>NZ_CAJZAR010000032.1:0-126353 GCF_914484835.1 Paraburkholderia tropica
AACGGACGGCGCTCACCGCCTTCTTCGCGCGGCCGGAATTCGCGACGCTCACCACCTTCATCGCGACGCTGGAACGGACGGCGCTCACCACCTTCTTCGCGCGGACGGAACTGACGACGTTCGCCACCTTCATCACGTCGCTGGAACGGGCGACGTTCGCCGCTTTCCTCGCGCGGACGGAATTCGCGACGCTCGCCGCCTTCATCACGACGCTGGAACGGGCGACGTTCGCCGCCTTCCTCACGCGGCCGGAACTGACGACGCTCGCCACCCTCATCACGTCGCTGGAACGGACGGCGCTCACCACCTTCCTCGCGCGGACGGAATTCGCGACGCTCACCACCTTCATCACGACGCTGGAACGGACGGCGCTCACCACCGTCCTCACGCGGACGGAATTCACGACGCTCACCACTCTCATCACGTCGCTGGAACGGCCGGCGCTCGCCACCTTCCTCACGCGGACGGAACGGCCGGCGCTCACCACCCTCATCGCGACGCTGGAACGACCGACGCTCCTCACCCTCACCACGGCCGCGCGAAAAACCGCGTTCGCCGCGTTGATCGCCGTCGGCGCGTCGCGGGGGACGCGCATCGCCGTCACGCGGCGGGCGCGACGGTTTCGACGACGCGCCCTTGGGCCCCGTCGGCGGGGCGAAAGGCTTCGCCTCGGCCGGACGCACCGGCTTGCGCGCGGTCGTGGCGCCGCGGCGGACGGGGGCGCGTTCCGGGGTAGTCGGGCGCGGGTGCTTGGCTGTCAGTTTGGCTCGCATGATTCCAGGTATTTCGATGTTGCTCGGTGTTGCATTCAGACTGCGATCGCGCGCAGCAATTCCGTTTCGACGCGGATCTGCAGACGGTTATCGGAAAGTCCCGACCCGTCCAGCAGGAACACGTCCTCGACGCGCTCGCCGAGCGTATTGATTCGCGCCGCCTGGACGCCAATCCGGTGCTCGGCCAGCACGCGCGCGATCGAATAAAGAAGGCCCGGCCGGTCGTTCGCCGACACGGACAGGATGTAGTACTGGCCGCGCTCGTCGGCCCGCAGGTCGACGCGCGGCGTCACCGGGAAGGTGCGCGACAGGCGCGAGAGGCGGCCCTTGGACGGCTCCGGCAGCACATGGCTTTCGGCCGTGAGGCGCTCGGCGAGTTCCTGCTCGACGAGGTTCGCGATATCGCGGTAATGCACTTCATCCTCGGTATTCGCGACGATGAAGTTGTCCAGCGCGTAGCCGTGGCGCGTCGTGCTCACGCGCGCGTCCAGCACGGACAGGCCGCTGCGGTCGAAGTACGCGCACATGGTCGCGAACAGATCCGGGCGGTCCTTCGCGTAGACCAGCACCTGCAGCGCTTCGCCAACCGGCGAGGGGCGCGCGCGCACGACGGGCGACGGCGTCTCCACGTGGCGGTACAGCACGCGCGTTTGCCAGGCGATGTCGGCGGCGTCGTGGCGCAGGAAATAGCCCACGTCGAGTTTGTCCCAGAGCGCGCGATGCGCATTTTCCGGCACGGTCTCCAGGCGCAGCAGCGCGAGCGCCAGTTCCTGGCGCGTCTTCAGTTCGGAATGCGCATCGGGCTTGGCGCCGCCCAGCACCGCGAGCGTCGCGCGGTAGAGGTCTTCGAGCAGCTTGCCCTTCCAGTTGTTCCAGACCTTCGGGCTGGTGCCGCGGATATCGGCGACCGTCAGCAGATAAAGCGCGGAAAGGCGACGCTCCGTGCCCACCAGATCGGCGAAACGCTTGACCACTTCCGGATCGCTCGTGTCCTGCTTCTGCGCGACCTGGCTCATCGTCAGATGCTGCTCGACGAGCCAGACGATCAGGTCGGCGTCCTCGCGCTCGATGCCGTGGTCGCGGCAGAAGCGGCGCGCATCGGCCATGCCGAGCTGCGAGTGATCGCCGCCGCGGCCCTTGGCGATGTCGTGGAACAGCGCCGCCACGTACAGCACCCACGGGCGCTCGAAGTTCGCGATCAGCTGGCTGCAGAACGGATATTCGTGCGCGTGCTCGGCCACGGCGAAGCGGCGCATGTTGCGCAGCACCATCAGGATGTGCTGATCGACCGTGTAGACGTGGTAGAGGTCATGCTGCATCTGCCCGACGATGCGCCGGAAATTGAGCAGATAACGCCCGAGCACGCTCGTCTGGTTCATCAGCCGCATGGCGTGTGTGATGCCGGCGGGCTGGCGCAGGATTTCCATGAACAGGCGGCGGTTTTCCGGGTCGCGGCGCCAGTGCTGATCCATCGTGTCGCGCGCGTTGTAGAGCGCGCGCATCGTGCGCGCCGACAGGCCCTTCACGCCGGGCACCTGTTCGTAGAGCAGGAAGGCTTCGAGGATCGCGTGCGGATCGCGCTCGAAGACATCGTCGGTGACGATTTCGAGCATGCCCTGCTTCTCGACGAAATGCGCCGACAGCGTGCGCGTGATGCCGCTCGTGCTCGGAAAGAGTTGCGCCTCGATGTTCTGGATCAGGATGCTCGCGAGCTGCGTGACCGCCTTGGCCGCCCAGTAGTAGCGGCGCATGAGCTGTTCGCTCGCGCGACGCGAGCCGCTGGCCTTGAAGCCGAAACTTTCGGCGACGGCGGTCTGCAGGTCGAACACGAGAATGTCCTGGCGGCGTCCCGTGATGACGTGCAGGCGCGCGCGCAGCGTCTTCAGGAAGGTCTCGTTGCGGCGCAGTTCGCGCGCTTCGCGGCCGGTGATCAGGCCGCGCTCGTCGAGCTCCTTCCAGCTGCTGCCGAACGCGGCCGCCTCGGTCATCCAGATAATCAGTTGCAGATCGCGCAGGCCGCCGGGGCTTTCCTTGACGTTCGGTTCGAGCGAGTAGGGCGTGTCCTGGAAGCGCGCGTGGCGCTGGCGCATTTCGAGCACCTTCGCCTGGAAGAACGCGCGCGGGTCCATGGCGTCGCGGTAGCGCTGCGCGAAGTCGCCGAACAGCGTCGCGCTGCCGGTCAGGCGGCGCGCTTCGAGCAGCGACGTGCGTACGGTCACGTCGTTGGCCGCTTCTTCCAGACACTGCGAGACGCTGCGCACGCTGCTGCCGATCTCCAGCCCGAGATCCCACGCGAGGCCGATGAAGCGCTCGATGCGCGCTTCGAGCGGCGCGAGCGGTTCGTCGTCGGGCAGCAGCACGAGGATGTCGACGTCGGAAAACGGCGCAAGCTCGCCGCGCCCATAGCCGCCCACGGCGACGAGCGCGAGCGAGGGCGGCAGCTCGCACAGGTTCCAGGCGCTGCGCAGCGTGTCGTCGGTGGTGCGGGCGAGGGCGCGCATCAGCGTGTCGACGTTGGAGGCGGTCTTGAACCGTTCGAGCAACTGGGCCTTGGCGGCCTTGTAATCGGACCTCAGCGACGACGTATCGGGTGCGGCGGCGAGAACGCTCATGAACTGGAACTGGACGATGGTTGGCGCACGGGGCGCGGTCGATGGGTCGGGGCGGCGGGCCGCCGGGCGGGGGCGCCGCTGGCGCGCACAGGCGCCGTCACTGCATGGTCTTGCCTGAACTGAACTGCGTGAACTACCGCGGGCGGGGCGTTCGACGCCGGCTCGCATTCATGATGCCTGGCTGCGTGGCCGGCGGCGCTGCGGCGCGCCTTCCGGCCGACTACTTCCACTACTCATTCCCTGATGGCGCTCGGGCGCCCCGGCGTTTGGGCGGCAAGTGCGGCGCCAGACTCACGCGAACCGCCGCCGCCCGACCCGTGCGCTCAATCGGCGATCAGGCTACGCTGCCCGCCATTTGCGCGACGATCGCCGGCTTGGCGGGCGTGCCCGCCGATACCGTCAGCACTTCGTAACCGGTTTCGGTCACGAGCACCGTGTGTTCCCACTGCGCCGAGAGGCTGCGGTCCTTCGTCTTGACGGTCCACTGGTCCGGCATGGTGCGGATGTCGCGGCGGCCGGCGTTGATCATCGGCTCGATCGTGAAGATCATGCCCGGCAGCAGTTCCACGCCCGTGCCGGCGCGGCCGTAATGGAGCACCTGCGGCTCGTCGTGGAACACCGTGCCGATGCCGTGGCCGCAGTATTCGCGCACCACGCTATAACCTTGCGATTCGGCGTAACGCTGGATCGCATGACCGATGTCGCCGAGATGGCCGCCCGGACGCACCTGGTCGATGCCGAGCCACATGCACTCATACGTGGTCTGCACGAGGCGCTTCGCGAGAATCGAGCCTTCGCCGACGATGAACATGCGGCTCGTGTCGCCGAAATAGCCTTCCTTGATGACGGTGATGTCGATATTGAGCGTGTCGCCGTTCTTCAGCGCCTTGTCGCCCGGAATACCGTGACAGATCACGTCGTTGACCGAGGTGCAGATCGCCTTCGGGTAGGGCGGGTAGCCGGGCGGCTGATAGTTCAGCGGCGCGGGCACGGTGCCCTGCACGTTGGTCATATATTCGTGACAGAGGCGGTCGAGCTCGCCGGTCGTGACGCCCGCGACGACGAACGGCGTAATGTAGTCGAGCACCTCGCTTGCCAGGCGGCAGGCGACGCGCATTTGCGCGATGTCGTGTTCGTTCTTGATCGAAATGGCCATGGTGTGCGCCCGAAAATGCAGTCGAATATCGAATTATCGCACCTTATCCCGGCGGTCGCTGGGCTAATACTGGGGGGATCGCCGCTGTATCGTCGCCGGCTTGGGGCGGGTTTGGTGCTGGCTTGGGTCTGGTTTGCCGCCGGATTGCGCCGCGGTGGAGTCGGGAGCGCCACCCGCTGCCGTCCGTTCTGCGAGGGTAATAGCTGGCTTGAGCGGCTCTGATTTCGCGTGCTATAATCTTCGGCTAAGTCGCTCCCCGTATTCTTTCAATCCATAACTAGCATGGATGAATGGCGTAGCGGGGCGGCTGAGTCCGCAGTCGCCGCGGGCGCAATGCAGTAATAAGTAGTGGCAAAAAGCAGTAGCAGAGCAGCAGGCGACATTTTTTTAAATCGCGAGCCGGCGCACCCAGGGTGTCGGGCGCTCATCCGCTGAGGCGGAGGGCGCTACGATACGGCAGCCGGCTTAAGACCCAAACCCTAGCGGAGAAATTCTCATGGCAGTTACCATGCGCCAAATGCTGGAAGCCGGTGTCCACTTCGGTCACCAAACGCGCTTCTGGAACCCGAAGATGGCCCCCTTCATCTTCGGTCATCGCAACAAGATTCACATCATCAACCTCGAAAAGACGCTGCCGATGTACAACGACGCACTGAAGTACGTGCGTCAGCTGGCATCGAACCGTGGCACGATCCTGTTCGTCGGCACGAAGCGTCAATCGCGTGACACGATCGCCCAGGAAGCGCAGCGCGCTGGTATGCCGTTCGTGAACGCACGCTGGCTCGGCGGTATGCTGACCAACTTCAAGACGCTGAAGGTTTCGATCAAGCGCCTGAAGGACATGGAAGCAGCGGTTGAGGCAGGCGAACTCGAAAAGATGAGCAAGAAGGAAGCGCTCCTGTTCGAACGCGAAATCGCCAAGCTGCAAAAGTCGATCGGCGGCGTGAAGGACATGGGCGGCATTCCGGACGCGATCTTCGTGGTCGACGTCGGCTACCACAAGATTGCCGTGACGGAAGCCAACAAGCTGGGCATCCCCGTCATCGCTGTGGTCGACACGAACCACTCGCCGGAAGGCATCGACTACGTCATCCCGGGTAACGACGACGCCAGCAAGGCAGTCGCGCTCTACACCGAAGGCGTGGCCGACGCGATCCTCGAAGGCCGTGCGAGCTCGGTCAACGAAGTCGTCGCAGCAGCGCGCGGCAACGACGGCGACGACGAGTTCGTCGAGGTCAACTCGGAGGCGTAAGCTGCCCCGTGTCCGGCAAGAAAAGGGGGCTTTCCATAGGCCCCTTTTTTTTAAGCCGCGACTTTCGTCGCCGCGTCATCACCGCGGCACCGTAGTCCTGTAGAAGCAGCTGTAAAAAAGCGTTTCAGAACAGACTCGAACGGAAACGAATTCCAGCCGGCCGCATCGAAGCATGCGGCGCGGCGTGTACCAGACAGACTCAAGGAGCGAATGATGGCGGCAATTACCGCAAGCATGGTGGCAGAACTGCGCGCGAAGACCGATGCGCCGATGATGGAATGCAAGAAGGCGCTGACGGAAGCCGACGGCGACCTGGCACGCGCTGAAGAACTCCTGCGCGTCAAGCTCGGCAACAAGGCGAGCAAGGCTGCATCGCGCGTCACGGCTGAAGGCGTGATCGCTTCGTTCATCGGCGGCAACGCTGGCGCGGTCGTCGAACTGAACTGCGAAACCGACTTCGTCGCGAAGAACGACGACTTCCTCGCATTCGCGAACACGGTGGCCGAACTGGTCGCCACGCAAAACCCGGCTGACGTCGCCGCTCTGTCGGCTCTGCCGCTGGAAGGCTCGACGGTCGACGCAGTGCGCCTCGCACTGGTCGGCAAGATCGGCGAAAACGTTTCGATCCGCCGTTTCGCGCGCTTCGAAACCGCCAACCAGCTGGCTTCGTACCTGCACGGCACGCGTATCGGCGTGCTGGTCGAGTACACGGGCGCAGAAGAGCAGGTCGGCAAGGACGTGGCAATGCACATCGCCGCGATGAAGCCGGTCTCGCTGTCGTCGGACGAAGTGCCGGCCGACCTGATCGCCAAGGAGCGCAGCATCGCCGAACAGAAGGCTGCCGAATCGGGCAAGCCGGCTGAAATCGTCGCCAAGATGGTCGACGGCTCGGTGCAGAAGTACCTGAAGGAAGTCTCGCTGCTGAACCAGCCGTTCGTGAAGAACGACAAGCAGACGATCGAACAGATGCTCAAGGCGGCTAACACGTCGGTGCAGAAGTTCTCGCTGTTCGTCGTTGGCGAAGGCATCGAGAAGCGCCAGGACGACTTCGCCGCCGAAGTGGCCGCGCAAGTCGCTGCTGCAAAGCAGCAATAAGGGCCGCGCAGCCTTTAGCTTTATCGAGCCGTACCCGCAGTAAAAGTCTCATCGCAGTCCCGTAGTACGCCGCGGCGGCGCATTTCCGCCGCGGTGGGGCAGCGTAGCGACGCCCGATGTAGCGACGCCCGGCGCCTCGTGCCGGGCGCAGCGGTCTTCCGCTGTGCCCCGTGGCGCAAATCTTCGCTATTTCTGGTGGCGCTTGCCCCAAGCCGTATTTCACCCCTACAGTTTCAAGTTATTGCCCTTTGCGCGCGATCCTGGATACCTCCATGCCCACACCCGCCTATAAACGCGTCCTGCTCAAACTTTCCGGCGAAGCCCTCATGGGCGATGATGCCTTTGGCATCAACCGCGCCACGATCGAACGAATGGTGGCAGACGTGGCCGAGGTGGTGCGGCTCGGCACCCAGCTCGCAGTCGTGATCGGCGGTGGCAATATTTTCCGCGGCGTCGCGGGCGGCGCGGCCGGTATGGACCGCGCGACCGCCGACTATATGGGCATGCTCGCGACCATGATGAACGCGCTCGCGCTGCAGGACGCCATGCGTCACGCCGGTATCGAGGCGCGCGTGCAGTCCGCGCTGCGCATGGACCAGGTGGTCGAGCCGTACATCCGCCCCCGCGCGATCCGTCAGCTCGAGGAAGGCAAGGTCGTGATCTTCGCGGCCGGCACCGGCAACCCGTTCTTCACGACCGACACCGCAGCCGCGCTGCGTGGCGCGGAAGTGGGCGCGGAAGTCGTGCTCAAGGCCACCAAGGTCGACGGCGTCTACTCGGCCGACCCCAAGAAGGACCCGACGGCCACGCGTTACTCGACGATCAGCTTCGACGAGGCAATCGGCCGCAATCTGCAGGTGATGGACGCCACGGCCTTCGCGCTGTGCCGCGATCAGAAGCTGCCCATCCGGGTTTTTTCGATCGTCAAGCCGGGCGCGCTCAAGCGCATCATTCAGGGCGAAGACGAAGGCACGCTCGTCCACGTGTAAACTCTCGTTTCACACGAAATCGATTTCGGGCCGCGCCGCCCTCTATGCGCGCTGGCGGGCCCGTACCGCAACAAAGGTTCGGAGGTATCAAAATGGCTGTGGCTGACATCAAGAAGGGCGCCGAGCAGAAAATGCAGCGCTCGATCGACTCGTTCAAGGGCGATCTCGCGAAGATCCGCACGGGCCGCGCCCACACGGGCCTGCTCGATCACATCCAGGTCGACTACTACGGTTCGCCGGTGCCCATTTCGCAGGTGGCCAACCTGACGCTCGTCGACGCCCGCACGATCGGCGTCCAGGCGTGGGAAAAGAAGATGGTTCCGGTCATCGAAAAGGCGATCCGCGAGTCGGATCTCGGCCTGAACCCGGCAACGCACGGCGATCTGATCCGCGTGCCGATGCCCGCGCTGACCGAAGAGCGCCGCAAGGAACTCACGAAGGTCGTCAAGAACGAAGGCGAAACGGCCAAGGTCGCCGTGCGTAACCTGCGCCGCGACGCCAACGAGCAACTGAAGAAGCTCGTGAAGGACAAGGAAATCTCGGAAGACGACGAGCGCCGTGGCAGCGACGACGTCCAGAAGCTGACGGACCGCTTCGTCTCGGAAATCGACAAGCTCGTCCAGACCAAGGAAGCCGAGATCATGACGGTTTGAGGCCGCGAGGCTCTCATCCCGCCAGGGTTTCTCTTTCCTTATCGCAGTTATAGTCCGACGGCCATGACCTATACCAGCTCAACCGTTCGCGTGCCCGAAGTGGCGGCCGTGCCGCGCCACATCGCGATCATCATGGACGGCAATGGCCGTTGGGCGACGCAACGCCGCTTGCCGCGCGTCGCAGGCCACACGCGGGGCGTGGACGCCGTGCGTGCGGTCGTCGAAGGTTGCGTCGAGCGCGGCGTCGAATACCTGACGCTGTTCGCCTTCAGTTCCGAGAACTGGCGGCGCCCGACCGACGAAGTCTCGTTCCTCATGCGCCTGTTCATCTCGGCGCTTGAGCGCGAGGTAGGGCGTCTGCACGCGAACGGCATCCGCCTGCGCGTGGTCGGCGACCTGTCGATGTTCAACGAGCGCATCCAGGACCTGATTCGCCGCGCCGAAACCAAGACGGCGCGCAATACCCGTCTGACGCTGACCATCGCCGCGAATTACGGCGGCCGCTGGGACATCCTGCAGGCCACGCGCAAGCTGGTCGAAGCCTCCGTGGCGGCCGGCGAGCCGGTGCCGGTCACCGAGGACACGCTCGGCCAGTACCTGGCCATGAGCTATGCGCCCGAGCCGGATCTGTTCATCCGTACGGGCGGCGAGCAGCGCGTGAGCAATTTCCTGCTCTGGCAGCTCGCTTACGCAGAATTCTATTTCACCGATACGTTCTGGCCCGATTTCGATCGCGACGCGCTCAACCGCGCCATCGAGTCCTACACCGAACGTGAGCGCCGCTTCGGCCGCACCAGCGCGCAACTCGACACTCAGTCCCAGAACGCCGACTCTCTTTCATGCTAAAGACCCGTGTCATCACGGCGATCGTCCTGCTGGCCGTGCTTTTGCCGGTCACGCTGTTCGCGCCGGTGGCCGCCTTTGGCCTGCTGATCCATGTCGTGGTGGCGTTCGCCGCGTGGGAATGGGCGCGTCTGCTCAAGGCTGGCAAGGTCGGTTCGATCGTCTATGCGCTGATCGCCGCGCTGGCCGTGCTGGCGAGCGAGCATCTCGCGTCGCCGCGGCCGCTGTTCCAGGCCGCGGGTATCTTCTGGATCGTCGCCGGGCCTTATGTGCTGGTGCGCAAGCCGGTGCTCGCCGCGGGCGCCTGGCGCGCCTTCCTGCTGGCCGCAGGGCTCGTGATCTTCTGCGCCTGCTGGCACGCGCTGGTGCTCGCGCGCACCTCGGGCGTGGCCTTCGTGCTGTCGCTGCTGCTGGTGGTCTGGCTGGCCGATATCGGCGCATACTTTGCCGGTAAGGCATTCGGCAAGCATAAGCTCGCGCCCGCCATCAGCCCCGGCAAGACCTGGGAAGGGGCCGTCGGCGGCTGGGCGGCCGTGATGATCGTCGCCGCTGCCGCGCTCGCGCTGCACGCGTTCGAACCCACGCTTTATTCGGCGCTGGCCGGCCATCTTGGCCTGGGCCGCGCGTTCTTCGTGCTTACCGTGCTGGTCGCGTTCAGCGTGGTCGGCGATCTGTTCGAATCGATGCTCAAGCGCCAGGCTGGCGTGAAGGATTCGAGCGGCCTCCTGCCGGGTCATGGCGGAGTGCTCGACCGCATCGATGCGCTGTTGCCGGTGCTGCCGCTTGCCATGCTGCTGCTTGGCTAAGAGGCATCCGGCTAGAGAAATGGAAATGCAAAAACGACTCACCCTGCTCGGTTCTACGGGCTCGATCGGAGACAGCACGCTCGACGTCGTCGCGCGTCATCCTGACCGCTTCTCGATCTACGCGCTCACCGCGCACCGCAACGGCGACAAGCTCGTCGAACAATGTCTGCGTTTCGCGCCCGAAGTGGCCGTGGTCGGCGACGCCGCAACGGCCCAGGACGTCGAGCGCAAGCTGCGCGCGGCCGGTTCGAAGACCCTCGTGGCGCACGGCCCGCAGGCCCTCATCGATGTCGCGAAGAGTGACGGCTGCGATACGGTGGTCGCGGCCATCGTCGGCGCGGCGGGCCTCGAACCCACGCTCGCGGCAGCGCAGACCGGCAAGCGCATCCTGCTCGCGAACAAGGAAGCGCTCGTGATGTCGGGCGACATCTTCATGAACGCGGTGCGCGACAACGGCGCGGTGCTGCTGCCCGTCGACAGCGAGCACAACGCCGTGTTCCAGTGCCTGCCGCGCGAAGCGGCCATGCACGGCGGCGTGACCAAGATCATTCTGACCGCCTCGGGTGGCCCGTTCCGCACGCGCGAACCGTCGACGCTCGTCGACGTCACGCCGGAGCAGGCTTGCAAGCACCCGAACTGGTCGATGGGCCGCAAGATTTCGGTCGACTCGGCCACGATGATGAACAAGGGTCTCGAAGTCATCGAGGCGCATTACCTGTTCGATCTGCCGGGCGATCGCATCGACGTGCTGATCCATCCGCAGAGCGTGATCCATTCGATGGTCTCGTACGCGGACGGTTCGGTGCTCGCGCAACTGGGCAACCCCGACATGCGCACGCCGATCGCGCATGCGCTGGCTTACCCGGACCGCGTGGATTCGGGCGTCGCGCAACTCGATCTCGTGCAGGTCGCGACGCTCAACTTCGAGCATCCCGACTACACGCGTTTCCCGTGCCTCGCGCTCGCCATGAAGGCGCTGAACGAGGGCGGCGTGGCGAGCGCCACGCTCAACGCGGCCAACGAAATCGCGGTCGAGGCCTTCCTCAACCGCCGCATCGGCTTCATGGCCATCGCGCAGACGGTCGACGCCGTGCTCAACGCACTGCAGAATCGTCCCGCCACGAGCCTTGAAGTCGTGCTCGAAGCCGACGCCGCCGCACGCCGCGCGGCACACACCATCATCGACAGCCTGCCGGTGCCGGCTTAAGGTCCGACGGCGGGCCCGCGAGCGGGCCCAGCGGCGAGCCGGGGCGTGTCCGGGGACACACGCGGCACGCCGCTCCAGCACCTGCGTGCTGCTTCCAGCAGAGGAGGCGCATATGAATCTGCTCACCGAACTGGTGGCTTTTATCGTCGCGATCGGCGTGCTCGTCGTCGTGCACGAGTATGGGCACTACAGCGTCGCGCGTTTGTGCGGCGTCAAGGTTCTGCGATTCTCGATCGGCTTCGGCCGGCCGCTCGTGCAATGGATCAGCAAGAAAAGCGGCACCGAGTGGACCATCTCCGCGCTGCCGCTCGGCGGCTACGTGAAGATGCTCGACGAGCGCGAGTCGCCCGAGACGATCGACGCGGCCGATCTGCCGCACGCGTTCAACCGTCAGCCGGTCAGCAAGCGCATCGCCATCGTCGCGGCCGGTCCGGTCGCGAACTTCATTCTTGCCATCGTGCTGTTCGGCGCGGTCTACGCGAGCGGCGTGACCGAACCCGTGGCCGTCGTGGCCGCGCCGCCCGCGCAATCTGCGGCCGCGCAGGCGGGCTTCCAGGGTGGCGAAACAATTCTCTCCGTGAGCAATGCCAGCGGCAGCCACACCGAACCGGTGCGTTCGTGGGCCGACCTGCGCTGGAAGCTCATGCCGACGGCGCTCGAACATGGGCGCGTGGTGCTCTCCGCGCGTGACGGCGCCGGCACCTACGATTTCCCGCTCGATCTCTCGCGTCTCACCGGTCAGGATCTCGACGACGACTTCATGTCGAAGCTCGGTCTCGAAGCGGGCGGCGGCACGCTGCGCATCGCGGGCGTCGAGCCGGGCAGCGCCGCGCAGCAGGCCGGGCTGGAAAAGGGCGACCGCCTGCGCGCGATCGACGGCCGTCCCGTTGACAGCGCAAGCAGTTTCATCGCGTATGTGAAGGCGCACGCGGGCAAGCCGGTGCATCTGTTGATCGAGCGCGGCGGCGCGGACGATGGCGCGAATGTCGGCGATGCGGGTGCGGGTAGTGGTGCAAGCAGCGGCGCAGGCAAGATCGCCGCGGCGAAGCCGCAAACGCTCACCGTCACCGTGACGCCGCACGCGCAGCTCGACGAGGAAACGGGCGGCCAGGTGGGCCGCATCGGCGCGGCGCTGTCGGCGCAGGCGCCGTCGGTGGAGGTGCGTTACGGCCCGATCGAGAGCGCGCGGCTGGGCGCTTACCGCACGTGGGACATCGCGCTGTACTCGCTGCGGATGTTCGGCCGCATGCTCACGGGCGAGGCTTCGCTGAAGAATCTTTCGGGGCCGGTGACGATTGCTGACTATGCCGGCAAGAGCGCGCGGCTGGGTCCTTCGGCATTCCTGTCGTTCCTCGCCCTTGTCAGTATTAGCCTGGGCGTACTCAACCTGCTCCCAATTCCCGTTTTGGACGGGGGGCATCTGTTATATTATGCGGTTGAAGCCGTAACGGGCAAAGCCGTCTCGGATCGCTGGCAGCTCGTGCTGCAGCGAGCGGGACTTGCCTGCATCGTCGCGCTGTCGGCGATCGCGTTGTTCAACGATCTGGCTCGGTTAATCCATTTCTAAAGGTGTCTGGCGGCGACCGAGGGCGGGCCGCCTGACCTGATGCAGCTATACATACTGGGGAAGCACGTTGTTTAGACCTCATCGCTTGGTTCCAAAAACGGTTGCGGCTGCGGCGATCGCCGCACATGGTCTCGTTGTCCACGCAGCGACGACGCCTTTCGTGGTACAGGACATCCGCATCGAAGGACTGCAACGCGTCGAGCCGGGCACGGTGTTCGCGTACCTGCCCATCAAGCAGGGCGATACCTTCAACGACGACAAGGCTTCCGAAGCCATCCGCGCATTGTATGCGACGGGCTTTTTCAACGACGTGCGCATCGCCACCGAAGGCGGCGTCGTGGTCGTTCAGGTGCAGGAGCGTCCCGCGATCGGTACGATCGACTTCGCCGGCATCAAGGAATTCGACAAGGACAACCTCACGAAGGCGCTGCGCGCAGTCGGTCTCTCGCAAGGCCGCTACTACGACAAGGCACTCGTCGACAAGGCCGAGCAGGAACTCAAGCGCCAGTACCTCACGCGCGGCTTCTACGCCGCCGAAGTGACCACCACCGTCACGCCGATCGACCGCAACCGCGTCGGTCTGCTGTTCTCCGTGGTCGAAGGTCCGAGCGCGAAGATCCGTCAGATCAACTTTATCGGCAACAAGGCATACAGCAGCGGCACGCTCCTGAGCGAAATGCAGCTGTCCACGCCGAACTGGTTCTCGTGGTACACGAAGAACGACCTGTACTCGAAGGAAAAGCTCACGGGCGACCTCGAGAACGTGCGCTCGTACTACCTGAACCACGGCTACCTCGAGTTCAACATCGACTCCACGCAGGTGTCGATCTCGCCCGACAAGAAGGACATGTACCTCACGATCGGGCTGCATGAGGGCGAGCCGTACAAGATCTCGGGCATCCATCTCGCGGGCAATCTGCTGAACCGTGAAGCCGAGCTCACCAAGCTGATCAAGATCAAACCGGGCGATACGTTCTCGGCTGAGAAGCTGCAGGCCACGACCAAGACGATCGTCGACAAGCTCGGTGAATACGGTTACGCATTCGCGACCGTCAACGCGCTGCCGCAGATCGACCAGGCGCATCACACGGTCGAACTCACGCTGCAGGTCGATCCGAGCCGCCGCGTCTACGTGCGCCGCATCAACGTGGTGGGCAACACCCGCACGCGCGACGAAGTCGTGCGCCGCGAAATGCGCCAGCTCGAAAGCTCGTGGTTCGATTCGAGCCGCCTCGCGCTCTCGAAAGACCGTATCAACCGTCTGGGCTACTTCACCGACGTCGACGTGACGACGGTGCCGGTCGAAGGCACGGCCGACCAGGTGGACGTCGACGTCAAGGTGGCCGAAAAGCCGACCGGCGCGATCACGCTGGGCGCGGGCTTCTCGTCCACGGACAAGGTGGTGCTGTCGGCCGGCGTGTCGCAGGACAACGTGTTCGGTTCGGGCACCTCGCTGTCGGTGAACGTGAACACCGCGAAGACGTACCGTACGCTCGCGGTCACGCAGGTCGACCCGTACTTCACGGTGGACGGCATCAAGCGCATCACCGACGTCTACTACCGCACGTATCAGCCGCTGTACTACTCGACCGATTCGAGCTTCCGCATCATCACGGCTGGCGGCGACCTGAAGTTCGGCATTCCGTTCTCGGAAGTCGACACGGTCTTCTTCGGCGTGGGCTTCGAGCAGGACCGCCTCGACGTCGACTCGTACACGCCGCAGAGCTACATCGACTACGTGAACCAGTTCGGCCGCGTGTCGAACAACGTGCCGCTCACGATGGGCTGGTCGCGCGATGCGCGTGACAGCGCACTCGTGCCGAGCCGCGGTTACTTCACGCAGGCGAACGCCGAATACGGCACGCCCGCGGGCGCCACGCAGTACTACAAGGCCGACGTCCAGGCGCAGTACTATTACTCGTTCGCGCGCGGCTTCGTGCTGGGCATGAACTTCCAGGCCGGCTACGGCAACGGTCTCGGCGGCAAGCCGTACCCGATCTTCAAGAACTACTACGCGGGCGGTATCGGCTCGGTGCGTGGCTACGAACCGAGCTCGCTCGGTCCGCGCGACAAGACCACGAACGACCCGATCGGCGGCTCGAAGATGGTGGTCGGCAACATCGAACTCACGTTCCCGCTGCCGGGCACGGGCTACGACCGCACGCTGCGCGTCTTCACCTTCATCGATGGTGGTAACGTCTGGGGCGACGAGGGTTCGAGCATCGGTTCGAATGGTCTGCGCTATGCATATGGCGTGGGTCTCGCGTGGATTTCGCCGATCGGCCCGCTCAAGCTCAGCCTGGGCTTCCCGGTCACGAAACACGAAGGCGACCAGTACCAGAAGTTCCAGTTCCAGATCGGGACGGCATTCTGACGAGACGCGCCGCCACAGGCTATTTCAGAAACGAGAGGATAACTTTGCTAACGGGATTGTTTTCCAGACGGACCATCGGGGCCATGACGCTGTCGCTGGCGATGCTTGCTCTCGGCACGGGCGCGGCCCATGCGCAGGAAGCCAAGATCGCTGCGGTCAACTCCGACCGGATCCTGCGCGAATCCGCCCCCGCGAAGGCCGCGCAGACCAAGCTCGAAGCCGAGTTCGCGAAGCGCGACAAGGACTTGCAGGACATGGCGCAGCGTCTGAAGACGATGTCGGACTCGATCGACAAGAACGGTCCGTCGATGTCGGCGACCGACCGCGCGCAGAAGCAGCGCGATCTGTCGCAGCTCGACAGCGACTTCCAGCGCAAGCAGCGCGAGTTCCGCGAGGACCTGAACCAGCGCCGCAACGAAGAACTGGCCGCGGTGCTCGACCGCGCGAACAAGGTCATCAAGCAGATCGCCGAACAGCAGCATTACGACCTGATCGTGCAGGAAGCGGTGTACGTGAGCCCGCGCATCGACATCACCGACCAGGTGCTGAAGGCGCTCGCAGCCAACAGCACCGGCAGCAACAGTAACTAAGGCAGGAGCAGCACGCGTATGGCATTTACGCTTGAGGAAATCGCCGGGCGGTTCGGCGGCGAAGTGGTCGGGAATCCGGCGCAACGCGTCGGCTCGCTCGCGCCGCTCGACCAGGCCGGTCCGCAGCAGCTGGCGTTCCTCGCCAATCCGAAGTACCTGTCGCAGGTGGACGCCACCCGCGCCGGCGCGGTCCTGATCAGCCCGAACGATCTTGCAAAGCTCGCTTCGCGCGAGGGCCGCAACTTCATCGTCACACCCAATCCGTATGCTTACTTCGCGCGTGTCGCGCAGGCGTTCATCGACCTCGCTACGCCGAAAACGCAGCCTGGCGTGCACCCGAGCGCGCACGTCGACGCGTCGGCCAAAATCGCCGCGAGCGCGGTGATCGGCCCGAACGTCACCGTGGAAGCGGGCGCCGTGATCGGCGAGAACGTGCGTCTGGACGCGAACGTGTTCATCGGCCGCGGCACCCAGGTGGGCGAGGGCGCGCACTTCTACCCGGGCGTCACGGTCTATCACGGCTGCAAGTTCGGTGCGCGCGCGATCGTGCATGCGGGCGCCGTGATCGGCTCGGACGGCTTCGGTTTCGCGCCCGATTTCACGGGCGAGGGCGAGGCGCGCACGGGCAGCTGGGTCAAGATTCCGCAAGTCGGCGGCGTCTCGATCGGGCCGGATGTCGAAATTGGCGCGAACACGACGATCGACCGCGGCGCAATGGCCGACACGATCATCGAAGAGTGCGTGAAGATCGATAACCTCGTGCAGATCGGCCATAACTGCCGCGTCGGGGCTTACACCGTCATCGCGGGCTGCGCGGGCATCGCCGGCAGCACGACGATCGGCAAGCACTGCATGATCGGCGGCGCGGTCGGCATCGCGGGGCACGTCACGCTGGGCGATTACGTGATCGTTACGGCGAAGTCGGGCGTCTCGAAGTCGCTGCCCAAGGCCGGCATCTACACGAGCGCGTTCCCGGCGGTCGATCACGCCGACTGGAACAAGAGCGCCGCGCTGCTTCGCAACATCGACAAGCTGCGGGACCGCATCCGGGCGCTCGAAGCCGCCCAGAAGCCGCAAGGCGACGCCTGAGCTGGCACAGGCAAGAGAACCCATAAGAATCAACAGCAGTTTCGGGGCACCGGGCAGCGCGTCGTTGCGAGTCATACGGCGCGCGGCCTGGCCGGCACGCAAAAGCCGGCGCCACGCGCGGGCGCCGTTTTTTGCGTGCCGCTTTGCGTTCCGGGCCTCGGGCCGTCGGCCCCGGGGCAATCCGCATGCACGAAGGGCAGCGCGTGGCGCATACTGCGCCTCAGCGCGGGCCGACGAGGTACGTCAGGCACTTCAGGCATCGCATCCGATAGTCACACGCGCAATTCCTGCGTGAGCAGAACCACCATGAACATCGAAAAACTCAACTTCGACATCCACAAGATCCTCACGCTGCTGCCGCACCGCTATCCGTTCCTGATGGTGGATCGGGTCATCGAGCTCGAGCCGCACAAGAGCATCAAGGCGTTGAAGAATGTGACGATCAACGAGCCCTTCTTCACGGGCCATTTCCCGCAGCGTCCGGTCATGCCCGGCGTGATGATTCTCGAAGCGCTGGCCCAGACCGCCGCGCTGCTCACGTTCTCGGAAGAGGAGCAGGACTTCGAGAACACGCTGTATTACTTCGTCGGCATCGACGGCGCGCGCTTCAAGCGCGTGGTCGAGCCGGGCGACCAGCTGATCCTGAACGTGACGTTCGAGCGCTATATGCGCGGCATCTGGAAGTTCAAGGCCGTCGCCGAAGTCGAAGGCGTGGTCGCCTGCGAAGCGGAACTGATGTGCACCGTCAAGAAAATGGACGCAGCGCAATAAGACGCGCCGCGCAATGCCGTCGCGCGCCGGGTGGCGCGCGGGCACGCTAACAGAATTCGGAGAGCGAGGACGAATGAGCAGGATCCATCCCACTGCGATCGTCGAGCCGGGCGCACAGGTCGATGAAACGGTCGAGATCGGCCCGTATGCGATCGTTGGCGCGAACGTCACCATCGGTGCGCGCACCAAGATCGGCTCGCACAGCGTGATCGAAGGCCACACCACGATCGGCGAAGACAACAGCATCGGCCATTACGCGTCGGTCGGCGGCCGCCCGCAGGACATGAAGTACAAGGGCGAACCCACGAAGCTCGTGATCGGCAACCGCAACACCATTCGCGAGTTCACGACGCTGCACACGGGGACGGTGCAAGACACCGGCATCACCTCGATCGGCGACGACTGCTGGATCATGGCCTACGTGCACGTCGGTCACGACTGCCGTCTGGGCAACAACATCATCATGTCGAGCAACGCGCAGCTCGCGGGCCACGTGATCGTCGACGATTACGCGATCGTCGGCGGCATGACCGGCGTGCACCAGTTCGTGCGCATCGGCGCGCACTCGATGGTCGGCGGCGCCTCGGCGCTCGTGCAGGACGTGCCGCCGTTCGTGGTCGCCGCAGGCAACAAGGCGGTGCCGCACGGCATCAACGTCGAAGGTCTGCGCCGCCGCGGTTTCTCGCCCGACGCCATCTCGGCGCTGCGCTCGGCGTACCGCACGCTCTACAAGAACAGCCTGTCGCTCGAAGAGGCGAAGGTGCAGCTCGCCGAACTCGCCCAGGCGGGCGGCGACGGCGACCAGCACGTGAAGGCGCTGCTCGATTTCGTCGAGCTGTCGCAGCGCGGCATCATCCGCTAAACGATGGCGCTGCAAAACCGTCCGCTACGTCTCGCGATGGTCGCCGGGGAACCGTCCGGCGACCTGCTCGCGGCGTCGCTGCTCAAGGGGCTCGTCAGCAAGCTGCCGGATAGCACGCAGTACTACGGAATCGGCGGCCCGCGCATGCAGGCCGTCGGTTTCGACGCGCACTGGCCGATGGACAAGCTCACCGTGCGCGGCTACGTCGAGGCGCTCAAGCACATTCCCGAAATCCTGCGCATCCGCAACGAGCTCAAGCATCAGCTGCTCGCGGATCCGCCCGACGTCTTCATCGGCGTCGACGCGCCGGATTTCAACTTTGGTCTCGAACACCCGCTGCGCGACGCCGGCATTCCGACGGTGCACTTCGTCTGCCCGTCGATCTGGGCGTGGCGGGGCGGGCGCATCAAGAAGATCCAGAAGTCGGTGGATCACATGCTCTGCGTGTTCCCGTTCGAAACGGCGATTCTCGAAAAGGCCGGTGTGGCCGCCTCCTACGTGGGGCACCCGCTCGCCGACGAGATTCCGCTCGAACCCGACGTGCCGGCCGCGCGCCGCGCGCTGGGCCTGCCCGAAAGCGGCCCGGTGATCGCCGTGCTGCCGGGCAGCCGGCGCTCGGAGATCAACCTGATCGGCCCGACCTTCTTCGACGCGATGCAGATCATGCAGCAGCGCGAGCCGGGCCTGCGCTTCGTGATGCCGGCGGCCACGCCGGCGATCCACGCGCAGTTGCAGGAACTCGCGAATTCGCATCAGGGTCTCGCGCTCACGATCATCGACGGTCAGTCGCAAGTCGCGATGACGGCCGCCGACGCGATCCTCGTGAAAAGCGGCACGGTCACGCTGGAAGCCGCGCTGCTCAAGAAGCCGATGGTCATCTCGTACAAGGTGCCCTGGCTCACGGGCCAGATCATGCGCCGCCAGGGCTATCTGCCCTATGTCGGTCTGCCGAACATTCTCGCGGGGCGCTTCGTCGTGCCCGAGATTCTTCAGCATTTCGCGACGCCCGAGGCGCTCGCCGAAGCCACGCTCACGCAGTTGCACGACGAGGCGAACCGGCGCACGCTGACGGAGGTGTTCACGCAGATGCATCACGCGCTGCGCCAGAACACGGCGGAGCGCGCGGCGGAAGTGGTCGCGCGTATCGCCGAAGGCCGCAGGAGCAAGGCATGACGGAACGGACGACCCGCGCGAAAGCCGCGCCGAAGGGTGCGGCGGGCGCGGCAACGCGAGCGAAGGCGCCGTCGCAGGCCGCGCAAAAGCGCGCCGTGCGCCTGCAGCGCGCGGAGCAGGCCGGTCTGCTGTTCGAGTCGCCCGACGACGTGATTTGCGGTGTCGACGAAGCCGGGCGCGGCCCGCTCGCCGGTCCCGTGGTCGCGGCCGCCGTGATTCTCGATCCGGCGCGTCCGATCGCCGGACTCGACGACTCGAAGGCGCTCACGGCCAAGGCGCGCGATGCGCTCTACGATCTGATCGTCGAGCATTCGCTGGCCTGGTGCGTGGCCGAAGCGAGCGTCGAGGAAATCGACACGCTCAACATCCTGCACGCGACCATGCTGGCCATGCGCCGCGCGGTCGAGGGCCTGAGCATCACGCCCACGCTGGCGAAGATCGATGGCAATCGCTGCCCGGTGCTGCCGGTGCGCAGCGAAGCCGTGATCGGCGGCGATGCGCTGGTGCCGGCCATTTCGGCGGCCTCGATCATCGCCAAGGTCACGCGCGACCGGATGCTGACGCAGATGCACGAAACCTTCCCGGCGTACGGCTTCGACGCGCACGCGGGCTACGGCACGGCGCAGCATCTGGCCGCGCTGCGCGAGCATGGGCCGTGCGAGCATCATCGGCGTTCGTTCGCGCCGGTGCGCGAGGCGTTTGCGCTGCACGGCGTGGTCCTGACCGCGAGCGCCAATAAGGCTGCGTCCGCTGCCGAAGGCGACGCGTTCGCGCCGCTCTAGCCGCGCCGATGCCGCCGCGCAGCCCCATCGGCGTCGCCTCGTGCGGCGCCGTTTTCCTTTTCATTCATCGCATTACTGATCGTCAGGCCCGCCCGTGAAAGCCATTACCTCGCGCGACAATCCGCTCTACAAGCGCCTCAAGGCGCTGGCCGGCTCGACCCATCAGCAGCGCCGCGCGCATCAGGCGCTGCTCGAAGGCTTCCATCTGGCGAGCGCATGGCTCGACGGCGGCTCGCAGCCCGAATACTGCGTCGTGACCGAAGGCGCGCTCGCGCACGCGGAGGCGCAGGATATCGTCGCGCGCGTGGACGAGCGCCGCGTGATCACGCTGCCCGACGCGCTGTTCGGCCAGTTGTCCAACGTCGTGCACGGCGCTGGCATGTTGCTGCTCGTCGATATGCCCGAAGCGACGCTGCCGCACCGCGTCGAATCGACCTGTCTCGTGCTCGACGGCCTGCAGGACGCGGGCAACGTCGGCTCGATCCTGCGCAGCGCGGCGGCGGCGGGCATCGACAAGGTGTTCTGCACGCCGGGCACGGCTTACGCGTGGTCGTCGAAGGTGCTGCGCTCGGCGATGGGCGCGCATTTCCTGTTGCAGGTGTTCGAGAACGTCGAACCGGAGACGCTCGTCGATCTGCTCGGCGTGCCCGTCGTGATTACGGATTCACACGGCGCACAGGCCATCGACGAAGCCGATCTCACGGGGCAAGTGGCGTGGGTGTTCGGCAACGAAGGCGCGGGCGTCTCGCAGGTCTGGCGCGACGCGGCAGCGCTGCGCGTGACGATTCCGCAGCCGGGCGGCATGGAGTCGCTGAACGTGGCGGCGGCCGCCGCCGTGTGCGTGTTCGAGCAATGCCGGCAGCAGCGCCGCGCGCGCTGATTTTTATCGCGGATTGTTTCGCCGAATCTTGCGGATCGTTTGCTGCAATCCGCTGCGGGATCGCCCGCGCGCCAAAGCTCAGTAAGCCGGCTTGTCGATGCGGATTTCCTGCAGGATCGTCGTGGCGATTTCCTCGATCGACTTGTGCGTGGACGAGAGCCACTTGATGCCTTCGCGGCGCATCATCGCCTCGGCCTCATTCACCTCGTAGCGGCAATTCTCCAGCGCCGCGTACTTGCTGCCAGGACGGCGCTCGTTGCGGATTTCCGTGAGGCGCTGCGGATCGATCGACAGGCCGAAAATCTTGCCGCGATGCGGCAGCAGCGAATTCGGCATCTTGCCGCGCTCGAAGTCGTCGGGAATCAGCGGATAGTTCGCGGCCTTCACGCCGTACTGCATCGCCAGATAGAGGCTCGTCGGCGTCTTGCCGCTGCGCGACACGCCGACGAGGATCACATCGGCGTCGGCGAGATTGCGGTCGGACTGGCCGTCGTCGTGCGCGAGCGAGAAGTTGATCGCCTCGATGCGGTTCTTGTACTCGTCGGTATCGGCGTTCTGGTGGCCGCGGCCCATTGCGTGGCTCGACTTGAGCTCCAGCTCCTGTTCGAGCGGTTCCACGAAGGTCTGGAACATGTCGAGCACGAGCGCATTCGCGCGTTTAACAATCTCGTTCGAATTGCTGTCCACGAGCGTCGTGAAGACGATCGGGCGGCGGCCTTCCTGAATGGCGGCTTCGTTGATTTTTTCGGCGGTCGAATAGGCTTTTTCCGTCGAATCGATGAACGGAACACGCACGAGGCGGAATTTCTGGTCGAACTGCGACAGGATCGAATGCGCGAAGGTCTCGGCGGTGATCCCGGTACCGTCGGAGACGATGAATACGGTTGGCGGCATCGGATGAGGCTGGGTACGTGAACTGCTGTGCGGCTCACAGGACGGGCTTGGGCGCCCGGACGGCGCCTGCGGGCGGGGCCGCGGCGCGATTCTCGCCGACTGACACATTTTCTGTAGTCGGCACGGTAGAATAGCGGCAACCTGTTGGATAAGCAATTGCAGTGCAACCACGCCAAACGGCAGCCCATCGTGGCTGAAACTGGCGTCAACTTGCAGCGAATTTGCATAACTCCTTGCAATCGCGCGCATCTTCCTGCTTTTCCTCCCGTTGTTTGTGAGCTGTCGCGCCATCGGCGATTGCTTCTCCAACAGGTTGCGCAAGACGCGAATCCGCTTCCTATGAGCGGACCGCGTTCGAGCCCACTTGCGCAGCCGTGAATTTTTTTCACACTTAGGGGCTTGTATGACTAACACCGTTGCCAAGGATCAGGCGTATGTAGTGCCTTTCGAGCAGTTGCGGATGACCGATGTCGAGATCGTGGGCGGCAAGAACGCCTCGCTCGGCGAAATGATCAGCCAGTTGGCTGAGGCTGGCGTGCGCGTACCCACGGGTTTCGCGACGACCGCGCTCGCTTTCCGCGACTTCCTGAAGCACAACAACCTGACCGAGCGGATCGCCGCCCGTCTGGAAACGCTCGACGTCGACGACGTCAAGGCGCTGGCCGAAGCGGGTAAGGAAATCCGTCAATGGATCGTCGACGCGCCGCTGCAGCCGCAGCTGGAAGCCGACATTCGCACTGGCTTCGAAACGCTGAAGGCGAGCTCGCCGTCGGAACTCTCGTTCGCGGTGCGTTCGTCGGCAACGGCGGAAGATCTGCCCGACGCTTCGTTCGCCGGTCAGCAGGAAAGCTACCTGAACGTGGTCGGCATCGACGACGTGCTCGACCGTCTCAAGCACGTGTTCGCGTCGCTCTACAACGACCGCGCTATCTCGTATCGCGTCCACAAGGGCTTCACCCACGCTGAGGTCGCGCTGTCGGCTGGCGTGCAGCGCATGGTCCGTTCGGACCGCGGCTCCGCTGGCGTGATGTTCACGCTGGACACGGAATCGGGCTTCAAGGAAGCGGTGTTCATCACGTCGAGCTACGGCCTCGGTGAGACCGTCGTGCAGGGCGCCGTGAACCCGGACGAGTTCTACGTTTTCAAGACCACGCTCGAACAGGGCAAGGCCCCGATCATCCGCCGCTCGATCGGCTCGAAGCTCATCAAGATGGAATTCACGCAGCCGGGCGAGCCGGGCCGCGTGAAGACGGTCGACGTCTCGCACGAACAGCGCAACCGTTTCTCGATCACCGACGAAGACGTGATCGAGCTGGCCAAGTACGCGGTCATCATCGAGAAGCACTACCAGCGTCCGATGGACATCGAGTGGGGCAAGGACGGTCTCGACGGCAAGATCTTCATTCTCCAGGCACGCCCGGAAACCGTGAAGAGCCAGGCCGCCGGCAAGGCCGAGCAGCGCTTCAAGCTCAAGGGCCAGTCGCAGGTTCTCGCAACGGGCCGCGCAATCGGTCAGAAGATCGGGGCGGGCCGCGTGAAGGTGATTCACGATCCGTCCGAAATGGAACGCGTGCAGCCGGGCGACGTGCTGGTCGCCGACATGACCGACCCGAACTGGGAGCCGGTGATGAAGCGCGCAGCGGCAATCGTCACGAATCGTGGCGGCCGTACCTGCCACGCGGCGATCATCGCGCGTGAGCTGGGCGTGCCGGCAGTCGTGGGCTGCGGCGACGCAACCGACCTGCTGAAGGACGGCGCGCTGGTGACGGTGTCGTGCGCGGAAGGCGACGAAGGCCGCATCTACGACGGTCTGCTGGAAACGGAAGTCAGCGAAGTCCAGCGTGGCGAGCTGCCGGCCATTCCGGTCAAGATCATGATGAACGTCGGCAACCCGCAACTCGCGTTCGACTTTTCCCAGCTGCCGAACGCAGGTGTGGGCCTCGCGCGTCTCGAGTTCATCATCAACAACAACATCGGCGTTCACCCGAAGGCGATTCTCGAGTACCCGAACGTCGACGCCGACCTGAAGAAGGCCGTGGAAAGCGTGGCACGCGGCCATGCGTCGCCGCGCGCGTTCTACGTCGACAAGCTCACGGAAGGCATCGCCACGATCGCGGCGGCGTTCTATCCGAAGCCCGTCATCGTGCGTATGTCCGACTTCAAGTCGAACGAGTACAAGAAGCTGATCGGCGGCTCGCGCTACGAGCCGGATGAAGAAAACCCGATGCTGGGTTTCCGCGGCGCGTCGCGTTACATCGCCGACGACTTCGCGCAGGCGTTTGAAATGGAGTGCCTGGCGCTCAAGCGCGTGCGTGAAGAAATGGGCCTCGCGAACGTCGAGATCATGGTGCCGTTCGTGCGTACGCTGAAGCAGGCGGAGCGCGTGGTCGGCCTGCTCGCGAAGTACGGCCTGAAGCGCGGCGAAAACGGCCTGCGCCTCATCATGATGTGCGAAGTGCCGTCGAACGCGATCCTCGCCGAAGAGTTCCTGCAGTACTTCGACGGCTTCTCGATCGGCTCGAACGACCTCACGCAGCTCACGCTCGGCCTCGACCGCGACTCGGGCATGGAACTGCTGGCCGCCGACTTCGACGAACGCGATCCGGCCGTCAAGTACCTGCTCAAGCGCGCGATCGAAACCTGCCGCCGCCTGGACAAGTACGTCGGCATCTGCGGCCAGGGCCCGTCCGATCATCCGGACTTCGCCCAGTGGCTCGCCGACGAAGGCATCGCTTCGATCTCGCTGAACCCGGACACGGTCGTCGAGACGTGGCAGGCGCTGGCAAAGTCGCAAGGCAAGTAAAGAAGCACGCGCCCCATGCATCTCGTATGTGGCGCGCAGTGTGTGAAGGTTGAGGCGGTCGAGGTTCCTTACGCTTCACTTTCGCATGCTGCGGAAAAAAGTGTCAGCTTCGTGCTATAACACCCCGGTCTATCCGGGGTGTTTTGCTTTGGGAGGTCGAAGTGGGTCCGCATGGTGTGTTCTGGTGGATCGGCGCGGGCGTGCTGATCGTGGCCGAGCTGATGACCGGCACCTTCTATCTGCTGATGATCGCGCTGGGCTTTCTGGCGGGCGTGGCAGCCTATGGGCTGGGTGCGCCGCTCGACTTGCAACTGATGTGCGCGGCGCTCGTCGCGCTGATCGCCGTGATCGTGCTGCGCCGCTCGCGCTTTGGCCGTCGCCGCCGCATGGTCGACGCTTCGACCGATCCTGGCGTGAATCTCGACATCGGCTCGACATTGACCGTCGCCGCGTGGCACGAGGGCCGTGCGCGCACGATGTATCGTGGCGCCGAATGGGACGTGGAGCTCGCACCCGGCGAGCCGGACAACGCCCATCTCTATGAAATCCAGGCCGTGCGCGGCAACTGTCTGATCGTGGGCGCGCATCGCGAAGCGGGCGCGGCGCGTCACGCGTGAACATTCGTAACAAGCCAATCGAAGCTCAAGGGGGAAGCGTATGCAAGTGCCTGTCGTCGGGTTGATTTTGCTCGTGATCGTCATCGTGCTGGTCTCGAAGACGGTCAAAATCGTGCCGCAGCAGCACGCGTGGGTGCTGGAGCGTCTGGGCCGCTACCACGCGACGCTCACGCCGGGCCTCACGATCGTGCTGCCTTTTATCGATCGCGTGGCTTACAAGCACGTGCTCAAGGAAATCCCGCTCGACGTGCCGAGCCAGATCTGTATCACGCGCGACAACACCCAGCTTCAGGTCGACGGCGTGCTGTACTTTCAGGTCACCGATCCGATGAAGGCGTCGTACGGCTCCAGCAATTTCGTGTTCGCGATCACGCAGCTTTCGCAAACCACGCTGCGCTCGGTGATCGGCAAGCTGGAGCTCGACAAGACCTTCGAGGAGCGCGATTTCATCAATCACAGCGTGGTGTCGTCGCTGGATGAAGCGGCATCGAACTGGGGCGTGAAGGTGCTGCGCTACGAGATCAAGGATCTCACGCCGCCGAAGGAAATCCTCCATGCGATGCAGGCGCAGATCACGGCCGAGCGCGAGAAGCGTGCGCTGATCGCGGCGTCGGAAGGGCGCAAGCAGGAGCAGATCAACCTCGCGGCGGGCGCGCGCGAGGCGGCGATCCAGAAGTCGGAAGGCGAGAGGCAGGCAGCCATCAACCAGGCGCAAGGCCAGGCGGCGGCGATTCTGGCGGTGGCCGAGGCGAACGCGCAGGCGATCCAGAAGATCGGCAATTCGATCCAGGCGCAGGGCGGCATGGACGCCGTCAACCTCAAGGTGGCCGAGCAGTACGTGAACGCATTCGGCAATCTGGCCAAGCAGGGCAACACGCTGATCGTGCCCGGCAATATGAGCGATCTGAGCTCGATGATCGCGTCGGCGCTGACCATCGTGAACCGCACGGGCATGAAGGAAGGGCAGTTGAGCCGGGACGCGGCGAAGGGCGCTTAAGGACGTCTGAGGCCGATTCAGGCGCGCGCGGCTGCGGCAAATCCGCGCGATTTTGGTGCCGGGTTGGCGTCGTTCCGGTCCAGATCAGACGAAAAAAGGGCGGCTCGAGGCCGCCCTTTTTGCATCCGAACGCAGGGAACCGGAATGCGCCTGCTGATCGCTTACGTCGGCGTGCGCATCAGGCGCGCCTTTTCGCGCTGCCAGTCGCGCTGCTTCTCGGTTTCGCGCTTGTCGTGCTGCTTCTTGCCCTTCGCGAGGCCGATTTCGCACTTCACGCGGCCGCCCTTGTAGTGAAAATTCAGGGGCACGAGCGTAAAGCCGCGCTGCTCGATCTTGCCGATCAGCTTGTCGATCTGCTCGCGGTGCAGCAGCAGCTTGCGCGTGCGCGTGGGATCGGGATTGATGTGCGTCGAGGCCTCCGGCAGCGGGCTGATGTGCGTGCCGATCAGGTAAAGCTCGCCGTCCTTGATCACGACGTAGCCTTCCTTGATCTGGGCCCGCCCGGCGCGCATTGCCTTGACCTCCCATCCTTCGAGCACGAGCCCCGCCTCGTAGCGCTCTTCGATGAAGTAGTCGAAGAACGCTTTTCTGTTGTCGATGATGCTCATAGGAAAATGGAAAAGGCCCAACTCTTGTAAAATTAGGATTTTAGCAAAGCGGGCCAGCGAAAGCCCGTCGCGCTTTCACCCTTGCCTCGCATTGCGCAATTTATGGCGGATGTCCAGAAAACCGTGTTGATTCGCCATTCGGCGGAACAGATGTTCGACCTCGTCACCGACGTCGACGACTATCCCAACTTCCTGCCGTGGTGCGGCGGCGTCGAGGTTCGTCGCAAGGACGAAACCGGCATGGAGGCGAAGATCGACATCAACTTCAAGGGCATCAAGCAGCACTTCGCCACCCGCAACACGCAGACGCGCCCCGAGCGTATCGATATGGAGTTCACGGACGGCCCTTTCAAGAAGTTCACGGGCTCCTGGCGCTTCACGCCGCTGCGCGCCGACGCCTGCAAGATCGAATTCTCGCTGCACTACGAGTTTTCTAACATCATTCTCGAGAAGATCATCGGGCCGGTGTTCCATCACATCGCGAACACCTTTGTCGATTCGTTCGTCAAGCGTGCCGACCAGCGTTACGGCAAGAACAAGGTATGAGCGCGACACTTTCCATCGACGTCTGCTACGCGCTGCCCGACGCGCAGACGCTCATCGGCGTGCAACTGGCGCCGGGCGCGACGGTGCAGCAGGCCATCGAGGCGAGCGGCGTGCTCGCGCGCCATCCCGAGATCGATCTGACGAAACAGAAGGTGGGCGTCTACGGCAAGCTCAAGGCGCTCGACACGGTGCTCGCCGACCACGACCGCGTGGAAATCTACCGTCCGCTGCTCGTCGATCCCAAGCTCGCGCGCCAGCGCCGCGTCGACAAGACGCGCAAGGAAGGCTCCATCGAGGGGCGCAAGTGGCAGAACAAGGATTCGCGCTGAGCGCTCCGGCGTTTTAGTCTGACCGATAAAAATTCGGCGCGGCCATCGTTCGATGGACCGCGCCGAATGCTTTTGGGCGAGCGTTTTTCGCCGCGAACGCCGCGCTGCGGATTCCGCGCTGAGGCGGGCGCTCAGGCCGTCTTGCGGCGTCGCTCGCTGCCGTTGCCGGGCGTGTGCGTGCCCGAATCGCCGCCGAGGCCCGGCAGATCGCCTTCCGGCACGATGCCGCCGCCGTGCGCGGTGTCTTCCGGTCCGCTCGCGTGCTGGCGGACCGACCAGCTCACGCCCGCCATCAGCAGCACGATGGCCGCGATTTCGAGCGGGCGCGGCAGGCGGTGGTCGTAGATGAAACCATAGAGCAGCGCGAACAGCGTCTCGAACACGATCATCTGCCCGGACAGCGTGAGCGGCAGGCGTTTGGCGGCCGCGTTCCAGAGCCCGTTGCCGAGCCACGATGCGCCGATCGCCAGCACGAGGTTGAGCTGCCAGAACGTGGCCCAGCGGCCGTCGGCGACCGTTTCCTGCACCGAGCCGGACGGCAGCACGAGAATCACGAGCCACAGCAGAGCGCCAAGCGCGCCCGTGACCACGCCCCAGAGCACCGACCATTCATTGCCGCCGAAGTGGTCGTTGCGCTGCAGATAGCGCGCGTTTTCGACTGCGAACCAGGTCCAGCAGATCAGCGCGCCGACCGCGCAGCCGAGCCCGGCGATCTTGGTCAGCACGCTCGCGTGGTCCGACGCGCCCGCCGCCGTGAACACATCCACGTTGATGCAGACGATGCCGACCGCGATCATCACGAGCGGCCAGACGAGCTTCGAGAGCGGCACGGCGCCGTGGTCGCCGCGGCCCAGATACGTGACGGTCACCGGCAGCACGCCGACGATCAGCGAGGCGGGCGCGATGCCCACGAGATGGATCGCACTGGCGAGAAAGAGGTAATAGAGCAGGTTGCCCATCAGCGCGAGCTTGACGAGCGCGATCAGGTCCGCGCGCGTGATGCGCGGCCAGACGCGGCGCAGCATCGGCATCAGCGCGGCGAGCGAGACGAGCCCGTACATCACGTAGCGCCCGGCACTCAGCAGCAGCGGCGAAAACTCCGGTAATTGCCGGGGCACCAGAAAGACGGTTCCCCATAACGCCCCGGCCAACACGCCGTACAACACACCACGCTGCATTTCACTTGCCTCCGCTTCACATCGCTTGATTGCGCTTGATTGCGCTTGATTGCGCCTCCTGGCGCACAGGCGGCCCGCATGGCCGCACAGAACAGGCGTCAGGATAGCGGGGCGGGGCGCGCGCGTCTTGTTCAATCCTGCATGGGCGTTCCGGGCGGCGCCCCGGGGCAGGTGAAGGCGATGCGCAGGCAAGGTGGCGCGCGATGAAATTCGGGTCGAATTCGCGATGCGTTCGCGAAGGCCAGGCCACCGCCGCACCCGTTCAAAACTTCGCGGAAATCCCAAATTCGGCGCTAAGCTACTGTAGGCACTGATGATTTCCAGGGCGGTATCCCGTATAATCTGCTTTTGCGCCTATAGGATTTGCCATGCGTCTGATCCAGAAAGCACTCACGTTCGATGACGTGCTCCTCGTTCCCGCCTTCTCCGACGTTCTCCCGCGCGACACCAGCCTGAAGACCCGGCTGACCCGCAATATCTCCCTGAACATTCCGCTCGTGTCGGCCGCAATGGATACCGTCACGGAAGGCCGTCTGGCAATCGCCATGGCGCAGCAGGGTGGCGTCGGTATCGTCCACAAGAACCTCACGCCGGCCGAGCAGGCGCGCGAAGTCGCGAAGGTCAAGCGTTTCGAGTCGGGCGTCGTGCGCGATCCGATCACCGTGCCGCCGCAGATGAAGGTCGCCGATGTCATCGCGCTCTCGCAGCAGCATGGCATTTCGGGCTTCCCGGTCGTGGAAGGCGCGCAACTCGTCGGTATCGTGACGAACCGCGACCTGCGCTTCGAAACGCGTCTCGACGAACCCGTGCGTTCGATCATGACGCCGCGCGAGCGCCTCGTCACCGTCAAGGAAGGCACGCCGCTGGCCGACGCCAAGTCGCTGATGCACAGCCACCGCCTCGAGCGCGTGCTGGTCGTGAACGACGCGTTCGAACTGCGCGGCCTCATGACCGTCAAGGACATCACCAAGCAGACCGAGCACCCGGCCGCCTGTAAGGACGAGCACGGCAAGCTGCGCGCGGGCGCGGCAGTCGGCGTCGGCCCGGACAACGAGGAACGTGTCGAACTGCTGGTGCAGGCCGGCGTCGACGTCATCGTCGTCGATACGGCGCACGGCCACAGCAAGGGCGTGCTCGAGCGCGTTCGCTGGGTCAAGCAGAACTTCCCGCACGTCGAAGTGATCGGCGGCAACATCGCCACGGCGGATGCCGCGCGCGCGCTCGTCGAGTACGGCGCGGACGGCGTGAAGGTCGGTATCGGCCCGGGCTCGATCTGCACGACGCGTATCGTCGCGGGTGTGGGCGTGCCGCAGATCACGGCAATCTCGAATGTCGCGGAAGCCCTCAAGGGCACCGGCGTGCCGTGCATCGCCGACGGCGGCGTGCGCTACTCGGGTGACGTGTCGAAGGCGCTGGCCGCCGGCGCGAACGCCGTGATGATGGGCAGCATGTTCGCGGGCACCGAAGAATCGCCGGGCGACGTGTTCCTGTTCCAGGGCCGCCAGTACAAGTCGTACCGCGGCATGGGTTCGGTCGGCGCGATGAAGGACGGCGCGGCAGACCGCTACTTCCAGGACAACTCGGCGAACATCGACAAGCTCGTGCCGGAAGGCATCGAAGGCCGTGTGGCCTACAAGGGCCCGATCAACGCGATCCTGTTCCAGATGATCGGCGGCGTGCGCGCCTCGATGGGCTACTGCGGTTGCCGCACGATCGACGAACTGCACACGAAGGCGGAGTTCGTGCAGATCACCGGTGCCGGCCTGAACGAATCGCACGTGCACGATGTGCAGATCACGAAGGAAGCGCCCAACTACCACGTGGACTAAGCCCCGATGAAGCCGCTGCTGCGCATAGTACTGATTGTCGATGCGTTGACGTTGCTGGGTTTCGGCGTGCTGTTTCTGCTCACGCCGTGGACCTCGCTGTACAACGCGCTGCAACTGGTGCAGGCGCAGCCGGCGCTCATTGGACAGGCGTTCGGCGTGGTGCTGATCGGTTTCGCGTGGCTCGCGCTGCGTGGGGCGATCGACGGCGCCATGACCGCCTCGGTCGGCCGTACGGCCGGGCACGTCATCTGGATCGCGGGCGTGCTGATGCTGGTCTGGCTGATCGGCCTGCACGAGCCGCGGCTCACGGGCTTCGGTCAACTGGTTGCGGGCGCGGTCGGGGTCTGGCTGATCATCGTCGGTCTCGGCGGTGCGCGTCTCGCGGGCGCGGTGAAGCAACGCGATCGCGTGCTGGCTTCCGAAGCCGCCGCGCAGGAGCGCGAAGCGCGTGCCGCGGCGAAAGCCCGGCGCGACGAGCCGGTGGTCTACGCGAAGCCGGTATTCGCGCGCGAGAAGGCGGCGCCTGCCGTCGAGCCGGTGGTGACGGAGCCCGTGGCGCCTGGTGTCACAACGACGACCACGACGACCACGGCAACGGCATCGCAGCCGGTGGCTGGAGCCGCCGATGCAGCCGAAGCGGCGGATGCGCGCGTCACCGCGCGAGACGAAGCCGCCGACGCACCGAGGCCGCCGCTGCGTGGCTAAGCCGCGCGCACCCGGCCACCGTTTCGACAGACGCAGTACGCCTTGTAGCACGCCCGACAGTCCGCCCGAACCGCGCCGCTCCACGGCGGCAAGGTTCCGCGCCCCGGTCCGAAAAATTCTTGCCGCGCGCCATGCTCAGCCAGCGCGCGGCTTTCTGTATCCGTTCTTTTTGAGGTCTCGTCCGCTGCCATGCACGACAAAATCCTGATCCTCGACTTCGGTTCGCAAGTCACCCAGCTGATCGCGCGCCGCGTGCGCGAAGCCAACGTCTACTCGGAAATCCATCCGTACGACGTCGACGACGCGTTCATCCGCGAATTCGCACCGAAGGGCATCATCCTTTCGGGCGGCCCGAATTCGGTCACCGAAACCGACACGCCGCGCGCGCCGCAAGCCGTGTTCGAGCTGGGCGTGCCCGTGCTCGGCATCTGCTACGGCATGCAGACGATGGCCGAGCAGCTCGGCGGCAAGGTCGACGGCGGCCACCTGCGCGAATTCGGCTACGCCGAAGTGCGCGCGCGCAATCACACGAGCTTCCTGAACGGCATCGAAGATTTCCGTACGGCCGAAGGCCACGGCATGCTCAAGGTGTGGATGAGCCACGGCGACAAGGTCATCGAAATGCCGGCGGGCTTCCAGCTGATGGCGTCGACGGAATCGTGCCCGATCGCGGCGATGGCCGACGAGGCGCGTCACTTCTACGGCCTGCAATGGCACCCGGAAGTCACGCACACGGTGCAGGGCCGCGCGATGCTCGAACGCTTCGTGCTGGGCATCTGTAACGCGAAGGCCGACTGGGAAATGGGTCACTACATCGACGAAGCCGTCGAGGCGATCCGCAAGCAGGTCGGCAAGGAACACGTCATTCTCGGCCTGTCGGGCGGCGTGGATTCGTCGGTGGCGGCGGCGCTGCTGCATCGCGCGATCGGCGACCAGCTGACCTGCGTGTTCGTCGATCACGGCCTCTTGCGCCTGAACGAAGCCGAACAGGTCATGTCGATGTTCGCGGACAACCTCGGCGTGAAGGTGATTCACGTCGACGCGAGCCAGGCGTTCATGTCGAAGCTGGCGGGCGTGACCGATCCCGAAGCGAAGCGCAAGATCATCGGCGCCGAGTTCGTCGAAGTGTTCCAGACCGAAGCGGGCAAGCTCACGGACGCGAAGTGGCTGGCGCAAGGCACGATCTACCCGGACGTGATCGAGTCGGCGGGCAAGGGCAAGAAGGGCGCGCACACGATCAAGAGCCACCACAACGTGGGCGGTCTGCCGGAAACGCTGAACCTGAAGCTGCTCGAGCCGCTGCGCGAACTGTTCAAGGACGAAGTGCGCGAACTGGGCGTGAAGCTCGGTCTGCCGCACGACATGGTGTATCGCCATCCGTTCCCGGGCCCGGGTCTGGGCGTGCGTATTCTCGGCGAAGTGAAGCGCGATTTCGCGGACCTGCTGCGCCGCGCAGACGCGATCTTCATCGAGACGCTGCGCAACACCATCGACAAGGAAACCGGCAAGTCGTGGTATGAGCTGACGAGCCAGGCGTTCGCCGTGTTCCTGCCGGTCAAGAGCGTAGGCGTGATGGGCGATGGCCGCACGTATGAGTACGTCGTCGCGCTGCGCGCGGTGCAGACGCTCGACTTCATGACGGCGCATTGGGCGCATCTGCCGCATGAGCTGCTCGGCCATGTGTCGAACCGCATCATCAATGAAGTGCGCGGCATCAACCGTGTCGTGTACGACATTTCGGGTAAGCCGCCTGCGACGATTGAGTGGGAGTGATCCCCGTCTAACCGACCCGCCTCGCGCGTCGGCGATAAAAGAAAACCCGCGCACGGATCTTGATCCGGCGCGGGTTTTTTGTTTTGTACGGCTAGACTCAGTGATATACGATATGTATATCATCTATGGAGCCGGAAATGAGCCGAATTCTGGTGGATCTCACCGACGCGCAAGTGGAAGAACTCGCGGCGCTCGTGAAGGTGGAGCAGCGTTCGCGCGCGGCCATCATTCGCGAGGCAATCGAGCACTACATCGTCGAGCGCAAGCGCTCTGCGGGCGCGGAAGTGTTCGGGCTGTGGAAAGAGCGGCAGGTCGACGGCGTTGCTTATCAACGGGAGTTGCGCGAGGAATGGTAAAGGCCCTGTTCGACACGAATATCCTCATCGACTACCTGAGCGGCATTCGCGCCGCGAAAAAGGAACTCGCGCTCTACGAATATCGCGCCATCAGCATGATTACGTGGATGGAGGTGATGGTCGGCGCCACGCGCGACGAAGAGGCCGCATTGCGCGGCTGGCTGACTTCGTTCGAGGTGCTCGATCTCGATAATCGCGTCGCCGATCGCGCCATCGAGCTGAGAAAGCGTAAAAAAGTGCGCCTGCCCGACGCCATCGTCTGGGCCACGGCGCAGGTGCATTCGCTGCTGCTCGTGTCGCGCAATACGAAGGATTTTCCGCGCGACGAGCCAGGCATCCGCGTCCCCTACAAAGTCTGACCCCATCGGACTTATTCGATTTTGCCCGTCCGCATAGGGCCAAAACGCAATGTTCCCTCATATGCGGGATGCAAATGAGATAAAATTGCGTATCCGCACTGGACTTATCCCCAGCGAGCCGGCTTCACGCTCCGCTCACGCCTCCAACGGCATCGCGCTCGTACCCTTGAGTTCATCGAGGCAGACAATCGAATGCACGCTGCTCACGCCAGGCGCGCGCATGAGCGTGTCTAGCAGGAATTCGGACAGCGCCTTGAGATCGCGCGCCACCACTTTCAGTACGTAGTCGATATCGCCGGTCACGGAATAGCACTCCTGCACCTGCGGCAGCTTCGCGACGAGCTCCTTGAATTTCACGAGTTCGCGCATGTGCCCGCGCTCCATCGTCACCTGAATGAATGCGACCACGCCAAAGCCCAGCGCTTGCGGGTCGAGGCGCGTCTCGTAGCGCTTGATCACGCCCAGTTCTTCGAGGCGCCGATGGCGTCGGAGCGTCTGGGCCGGCGAGAGCTTCACGGCGGCGGCCAGTTCGAGGTTCGAGGCGCGCCCGTGCTCCTGGAGCGCGGCGAGCAGCCGCAGATCGATGGGGTCGAGGGTGATGTTCTGCACTTTTCTTGCTCAAGATAAGTTCAATGCGAAACGAAATTGTACCAATCAGGGTTTGCCTGCGTATCAGATGAAATCATATTTTCCCCCGTCGCCTATACACTGGGCGCACCTGACGGGCCTGTCGGTTACCGCTGACGGACTCGGAAGCGCGCCAGCGCAGAAGGTTGCGCGCGCAATTTTATTTCGCGCGGTCGCGCAGGGTGCCCAACCGGACACCTCGCGGGCGCATCGATAAAGAAAAGACAGGAAGAGACATGGTTTCCCACGATACAAGCGGCGCACGCGGTCAGCAGGACGCGAACGGCCACCTCAAACGCGGTCTCAAGAACCGTCATATTCAGTTGATCGCGCTGGGCGGCGCGATCGGCACGGGCCTGTTCCTCGGCATCGCGCAGACGATCCAGACGGCCGGTCCCTCGGTGCTGCTCGGCTATGCGATTGCCGGTGTCGTCGCGTTCTTCATCATGCGGCAACTGGGCGAGATGGTCGTCGACGAGCCGGTCGCCGGTTCCTTCAGCTATTTCGCCGATAAATACTTCGGTCCGTTCGCCGGTTTCCTCTCCGGCTGGAACTACTGGGTGCTCTACGTGCTCGTGAGCATGGCCGAACTGTCGGCGGTCGGCATCTACATGCATTACTGGTGGCCGACTCTGCCGACATGGGTTTCGGCGCTCGGCTTCTTCGTCGTGATCAACGGCATCAATCTCGCGAGCGTCAAATCGTACGGCGAGCTCGAATTCTGGTTCGCGATCATCAAGGTGCTGGCCATCGTCGGCATGATCGCGTTCGGCGGCTGGCTGCTGCTCTCGGGTTCGGCGGGGCCGGAAGCGGGCGTGTCGAATCTCTGGCGTCACGGCGGCTTCTTCCCGCACGGCGTCTCGGGCCTCGTGATGTCGATGGCCGTCGTGATGTTCTCGTTCGGCGGTCTCGAACTGGTCGGCATCACCGCCGCCGAAGCCGACGATCCCTCGCACACCATCCCGCGCGCGACCAACCAGGTCATCTATCGCATCCTGATTTTCTACGTCGGCGCGCTCGCCGTGCTGCTCTCGCTTTATCCGTGGGAAAAGGTCGTGGCGGGCGGCAGCCCCTTCGTGCTGATCTTCCACGCGATGAACAGCAATCTCGTCGCGCACGTGCTCAACGTGGTCGTGCTGACGGCGGCGCTCTCGGTCTATAACAGCGGCGTGTACTGCAACAGTCGCATGCTCTACGGCCTCGCGCAGCAGGGCAACGCGCCGCGTGCGCTGCTCAAGGTGAACAGCCGCGGCATTCCGCTGGCGGCGCTCGCGGTGACGGCGGTCGCGACCGCGGCCTGCGTGCTGATCAACTACTTCATGCCGGGCAAGGCCTTCGAACTGCTGATGGGTCTCGTGGTGTCGGCGCTCATCATCAACTGGGCGATGATCAGCCTGATTCACCTGAAATTCCGCCGCGAGAAGGCACGCGCGGGCGCGACGACGGCGTTCCAGAGTCTCGGTTATCCGTTCACGAATTACCTGTGCCTGGTGTTCCTCGGGGCCATTCTCGTTGTAATGTATTTGATTCCCGATCTGCGGATTTCCGTGTATCTGATTCCCGTGTGGCTGGGCGTGCTCGCCGCTGCGTATCGTTTCTGGCGCCGTGGCGCGGCGCCCGCGCTGCAAGGCAGTGTGTCGACGCGATAAGCCGCGCACGTCGTACCATACTGGCCACTTCGTAACCTGCCCATCAACGAAAAAGTAACCGTCATGTTCGAACACATCGATGCCTATCCCGGCGACCCGATCCTCTCGCTCAACGAGAACTTCCAGAAAGATCCGCGCCAGAACAAGGTCAATCTGAGCATTGGCATCTATTTCGACGATGACGGCCGCTTGCCGGTGATGCAGGCCGTCCACGCGGCCGAAGCGGCGATTCTCAACGAGCCGGGTCCGAAGCCGTATCTGCCGATGGCCGGTTTCGCGCAGTATCGCGACGCCGTGCAGGCGCTCGTGTTCGGCGCGGAGAATCCGTCGCGCGCGGCGGCACGCATCGCGACCGTGCAGACGCTCGGCGGTTCGGGCGCGCTCAAGGTCGGCGCCGATTTCATCAAGCGCTATTTCCCGCAAAGCCAGGTGTGGGTCAGCGATCCGACGTGGGAAAACCATCGCTTCATCTTCGAGCGCGCGGGCTTCGAGGTGAACACGTATCCGTACTACGACGAAGCAACGGGCGGCCTGAAGTTCGACGCGATGCTCTCGGCCATCGACGCGCTGCCGGCGAAAAGCGTGGTGCTGCTGCACGCGTGCTGCCATAACCCGACCGGCGTCGATCTGAACGACGCGCAGTGGGTGCAGCTGATCGACGTGCTGCAAAAGCGCGATCTGCTGCCGTTCGTCGATATGGCGTATCAGGGCTTCGGCGCGGGCCTCGACGCCGACGCGTTCGCGGTGCGCGAGCTGGGCCGCCGTGGCGTGCCGGCGCTGGTCGCGAATTCGTTCTCGAAGAACTTCTCGCTCTACGGCGAGCGCTGCGGCGGTCTGCACGTGATCTGCGAAGACGCGGCGGCTGCCGACCGCGTGCTCGGCCAGTTGACCGGCGCAGTGCGCTCGAACTACAGCAATCCGCCGACGCATGGCGCGAAGATCGTCACGCGTGTGCTCTCGACGCCGGAACTCAAGCAATCGTGGGAAACCGAGCTGGCGGCGATGTGCGAACGCATCGCCCGCATGCGCGTGAAGATTCACGACGGGCTGAAGGCGCACGTGAGCGGCGAGGCGCTGGAGCGCTACGTCAAGCAGCGCGGCATGTTCACGTACACGGGGCTGAGCGCGGAGCAGGTCGATCGGCTCAAGGAAGAGTTCGGCGTGTACATCCTGCGTTCGGGCCGCATGTGCGTGGCCGGGCTCAATGAGAAGAACGTGAGCGTCGTGGTCGATGCGGTCGGCAAGGTGTTGAAGGATTAAGCACTGTCGCTCGTCCAGACAAGGCAAGGCCCCGTGCAAGCGGGGCCTTTGCTTTTTTAGAACCGCATTCCGGCTCCACACCCGCCGGCGACGCCGCCACCGCTGCCGCCCGCCGCGCCGCAGAACACGCCGCAGCCGCTCAGGCTGGCGGCCATCAACAGGCAGATCGCGGCAAGACGCGCCTTGCGCGCGAGCGCCGCGCGATTTCTCGCCGAATTGTCATCGAAACACCCGCATTTTTTCATCTTGTGCGCACCAGAGAACGTAGAGCGAGGGACGCGCCACGCGCGTGCCTGATCGACGACACTAACGCTGCGCCAAGTCTTTGCGCCATCGGACTTTTCCGGTTTTGCGACCTTCGTCTGATTTAATGCGCTTCGCATCAAACTGACCGTCTGTCAACCTGTAAGAGCTTGACGTGTCCCACGACAGACGGCGACGGTCTTCCAGGTCTTACCCTGATAGAATGCGTGGGCCGCAACGTAGTGGATTGCCGATGAAATTGCTTGATGCCCTCGTCGAACAACGGATTGCCGCCGCAGCTGCGCGCGGTGACTTCGACGATCTGGATGGCGCCGGAGCGCCCCAGGAACTCGACGACGACCCGTTCGTGCCCGAAGACGTCCGGGTCGCGAACCGCATCCTGAAGAACGCCGGTTTCGTGCCGCCCGCGGTCGAACAACTGCGCGCGCTGCGCGATCTCCAGGAAGAACTCGCCAAGGTCGGCGACAACAAAGCCGCGCGCTGCCGCCTGCGCGCGCGCATGCTCGCGCTCGACATGGCGCTGGAGTCGCTGCGCGGTGGGCCGATGGTCGTGCCGCACGAGTACCGCCGCCGTATCGCCGAACGCCTGTCCGAACGCGCGGCGGGCGAGGGCGGCTTCGCAGCGGGCGCCGCGTGAGCGTCGTTCCGGGCGCGACGCCGCCCGACGAGACGCCGCAGCCGGGCGTCGGCGCTGAACCGGCTGGCGCAGCCGATCCTCAAGTCCCACCTCAACCCGATCCCGTCACCGAACGCGACCGCCATTTCATGCGCCTCGCGCAAGCCGCCGCCGACGAAGCGCGCGCGGCGGGTGAGGTGCCGGTCGGCGCGGTGCTGGTGCGCGGCGACGAAGTCATCGCCACGGGCTTCAATCATCCGATCGGCACGCACGATCCGTCCGCGCACGCCGAAATGGCGGCGCTGCGCGCAGCCGGCGCCGCGCTGGGTAACTACCGCTTGCCCGGCTGCGAACTCTATGTGACCCTAGAACCTTGTCTGATGTGCGCGGGCGCCATCATGCACGCCCGCATCTCGCGCGTCGTGTACGGCGCGCGCGATCCGAAGACGGGTGCGTGCGGCAGTGTCGTCGACGCCTTTTCGAACGACCAGCTCAACCACCACACGAGCGTGATGGGCGGCGTGCTCGAAACTGAATGCGGCGACGCGCTGCGTGCGTTCTTCGCCGAGCGCCGCCGCGCCAGCCGCGAAGCACGTCGCGCCGCGGCGGAGCAGGCCGCCGATGCTGCCGACCCCACCGCCGCACCGTCCGACGACACCCCGTCCTGACCCGCTCGCCGCAGCCCGGCGAGCCTCATCGCCTCGAACATGATCAAGCATCGCACCATCGAACTGATCGCGCCGTCGGGTTATCCGCATGATCCGGCGGCGGTGCATCGCGGGATCGCGCGTCTGCGCGCCGAAGGTCACCGCGTCCAGAACATCGAAGCCGCCGAGCGCCGTTTTCAGCGCTTCGCGGGCACCGACGGCCAGCGCGCCGCCGAACTGAACCGTCTCGCCGATCCCTCGCGCGCGCTGCCCGACATCGTGCTGGCGGTGCGCGGCGGCTACGGCGCGGTGCGCGTGCTGCACGGCCTCGACTACGAAGGCTTGCAGCGGCGCCTGACCGATCAGCCGATCGCGTTAGTCGGCCATAGCGATTTCACGGCGGTCCAGCTCGCGCTGTTCGCGCGCGCAGGCGTCAAGACTTTCGGCGGCCCGATGCTGCTCAGCGATTTCGGCGCGGAAACGCTCAGCAATTTCACGATGCGTCACTTCTGGGACGTGCTGACGAAACCCGAGTACACGCTCAAGGTGAACGCGCCGCAGGCTCAGCAGTGCAATGTCTCGGGCATGCTCTGGGGCGGCAATCTGGCTGTGCTCACGTCGCTGATCGGCACGCCGTACATGCCGCCGGTGGAGGGCGGCATCCTGTTCGTCGAGGACGTGAACGAGCAGCCGTTTCGCGTCGAACGCATGCTGTACCAGCTGCATCTCTCGGGCATCCTCGCGCGGCAGCAGGCGCTCGTGCTCGGCGATTTTTCGGGCGGCAAGCCGTTCGACTACGACAACGGTTACGACCTGCACGCCGCGATCGAGCAGATTCGCGCGGTGGCGGGCATTCCGGTCATCACGGGCCTGCCGTTCGGCCATATCCCCGATATGGTCACGCTGCCATTCGGCGCCGACGCGCAATTGCGCGCCCACGCGCACGGATTCGAGCTGCAGATGAGCGGATATCCGCATCTTGGCTGAACGACGAGTGAGCAAGGCGCCTTCGGGCGCTTTTTTTGTCGCCACATTCGCAACTAACAGCCAGTTTCATCCGACGCAGGAGGATGTTCATGGAACCGCCTGTGCGCAAGATTGTTGACAAAAAAAGAGCCGTCATGGGGCATGTTGGTCACCATGAAAGTGCGTTCCGCCCCGTAATGAAGCGGGTTTCGCCGCAACGATGCATGCGTGCCTTGCGTCGTCGTGGGTATCTTCCCCAGGTTAGCCGATAAAATTGTTGACAATCTTTATGTCCAAACTAGCATACCCAACATCAAGGTGACAGACATGCGAAACAGCGAAACCGAAGCCGACGCGACTGGCACGAAACCCGAGGCGATTGCCGCGCGTATCCGCGCCGCGATCCTCGAGCATCGTCTGCCGCCGGGCGCGAAGCTCACGGAAGCGCAGTTGTGCGAAGTGTTTGGCGTGAAGCGCGGGCCGATCCGCCAGGCGCTCGCGTTGCTGGCCACCGATCATCTCGTCGATCTGGAGCCGAACCGGGGCGCGTTTGTCGCGAGCCCGTCGCTTCAGGAGGTTCACGAGGTGTTCGAAATGCGCCGCATCATCGAAATCGCGGTGGTGGAGCGCATCTGCAGCGCGCAGCACGGCAGCCGGCGTCTCAAGAGCATCGGCGAGACGATCCGGCGCGAGCGCAAGGCGTTCGAGAGCCGCGATTTCCCGGCGTGGATCCGCCTGTCGGGCGAGTTCCATACGGCGCTCGCGACGCTCACCGGCAACACGGTGCTGTGCGATTGCCTGAACGGCCTGGTGGCGCGCTCGACGCTGATTTCGGCGCTCTACGAATCGCCGGGACGCAGCCCGTGTTCGTACGACGATCACGAGGCCATTCTCACGGCGCTCGAAAGTGGCCAGGCGCAGGAAGCGGCGGCGCTGATGGTGCGGCATTTGCAGGGCGTCGAGTTGAAGATGCTCGACCGCCCGGCGGGCGCATCGGTGGATTTGCAGGACGTGTTCGGCACGCGCGAAACCGCGACGTCCGGGCGCTGAATCGGGCAGGGCGGCGGCGCTCGCACGAGCGTGGCGGCCGCGCCGAAGCAGGATTGAACCGAACTGAAGTGAGACGCGGCGGTGCACCGCTCTGCCGCCGCGTGACGTAATCCGAGGGACTCGAACGATCGTGATGTGCGCGCCGCCAGGCGTTGTGCGTCCACGCATCGGCATGACGATGGGCACGGCGATCAGGGCGCGCGCAAGCGGCGACCGGCGCGGTGCGCAGCACGCGGCGCAAGGCCCGTGCATTCGCAGGGAATCATCGCGGCGGCCGCATCAGGCGGCGCGGCGCGCGTGTCGAGGCGTTCAGGCGTCTTTTTTCCGTCGGCGTATCCATCTCAAGGAGCGGGTCATGGCTCAGTTCAGCGCATCTCCAGGCAGTCCGGCAGTGCCCGGTTTCGATTCAGGCGAAAGCGGCAATAGCGGCGATGGCGCCGACGATCTGAGGCTGCCGGCCGGCTACAGCGAGCGCCTCTACAACCACGATCTCGCGCCGCTCAAGGAGCAAACCTGGGGCGCGTACAACATCTTCGCGTTCTGGATGTCCGACGTGCACAGCGTCGGCGGCTACGTGTTCGCGGGCTCGCTGTTCGCGCTCGGCCTCACGAGCTGGCAGGTGCTGGTCGCGCTGATCGTCGGCATCTCGATCGTCAACGTGCTCTGCAATCTGATTGCGCGTCCGAGCCAGCGTCACGGCGTGCCGTATCCGGTTGCGTGCCGCGGCACCTTCGGCGTGCTCGGCGCAAATATTCCCGCCGTGATTCGCGGCCTCATCGCGGTCGCGTGGTACGGCATCCAGACTTACCTCGCGTCGAGCGCGCTCGTGATCGTCGTGCTCAAGTTCGTTCCGCAACTGATGCCTTATGCCGACGTGCACAAGCACGGCATGCTCGGTCTGTCGACGGTCGGCTGGGCCGGATTCATGACGCTGTGGGTGCTGCAGGCCTTCGTGTTCTGGAACGGCATGAACACCATCAAGAAGTTCATCGACTTCGCGGGCCCGGCGGTCTACGTGGTGATGTTCGCGCTCGCGGGCTACATGGTCTATCGCGCGGGCTGGCAGAACATCGGCCTGAATCTCGGCGGCGTGAAGTATCACGGCACCGAAGTGATTCCGGTGATGATCACGGCGGTCTCGCTCGTGGTGTCGTATTTCTCGGGGCCGATGCTCAATTTCGGCGACTTCTCGCGCTACGGCAAGTCGCTGCGCAGCGTGCATCGCGGCAACTTCTGGGGCTTGCCCGTCAACTTCCTCGCGTTCTCGCTGGTCACGGTGATCACGACGGCGGCGACGCTGCCCGTGTTCGGACAACTGATTACCGATCCGGTCGAAACGGTGGGACGCATCGATCATCCGACCGCCGTGATTCTCGGCGCGCTCACGTTCACGATCGCGACCATCGGCATCAACATCGTCGCGAACTTCGTGTCGCCGGCGTTCGACTTCTCGAACGTCGCGCCGCGCCTCATCAGCTGGCGTGCGGGCGGCATGCTCGCGGCGGTAGCATCGATCTTCATCACGCCGTGGAATCTGTTCAACAATCCGGCCGTGATTCATTACACGCTCGATGTGCTCGGCGCCTTCATCGGACCTTTGTACGGTGTCCTGATCGTCGACTTCTATCTCGTGAAGCGTGGCCGTCTCGCTGTCGACGATCTGTATTCGGTGTCGCCGAAGGGCGCGTACTGGTACAGCAACGGCGTGAACTGGCGCGCGGTCGCCGCGCTGCTGCCGGCCGCCGTGATCGCGACGATCTGCGTGATGGTGCCGTCGTTCGGCAATGCGGCGAACTTCTCGTGGTTCATCGGCGCGGCGCTCGGCGCGTTGTTCTATCGCGCCTTCACGATGGGCGAACGCGCCCGCGCCCAGGCCTGAACCCGGTATCGACGAAGGAAATGCCATGCGTATCAAACTGATCAATCCGAACACCACGCAGCGCATGACGGCCGCGATGGAGCAGTGCGCGCGCGCCGTCGTTTCGCCGGGCACCGACGTGGTGGCCGTGAGCCCGACCATGGGGCCGCCCTCGATCGAGGGCTACTACGACGAGGCGCTCGCGACGCCCGGTCTGCTCGCCGAAGTGGAGGCGGGCGAGCGCGAGGGTATCGACGGCTATGTGATCGCGTGTTTCGGCGACCCCGGTTTGTACGCGGCGCGCGAGCTGGCGCGCGGCCCGGTGGTGGGCATCGCCGAAGCGGCCATGCACGCGGCGAGCGTGCTCGCGCCGGGCTTCTCGGTGGTGACGACGCTCTCGCGCACCCGCGCGATGGCCTGGCATCTGGCCGAGCGTTACGGCATGACGCGTTTTTGCCGCAACGTGCGCGCGATCGACGTGGCCGTGCTCGAACTCGACGAGCCAGGTTCGGCGGCGCGCCGCGCGATCGTCGACGAATGCCGGCGCGCGCTCGACGAAGACGGCAGCGATGCAATCGTGCTCGGCTGCGCCGGCATGACGAGCCTGTGCGCGCAGGTGGAGGACGCGCTGGGCGTGCCGGTCGTCGATGGCGTGACGGCCGCCGTGAAGTGGGTCGAGGCGCTGGTCGCGCTGCGCCTCACGACCGCGAAGCGCGGCGACTTCGCGCGTCCGCTCGCCAAGCGCTACGACGGCGAATTCGCACGCTTCAGCCCGTCCAGTCCCGCAAGCGCCACCGACACGCCGCCGCCGGTACGCCCGCTGCGCTACGGGTAAACGCGTGTCAGGCGAGCATAGAAGCCGGGCGCGGCCCGCCCGGCTCATACACCTCCCTTGACCCGCACTATCTGAGCGTGCGTATGGGCGCGGCCTGACGATTTCGCTACACTGGGCCGGTCCGTGAAGCAGATCGCCGTCGAATCCCGCAAATCCTTGTGGCGCAAGGCTTGCAGGCGGGTGATACCGGTATCGCGCGGACCCAGAATCCGTTTCCAGCGTGTGTTTCATCCTCACCATTCGATAGATTCGACCAGCATGCCACTCGATCCCCAATATCCCCGCGATCTGATCGGTTATGGCCGCCATCCGGTGCAGGCCAACTGGCCTGGCCGCGCGCGCGTCGCGGTGCAGTTCGTGCTCAACTACGAAGAGGGCGGCGAGAACTGCGTGCTGCACGGCGACCCGGCTTCCGAGCAGTTTCTCTCCGAGATCGTCGGCGCGGCCGCGTATCCGTCGCGTCATATGAGCATGGAGTCGATCTACGAATACGGCTCGCGCGCGGGCGTGTGGCGCATTCTGCGCGAATTCGAAAAGCGCGCCTTGCCGCTCACGGTGTTCGGCGTGGGCATGGCGATCGAGCGTCATCCCGATCTCGCGCGCGCGTTCGTCGAACTCGGTCACGAGATCGCCTGCCACGGCTATCGCTGGATTCACTATCAGGACGCCACGCCCGAACTCGAAGCCGAGCACATGAAGCTCGGCATGCAGGCGATCGAGCGCGTCACGGGCCAACGTCCGCTCGGCTGGTACACGGGACGCGACAGTCCGAACACGCACCGTCTGGTCGCGGAATACGGCGGCTTTCTGTACGACTCCGACTATTACGGCGACGACCTGCCGTTCTGGATGGACGTGGAAGTCACGGGCGGCAAGACCTCGCCGCAACTGATCGTGCCGTACACGCTCGACACCAACGACATGCGCTTCGCCACGCCGCAAGGCTTCAACACGGCGGATCACTTCTTCACGTATCTGCGCGACGCGTTCGACGTGCTCTACGAAGAAGGCGACGAAGCGCCGAAGATGCTGTCGATCGGTATGCACTGCCGCCTGCTCGGACGCCCGGGGCGTTTCCGCGCGCTGCAGCGCTTCCTCGATCACATCGAAAAACACGAGCGCGTGTGGGTCACGCGCCGCGTGGACATCGCGCGTCACTGGCGCGAGCACCATCCCCATCAACCGCAACAGAACGCAAACCGCGGGGCCGCCGCATGAAGGCAATGCACTACACCCTCGACCAGCTGAATCAAGCCGCGACCGACGCCTTCGTGGCGGCGCTCTCGGGCATCTTCGAGCACTCGCCGTGGGTGGCCGAAGCGGCCGCGCGGCAGCGTCCGTACGCGAGCATCGACGCCTTGCACCAGACGATGTCGAGCGCCGTCGAAACCTCGGGCGAGGCGCAGCAGCTCGCGCTCATCAACGCTCACCCGGAACTCGCGGGCAAGGCGGCGGTGCGCGGCGAGCTGACCGCCGAATCGACGCGCGAGCAGAGCGGCGCAGGCCTCAATCAGTGCACGCAGGAAGAGTTCGACAAATTGCAGGCGCTCAACCGCGCCTATCGCGAGAAGTTCGGATTCCCGTTCATTCTCGCGGTGCGCGGCTATGACCGCCACGGCATCATCGCGAACTTCGAATCGCGCGTGAGCAACAGCCGCGCCGACGAAATGCGCGCGAGCCTCGACCAGATTTACCGTATTGCGCGCTTCAGGCTGGATGAGCTGATCGACGCGTGACCTGGCGATGCGCCCCGGCAACCGATGCGGGGCGCAGCGCCTTTTTGATCCACCGAAAAGATACGAAGGAAGACAAAGATGGCACTCCCGACTCTCGACCCCAACGCACCTGACTTCACGCGCCGCTACGTGAATCTCGCGGACCCGCGTCTGGGCGCGCAGGCGCTCGAGGCGAGCGACGACTTCTTCGCGCCGAAGGAGCGCATGCTCAATCCGGAGCCGGCCGTCTTTATCCCGGGCAAGTACGACGATCACGGCAAGTGGATGGACGGCTGGGAAACGCGCCGCAAGCGCACGACGGGCTATGACTGGTGCGTTGTGAAGCTCGCGCGTCCGGGCGTCATCAAGGGCCTCGATCTCGATACCAGCCACTTCACGGGCAACTATCCGCCCGCGGCGTCCGTCGAAGCCGCCTATGTGCCTGACGGCGCGCCCAACGGCTCGACGCAATGGACGGAAATCGTGCCGTCGATGTCGTTGAACGGCAACAGCCATCACTACGTGGAAGTGGGCAGCGACAAGCCGTTCACGCATCTGCGCGTGAACATCTACCCGGACGGCGGCATCGCGCGTCTGCGCGTCTACGGTCAGCCGCAGCTGGACTGGCAAGGCGCCAGCCGCACGGAACTGTTCGACCTCGCCGCGATGGAAAACGGCGCGTATCTCGTGGGCGCGAACAACCAGCACTTCGGTCTCGCCTCGACGATCCTGATGCCGGGCCGCGGCGTGAACATGGGCGACGGCTGGGAAACGCGCCGCCGCCGCGAACCGGGCAACGACTGGGCGATCATCGCGCTCGCGCAGCCGGGCATCATCAAGAAGATCGAAGTCGACACGGCGCACTTCAAGGGCAATTATCCGGATCGCTGCTCGTTCCAGGCCGCGCGCGTGGTCGGCGGCACCGACAGCTCGCTCGTGACGCAGGCGATGTTCTGGCCGGTGCTGCTCGGCGAACAGAAGCTGCAGATGGACAATCAGCACTACTTCGAGAGCGAGCTCGCGGCACTCGGCCCGGTCACGCACGTGCGCTTCAACATCATCCCGGACGGCGGCGTGTCGCGCGTGCGTCTGTGGGGCACGCTGGCCTGAGCCTCATCATGAGCGATACCCGTACCACGCTGTCCATCGAGCCGCTCACGCGCGAGGCGTTCGCGCCGTTCGGCGACGTCATCGAGCTCGAAGGCGCGAAGCAGATTCCGATCAACCTCGGCACGACGATCCGCTATCACGATCTCGCGAACGTGGATGTCGCTGACGAGGGCGGCCGCACGCTGGTCAACCTGTTTCGCGGCCAGCCGCGCGTGCTGCCATTCGAGGTGAAGATGCTCGAACGTCATCCGCTCGGCAGTCAGGCGTTCGTGCCGCTCAACGACAAGCCGTATCTCGTCGTGGTGGCGCCGGCCGGCGATCTGGACGTGGCGAAGATTCGCGCGTTCGTGTCGAGCGGCTGGCAGGGCGTGAATTACGCGAAGGGCGTCTGGCATCACCCGCTGATCGCGCTGGGCGACGTGAGCGATTTCATCGTCGTCGATCGTGGCGGCGACGGACTCAATCTCAACGAGCAGGATCTGCCGGAGTCGCTGTGGCTCACGCAGGAAGCGATGGACGCGGCGGGGCGTTGATTTAGGCGCAGGCTTCAGCGTTTTCGCGCTTCGCCATGAGAAAAGCCACGAACTTGCGTTCGTGGCTTTTTTGTTTGCCGCGCGGTTGAGCGCCCGCGAGATGCGAGCGCTCAACCGTGTGCCGATCAGAACTCGTAGCCGACCTGGGCGCGTGCGCCCGCATCGCCATTGTTCGTGACCGCCACGCCGACGTTCGCCAGCCAGTGCATATTGGCCGAGCGATACGTGACGGCGACCGCTGCCGCGCTGCTGCCCTTGTAGTAGCCGCCACCCGCCGCGACCACCGTCTTGCCCGGACCCGAAGGCGTGAGGTTAGGCATGGCCATGGCCGCCGCGACGCCCGCATACGCGTTCTTCTCGACCGTGTTGATCGAGCGTTGCAGGCTTTGCACCTGCTGGTTGAACGTGTTCGACTGCTGCGTGAGCGCGCTGTTCATCTGGTTCATGTTGACTGCGTCCGTGCCCGACGTGCCCGCCGCGACGTTCGTGATCTGGCGTTCCGAACCGGCCGAACCCACCGACACCGAATCCGCACGATCCGCGACCGAATTCGCGCCGACTGCGACTGCGTTCGACGCGGTCGCCGACGCGTTGCGGCCGAGCGCGACCGTGCTTTCGCCCGAAGCGACCGACGAATCGCCGATGGCCGTGGCGTTGTTGCCCGAAGCCGCCGCGCCGCCGCCGACCGCGATGGTCTGCGCTTTGGTCGCCGAGGCGGCACCGTTGGCGCTATTGACCGCGATCGCCGTGGAACCGGTCGTGCTGATGTTTTGCACGGCCTGGTTCAACGCATCGACCTGCAGGTTGGTCGCATAGAGCTGCTGGCCCGTGACGGCGTCCGTGCTGGCCGCGGACAGCGTGCCGTTCTGCAGGCCGCTGAGCTTGACGTTGCCGCCGCTCGTGCTGGCGAGCGTGACCTGATCGTGCGCGTCGGTGTCGTAGTGCAGGGCGCTGCTGTCCGTGCTCGTGCCCGCCGTGGTCGTGTCGGTGGCGGCCAGCAAGGTGCGGTTCACAGCGGCCATATGCGTCGAGGACTGCGCCGAGGAGACGGCATTGGACGCGTCCGAGAGTTCCGCGAGCGCGCTGGTGTTCTGCGTCACGCGGTTGTCGAGGTTCGCGATCGCGTCGCCGACGTTGTTGACGACCGAGCCGCCCACCGAATACGACGGCGCCACGAACACGCCCGCCGAATTGATCGACGCGCCGCCGCCGAGCGCGCTCACGACGCTGCGCATCTGGCCCACGTTGACCGCGTCGTTGTCGGCCTGACCGGCAGCCATGTTGACGATGCGGCGCGTGTTGGCCTGGCTCTGGGCGGTATAGCTGTTGCCGTCGGCGTCGTACGCGGTGTAAGCGCCCGTGCCGTCGCTGCCCACCGAGACCGTGTTCGCCTGGTTGGCCACCGAACCCGCGCCGAGCGCGACTGCGTCCTTCGCGTTCGCATAGGCCTGCACGCCGAGCGCGATGGCATTCATCGCGGGCGTATAGGCGCTCGAACCGATGGCGATCGAGCCCGCGCCCAATGCGCGTGCGATGTCGGTGGGAGCCGCGCCGCCCGCGCCGTTTGCGTAGCCCGCGACCTGCGAGTAGTACGCCGCGGTCTGGTAGGCGCTGCTGCGGCCCGACGAATCGACGCCGGAGCTGCCATTGACGTCCGCACCGAGTAGCGCTGCGCTCTTCAGCGACAAGCCGCCAAGGCCCGGCGTGAGCTCGGCGATAATATCCGCCACCTGTCCGACGTTGACCGCGTCGGTTTGCAGAATGCCGTTGGCGACGTTGCTGATGCGCGTGCCGACCGGCAAGAGTCCGTCAGCGCGATCCTCGGTATTGCGGAAATACTTGCTGTCGCCCACACCCGGGTTCAGTTCGATATGCGGGCTGCCCGAATCAATCGTGCCCGGGAGATAGGTGACGGCCTGGTTGGTCACCACGCCCGTGCTGTCGAACTGGAAGCCGGCGGAAGCCATCTGTGCCACGTTCACCGCCGCACTGCTGGCGATGCCGTTCGCGAGACCCACGAGCTGGCGCGCGCCCTCGGTGCCCGTGAAATCGACATTCGCGCCGTCCGTTTCCTTCGCGACGGTGATGTCGCTCGTCGCGTTGTCCTGCTGGACCAGACCGACCTTGCCGTGCGTGATGTTGTACGTCAGGTTGTTGATCGTCGTGGTGTTGGCGCCGGTTTCCTGGATCGTCGCATAGAGCTGCGATCCGTTGACTGCGTCCGTGGACTCCGCGTTCAGGCGACCCGCGGCGACGTTGATGATCGTGCGTTCCGCGTTCGTGTCGCCGATGCTCAGCGTGCCGACGGGGTTCGCGCCCGCGAAGGTGTAGTCGTTGTCGCCGATCGTGGCGCCGGTGGTCGCTACAGGCGACGCGGTCTTCGCGTCCGCGCCGAGTGCGATCGACAGGCTCTCCGTAGCGAGGGCGTTCACGCCGATCGCGAGGCTCGCAAATCCGGACGCCGTTGCGCCGTCACCGAACGCGGCGGAATTCGCGCCGATTGCCGCTGCCGCCGGACCCACCGCGACCGAGTGATACGCGGTCGCGCTGCTGCTCGACCCGACCGACACCGCCGAGCCGCCGGATGCCGTGCTGCCCATGCCGATCGCCACGTCGCGCCATTCGATGGCTGAGGCGCCGGCGCCGAGTGCGATGTCGCCGGCGCCGAACGCCAGGGCATTCAGACCAATGGCCACGCCATAGTCGCCCGTGGCGTCTGAGTTCGTGCCGAGCGCCACGCCCACATAACCGCCCGTCGTCGCGCCAGAGCCGATTGCGATGGCGTAGGCGCCGGTTGCGCCATCGTTGTTGTAGTTGCCGTAGCCGGCATCGCTATTCACACTGAGATAGTGCAGCGCGGAACTGTCGATTTTCTTGTCGACGGCATAGAGCTGCGCGCCCGTCACCGCGTCGGCGCTCGATGCGGTGACCGCGCCATCCGCGAGATTGGTGAGCTTGACCGGCGACGCTGCGTCCGCGCCGCCGAGCGTGACGGTGTCGTGCGCAGACGAGTCGTAGAACACGGCGTCGGCGAGCTTGCCGTTGATGTTGGTGATATCGCCCGCGAGGTTCGTGACGTTCTGGTTCGTGGCGTGAAGCTGTGCACCGTTGACGGCGTCGGTGCTCGTGTCGCTGAGGTTGCCCGCCGCGACGTTGGTGAGCTTGACCGGCGCCGCTGCGTCCGAGCCGCCGAACGTGACGGTGTCGTGTGCCGACGAATCGTAACGCACGACATCGGCGATTTGGCCGCCGATCAGCTGTTGAGCCGCATACAACTGCGAGCCGTTCACCGCCTGCTTGCTATCTGCCGTCACGTCGCCATCGGCCACGCCGACGATCTTGTGGCCCGTCATCATGACCTGGCTGTCGAACGAAGTCTTGCCGAAGACCTTGACGGCTGCGTCGTTGCCGCTAGTCGCGGCGGTCCCGTGGATCTCGACGGTGGTGCCGTAATTCACGAGCGTGCCGTTGCTATACCCCGACACGCGCGCCGTGGAAGCGCCGAAACCGTAGCCGCCCTTGCCGTCGCCGGCGTTGTTCAGCGAGAAGGTGAGACCGTCGGTCGTGCCTTTGCCGTCGGTCGAACAGTCGAGATTTTCGGAGCCGCCCGTATTGCCCCACGCGTAGCCCGACGCGCCGGAGCAGAGTTCGAGCGAACCTTTGCCGACCGTACCGGCCGTTGCCGCACTGGCCGAACTTCCCGCGAAAGTCGCGAAAATGCCGATGGCACCGGTGGCCACAACGGCGAGCGTGCGCGCCGACTTGCCCCGCGCTGCGGCGGTTTCCGGAGCAGCCACCCACGTTTGGTCTTTTTCACTCCAGACAGAGCGATATATTTTGTTCATCTAATTATCTCGATTGAGAAGGGTATAACTGATGCACGTGACTACCCGCATCGGCTCGACGTGTTAGCGACGCTTTTTCGCGGCTTCACGCCATGCCGAATTTATGTGGGGCATGATGCGCGGGGAATACGATTTGTCTGAAATGAGATGGGACTGAGTCGCTCGTCAGTCGCAAGACAAGGACGCGAAACGAGACGGCCGCTCAGGCAATCCGGCGTGTTTTGGCAGCAGCATTTGGGGAAGTCCGAACGGCGATGTAGGGAAAGTGCGATGACCAAAGGGGAGTTGCTGCATCAGCCATCAGTAGACCTTTAATTCTTGTGGTCGCAGATGAAAAAGTGTCAAGGCGAATTGAAGCGGGGAAAAAGTCTGATAACAATGGTCGCGCCACCAAAAACGGGGTGGCTTAATTCAATTAATAAGGAAACCTGATCATGAAAAAAATCGAACGTGCACAACTCAACGACATCAAGGCCGCTGGTGGCTGCTGCAAGAGCTACTGCGCGCCGCGCCGTTCGTCCGCACCGGCTCCGGTTGTTTCTTCGGGCAGCTCGTCGGGCGGCACGCCGGTTCCGCGCTGATCGGGCGTTGATCGCCTGAAGTAAGCGGGAAGGGGGCTCGCCCCCTTCTTGAGTCCTGGCGCGATTGACGCAGGAATTCGGATGCTGTGCGGAGCGAGTCGGCCGCACGCGATAATTTTTTCATGCCCATGTCGTTCCACTTTGCCCGGCCGTCTCTCAGGCATTTGTGTGCCTTGCCGGCAAACGCGATTCTTATGGTGCGCCGTATGATCTTCGCGCGGTTGTCGTTCGCGAATGTCGAACGTGTCGCCTTGCTGAGCTGGCTGGTCGGCAGCGCCTACAACGGCCGCGTACGCGCGAGCGGCGTCGCACGCTACGAGGCGGGGCGCATCGATGTCGGCCTGACGCGCGCGCAAGCCTTGCGGACCATGTCCGCGCGCGAACGCGAGACCTTGCTCGACGAGCGTCTCTATGCCGGCCGGGCGCTGCGCCGCGATGTCTGGCCCGATCTGCGCGCCGCCGGTGCGCAAATTGCACAACGGATTCGCGAGATCAAGGCCCGCGAGCCAGGCCGAGCGGTTCTGCTCTCGCCGTTTCACTACGTCTCGCAGTACGCCAACATCTATGTGATCGACGAGGTCCGAAAGGGACTGGGGCTCGCGTCCATTGCGGTCGTGTCGGCTGTGCCGCGCGACGTTTTTGGCGACGATCGGGCGATGATTCCCTCGGTGCCCGTGCTCTATACCTACGACAGCGACAACGAGCAGCGCAATGGCCTGGGGTTGCGCGTCGTGCGCGCGCTGCGTCGTGACGGCGTGCTCGCGATCTTCGCGGACGCCGCGCCGTTCACACTGGCGAAGTTTCCGATGGAAACGGTCGGCGTCACGATGGCTGGGCGTGCCGCGCGCGTGCACAACGGTGTCTTTCGGCTCGGGGCGCCGTTGGATGCCTGTTTGCTGCCGTTCTATCTGACACTCTCGAACGGGCGCTTCGGCGTGCACGTAATCGAGCCGATCGACCTTGCGTCAGATGAAGCACCGCAGCGGCTCGCCGAATCCATTGAACGCGCCCGTCGCGACAACTACCCGGACTGGCTGTTCGCGGGCCATCCGTGCGCCTATCACTTCGCGCCGACACGCTGATCCCGTCACACCGCCGTTTACAACAAGCTGTACGAACCACACGCATTGCCGGCAACACAGGCAACGGGGACCTCATAAAAAGATGGAATCGATGCATCTTCCCGAGTTCCGGGATATCCGCTGGCGCTGGATAGCGTATGCAACCTCGGCGTTCGTCGTTGCGGGCGTGGTGTTTGCGTTCACGTACGAAGTCGAACTCAAGCAGGACGTGCGCTGCGAAATCGTTTCGCCCGCCGAAATCAAGATCCAGGGCGAGACGGGACTCGTCACGGCGATCTACGTGGAGCCGCCCGCGCGCGTCACGGCTGGACAGCCGCTGTTCCGTCTCGAACGCGACATGTCGCTCGCGAACGATGGCACACGACGTGCCGCGTTCGATGCGCAGGTGCGCGACGAGGAGCGGCGCGCCGCCGACGCGCTTTATACGCAGCGCCGAATCGATCTGAATGCGCAGCTCGCGACCGCGCGCGCGAACGAGGCGAGCCGCCGCGCGGAACTCGCGCAGCTCGGCGAACAAGGCGTGCAAAACGGTCAACTCGTCAGCGAGGCGCAGCGAAAACTCGCGCGGCTCGAATCGGTATCCGATTACGTGGTGGCCGACCGTATCGAGCAGGCGCGCGCCGATCTGCACCAAAGCCGTATTGCGCGTGCGGAATCCGCGTCGCGCCGGCAACAGACGCTGGCCGCGCTCGCCGATCTGCAAAACTCGCAAACCACGCTCGCGGCGCAACTCAAGGAACTCGACGCGAGTCACGCGCGCGATCTTCAGGAAGCCGACGCGCGCTTCGAGCAGAACCGTCGCGACGCCACCATTTCCGCGCCCAAGGCGGGCGTCGTGACGTTCTCGCGGCTGGTGCAGGGCGCGACGCTGCAAACCTCCGACATCGCGATGGTGATCGTGACCGACGCCACGCAGCCATTGCGCGCCGAATTGCGCATTCCGTCGCGGCGGCGCGGATTCGTGCGCGAAGGACAGACAGTGCGGCTGAAATTCGACGCGTTTCCCTACGCGAAATTCGGTTCCTACGAAGCCCGCATCGATGCGATCTCGCGCACGACGGTCAGCTCTGCGGCGCCGATGCCTCCTGGCGCGAACGCCGACAAGTCCTCCGCTGCGCCGCCCGGTGACGAGTATGTCGCCTGGGTCACGCTGCGCGGGCACACCTTCGACTACGGCAAGCAGCGCTTCGAGATTCTGCCTGGCATGCAGGCGAGTGCGAGCGTCGTAGTCGAGCGGCGCACGGTCGCCGAGTGGGTGCTCGAACCGCTGTTCAAGATTGCGCGAGGCTAGTCATGCAGGTCATTTATCAGAATGAAGTCGCGGAATGCGGTTACGCCTGTCTCGCGATGGTGCTGACGCATCTCGGCCGCGCGACGGAAGTGCGCGAGCTTTCCGGGTATCGCGCGATCTCCGCCAACGGCCTGACGCTGATGGATCTCTACGACGTCGCGACTGAGTTCGGCCTCGAAACGCAGGCCTTCCAGTTCGAGCCGAAGGACGTCGGCGATATCAAGCGCGGTTCGATCGTCCATTTTGGCGGCGCGCATTTCGTCGTGATCGAAAGCTGTTCGCGCCATTATGTGAAGCTGATCGACCCGGCGGTGGGGCGCAGGCGCATCGCCATGGACACGTTTCTGGCGAACGTGTCGGGCTACCTGATCGAGTGCGCGCCCACGCCCGCGATGCAGCGCATCGCGAAGCGCGCGCGCGTGCCGGCTGCGCTTGCGCAGTTGCGCAGTCTCAATCCGCAGATGCGCGGACGCCTCGCGAAGATTCTGTTCGTCGCGCTGGGCAGTCAGTTCGCGATTCTCGCGCAGCCGTATTTCGGCGCGTTCGTGCTCGATCACGTCGTAGCCGCCGACAATCTCAACCTGCTCAACGTGCTCGCGCTGACGTTCGCGGGCATCTTCCTGGCCGGTGCGATCAGCCAGTACGCGCAGGGCGTGCTCGTCGAGTTGCTGCACGCGCTGATGAGCGTGAACGCCACGCAAGGATTGCTCGGGCATCTGCTGCGTCTGCCGATCGCGTACTTCGAGAAGCGCAATGTCGGCGACGTGTTCTCGCGCGTCAAGGCGCAGGACGAGGTGACGGGATTCGCCTCGCGCTCCGTCGTCACGCTGTATATCGACTTGACGGTGGGACTGCTGGCCTTGCTGCTGATGTTCGTGCAGAACGCCCGGCTGTCGTTGATCGTGCTGGCGATTTTCGCGCTCTATATCGTGGTGTCCGCGTCGATGTTCGCGTCGATGTGGGAGACGCACGCGCGCGTATTCAACGAGGCCGCGCGATGCGACGATGCGCTCATCGAAACCGTGCGCGCCGCGCCGCTCATCAAGCTCTCACAGGGCGAGACGCGTCGCGTCGCGCGCTTCATGGAGCAGTTCCGCGGCTATGCGTCGGTGTTATTCCGCAGCAGCCGGCTGACGGCCACGCGCGACGCCGTGCTCAAGCTGCTCGCGCATGCCGAGACGCTCGCCGTCACGTGGTTCGCGGCGAAGCTGATGCTTGCGGGCAGCGTCTCGGTAGGCGCGTTCTACTCGTTCATGATCTACAAGTCGCTGTTTTCGGATCGCATCGCGCACGCCATCAATACGGGCTTTGCGTACTTCATGCTGAGCGTGCCGGTCGCGCGCGTGGACGACATCACGCAGCACGAAACCGAGCGCTATACGCCGCTCGAAGACCGCCACAAGACTGTCGAAGCGCGGCGTTTCGAGCACATCAGCGTGCGCGACGTGACGTTCGCCTATGGCGTGTCGGACATGCCGGTGCTGCGCCACGCGAGTATCGAGATCGCGCGCGGCGACAAGATCGTGATCACGGGACCGTCGGGCGCGGGCAAGTCCACGCTGTTCAAGCTGCTTGCGGCTGCCGAACAGCCGCAGGCGGGCGAGATCCTGCTCAACGGCATCGCGTGGCCGAATCTCACCGTCGATGAAATCCGCCGCCACGCCGTGCATATGCGCCAGGGCGACATCATCCTGCACGGTTCGATCGCCGACAATATCTCGCTGTTCGAAGGCAACGCCGACGAAGCGCGCATTCACGCGCTGCTCGAAGCCGTGGGCCTGCTCGACGACGTGATGCGTCTGCCGATGCGCACGCGCACCACCATCAGCGATTCGCTGGCGAATATTTCGGCGGGGCAGCGTCAGCGTCTGCTGCTGGCGCGCGCGCTTTACCAGCCGCGCGAATTGCTGCTGCTCGACGAACCCACGTCGAATCTCGATCCGGTCGCCGTGCGGCAGATCGCGTCGCTGCTGCAGCGTATCGAGCGCACCGTCGTCGTGATTACGCACGACGTGGCGATGGCCGAAGGTTTCGACCGGCACTATCGTCTGATGGGCGGCGCGTTCGTGCGCGTCGATCGCGCGCAGGCCGAAGCGGCGATGGAGTCGGCGTGATGGCGGCATGGAGATTGAAGCGAATTGCGCACGCGGTTTGCGTGTTGGCATGCGCGGTGTCGACTCCCGCTGCATACGCGGCGGATCTGCTCGGCGTGGTCGAGAGCACGCTCGATCATGACGCCACGCTCGCCGCGTCGCGCGACGCGTATCGAGCCGCGATGCAGGCGGTGCCGAAAGCGCGCGCCGGGCTGTTGCCGCGCGTGCAGGGCGGCTGGGGCCGCGCGTACAACGGCATCGTGATGGAAAGCTTTCCGACGATGCACTACTGGCAAAGCGGCTGGACCGTTTCGCTCGTGCAGCCGGTGTTCGACTGGTCGCTGTGGACGGCGTATCGTCAGGCCGATTATGTGGTCGCGCATGGCCGGCTGGAGGCCGCGGCTGCGGCGCAGGACGCGATCCTGCGCGCGGCGCAGGCCTATTTCGATGGGCTCGCGGCCGAGGACGAACTGGCGCGCGCGAACGCGTATCGGCAGGCGCTCGACGCGCACTATGCGCTGTTGTTGCGCGCGAAGGCGGCGGGCGAGGTCACGCTCATCGATCTGCGCGAGGCGGAATCGAGCCGCTCGCAGGCGCAGGTCCAGTGGCTCGATGCGCAAAGCCAGGCGCGACTCGTGCGCGTGGCGCTCGAACGGCTGACGGGGGCGCCGGTGGACACGCTCGCCACCTTGCCCGCGCGCGTCGCGCCGCCCGCGCTGCAGCCCGTCGATGTCGAGCCGTGGGTCACTCAGGCGCAAACGCGTGCGTACCCGGTGCAGATCGGCGAGATGGCCTTGCAGGTCGCGAAGTTCGATACGGAGAAGGCGCAGGCGGCGCACTATCCGAACGTCGCGTTGCAGTTCACGCATACGCCCGCTGGCGCGGGCGGTGGCTATTCGCGCCCGACGACCACCACGACCGGCATGCTGCAAGTGACGATTCCGGTGTTCTCGGGCGGCGAAACCACGGCGCTCACGCGCGAAGCGCAGGCGCTCGAAGACAAGGCGCGCGACGAACTCGAAGCGGCCGTGCGCGAGGCGGCGGCGAATGCGCGCGACGGCTGGCTGCGCGTGAACGCGGGCGCGGCCCGCAGCGTGGCGCTCACGCAGTCGGCGCAGCGCGCGCAGGACGCACTGGAGGCGACGCGCATCGGCTTTCGCGCGGGCAGCCGCACGAGCTTCGACGTGCTGCGCGCCACCGACACGCTGTACGCGAGCCAGCGCGATCAGATCCGCGCGCGCTACGACACCGTGCTGGCCTTGCTGAAGCTGCTGGCCGAGGCGGCGATTCTCGATCTCGACGAAGTGGGGCGCATCAACACGCAGTTGTTTGCGCACGAGCCGGGCGGCGCGGCGATGCAGCCGATGCAACCGATGCAGCAGACACGAGGCAACGCGAGCCGCGTGAGCGTCCCCGCACGGCCAGAACCGCTTCGTGCAGAAGTGCCGCTTATCGACGTCGCGCGCATCGAAGCGCAGCCTCCACAACAAGCGCCACGCACAGCCGCCGCCACTCCCGCGCCGCTGGCGCCAGCGCCTTCCGCGCCTTCCTCACAAGCTCCCACGCCACGCTCGATCAATGCCGCCGACCTCGCACCCGCGACAGCGGCCTTAGGCGGCGGGTATCTGCCGATCACCCCCTAACCGCAGCAGCCCGGAAAAAAACAAATGCTCGAAGCAACGTCTGCTTCGAGCCTTTGCGATTCACTCAAGCGATACGCGCCTTACTGCTTCGCGCCGCCCTGGAACCACATCGCGATCTTCTGGCGCTCGTCGTCGGTCATGTGCGTGACGTTGCCGAGCGGCATCGCCTTGAGCGTCACCGCCTGCTGATACAGACGCTGCGCGTTTTGGGTGATCTCGTCGGGCGTATCGAGCATCACACCGGCCGGCGCCGCGCCCATCAGCGTCGGGTGGGCCGAGTGGCAACCCGCGCAACGCTGCTGAAGAATCGGCTGGATGTCGCCGACCTTGATCGTCGGCGCATTCGCGGCTTCGGCTTGCGGCACGACCGGGCGCGGTAGCGTCCAGACCAGCGCGACGAACATCAGCGCGATGCCGCCGAGCGGCAGATACCAGAGCTGCTGGCCACGGTGACGCATCACGAAGAACTGGCGGATCAGCGCGCCGGCCAGCATGATCACCACGAGCACGGCCCAGTTGTAGGCGTGCGCATAGGTCATCGCGTAGTGGTTCGACAGCATCGCGAACACCACCGGCAGCGTGAAGTAGGTGTTGTGCACCGAACGCTGCTTGCCGCGCTTGCCGTAGATCGGGTTCGGCACTTCGCCCTTGAGCATCGCGGCGACCATCTTGCGCTGGCCCGGGATGATGACGAAGAACACGTTCGCCGACATGATCGTCGCCAGCATCGCACCCATGATCAGATACGCGGCGCGGCCCGAGAAGATGTGGCACGCGAGGTACGCGGCGATCACCACGTAGAGACCCACGCACACGCCGAGCAGACGGTCTTTCGTGCCGAGCAGGCGGCACAGCGAGTCGTAGACGATCCAGCCCGCGGCGAGGAAGCCGAGCGCCGAGAAGATCGCCACGACCGGGCCCATGTCGAGCACGTTCTTGTCGATCAGGTAGGTGTTCGGCGCCATCAGATACAGCACCGTGAACAGCGACGCGCCCGAGAGCCACGTCGTGTACGAAGGCCATTTCGACCAGTGCAGGTCGTCGGGCATTTCGGGTGGTGCGACCGTGTACTTCTGCATGTTGTAGAAGCCGCCGCCATGCACGTGCCAGAGTTCGCCGAATACGCCGCGACGGCGCTGGTTCGGGTCCGTCGGCGGTTTCAGGCTGTTGTCGAGCGCGACGAAGTAGAACGATTCGCCGATCCAGGCGATCGCCGCGACGACGTGGAACCAGCGCAGCGCGAGGTTCAGCCAGTCAGTGATAAAGCCTTCCATGAAACTCCTCCACTCCTGATTCGTGACGCGCGCAGGGCATCGTCCGGGGATCGATGCGCCGCCGCGCGCGGACTGCGGGGCTGGACGCCATGCAAAGAGGCGGCGTCGTGCAAGCAGGGCGATGTAGCGCCGCTGCGCCGAAGTTGAACTAGACGTTGACCTCGTCTAGCCGCTGTCTCTGCGGTCCGTCTGTTCTTGTGTGCGCTATGCGGGAAAGCCGTGCGCTCAACTGCCGCGATACGTGCTGTACGCCCACGGCGAGACGAGCAGCGGCACGTGGTAGTGCGCGTTGACATCGGCGATGCCGAAGCGCAGCACGACGCGATCGACGAAGCGCGGTTCCGGCACCTTCACGCCGAGCGCGGCGAAGTAATCGCCCGCATGGAACACGAGTTCGTATTCGCCGGCGGCGAGCGCGGCGCCTTCGAGCAGCGGTTCGTCGCAGCGGCCGTCGTGGTTGGTGGTCACGGTCTTCAGCGCGCGACGTGCCTCGCCGTCGAGCGCATGAAGTTCGACCTTGATGCCCGCGCCGGGACGGCCGTTCGCGGTGTCGAGCACGTGGGTAGTCAGCTTGCCCATTCGCAGTTTTCCTTGTGTTTTGCTGGTGTCATTGCGAGGTTGCGGCGGCAGCCCGATCCCGGAATTCGGTGCGGCGGATCGAGGCTCCACGTCGCTGGCGTGACAGTGGCTACATACCCGTCGGCGGATCGATGCGAGCGCCGTGAACGCATTTTAAGAACGATCGGGCCTCCAGCGCGCGAGCGATAAGAAAGATAATGCCGGCAGCATGAGCCTCAAGCGCCGCGCCCCTCCTGGCGGCCTTCCGGCGCGATCCAACCCGCATTTTTCATGCGGGTTTTCACCCATGAGTACATCCTAGCCGCGCCAAAAATCGACCTTTATATGCTGGGCGTGAATTCGGGTATCTCGGTGGCGCGAATTGTCAGCATTTTTTTGACCGCCGAAGGTAGAGCCTGTGCGCCGCCCGAGTGTGGAATTGCGGGCCGCGCATCCCGAAGACGGCGCTGCGCGCCGGGTAACCGGGCCAGCGGCGTCCTTGCGGGGATGCGTCGGCACCGGTTTCCGGCTGAGCGGCGCGTGCGGCAGGGACGTCTGTCAACACCCAGGGCCAGGGCCCGAACGCCGCGGCGCGGCATCGCCGACGCGGCACGACAACGGAGCGAACAGACACGATGGAACCCACGAACCGCACGACGAACGGTATGGCGCGCGAACCCGGCAAGGGCAAGACCCTGCTCGTGAAGAACGCCGACATGCTGGTGACGATGGACGGCGCGCGCCGCGAGATCCGCGGCGGCGGCCTCTATATCGAGGATAACCGCATCGTCGCGGTCGGCCCGACGGCGGAACTGCCGCCCGACGCCGACGAAGTGATCGACGCCACCGGCCATCTGGTCACGCCGGGTCTCGTCAACACGCATCACCACATGTACCAGAGCCTCACGCGCGCGCTGCCCGCCGCGCAGGACGCCGAACTGTTCGGCTGGCTCACGAATCTCTACAAGGTCTGGGCGAACCTCACGCCCGAGATGATCGAAGTCTCGACGCTCACGGCCATGGCCGAGCTGCTGCTTTCGGGCTGCACGACGTCGAGCGACCATCTGTACATCTATCCGAACGGCAGCCGTCTGGACGACAGCATCCGCGCGGCACAGCAGATCGGCATGCGCTTTCATGCGAGCCGCGGCAGCATGAGCGTGGGCCAGAAGGACGGCGGTCTGCCGCCCGATTCGGTGGTCGAGCGCGAGGACGCGATTCTCGCCGACACGCAGCGCCTCATCGAGACGTATCACGATGAAGGCCGCTACGCGATGCTGCGCGTGGTCGTGGCGCCGTGCTCGCCGTTTTCGGTGAGCCGCGATCTGATGCGCGAGTCGGCGACGCTGGCGCGGCACTACGGCGTCTCGATGCACACGCACCTCGCTGAGAACGTCAACGACATCGCCTATAGCCGCGAGAAGTTCGGCATGACGCCCGCCGAATACGCCGAGGATCTGGGCTGGATCGGCCCCGATGTCTGGCATGCGCACTGCGTGCAGCTCGACGATCACGGCATCGGCCTGTTCGGGCGCACGGGTACGGGCGTCGCGCATTGTCCGTGTTCGAACATGCGGCTCGCGTCGGGCATTGCGCCGATCAAGAAGATGCGGCTCGCGGGCGTGCCGGTCGGGCTGGGCGTCGATGGCTCGGCGTCGAACGACGGCGCGCAGATGGTGGCCGAGGCGCGTCAGGCGATGTTGCTCGCGCGAGTCGGTTTCGGACCCGATGCGATGACTGCGCGCGAGGCGCTCGAAATCGCGACGCTGGGCGGCGCGAAAGTGCTCGGACGCGACGACATCGGCGCGCTCGCGCCGGGCATGGCCGCGGATTTCGTCGCCTTCGATTTGCGCCAGCCCTTGTTTGCGGGCGCGCTGCACGATCCGGTCGCGGCGCTGGTGTTCTGTGCGCCATCGCAGGTCGCGTTGAGCGTGATCGGTGGACGCGTAGTCGTGAAGGAGGGCGTGTTGCAGACCGTCGAACTGGGTCCGGTGATCGAGCGCCACAATGCGCTCGCTGCGCGGCTCGTGCAGTCGGCGCGTTAATGCGTTCCTGAAGGGGGATGAAGCGCGAAGCGGCGCTGAATGCCGCTTCGCATGAACATCCGTTAAGGCTTGTCGATCAGCGTCTTCGTCGCTTCGGCGACGAGGCCGCGCAACCAGCGCACTTCGTCCGAATAATGACAACGCTCGTGCCACAACTGGTAGTACTGCATCGGCGGGAAATCGAGCGGCGCGGGCACGACCGTGAGCGGCAGGAAGCGCGCGTAATGGTCGGCGAACAGGCGCGTGGTCGTGAACACGAGATCGGACTTGATCAGCACGTAGGGCGCGAGATTGAAGTACGGCAGCGTGACGACCACATGACGCTTGAGACGCTCGCGCGCGAGATGCACGTCGATGGCGCCGCGCTGGCCCACGGAATAGGGCGTGGGCGCGAGATGCGGCGCGTTCAGGTACTGATCGAGCGTGAGTCCGCCGCGCTTGGCGAACGGATGCGTGTTGCTCATCAGGCAGACGATCTGGTCGACGAACAGATTCGAGAGGTGCAGCTGCTCGGGCGGCTCGGGCCAGTTGCCGATGACGATGTCGAGCTTGCCTTCCTCGAGCGCGAGTTCGTAGTCGAACGCGGGGCCGAGCGAATGGAATTCGAGCGTGGCGTTGGGCGCGGCCTGACGGAAGCGCTCGACGACAGTGGGCACGAACAGCACGTTCAGATAGTCGGGGCAGCCGATGCGATAGCAGCGGATCGACGTGGCCGGATCGAAATTGTGCTGCTGGAAACGGATGCGCTCGATCTCGCGCAGCGCGTTCTGCACCGGTTCGAGCAGGCGCAGGCCGTATTCGGTCGGCACCATGCCCGACTTGCCGCGCACCAGCAGCGGATCGCCCGTGATGTCGCGCAGACGCCGCAGCGCCGCACTGATCGCGGGTTGGGACTGATTGAGCTTGACGGCGGCGCGCGTGACGCTGCGTTCCATCAAGAGGGTATGCAAGACGCGCAAGAGGTACGTGTCGATCGCCTCGCGTTGCTGACTCATGAACAACTCTCCGAATTATATGTTTTGGCTGATCGAAAGGCTTAGTGGGTATATGTTTTTTAATATGGACAAAAAGGGCCGTCAAGAGCGGCGAATCCCGACTTCGGGCGAAAGCCCTGCCGATGCTGGCGCGCTCGCGCCAAATAACCGGTATACGCCTGTGAGGTCTGGACGGCGGACATTTTTGATGTCTCGACGTTGGCAGGGCTAACAGGTATCGTGACCCGCGCAGCGGCGCTTCGCGGGCATGGCACGAAGCTGCATTCATATCGGATAAAGCAACCGGCTTTCTTACACCGGCTGCAACCCACGCGCACCACAACGAACTACGGCACAACTTCCATGGGCGATTCATCTTCACGTCAGGCCAGCACGCCGCGACTCGCGCTTTTTGGCATCACGAAGCAATATCCGGCCGTGCGCGCCAACGACGACGTCACGCTGACCGTCGCGCCCGGCGAGATCCACGCGCTGCTCGGCGAAAACGGCGCGGGCAAGAGCACGCTGATGAAGATCGTCTACGGCGCGGTGCGCCCGGATGCGGGCGAGATCCGCTGGGAAGGCGAGCGCGTCGAGATCGCGAGTCCGGCGGCGGCGCGCAAGCTCGGCATCGGTATGGTGTTCCAGCATTTTTCGCTGTTCGAAACGTTGACGGTCGGCGAGAACATCGCGCTCTCGCTCGACGAGGCGTTCGATCTGAAGGCGCTGGCCAAACGCATTCGCGAGGTGTCGGCGCAATACGGGCTCGACGTCGATCCGCAGCGCCATGTGCACAGCCTCACGGTGGGCGAGCGCCAGCGCGTGGAGATCGTGCGCTGCCTGTTGCAGAACCCGCGTCTGCTGATCATGGACGAGCCCACGTCGGTGCTCACGCCGCAAGCGGTGCGCAAGCTGTTCGGCACGCTGCGGCGGCTTGCGTCGGAAGGCTGCAGCATTCTCTACATCAGCCACAAGCTCGACGAAATTCAGGAACTGTGCGACACGGCCACCGTGCTGCGCGGCGGCAAGGTCACGGGCAACGTGAATCCGAGCGAGGAAACGCACGCGTCGCTCGCGCGCCTGATGGTCGGCCGCGATTTGCCCGATTACACGCGTCGCGCGCACACGCCAGGCGACGTGCTGCTCGACGTGAAGCAACTGTCGATGCCGAGCGACGATCCGTTCGGCACCTCGCTCAAGGATGTGTCGTTCGGCGTGCACGCGGGCGAGATTCTCGGCATCGCGGGTGTCTCGGGCAACGGTCAGGCCGAACTGCTCGCCGCGCTCTCGGGCGAAGCGCAGACCTCGCGTCACGGCACGCCCGCGGACGCGGTGACGATCTGCGGCAAACCGGCCGGACGGATGTCGGCGGGCGCGCGCCGCAAGCTCGGTTTCGCCTTCGTGCCCGAAGAACGGCTCGGACGCGGCGCGGTGCCGGCGATGTCGCTCGCGGAAAACGCGCTGCTCACGGCGCATCGCGAAGGCATGGTGCGCTCGGGCTGGCTTAAGACCGGCGCGATGCGCGCGTTCGCCGAGCACTGCATCGGCGCCTTCGACGTGCGCTGCGGCGGCCCCGACGCGCTCGCGCAAAGTCTCTCGGGCGGCAATCTGCAGAAGTTCATCGTCGGGCGCGAGATCCTGCAGACGCCGAAGGTGCTTGTGGTCGCGCAGCCCACGTGGGGCGTCGACGTCGGCGCGGCGGCGTTCATCCGGCAGCAGTTGCTCGATCTCTCCGCGCGCGGCGTGGCGATTCTCGTGATCTCCGAAGAACTCGAAGAACTGTTCGATATCTGCGACCGCATCGCCGTGCTTGCGGGCGGACGCCTGTCGCCCGCGCGTCTCACGGGCGAGACCAACGCCGAAGAAATCGGCCGCTGGATGGCGGGGCTGTTCGGCGAGCGCGCGGAACAGAGCGGGCCGCAGACGGGGCAGCAGGATGGCCCACGCAACGGCGACGAACCGCCCGCCGAACCGGCCGCGCCCACGGCGCACGCGTGAGCGGCACGAGATACGACACGACTCGCCGCGCATAACGACAACGACGCAACGTTTCCGATCACACCGCCATGATTTTTCCCTACCGACTCGAAGCCCGCACGACGCCGTCCCGCACGGTGCGCATCGCCGTGCCGCTGATTGCGGCGCTCCTCACGCTCGCGATTGGCTTTCTGATCTTCGGCCTCGTCGGGCGCGATCCCGTGCAGGCCATGCACGCGTTCTTCATCGAACCGCTATCGAGCATCAACGGATGGAGCGAGCTGCTGCTCAAGGCCTCGCCGCTGTGCCTGATCGCGCTGGGTCTTGCGGCGGGCTATCGCGCCAACGTCTGGAACATCGGCGCGGAAGGGCAGATGGTGCTCGGCGGCATCGCGGCCAGCGGCGTGGCGATCTATTTCGATCAGGCGAGCGGCGGGTGGATCCTGTTCCTGATGATGCTCGCGGGCGTGCTCGGCGGCATGGCCTGGGCGGCGATTCCCGCGTGGCTCAAGAGCCGCTTCAACACGAACGAAATCCTCACGAGCCTGATGCTCACCTACGTGGCGACGCAATTGCTGATCTGGCTCGTGAGCGGCCCGTGGCGCGATCCGAACGGCATGAATTTTCCGCTCTCCGAAATGTTCAGCGGCGACGCGCTCTATCCGACCTTCGGCGGCGACTGGCGCATTCACTGGCTGCGCGGCACGCGTCTGAACGCGTCGATCTTCCTGACGCTCGCGGCCATTCCGCTCGTCTGGCTGTTCATGCGCCGCAGCTTCGCGGGCTACCGCATGAGCGTGGGCGGACTCGCGCCGCTCGCCGCGCGCTACGCCGGTTTCTCCGAGAAAAAGACCATCTGGACTTCGCTGCTGCTCTCGGGCGGCCTCGCCGGGCTTGCGGGCATGGGTGAGATCGCCGGTCCGATCGGCCAGTTGCAGGCGACGTGGTCGCCGGGCTACGGCTTCACGGCGATCATCGTCGTGTTCGTGGGGCGGCTGCATCCGATCGGCATCGTGCTCGCCAGTCTGCTGATGGCGCTGCTCTATCTCGGCGGCGAAGCGGTGCAGACCTCGCTGCAACTGCCGCAGGCGCTCTCGGGCGTGTTCCAGGGCCTGCTGCTGTTCTGCCTGCTCGGCGCGGATCTGTTCGTGAACTACCGCATCCGCCGCCGCCATACCGTTGCGACGGCGGGCTGAAGCCCTCAGCGTCAGACAACGCGTATTCGAAACACAGCGAAACACAACGAAACACAACGCATCCGAAACAGGCCACACGACATGGATATCCAGCAAGCCAGTTCGCTCGCATCGAGCGCCGTCACCGCCGCCATTCCGCTGATGTTCGCGGGCGTGGGCGAACTCGTCACGGAGAAGTCGGGCGTGCTTAACCTCGGCGTCGAAGGCATGATGCTGATGGGCGCCGTTACCGGCTACGCGGTCACCACGATCAGCGGCAATCCTTGGCTCGGGCTCGTGGCGGGCATGGCCGCGGGCGTGGCGATGTCGCTGCTGTTCGGCTTTCTCGTGCTCACGATGCAGGCCAATCAGGTCGCCACGGGACTCTCGCTGACGATCTTCGGCGTCGGGCTCTCGGCTTATGTCGGCAAGCCCTACACCTCGGCCGCGACCTCGGCGACGATTTCCGCGTGGCCGATTCCGGGGCTCTCGCATCTGCCCGTGGTGGGGCCGGCGTTCTTCAATCTCACGCCCGTCGATTACCTCGCGTTCGCCATGTTCGCGGTGGTCGGCTGGTTCCTCTACCGCACGCGCGCCGGGCTCGTGCTGCGCTCGGTCGGCGAGTCGCCGCAGGTCGCGCACTCGGTGGGTTTTCCGGTGATCGGCGTGCGCTATGGCGCGACGGCGTTCGGCGGCGCGATGGCGGGGCTCGCGGGCTCGTACTACTCGGTCGTGCAATTGCATCTGTGGCAGGAGCAGATCACGGCGGGGCGCGGCTGGATCGCGCTGGCGCTGGTGGTGTTCGCGACGTGGCGGCCGGGGCGTCTGCTGATCGGCGCGCTGCTGTTCGGCGCGGTCACGGGCGCGCAGTTCTACGCGCAAGCGGTGGGCGTGCCGGTGCCGACACAGTTCCTCGCGATGCTGCCGTATGTGGCGACCATCGTCGTGCTGGTGCTCATCTCGCGCAATCCGAACACGATTCGCCTGAACGCGCCGGCCTCGCTCGGCAAGTCGTTCTTCGGCGCGGCTTAAATGGTTCGATAAAGATTCGATAAAGACTCGATAACAACGGAAGCGCTCGCAGTTTCTCAATCCAAGACCGGAGATCCACACAATGAAAAAAACCCTCCTGACCGCTTTTGCCGTCGCCGCTACGTGCGGCACGGCGGCGCTCGTCCCGGCCGCGCAGGCCGCCGATGCGCCGGGCGTCGCGTTCGTCTATCTCGGCAATCCGGGCGATGCCGGCTGGACCTTCGCGCACGATCAGGGCTCGAAGGCCGCCGAGCAGAAGTTCGGCAACAAGATCAAGATCACGCGCGTGGAGAACGTGCCGGAATCGGCCGACTCGGAGCGCGTGTTCCGCGATCTCGCGAGCAAGGGCAACAAGATCATCTTCGGTTCGAGCTTCGGTTATCAGGACTTCGAACTGAAAGTGGCGAAGGACTTCCCGGACACCGTGTTCCTGCACGCGACCGGCTACAAGAAGGCGCCGAACTTCGGCACCTATGACGTGCGCATGTATCAGGGCGCGTATCTCGCGGGCGTCGCGGCCGGTTACGCGACGAAGACGAACACGCTCGGCTTCGTCGCCTCGGTGCCGATTCCCGAAGTCGTGCGCAACATCAACGCGTACACGCTGGGCGCGCGCTCGGTGAATCCGAAGGTCCACACCAAGGTTATCTGGATCAATAGCTGGTTCGATCCGGGCAAGGAAAAGCAGGCCGCCGAAACGCTGATCGGGCAGGGCGCCGACGTGCTGCTGCAAAACACCGATTCGAGCGCCACGCTCGCCACCGCCGAGGAAAAACACGTGCACGCGTTCGGCTGGGATTCGAACATGAAGAAGTTCGGCCCGCACGCGCATCTGGGTTCGGTCGAGGCGAACTGGGGCGTGTATTACGTCGCCGCGATCCAGCAGGTGCTCGACGGCAAGTGGAAGAACGATCCGGTCTGGTGGGGCATTCCGCAAAAGGCCGTCGATCTCGGCGACGTGAACACGGCCGATCTGTCCGCCGATGCGCAGAAGGCCGTCGCCGCGAAGCGCGAGGCGATCGCCAGCGGCAAGTGGGACGTGTTCACCGGCCCGATCAAGGATCAGACGGGCGCGGTCAAGGTCGCGGCGGGCAAGACGCTCACCGACCCGGAACTGCAACGCCTGAACTGGTACGTCGAGGGCGTGGACGGCTCGTTGCCGAAGTGAGCTTGTCCGCGTAGGCGCGAGCGAGGCAAACGCGCCGCGTGAGCGCGCGTTTCCTCAGACCATTCCGCACGCCGGACGTGAAACGGCAGCGCGAGGCCCGAGCGGCTTCGCGCTGCCGTTTTGTCTTGTGCCGACGCGAACGACCGCGCGGCTAGTTGTCGACGTCGTCGATGCGCATGCCCACCTTGATCGTCACTTGCCAGTGCGAAATCTGGTCGTTCTCGATCAGGCCGCGCGTCTCCACGACTTCGAACCAGTGCAGATGCCGCAGCGTCTTCGATGCGCGCGTGATCGCGCAGCGGATGGCTTCGTCGCTCGATACCTTGGACGATCCGGTGAGTTCGATCTGCTTATAGACATGGTCGCTCATGACAGTGTCTCCGATGGGCACGGTTTTTCGGGGATGCGCCAATCGAGTATAGGTAACGGATCGCACGCAAACACGAGCCGGAACGCACGCGGAAACCGATGCGGGATTGCGGGCGGATGCGGGCAGGCCGCCGGTTATGATGGCGCCTCGCCCATATCAGCGTGCAGGGCGCATGCCCGGAGCCGGGCAAGGCGCCGCGCAACACGACGAGCCACATCGAGCCGGAGACAAAGAACATGCAAGAGCAGGACAACATCGCGCAGCCCACAACCGAACTCGGATTTTGCGGTCCCGGGCTGATGGGCGCGCCGATGATCCGCCATCTGCTGCGCGCGGGGCACACGGTGAGCGTGTGGAATCGCACGCCCGCGAAGGCCGAGGCGCTCGTCGCCGATGGCGCGCACGTGGCCGCCACGCCGCGCGAACTCGCGCGCCGGACGGAAGTGGTGCTGCTGTGCGTCGCGGACGGCGCGGCGGTCGAGCAGACCGTGTTCGGCGCCGAAGGTCTGCTGGGCGCGCCCGACGACGCGCGCCGCGTGCGTCTGATCGTCGATCATTCGAGCATTCCGCCGGGTCTCACGCGCGAGCTGGCCGAACGCGCGGCGGCGCTGGGCGTCGGCTGGGTCGACGCGCCGGTGTCGGGCGGCGTGGGCGGCGCGCAGGCCGGCACGCTCGCAGTGATGGCGGGCGGCGCGGCGCAGGACGTGGCGCAGATCGAGCCGGTGCTGGCCGCCTACGCGGCGCGCGTCACGCACATGGGCGGGCCGGGCGCGGGGCAGACCACGAAGCTCTGCAACCAGGCGATCGTGACCGCCACGGTCGCGGCGATCGCCGAAGCGGTGGGCCTCGCGCAACGCAGCGGCATCGACGCGACCAAGCTGCCCGAAGCGCTCGCGGGCGGCTGGGCCGACTCCACGCTGCTGCGCACCTTCGTGCCGCGTATGACGCAGGACGGCCTCGCGCCGATCGGTGCGCTGAAAACGTTTCAGAAGGACGTCGATACGGTCGCCGACGCCGCGCGTCAGACCGGCACGCCGATGCCGGTCTCGGGCACGGTGCAGCAATTGCTGCGTCTGGCGGAAGCGATGGGCCTGGCGCAGGCCGACTTCTCCGGTTTCGTCGATATTTTGCAGACGCCGCGTCAGGGCTGAAATCGGGGCCGAAAAGTGAGGCTGAACGAGGTTCGTTCGAGGTTGGATGACGGTGGAGTTCACGCCGGACCGCGCCCGTTCGGCGGCCCGCAGCATCAATCTGCCACGAATTTCCAGTAATTTCCCCGCAGCGCGCGCAGGCCGCGGAACCGCTGGCAGCCGCGCGCGAACTGGCATAACCTGCTAAAATTACAGGTTTTTCGTCGATCTACTTTCGGGACGCGCTGTGCTCTCTACCGCCAACATCACCATGCAATTCGGGCCGAAGCCCTTGTTCGAGAACATCTCGGTCAAATTCGGCGAAGGCAACCGCTATGGCCTGATCGGCGCGAACGGTTGCGGCAAGTCCACGTTCATGAAGATCCTCGGTGCCGACCTCGAGCAAAGCTCGGGCAACGTCATCCTCGAGCCGAACGTGCGTCTGGGCAAGCTGCGCCAGGACCAGTTCGCGTACGAAGACGTGCGCGTGCTCGACGTCGTCATGATGGGCCACACCGAAATGTGGGGCGCGATGACCGAGCGCGACGCGATCTACGCGAACCCCGAAGCAACCGACGACGACTACATGAAGGCCGCCGACCTCGAGACCAAGTTCGCCGAGTACGACGGCTACACGGCCGAAGCGCGCGCGGGCGAACTGCTGCTGGGCATCGGCATCGACACGGAATTCCATCAGGGCCCGATGAGCGCCGTGGCGCCGGGCTGGAAGCTGCGCGTGCTGCTCGCGCAGGCGCTGTTCTCGAAGCCGGACGTGCTGCTGCTCGACGAACCGACCAACAACCTCGACATCAATTCGATCCGCTGGCTGGAAGATGTTCTGAACGAGTACAACTCGACCATGATCATCATTTCCCACGATCGACACTTCCTGAACCAGGTCTGCACGCACATGGCGGACATGGATTACGGCACGCTGAAGGTCTATCCGGGCAACTACGACGACTACATGCTGGCGTCGGCGCAGGCGCGCGAGCGTCAGGCCAACGCGAACGCGAAGGCGAAGGAACGCGTGGCCGACCTGCAGGACTTCGTGCGCCGCTTCTCGGCGAACAAGTCGAAGGCGCGTCAGGCCACCAGCCGTCTGAAGATGATCGACAAGATCAAGATCGAGGAATTCAAGCCCTCGTCGCGTCAGAACCCGTTCATCCGCTTCGAGTTCGAGAAGAAGCTGCACAACATCGTCGTGGTCGCGGAAGAGATCACGAAGACCTACGAACGCCGCATCTTCAACAAGTTCAACATCAGCGTGCAGCCGGGCGAGCGCATCGCGATCATCGGCGAAAACGGCGCGGGCAAGACCACGCTGCTGCGCTCGCTGCTGGGCAATGTGGCCGTCGATAACGGTTCGGTGAAGTGGGCCGAAAACGCGAATATCGGCTACATGCCGCAGGACACATACGAAGAATTCCCGGCCGACGTCACGCTGATGGACTGGATCGACCAGTACCGCCAGGAAGGCGACGACGAGCAGTCGGTGCGCGGCACGCTGGGCCGTCTGCTGTTCAACGCCGACGACATCAAGAAGTCGGTCAAGGTGCTGTCGGGTGGCGAGAAGGGCCGCATGATCTGGGGCAAGCTGATGCTGGGCCGCCACAACGTGCTGCTGATGGACGAGCCGACCAACCACATGGACATGGAATCGATCGAGTCGCTGCAGATCGCGCTCGAAAAGTTCGAAGGCACGCTGATCTTCGTGTCGCACGACCGTGAATTCGTGAACGGCCTGGCGAATCGCATCATCGAGGTGAAAACCAACGGCACGATCAACGATTACAGCGGCAACTACGAGGACTTCCTGGCGAGCCAGGGCTTGCATTGAGCCTCGGCTGCTGATGGCGGCATGAAATGAAAGCGGGCGGCGCGTGATGCGTCGCCCGTTTTGTTTTGGGCGCTAAAAGGAGGGTGTAATGGAGTGGAACTTCCCGGCTGAAGGATTTTTTGATCTTAATGCCCGAGATATTTTCAAGCTCGCGTGCGAACAGTATGAGGCGTTTTACAGCGAGCAGACGCCGATTAACGCTTTCTTGGTTTCGGTAACGTTGTTTCACCTGCTCGATTGGCTGGTCAAAAACGGAACGAAAGAAGGCGTGAGGAAAGGTATCACGGAGAAAGCTGAGGCTGAGCGAACTGCTGAAGAAGTGCTTCTGCTGAAGATTTACGATCTTGAGGAGTTTCGAGCCGTTATCAGTGCGGCGAACAATGCGAAGCATCACAGCTTAGATGGCAAAACAAGACCGGCCTACGCAAAAAAGATCGTAAAGGGTTTTTTCGTTGGTGTATCTCGCGTTGGTGATTCGCTTGGTTGCGAATACTTGATTCTGAATGTGGATGGAAAGCAAATTTGGTTGCGTGATGCCTTCGGTAAAGTGCTCGCCGCATATCGTGCGTTCTTCGAGGCAGAAAAGTAAGAGCGGATATCGGTGCCGTGAAAATTGTTTTACGGCGGAAATTTCTTGCTTTTCGCGGGCAGTGTGAAAACGGGCAACGCGTGATGCGTAGCCCGTTTGTCTTTGAGCACGTAAAAGTGCGGCTTAATTTGAATGCCGCAGATCGTCGGGAATGCGATACGTGCCGTCGCGATAGTTGAGTGTGAAGTTGCGAGGCTTGGCGGACATGCTCTTTTCCGAACAGGTTTGGCCGTTGAACTGAAGCTCGCGTTCGACGTATTTTTCGTTCACGCGCAAGGCGGCATAGCTTTGCGGGCCCACGGGGCCGAGTGCGATCGAGCGGGTCGTTTCCACCGTACTCACGCACGGGCCGTCGCGCTCCCCAGTCCAGGTGATCGCCTCCATCCGGTCCAGCACCGTATGCAGGTGCGGCCCCACGATCATGAACAGGCTGAGCGTCTCAAACCCTGACATGTCCGCTGGCATGCCGCCCGACGACTTCACTCTCACACCGAAGGCGCGCTGCGCAGACGTGAGCTGATATCGCGCCGTATCGATTTCGACGCCGTCCAGACCATGGTCCGCCTCGTAGCGGATCGCCGCTGGCTGAAACTGATGCGCCACGATCGCCCCCGTTGCGGTATCGGCGACCAGCACTTCGAGATCCACGCTGCCGCCGCCGTCCTTGTCCTCCGCATTGCCGAACGGCAGCGCCGCAATCGTCAGCGCCGCGTTCGCGGGCCAAACCTTGCACGTTGCCATCTTCGAATCGAATGTGCGGGCTGGATGCAACTGCCGCGCCCACGCCTGGACATGGTCCTCGCAGCCCGCATGCGCGAGCAGCGGAGCAAGGCTTCCGGCAAGACTGAGCAGGGTGCGTTTCATCGATTGGCGGGAAAAGTCGAGGTGAGCAGCAGTATAAGGGCGCGATAGCAGCCCCGAATCCGCCTCATACTTTACGTAATCGTCAACCACGCTAGAATGCGACGTTGCCGCTGCGTGGGCCTCGACGTCCACGCCGCTCAAGCGAGTGAACACCGCAGACACCCACAATCACGGAGACAGGAGCACACCGCATGAACAACTACGCCCAGCTCTACATCAACGGCCAATGGGTCGCACCGCACGGCAAAGGCATGATCGACGTATTCGACTCGGGTACCGAAGCCGTGATGGGCCGCATTCCCGAAGGCGTCGAAGCCGATGCCGAAGCCGCCATCGCTGCCGCGCGCGCCGCCTTCGACGGCTGGTCCGCGACGCCCGCCGCCGAGCGCGGCGCGTATCTGCAAAAAATCGCCGACAACCTCAAGGCTCGCACTGACGAACTCGCGCAGCTGATCGCCGGCGAAGTCGGCATGCCGCTCAAGCTCGCGCGCGCGATCCAGGTGGGTGGCCCGGTCTACAACTGGGGCGCCTACGCGAAGCTCGCGAGCGAATTCCCGTACGAGGAGCGCGTCGGCAATTCGCTGGTCGTGCGCGAGCCCGTCGGTGTGGTCGCGGCGATCACGCCGTGGAACTATCCGCTCAACCAGATCACGCTCAAGGTTGCCGCCGCGCTCGCGGCGGGCTGCACGGTCGTGCTCAAGCCGTCCGAAATCGCGCCGCTCAACGCGTTCGTGCTCGCCGAGGCGATTCACGCAGCGGGCTTGCCTGCGGGCGTGTTCAATCTCGTGACGGGTTACGGCCCGGTCGTCGGCGAATTGCTCGCGCGCCATCCGCAGGTCGATATGGTGTCGTTCACGGGTTCGACGCGCGCAGGCAAGCGCGTCTCGGAAGTCGCGTCGGCGACCGTCAAGCGCGTGGCGCTCGAACTCGGCGGCAAGTCGGCCTCGGTCCTGCTCGACGACGCCGATTTCGCGGCGGCCGTCAAAGGCACGGTCGGCGCGTGCTTCCTGAACTCGGGGCAAACCTGCTCGGCGCACACGCGCATGATCGTGCCGGAGTCGCGCTACGAAGAAGCGCGCTCGCTCGCGAAAGAGGCCGTCGAAGCCTACACGGTCGGCGATCCGCGCGACGAGACGGCGAAGCTCGGGCCGCTCGCCTCGAAGGTGCAGCAGGAGCGCGTGCAGCACTACATCGAGCGCGGCATCGCCGATGGCGCCGAACTCGTGACCGGCGGCGCGGGCCTGCCGGAAGGCGTGACGAAGGGCTTCTTCGTGAAGCCGACCGTGTTCGGCCGCGTGCCGCGCGACGCCGCCATCGCGCAGGAGGAAATCTTCGGCCCGGTGCTGACGATCCTCACCGCGAAGGACGAGGACGATGCCGTCGCGATCGCCAACGACTCGCTCTACGGCCTCGGCGGCGCGGTCTGGGCGGGCAGCGACGAGCGCGCGATGCGCGTGGCGCGACGTATCCGCACAGGCCAGATCGACATCAACGGCGGCGCGTGGAACATGGCCGCGCCGTTCGGCGGCTACAAGCAGTCGGGCCACGGGCGCGAGAACGGCGTCTACGGTCTGGAGGAGTACCTGGAATACAAGTCGATGCAGTTCAAGGTGCCGAAAGCCTGATCGAGCGGTGGCTAGCGGCACTTTCGCGCCTTGCAAATGTTTCGGCGTGACGTTTTGATTTGAGTCAGTGATGCGGGGTTCTTTACGGAACCTCGCATTTTTCATTGATTAATCACAATGTGATCTGTGGGCGGCGCGCGACCATTGTCGTTTTGTCATCGACAACGCAAAGCGGGTCACCATGTTTCCTACTCATTCGTTCTCGCCGCTCGTCATCCGCGGGCGTCAACTGCTGCCGGTCGTGCAAGGCGGCATGGGCGTCGGCATTTCGGCGCACCGGCTCGCGGGCAGCGTCGCGCGCGAAGGCGCTATCGGCACCATCGCGAGCATCGACCTGCGCCATCATCACGCCGACCTCACCGAGCTGTGCCGCGAAGACCATTCGCACGAGACGCTCGCGCGCGCAAACCTGATCGCGCTCGGCCGTGAGATCGCGGCCGCGCGGCAACTGGCCGGCGGCAAGGGCATGATCGCGGTGAACGTCATGAAGGCCGTCAGCGCCCACGCCGACTACGTGCGCATCGCCTGCGAGCAGGGCGCCGACGCCATCGTCATGGGCGCGGGCCTGCCGCTCGATCTGCCCGATATGACCGCGGGCGTCGACATCGCGCTCGTGCCCATTCTGTCGGACGCGCGCGGCGTCGCGCTGGTGCTCAAGAAGTGGGCGAAGAAGGGGCGCCTGCCCGACGCCATCGTGCTCGAACACCCGGCGCACGCGGGCGGCCATCTCGGCGTAACCGACATCGCCGACATGAACAACGAGCGCTTTGCGTTCGCGCGCATCTTCGCCGATCTCGACGCGGTCTACGCTTCGCTGGGCATCACGCGCCGCGACGTGCCGCTGATCGTCGCGGGCGGCATCAACAGTCACGACGCCGTGCGCAAGTGGCTGGAGGCGGGCGCGAACGGCGTGCAGGTCGGCACGCCGTTCGCGGTGACCGAGGAGGGCGACGCGCATCCGAACTTCAAGCGCGTGCTGGCCGACGCCACGCCCGAGGACATCGTCGAATTCGTGAGTGTGACGGGCCTGCCCGCGCGCGCCGTGAAAACGCCGTGGCTCGATCGTTACCTGCGCAACGAATCGCGCATCCGCGCGAAAATCGGCTCGATCAAGCTGGCTTGCCCGACCGGGCTCGACTGCCTGTCGATGTGCGGCTTGCGTGACGGTATCGAAAAATTCGGCCACTTCTGTATCGATACGCGTCTCGCGGCGGCTCTGCGCGGCGACGTCGCGAACGGTCTGTTCTTCCGTGGTCGCGAGTCGCTGCCGTTCGGCAACGCGATCCGCAGCGTGCGCGATCTGCTGGAATTGCTGCTGACCGGGGCGGCGCGACCGGCTGTCGCACCGCGTGCGGCTTTCGCGCTGAGCTGAATTTAGGGAAGCGTGGCTTGGCGGTTTGCCGCTGGGCGCGCCCTATATCGCGCCGCTCGTGATGGGCGGCGCGCGTCGGCATGACGTTGCGGCGCTACGCGCGCCGCGTTTTGAACGCCGGCTGATCCGGCGTTTTTGATGCGCGTGCCGTCAGGCGTTCTTCTTCTGGAAGCGCATGGCGGTGCCTTCGCGCTCGATGCGCGTCCAGATGGCGCGCTTTTCCTCGTCGCTGAGGAACACCCAGTTGGAGACTTCCATCGCGGTGCGGCCGCAGCCTTTGCAGATTTCGTCGAAGAGCGTCGAGCACACGCCGATGCACGGGCTGTCGGGGAGGTCGTGAAGATTGGAAGCCATGGAAATATCTTGGGGCGGGATGACCGACGCGCGGCGGCGCCGGTGCGGACCAGAAACCCCGCTATGTTAACCGATCCGGCCAGGTGAGGCCGATCGCCACGGTCGCCACAGTCGCGCCGCTCGCCCGGCGGCCCCGATCACCGGGCGCAAGGCGCCCGCTCAGCGCGCGATGCTGTAACCGATGCGCGCGACCCAATGCTGGCGCTGGTTGTAGTCGAGCAGATCCTCGCCGTAACCGTTGAAATAGCCGATCCACAGATAGCCGCCCCATTTGCTGCCGAGCAGGCGCGCGAGCGGATAGGTGAGCTGGGCGTCGACGCTGCCGTACCAGTGCTTCGTGCCCTTGCGCAGCGTGGTGGCGAGCTGCCAGCCGTCCGGGCTGCCGTATTTGATCAGCAGGTCCACGTAGCCGCGGTAATCGGCGATGTCCTCGTTGTCCGATTTGCTGAGGTAGTAGTACACCTTCGGCGAAACCGTCACGTGGTAGTCGTCCACGTTGCCGAACTCCCAGGTCGGGCGCACGAACACGATGTTGATGGCGCGCGAGTCCGCGCCCGCCTGGCCGTTCGATTCGTGACCGAGGCCCACCGCGATGCCCATGCGCGCAAACCAGTCGCTTTTCCAGCCCGTATCGGGGATGTAATAGAACAGTTGCGGCATGTAGCTCGTGTCGCGGAACGGCGCGGAGGTCGCGCTCAGATCCCAGATCGAATTCTGCGTGTAAGCAAAATAAAGGTTGTCGAAGAAACCTTTCGAGCGCAGGTCGTCCGGCATGATGATCCGGTACTTGAAGCTCAGCTGGAAACGCGCGGTCGTGTCGCCGTTCTTGCCGATGCCGACGTACATCGGCTCGTAGTAGGACAGGCGCGCGAGCGTGCTGCGGCCCGTGGTGGCGAGCGAGTCGGCGGCGGGCGCGATGGCGCTGTCGGCGCCCGCGGCTTCGATGGCGGCGACCTGTGCGGGCGAGGTCGCGGCGCTTTCCGCGCGTGCCGCCTGCGCCACGGCTTGCTGGTTCGGGCCGCGATTGAGCACGACGAGCGAGGGCGAAGCGTCGAAGCCCACGGGATCGATGCGCACCGCGCCACGCGCGCTGTCGGGCCACGGCGCGCTGAAGCGGACCTTGCGGAACTGGCCGGGCTTCAGCGTGAGCTGGTCGGGCACGCCGGGCTCGCGCACGAGATCGAGCGGTGCGGGCGCGACGTCGCCGTTCGTGAGCGTCACGCGCAGCGTCGCGGGCAGCGTGACGGTGAGGGGCTGGGTGTCGTCGGCGGTGACGAGCAGGGTGAGTTCGAGCGGCTCGGAGGCGGCGGCTTCGCGCGGCGGTTGCAGCATGGCGATGGTCGCGTGCGCGGCCGGCGCGGCGGCCAGGCAGGTGGCGGCTACCGCCAGGACTCGCATCAATACCCGCCCCAGCGTCGGCGTCAGAATCGATGCGCGATGAGTCGCGCCGCGACGGTGTGTCCCGGGCCACACGGGCAAGACCCGGACCGCGCACGCGCATGCTCGCGAAGGCAGCGAAGGTAATACAAGCAACGAAACGAACGACAGAAGTCGGCGAGGGCGAAGCGCGGGAGGTTCCAGGCTCATGCGTCGGATCGTCGGTGGCGGTGGTGGTCGGAAGGCGCGCGGGACGGCGCAGGGCGCTTGAAGCCCGCGCATCGCCCGCGAACCGCGAGCCCGGTCTGCTCAGGGTTTTTACCACGCAGCCCCGCCCGGCGCGCCGGACCTGCGCGACCATGGCGCAGCTTGGGCTGCACGCGACGCGCCGCTGGCGTCGCGCGAATGTCGCACGGTCCGGTTTTTTCGGTAGACAGGGGCGCATAAACGGCTAAAATTGCGCCCGATTTACCATCGGCGGCGCGGGCCAAAAGCTTGTTCCGTTTGCGCGACAGGCGGTCGTTCTTTTTTGGCGCCTGGCATGTTTGATGGTAGGTTCGGTAAATTCTGGGGAGCCGCGCGAGGCGCGGTGACATGCGAGGCAAAAACGCAAAGGGCGGGCGCGAGTCGCGCCGTGACTGAGTGAATCGGAGAACGGGATGAAGAAACGGGTTTGGGCGCATCTGGGTGCGATCGCGTTGTGCGCGGCGCCGTGGGTGTCGTCGGTGGCGAAAGATACGCAACTGAACGTGTACAACTGGTCCGATTACATCGCCAAGGACACGATTCCGAACTTCCAGAAGCAAACCGGCATTCAGGTCAAGTACGACAACTACGATAGCGACGACACGCTCCAGGCCAAGCTCCTCGCGGGCAACTCGGGCTACGACATCGTTGTGCCGACCAGCAACTACGCGGGCAAGCAGATCGCCGCCGGCATTTTCTCGCCGATCGACAAGTCGAAGATCCCCAACCTCAAGTATCTCGATCCGCAGCTGATGGAACTCGTCGCCGGCGCGGATCCGGGCAACAAGTTCGCGGTGCCCTGGGCGTACGGCACGACCGGTCTCGCCTATAACGTCACCAAGGCGCAGCAGATCCTCGGCAAGAACGTGCCGCTCGACAACTGGGACATCCTCTTCAAGCCCGAGAACATCTCGAAGCTGAAGGCCTGCGGCGTCTCGGTGCTCGACGCGCCGGACCAGATGTTCGCGGCCGCGCTGCACTACATCGGCAAGGATCCGCTCTCGACGAACCCGGACGACTATCGCGCCGCGCTGGCGATGATGAAGAAGATCCGTCCGTACATCACGCAGTTCAACTCGTCGGGCTATATCAACGACATGGTCGGCGGCGACATCTGCTTCGCCTACGGCTGGTCGGGCGACGTCGTGATCGCCAAGCATCGCGCGATCGAGGCGAAGAAGCCGTACAAGATCGAGTACTACATTCCGAAGGGCGGCGCGCCGATCTGGTTCGACGTGATGACCATCCCGAAGGACGCGCAGCACAAGGAAGCCGCTTACGAGTGGATCAACTACATCGAGACGCCGCAGGTGCACGCGGCGATCACGAACACCGTGTTCTACCCGAGCGCCAATGCGGAAGCGCGCAAGTACGTGAACAAGGACATCGCCAACGACCCGGCCGTCTATCCGCCGCCCGAGGTCCTGAAGACCCTGTTCCTGCTCAAGCCGCTGCCGCCTGAGATCCAGCGTCTGCAGACGCGCCTGTGGACCGAATTCAAGTCGGGCCGCTGACGCGCCGCCCAGCAGGCTGATCGTTTTACCCGAGCCCTCGGCACGACGCCGGGGGCTTTGTTCGTCAACCCCGTCCAGTAGTCAGGCAGAACCAGGCAGGGCAGAGAGAATCATGAGTGACCAGTCGAGCGCGCCGGCAACCGCCGGTGTGCTGCCTTCGGGCTTCGCCGCGGCCAATGGAGCCAATCCCGCCGCGGACAACTTCGTGCAGGTTGTCGATGTCGTCAAGAAGTTCGGCGACACCACGGCCGTCAAGGGCGTCAACCTGTCGGTCAAAAAGGGCGAGCTGTTCGCGCTGCTCGGCAGCTCGGGCTGCGGCAAGTCCACCTTGCTGCGCATGCTCGCGGGTCTGGAAACCGTCACGTCGGGCAAGATCCTGATCGACGGCGAAGACCTCGCCACGCTGCCGCCGTACCGCCGTCCGGTCAACATGATGTTCCAGTCGTATGCGCTTTTCCCGCATATGACGGTGGAATCGAATGTGGGCTTCGGGCTGCGCCAGGAAGGCGTCAAGAAGGGCGAGCTCAAGGATCGCGTGGACAACGTGCTCGAACTCGTGCAGATGACGCGCTTTGCCAAGCGCAAGCCGCATCAGCTGTCGGGCGGCCAGCAGCAGCGCGTCGCGCTCGCGCGCTCGCTCGTCAAGCGTCCCAAGCTGCTGCTGCTCGACGAGCCGATGTCGGCGCTCGACAAGCAGATTCGCCAGCGCACGCAGATCGAGCTCGTCAATATTCTCGACAAGGTCGGCGTCACCTGCATCATGGTCACGCACGACCAGGAAGAGGCGATGACGATGGCGGGCCGCCTCGCCGTGATGAGCGAAGGCGAGATCGTCCAGCTCGGCACGCCCAACGAGGTCTACGAGTTTCCGAACAGCCGCTTCTCGGCGGAGTTCATCGGTTCGACCAATCTGTTCGACGGCACCGTGGTCGAAGACGAGCCCGATCACGTCTACGTCCAGTCGGCGGATCTGCCCGTGCATCTCTACGTGAACCACGGCATCACCGGTCCGCTCGGCATGCCCGTGACGATCTCGGTGCGCCCGGAGCGCATCTCGCTCACGCGCAAGCCGCCCGAGGGCGTGTTCAACTGGGGCAAGGGCGTGGTGAAGAACATCGCGTACATGGGCGGCTACTCGCTCTATCACGTCAAGCTCGACTCGGGCAAGACGGTGATCGCGAACATGTCGAGCCTCGCGCTCTCCGAAATCGACTCGCCCACCTGGGAAGACGAAGTCTACGTGCGCTGGAGCGCCTCGGCCGGCGTGGTGCTGACCTCATGAGCGCGCCGACCTTCAAGGACGTCCTGCACTGGCCGGCGCGGCGCTTCAACCTGACGGGCCGCACCGCCGTCGTGGCGGGGCCGTTCTTCTGGCTGCTGCTGTTCTTCCTCGTGCCGTTCATCCTGGTGGTGAAGATCAGCTTCGCCGACCAGCAGCTCGGCATTCCGCCGTACACGGAACTCACCTCGTTCAGCGACGGCGTCTGGCACATCGCGCTCGACCTCTCGCACTACGCGTTTCTGTTCCAGGACAGCCTGTATTTCGCGACCTACGTGAATTCGGTGGTCGTGGCGGCGATCTCGACGCTGCTGTGTCTGCTGATCGGCTATCCGATGGCGTACTACATCGCGCGCTCGAATCCGGCCACGCGCAACATCCTCATGATGGCCGTGATGCTGCCGTTCTGGACGTCGTTCCTGATCCGCGTCTACGCGTGGATCGGCATCCTGAAGAACAACGGACTGCTGAACAATTTCCTGATGTCGGTCGGCATCATCCATTCGCCCATCGAGCTGTATCACACGAACACGGCGGTCTATATCGGCATGGTCTATTCGTACCTGCCGTTTCTCGTGATGCCGCTCTACGCGCACCTCGTGAAAATGGACCTTACGCTGCTCGAAGCCGCTTACGACCTCGGCGCGAAGCCGTGGCGCGCGTTCCTCGAAATCACGCTGCCGCTCTCGAAGAACGGCATCATCGCGGGCTGCCTGCTGGTGTTCATTCCGGCGGTCGGCGAGTACGTGATCCCGGAACTGCTCGGCGGCGCGAATACGCTGATGATCGGCCGCGTCATGTGGAACGAGTTCTTCGATAACGCCGACTGGCCGATGGCTTCCGCCGTCACCTGCGCGATGGTCCTGCTGCTGCTCGTGCCGATGGCGCTGTTCCAGCACTTCCAGGCGAAGGAACTGGAGGGCCGCGGCAAATGAAACCGAATCGCGTCCTGCAATTCATCGCGCTCGGCCTCGGCTTCGCGTTCCTCTATATTCCGATCGTCAGCCTGATCGTCTATTCGTTCAACGAGTCGCAACTCGTGACGGTGTGGACGCATTTCTCCACGCGCTGGTATCAGGCGCTCGCGACCGACGACGAACTCATCAACGCCGCGTGGCTCTCGCTGCGCATCGCACTGATGACGGCGTTCGCCTCGGTGATCATCGGCACATGGGCGGGTTTCGTGCTCGCGCGCATGGGCCGGTTCCGCGGCTTCACGCTCTACACGGGCATGATCAACGCGCCGCTCGTGATCCCCGAAGTGATTCAGGGCATCTCGCTGCTGCTGCTGTTCGTTGAAATGGGCAAGCTGCTCGGCTGGCCCGCGGGCCGCGGCGTGTTCACGATCTGGATCGGCCACGTGATGCTCTGCATCTCGTACGTGGCGATCATCGTGCAGTCGCGTGTGCGCGAGCTGAATCCGTCGCTGGAAGAGGCCGCGCTCGATCTGGGCGCCACGCCGTTCAAGGTGTTCTTCCAGATCACGCTGCCGCTCATTTCGCAGGCGCTCGCGGCGGGCTGGCTGCTGTCGTTCACGCTGTCGATCGACGACCTCGTGCTCTCGGCGTTCCTCTCGGGCCCCGGCTCGACGACGCTGCCGCTCGTGGTGTTCTCGCGCGTGCGACTCGGCCTGAATCCCGAAATGAACGCGCTCGCGACGCTGTTCATCGCGGTCGTGACGGTGGGCGTGATCATCGGCAATTACTTCATGCAGCGCGCCGAACGCCGGCGCACGGCGATGGCGGTCTGAGGCCTGGCGGCTTCGGCGGCGTCGCTGCATCGGACAAAACGGCGCGTGGACTTTGGTCCACGCGCCGTTTTTCTTTTCGGGCGCGAATTTAGCGCCGCGCGTTTAGCGCCGCGCGTTTAGAGCCGCGCGTTTAGAGCCGATACCCCATTCGAAAGCCGCCCCAATGCCGCCCGTTGACGAAGATCGGCGCCGACGCGTCCTTCATCATAGCGAACTGGCCGCCGCCCATGTCGCGCCGATACGTCTGCAGCAAGAACGGCTTGGTATGCGAGCCCGCCGCGATTCCCGTGCGGTCGTTGAAGATGCGCCGGTTGCGGCAGTTCGCGGCGTTCCACACCGGATCGGCGCCTTGCGGATGCGAGAACCTGCGGTTGTGCGTCGGAATGTAGCCGAGCGGATCGATGGCCGCGCAGAACGCCACGCGCTCGTCGAGCTGCAACAACGGCTCCAGAATCGGCGGCAGCACGCGGTCCGTGAAGGCGGTGAAACGCGTCATGTGCTGCAGCGGCTGCGTGTTCGGCACGGGCGCGTGGCGGCGGTCGAACAGATCGGCCTCGCTGATCTCGCCGCGCGCGACGGCCGCTTCGAACAGCTTGCCGACCTGCGCCGCCGCGCGCTGCACGGAGTCGATGAAACGCGTGTCCTCGGTTTCCACGCCGGTCGCGGCCGAGAGTTCGATCAGCGTTTCCGAGACTGACAGCAGCTTGCCGAGCTGATCCTTGGCCTGCGCGAAATTGCGGCTCGAATCCTCGACGCCGTTCGCCATTTCGCTGACCTGCGACTCCAGACCGTCGCATTTCGCCTCGATTTCGCCGGTCAGCTGGGCGATCTGCCCGGCGTGGGCGTCGAGCTGGGTGATCGCGTCGCCAGTGCTGTGCACGGCCTCGCCGATCGCGCGCGTGCCTTCGCGCACGCGATGCGCACGCTCGGTATTGGTCGCGCCCTCGACGATCAGGCGCTCGGTCTGCTGCGTGAGTTTCGCGAGCGTCTGCTCGATCTGGCCCGTGGCCTGCGCGGTCTTGGCGGACAGGTTCTTCACCTCGGCGGCGACCACCGCGAAGCTCTTGCCGGTCTCGCCCGCGCGTGCGGCCTCGATGGCGGCGTTCAGCGCGAGCAGTTGGGTCTGGCGCGCGATCAGCGAAATTTCCTCGGAGACCCGCGAGACGTGTTCGAGCGCCGCCTTGAGCGCGCCGATCTGGCTCTCGATGACGGTCACGCCTTCGACCAGCCCGTGAATGTCGCCGAGCGACGCCTCGATGGTCTGCTGCGAGGCCTGCACGGTGGCGGCGGTGCCCGCGCTGACTTCGCGCATGGCGCGCGCGGCGGCGGCGATCTGGTGGTTCCCGGCGAGCGTGTGCGCGGCCGACTCGCGCAGCGCGTGGCAGACGCCGGCCTGATGCTCGACGCGGGCGGCCACGGCCTCGACGTTGCCGGACACGTCGCAGATTTCAATGCCGAGCCGGCCCGCGTGCGCGGCGATATCGCCGACGATCGAAGCCGATTTGCCGGCGCGGCGGCGGCCGCGCCAGGTCATGCGCAAAACTGTCATCGGAGGTCTCCTTGCTCTACGTATTCGCTGCGGCGATGCGTGTCGCGCCCGGTCGTCGCGCGCTGCATGCAGAATGCGCGCGCGATCGCCGGGATTTCAACTTGTTTACGGCAGCGCGGGCGCCGACTTGAGGGGGCGTCCGGGGTCGCTTTCGCGTGCCGACACCCCAGGGCGCTATGATCGGGGCTTGCGGATCGCGATGGGCGCGCTCCGCGGTGGGAAGATTGATGATCGAAGCGATATTTGGGGACGGCGCGTCCATAGTGTCCGGCGCGTTCTGGCAGCAATTGATTCAGTTCTGGGAGCTGATCGTGATGGTGTGCCGTTTTCTCTGGGACCTGCTCAAGCTGTTAAGCGGGGCCTGAAGAGGCGGCGCGCCGCGCGAGACACGGCACACCCGAGCACATAACACACGACGAGGGGCGACCATGACCGACGATTCCACCCGGCGTTTCACCGACCGGGTCGCGGACTACGTGAAGTACCGGCCGGGCTATCCGCGCGAAGTGGCGACGTTCGCGCACGTCGAATGCGGCGTCGCGCCCGGCGCGACCGTGGCCGACATCGGCGCGGGCACGGGTTTGTCGTCGAAACTCTTTCTCGACGCGGGCCATCCGGTCGTGTCAGTCGAGCCGAACGCGGCGATGCGCGCGGCCGCCGACGCGTTTCTCGCGCCGTATGCGCGCTATCGCAGCGTGGCGGGCACGGCGGAAGCCAGCACGCTCGACGACGCGAGCGTCGATCTCGCGATTACCGCGCAGGCGTTCCACTGGTTCGACAAGGCGGCTGCCCGGCGCGAATTCGCGCGCATTCTGAAACCGCGCGGCAAGATCCTGCTGTTCTGGAACAGCCGTTTGCTCAAGGGCTCGGCGTTTCTCGAAGGCTACGAGGCTTTGCTGCGCGAGTTCAGCGCCGATTACGCGAACGTGGCGGAAAGCTATCCGTCCGACGACGCCATGGCCGACTGGTTCGGCGACGGCTTCGAGCAGAAGACTGTGTTTCCGAACGCGCAGCGGCTCGATTTCGACGGCCTGCAAGGGCGGCTGATGTCGTCGTCGTATGCGCCGAAGGCGGACGACGCGCGTCACGGACCGATGCTCGCGGCGCTACGCACGCTGTTCGACGCCACACAGCAGGACGGGAGCGTGAACTTCGCGTACGAAACGCGCGTTTATGCGGGCAAGCCGGTGCGCGCGTGATACCGATCGTTCGGCATCCGAACGGTTTGTATCGTCAACGCCCGAATTCGTAGTCGCTTTCGCGCACGCGGCGCGTCTGGTGACGAAACGCGAACGTGAAGCCCGGCCACAGCGACGTGACCTTGCCGCTTCGCGTCTGATAGTAGCTGTGGCAGCCCGAGGTCCAGACCGTGTGCGCGAGCTGCGCCTGTAGCTTCGCGTTGAACGCGCGCTGCACGTCGGCGCGCACGCTCATCGTGCGCGCGCGGCGGCGCTGCAACGTGCGGATGCAATCGGCGATATAGCGGATCTGCGACTCGATCATATAGATCATCGAGTTGTGGCCGAGGGCCGTGTTCGGTCCGATCACGATGAAGAAGTTCGGAAAGCCCGCCACGCTCGCGCCCAGGTACGCCTCGGGGCCGTCGCGCCGCCAGGCTTCGCCGAGGTCTGCGCCGTTGAGGCCGGTCACGCGAAACGGCGCATCCACGTCGTTGACCTGAAAACCCGTGCCGCAGACGATCGCATCGACCGCGTGATGCACGCCATCCTCTGTCACGACGCCATCGGCGACCACCTCGCGGATCGACTCCGTCACGAGCGCCACGTTCGGCTGCGTAAGCGCGGGCAGGTAGTCGCTCGACAGCAGCACGCGCTTGCAGCCGAGCATGTAATCGGGCGCGAGCTTCGCGCGCAGCGCCGTGTCCTTGACCTTGTGCGCGAGATAGCTGCGCGCGAATTTCATCGGCGCATTCAGCAAGCGCAGATCGACGATAAAGCCGAGCGCGCGCGATTCGAGCTGACAATAAATGGCCGCGCGTGCGAGACGCTGCGCGAGCGGCACGTGGCGATAGATCCAGCGTTTGCGCGCGCTGATCGCGCGGTCGCGGCGCGGCATGATCCACGGCGGCGTGCGCTGGAACACCGTGAGCTGCGCGACGCGCGGCTGGATGCGCGGCACGAACTGGATCGCGCTCGCGCCCGTGCCGATCACGGCCACGCGCTTGCCGTCGAGCGCGTAGTCGTGATCCCAGCGCGCCGAATGAAACAGCTTGCCTTCGAAGCGGTCGAGCCCGTCGATGGCGGGCAGGGCGGGACGCGAGAGCGGCCCGTTGGCGGCGATCAGCAGATCGGCTTCCACGGTGTCGGTGGCGCCGTCGCGCTCGATGTCGATCAGCCAGACGGCGCGCGACGCATCGAAGCGCGCGGCACTCACGCGCGAGCGATAGACAACGAAGCGCTCGACATCGTATTTGCGCGCGCAGCGTTCGAGATAGTCGAGAATCTCGCGTTGCGGCGCGTAGGTGCGCGTCCAGTCGGGATTCGGCTCAAACGAAAATGAGTAGAGGTGCGAAGGAACATCGCAGGCGGCGCCCGGATAGGCGTTATCGCGCCAGGTGCCGCCGAGGCTCGCGGCGGCTTCGTAGATCGTGAACGACTCGATGCCCATGCGCCGCAGACGGATCGCCATGCCGATACCGGCAAAGCCGCTGCCGACGATGACGATGCGCGGTGCGCTGGGGAAAGATCCCGCGTGTGTGGCCATGGTCGTGTGCTTCTTCAAAGCGGGAGTGGACGCCCGAAAATGAAATTCCGCAGCGATGCAAAACGGGCTCCGCAAGGGAGCCCGTATTCAACACCGGCGGTGAATGCGCGACGGCTGGGCGCCTAGCTGTTCCAGTCGTCGGAGCCGCCGCTGTCGTTGCTGCCCATGTCGACGCCGCCGCCCGAGCCGTCGTCCCAGTCGTTCGAGCCCTGACCGAAGTCGAGACCGCCACCGTTGCCGCCGTCGCGCGGCACGCGGCGGCCGTCGTCGTCGACGATCACATCGCGCTCGACCACGCGGTCGCGGCCGTGGCTGAGCGCCTCGCCGAGCAGCACGCCCGTGAGCAGCCCGCCCATGCCGCCCATTCCGCCGCCGCCTTGCTGCACGATGACTTGCGGTTGCTGCTGCGGCGGATATTGCGGCGGATATTGCGGCGGATATTGCGGATTGTGACCGAAGGCGGCGTCGGCTTCACGCGCATACGCCGAACCGCTGCCGCCATACGCGGGCGCTTGCGCCGCAGCCTGGGCGTTCGGATCGGCACGGCCTTCGGCGCGCGCCTTGAGGCTTTCGAACTGGCGTTCCAGATCTTCGATCTCGTAGGGCGCGACAGGATTCGTGCTGCCCGAGAGCCGTTCGACCACGCCGCGCAGCTGCGTCTCGAACGCTTCGAGATCCTTCTCCAGCACCTCGTGACCGGCGACCGTCGAGAGCCTCACGTCGAGCTTGAGCGAGCGCACGCCGTTGAGCAGGTCGGTGGCGCGCTTGAGCTGATCGCGGCGGTCGTCGCCGGCCTTGGCGTCGTCGTTCGATTTCGCGCGGCGCAGCGTCCAGCGCAGCACGAGCGCAATGCCGATCACCACGATCGCGATGCCGATCCACATGCCGATGCCGGGACCATGCTTGACCGGCGCGGCAGCGGCCATGGCGGCGGCGGGCGCGACGGACTGCGATTGCTGGGCGAACGGATTATTCGCGCGGTTGGTGGTGACGGCGCCCGCGCGCGAAGCGTCGGAGCGAATCTTCGCTTCGACCTGCGCAAAGCGCTGCGGCTGCGTGAAGCGAACCTGCGGGTCGAGCTGTTTAGCCTGCTGGACCTGCGTGAGCGCGTCGGCGTATCGGCCTTCGCGGTTGAGCACCTGCGCGTACAGATAGTGCGCGCGGGCATTGTCGGGATGTGCCTGCAGAACCTCGGTGAGACCCGCGTCGGCGCGTTGCCAGTCGCCTTGCGACATCGCGGATTCGATCTGCTGGACGCTCGGCACGGCGAACGCCAGGCCGCTCACGAGCGCAAGCGAAGCGAAAACAGCGACAAAAAACTTTTTCATGTTGCAGGCCGGGCGGCTTGTCGCCCGTCTCCATAACAGTGTTACGTGGATGCGGCGCGCGAAGACCGCCGCGCCGCATCCGTCACGCGCGGCGCGTTACTGCGCCGGCGTATTGAGCTGCTTTTTCAGGGCTTCGAGGCGATCGTCCACCGACGGGCCCTTGTTCAGCGCGGCGAGCTTGTCGTCGAGCGCCTTGCCGCTCGACTGGTCCGCCGAGTTGAGGCGGGCGTCGGAGCGCGCGTTCGACAGATTCACCTTGTCTTCGAGCTTCTGGAAATCCTGCGCAAGATTCTTGCCGCCGATACCGCCGAGCGCGGTGGCCGCGACGTCCTTGGCCTGAGCGATCTGCTGCTTGGCTTGCAGGATGTTCGAGCGCGCGTTGAGGTCGTTGCGGCGCGAGCGCATGTCGTCGATCTGCTGCTTGAGCTGATCGACCGACGGTTCGAGCTTGGCGAGTTCCGCCGCGAGCGCGTCGCGTTCGGCTTCGGCCGTGGACTGCGCGCCGAGCGCTTCGCGTGCGAGCGCTTCGTCGCCCGATTGCAGCGCGCGCTTCGCGCCGTCTTCATACTTCTTCGCCTTGTCGGCGGCCACGTCGCGCTTGCTTTGCTGCATCGCGACCTGCGCCTGGATCTCGACGAGCGAGTTCTCGGCTTTCGCGATGCTGTCGTCGAGTTCGCGCACGATCTGGCGCGCGTCGCGCGACGGGTCTTGCACGGAGTCGGCGGCGTCGTTCAAGAGACCCTTGACCGTGCGAGAGATGGAGTCGAAAAGCGACATGTAATTCTCCGGTGAAATGAAATCGGCCCTACGTTTGGCGGGCCGCGATGCGGCTTGCGGCACTTGCGCGTACCTCGCATTCAGCTTACGCCGCTTTGGGCGAGCCGCGCATGCAGCGCGCAAATCGGGACGAAAGCGCCGATTGCAATAGCGTGGAAGCCTCGCGCCGGCGCAATTAACCTTTCTTTACGCTGAGCCGCGTTTCATGCGTGGCCCAGTGCGCATCGCTCGCGGATATTACACCACGGGGTCTCTTAAAAGGGACTTAAAGGCACGGCCCGCAGGGGGCGTGCGGCGCGTGCATCGGCCTGCGCGTGAGCGCGTGCGTGGCCTCTACCGGCACGCGCTCAGGCGAACTTGCCGCCCTCGGGCGCGGGGCCGTGGCGATGCGTGTCGTCTTCGTCGCGTGCGTCGTGCGGGCGGCGGGCGAACGGTGTGCCGCTGAGCGGTTGCAGCGGCTCGGTATCGGCGAAATGCAGGTCTTGCGGCAGCGCGGCGTGGGTGTCTTGCGTGGAGCTTTCAGCGGCCGATGCAGCGAGGCGCGCGACGGCTTGCGCGACTTCGTGCGCCGCGTGGCCCACGTCGTGGCTCGCGGCGAGCGGCGAGGGCGCCTCGGGCTGCGTCGCGTTGTTGTCGAGGTCTTCCGCGCGCGTATCGTTCGATGCTTGCGCGAGCGCGTCGGCTTCGTGGGCCGCCTTCGCCTCGCCGCTCGCGGCGGGCCGTATCGCGCCGCGTCCGGGCCGCAACGGTTTCGCCGCCTTGCGCAGCACTTGCGCGAGCGCGTCGGGCTGGCGCGGCGCGTTCAGACGGTCGACGATGCTGGCCGCCTTCACCTGGTCGCTGGTCGCGCTGAACGCAATCACCGCGCGGCGCATGAGCTCGCTGATGCTGATGCCGAGTTCGTCGGCCGTGGAGGAGATCGCGCGTTTCTGCGCGGGCGTGACGAAGACCACGATGCGTTCGCTGGGCTTGTTCATGATCGGCTCGCCGATGGCTCGGCGTCGGGTCGGCTTGGAGTGACCTCGGGTCCGGCGCGGAGGCGTCGGCCAGGCAGCAGCGCAATGGCCGGCCGCTCGCGCAGGGGCGTGCAGCAATCTCTCCATCATAAGACGAGACGCGCGATGCGCAACGCCAAGCTGCGCGCACGGCGCTTGCGCATCGCACAATAATGTATTGCGGATCTGGACGCGCGACGCGAATTGCGCGCGTTGATTCCGCTGCGTCTCGACACTTTCTCCACAGATCGCACGAGATGGCGCAAACGCCGTCACAGCGCCGTATTCACGGCGAATAAACAGGTCGGAATGCGCTTGTCCAGGAAACTCTTACAAAAAAAGCGCGACCGCCCCCGCCCGAATTATTTAGAATGCGCTGTTACATTTCGCGTCGATGCAGCGCACAAGGCTTTATGCGCGGGCTTCACGCGAAAGGGTGATGAAAGATTCACCTTGCAACGGCGCGCCGAACTTGCGCGCCGCGTGGCCGGACGGGGGCGTTGCCGGCCGCGTCGCGGCACCGCGCTCGGGGCGCGGCGCCGTCACATGCCGCATTGGCGCCATGACGCCATGATCGAGATCTACGCGCGCTTGCCGCGCAGCCGAGGCGCACACGAACGCGCCAATCATTCCAGTCATGCCTATCATTAAACGACCGCCTTCACCGCAGTACCCGAACGACGATCGGGAACCCTCCTTCAATCGTGGACGCGAGCCGCAGCGCCGCGACGACTCGCGCGAAGAACGGCCAAAACGCCGCTCGATCGGCGCGTCGATCGCGCTCGGCTTCTTCGGCCTGTTCGCCACGCTGGCCGTGGTGGGCGCGCTGATCGTCGGCTACGCGCTCGTCGTGATGGGCCCGCAGTTGCCCTCGCTCGACGCACTCACGAACTATCAGCCGAAGGTGCCGCTGCGCATCTATACGGCCGATCACGTGATGATCGGCGAGTTCGGCGAGGAGCGTCGTCAGCTCGTGCGCTTCGACGATATCCCCGACGTGCAGAAGAAGGCCGTCCTCGCGATCGAGGACTATCGCTTCTACGAGCACGGCGGCGTCGACTTCGTCGGCATCCTGCGCGCGGGCGTGGCCGACCTGATGCACGGCGGCGCGTCGCAGGGCGCGAGCACGATCACGATGCAGGTCGCGCGCAACTTCTTCCTCTCGAGCGAGAAGACCTACACGCGCAAGATCTACGAAATGCTGCTCGCGTACAAGATCGAGCGTGCGCTCACGAAGGATCAGATCCTCGAGCTGTACATGAACCAGATCTATCTGGGTCAGCGCGCCTACGGTTTCTCGGCGGCCGCGCGCGTGTACTTCGGCAAGGATCTCAAGGACATCACGCTCGCCGAAGCGGCGATGCTCGCGGGTCTGCCGAAGGCGCCGTCCGCGTATAACCCGATCGTCAATCCGAAGCGCGCGAAGATTCGCCAGGAGTACATCCTGAAGCGCATGCTCGATCTCGGTTACGTGACCCAGGCGCAGTACGACGAGGCCATCAAGGAGCCGCTGCACACGCGCACCGCGGGTACCGAATACAGCGTGCACGCCGAGTACGTGGCGGAAATGGTGCGCCAGATGATGTACGCGCAGTACAAGGATGAAACGTACACGCGCGGTCTCACGGTCACCACGACCATCGACAGCGCCGACCAGAACGCCGCCTACGCCGCCGTGCGCAAGGGCGTGATGGATTACGAGCGCCGTCACGGCTATCGCGGACCGGAAGGCTTCGTGCAACTGCCGCCGGCCGGCGACGACCGCGACCAGGCCATCGACGACGCGCTCACCGATCACCCCGACAACGGCGACCTCGTCTCCGCGGTCGTGATCGACGCCACGCCGAAATCGGTGACGGCGCAACTGCTCGACGGCACGCAGATCACCGTGACGGGCCAGGGACTGCGCTTCGTGGCGGCGGGGCTGTCGCCGCGCGCGTCGAACGCGCTGCGCATCAAGCCGGGCTCGATCGTGCGCCTGATCGCCGACGAGAAGAACGACTGGCAGATCGCGCAGCTTCCGCAGGTGGAAGGCGCGCTCGTCTCGCTCACGCCGCAGGACGGCGCGATCCGCGCGCTGATCGGTGGCTTCGACTTCAACAAGAACAAGTTCAACCACGTCACGCAGGCCTGGCGTCAGCCGGGTTCGAGCTTCAAGCCGTTCATCTACTCGGCGTCGCTCGAAAAGGGCCTCGGACCGGCGACCATCATCAACGATGCGCCGCTGTACTTCCCGCCCAGCTCGCCGGGCGGCGAGGCGTGGGAACCGAAGGACGACGATCAACCCGACGGCCCGATGCCGATGCGCCTCGCGCTGCAGAAGTCGAAGAACCTCGTGTCGATCCGCATCCTGTCGTTTATCGGCACGAAGTACGCGCAGGATTATGTGACGCAGCGCTTCGGCTTCGACCCGGACAAGACGCCGCCGTATCTGCCGATGGCGCTCGGCGCGGGTCTCGTCACGCCGCTGCAGTCGGCGGGTGCGTACTCGGTGTTCGCGAACGGCGGCTATCGCATCAATCCGTATCTGATCGCCGAAGTCGACGACGCGCACGGCCAGCCGATCTCGCGTGCGCAGCCGCTGGTCGCGGGCCAGAACGCGCCGCAGACGATCACGCCGCGCAACGCGTACATCATGAACAGCCTGCTGCATTCGGTGGCGACGGCGGGTACGGGTGCGGGCACCAACGTGCTGCATCGCGACGACCTGCAAGGCAAGACCGGTACGACCAACGACGCGCACGACGGCTGGTTCGCCGGCTATCAGCACACGCTGGTGGCGGTGGCGTGGATGGGTTACGACCAGCCTAAGAGTCTCGGTAGCCGCGAGTTCGGCGCGCAGCTCGCGTTGCCGATCTGGGTCGACTACATGAGCAAGGCGCTGCGCGGCATTCCGCAAGAGGAGCCGCCGATGCCGCAAGGTCTCACGACCATCGACAGCGAGCTGTACTACTCGGATATGACGCCGGGTGCGGGCTTCGTCTCGGCCATCGGCATGGACTCGGGCGTGCCGGCAGGCGCGGCCAGCGATGCGAGCGGCGCGACCGGCAGCATGGGTCCGGGCGGCATGACGCCGCCCAGCGTGACCACGAGCGAGAAGCAGCAGATCATGGACTTGTTTGAGACGAACAAGCCTTGATAAAGCGTTTAGGTGTGGTGGTCTGAGGACCGTAGTCGCACAAGGAAGTCCCTGGAACACGGCACGTCGGCAACGACGTGCCGTGTTTTGTTTTGCGCGGACAAAAGTCTTTGGCAACAACGGCTTGGGTGGGTTGCCCAGGGCTTGTCCACAGGGCTGCCAACAAAATCTGGGGATAAACCCCGCGCGCGAAAAACGTTCCGTTGTCCACAGTTTTTGTTAGCAGCCCTGTGGGTAACCTCTGGAGATCGACGCTAAGTGGCTGATCCGCAAGGCCTTGTTCGCGAGCGCGCCGCGCGAGGCAGTTTGCACCTCAAAACACATTGTTATATCGCAGACCAAACGTTTGGCCGTGCGACGCATGCGAGAACGTGACGGCCCAGTGCGTGAGCCAGGCGCCGGTTAGCGCGCCGAGCGCATCCGCGAACAAATCCTTGTACGAGAAGCCGTCGGTGCGGCAGGTGCCGTCGAGCGCCTCCTTCAGGAAGCCCGGCACTGTCCCGATCAAAGTGCCGTAAATCACCGGATGATCAGTATCGCGCGCGAGCCAGCCGCCGATCGCGCCGAACGGCACGGAGACGCCGAAGTGCGCGAGCTTGTCGGAGCCGGTCCAGCTATCTTGAGTCTGAAAGCGAAAGCCGCCATGCGAGCCGGAGCAATCGACGCCTGCGTGCGCCGCGTGAGAAACGGCGACGAGCAGGGCCAGGAAAAACGCGTATCGGGATAGGGCAGTCATGGTCGTCATGCTCGAGGTTGTGGTCCACGGGCGCGACCGTTCATGCGATCCGGCGATGCACGGACCACGCCCTTAAACTCTCCAGTGAGTTTTTATTTTCATCAGGATCGCTAAGTAATTATTTTGCGATGACCTGATTTGCTGGGGAGTTTAACAGCGACATCCCAAAAAAAGTCCTGCGATCTTTCTGTCAGAAAAACGTGAAAAGCGCCTAAAACAGGCGCTTTTCAACGAATCAGGCGGAACGCGGAAGCGCCGCGTCAGTCGCTGGAGGACGTGGCCGAAGACGAAGCGGGCGATGCCGCAGTGGCGGCGGCGTTCGAAGAGGAGACGGGATTGGCGAGCGGCGGGGTGCCCATCGCCTGAAACAGCGCCGCTGTGTCGGACAGACGCGTGCCGCGATAGCGGATTTCGTCGAGACGCGCGTTGCGCCATTGCTGCTCGCTCTGACGCACGGCGTAATACGGCAGCGCCCCGAGCTTGTAGCGCGCGTGGGTGTCGTCGTAGACGCCTTGCGCGGCCTGCGCCGAGGTGGTCGCGGCATCGAGTGCCTGCGCGTCGTGTTCGAGCGCCGCGAGGCGGTCGGCCACGTCCTGGAACGCGGCCAGCACGGTCTGCTTATACGAAGCGTTGGCCGCGTCGTACGATTGCAGCGCCGCACGCCGCTGCGCGACCAGCGCGCCGCCATGAAAGATCGGCTGCGTGAGCGAGGCGCCGATCGCCCACAGCGCGCCCACGCCGGACGTCACCATCGGCCAGCTGAAGCCCGCCTGGCCGAGGCCGGCCGAGAGCGTGATGCTCGGGTACATCTGCGCCGTCGCCGCGCCCACGTCGGCGGAAGCGGCGACCAGCGCCGCGCTTGCGGCTTCGATATCGGGCCGCGTCTTGAGCAGTTCCGACGGCACCACGACCGGCACCTGCTGCGGCAGATGCAGGCTCGCGAGATCGAGATCGGGCGGCGCGTTGTCGGGCGTGCGGCCGAGCAGCACGGCGAGCGCGTGGCGTTGCGCCGTCCATTGCTGACGCAGGCCCGGCAGGTTGGTCGCCAGCGACGCCGCGCTCTGTTGCGCGCTCAGTTGATCGGTGCGCGCCACGGCGCCGAGCGCGTAGCGCTTCTGCATCTCGTCGGCTTGCGCGTTGGCGAGCGCGATCAATTGCTCGGTCGTGTCGATCTGCGCGTGCAGCGTGGCCGCGCCCAACGCGCTCGCGACGATATTGGCCGCCAGCGCGCGGCGCGCCTGCTCGAGCTGGAACACCTGCATGTTCACGCGCGAGGCGAGCGCCGCGTTGCTCAGGCGCGTCGCGCCGAACAGGTCGAACGAATAGCGCACCTCGACGAGCCCTGCGAACACGTCGTACTGCAGCTTGTCGATGCCGAGCTGCGGAATGCCGGGCAAGCGCTGACGCTGCGCGGTGCCGAGCGCATCGACGGTCGGCAGCATCGAACTGCCGACCTGGCCGCGCAACTGTTCCTTCGCGGCTTGCAGGCTGTGGTCGGCGGCAACGAGATTCGGGCTGTTCGCGAGCCCTTCTTCGACGAGCGCATCGAGTTGCGGCGAGTCGTAGAGCGTCCACCATTGCGGCACTGGCTGCGCGCCCACCTCGAAATGCTGCGCGACGCCTTGCGCGGCGACCGTCTGCGCGGGCTGCGGCTCGGCGCCGTAATGCGCGGGTTGCGGCATCGCGGGCGGCGTGCCGTCCGGTCCCCACGAACACGCGCTCGCGAACAGCGCGGCGAGCGCGGCAGCGCTCACGCGCAGGCGGGCAACGGACGCTGCATGCCGCGTTCGGCGCACATCGCCTGCATCGCGTACATCTCGCGCCTGTTCGGCAGCGCGTTCGGCTGCATTCATCCTCGTCGGCGTGGAAACGGTCATGATGCTTTCCCCGCGTCGTGTTGCGGCTCGCCGGTTTCGCTGCTGCGCACGCGGAACGCGGTTGCGTACAGCGCGGGCAGGAAGAACAGCGTGAGCACGGTGGCGCTCGTGATGCCGCCCATCAGCGCGGTCGCCATCGGCCCGAAGAAGTTCGAGCGCACGAGCGGAATGAGCGCGAGCACGGCGGCGGCCGCCGTCAGCATGATCGGGCGGAAGCGCCGCACGGTCGCGCCGACGATGGCGTCGAAACGCGGATGCCCCGCGCCGATATCCATTTCGATCTGGTCCACGAGAATCACCGAGTTACGCATGATGATGCCGAACATGGCGATCACGCCGAGCATCGCGACGAAGCCGAACGGCTCGTTGAACAGCAGCAGCGCGACGGCCACGCCGATCAGCCCGAGCGGCGCCGTGAGCACGACCATCATCACGCGCGAAAGGCTTTGCAACTGGATCATCAGCAGCGTGAGCACGGCGATCACGAGGATCGGCAACTGCGAGTAGATCGACGTCTGGCCCTTCATGCTTTCCTCGACCGAGCCGCCCACTTCGATGCGATAGCCCGTCGGCAGCGTGGCCTGAATCGACTTGAGCTTCTTCTGCAGCGCATGCGTCACGTCGATGCCTTGCGCGCCGCGCCGCACGTCCGACTGCACGGTGATGGTGGGCTGCCGGTCGCGCGACCAGATCACGCCGTATTCGAGCGAGTTCACGAGATGGCCGAGCGCGCCGAGCGGCACCGCGCCGTTCGGCGTGGGCATGGCGAGCGCGAGCATGTGCGCGGGATCGACGCGCTCGTTGGGCGGCGAACGCAGATCGACGCTGATCAGCTTGTCGCGCTCGCGATACTGCGTGACCGTGTAGCCCGAGTAGGTCATTTGCAGGAAGTTGGCGACGTCCTGCGAACTTACGTTGAGCGCGCGCGCCTTCTGCTGGTCGATCTCGAAGTGCAGCGAGCGTTCGGCCGGTTCGTCCCAGTCGAAGCTGACGTTCTCGGTGCGCGGATCGGCGCGCATGTCGGCGGCCACGCGATCGGCGATGCCGCGCACGGTCGCGATGTCGTCGCCGCTCACGCGGAATTGCACCGGATAGCCCACGGGCGGGCCGTTCTCCAGCCGCGAGAGGCGCGTGCGCACGGCCGGAAAATCGTTGCGCAGCTTCGTTTCGAGCCAGTCGGCGAGCTTCTCGCGATCCTTCACCGACTTCGCCGTGATGACGAACTGCGCGAAATTCGGCTGCTGCAATTGCTGGTCGAGCGGCAGATAGAAACGCGGCGCGCCGGTGCCGACGAAGTCGATCGAATGATCGATTTCCGGGCGGCCCTTGAGCGCTTCTTCGAGCCGCTTCGTCTGGCGCAGCGTGGCATCGAACGACGCGCCTTCGGGCAGGCGCACGTCGACGAGCAGTTCGGGCCGGTCGGAGCTTGGGAAGAACTGCTGCGGAATCAGCGTGAAGCCCGCGAGCGCCACGACGAATAGCACGAGCGTGAGGCCGAGCACGACGAAATTGCGCTCGATGCACCAGCCGATCCAGCCGCGCAGGCGATGGTAGAAGCGCGTGTCGTAGATGTCGTCTTCGTGATGGTCGTTGTGTTGCGCGCCGTGTTGCGCGTTGGCGTCGTGCTTGCGCTCGGGCAGCAGCCGGTAGCCGAGCAGCGGAATCAGCACGACGGCCGCGAACCACGAAGCGATCAGCGCGATCGCCGAGACCTGGAAAATCGAGCGCGTATATTCGCCCGTGCTCGATTTCGCGAGCACGATCGGCAGGAAGCCCGAGACGGTGACGAGCGTGCCCGTGAGCATCGGGAACGCCGTGCTCGTGTACGCGAAGGCGGCCGCGCGCGTGCGGTTCCAGCCCTGCGCGAGCTTCACGGCCATCATTTCGACGGAGATGATGGCGTCGTCGACGAGCAGGCCGAGCGCGAGCACCAGCGTGCCGAGCGAGACCTTGTGCAAGCCGATGTCGAACAGGTACATCACGAGCGCGGTGACGGCCAGCACGATCGGAATCGTGATCACGACGACCATGCCCGTGCGCACGCCCAGCGAGACGAGGCTCACGACCAGCACGATGCCCACGGCTTCGGCCACGGCTTCGACGAAGTCGTCCACGGAATGCGAGACTGCGTCGGGCATGCTCGACACTTCGGTGAGCTTGAGGCCCGCAGGCAGTTCGGCGCGCAACGCGTCGACGCGCGTATCGAGCGCCTTGCCGAGGCGGATCACGTCGCCGCCCGGCTGCATCGTGATGCCGATGCCGAGCACGGCCTTGCCGTCGTAGCGCATCTGCGTGGCGGGCGGATCGTCGTAGCCGCGCCGGATCGTGGCGATGTCGCCGAGCCGGAAGCTGTGGCCGTTCACGTTGATGAGCGTGTCGGCGAGCGCCTTGAGATCGGTGAACTGGCCGCTCGGGCGCACGAACACGCGGTCGTCGGCGGTCGTGAGCGTGCCCGCCGCCGCGACGCTGTTCTGCGCGCCGATCACCTGGCCGATCTGCGTGGGCGAAATGCCGAGGCGCGTGAGTTGCGCGTTCTGAATTTCAATGTAGATGCGCTGGTTCGGATCGCCGAAATAATCGACCTTGCCCACGTCCTTCACGCGCAGCAGTTCCTCGCGCAGCTTGTCGGCGTAGTCGTGCAGTTGCGCGGGCGAGAAGCCGTCGCCTTCGAGCGTGTAGATGTTGGTGTAGACGTCGCCGAATTCGTCGTTGAAGAACGGGCCTTGCACGCCTTGCGGCAGCATCGGCGCGATGTCGCCGACTTTCTTGCGCACCTGATACCAGGTCTCGCGCACCTCGCTCACCGGCGCGGAATCCTTCATCGTGAAGAACACGAGCGACTCGCCCGGTCGCGAGTAGCTGCGCAGGAAGTCGATATACGGCGTTTCCTGGAGCTTGCGGCCGATGCGGTTCGTGACTTCGTCCTCGACCTGGCGCGCGGTGGCGCCGGGCCAGTAGGTCTGGATCACCATCACGCGGAACGTGAAAGGCGGATCTTCGGACTGCGAAAGACGCGTGTACGACAGCGCGCCGAAAATCGTCGCGAGCGCGATCACGAAGATCACCAGCGCCTGATGGCGCAGCGCCCAGGCGGAGAGATTGAAGCGGCCTTCCTGATGATCGGCGCCCGGCTCGCGGTTGCGTTCCTGCTCGGGAACCTCGCTCATGACGCGAAATCCTCGGGATGCAGCGGCGCGACCGGATGCACCTTCTCGCCGACGGTCACTGTGTGCACGCCCTGCACGACGATGCGCTCGCCGTCCTTGAGGCCGTCCGTCACGGTGATGGTGCGCGCGTCATAGCGCGAGACGCTCACGCGGCGAAGTTGCAGCACGTTGTCCGCGCCTTGCACGATCCAGAGCGCGGGCGCGTTGCCGTCGTGGAAGAGGGCGGTCGCGGGCACCGTGTACGCGTCCTGACGCGCACCGTTCGCGCCCATGGCGGCGCTGGCCGGCGCGAGCGCGATGTTCGCGGTCATGCCGAGACGCACGTCGGCGTCGGGATGTTCGAGCGTGAGCTTCACGCGCCACGTGCGGCTTTGCGGATCGGCGGCGGCGGCGAGCTCGCGCACCTTCGCGGCGTAGCGGCGGCCCGGCAGCGCGGGCAGCGTGACCTGCGCCGTATCGCCGGTATGCAGGTCCGCGATGGCGTTTTCGGGCAGATCGCTCACGACGTCGATATCGCCGGTCCAGGCGAGTTGATAGACGGCCTGGCCCGCTTGCACGTTCTGGCCGGTGTCGGCGTTTTCGGCGGTGATGACGCCCGCGTGATCGGCGACCAGTTGCGTGTAACGGCGCTGATCCTGCGCGAGCGCGAGCTGCTGTTTGGCCTGATCGCGTTGCGCAAGCGCCGACGCGTACGCATCCTGGGTCTGCTCGAACTGCGCGCGCGCGATGAGATTGGCTTGCGACTGTGCGGTATCGCGATCGAGCTGCTGCTTCGCAAACACGTAGCGATGCGCGGCGGCGTCGTACTGCGCCTGGGCGCTCGCGGCGTTCTTGTCGTAATCGCCCGGATCGAGACGCGCGAGCAACTGGCCGGGCTTCACGCTGTCGCCCAGGCGCACGGTGCGTTCGATGATCTTGCCGTTGACGCGGAACGACAGCGGCGTGGTATTGCGCGACTGCACGGTGCCCGGATAGCTGGCGCTCGCGCCGTGCGCGTCCGGGTGGACCGTCATCGAGACGACGGGGCGCGGCTCGGGCGCGGCGGCTTGATGCTTGCCGCAGGCTGCGAGCCCCGCGAGCGCGCAGCCCGCCGCGACGACCGCGAGGCGGCGCACGACCCGGCGCAAGGTGGGAGGAAATTCGACGAAAACGGGGTATTGCCCGCGCATCCTGCTCGATGCGCCACGACCGCAACGATTCACATGGACCTCGACACACCTGGATCGCGCGCCGGGCCGGATCGAATGCACCGGAGCCGCCGCGCCGCCGCTGAGTCGGTCCGCGCGGGGCGCGGGGCGCGCCTCGATGTCTCCTCCGCTGCGCGTCAACCGGTCTCAGATGATGGTTTGCATTCTAATACAACGCTGTATCTGAATACACGATTGAATCCGAGGAATGATTCAGTGCTAGACTTCGGCGATCGCAATTTCATTCGGAACGCATCGTTCCGGCGATGTTTTCCCAGCGGTTTCCCCACTCGTTTCTCGCATCGTTATCGACACGCCATGGCACGCCAGACCACCGGGCACAAGCGCCTCACCCGCGAAGAAAGCCGCGACCAGACGCGCGAGCGCCTGCTCGACGCCGCGCAGGCGATGTTCATGAAGAAGGGCTTCGTGGGCGCGAGCGTGGAAGACATCGCGGTCGCGGCTGGCTATACGCGCGGCGCGTTCTACTCGAACTTCGGCAGCAAGGCCGAACTGCTGGTGGTCTTGCTGCGGCGCGATCACGAGGCGATGGAAGGCGAGCTGCGTTCGATCTTCGAGACGCCCGCCACGCGCGAGGAAATGGAAGCGCGCGTGCTCAAGTTCTACAGCCGCCTGCCGCAGGACAACAAGATGTTCCTGCTGTGGGTCGAAGCCAAGCTGCTTGCGGCGCGCGACGCGCGTTTCCGGGCGCGTTTCAACGCGTTCATGAAGGAAAAGCGCGAGCGCCTCGGCGCCTATATCTCGGAGTTCTCGGCGCGCGTGGGCACGCCGGTGACGATCGCGCCGGACCTGATGGCGCTCGGGCTCATGGGCCTGTGCGACGGCGTGCAATTCCTGGCCACGGCCGATCCGCAGCACGTGACGCCGCCGGTGGTGGAGGAAGTGCTGGGCCGCTTTTTCGCGCGCGTGGTGTTCGGCCGCGACGCCTGACGGGTGCGCGCGGCGCGCCTCAAATGCCGAGGCCAGGGCCGTAATTGCTGCCGATCAGCTGCGTGACCGAGGCCACGTCGTGGTAATCCTGCTCGGGCATCCCGTCGAGGATCGCCAGCACTTCGTTGCTTGCGCCCGCCGCGCGCGCGGCGTCCACGAGATCGTCCTTGTTGGCGGGCCAGCGCACTTCGCGCAGGACGTCGGTGAACTGGAGATCGATCGGTTCTTCGGGGATGCGGGAGGCGGACATGCGGCGAATCCTTGCTGAACGGGCTGAAGTTCCCGGCAGCGGCGAGGGCCGCCGGGCGAGCGGATGATGGCTTCGCGGACCGCGCCTGACGTTCATGGCGTGCATGGCGGTCCGGTCCGCGGGCGTCGCCGCACAAGCATACACAATCCACGCCGGAATCCGCCGCAGGCTGCGCGGCCGCTCCGGCGGGCGGGCACAGCCGCGTTCGGATCAGGTCTGGAGATGCACGTCGGGCGTGAGCACGTGGTCGAGGCGGTGCGACTTAGGCAGGGTCAGATATTCCCAGCGCTGCGTGCTCGTGGAGGCGGGCACGTCGGGCGCGGGTGGCGCCACGGGCACATCGGCCATTGGAGAGCGTGCGGACGGCGCCATCGCGTGCGCGCTGGCGCGGTCGATCTGGGCATCCTGTGTGCGGACCGGCGCGGCGAAACACGACGCGGACAGCAGCACGGTGGTCATCAGCGTCGAGGTTTTCATCGCTCGACCTCCTTTCCTCATGCGGCCCGAGGGTCGCAGCAAGTGCCGTACCGCGTCGGTGCGCCCCTGCGTCCGAGCGATGCGGCGACCGCTGCCGGCGGGCGAGATCCATGACGGCGAGCGTCATGGCGAACCCGGCGGCGAAGCGGCTCAGCGCGGCGCGTGCGGATGGCGGGCGAGGCGGCCTGTGCAAGGACGAACCGGCTGGAGCAACCGGCTGTGACCGCCGCCACGCGCGCACGCGCGAGCGACTTGCTCATAATGGCAGCAAACACCTGCGCGCGTCGCGAACGCGTGTGCTTTTTTCGCGATGAGGGATGCCGCCGCGCCTCAGCGCTCGGCGTTCAGCCGCTGATAGGCGTCCAGCAGCGACGTCTTGTAGACCACGCCCGCGAGCTTCGGCTGCTGCGTGCTCTCGATCACCGGCAGGCGCTCGCCCTGAAACGACATGAAATGCTGCAGCGCAACGGCGAGCGGCATATCGGGCGTCAGCACGTCGAACGAGGCCTTGAGGTAGTCGCAGGCGTGCTTGTTCGAGGTATCGCGCTTTTGCAGCAGGTCATTGGTGATGTCGGCGAGCGCGACCGCGCCGAGGAAGCGGCCGTCGTCGTCGGTCACGTAGAGATACTTGACCGGATATTCGAGGAACACGCGCGTCATGTCCTGCACGGTTGCCCCGGCGCGCACGACGGTATCGGCGGGGCGCACGAGTTCGCGCATCTGCGTGGCGCGCAGGCGCAGGCGTTCGGCTTCCTCGCGGTTGCGGTGCAGCGTGATTTCGTACATCGACTTCTTGCCGGTCGCGCGCGCGACGAAGTACGCGACCACGCAGGAGAGCATCAGCGGCAGCACGACCTGATAACTCAGCGTCATCTCGAAGATCATCAGGATCGCCATCAGCGGCGCCTGGGTCGCGCCCGCGAGGAACGCGCCCATGCCGACCATCGCATACGCATACGGCGCCGAGGTGCCGTGCGGCCAGAGCGCCTGCATGCCCTGGCCGAACAGGCAGCCGACCACCGCGCCCATGAACAGCGTCGGCGTGAAGACGCCGCCGACCGCGCCCGAGCCGACCGTCGCCGCCGTCGCCATCAGCTTGAAGACGAGCACCGCCGCGAGCGCCGTCCAGGTCCACGGCGAATGCAGGATCGAGTTCACCACGCTGTAGCCGTTGCCCCAGACCTCGGGCGTCCACACCGAAATCACGCCGCAGACGAGGCCGCCGAGCGCGAGCTTCGCGGGCAGCGGAATCGCGAGCTTGCCGAAGCCCGCTTTGGCCACGTCGAGCAGCGAGAGAAAACGCGGTGCGAGCGCGCCGCACAAGAGGCCGAGCGCCACGAACAGCAGCACTTCGATGCCCGTCACGGGCGGAAACACCGGCATTTCGTACGGCGGCTTGTAGCCCGCGAACTCGCGCATCGTGATGTTCGCGACCACGGACGACACCACGATCGGCCCGAAGCTTTCCATCACGATCGAGCCGAGCACGATTTCGGTGACGAAAAACGCGCCCGCGATCGGCGCGTTGTACGCCGAGGTGATACCGGCCGCCGCGCCGCACGCCACCAGCAGGCGCAGGCGTTGCGGATCGAAGTGGACCCAGCGCCCAATCAGCGACGCGGCTAGCGCGGCGAGCTGCACCATCGGGCCTTCGCGGCCGATCGAGCCGCCGCTCGCAATCGTGAACAGCGACGAGACGCTGCGCCAGATGCTCTTGCCGACCGGCATCACGCCGTCACCGATCGCCACGGCTTCCACGTAGTCGGTGTGGATCGGCTTGTTGTTGCCGCCCGCAGGCGCGCCCGCCGTGCTGCGCTTCGCCACGAGCAGCAGGCAGCCCGCGATGAAGCCGCCCGCCGTCGGCAGTCCGATGCGCGTGTACCACGGCAGACGGCGTGCCATCTCGACGAAACTGCCTTCGCTGCCCGTGAACAGGATCTGGAGATGCGCGATGCCTTCGCGGAACAGCACGGTCGCGAAGGCGCCGGCCACGCCGACGATGACCGACCAGATCAGCATCGTATGGGCGTCGGAGAGGCGAAAGAGGTCGCGGGCGCGGGTGCGCAGTTTCAGCAGGAATGACAGCACGGCAGGCGGGCGGGTTGAAAAGGTGAACAGGATCGCACGCGCGCGAGGCGGCGTGCGTGCGAAAGCGTCGATATGGCGAGGATAGCGTCGCGGCGCCGCGCGGGCGTCGCGGCTGCCGGGATCGTGCGCAGCGCGGCATGCGCTGCGTCAGGCGCAGGGCAATGAAGCGGCCGCGCGGGCGCGCTCAGCGCACGGCGTGGTCGAGTTCCGGGTAGTGCCGGAAGATGCCGGTTTCGTTGAACGGCAGACGCCGCTCGGAGGCCAGATACGCAGCGACAGGCGGATGCGCCGCAACCGCGTCGCGCAGCGCGACCACGTGCGGATAGTGATCGGCGAAATGCTTCGTGGCCTTCGGAAACGCGTAGCGCAAGCCCTCGACGATCTGAAACATCGAGAGATCGACGTAACTGAGCGCATTGCCGACCATATGGCGCGGCCCGTCGGGATTCTGCGCGAGCACGCGCTCGAAATAGCCCATGAATTTCGGAATGCGATGCGCGATGAAATCCTTCGAGCGCGCCTTCGCCTCGTCCTTCTGGTCCTCGTAGTAGAGGTTGCTCGCGATCGGATGATGGGTGTCGTGCGCCTCGGTCACCAGATCGGCGATCGTGAGCTGCAAGCCGTTCGCGACGATCCGCAAGCCTTCGTCGCGCGGCGCGAGCTTGAGCTTCGGCCCGAGGTAGAACAGGATGTTGGCCACATGCGGCACGATCAGTTCGCCGTCCTTCAGAAACGGCGGCGCGTAGGGCGGATACGGGTCGTCGCTTTCCAGCTCGGCCATCATCGCGCCGATGCCCTGGCCATCGTCCTTCGAGCCGCGCGCCACGTCGATATATGGCGCGCGCGCTTCTTCCAGCGCGAGCCGCACGAATTCGCCCCGGCCCTGCAGGCCGTCCCAGTAATACAGTTCGTATGCCATCGGTCGTCCCCTTCGTCGAACGGCCGCCCCAGCGGCGGGCGGCATCGGACAGTATGGCCCGCAACCGGCGCGCCTGGTTTGCGCGTGCTCCGTGCGCAGAAACGCCAAAAGCCCCGCGATGGGCGGGGCTGATGGCGAAGGTCCAGGGGGCGCGGCCGGGTGGACCGGCGCGGCCCGGGTTCATGCGGGGTTTAGGCAAGCGTCATCCGAACAGACGCTCCACGCCCCAGGTAATCGCGAGGCCGCCGACCGTCAGCCAGACGTAGAGGATGAAACCCGTGGTCAGCGCACGCGGACCGGCCTGGCGGATCTGCGAAAAGCGCGTTTCGATGCCGAGCGCCGTCATGGCCATGGTGAGTGCGAAGGTGTCGAGCGTGTTCAGCGTCGAGGTGGCCGCTTCGGGCAGCACGTGCAGCGAGTTCACGATCACCAGCGCGAGGAAGCCGAGCGCGAACCAGGGCACCGCGAGCTTGCGGGTGCCGTGCTGCGCATCCTGCGCCTTGCCGGCTGCCTGGCGCGCCGAGCGGCTCAGCCACACGCCGAGCACGAGCAGCACCGGCACGAGCAGCATGACGCGCGTCATCTTGACGATGGTGGCGATGTGCGTGGCCTCGGGGCTCACGTTGCTCGCCGCGCCGACGACCTGCGCAACTTCGTGAATCGTGCCGCCGAAGAACAGGCCCGCGCCGACCGTATCGAGATGCAGCCAGCCCGCGCGGTAGAGCAGCGGATAGAGGAACATCGAGAGCGTGCCGAACAGCACCACGCTGCCCACGGCCATTGCGCTCTTGTGCGGCTTCGATTGCAGCGTCGACTCGAAGGCGAGCACGGCGGCCGCGCCGCAGATCGCGCTGCCCGCCGCCGTGAGAATGGCGGTGTCGCGGTCGAGCTTCATGACCTTCATGCCGACCCAGGTGCCGATCGCGAGCGTGCTCACGACGATCACAACCGATTCGACGAGCCCAGGCAGGCCCACCTGGGCGATTTCCTGGAGACTCACGCGCAGCCCGAAGAACGCCACGGCGATACGCAGCAGCTTACGCGCCGAGAAGTTGATGCCGGCGGCCCAGCTTTCCGGCATGCCGTCGCGCAGCGCGTTGCCGTAGATGGCCCCCGCGACGATGCCGACGATCAGCGGGCTCAAGCCCAGATTGGCGATGGCCGGCAGCGAGGCGACGCGCGTGACGGCGGCGGCGAACAGCGCGACGAACAACACGCCGTTCAGCTGGCCGCGTGTGGATGACGGTGAGTGTGCAAGCGTGGTCGATGGGGTGGACATAATGGTTATCCAGGTCGGTATCGAGCGAATGCGCTAATCCTAATTTAGATATAAGGATATGAAAAATCGTCATTTGCGAAGTAAAATATAGGTCAACCTTATAGATCGACGCCATGACCCCGGAGCAACTGATAACGTTCGCCGCCGTCGCGGAGCACCGCAACATCAGCCGCGCGGCGCTCGCGCTGCATCTGTCGCAGCCCGCTGTGTCGGGGCAACTGCGGCTGTTGCAGGAGGAATTCGGCGAGCCGCTGTATCTGCGCGACGGCCGCGGCGTGCGCCTCACGCCCACCGGCGAGCAGCTCGCGGCCTACGCGGCGCGTCTGCGCGACACCTGGCGCGACGCCCAGACATTCCGCGACGCGCTGCGCGGGCTCGAACGCGGCACGCTGCGCATCGGCGCGAGCACCACGCCCGCGAGCTACCGGCTGCCTTATCTGGTCGCGGCGTTCCATCGGCGCTATCCCGACGTCAAGCTCGAAACCGCGAGCGGCAATACCTCGGACGTGGTCGCCATGCTCGGCCAGATCGACATCGCGCTCGTGGAAGGGCCGGTGGGCGAGCAGTTGCCCGCCGACACCGCCGTGCATCCGTGGCACGAGGACGAAATCGTCGCTATCGCGCCGCGCGGGCATGCGCTGATCCAGCAACTCGGCGAAAGCGCTGGCGACGCGGCAAATGAGGTCGCCAACGAGAGTGCGCTGCGCTGCGCCCTGAACGCCTTCGGCGACTGGCCGCTGGTGCTGCGCGAGGACGGCTCGGGCGTGCGTCAACTGGTCGAGCGCGCGTTCGCGCGCGCGGCGGTGCCCATGCGCGTCGCGCTCGAAATCGCGGGCGTGGAGGGCGTGAAGGAGGCGGTGCGCGCGGGCATGGGCATCGGCTTTGTCTCGGCGATGTCGATGCGCCACGAGGACGGCGCGCTGCGCCAGATCCGCATCGGTCCCGAACCGCTGGCGCGGCGATTTTCGATCCTCGTGCCGCACGCGGGCGCGGCGTCGCGGGTCGCGCAGCGCTTTCTCGAACTCTGCCTGCTCGACACACCCGACGACGGCAGCGCCGCCAGCCGGTTCCCGCCGTGACTTAGGGGATTTCCACAATGGCGTCGCCTGGCGCCGCGGCGCACTATCCCGCCATCGATCAGGCGCTTCACGCGCCTTTTTTCGGGACCGGATTGGAACCGGTTCCAAGATAATTAAAAAGGGGGCCTGATCACGCAAAAAGCGCGATCCGGCCCACCCGGCAACAGGAAGACGACGATGGCGGAAGTGGCAATTGTGGCGAGCGCATTCGGCGCGGGAGCGATCCGGCGTGACGGACACGCGGCCTGGCTGGAGGTCGCGAAAGCGGGCGGGGCGCAGGCCTTCGAGGTGCGGCGCGAGTTGATGGACGACGCTGACGCGGGCCTCGACGCGCTGCGCACGCTCGGCACAGCGTTTGCGAATGCGCAGATGTGGCCCGTGTGGTCGACGCCCGATTCGCTCTACGCCGACGACGGCGCGCTCGACGAAGCCGCCTTGCGCGAGGCGCTCGCGTGCGGTCAGGCGCTCGGCGCGCGTTTCGTGAAGCTTCAACTCGGCGGATTCGTTAGCGACGCGCACGCGGCGCAGCTCGCCGCCGTCCTCGCGGAACCGCGCACGAATGAGGCCACAAACGCAACCGGCCTGCCGCGCGTGGTCGTCGAGAACGGCCAGCTCGAACAGGGCGGCCGCCTCGCGCAGTTCACCGGCCTGTTCCGCGCCTTGCGCGCGAGCGGCCACGACGGGCTGATCGGCATGACGTTCGATATCGGCAACTGGCAGTGGACCGGCGAAGCGCCGCTGATGGCCGCCGTGGCGCTCGCGCCGCACGTCGACTACATCCACTGCAAGGCCGTGCAGGGCGAGGGCGCGCGACGCTTTCCGTGCGCACCCGCCGCCGACGATCCGCTGTGCCGCGCCGCGCTCGCGCGCCTGCCGTCGGACGTGCCGCGCGGCATCGAGTTTCCGTTCGACGAGACGCGCCTCGCCGCCGACGCCGCGCGCTACGTGAGTTGGCTCGGCGCGGCTTGAAGCCGCCCGAACGGCCCGCATTCTCCCCATTCAGGAACGCATTCCATGAACCACCCACTCGATGTCATCACTTACGGCGAGGCGATGGCGATGTTCGTCGCCGCCGAAACCGGCCCGCTGCACGGCGTCGCGCAGTTCACGAAACGCGCGGCGGGCGCGGAACTCAACGTGGCGACCGGCCTCGCGCGCCTCGGCTTCAAGGTGGGCTGGATGAGCCGCGTCGGCGACGATTCGTTCGGCCGCTTCGTGCGCGCGGTGCTCACGCAGGAAGGCATCGACACGCAGTGCGTGGCCATCGATGAGCGCTTTCCCACCGGCTTCCAGCTCAAGTCGAAATGCGACGACGGCAGCGATCCGGCCGTCGAATATTTCCGTCGCGGTTCGGCGGCGAGCCATCTGTCGATCGGCGACTTCAAGCGCGGCTACGTGCTCGGCGCGCGCCATCTGCATCTGAGCGGCGTGGCGCCGGCGATTTCCTCGACGTCGCGCGAACTCGCGTTCCTGCTCGCGCGCGAGATGCGCGAAGCGGGCCGCACGATCAGCTTCGACCCGAACCTGCGCCCGACGCTCTGGGGCTCCGAAGCCGAAATGGTCGCGACGCTCAACGAACTCGCGCGCCTCGCCGACTGGGTGCTGCCGGGCGTCAACGAAGGCCGCATTCTCACGGGCTCGGACGATCCGGCGCTGATCGCGCGTTTCTATCTGCAGCGCGGCGCGCGCGGCGTGGTCGTGAAGCTCGGCGCGGATGGCGCGTACTTCGAGACCGCTGAAGGCGTCTACGGGCACGTGCCCGCGCGGCGGGTGGAGAAGGTCGTCGATACGGTCGGGGCCGGCGACGGCTTCGCGGTCGGCGTGGTGAGCGCGCTGCTCGAAGGCCGCCCGCTGCCCGAGGCGGTCGCGCGCGGCAACCGCCTCGGCGCGCTCGCGGTGCAGGTGATCGGCGACTCGGAAGGCTTGCCCACGCGTGAACAGCTCGATGCGCTCGAAGCCCGGGACGCGGAGCAGGCCACGCAAGCCTCAATGCCCGCAGCGCCCGCAACCCCGGCACACGCCGCGTAAAACGGTCCGGCAACGAACCCGGGCAGGCAGCAACCGGGCGCGCCCGAAACCGCGCCCGGCATCCATCAGCCATGCATGGGACCGCACGAGGCGCACTCGCGCCCGATGCGATCAACAGGAGACATCGATGACCTCAACCTCGCTTGCACCGCGCCGCTGGTGGGCGATCATGCCGATCGTATTCATCACGTACAGCCTCGCGTATCTCGACCGCGCGAACTACGGCTTCGCGTCGGCGGCCGGCATCAATCGCGATCTGGGCATCAGCCCGGCGCTCTCGTCGCTGATCGGCGCGCTGTTCTTTCTCGGCTACTTTTTCTTCCAGATTCCGGGCGCGGTCTACGCCGAACGCCGCAGCGTGCGCAAGCTCGTGTTCGTGAGTCTCGTGCTGTGGGGCGGCTGCGCGGCGCTCACGGGCGTGGTCTCCAACATTCCCTCGCTGATGGCGATCCGCTTCGTGCTCGGCGTGGTCGAGGCCGCGGTAATGCCCGCGATGCTCATCTACATCAGCAACTGGTTCACCCGCAGCGAACGCTCGCGCGCGAACACCTTTCTGATTCTCGGCAATCCGGTCACGGTGCTGTGGATGTCGGTGGTCTCGGGCTATCTTGTGCATGCGTTCGGCTGGCGCCACATGTTCATCGCGGAGGGCGTGCCCGCCGTGGTCTGGGCCGTGTGCTGGTGGCTGCTCGTGCGCGACAAGCCCGCCCAGGTGACGTGGCTTTCGAACGACGAAAAGCGCGCGCTCGACGCCGCCTTCCGCGCCGAACAGGCCGCCATCAAGCCGGTCAAGAATTACGCCGAAGCGTTCCGCACGCCCGCCGTCATGCTGCTCTCGGCGCAGTACTTCTGCTGGAGCATCGGCGTGTATGGTTTCGTGCTGTGGCTGCCGTCGATCGTGAAGAACGGCTCGTCGCTCGGCATGGTCGAAACGGGCTGGCTCTCGGCATTGCCGTATCTCGCTGCTACCATCGCGATGCTCGCCGCTTCATGGGCGTCGGACAAGCTCAACAATCGCCGCGCCTTCGTGTGGCCGTTCCTGCTGGTGGGCGCGCTGGCGTTCGCGCTCTCCTACGCGCTCGGCTCGACGCACTTCTGGTTCTCCTACGCGCTGCTGGTCGTGGCGGGCGCCGCGATGTACGCGCCGTATGGCCCGTTCTTCGCGATCGTGCCGGAACTGCTGCCGAAGAACGTCTCGGGCGGCGCGATGGCGCTGATCAACAGCATGGGCGCGCTCGGCTCGTTCGTGGGCTCGTACGTGGTCGGCTATCTGAATGGCGCGACGGGCTCGCCTGCGGCATCCTATGCGTTCATGAGCGTGGCGCTGGTGGTCGCGGTGGGCCTCACGCTCGCCGTCAAGCCGCAGCGCGACGACGCGGGTGGCTATGCCGCGCCGCTGCATGGAAAATAACGCTTTCGTGATCTTCGCGACGATGTCCGCACGGGCGGGCATCGCCGTTATCACCGTCACACCGTCCTGACCGCATTGAAGCCTTCGAGAGATAGCGCACTTATGAAGCAAAAAATCGTTGCCTACAAAGCCCTGCCCGACGACGTCACCGCGTATCTGCGCGAGCACGCCGAAGTCGAATTCGTCGACGGCAACAACGCCGAAGCGCTCGCCGCCGCGCTCAAGGACGCCGACGGCGCGATCGGCGCGAGCGTCAAAGTGACGCCCGCGATGCTCGACGGCACGCGCATCAAGGCGCTCTCGACGATTTCCGTGGGCTTCGACCAGTTCGACGTGGCCGATCTCACGCGACGCGGCATCGTGCTCGCGCACACGCCCGACGTGCTGACCGAATCGACCGCCGACACCGTGTTCTCGCTGATCCTCGCGAGCGCGCGCCGCGTGGTCGAACTGGCCGACTGGGTGAAGGCGGGGCACTGGAAGGCCAGCATCGGCGCGCCGCAATTTGGCGTGGACGTGCAGGGCAAGACGCTCGGCATCGTCGGGCTCGGACGCATTGGCGGCGCGGTCGCGCGGCGCGCGGCGCTGGGTTTCAACATGAACGTGCTCTACACCAACCGCAGCCCGAACGAGACGGCCGAACGCGAGTACGGCGCACGCCGCGTCGAGCTGGACACGTTGCTCGCCGAGTCGGATTTCGTCTGCCTGCAAGTGCCGCTCACCGATGCCACGCGCCACATGATCGGCGCGGAGCAGTTCCGCAAGATGAAGAAAAGCGCGATCCTGATCAACGCCTCGCGCGGCGCGACCGTCGACGAAGCGGCGCTGATCGCCGCGCTCGAAGCGGGCACGATCCACGGCGCGGGTCTCGACGTGTTCGAGCAGGAACCGATCGATCCGGCCTCGCCGCTGCTGCGCATGCCGAATGTGGTGGCTCTGCCGCATATCGGCTCGGCCACGCACGAAACGCGTCATGCGATGGCGCGCAACGCCGCCGAAAACCTCGTCGGCGCACTGGCGGGCACGCTGCGCAACAACATCGTCAATCGTGAGGTGCTCGCACGATGAGCATCGGCGCGGGTGAGCCGCATCAGAACGCTCAGGGTGACGCTCAAGCCGGCGCGCCGCGCCGCGCGACGATCAGCGATGTCGCGCGCGAGGCGGGCACCGGCAAGACCAGCATCTCGCGCTATCTGAACGGCGAGTTGTCGGTGCTGTCGCCCGATCTGCGCGCGCGCATCGAAGCGGCCATCGAGCGCCTCGATTATCGGCCCAACCAGATGGCGCGCGGCCTCAAGCGCGGCCGCAACCGTCTGCTCGGGCTGCTGCTCGCCGACCTCGCCAATCCGTATTCGGTCGAAGTGCTGCAAGGCGTGGAGTCGGCGTGTCACGCGCTCGGCTACATGCCGCTGATCTGCCACGCCGCCAACGAAGTCGACATGGAGCGGCGCTATCTGCAACTGCTCACGACGTATCGCGTGGAAGGCGTGATCGTGAACGCGCTCGGCGTGCGCGAGTCGATGCTCAAGCCGGTCGGCAGCGGCGGTATTCCCGCCGTGCTGGTGGACCGCACCGTCGACGGTCTGGACGCCGATGTGGTCGGGCTCGACAATGCGGCGGCCGTGCGGCTCGGCGTCGAGCATCTGCTCGAACGCGGCTACGACGACCTCGTGTTCGTGGTGCAGCCGTTCGAGCACGTGAGTTCGCGGCGCGAGCGCGAAGCGGCGTTTCGCCACGCGACGCAGGCAGCGCGCCAGGACGGATTGCGGCACGCGACGCATGTGCTCGATCTGCGCGAGGAGGACACCGTCGCGCCCGCACTCGAAGCGCTCGACGCGCATCTGGCCGAGGCCGCGAAACGCGGCGCGCGCTGCGCGCTGTTCGCGGCGAACGCGCCGGTCGCGCTGCGCCTCGCGCTGCATCTGAAGGCGCGCTTCGGCGCCCAATGGCCGCAGCAAGTCGGGCTGATCGCCATCGACGACCCCGAATGGGCCGAACTCGCCGGCATCACGACGATCCGCCAGCCGACACGCGAGATCGGTTATCGCGCCGTCGAATTCCTGCACGAGCGCATCGAAGGCGCGGCGCCCGCCGCGCGCGCGGCGGCGTTTCCCGGCGAACTCGTCGTGCGGGCCTCGACGCTCGGCTGACACCGCCCGGCTGAACCGCCGCACCGCGCAGACAGCGGGGCGCGAGACGTGACGTGACACAGCGCGAGGCCGCAGCCGGGGCTGCGCGAGCCGCCCGATATCTGCGATGATTCGGGCTGCGGCGCGCGCCCGGCGCGCCGGATGTCACAAGGAACCCCATGCACGTAGATCCGGTCACGCTCGTCTGCCTGTCGCTCGCCACGCTGTTCGTCGCCGTTTTGCCCATTTCCGTCTATCGCCGGCTGCGCAAACCGTTCCGATTCGACTGGCGCGACACCATCACCGGCGTCGCGGTGTTCGCGTTTTTCGCGACCGTACTCGAACGCGGCCTCAACGACTTCGTGCTGCATCAGAACCCGGCCACGGCGCAGCTGCTCACCAGTCCGATCGCTTTCGTGCTGTACGGCGCGCTCGCGGCCGGCGTCTGCGAGGAAGTGGGGCGCTACGTCGCGATGCGCCTGCTAGCGCGGCGCGGCGGCCGTCTGCCCAACACGCCCGTCGACAGCACGGGCCTCGCCTACGGCATCGGCCACGGCGGCGCGGAAGCGTGGTTCGTCGGCGTGCTCGTGCAGCTGCAGTGGATCTTCTTCGCGGTGCTCGCGAACCGGGGCGAGCTCGACTCGCATCTGAGCAATCTGACGATGGATTCGGTGCTGCGCGTGCATATGGTGCTCGCCACGCTGTCGCCGCTCCAGGCCGGCATTTTCGCGCTCGAACGCACGTCGGCGTTCGTGTTTCAGATCGGTCTGTCGGTGCTGATGTGGCGCGGCGTGCAGGCAGGGCGCAAGTCGATCCTGCCGCTCGCGATCGCGCTGCACACGCTGATCGACGTGCCCGCGGCGATGTTCCAGGCGCGTCTCGTGCCGCTCGTCGCCGTGGATGCGCTCTATGCGGTCGTGGCGGTCGCGGTGGCCGTCGTGCTGTTCCGCCGCTGCGCGCCGGGACGTCCCGCGCGCGCGGTCTGATCCGCGGTCTGCTAGAGTCCTGCACCGCAGCGCTTTTTCACTTTATTGGCCAGCGATGGAAGACTATCTGTTTGAATGCGCGAGTCCCGATTTCGAGGAACTCGCGCGCGTGATCGCCGATCTGTTCCCCGAGCAGACGCGCTTTAGCGAGCAGCCCGCCGACAACGGCGCGCCGCTGCTCGTCGTGCATTGGGTGGCGATGCGCATGGGCGCCGCCGCGCGCCGCATGACGCTTTCGGTTGCCATCGCGCCCGCCGCGCTCGCGCGTTACCGGGCGCTGCCGCCGCGTTTGCGCGGACGCAGCTTCGCGGTGCTGCGCGCCTACGTGGAAGCGACCATCGGCTCGCTCGAGGAGCAGCACGCGAAGGGCGAGGAAACGCCGCGCGACGTGACGCTCGCGCTGGACGAAGAGTTTGCTTGAGGGAGCGGGCGCCGGGGTTCCGGCGCCGCTTTGCAATGCATCGATTTTGATGCGCGTCGGGCGACGCGCTCAGCTAGCCGATCGGTTAGCCGATTCTCAGTCGGCCAGTCGATAGACCTTCGCGAAACGCGCGGCCTTCACGACGCCGTAATCGCCGGGCGCATATTGCATGACCCAGTCGCCGGCCGCGCCGGTGAGGCGGTCGCCGCCCGCCGAGCGCACGATGGTGAACGGCTCGTCGATCCGTTTGGCGAGCACCACCGACGGACGGTTGCGGTACGCGCCGGCCATGCCGTGCGCGAGCGCCGCGTCGGCGGGCAGATATTTCGGATCGAAGCGGTCGCGCGAAACGACCCAGCGTTCGCCGGTCGCGCCGGTGATGATCGCGTCGCCTTGCGCGTAGCGGTTCGGGCCTTCGAGGCTCATCAGCTCGCCAGGCGCGGCGGCGAATTCGACCGTGACGGTTTCGTCCTTGACGACGCGTTGCGCGGCGGAATCGGCGGCGAGGTCGAGTTGGTTTAGTTCGATCATGGTGGCGGCAGGCGCAAAAAGCAGAGAGAGCGGAAAACGACAGCCTGAAATATAGGCGAAAAATCCGCCCGGAAATGCAGGAAGGCCGGGCATGATGCCCGGCCTTCGCGTGTTCCGCAAGGCTTCGTCGCGCTCGAGCCGGAAGGGTGAACCTCGACTCGATCTCAGCGAAGCCTCAGGCGAACCTTATTCGGCCGCCGGCGCGCTCGCGGCTTCCGCGCCGCTGGCTGCCGCTGCCGGCGCCTTCGACTTCGGCTTGCCCTTGTGCTTGCCGTGTGCCGGACCCTTCACGCCCGGCGTCGGGCCGTGATGACGGAAGGTGGTGTCGGCGAGCTTCTTCTGTTCCGGCGAGAGGCTCGTGTAGAGCGGCTCGAAGGCCGTCACGAGCTTCTGCATGTCGTCGGCGTGCGCCTGGCTGATCTGCGCGTACTGCTTCATGTCGTCGAGCGCGTTACGCGACGTTTCGCTGTCCGCGCGCTGCTTGTACAGCGTGGCCATGGTCTCGCCGTTGCCGCGCATCGTGTCGGCGAACGCCTTCCATTGCGGCTCCTGCTCGGGCGTGATCTTCAGCGCCGAGTGCAGGTAAGCGATGCGCTCTTCCACGCGTTGCTGATGCTGCGCGGCGCGCACGTCGGCACCCGACGCCGCTGCGGCCACAGGCGTGGACGCAGCAGTTTGCGCGAACGCACCGCTCATGGAGAGCGTCGCGGCCAGGATGACGAAAGCTTTCTTCATTCTTGCTCCTTGAATCTTCATTTCGTAGCGAGTAGGCGCGTAATCCAGCCAGGCGCGCGAGACGCGAGGCCGGGTTGGCAGGCGATATTAGTACCACGTTATCGCGTTAAAGCGGCTGCGATGCGACAACTGCTTACAAACGAAACGCTCCGAAATACCCTGAAATACGCGCTTTGCATCGCGCTTTGCATCGCGCTTTGCATCGCGCTTTGCGTCCCGCTTCGCACGTCACGTTGCGTGCCTGGACGTGACGCATGTTGTTTTCGCATGGGCGGCTGCGCGCGCGATAATGGCCTGATCTTCTTAACGTTTCTTCACCCAGAGAGCCGCTTCCTCGATGAGACCGCCGCGCCTCGATCAACTCGACGACCTCGACCGCAGCCTCGTCGCGCTGCTGCAGGAAAACGCGCGCGAAAGCGTGGCCAATCTCGCGCGTCAGCTCGGCGTCGCGCGCACCACGGTGCTCGCGCGCATCGCGCGGCTCGAACGCACGCAGGTGATCGCGGGCTATGGCGTGCGGCTCGGTCAGGACGTGCTCGACGCGAGCCTGCAGGCGTGGGTCGGCCTGATCATCGCGCCGCGTCACGGGCCCGACGTGCAGAAGCGGCTCGGCAAGATGCCCGAGGTGCAACTGCTCTGCGCGGTGAGCGGCGAATACGACTACGTGGCCTGGCTGCGCGCCGATTCGCCCGATCGTCTGAACGATCTGCTCGACCAGATCGGCGGCATGCAGGGCGTGGAGCGCACGACCACGTCGATCGTGCTCGCGCGCAAGATCGATCGCGGCACGGTGATGGGCTGAGCGCTGCTGGTTGAGCGCTGCCGCAAGCCAGGCAAGGACGCACAAGGCCCCTTTGCTGCGGCGCGTTTTTACGCTGCTTTTACGCTTTTTCGTCACTTCGACGAAAACCATCGTCGAAATGACGAAAGTCGACGTCGAAGCGCATCATTTTGCGCCTATCAACTGATTTTGCACCTCCCTAGACTGTCTTCGAGCGGGCGCGCCAAGCCCACCGATCACAGAACATCAAAAGGAGAGGCGAGATGAAAGTCGCGATTGCAGGCGCCGGCCTGATTGGCCAGACCATTGCTCACATGCTGCGCGAAACCGGCGACTACGAAGTGGCCGCGCTCGACCGCGACGCACGCGCGCTCGACGCGCTCACGGCGCAGGGCATTCCCACCGTGCGCGTCGATTCCGGCGATGCCGCCGCGCTGCGCGGCGCGCTCGAAGGCTACGACGTGCTGATCAACGCGCTGCCGTATTACCTCGCCGTGAACGTCGCGTCGGCGGCCAAGGGCGCGGGCGTGCATTACTTCGATCTGACCGAGGACGTGCGCGCCACCCACGCGATCCGCGCGCTCGCCGAAGGCGCCGATCACGCCTTCATGCCGCAATGCGGCCTCGCGCCGGGCTTCATCGGCATCGCGGCGCACGCGCTCGCGAGCCGCTTCAGCGAAATCCGCGAAGTGAAAATGCGCGTGGGCGCGCTGCCGCAGTTTCCGACCAATGCGCTCAAATACAACCTCACGTGGAGCGTCGACGGTCTCATCAACGAGTATTGCCAGCCTTGCGAAGCGATTCGCGACAGCCGCACGCAATGGGTGCAGCCGCTCGAAGGCCTCGAACATTTTTCGCTCGACGGCGTGGAGTACGAGGCGTTCAACACCTCGGGCGGACTCGGCACGCTGTGCGAGACGCTGTCGGGCCGCGTGGAGTCGCTCGACTACAAGTCGGTGCGTTATCCGGGGCATCGCGCGCTGATGCAGTTCCTGCTCGAAGATCTGCGCCTGTCGGGCGATCGCGACACGCTCAAGTCGATCATGCGCCGCGCGATCCCGTCGACCGAGCAGGACGTCGTGCTGATCTTCATGACCGTCACGGGCATGCGCAACGGTCAGCTCGTGCAGGAAGTCTTCACGCGCAAGATCTTCGCGAAGACCGTCTGCGGCATGCCGATGAGCGCGATCCAGATCACCACGGCTGGGTCGATGTGCGCGGTGCTCGATCTGTTCCGCGAAAAGCGTCTGCCGCAGGCGGGCTTCGTGCGTCAGGAGCAGGTCTCGCTGCCGGAATTTCTCGCCAACCGCTTCGGCCAGGTGTACGAGGGCGCGACGCTCGATGCGCGCGCGCCGGTGGCGGTCGTATAAGGTCGATTGAGTTCGATTGAGGTTGCGGCGGTCGTGGCGACTGCGTTCGCTCAGTCCCCGGCCGCCGTCACGAGGCGCTGCAAGAGCGCGTCGTAGTCCGCCTCGGCGGGCGAAGTGGTATCGAACACGATGAGCGCGTCGAGCGCCGCGCCTTCCGGCTCGATACGGCGCTGCCGGTAGTCGTCCCAGTGCGCGAGCTTGTAGGCGTCGTCGGGATGGGCGCGCGCCACGATGCGGCGCTGCGCGGTGGCTTCGTCGCAGCGCACCCAGACCGCCGCCAGCTTCACCTCCGCCTCTACGCCCAGCCACGCACGATCGGTGAGACGCCGCTCTCGCGCCTCGCGCGACAGCGGCGCGACCACCAGCACGCTCACGCCCAGCGCGAGATTTTCGCGCGCGGTGTCGAGCAAGCCCTGGTATTCGGGATCGCGCAGATGGTGGAGAAACAGCGGACTGTCGCGGTCATGCGGGTCTTGACCGAGCGCGGTGAGCGTCGCGGCGCTCGTGCGGCCGTAGAGCGTGTCCTTGTCGAGCAGACAGAACGGTTCGCCCGTCGCGCGCGAGAGCGGGCCGATCAGGCGTTTGGCGAGCGAGGTTTTACCGGTGCCGGCGTGACCGCAAAAAATCACCAGACGCGTCACGAACGGTCATCCCTTGCTGCCGATGGGCGGGCGTCGGTCGCGTCTGCGCCAGAGGGCGCTCCGCCAGAAGGCGCTCCGTGTGCGTGCCGCTCGAAGAACTTGCCGTTCGCGTCGAGCCACATCACGTTGATGATGCCGAAGCCGAGCGCCACGCCGATGCCGAGTATCCACGTGAAATACCACATCGCTTGCATCCTCCTGATGGCTTGATCGACGCGACTTTCCGGCCGTCGTGCAGGCGGCCCCGCAAATTTCGCGACAGCATACCCCATCGCCGCGCGCCTCGCGTCGCCGCCCGTATATCATGGGGCCGGACAGGGCATCGCACATCACGTAAATCACGAAAGCGGCCGACGCGCCGCTCACGCATAACAGTCAGAACAGACGAGGGGAGAGCGTCCATGCGAGCGGGCTTGATGAGCGGGTGGCCGTGGCGGGATAACGGACAGAGAAGCAGGCAGAGAAGCGGACAGGACAGGCGACTGGCTTCGATCGCAGCCATATGCTGCATTGCCGCGAGCCTCGCGCTTGTCGGCTGCGCCGAGGAACACGCGGCGGCCCCACCGCTCAAGCCGGTCCCGGCCGAGCGCATCGTCAAGCCCGGCTACACCGCGCCGGGCGAGGGCCTCGTGGCCGTGGACGTGCGCCGCGAGCGCACCGGCAACGTGATCGTCAAATTCCGCGACGCGCCCGTTTATATCGACGGCGAGCGGGTCACCGACCTGATGGACGGCGAGCACGTCACGTTCTACCTGAAACCCGGCCCGCACCGCATCGGCGTGACGACGCAGTTCGATCCGGTCGTCGAGCTGAGCTTTCTCGTCGACGCGCGCTATACGAACTTCGCCAGCGTAACGTTCGACAAGGATCACCGGATCGGCATCCGGCGCGTGCCGCATTGAGCGGCAGCACAGAGCGGGCCGTGGCGCGCCGTGCGATGGCGCGCGCCCAGGACGCTTTCGGGCGCGTTTGCCGTCCCGCACAACGCCCTCGGCGGCCGGGTGCGGAACCTGCTGGCCAGCGGCCAGGTCGATCCAGCGCTTAAACTTGGCGATCCGCTTCAACGTTTTCACTTCAGGACAGGCGGCCTGCAAAGCTTTCATTTTTCGCACGCCGCCGGGAAGAACACGACATGCTCATCAATTGCGCCGCGTATCAGGGCGGCAAGAAACTGGCCGACATCGAAGTCGACGCCATCAGCGACTATCTGCAAAGACCGGAATGCTTCGTCTGGGTCGCGCTCAAGGACCCCGACGCGGGCGAGATGGCCGCGATGCAGGAGGAGTTCGGGCTGCACGTGCTCGCCATCGAGGACGTGATGAACGGCAACCAGCGCCCCAAGATCGAGGAATACGGCGAGACGCTCTTTGCGGTGTTCCACACCATCGAGCTCGACGGCGACAGCGAACTGGTGACCGGCCAGGTCAACGTGTTCGCGGGCAAGAACTTCGTGCTCTCGGTGCGTCATCGCGCGCAGAAGGGCTTTACGGACGTGCGAGCGCGCTGCGAGCGCGAGCCCGAGCTGCTCAGCGAAGGATCGGGCTTCGTGCTCTATGCGCTGATGGACAGCGTGGTCGACCGCTACCTGCCGGTGCTCGAATCGCTCGCGGGCGAGATCGAGGAACTCGAAGACCGCATCTTCGAGAAGCACAACCTCGCGGCGTCGCGCGCCATCATCGAGGATCTCTATTCGCTCAAGCGCCGCTTCGTGATCTTCCAGCATCACGTCACGCCGCTGCTCGACGCCGTGGGCAAGCTGATCGGCGGGCGCATTCCACAGATCTGCGCGGGCATGCAGGCGTATTATCGCGACGTGTACGACCACCTCGTGCGCCTCTCCAACACGATCGACGCGCGCCGCGAAATGATCGTCACGGCGATCCAGGTGAATCTCGGCATGATCTCGCTCGCCGAGAACGAGGTGACCAAGCGGCTCGGCTCGTTCGCCGCGCTGTTCGCGGTGCCGACCATGATTGCGGGTATCTACGGGATGAACTTCGAACACATTCCCGAGCTACATTACAAATACGGCTACGAAACCTGTCTGGCCGTGATGGCCGGCATCGACATCCTGCTGTACTTCCTGTTCCGCCGCGGCGGCTGGCTTTGATGGGCTGAGTGCCCGGCGCACGCCGTCCGTCCGTCTCATCGAGAAGCGCGGGCATCCCGCCCGTGATGTCGGGATGCTTGCAAACGTTTGCGCATAACCAGAAATACGGCCCGCACCGGGCCAGACAACCGGAGACACAAACGATGAACTTCCGCATCCGCCGCCGCGTGCTGTGCACCGCCGTCGCCCTCGCCACTGTCGCGGCCGCGCCGCTGGCTGCCCATGCGCAGGCGGCGGGCCACAAGCCCAAGGTCGCGCTCGTCATGAAGTCGCTCGCCAACGAGTTCTTCCTGACCATGGAAACCGGCGCGAAGGACTACCAGAAGCACAACGCCGCCACGTTCGACCTCATCACCAACGGCATCAAGAACGAGACCGACACGGCCGCGCAAATCCAGATCGTCGAGCAGATGATCGTCTCGAAGGTCGACGCCATCGTGCTCGCGCCCGCCGATTCGAAGGCGCTTGTGCCGGTCGTGAAGAAGGCCGTGGACGCGGGCATCATCGTCGTCAACATCGACAACCGGCTCGATCCCGACGTGCTCAAGTCGAAGGACCTGAACGTGCCGTTCGTCGGGCCCGACAACCGCAAGGGCGCGCGCCTCGTCGGCGACTATCTCGCGAAGAAGCTCAAGGCGGGCGATCAGGTGGGCATCGTGGAAGGCGTCTCGACCACCACCAACGCGCAGCAGCGCACGGCGGGCTTCAAGGACGCGATGGACGCGCTCGGCGCGAAGATCGTCTCGACGCAGTCGGGCGAGTGGGAAATCGACAAGGGCAATGCGGTGGCCTCGGCCATGCTCAACGAGTATCCGAACCTGAAGGCGCTGCTTTGCGGCAACGACAACATGGCGATCGGCGCGGTGTCGGCCGTGCGCGCCGCCGGGAAGCAAGGCAAGGTCTACGTGGTCGGCTACGACAACATCGACGCCATCAAGCCGATGCTCAAGGACGGCCGCGTGCTCGCCACCGCCGACCAGTACGCGGCCAAGCAGGCCGTGTTCGGTATCGATACCGCGCTCAAGGCGATCAAGGAGCACAAGAAGCAGTCCGAGCTCTCGGGCGTGGTCGAAACGCCGGTGGTGCTCGTCACGAAGTAAGCGCCGCGCAATCAGCCCCTGTGCATCGCGCGCCCACACCGTATGCATGCCGAATCGTCGGCGGGCGCGCAGTGCATACGGGATGCATAGGGATTGCATAAGGATTGCGCAGCGCGGCGCGCGAGCGGCCTTTCTTCATACTTTTCGTGCAATCAACGCTCAAGAAAGCCGCCGCGCCGCCGTTATTTCGTCGGTGATGGGCGCGTGTGCATCCGGGCGGCGAACTGTCTCCCTGGGGCACGCGTTTGGCACCCGTTTGCGGGCGTCGCCTGACGATGCCGGGCCCGCCGCCCGGCGTCGCAACCGCTGGAACGTCCGGGTCGCAACCGTCCGGGCGCTCAGGTGGAACCACGAGGCGCGCCCGCGGATTGGGGCGGCGCGGCCCGCGACTACAGGATCGTGATGGATGCAATTGCCCCCGACGCACTACCGGTCGCCACGGCCGACGCCGCTGTGCTGACGGTCACGGGCGTCGGCAAGACCTACGAGCAGCCCGTGCTCGCCGACGTGAGCCTCGCGCTGCACGCCGGCGAAGTGCTTGCGCTCACGGGCGAGAACGGCGCCGGCAAAAGCACGCTCTCGAAGATCGTGGGCGGCCTCACCGCGCCGAGCGCCGGCGCGATGACGCTGCTCGGGCAGGCCTACGCGCCCGCGAGCCGCAACGACGCCGAGGCGCTCGGCGTGCGCATGGTGATGCAGGAGCTGAACCTGCTGCCGACGCTTTCGGTCGCGGAGAACCTGTTCCTGAACCGGCTGCCGCGTTCGCGCGGCTTCGGCGCGCTGAGCTGGACCGGCTGGATCGATCGCGCGCGGCTGCGCGAAGACGCGCGCGCCGCGATGGCCCAGGTCGGGCTGGAGGCGATCGACCCGGACACGCTCGTCGGCGAACTGGGCATCGGCCATCAGCAGCTCGTGGAGATCGCGCGCAACCTGATCGTCGACGAAGCGCAGGGTGGCGCGCCGCTGCGCGTGCTGATCCTCGACGAGCCGACGGCGATGCTCACGGGCCGCGAAGTCGAATTGCTGTTCGAGCAGATCGCGCGGCTCAAGGCGCGCGGCGTGGCGCTCGTCTATATCTCGCACCGGCTCGAGGAGCTGGAGCGTATCGCGCAGCGCGTGGCCGTGCTGCGCGACGGCCGTCTCGTGCGCGTGGACGCCATGGCGAACCTCACGCCCGAGCGCATCGTCGCGCTGATGGTGGGCCGCGAGCTGGGCGAGCAGATCGATCTGGGCGAGCGGCGCATCGGCGCGCCCTTGCTCAAGGTGAGCGGCCTGAGCCGCACGAATGCCGTGCGCGACGTCTCGTTCGAGGTGCGCGCCGGTGAGATTTTCGGCGTGTCGGGGCTGATCGGCGCGGGCCGCACGGAGTTGATGCGCCTGATCTACGGCGCCGATCCGAAAGAGCGCGGCACGGTCGCGTTGGCGGGCGCCGACGGCGGCGCGCCGCAGCCGGTGAAGATCGAGTCGCCCGTGGACGCGGTGCGTCACGGCATCGCGCTGATCACCGAGGACCGCAAGGGCGAAGGGCTCTTGCTGCCGCAGCCGGTGGCGGCCAATGTGTCGCTGGGCAACGTGGGCGCGGTGGCGCGTTACGGCATCGTGGACGCGGCGCGCGAAAACGCGCTTGCGCGCACGCAGATCGAGGCGCTGCGCATCCGCACGGCCGGTCCTGGCCAGCCGGTCGGCGAGCTGTCGGGCGGCAACCAGCAGAAGGTCGTGATCGGCCGCTGGCTCGCGCGGCGCATCAACAGCGACGTGCGCGTGCTGCTGTTCGACGAGCCGACGCGCGGCATCGACGTGGGCGCGAAGTTCGACATCTATGCGCTGATGGGCGCGCTCGCGCGCGAAGGCCGCGCGCTCGTGGTGGTGTCGAGCGATCTGCGCGAGCTGATGCTGATCTGCGACCGCATCGGCGTGATGTCGGCGGGCAAGATGACGGGGATTTTCGAGCGCGGCGCGTGGAGTCAGGACGCCTTGCTCGGCGCCGCCTTCGCGGGCTATCGCGCCGAGGACGCGCTGCTGGCGGACGCGGCCGATCTGCCGGCGGCCGGGAGCGCAGATACACAAGCTGCGGACGTGGCGCGAGATGCAGCACGAGACGCAGCACGAGACGCAGGAGGTAGCGCTTCATGACGAACGGACCGTTGCGCGAACCCGCAACGAATCAGGCCGCGCCGCAAGCCGCGAGCGGCAAGCCCGCGGGCACGCGATTCGGCTTCTCGAACTACCTCGGGCTGGCGCTCGCGCTGGTCGCGATGATCGTGCTGTTCTCGCTGTTGAGTTCGCACTTCCTGACATACGATACGTTCAGTACGATCGCGAACCAGATTCCCGATCTCGTCGTGATGTCGGTGGGCATGACCTTCGTGCTGATCATCGCGGGCATCGATCTGTCCGTGGGTTCGGTGCTCGCGCTCGGCGCTTCGGTGGTGAGCGTGGCCTCGCTCAAGTGGGGGCTCGGCCCGCTGCCCGCCGCCGTGCTCGGCGTGCTGGCCGCGGCGGCCACGGGCACGCTCACGGGCGCGGTGACGGTGGGCTGGCGCATTCCGTCGTTCATCGTCTCGCTCGGCGTGCTGGAAGCCGCGCGCGGTTTCGCGTACCAGATGACGAATTCGCGCACGGCCTATATCGGCGACGCCTTCGATTTCCTCTCGAATCCGATCGCGTTCGGCATCTCGCCCGCGTTCCTGATCGCCGTCGCGGTCATGGTGATCGCGCAACTGGTGCTCACGCGCACGGTGTTCGGCCGCTATCTGATTGGTATCGGTACCAACGAGGAAGCGGTGCGGCTCGCGGGCGTCGATCCGCGGCCCTACAAGGTGATCGTGTTCGCGCTGATGGGCGCGCTGGCCGGGCTGGCGGCGCTGTTTCAGGTGTCGCGTCTCGAAGCCGCCGATCCGAACGCGGGCGTCGGCCTCGAATTGCAGGTGATCGCGGCCGTGGTGATCGGCGGCACGAGTTTGATGGGCGGGCGCGGTTCGGTGATCAGCACGTTCTTCGGTGTGTTGATCATCTCCGTGCTCGCGGCGGGTCTCGCGCAGATCGGCGCGAACGAGCCGACCAAACGCATCATCACGGGCGCGGTGATCGTGGTGGCGGTGGTGCTCGACACCTATCGCAGCCGGCGCGGCAAGCGCAAGGCGTGAGCGGAATAACAAGCAGAAAACAGCAGCAGACAGCAGCAAGCAGCAGCGAAGAACAAGCAGAAAAAAGCAGCACGAGAGAACCAGCAGCAACAGATGAAGCAATAAAGAAGCCGCAAGCGAACGCTGCGGGCGCAACGAAGCGCCACGCGGCGGCACGGACTGCGGCGACAAGAACGTATCGAGGGCGCGCCTGCGCATTGGACCAGCACGGGCGACGAGAGCAATCACCGCCGCCTGGCGGCAGCAGTAGCAAACGGCAGCACGAAGCAGGAGCAACATAAAAGATGGCGACGATCAAGGATGTGGCCGCAGTGGCGGGGGTGTCTTTCACGACGGTGTCGCATGTGGTGAACAATTCGCGTCCGGTGTCGGCGGACGTGCGGGCCAAGGTTGAGCGCGCGATACGCGATCTCAACTACGTGCCGTCGGCGGTCGCGCGCTCGCTCAAGGCGCGCTCGACCGCGACGATCGGGCTCGTCGTGCCGAACGGAACGAATCCGTATTTCGCGGAGCTGGCGCGCGGCGTGGAGGACGGCTGCGCGCAAAAGGGCTACTGCGTGTTCTTCTGCAATTCCGACGACGATCCCGTGAAGCAGCGCAACTATCTGCGCGTGCTGCAGGAAAAGCGTATCGACGGGCTGATCGTGGCCTCGGCGGGCGACGACGCGGTGCTCGCGGCGACGCTCGGCGACACGCGCGAGCCGATCGTGGTGGTCGACCGCAACATCGAGGGGCTCAACGCCGACCTCGTGCAGATCGATCACGAGCGCGGCGCGTGGCTCGCGACGCGCCATCTGATCGAACTCGGCCACGCGAACATCGGCTGCATCACCGGGCCGATCACGACGGCGGTCAGCGCGATGCGCATGCACGGCTTCCTGCGCGCGATGGCCGAACGCGGCATCGAGATCGCGCCGGGTGCGATCGTCGAGGCCGATTTTTCGGGCGCGGGCGGCTATCGCGCGGCGGCGCAGCTGTTCGATACGGTGCGCCCGAGCGCGATTTTCGCGGGCAACGACATGATGGGGATCGGCGCGCTGCGCGCCGCGGCGGAACGCGGTTTGCGCGTGCCGACCGACTGCTCGATCATCGGTTTCGACGATATCGAGCTGGGCAATTTCACGTGGCCGGCGCTGTCGACGGTCGGTCAGCCGGCGCGTTCGCTCGGCGAAATGGCGGCGCTCACGCTGATCGAGCGCATCGGCTCCGAGCCGCGCGAGCGCGACGGCGTGTCGGTGCTGCGCCGCGTGATCGCGCCGGAACTGATGCCGCGCGAATCGACGGCGCCGTGGTGCGCGCCGCATTCCGCATCGCTGGCGGCCTGACGCGGGACGTCGTCGCGACGTCCTCGCCGGAGCTGCCGCAATCGCTCTGGAGGGGACGCCGTGACGAACAAGACCCGCACGGACGCCGCGCACGCAGCGTCATCCGCAGCCACGACAGCGGGACGCGTGGCCGTCGTCGGCAGCCTCAACATGGATCTGGTGGCGCGCGCGCCGCGTCTGCCTCGCGCCGGTGAGACGCTGGCCGGCAGCGCGTTCGCCCAGGTGGCGGGCGGCAAGGGCGGCAACCAGGCGGTGGCCGCCGCGCGTCTGGGCGCGCGCGTGGCGATGGTGGGCTGCGTGGGCGCCGACGCCAACGGCGAGTTGCTGCGCGCCGGGCTGCTCGCGGAAGGCATCGACTGCGACGCACTCGATACCTCGCCCGACGCGCCGACCGGCGTGGCGCTGATCGTCGTCGATGCGGCGAGCCAGAACGCCATCGTCATCGTCGCGGGCAGCAACGGGCAAGTCACG
>NZ_CAJZAR010000032.1:126363-205417 GCF_914484835.1 Paraburkholderia tropica
GACGCGCCGACCGGCGTGGCGCTGATCGTCGTCGATGCGGCGAGCCAGAACGCCATCGTCATCGTCGCGGGCAGCAACGGGCAAGTCACGCCCGCCACGCTCGCCCGCCACGAAGCCGCGCTCGCGGCCGCCGACGTGGTGGTCTGCCAGCTCGAAACGCCCACCGACGCGGTGCAGGCCGCGCTCGCGAGCGCGCGCCGTCTCGGCAAGCTCACCATCCTCAATCCCGCGCCCGCGACCGGACCGCTGCCCGCCGACTGGCTGCCGCTCGTCGATTACCTCGTGCCCAACGAACTCGAAGCGGCCGCGCTCACGGGCCTGCCGATCGAGACACCCGCCGACGCCGCGCGCGCCGCTCAGGCGCTGCGCGACGCGGGCGCGCGCAACGTGCTCGTGACGCTCGGCGCGCAGGGCGTCTGCGCGCTGCTCGGCGACGCCGCGCCCGAACATCGGCCGGCGCCGCGCGTCGCGGCTGTCGATACGACCGCTGCGGGCGACACCTTCATCGGTGCGCTGGCCGCCCGGCTCGCGTCCGGCGCCGATGCCGCCTCGGCGATCGAATTCGCCCTGCGCGCGGCCTCGATTTCGGTCACGCGCGCGGGGGCGCAGCCGTCGATTCCCACGCTTGCGGAAATCGGTCTCGCACGTTGAACGGCGCGCCCTTTTTGCCGGGCGTCTTGTGGTCCCGATTTTGTAAATTCGTGGCCCGCGGGTTTTTCCTAATCTTCATACCATATAACTATTTCAAGCTCTCCAAACGTTTGCCGTAAACGAAATTAGTGCAGTTATTCAAATTTCGGGGCGGATCCACCGTCTCACGGCAGCAAGCAAGGAGAGCCATGAACAAGGGCATCAGCATCAAGGCACGCATCGGCATCACGATGGGTTTTCTCGCGGCGCTCATCGTCGCTATCAGCGCGGTGGGGATGCTCGGCCTCTCGCGTTCGAACGACGCGTACAGCAACACCTTTAGCAATCAGATGCCGAGCAGCCACGCGGTCAACATGGCCGAGATCTACGCGGCGCGCGAGCGTCTCGCGCTCGATCGCGCGGCGTTCCAGATCGGCACGCCCGACGCTGCCGCCACGATCGAACGCGCGCGCGCCATGCGCGCCATCTCGGACGACTTCTGGAAGAAGTACCTGAATCTGCCGCGCGGCCAGGAAGAGGACCGCCTCGCGCAAGACGCGGCCGCGCGCCGCGACGCGCTGCACCAGATGGCCGACAGCTTCGCGGCGACCGTGGCTGCGGGCGATCAGGCCAAGGTGCTCGACGGCGCCAAGGCGCTGCAAGCGGCCTACGACCAGCTCTCGAAGGCCGACGCGGCGCTCGACAAGATCCAGACCCAGCAAGCCCAGCAAGGCTTCGACGACGCCCAGACGGCGTTCAGCGAACTGCGCATCGCGGCCATCGTCGCGCTGCTGGTCGGCATCGGCGCCTCGGTGTTCTCGTTTCTCTCGCTGCGCCGCGCGATCGCCGAACCGCTCGGCGAGGCGCTGGGCGCGTTCTCGGCGATCGCGGCGGGCGATCTGCGCCGTCCGGTCGTGGTGCGCTCGCGTGACGAAATGGGCGAACTGCTCGGCGGCGTCGCGCAGATGCAGCGCAGCCTGACGGATACGGTGCGCTCGGTGCGCGCCGGCACGGAATCGATCGCGACGGCCACGCGCCAGATCGCGGCGGGCAATATCGACCTGTCGTCGCGCACGGAAGAACAGGCGTCGGCGCTGCAGGAAACCGCGTCGAGCATGGAGCAACTGACCGGCACGGTGAAGCAGAACGCCGACAACGCCCGCCAGGCGAGCGCGCTGGCCGCGAACGCCTCGGAAATCGCCAACAAGGGCAGCTCGGTCGTGAGCCAGGTCGTCGGCACGATGGGCGACATCAACCAGAGTTCGGCGAAGATCTCGGACATCATCACGATCATCGAAGGCATCGCGTTCCAGACCAACATCCTGGCGCTCAACGCGGCCGTCGAGGCGGCCCGCGCGGGCGAGGAAGGCCGCGGCTTCGCGGTGGTCGCGGGCGAGGTGCGCAGCCTGGCGCAGCGTTCGTCGGCGGCGGCCAAGGAAATCAAGGCGCTGATCGACAACTCGGTCGAGCGTGTGCAGGCGGGCTCGGCGCTCGTCGACGAAGCGGGCCGCACGATGACCGAGATCATCGGCGCGGTGCAGCGCGTGACGGACATCATGGGCGAGATCGCGGCGGCGTCGCAGGAGCAGTCGAGCGGCATCGACCAGGTCGCGCGCGCGGTCACGCAGATGGACGAGGTGACGCAGCAGAACGCGGCGCTCGTCGAGGAAGCGGCGGCGGCGGCGCAATCGCTCGAAGACCAGGCGAGCCGTCTGCGCGCGGCCGTGGCCGTGTTCCATCTCGACGACAGCGGCGTGTCCGCGCCGTCGATGGGCGCGTTCGGCGCGTCGAGCACGAAGGTAGTGTCGAAGCCGGTCGCGCGTGCGGCGGCCAAGCCCGCTGCCGCCGCTCCGAAGGCCGCACCGCGCGCCGCGGCGGCGGCACCGGCAGCGCGTCCGGCTGCCGCGCCTGCGGCCGCTGCGCCCGTCGCAGCCGGCTCGAACGACGACTGGGAAACCTTCTGACCGGTTTCGGGCGCGGCGAATCGAGAACGCATCGCGCGCTCGTGCGGGCGGCGCATGCCGCCGCCTGACCCTGGTCCGATCCGCCCCAACGCGCCGCTGCCTCGCAGCGGCGTTTTTTTTGCCAGTGCGGCACCACGCACGCCGCGCGGCTGCGGTTACGGTACATTGTGAGCCGTGTCACGCATGCGGACGGGGTCGCGCGGTACACTGCGCGGCGGTGCCCGATTAACGGGGCATGAAGCTGGGTACAGAGCGGGACACAACGCGAGGCACACGACGGAACGCAATGAGCGGCGTGATCGGAACGGTGCCGCGCGACGCGCGCGCCAGCGGGCGTGCCCGGCTGGAACGGCTGGCAGCAACGGGGTAGGACTGCGGTCAGGCAAGGGCGCCAGGGAGGGCGCACCGCAGTGCTGCGCAACATCATCGAGCGGCGCAACGCAGGGCGTGCGCGCCGCTTCGCATCACAACCACGCACACGACGGAACGCTACGGCCATGCGCGCCGCGCGCGCCGGTACGCGAACGTACAAAAAAGGACCCAGACATGACGCATGACGATCTCGCGCAAGGCCTCGTGAACGCGCGCCACCGCCATCAGCTCATCGAGACGCTGGAGCCCGAGCGCCTGCCGCCCGACGCCGCCACGGCCTACGCCATCCAGCAGGCGGTGATCGCCGGTCTCGGCACGGGAACGGGCGGCTGGAAGATCGGCGCACGCTCGCCCGGCGGCGCGGCGTCCGGCGCGCCGATTCCGGGCTCGCTCGTGCTGCCGTCGCCCGCACGCGTCGAGCGCCGAGGCTTCTTTCGCGTGCTCGTCGAACTGGAGATCGCGTTCCGTTTCGCCGAGCCGCTCGCGCCGCGCGCCGACGTCTACTCGCGCGACGAAGTGCTCGCGCACGTCGGGCACATTCTGCCGACCATCGAGATCGTCGACAGCCGCTTCGCCGAATGGCCGAACGTCGCGCCGCTCGCGCAGCTCGCCGACTTCCAGAACAACGGCGCGCTCGTGACGGGCCACGCGCAACCGTATGCGACGCTCGCGCGCGCGCTCGATTTCGTCGCCCCCGAACTCGAACTGACCTTCGACGGCACCTCGCTCGTGCCCGAGGCGCCCGGCAATCCGGCGGGCGATCCGCGCGAACTGCTGGTCTGGTTCGTCAATCATTGCGCGGCGTCGGGCATCACGATCGAGCCCGAGTGGACCATCACCACGGGTTCCTACGTAGGGGCGCACCGCATCGAAGGTCCGGGCCTGCTGCATGGACATATCGACGGTCTCGGCGAGGTCGAGATCGAGTTCGTCTGATCATCGGGCAAGGGCTTTCCCGAAGTCCTCGAATACGCTGTCATGAAAGGCCGTCGCGCGTCGTGCGTGACGGCTTTTTTATTGCCGCGCGAGCGGGCGTCCTGCACCGCGATCGCGCATGAAAGCGGCGCGCAAAGCCACTACTGCCGATAGGGGCAGTTTGCGTGCGATCCACTGCGTTTTCCGCCGCACACAGGCGCGGGCGGCAATGCGCGGCAGGTCACTGACGCGGTCGTTTTCGACGCGTAAAACGGGAAAAAATTATCCACGACGTACTCGGAAAACAACGTGGACACGCATGCGGACAACGCGCTCGCCATATCGCGTTACAACGCGTTTGCCGCTGCGTGTGCACGCGTTACGCGCCGATGCGTTTAAGGAGAAACGGCCTGGCTGCCGTAATGCTGTTTGAGCGTCGAACTTCGGCGCGATGACATGAAGGTGAAAAGCGCTTGAGGCGTGATTCTTGCGCGGGGTGGGAAGATCATTGTAAGACGCAGTTCCGCGTAGCTCCAAGCACTAAAACGAGCCCTTGAATCAGGCGCGATTTATGTGTGAAAAAAAATTCAAAAGGGTTTAGGATGAATTCGAGCGATGTCGTTTCCGATTAGCGCGCCGCGCACGACATCGGTCGCAGATCTCGGCGAGGAGGTAGCATGGATATCTACAGCAGCTTCGCGACCCGCTTCGAAAAAACGCGAGAGGAAGAGTTCTCGCTCGAGGAGTATCTCGCGCTCTGCAAGGAAGATCCCAGTGCGTACGCCACGGCTGGCGAACGCATGCTGACGGCAATCGGCGAACCTGAACAGATCGACACTCGCAACGACCCGCGCCTCTCGCGCATCTTTGCGAACAAGGTCATCAAGGTTTATCCGGCTTTCCGCGAGTTCTATGGCATGGAAGACGTGATCGAGCAGGTCGTCGCGTATTTCCGCCATGCGGCGCAAGGACTCGAAGAAAAGAAGCAGATCCTGTATCTGCTCGGTCCGGTGGGCGGCGGTAAGTCCTCCATTGCCGAGCGTCTCAAGCAGCTCATGGAGCGCGTGCCGTTCTACTCGATCAAGGGTTCGCCCGTGAACGAGTCGCCGCTCGGTCTGTTCGACTACGACGAAGACGGCCCCATTCTCGAAGAGCAATACGGCATTCCGCGCCGTTATCTCAAGAGCATCCTGAGCCCGTGGGCGGTCAAGCGCCTGCACGAGTACAACGGCGACATCCGCAAGTTCCGCGTGGTGCGCCGCTATCCTTCCATCCTGCGGCAGATCGGCATCGCCAAGACCGAGCCGGGCGACGAGAACAATCAGGACATCTCCTCGCTGGTCGGCAAGGTCGACATCCGCAAGCTCGAGCAATACGCGCAGGACGACGCAGACGCCTACAGCTATTCGGGCGGCCTGTGCCTCGCGAATCAGGGTCTGCTCGAATTCGTCGAAATGTTCAAGGCGCCGATCAAGGTGTTGCACCCGCTGCTCACGGCCACCCAGGAAGGCAACTTCAAGGGCACCGAAGGCTTCGGCGCGATTCCGTTCAACGGCATCATCCTCGCGCACTCGAACGAGTCGGAATGGAAGGCGTTCCGCAACAATCGCAACAACGAGGCACTGCTCGATCGTATCTTCGTGGTGAAGGTGCCGTACTGCCTGCGCTACTCGGAAGAGATGAAGATCTACGAGAAGCTCCTGCGCAATTCGTCGCTCGCCGAGGCGGTCTGCGCGCCGGGCACGCTCAAGATGATGGCGCAGATGTCGGTGCTCACGCGTCTGGCCGAGCCGGAAAACTCCAGCCTCTTTTCGAAGATGCAGGTGTACGACGGCGAGAATCTCAAGGACACCGATCCGAAAGCGAAGTCGTATCAGGAATACCGCGACTTCGCGGGCGTGGACGAAGGCATGAACGGCGTCTCCACGCGCTTCGCGTTCAAGATTCTGTCGCGCGTGTTCAACTTCGACTCGACCGAAGTGGCTGCGAATCCGGTGCATCTGATGTACGTGCTCGAACAGCAGATCGAACGCGAACAGTTCCCGCCGGAAACCGAGCAGAAGTATCTGTCCTTCGTGAAGGACGTGCTGGCCTCGCGTTACGCGGAATTCATCGGCAAGGAGATTCAGACCGCGTATCTGGAGTCGTATTCGGAATACGGGCAGAACATCTTCGACCGCTATGTCACGTACGCCGACTTCTGGATTCAGGACCAGGAGTTCCGCGATCACGACACGGGCGAGAGCTTCGACCGCGCGGCCTTGAACGCCGAGCTGGAGAAGATCGAAAAGCCCGCGGGCATCAGCAACCCGAAGGACTTCCGCAACGAGATCGTGAACTTCGTGCTGCGCGCGCGTGCGGCCAATGCCGGTAAAAACCCGGCGTGGATCAGCTACGAGAAGCTGCGCGTGGTGATCGAGAAGAAAATGTTCTCGAATACGGAAGAACTTTTGCCGGTCATCTCGTTCAATGCAAAAGGATCGGCCGAAGAACAGCGCAAGCATGAAGACTTCGTCAACCGCATGGTCGCGAAGGGCTACACGCCGAAGCAGGTGCGCTTGCTCTGCGACTGGTATCTGCGCGTGCGCAAGTCGTCATGAACACGCAGGCATCACCTTCCTGCTGCGCCGCCGCATCGCTCATGCGGCGGCGCAAAATGGAAATCCGGCGGGGCGCAGGCCACGCAGCCGCAAGCGGGTAAAGGCGGCACCTGGCACACAGACTGCGCACCTCGCCCATTCGAAACGTGAGCGGGAGACTGGATGTGCTTCATCAAATCATCGACCGCAGGCTGGCTGGCAAGAACAAAAGCATTGCCAATCGCGAGCGCTTCTTGCGCCGTGTGAAAAACTATATTCGTCACGCCGTCTCGGAAGCGGTGCGTGACCGCAGCATCAAGGACATACAAAGCAACCAGAGCATCACCATTCCGCGCAAGGACATCGCGGAGCCGTCGTTCCGGCACGGTCCGGGCGGGCGGCGCGAGATGGTCCATCCCGGCAACGAGGATTACATACGCGGCGACCGCATTCCGCGACCGCAAGGCGGCAGCGGCGGTGGCGGCAGTCAGGCGAGCAACGAGGGCGAAGGTCAGGACGACTTCGTATTCGAACTCTCGCGCGAAGAATTCATGCAGTACTTCTTCGACGATCTCGAACTGCCGCGTCTCGTCAAAACCCATCTGATGGCCGTGCCCACGTGGAAAAGCATCCGCGCGGGCTGGGCCGCCGAGGGCACGCCCAACAACATCGACGTGGTGCGCTCGCTGCGCAGCGCGCTCGGCCGGCGCATTGCGCTGGGCGCGCCGCTCGTCAACGAGCTGCATACGCTCGAAGAGCAGCTCGAAGCGCTGATGGCCGATCCGTCCGATCGCCGCGACGAGATCAAGACGCTCGAAGACGAAATCCATCATCTGCGTGGGCGCATCTGGCGCATCCCGTTCATCGACCCGTTCGACCTGCGTTACGTGAACCGCGTGAAGCAGCCGCAGCCGTCGAGTCAGGCCGTGATGTTCTGTCTGATGGATGTGTCCGGCTCGATGGACGAGCAGCGCAAGGACCTTTCCAAACGTTTCTTCATCCTGCTGTACCTCTTTCTTAAGCGCAACTACGAGAAGATCGAGGTGGTGTTCATCCGTCACCACACGCGCGCCGAGGAAGTGGACGAGGACACTTTCTTCCATTCGACGGAAAGCGGCGGCACGGTCGTGTCGAGCGCGCTGGAGCTCATGAAGAAGGTGATCGAGGACCGTTATTCGCCGAGCGACTGGAACATCTACGGCGCGCAGGCTTCGGACGGCGACAACTGGACCGACGACTCGCCGAAGTGCCGCAAGCTGCTCCAGGATGACATCCTGCCTCAGGTGCGCTATTTTGCGTATATCCAGGTGACGCCGGAGGAGCAGAACCTCTGGGTTGAGTATGCGCAACTGGCGCTCACCCAGCCGCAACTGGCGATGAAGAAGGTCGACACGGCGGCGGATATCTACCCGGTTTTCAGGGAGCTTTTCGAAAAGCAGGTGGAGCATTCATGACGACACGCCATCTGCACAACGAGGCGCGCGGCTATGAGCCGGAGCGCCGCAAGACGGGCGGCCACGGAACAGGACAGCACGGCGATCACGAGGCCGCCGCGGAAATGGGGGGACACGTTGCCGATCCCGGGCGCGAAGGCGCGCACGGGCTTGCTCAAGCGGATCTCCCTGAACGCCGGCTCCCGGACAGCAGGGAATTGCATATGAACGTAGCCGACAGACGGCCGTTGCCGTGCCCATCCGACTGGACCTTCGAACTGATCGAGGAATACGACACGCACATCTCGCATGTTGCGGAGCAATACGAACTGGACACGTACCCGATCCAGCTCGAATTGATCAGCGCCGAGCAGATGATGGATGCGTATGCCTCCGTCGGCATGCCGGTCAATTACCGCCACTGGTCGTTCGGCAAGCATTTTCTCTCCACGGAGAAAAGCTATCGCCGGGGTCAGATGGGCCTCGCGTACGAAATCGTCATCAACTCGAATCCCTGCATCGCGTATCTCATGGAAGAGAACACCATGACGATGCAGGCGCTCGTGATCGCGCACGCGGCCTACGGGCACAACTCGTTTTTCAAGGGCAATTATCTGTTCCGTCTCTGGACGGACGCGCACGCGATCATCGACTACCTCGTCTACGCGAAGAACTACATCGCCGAATGCGAGGAGCGCTTCGGGCTCGACCGCGTGGAAGAACTGCTCGACTCGTGCCACGCGCTGATGAATTACGGCGTGGACCGCTACAAGCGTCCGCAGAAAGTTTCGCTCCAGCGTGAGGCCGCGATGCGGCGCGAACGCGAGGCGTATCTGCAGTCGCAGGTCAACGAACTCTGGCGCACGCTGCCGAAAACGCAGCAGCCGCTCGTCGAGGAAACCGACGAACGCTATCCGCCCGAGCCGCAGGAAAACCTGCTGTATTTCGCGGAGAAAAACGCGCCGCTGCTGGAGCCGTGGGAGCGAGAAGTCATTCGCATCGTGCGCAAGGTCGGGCAGTATTTTTACCCGCAGCGCCAGACGCAAGTGATGAACGAAGGTTGGGCCACGTTCTGGCATTACACCTTGCTCAACACGCTCTATGCGCAGGGCAAGCTCGAAGACGGCTTCATGATGGAGTTCCTGCACTCGCATAGCAACGTCGTGTATCAGCCGCCGGTCACCAAGCCGTATTACAGCGGGATCAATCCGTACGCGCTGGGTTTTTCGATGATGAGCGACATTCGCCGCATCTGCGAAAACCCCACCGACGAAGACCGCAAGTGGTTCCCGGAACTGGCGGGCAGCCCGTGGCTCAAGGCGCTGCATTACGCGATGCGCAACTTCAAGGACGAGAGCTTCGTCGCGCAGTATCTGTCGCCGCATCTGATACGCGAAATGCGCCTGTTCTCCGTGCTCGACGACGACATGCGCGACGCGCTCGAAGTCTCGGCCATTCACGACGAGAGCGGCTATCAATACGTGCGTCAGGCGCTCTCGCGGCAATACGACATGCATCATCGCGAGCCGAATATCCAGGTGTGGTCGGTGAATACGCGCGGCGACCGCAGTCTCACGCTGCGTCATTTCATGAGCGACAATCGCCATCTTTCGGGCGATACCGACGAAGTGTTGCGCCACATGGCGCGGCTCTGGCAATTCGACGTCTACCTCGAAAGCGTCGATGAAAACGGCACGGTGAGGAAGCGCTATGATTGCCGTTATGTGCCGCCGCCGGTGAAGGTGTAACGCGGCGCTCGCGCATCGCTCACGCATCGCGTTGTTTGAAAAGGCCAGCTTCCACTCTGGCCTTTTTTCATGCCGATTTCCTTTGCCGATGAATGGCGAGTCTTTCCGCAGAGAATGTCGGCGCTGCCGGTTGCGGTGAGTAAAAGGGCGCAGCCGCGCTAACATAGCGGCACACCAAAAAACGTCACATCGCAACGCTACGAAGCGCGGCATCGAAACGCGAGGAGCACCAGACACGCATGCGCAGGCCCGAATCGAACACGAAGCCAACACAGCAGCCAGGACGCCGTCATGGCGTTTGAATTCTTCAAGGGCGGGCGGCCCCTCAACCGCGCCTCGGCGTTACGCGATGCCATCGCGGGCGTGCAGCTCGCGTCGATGAACGTGCCGCAACTGCTCGGCTATGCGCGCATCGCGGGCATGCCGGCCGTCACCGGCCTCTACACGGGCTTTCTGCCGCTGATCGCCTTCGCGCTGTTCGGCGCGTCGCGACATCTCGTCGTCGCCGCCGACTCGGCCACGGCGACCCTCTTCGCGAGCAAGCTCTCAACCATGGCCACGCCGTCGAGCGCCGAATACGTCGCGCTCGCGGGCATGACGGCGCTGCTTACGGCGTTCATGCTGCTGATCGCGCGCGTGTTCAAACTCGGCTTTCTCGCGGACTTTCTCTCGCGTACCGTGCTGGTCGGTTTTCTCACGGGCGTGGGCGTGCAGGTGGGCGTGGCGATGCTCGGCGACATGCTCGGCGTGCCGGTCACTTCTCGGCGCACGGTCCTGCAGATCAAGCAGATCGTGCTGCAATTGCCGCTGATTCATTGGGGCACGCTAGCGATCGCTGCGCTCGTGGTCGCGGCGATTCTCGTGTTCAAGCGCGTGCGGCCGCGCTGGCCGGTGCCGCTCGTCGCGGTGATCGGCGGCATCGTGGCGAGCGCGCTGTTCAACTTCCAGGGCCACGGCGTCGCCGTGATCGGGCCGGTGGAAGGGGGCTTGCCCCATATCGCGTTTCCGGGCGTCGGCTGGTTTCAGATGATCGACCTGTTGCAGGTCGCGGCCTCGTGCTTCGTCATCATCGTCGCGCAGAGCGCCGCCACGAGCCGCGCGTTCGCCGAAAAATACGGCGAGCGCGTGGACGAAGACGCGAATCTGCTCGGCCTCGCCGCCGCCAATGCCGCTGCGTCGATGAGCGGCGCATTCGTGGTGAACGGCAGTCTTACGCAAACCGCGATGGCCGATCAGGCCGGCGCGCGCAGCCAGTTCGCGCAGATCGTGTTCGCCGGCGTGGTGGTGGTCGTGCTGCTGTTTTTGAGCCGATGGCTCCAGTATCTGCCGCATTGCGTACTGGCCGCGATCGTCTTCACCATCGCCGTCGGGCTCGTTCATATCGGACAACTGATCGATATTCGCAAGGAAAGTCCCGGCGAATTCGGGCTCGCGGTAACGACGGCCGTCGCGGTGGTGGTGATCGGCGTGGAGAACGGCATTTTGATCGCCATCGGGCTCTCGCTGCTGCGTCATGTGCGCCACAGCTATCGTCCGCACACGATGGTGCTGGTGCCGAACGAGGCGGGCCGCTGGATGCCGGTGCCGTCTCACGCGGGCCTGCAAACCGAGCCCGGCCTGATCGTTTTTCGCTTCGGCGCAGACCTTTTCTATGCCAACGACCATCTTTTCGTCGATGAAGTGAGGCGCCTGGTCGACGGCGCGCCTGAGCCCGTGCGCTGGTTCGTGGTCGATGCCTCGGCGATCACCGATCTCGACTACTCGGCAGGTCGTTCGGTCAACGAACTATGCGAAGCGCTGCGCGAAAGCGGCGTCAAAGTGATCTTCGGCCGTGTCAACCGCTATCTGCGTTCGGACATGGACCGCCACGGCATCACGCCCGTGGTCGGCGCCGGGAATCTCTACACCACCTTGCACGAGGCGCTCGCCGCCGTGCATCCCGATCTCGGCGTGCACGCCGACGCGTGACGCCGCGCATCGCGCTCCATCCTTCCTGGCAGGGCGGCGCGGACCGATAATCCGCGCCGAATGCACCGCTGAATGCACCGCCGAATGCCCCCGGACACTCGCCAAGTAGTGAAAATCCAAAATCCGGTGCGCATAACCTACACAGGAACTACTTAAAAACGTCCAGAAAAACCCTGATTTACCGCGGGAATTAGCGGCTGATATCGTGCGCCTCAAGCGCTGTGGAAGCGCTTCCACCCAATCACTCGCCGGCACCCGCATTGCCCGGTTCCGACCCTCGCGCAGGAGCTTTCGTGACACACGATTCGCCACAATCCGCCTCGGCCATTCTCGAAGACGACGCCTTCACGCCGTCGCCCGATTCCGCGCTCTGGCGCCGCGACTTTCTGCTGGGCGCGGCCACCGCGTCGTATCAGATCGAAGGCGCCGCGACCGAGGACGGCCGTCTGCCGTCGATCTGGGACACCTTCAGCGCCACGCCGGGCAAGGTGCTCGCGGGCGACACGGGCGCCGTGGCCTGCGATCACTACCATCGCTGGCAAGGCGACCTCGATCTGCTCGGAGACCTCAATTTCGAAGCCTATCGCTTCTCGATCGCCTGGCCGCGCGTGATGGATGCGTCGGGCCGCCCGAACGCCAAGGGCATCGCATTCTACAAGCGTCTGCTCGAGCGCCTGAAAGAGAAGGGCATCCAGACCTACGCGACGCTCTATCACTGGGATCTGCCGCAGCATCTCGAAGACCGCGGCGGCTGGCTCAATCGCGACACGGCCTATCGTTTCGCCGATTACGCCGATCTCATGAGCCGCGAGCTGTCCGGTCTCGTCGACGCGTGGATGACGCTCAACGAGCCGTGGTGCTCGGCCTATCTCGGCTACGGCAACGGCCACCACGCGCCCGGCCTCGCGAGCCCGCGCTATCCGACCCAGGCGATGCACCATCTGCTGCTCGGTCACGGCATGGCGATTCCGGTGCTGCGCGCGAACGATCCGAAGTCGGCGAAGGGCATCGTCGCGAACGTGGGACGCGGCACGCCGAACTCCGATTCGGAAGCCGACATCACGGCCGCGCGCCGCTTCGAAGTCCAGCACAACGCGTGGATTCTCGACCCGCTGCTCAAGGGCGAATACCCGGCGGAACTGTTCGAACTGTGGCCGCACACCGAGCCGCTCGTGCTCGACGGCGACCTGGAGACGATTGCCGCGCCGCTCGACTTCCTCGGCATCAACTACTATTTCCGCACCAACGTAAAGAGCGATGGCGCGCACGGTTTCACCGAAGTGCCGCTGCCCGACGTCGAGCGCACGCAGATGGGCTGGGAAGTGCATCCCGACGGCCTGCGCGATCTGCTGATCGGCTTCAATCGCACGTATGAAAACCTGCCGCCGATCTACATCACCGAAAACGGCATGGCCTCCGACGACGACGTGATCGACGGCGAAGTGGTCGACACGCAACGCATCGCTTTCCTCAAGCGCCATCTGGCCGCCGTGGATGCGGCGATCAAGGCGGGCGTGAACGTGCGCGGCTATTTCGTCTGGTCGCTGCTCGACAACTTCGAATGGGCGTTCGGCTATGAGCGGCGCTTCGGCGTCGTGCATGTGGACTACGACACGCAGCAGCGCACCAAAAAACGCAGCGCGGAACTGATCGCGCGCTTCATCGCGGAACGCAACGCGCGCGGCGCCTGATACCGCGTCCACGCAACATCGATTTATCGATTTCCTCCACGCGAAATCGAAAACAAGAACGGTAGTTACCGTAATTGCCGTACCGGCTGCGCGCCGTGAGAATGCGCGACAGGGGAAAGTTGCACCAAAGCAGGATCGCGTGCGCGCAGCCACCCGCATCATCGCCAAGTTTGACTTCATCGACCAGCAGAGAAAACCGGAACAACCGGAGGAGACGCAATGAAGCAAAACGCACCCGTCCTGCGCGGCATCGCCGCCGCGCTGGCATTGGCCGGGGCTGTCGCGGCGCATGCCGCCGACGCACCGCTCAAGGCCAATGTGATTCACTGGTGGACCTCGGGCGGCGAATCGGCCGCCATCAAGCAGTTCGCGCAAGCCTACGACCAGGCGGGCGGCCAGTGGGTCGACAACGCGATCGCGGGCGCCGACCAGGCGCGCGCCACGGCGATCAACCGCATCGTCGGCGGCGATCCGCCCACGGCGGCGCAGTTCAACACCTCGAAGCAGTTCCACGACCTCATTGACCAGGGACTCCTGAACAATGTCGACGCGGTCGCGGCCAAGGAGAACTGGAACGGCATCCTGCCCGACTCGATTCTCAACCAGATCAAGGTGAACGGGCACTTCTACGCGGCGCCCGTGGACATCCACATGCAGGACTGGTTCTTCTACTCGAAGCCGGCGTTCGCGAAAGCGGGCATCGCTGCCGAGCCGAAGAGTCTGGACGAACTGTTCGCCGATCTCGACAAGCTCAAGAAAGCCGGCGTGATTCCGCTCGCGCTGGGCGGCCAGGCGTGGCAGGAGAAGATCACGTTCGACGCGATTTTCGCCGACATGGACCGCAACCTGTACATGAAGGTCTATCGCGACCGCGACGCGAACGCCGTCAATTCGCCCGCGTTCAAGAACGTGCTCGCGACCTTCAAGCGTCTGCATGGCTACGTCGATCCGGGCTCGCCGGGCCGCAACTGGAACGACGCCACGGCGCTGGTGATTTCGGGCAAGGCCGGCATGCAGATCATGGGCGACTGGGCTAAGGGCGAATTCTCGAACGCGAAGCAGGTCGCGGGCAAGGACTTCGGCTGCTTCCCGGGCTTCGCGAATTCGCCGTACATGATCGCGGGCGACGCCTTCGTGTTCCCGAAGACCGACAACCCGCAGTCCGTGAAGGCGCAGCAACTGCTCGCCAGCGTGATGACCTCGCCCACGGCGCAGGTCGCGTTCAGCGAGAAGAAGGGTTCGATTCCGATCCGTCTCGACGTCGATACGTCGAATTTCGATCTGTGCGCGAAGCAGGGCATGGCGATCATGAAGGACAAGGCGCGCCAGTTGCCGAATCCCGAAATGCTGATCCCGCCTGACGTGCAGGGCTCGCTCCAGGACGTGATCACGAACTTCTGGAACAAGGACCAGTCGGTCGAGGACGCCCAGAAGGCGTTCGCGTCGGCGATCAAGAGCTGAGAGGCTTATGTACGCGCTCAAGCTGGATCAGGCTAAACGGCAGGCGCGTGCAGCGCGCCCCATGCGGCGGCGGCTGTCGCTCGCCGCATGGATCGCGCTGCTGCCCATGGCGGTCACCGTCGTGTTCGCGTATCTCGGCACGATGCTGTGGACCGCGCGCGTGTCGGTGAGCTATTCGCGCTCGCTGCCGACGAACACCTTCGCGGGCATCACGCAATACGTGCGGCTGTTCGAAACCGAACGCTGGATCGTCTCGCTGCAAAACCTCGCGATCTACGGCGTGTGTTTCGTCGTGGCGTGTCTCGTGATCGGTTTGCTGCTGGCGATCTTCATCGATCAGCGCGTGGCCGCCGAAGGCGCGCTGCGCACGATCTTTCTCTATCCGTATGCGATGTCGTTCGTCGCGACCGGTCTCGTCTGGCAGTGGATCCTGAACCCGGAACTCGGCGTGCAGGCCGTGCTGCGGCACATGGGCTTCACGCACGCGCATTTCGACTGGATCGTCTCGCAGCAATTCGTGATCTACACGCTCGTGATCGCCACCGTCTGGCAGGCCTCGGGGCTCGTGATGGCGCTGATGCTCTCGGGCCTGCGCAGCATCGACGAGGAGATCTGGAAGGCCGCGCGGCTCGACGGCATTCCGCGCTGGCGCGTCTACGCGAGCATCGTCGTGCCGATGCTGAAGACCTCGATGTCGACCGCCTTCGTGCTGCTGTTCGTGATGGTGGTGAAGCTCTACGACGCCGTCGTGGCGATGACGCAAGGCGGTCCCGGCACCGCCAGCGAAGTGCCCGGCAAATTCGTCATGGATTATCTGTTCAACCGCGCGAATATCGGGCTCGCCTCGGCCGCCTCGATCGTGCTGCTCGCCACCGTGCTCGCGATTCTCGCGCCGGTTCTGTACGCGAAAAGCCGCGCGGCACGTAAAGGAGAACGAGCATGAGCGCGCCGCTGACCGAACCGTCGGGCGCCATTCCGCACATCGCGCGCCGCGCCCCGGGTGCCTCGAAAGGCAAGCCGAAGCGCAGCCGCTTCACGCCCGCGCGGCTCGGCGTGTATGGCTTTCTGATCATCGCCGCGCTGTTTTTTCTGCTGCCGCTCTACGTGATGCTCGTGACCTCGGTGAAGCCGATGGACGAAATCCGCATGGGCCATCTGCTCGCGCTGCCGCATCACCTCACGTTCGCGCCGTGGCAGGACGCGTGGGCCTCGGCCTGCACGGGGCTCGAATGCGCGGGCATTCGCGTGGGTTTCTGGAACTCGGTGCGCATCGTGGTGCCGAGCACGATCATCTCGATCGCCGTCGGCGCCGTGAACGGTTACGCGCTCTCGTTCTGGAAGCCACGCGGCGCGGGCGTGCTGTTCGCCGTGCTGCTCGCGGGCGCGTTCATTCCGGTGCAGGTGATGGTGTATCCGCTCGTGCGCGTGCTCGCCACGGTGCATCTGTTCAGCTCGCTGCCCGGCATCGTGCTGATCCACACCGTGTTCGGCATGCCGGTGATGACGCTGCTGTTCCGCAACTACTACGTGTCGCTGCCGCAGGAGTTGTTCAAGGCGGCGCGCATCGACGGCGGCGGCTTCTGGCGCATCTTCATGCAGCTCATGTTGCCGATGTCGGTGCCCATCATCGTGGTCGCGATCATCATGCAGGTCACGGGCATCTGGAACGACTACATTCTCGGCCTCGTGTTCGCAGGCACGAAGAACCTGCCGATGACGGTGCAACTGAACAACATCATCAACACCACCACGGGCGAGCGGCTCTACAACGTCAATATGGCCGCGACGATCCTGACCTCGCTGGTGCCGCTCGCGATCTATTTCGTGTCGGGGCGCTGGTTCGTGCGCGGTATCGCGTCGGGCGCGGTGAAGGGTTAAAGCGGGCTAAAAGCGGAGACACACAATGACGAATCTGGCAAACGTATCGGTGCGCAATCTGCGCATCGATCTCGGCGCGAACACGGTGATCGAGGACCTCGATCTCGACGTGCGCGCCGGCGAATTCGTGGTGCTGCTGGGGCCGTCGGGCTGCGGCAAATCCACCTTGCTGCACAGCATCGCCGGGCTGATCGACGTGAGCGACGGCAGCATCGAGATCGGCGGCGAAGACATGACCTGGGCCGACCCGAAGGATCGCGGCGTGGCGCTGGTGTTCCAGTCCTACGCGCTTTATCCGACCATGAACGTCGAGCGCAACATGTCGTTCGCACTTCGAATCAATGGCACGCCGAAGCCGGAAATCGAGCGCCGCGTGAAGCGCGCCGCCGACATGCTGCAACTCGGCCCGCTGCTCGCGCGCAAGCCCGCGCAGCTGTCGGGCGGCCAGCGTCAGCGCGTAGCGATCGGCCGTGCGCTGGTGCGCGAGGCCGACGTGTTCCTGTTCGACGAACCGCTCTCGAATCTCGACGCCAAGCTGCGCACCGAACTGCGCCGCGAGCTCAAGCAGCTGCATCAGCAACTGGGCGCGACGATGATCTACGTGACGCACGACCAGGTGGAAGCGATGACGCTCGCCACGCGCATGGCCGTGATGAAGGGCGGCGTGATCCAGCAGTTCGACACGCCCGCCGAAGTCTACGCGCGGCCCGAGAATCTGTTCGTGGCGACCTTCCTCGGCACGCCGCCGATGAACCTGCTGAAAGGCAAGCTCGAAGCCAACGAAGGCAAGCTCTGGTTCCGCGGCGCGCAGCTCGATGTCGACGTGACGAACTACGCGTTCAAGGGCGCGCCCGATCTCTCGAAACCGTGCGTGCTGGGCGTGCGGCCCGAGGACGTGCATGCCTCGCGCATCGGTGCGCCGGGCAGCGAGGACGCGCGCCAGGGCAGCGTCACACTGGTCGAGCCGATGGGCAATCATCGCGTGCTGTGGCTCGACTATCATGGCGCGCAGATCGCCTCGATCGATCAGGACAAGACGCCGCTCGCGACCGGCGCGGCGGTGCCGTTCAGCATCGACGCGGCGCATGTTTCCCTGTTCGACGAAGCGAGCGGGGCGCGGATTTGAGCGGCTGACCCTGGTCGGGTATTCCTCCGACCAATGCACCAAAAAAGCACGTTCGGAAGTCAGTAAGAACGTGGTAAAAAACTGGCCGTGCTGACACAGCGCGCGACGTCGCACCAAGCTCGCGCAACGACAATAAAACCGAGGGACGTACGAGAAGTGGCAACCCTGAAAGACGTGGCAACGCTGGCCGGCGTGGGACTCTCCACCGCCTCGCGGGCGATTTCCGGCAAGGGCCCGGTGTCGGCCGACGCGGCGGCGCGCGTGCAGGCCGCCATCGAACAACTGAACTTCCGGCCGTCGTCGATCGGCCGGGCGATGGCGACGCAGTCGCTCGGCATCATCGGCATTTTCGTGCCGACCTTCTTCGGCTCGTACTACGGCACGATCCTCAAGGAGACCGACACCGAGCTGCGCGCGGTGCGCCGTCACGTGGTGGTGGCGACGGGCTGCGGCGAGGCTTCGCCGCGCGAGCAGGCGATCGAGGCGGTGCGCTTTCTGATCGGGCGCGATTGCGATGGCGTGGTGGTCATCAGCCACGACCTGCACGACGAGGATCTGGGCATGCTGCACGCGCTGCATCCGCGCATGGCCTTCCTCAACCGCGCCTTCGAGCATTTCCCCGAAGCCTCGTTCTGCGCCGACCACTTTCACGGCGGCGAGCTGGCCGCGCGCACGCTGATCGAACACGGGCATCGAGAGATCGCGGCGATCGGCGGCACGGCCAGTTCATCGGACAATCAGGCGCGTCTGGATGGTTTCTTCGCCGAACTTGCGCGCCACGGCATCGAGCGCGAACGCGTGCCGCTCATCATGTCCGACTTCTCGCCCGAGGGCGGTTACGCGGCGGCGGGACAGTTGCTCGAATCGAAGCGCCGCTTCACGGGTCTGTTCTGCGCGAACGACACGATGGCGATGTCGGCGCTCGCGCGCCTGCAACATGCGGGTATTTCGGTGCCGCGCGACGTTTCCGTGATCGGCTACGACGATGACTATTCCGCGGCCTACATGGCGCCCGCGCTCACCTCGGTGCATATTCCGACTGCTGAACTCACGCGCAACGCCGTGCGCTGGCTGATCAACCAGTGCTATGGCACGGAGTGGGAGATCGAGCGCAGCTTCGACGTGAGCGTGACGATGCGCGCCTCGGTGACGCACGCGCGGTAAGGCGCGCGTCAGCGGTTCTTCACGGCTGCGTGGCCAGCGCGGGCGAGGGCGATCAGCGTTCGATGCTGCGGATGGACGGCGCGCGAGCCAGTGCGGACGGTCCATCCCCGCGTGATCGGCAAGCGCGCGGGCGATCGCAGGAATGCGGCCGAACCACGCACGAGTTCGCGTAAAATCCAGGCTTCCCTGCTTGCCTTTCATCGCCCCACATGTCCGCGGAACCACCGCTCAAGAAGGAAGAAGGCGTCGCCGTCATCGACCGCGCGTGCGCCATCCTGTTTGCCTTCCGTCCCGAAGACGGCCCGCAGAACGCGGCGCTCACGCTCGCCGAACTCGCCGCGCGCACGGGGCTCTACAAGAGCACGCTGCTGCGGCTTGCCGGCGCGCTGATCCAGCATCGGCTGCTGCTGCGGCTCGAAGACGGCCGCTATCAGCTCGGACCGGCCACGTTCGCGCTCGGCGCGCTCTATCAGCGCAGCCTGAATCTGGGCGACATCCTGCTGCCGCTGATGCGCGAACTCATGGAAAAAAGCGGGGAGAGCGTGTCGTTCTATGTGCGCGACAACGCGGTGCGCGTGTGTCTGCATCGCGTGGATTCGATGCACGTCGTGCGCCATCACGTGCGCGAAGGCGACGTGCTGCCGCTCGAAACCGGTTCGGGCGGCCGCGCGCTGCTCGCGTTCGGGCACGAGCCGGGCGAAGCGTTCGAGCAGATTCGCCGCGACTTCTATTGCATGTCGATCGGCGAGCGCGATCGGGAAACGTCGGGCGTATCGATGCCGGTGTTCGGCGTGCAGAACGCGCTGCGCGGTGTGATCACGCTCGCGGGCCCGAGTTCGCGTATCGACCGCGCGTTCGTCGAAGCGAATCTCGACGCGTTGTTCGATTGCGCCACGCGCGCCACCGATGCGTTAGGCGGCGATTCGCGCGCGCTGCGCGCGGCCCGTCAGGCGCACGCGCAGACCGCGAAACACAGCGGCTAAAGGTCGAGGCTCAGGCTTCGCGCGGCTGCGCACCATCAGGCAGATGGCGCTCGGGCGCGCCGGTGTACGCGTAGTCGATCTGGCGCGGCATCGGCCCTTTGTTGCGCTCCTTGCGTCCGCGCTGCTCCCACGCATGCGCCAGAATCCCCACCGCGCGAGAGAGAATGAACACGCCGCGCGCAAGCTCCGGCGCGAAGCCCAGCTCCGCGTAGATCACGGCGGTCACGCCGTCGATATTCATCGGCACCGGCTTGTTCTTGCGGCGCTTGAGCAGCGCTTCCACGCCGCGCGCGATCAGCGCGAAACGACCGTTGATCGCGCCCGATTCCACGCGCGCATCGACGAGTTCGAGCAGACGTCCGGCACGCGGATCGACCGGATGAAAACGATGCCCGAAGCCCGGCAGATATTTGCCGTGCGCGGCGACGAAGGCATCGACGCCGGCTTCAACCGCCTCGTCGAGCAGCGCGCCCGCATCGAGGCGCGCCGCGATCGACGCATACAGTTCCACCGCCTGCTGACCCGCGCCGCCATGCACGTCGTCGAGCGCGTTGATCGCGGACGCCATCGCGCCGTTGAGCGGCAGGCCGCAACTCGTCGCCATGCGCGAGATCGCGATCGACGGCGCATGCGGCCCGTGATCGACCGAGGCGACGAGCGCGGCTTCGAGCAGCGACGCTTCGTCGTCGCTGGGCAGCTCGCCGCGCAGCATCAGCCAGATCATCTGCGGAAAGCTCACGCGGCCAATCAACTCCTGGATCGGAAAGCCGCGCACGGCGATCGAGCCCGGATGGATGTCGATGATCGAGGTGCTCCAGTAGTCGGCGCAGAGGGCAGCGAGGTCGGGGTTCGTCGTGCTCATGTTCAGATGACTCCTTCGGCGCGGAGGGCGTCGATGTGCGCGGCGTCGTAGCCGAGTTGTGCGAGGGTTTCGCGCGTGTGCGCGCCGAGCGCGGGCGCGGGCGTGGCGGGCGCGGCGTCGCCGTCCGAGAGACGCAGGCCCGCGCGCGTCACGCGCTGCGCGGCCTCGCCGTTCGCAGGTTCGAATTCGCGCACGAATTGCCGCTCGGCCAGATGCGGATGCGCGAGAATCTGCGGCACCGACAACACGCGGCCGACCGGCACGCCTTGCGCGAGCAGCCGCGTTTCCCAGTTCGCGGCGCTGTCGGCGGCGAGCGCGGCTTCGATTTCGGCCTTCAATTCATTGCGATATTGCTTGCGCAGATGGCGCGCGGAAAAACGCGCATCGTGCGCGAGTTCGGGGCGGCCGATCACCGCGCACAGGCTCTCGAACTGACGCGTTTCGTTGGCCGCGATGTTGAGCAGCCCGTCGCCGGTCGCGAAGGTGCCCGAGGGCGCGGCGGTGAAGTTTTCGTTGCCCATCGGCACAGGCTCCACGCCCGCGTTCAGATAGTTCGAGACGACCCAGCCCATGCTCGCGAGCGTCGCTTCGAGCATCGACACGTCGAGCCGCCGTCCGCGTCCGTTCGCGCGTGCATCGACGAGCGCCGCGCAAATGCCGAACGCCGCCGTCAGGCCGCCGACCGTATCGGAGACCGGATAGCCCACGCGCAGCGGCGCGCTTTGCGCGTCGCCGGTCACGCTCATCACGCCGGCCATGCCCTGGATGATCTGGTCGTAGGCAGGGCGGGGCGACAGTTCGCCCGAATCGCCGAAACCCGAAATCGCGCAATAGACGAGACGCGGATTCACTTCGGATAACTGATCGAATCCGAGACCCAGCCGATCCATCACGCCGGGGCGGAAGTTCTCGACCAGCACGTCGGCATCGCGCACGAGATCGAGCAGGATCGCCTTGCCGCGCGGGTCCTTGAGATTGAGCGTGATCGAGCGCTTGCCCGCATTCACGGCGACGAACGACGCGCCCATGTTGCGCGCGGCGGCGTCCTTGTCGGCGCCGAGGCGGCGCGCGAGATCGCCGCCTTCGGGATGCTCGACCTTGGTGACGTCCGCGCCGAACAGCGCGAGTTGATACGCGCAGAACGGCCCGGCCAGCACGTTGGAAAGATCGAGAACGCGGATTCCTGCTAAAGGCAACATCGTGAGTCCAGCCTCTGGTTCAGTTCAATGGGAAATATCGTCGAGCGAGCGGTTGTTGGTGCGCGGACCGAACAGGCCGATCGCCGCCATCACCGCGACCATCGCGCCCGTGATCAGCGCGAACACGCCTGGTACACCGAAATGACGCAGCGCGAACGCGATCATGAAGCCCGAGAACATCGCGGACAGCCGCGACATCGAATAGACGAAGCCGACCGCCGTGGCGCGCATGCGGGTGGGAAACAGTTCGACCTGATAGGCGTGATAGCCGACCGAGAGCAGCGTGCCGCCGAGCGTGATGAGCACGCCGAGCACCATCAGCATGACGGGCGAGGTCTGCATGGCGAACAGCGAGCCGAATACGGCGATGGCGAGTGCGGAGAGCACGACGAGTGTCTTGCGCTCGATGCGGTCGGCGATCGCCATGCCAATCAGCGGGCCGAACGGATTCGACGCCGCGATCACGAACGCGTAGAGCAGGCTGTGCGTGATCGTCACGCCTTTGGAGACAAGCAGCGTCGGCACCCACGACGCGAAACCGTAGAAGCCGATCGCCTGGAACAGATTGAAGACGAGCAGCGTGATCGTGCGGCGGCGATACGGCGGCTGCCAGAGCTCGGCGAAACGGGCCTTGCGTTGCGGCGCGGCGCTCGCGCTTTCCGTCAACGGGGCGGGCGCGGGCAGCAGGCGGCCGGTCTGCGCCTCGATCTTCGCTTCGAGTTTCGCGAGCACGCGCGCCGCTTCCTCGTGACGTCCGCGCTGTGCGAGCCAGCGGGCGCTCTCGGGCACGCTGCGGCGGATCGCCCACGCGATCAGCGCGCCGGCCGCACCGAACATCACGACCCAACGCCAACCGTCGAAGCCGAGCGGCGCGCGCGGCACGAGCCACCACGCGAGCAGCGCGACGGCGGGCACGGCCGTGTACTGCACGAGATGCACGAAGGCGAACGCGCGCCCGCGCATGTGCTTGGGCACGAGTTCGCTCACGTAGGTGTCGATGGTGACGAGCTCGATGCCCACGCCGATCCCCGCGATCAGCCGCCACAGGTTGATCGCGGGCGCAGACGTCTGCAGCGCCATCACGCAGGTGGCCGCCGAGTACCAGAGCAGCGACGCGGTGAACATCGTGCGGCGGCCATAACGGTCGGCGAGCCCGGTGAAACAGAATGTGCCGATGAACAGCCCGGCGAACGACGCCGCCACGAATGCGCCGAGCCCCGAAAAGCCGAAGAACGACGCGGTCGTGGTCGAGTAAAGGCCGCTTTTGACGAGGCCCGGCCCGACGTAAGCCGTGAAGAACAGGTCGTAGAACTCGAACCAGCCGCCCGTTGCGATCAGCAGGACGAGTGTCCAGATCGCGCGCGCAGCGGGCAGGCGGTCGATGCGCGCGTTGATCTGCGCCGCGCTCGCGGGCGGGACGGATTCCCGGAGCGACTCGTGCGTCGCGCCGACCGGCAAACTGGACATGGCGGGCTCCTCCTGAGCTCGGGACAAGAACATGGTGCTGTCTCGTTCGTTGCGTCTTTGTCGTTCTATCTGATAGAACGTCGTTCTGAAAATGGATGCGACGGATGATAACCCGTGCCCGGAATGCGACCGACCAGGGCTTTTACTGAGCGAGCGCAAGCCGGAAATCGATGCGCAGGGCAAGGAGGCGCGTTTGAGGGACGCAGAAACGTGCCGCTGGTAAGCTGATTAATACGAGATGAGGGGCACGAATGAGCGTGCACGTTGCTTCACAGACGCCCCGCGTTTCGCCGACCCGAGACGCATAGGCTGCGCGCGCAACGACATGCGTCGACGGTCGAATCCGGCGAACTTTCAGTCAGGAGACGATGTGAACAAAAGAGTCTTCCCTGGAGTCATCCCGCGAGCGGCGCCGCTTTCGCTCGCGCTCACAATCTCGATTGCACTTGCCGGCGGCCTCTCGCTCGCCGGCTGCGCCCATCAGAGCAGCGGCGGCGAACACGTGCCGGCGCAATCGAACGTCCCATCACCGCTCAACGATCTGGGCATCGGCGAAGGCGGCGGCAGCGGCGCACCCGCCATCGACGAGCAGGCCACCGACGCGCTCGACGCCATGGGCGCGTATCTGCGCACGCTGCGCACCTTCGAGGTGGACGCCGACACGGTCACCGACGTCGTGCTCGACAACGGCCAGAACGCCGCGCTGCTGCGCCATACGGTGCTCAAGGTGAAGCGGCCCGACCGCATGCGCGCCGACATCTCCGGCAACGGCAACGTGCGCGGCATGGTCTACGACGGCCGTCGCTTCACGATCTTCAACGAGAAGAAGGGGTATTACGCGCGTCGCGACGCGCCGCCGACGCTCGACGAACTCGTGCGCGATCTGGCCGTGAACTGGCACATCGAGACGCCGCTCGCCGATCTGTTCTACTGGGGCGCCGGCAAGCCCGACGATCTCGCGATCAGCTCCGCGCAGTCGCTCGGCACTGAGAAAGTCGATACGCGCAGCTGCACGCACTACGCCTACCGGCAGCCGGGCGCGGATTGGGAACTGTGGATCGAAGCAGGGCGGCGGCCGCTGCCGTGCAAGATGATCATCACCGATACCACGCAGCCGTCGCGGCCCCGGCACGAGGTCACGTATCACTGGAAGCTGAATCCCGTTTTCGCGGCGTCGACCTTCGTGTTCCGGCCGCGTCCGGGCGCGCGGCAGATCGAGATGAAGCCCGCGGACCGCCCGCCTTATCAGGAGGCGGAATGATGAACAGGCACACTCAACGGGCCATCGCGGCGAGCCTCGCCGTGTCGATGGCGCTGGCGACTCCGGCGGCTTTTGCGTTCCGCGGCATGGCGCGCACCAGCATTCATCCGATGGGCGGCGGGAATTTCGGCGGTGGCGGGCAGTTTCATGGCCGGCCCGGTTTCAATGGCGGCGGCGTGCAGCACACCGGCGGACAGCCGGGGCCGCATCCGAATCCCAATCCGAACCCGGGACCGCATCCGAATCCGGGGCCGAACCCTGGGCCGCAGCCGCATCCTCCCGGACCCAATCCTGGACCGCAGCCGCAACCGCCGGGACCCGGCCCGGGTCCGGGGCCTCAGCCTGGTCCGGGGCCGGGACCGCATCCGCCCGGACCGCCGCCTCCACCACCTCCGCCTCCGCCGCCGTACTGGGGCGGCGGCTGGTATGTCGATCCGGTGGCCGTCGCCGTCACGGTAGGCGTTACGGCGGCCGTGGTCGGCACGATGGTCGCGACGCTGCCGCCGTCGTGCACTGCCGTCGTGATCGGCGGCGTCACCTACGAGCAATGCGGCGCGACGTGGTATCAGCCGCAATACATCGGTACGCAGGTGCAGTACGTGGTGGTGTCGCCGCCGCGCTGAGCGCGTGCATGGTGCTTTCCCGAGGTTTCCCTGTGAACAGCCGCGCCGTTATTGGCGCGGCTGTTTCTTTTTGGCTCGCCAAAGGCGCGAATTTCTTCTTTAATCGATTGATTTAACGGAGATTTTTTGGTGGACAGAAGGGTGATCGGAAAGACCCGGCGTAAAGCCCGGTAACGGCCCCCTCATCGCAAACCGCATTGCCGCGCAGGGGCTTAAGCAAGCCTTAAGCAACCGCAATCGAGACTATGGGCCACGTATGAAAAGTGTGCCGATGCGATGAGAGCGATCTATGCCGATCTGAAGCGAGCCCGTATGCGTCCGACCTCGAGTCGCGTCGCCGTGCTTCAGCTGTTCCATGAATTTCCGAACGAGCACATGACCGCCGACCAGGTTTTCCGGCGCGTGCCGCCGGAGACGGAGCAATGCAGCCTGGCGAGCGTGTATCGGGCGCTGTCGCAATTGCTCGAAGCCGGGCTGATCACGAATGCGTGGATCGGCGAGCAGCGCGTCGTCTATGAACTGAATCGCGGCACGCGGCATTCGCATCTGGTCTGCAATGACTGCGGCGAAGTCACCGACATCGACGATACGGAACTGGAGTCGCAGCACGAAACGATCGCCGGCTCGCGCGGATTTCGCTACGCGAGCGCGAGCCTCGTGATCTTCGGACGCTGCGCGCAATGCGAAGCGTCGCTGGAAACGAGCGTGCGGCGCTCGGGCACGATGCACGGGCTGAGCCGCCGTCCGTAACGGGAACTAACTGGAATCGAAGGCCGCCCGGAATGCAGGATCAACGCGAGATCGGGCGGCTGGATAAGCTGGAATCAGGCGAGGGAGACGGTTGAAACACGTTGGACCGCTGTCGATTTGTGATTTTACATAACATAAATTAGCGCACTTTTTAATCCCACCAAATCCGCCCCAAAACCTCAATCCTTCGCGTAATGAAACTCCGGCATTGCCTTCAGCCCGGCCTTGTCGGTTTGCAGCACGATCTGCTTGGCGCTGATCTGCAGATCGTTGAACGGCACGGCGATCAGATGTTCGCCCATGCCGAGAAATCCGCCGACCGACAAAATCGCGAACGCGCCTTCGTTCGGCGATTCGAGCACGATGTCGTCGATCGAGCCGATCTTGCTGCCGTTGTTGTCGTAGACATTCGAGCCGACGAGTTTCGATGCGCGAAAACCCGTGCCGGACTGAACCGTCGCCATGCGCTGCACGGCGATCGCCTGCGGTGCGCCCTGGGCATGCGCGAGCGGCGCGCCGCCCAGCGCGCCCGTGAAAATGGCCGCATTGGCGATGGCGGCGGCAAGCGAGATGGCGCGTCGGTTCATGATGTCCTCTCCTGATCGCAGTTCGTGCGGCGCTCGGGGCCGCTGAATGAGGAGCGAGGCGCAACTGGCGTGCCTGTCGGCGCGTGCCGGACTTCACGGCGGCTCACGCTACGCCGGTTTTCGCCAACGCTCGATCACCGGCCCGCGCGCGCCGTAGACCGGATCGCTGGCCGGAAACGGCAGCGCGTCCATCGCGCGCAGTTCGTCGGGCGTGAGCGCTTCGCGCCGGATATCCCATTGCTGACCGGCGGGATAACCGCCCGCGACATGAAACGCATCCGTGCGCGACACGAGGCAATGGCCGGTGCCGGCCGGCAGCAGCAGCACGTCGCCGGCCGCGAGCGGCAGCATCCGGCCGCCCGGCCCGCCGACGATCAGTTCCGCCGCGCCCGCGAAAACGCCCAGCACCTCGTGCGCCGTCGAATGGAAATGGTGAAAGTCGAACACGCCGTTACGCCATTGCACGGGCCACGCGTGGTGCGCGAAACGCGTTTCGATCTGCTCGGCGAGCTTCGGCGCATCGGCATCGAAAGCATGACGGTAGACGATCACCGGCAGGCGGCCGTTGTTCGGCACCCAGCCGTTCGGCGGCAGCATGAAGGCGTCGATTTCGTGCGCGAGCGCCCTGCCTTCGCCAGGCTGCCCGGTGTGTCGATGATGCAGCGCGCGAACGCGCGCCAATCCGCGTGGCAGTTGCATGATCAGTGTTCCTTGATGTCGCCGCGGGTGGCGGACGCGCCGTCCGCGGGGTCTTTCTGCGGGTTCTTCTGCACATGTTCTGGCGGCTTTTTCCCGTGTCCTTTCGCGGGAGCGTGCGCGCCGTGTGCGGCGTTCGTGGTGCGGGTCGCGCGCGGGCGGCTGGCCTCGACGCCCGGTTCGACGCCCTCCATCGGCGCCGGATACACGCCGTTCACGCCGCTCGCCGGCATGCCCGCGCCGTTCGTGTTGCCTTGCGCGTGCGCCTGCCCGCCGCCCAGCATGCAGGCCGCCGTGAGCACGGCGTAAGGAAGCGTGTTGCGAAGCGTATCGCGGCGGGTCATCGGCTCGGCCTCCTGGTTCGGTTCCTGGCGCTGACACGTTGCTGATGTCGATTCGCGATTCCGCAACTCGCGTTCCAGCGCACACTCCATCCGCATCCCATCATTTCGTTATACGAATTGAATCGAGCCAGGAGCGGCACGGCACGACGCTTGCGGTGATTCGTGATATTTCGCGCTGCGCCCAGCGCACGACGAACACACGGAGCTGCCTATGCCCCCGGTTTTCCCTGCTCGCACCTACCACGCGCATCTGCCGACCGAAGAACCCGAGACGCCTCAGCGCAAACCGCCGCCCGTCCCTGACAGCGAGGTGCCGCCGCCTCCGCCGCAAGGCGATCCGCCTTCCGATGCACCGCCCGAACGCGCGTTTCAGGCCTGACGCACGCAGACTTGAAACGCGTCGTCGGCGACCTTAGCGCGGCGCCCGTGCCGCGCGCTGCGCGCGTTGCACCTCGCCGCGCGCGCTCACCAGTTCGTCGCGCGAACGCGTGAGCAGCAGCAGGATTTCGTCGGGATCGGCGGGCTTCGTGATGTGCCAGTCGAAGCCTGCATCGAGCGTGCGTTTGCGGTCCTCGTCCTGGCCCCAGCCGGTCAGTGCGACCACCACCGTGTCCTGCGTGTCCGGCAACCGGCGCAGCGCGCGCGCCACTTCATAGCCGCTCAGTCCGGGCATGCCGAGATCGAGCAGCACGGCCTCGGGGCGGTACGTCGGCGCAAGTTCGAGCGCCGCCGCGCCGGAGTGCGCCACGCGCACTTCATGACCCGAAAGCGACAGCAGCAGCGCGAGACTTTCCGCCGCGTCCTTGTTGTCGTCGACGACGAGCACGCGCCGAGCCGCCCTCGCCGGCCGATGCGCCTCGTCCACGACCGCGCGCGAGCGCAAGGTCGGCACCACGATCGGCAGCACGATACGGAATTCGCTGCCGCGTCCCGGCCCGTCGGAGCGCGCGTGAATGGTGCCGCCGTGCAGGCGCACGAGCCCTTTCGACAGCGCAAGGCCGATCCCGAGCCCGCCCTCGGCGCGCGGCGAACGCGCGTCGATCTGCGAGAACATCGCGAACAGCCGCTCGTCGGCATCGGCTGGCAGACCGATGCCGTCGTCCGTGACGGTCAGCTCGATCGCCGCGCCGTCCACGCGTATCGCGAGTTCGATATGGCCGCCCGGATCGGTGTATTTGCCCGCGTTGTTGAGCAGATTCGAGATCACCTGCGCGAGCCGCAGCGCGTCGGCGTCGATCAGCACGTCGGACATCGGCTCGTGCACCGTGAGCGTGTGCTGCTTGCGTTCGAGCAGCGGCCGCGACGCCTCGACCGCGGTCTTGATCACGACGCCGAGACTCACGACGTCGCGCCGCAAATCGAGCTTGCCACAGGTCACGCGCGCGAGATCCAGCAACTCGTCGAGGAGTCCTGACATATGCGTGACCTGACGGCGGATCACGTCGGTGGCCCACGCCAGTTGCTCCGGGGTCAGCGACTTCGAATCGAGGATCGCCGCGGCGCTGCGGATCGGCGCGAGCGGATTGCGCAGTTCGTGCGACAGCGTGGCGAGAAACGCGTCCTTCTGATGATCGGCTTCCTCGAGTTGCTGGCGCACGCGCACCTGCGCCGAGATATCGCGGAAGTAGCAGACGAGGCCGAATTCGCCGTCCGCGAGCGGCGTGCGGTGCACTTCCCATTCGTAGCACTCGACGCGCTCGCGGTCGCGCCGCGGCTCGCTGCGTTCGGGCGTGTGATACGGCGCGCCGGTCGCCAGCGTGTCGCGAAAGATCGCCACGATCTCGTCCGCGTAGTGCGGCTGCCAGACGCGCTGCATCACCGCGCCGAAGTCCTGCCCGGTGAGATCGGCCGTGTCGCCGAAAAATGCCTGCGCGCCCGGATTGATCTCGCGGATGCGCAAATCGCGATCGACGAGATAGACGCCGAGCGGCGCTTCGTTCATCAGCGTTTCGAATTGCGCGGTGCGCACGCGGATCGCTTCCTGATCGGCCTTGCGTCCGCTGATATCGGACAGCAGCACGGCGGCGCCCTGCGCGGCCGGATAGATGCGCACTTCGTACCAGCGCCCGCGCCGCGCGCACCAGGTTTCGAACAATTGCATCGCGCGCGCCTCGTGCGCGGCGCGCAGTGCGGCGTCGAAGCCGTTCGTGGCCGCCTCGGGACAGACATCGACGATGCGCTGCCCGAGCGCCTGCGGCGCGCTCACGCCGGCCATCTCCAGGAAATGCGGATTGGCGAGCGTGATGCGCGCGCCTTCGTCGAGCATGAAGAACTGGTCCTGAATGCTGGAGAGCGCGAGTTCGAGCAACTGCTGGTTGGCGTGGCGGATCTGCGTGCGTTCGAGCAGCGCGCCCACGCGCGCGGCCAGTTCGCGCGCCGAGAACGGCTTGACGAGATAGTCGTCGGCGCCCGCATCGAGTCCTTCGATGCGCGCTTCCTCGCCCGCGCGCGCCGAGAGCAGGATCACCGGGACTTCGCTGAGCGCCGGGTCGCGCCGCACTTCGGCGAGCAGGCCGAAGCCGTCGAGGCGGGGCATCATCACGTCGGCGAGGATCAAGTCGGGCCGCGCGCGGCGCGCGCGATCGAGCGCTTCGACGCCGTCGGCCGCAAGTTCGACCTGCCACGCGCTCGAGAGCAAGGCGCCGACGTAGGCGCGCATGTCGGCGTTATCGTCGACGAGCAGGATGCGCGAGCCGAACGTGAGCGCGAAACGCCGGTCGCGCAGGCCCGCCGACCAGGCGGGTGCGGGGCTGTCGAGGCGCTGGCCCTCGCCTGCTTCGGCGTTGGCGCCGCCACGCGCGCCGAACGTGCCGCTGGCACCGCTGACACCATAAGCGCCATCAGCGGCATTCGCGCCATTGGCGCCCTCGCCGTTCGCCTCGCTCTCGCCCGGCGGCGCCGTGCCGAGCCAGCCCGCCGCTTCGGCGGCGAACGCGGCGGCCAGTTGCGCGTCGCCATTGCGCAGCATGTCGATCGCGCGCGGCGTGTCCGTCTGAAGCGCGCCCGGCGCACTCTCGCGCACGCGCTCGGCGGGCAGATGCACGCGGCCGAACGGCACGCGCACGGTGAAGCGCGAGCCGCGCCCCGGCTCGCTCCACGCCTCGATCGTGCCGCCGTGCAGCTTGACGAGCTCCTGGACCAGCGCGAGGCCGATGCCGGAGCCTTCCTGCGTGCGCCCCTGCGTGCCTTCCACGCGATGAAACCGCTCGAACAGACGCGGCATTTCGTGCGCCGGAATGCCCGTGCCGCTGTCCTCGACCGTGAGCGCCGCGCAATCGCCGTCACGCGCGAGACGGATGCCGACCTGCCCCGCGAGCGTGAATTTGAACGCATTCGACAGCAGATTGAGGACGATCTTTTCCCACATCTGCCGGTCGACGTAGACCGGCTCATCGAGCTGGCATTGCACGCGATACGCGAGTCCGCCGCGCTCGATGGCCGAGCGGAACGTGCTCGCCACGTGCTGCGTGTAGCGCGCGAGATCGGTGGCCTCGTAGCCGACGTCGCTGCGGCCCGCCTCGATGCGCGCGAAGTCGAGCAGCGAGTTCACGAGCCGCAGCAGCCGGTGGCCGTTGCGGCGCGCGAGGCGCAGCAAGGCGAGTCGCGCGGGATCGCGGTCGGCGGCCACGAGATCGTCGATCGGCGCGAGCATCAGCATCAGCGGCGTGCGCAATTCGTGGCTCACGTTCGAGAAAAACGTGGTTTTGGCGCGGTCCAGCGCGGCCAGTTGTTCGAGGCGCTCGCGTTCGGTTTCCACCGCGCGCGCGCCTTCGACGATGCTGGCCGCCTGCGACGCGACGAGGCCGATGAAGGCGCGGTAATCGTCGTCGAACAGCAGACGCGGACTCGCGCCCGTCACCAGAAAACCGAGCGTGGCGCTGTGCTCGCCCGGCGCTCCGTCCGCACCTTGCACGCCCGGCGCGCGGCGCATGAGCGGCACGATGGCGGCGCGGCTCACGGGTTCGGACCACGCCGATTCGGCGGGCAGCACGTCGTCGAGCCACGCGGTGTCGACGACCGCGCCTTCGTGCGGCGCGCGCGACGCCTCGGCGAGCGCTGCCGCGAGACTGCCGGGCGCCGCGCCATCGAAGCTCAGCGCGGCTGACAGCGGCGTCGGTCCCGCGTGATTGCTGGCCGCGAGGCGCGCACCCTGGCCGTCCGCGTCGAGCAGATAGAGCGCGATGAAAGGCAGATCGCGGCGATTGCCGTCGAGCGCGACGAGGATCTCGCCGCAGGCCTCGGCGACCGACTGCGCGTTGCGCGCCGTGCCCGAAAGCTGCGCCACGGTGGCGAGCCGCCGCTCGGACAGCACGCGCCGCGTCTCCTCCGTGACCACGCAGAGCATGCCTTGCACGCCGCCACTATCGTCGTGCACTGGGCCGTACGAAAACGTGTGATACGTCTCTTCCTTGAAGCCGTTGCGTTCGAGAAACAGCAGCAGGCTTTCGTCCCACGTGGCTTCGCCGGTCGCAAGCACGTGCTCGATGCGTGAGCCCGCCTCGGTCCAGACTTCGGCCCAGACTTCGCGCGCGGGCATGCCGATGAACTGCTGCTTCGCGCCGAGCGTCGGGCGGTAGGCATCGTTGCAGAGAAACGTGAGTTCGGGGCCCCAGGCGAGCCACATCGCGTAACGCGAGGCCAGCATCAGACGCACGACGCTCTGGAGACTGTGCGGCCAGGCCGCCGTGGCGCCGAGCGGCGTCGCCGACCAGTCGTAGGCGTGCACGAGTTCGGCCATCGTCGCCCACGCGCCGGCGGCGGCTGGCGCCTGAGCGACGACAGCCTGGGGAATTTCTTCCGCGCTTGCCGGTAGGTTCTGCCGGAGCGCCGGGCGCACGACCTCCTTCACGACCGTGCTGACGGCCGGAGTCTGGGCGTGTCGATCGTCGTTCCGTTCAGATGTCATGGACACTCCCGCATTGGCGTAGGGTCGGCAGGCGGCTTCGTGCGCGCGCGAATCGGCGTTTTCGCGCACTGGCGTTCTGGCGAGCGGGCGCAAGGAACGGGCCGCGTTGCGCAGGGAGCGCTTCGCGAGCACTGGATGATGGAGCCAATCACGAGCAATTTGCGCGCCCGGTGCCGATTGGCGCGGGCGCTGGCCGCAAGTGGCTGTTGCGCGTGTGGTTTGCGAGCGTGCGCCGCGCGCCGGACGGCTGTCAACGGCGGCTCGATAAGATGGCGGCGGGCCGTTTCGCGCGCCCCGCCACACCGATTGATCGGACGAATGTGGCAAGCCTGGCGGCCCGCGCCCGTGTGCCCGCATAGGCTCGCGCGCGCCGAACCGCTACAATCGCGGCTTGCGCGCGGGCGCCGTGGATGAGACACGCGGCATGGACAACCCGCCGCGACGCCTTTCTTATTCGATTATCCGCATTGCGCCATGGCCCGCATCGAGCTCCACTTCCCCGAAGACCAATACTTCTATTCGACGCATCTGACCGTTCGCGTCACCGACATCAACTCGGCGAACCACCTCGCCAACGACTCGATGATCTCGATGATTTCGGAGGCGCGGGCGCGCTTCCTGTTCGACGCCGGCATCGAGGACATGAAGGACGCGCACACGAGCATCATCGTCACCGACCTCGCGACGACCTATCGCGCCGAAGCCTACGCGCGCGACCAGCTCTGCTTCGAAGTCGGCATCATGGATTTCAACAAGTACGGCGGCGACATCATCTTCCGCATCACGCGTCCCACGGACGGCGCACTGATCGCGATGGCCAAATCGGGCTTCGTGTTCTTCGACTACGAGGCGAAGAAAGTCGTGCCGATGCCGGGCGCGTTCCGCGCGAAATTCCCCAGCGTCAACTCGCTCGTTTAAGCGCAAATCCGGGCGCGGGTTCGGGCGCCCGCGCGGCGCGCTCAGCGCGGCTGGAACGCGATCAGCGCCATGCCCGCTAGCGTGAAGGCGATGCCGGCCCAGTCCCACGGGCTCGGCCGGATCGCCTCGACGCCCCAGAGCCACAGAATCGCCACGCAGACATAGACGCCGCCGTAGGCCGCGTAAGTGCGCCCCGCCGCGCTCGGATGCAGCGTGAGCAGCCACGCGAACAGCGCCAGCGACGCGGCGGCCGGCACGAGCCACCAGGCGCTCGCGCCTTCGCGCAGCCAGCGATACGGCAGATAGCAGCCGACGATTTCGGCGAGCGCGGTAACGACGAAAAGCAGGAACGTCTTCATGACGGGCGTGGATGGCGCAAGGGCGCACATGGTAGCGCAGGCGGCGCTTCTTCGCCCTCCTCGCTCTCCTCGCCCTCTCTGCCCTCTTCGTAGCCGGAAATGCAAACGCCCCGTTCGCGCCCCAAGCCAGAGGCACGAACGGGGCGTGTTCAACCGATCAAACGCTCAAGGCCGCTCGCCGCGCGCGAGCCGCGTCTCGATCTCCGTGACCACCGGCAGCAGGTCGGCGACGCTGTCGATCACGTAATGCGCGCCCGCCGCGCGCAGACGCTCGATCGCCGCCGCACGGCGCAGCGCGAACTCGTCGGGCGCGAGTGCGTGCACTTCGTCTTCGCTCAGGCCGAACGCGTTGCCGCTCACCGCCACGCCCACGGCCCACGTGCCGCCGTTGAGGCCTTCCTCGATGCCCACTTCGGTGTCGTCGACCTTGATCGCCTCGCGCGCGCGCCATACGCCCAGTTGCGGCAGCGTGCGATAGATCATGTACGGCGACGGACGGCCCTCGGGCGTGTCGCCGGTGCAGACGATGCTGTCCGCTTCGAAGCCCTGCCTCGCCGCGCCCGGCACGATCTGGTCGATGATCTCGCGCGTGTAACCCGTGGTGGAACCGATGCGCACGCCGTCGGCGCGCAACTGCTTCGTCACGGCGGCCACGCCGGGAATCACGTCGCTGTACTGCGCGGCGACGGCTACATTACGCGGCACAAAAACATCGTAGACGGCGTCGATGTCGGCGTCGCACGGCACGTGGCCGTATCGCTCCTTCCACGCCTGCGCCACGCGCGGCAGCGCCATCAGCGCCGCGATGTGCGGACGCTTGGCCATGCCCATCGGGCCGCGCGCCTCGTCGATCGAAATCGGCACGCCGAATTCCTCGAAGGTCTCGACGAACGCGCCCATCGGCGCGCGCGAGCCGTAGTCGACCACCGTGCCGGCCCAGTCGAAAATCACTGCCTTGACGTGTTGCATAGTCGTGAGTCCTGAAGTTACGCAGATCGCTGCGCGGCAATCAATAGTGCTTGAAACAAGGCCTGATCCGCTCAGGCCGCGAGCGCCTCGCGGGCATCGAGCGAGGCATGCGCCGGTGCGCCATCGGGCACGCCGAGCGTGCGCAGCGCGTTGCCGCACGCTTCGACCACACGGCGCATCACGCTTTCATCCAGCGCGCCGATGCAGCCGATGCGAAAACTCTCCACATTCGTCAGCTTGCCCGGATAAATGATGAAACCCTGCGCCTTCATCAGCTCATAGAAACGCTCGAAACTGAACGACGCGTGCGCCGGCGAAAAGAACGTGACGATGATCGGCGAGCGCCACGCTTCGGTCAGCAGCGGCTCGAAACCGAGCGCGCGCATGCCGTCGACCATCACATCGCGATTACGCGTATAGCGCGCGAGCCGCCCAGGCTGACCGCCTTCCACCTCAAACAGGCGCAGCGCTTCAAGAAACGCGGCCACCGCGTGCGTGGGCGGCGTGAAGCGCCATTGCCCCGTGCGGTTCATCACGTCCCACTGATCGTGCAGATCGAGCGCGAGCGAATGGCTGTTGCCTTTCGCGCCTTGCAGCGCGCTTTTCTTCGCGATCACGAAGCCAAAGCCCGGCACGCCCTCGATGCATTTATTCGCCGACGACACGAACGCCTCGCACGGCAGCGTGCGCACGTCGAGCGGCACGGCGCCGAACGCGCTCATCGAATCGATCAGCAGACGGCGGCCGTGGCGCGCGGTGACTTCGGCGATTTCCTCGATCGGATTGAGGATGCCCGAACTGGTCTCGCAATGGACGACCACGACGTGCGTGATGTCGTCGTGCGCGACGAGCAGACGATCGACGTCGGCGGCGCGCGGCGGCAGGTAATCGCCCGTGTCGTGCACCGTGTGGCTGCGGCCCAGATAGCGCAGCGTGGTGGCGATGCGCTTGCCATAGGCGCCGTTGGCGAGCACGAGCGCGTGGCCGTTGCGCGGCACGAAGCTGCCCAGCATCGCTTCCACGCAGTAGCTGCCGCTGCCCTGCAAGGGCACGCAGTCGTAGTCGCCGTTTGTGTCGCCGGCGACGGCCAGCAGCGCGGCGCGCAGACGCGCCGTCATCGCGCGGAAATCGGCGTCCCACGAGCCCCAGTCGCGCAGCATCGCGGCTTTGGTCGACGCAGCCGTGGTCAGCGGGCCGGGGGTCAGCAGGTACGGATCGGCGTGGGTATTCAAGGGGTGCTCCCGTCAATCTTCAGCTTGGATGCCGTTACGGTACGCGAATGAAACCCATCGGTAAAATCGATATAATCGATGGCGCTATCAGTTGGACTTATGGATTGTCGATGACCGTTTTAAGGCGGTTCGATGAATTTTCGATGATGCGCGCGAAGGAGAAATCGCCATGCAGTACGCGCAGTTGCGGGCCTTTCATGCGGTCGCCGAGCACGGCGGCTTTTCGCGCGCCGCGCAGGCGCTCTCGCTCACGCAGCCGGCGGTGTCAGACCACGTGAAGCGGCTGGAGCAGGATTTCGGCGTGAAGCTGTTCGAGCGCGCGCCGCGCGGCGTCGAGCTGACCGATCTCGGGCGGCGGCTCTATGCGGTGACGCGGCAGATGGTCGGCGGCGAGCGCGCCGCGCGGCGGCTGCTCGAATCGGCGGGTGCGCTCGAATCGGGCGAACTGGCGCTGGTCGCCGACGCGCCCGATCTCGCGATCAAACTCGTCGGCGCGTTCCGGCGCCGTTATCCGGGCGTGGTCGTGAAGCTCGCCATCGCGAACGCCACGGAATGCATGCGGCGTGTCATGGCGAGCGAGGTGGACGCGGCCATCACGGCGGCGCATCAGGTGCATAGCCGGCTGGAGACGCGCGTGCTGCGCGAGGAGCCGCTGGTGGCGGTCGTGCCCGCAGATAGCGCGGCGGCGAAAAAGCGCCGTATGAGCTACGAGGAATTGATCCGCGAACCGATGATCTTTCGCGAGGCGCATTCGGTCACGCAGCAGCTGCTCGAAGCGGAACTCGTGCGCAAGGGCCTGCAGGTGCATCCCGTGCTTTACGTCGATGGCCGCGAGGCGCTGCAGACCGCCATCGCGCAGGGCTTGGGCGCGGGCGTGATCGCGGGCGCGGAGTTCGGCGAGTCGCGGCGCATCCGCGCGATCGCGCTGGTCGATTGCCAGGTGCGCATGGTCGAGTCGCTGACGCGGCTCGCTGACTCGTCGTCGAATTTGCTCGATGCGCTGTTCGACACGCCGCTCGACTGAGCCCGCTATCCTGGCACGCCAGGCACAAGCGGCACAAGCGGCACAAGCGCCCCGCTACGACACCACGATATCGGCACCGACTTCGTGCAGCAGATCGCGCAAGGTTTCCGCCTGTTCCATGCGCGCGCCGTGCCGGAGATGGATACGCAGCGCGCGGCCCGCGATGCCGTCGATCGGGCGCACGAGCCGTAGCTCCAGTGCGAGCCCGAGACCGTCGGGCGCATCGGCCTCGACGGGTTCGACGACGCGCGGCGAGAAACAGGCAGATTCGGACATGGCGTGGACCTCGTCGGTGAAAGGCACGGCTCATCGTAACCACGCGATCGCGTCGCGCCAAACGAGAAATCTGCGTATGCAAATGAGCGCGCGGCGGGAGACGTTTGCTGCGCACGCGCTTTGCGCAACGGCGCGCGGCGCGTGCCGCGATGCGTGCGTCGGGTCCGCATCCAGTCCGCATTGCGCGGACAAAACGGACACCGCGAACGACGCGCAGGACCAACAAGTGGCACACTGGGCGGATCGTTCCGCCTGGATTTTGGACGGGATCGGCCGCCGCGCCGATCGACAGGAACCGCTTATGGAACGCCCTTTCACCGATCGCCGCGAGGCGGGCCGCCTGCTCGCCGCGCAACTCGCGCCCTACGCCGGGCGCGCCGACGTCATCGCGCTGGCGCTGCCGCGCGGCGGCGTGCCGGTTGCATTCGAAGTCGCGCAGGCGCTGGGCGTGCCGCTCGACGTGCTGCCCGTGAGCAAGCTCGGCATGCCGTGGCAGCCCGAACTGGCGATGGGCGCGCTGTCGTCGAACGGCGCGCAATACGTCGACGACGCGCTGATCCGCGAAGCCGGTGTGAGCGCGGCGCAATTGCAGAGCGCGCTGGCGCTCGCGCGCATCGAACTCGGACGCCGCGAGGCGCGTTATCGCGGCGAGCGCGCGGCGATCCCGGTCGCGGGGCGCGTCGCGCTGCTGATCGACGACGGCATGGCCACGGGCGCGTCGATCAAGGCCGCGGCGCGCGCGCTCGCGACGCTCGGTCCGGCGCGCATCGTCGCCGCGTTGCCGGTGGCCCCGGCAGGCGCGCGCGCCCGGCTCGCGGGCGCCGTCGACGATCTGGTCTGCGTGCGCACGCCGCTGTCGTTCATGAGCGTCGGCCAGTTCTATCTGGATTTCGATCAGGTCGACGACGAGACCGTGCGCGACCTGCTCGAACGCGCGGCAAAGCCGGCCTCGTGACGCCGCACTCATGCACTAAAGCACTAAAACAGCGCGCCACGGTTGTCCCTGCCGCGATCTCAGTCCGGGCGCACCGGCTTCGACGCCTGCTCGCCCACCACGGTCTGCCACGGCCGCACGCGCCACGACTTCACCAGCCCCGCGCGCACATAGGGATCGGCTTGCGCGAACGCCTCGGCGGCGGCCGGGCTGTCGCCCTGGAACAGCAGCAGCGCCGTGTCCGTCGGCTCGGCCACCGCGCCCGCGAGCAGCAGCTCGCCGCGCTCGGCGGCGGCCCACGCGAGGCGCAGATGTTCGTCGCGATATTCGCCGCGCCGGTCGAGGTAATCGTCCACGAGCTCGTACTTCAGGAGGTAGTGCATCGTCGCTCTCAGCTGGGGCCGACCGTCGAATCGCCGGCCAGCTCGATGATGAATCGATCGATGAACCGATCGTCAAGAATGGTTAGGCGAATGCGCAGGCCACCCGCCTGCGGTGCATTGTGCCGCACGCGCGTCAACCAAAGGCAACATCAGTTCGTTTTCAGGTTGGCTTTGCCATAATGGTCGCGGCGATGGGCAATGACAATTCGGCCTGCTCGCACCACGAACGACAACGTCCAAATCCCATGGGAGTGAACGATGAAGATCCAATCCGTCATTGCTGCAATCGTGCTGGGCGGCGTGTTCGCCGCGCCGGCTTTCGCACAAACCGCTGCGCCCGCGGCATCCTCGGCGCCCGCTGCGCCGAACAGCCAGCAGACGAAAATGAAGACCTGCAACACGCAGGCCGGCGACAAGAAAGGCGACGACCGCAAGGCCTTTATGAAGGACTGTCTCTCGACGGGCGGCGCCACGCCGCCGGCGAAGATGACGCAGCAGGAGCGCATGAAGATGTGCAACACGCAAGCCGGCGACAAGAAGGGCGACGATCGCAAGGCCTTCATGAAGCAGTGCCTCTCCACCAAGGGTTGAGCGCGCATCCGATCGCGCAGGGGTCCTGAACGACTCGCTATGCTTCGCGCCATTCGCGCCATTCGCGCGAATTGTGCGACCTGCGCGCCTCCCGCTGTTCCCGCGACGCGCCGTGGCTTATGCTGCGGCGCGTCGTTTTTCATGGTGCACCGCACACGCGCCATGCTGCGCCGCACCGTCCTGACAAAGCGCCCTCGCCCGTGCGCCGACGCCGCGTTTTTCTCCTATGATGGCTCCAGCGGCAGCCCTTCCGTTACACGAAAAAAGCACGCACGCCCTCGGGCCGCCGCCTGGACGCTCAAGTCTGGATGATGCGCACAGCATCGAATGGAGGCGCGGATGGCATGGAGACACAAGAATCGCTGGTTCCGCCGCTGGCTGGTGGTGATCGTCTTCTGGCTGGTGCCGGTGATGATCGTCGCGGTGCGCGAGATCCAGGACGAGATGGCCTATAACCGCGCCGACCTCCAGCGCGCGCTCACCGCCTGGACGTTCACCGACGCCGAACGCGCGAACGGCGCGCCGCTGCGCTGCCACGGCACGCCCGAGGCGGCGCGCGCGGAAGGCTGCCCCGCCGCCGTGCTGGCCGAAAACGCCGCGCGTCACGCCGACGCGCTCAGCGAGTACGCCGTGCGGCGCGCCACGCTGCTGCGCTACCTCTGGCATGCATTCGTCGGCTACTGGGTCGTGCCCGCGGCCGGCCTGCTCGCGATCGGCATCGTGCTCGGCGGCGTCAAGCGCGCGCTGCGCCGTCCGGCGGCCGCCAAACCCTTCCCCGAACGCTGATTACGCCGCTTGCCCGGCTGACTCCGCTCGCGGCGCCGTCCGCGACTGGCCGGAAGGCCTGTGCCTGCTCAGAAAGCCGCATTGGGACCCTGTGATATAAACATCAGGCTGATCCCGTCATCGGCACAGCCATGGCGGCACGGCTTCCGGAAAACAGAACGGAGAAGAATATGCATGCACGTCGCTTGATCCTGAAGACTTCCGTTGCGGCCGCACTCGCGTGCGCCGCACTCGCAGGCTGCACCACCACCGGCAATCAGCCGCCCACCGAACAATCCGACGCCTCGCGCCGCCAGTCGATCGACGCCAGCGTCGACGGCACGATGTCGCGTCTGTATCAGACCGTACCGGGCGCGCGCGAGCTGGTCGGCAAGGCGCGCGGCGTGCTGGTGTTCCCTTCGGTGGTTCAGGCGGGCGTCGTGGTCGGCGGCGAGCACGGCGACGGCGCGCTGCGCGTCGGCGGCAGCACCGTCGGCTACTTCAGCACCTCGGGCGCCTCGGTGGGCGCCACGCTCGGCGTGCAGTCGAAGGCCATCGTCTATCTCTTCATGACGCAGGACGCGCTCGACAAATTCCGCAACTCGGACGGCTGGGCAGCGGGCGGCGACGCCTCGGTCGCGCTCGTGAAGGTCGGCGCGAACGGCACGATCGACACCACCACGGCCACCAAGCCCGTGCAGGTTTTCGTGCTGACCAACAAGGGCCTGCTCGGCGACCTCTCGCTCGGCGGCACGAAGATTTCGCATCTGAAGATCTGAGGCGCGTTCGGCGCAAGCCCAATGAAAAACCGGCGGCACAGGCCGCCGGTTTTTTTGACCTCAAGGTTCAACCTCAAGTCGCCGACGTGTCGATCACCTTGAAGCGCGAGCGCTTGTTCGCGCGAATCACCGCCTGATACGCCTCCACGTATTCCTGCGCCATGCGGCGCGACGTGAAGCGCTCCTCGAAGCGTTGCCGCACGCCCGCGCGCGGCACGCGCGACAGCCGGTTCACGGCGGCCACCGCGCCGATTTCGTCCTCGACGATGAAACCCGAGATGCCGTCGTCCACCACTTCCGGCACCGCGCCGCGATTGAAGGCGATGACCGGCGTGCCGCAGGCCATCGCCTCGATCATCACAAGACCGAACGGCTCCGGCCAGTCGATCGGGAACAGCAGCGCATGCGCGCCCGAGAGGAATTCGGCCTTCTGGCCGTCGTTGATTTCGCCGATGAACTCGACGTGCGGCAGCGCGAGCAGCGGCTTGATATCGCGCTCGAAATACTCGCGGTCGGCCTCGTCGACCTTGGCGGCGATACGGATCGGCAGGCCGCAGCGCCCGGCGATGCGAATCGCGGTATCGACGCGCTTTTCGGGCGAGATGCGGCCAAGGAACGCCAGATAGCGCTGCTCGACCGGCTGCGGCGTGTAGAGGTTCTCGGGCAGCCCGTGATACACCGTGCGCAGCCATTTGGCCTGCGGAATCGGCTGGCGCTGCGCGTTCGAGATCGAGATCACCGGCGCGGTGTTGAAGGTGTCGAACACCGGCTGCTGCTCGGGCAGATCGAGACGGCCGTGCAGCGTGGTGACGAACGGCGTTTCCTGGCGCTTGAACACCGAAAACGAGTAGTAGTCCATATGGAAGTGCAGCACGTCGAACTGGTCGGCCTGGCGGCGCACCAGTTCCATCAGCAGCATGTGCGGCGCGATCCGGTCGCGGATGCTCGGATCGAGCCGCAGCGCGCGCGGCCAGACGGCTTCGAGCTTCGCGCCCGTAACCGAGTCGCCGCTGGCGAACAGCGTGACGTCGTGGCCGAGATCGACGAGCGCCTCGGTGATATACGACACGACACGTTCCGTGCCGCCATAGAGCTTGGGCGGGACCGATTCGGTCAGCGGGGCGATCTGCGCAATTCTCATCGGGTTCTCCAGCGAGTGTCTCCAGCGACGTCGGCGTCGACCTCGACCTTGACCTCGGTTGACGGCGCATCGTTCGATTATGGGACCGCACGCCTCGTCCACGGGCGCCGCGGTTGCGCGCGCACCACACGCGGGGACAGAACCGCTCGTCCGCACGATCCCCCATGCGATGCGCCCATGCGCGGCGCGCAAGCCTTCATTATTCGGGAAGCGCTCGGGCCGGGCCGCAAGACTTTCAATTGTTATACAGACTTACACGCGGATACATCCTCGCTTTCTCGCATGGTCCGCGCGCGCGACTGCGGCTAGCGCGACGGCCATTTCCACGCGGGCACGTCGAGCGCGTCCTCGTCGGCGAGCGCGGTGGCGCCGAGCCGGCGCTCCAGCACGATGGACTGGCTGCCCGCCTCGCGCTCCAGCGCGGCGACGAGCCGCGCCGCATGCGACACCACCAGCACCTGCGAATGCGCCGAGGCCCGCGCGATCAGCCGCGCGAGCGACGGCAGCAAATCGGGATGCAGGCTCGTCTCGGGCTCGTCGAGCACCAGCAGCGCGGGCGGACGCGGGCTCAGCAGCGCCGCCGCGAGCAGCAGATAGCGCAGCGTGCCGTCCGACAACTCCGCGCCGCGCAAAGGCCGCAAGAGCCCTTCCTGGCGCAGCGCCACCTCGAAGCGCCCTTCGTGATTGACGATCTCCGCGCGCGCGCCCGGAAACGCATCGCCGATCGCCGCATCGAGCGCCGCGCCGTCGCCGATCTCGCGGATCGTCTGCAGGGCCGCGGCGAGATTCGCGCCGTCGTCGGACAGCACCGGCGAATGCGTGCCGATCTGCACCTGGCGCGCGGCCGCCTGCACGTCGGTGCGGAAATGATCGTAGAAGCGCCACGAGCGGATCTGCTCGCGCACCGCGATCATCTCGGGCGCGCTGCGCGGGTCGGCGAACTCCGTCATCATGCTGTCGAAGCTCGCCACGGGCTGGGCGAGCGTGGTCCAGTCGTCGCCGCCTTCGCCCCGGATGCGGATCATCGGCCCCTGACGATCGACCAGCAAGGCCGAGGGCCGCAGGATCGGCCCGCTCCAGATGCATTCGCGCTTGATCACCGGATCGAGCGCGAACTGCGAAGTCGATGCCGGCGGCGGCAAGCCGAGATCGATCGCATAACCGAAGGTCTCGCCCGCGAACCCGAGCTTGAGACTCACAGCGTCCTTGCGCACCGTGCCCTGCACCGCGTGCTCGCCCGAACTCACCGCGCGCGAGAAGCGCTCGGGCCCGGCCCAGAGCGTCGATTGCAGCCCGCCCTCGCGCGCCAGCGACGGAATCACGCCGCCGCGCGCGGTCAGCGCGAGCAGGCGCAAGGCGCGATAGAGATTCGATTTGCCGCTGCCGTTCGGCCCCGTGATGACGTTGAGCGGACCGAGCGGGACGATGAGCTCGCGCAGCGAGCGGTAGTTGGCGATGGCAAGCGTGGTGAGCATGAGTCGATATCGATGCGCGTCGGCGTGAAGATCCTCGCAGGATCATACGCAATCGCACGCGCATCGATACTCGACGCGCATCGACACGCATCCCCATTCAGCGCTGATGCGGCAACGGCACGCGCGCGAGATCGCTCAGGAAACGGTCGCGCCACACGCCGAGGTCGTTGCGGCGCAGCGCCTCCATGTTGGTGTGATAGCGCTGCTTGCGTTCGTCGAGCGGCATCGAGAGCGCGCGTTCGAGCGCCTCCGACATGCCCGCCGCATCGTGCGGATTGACGAGCAGCGCGCCCGCAAGCTCGGCGGCCGCGCCCGCGAAAATCGACAGCACGAGCACGCCCGGATCCTCGGGATTCTGCGCGGCCACGTATTCCTTCGCGACGAGATTCATGCCGTCGTGCAACGGCGTCACATAGCCCACCTGCGACTCGCGGAACAGCGACATCAGCTTCCAGCGGTCGTACTGCTGGCTCAGATAGCGGATCGGCGTGTAATCGAGGCCCGAGTAGCGGCCGTTGATGCGCCCCGCCTCGCGCTCCAGTTCCTCGCGGATCACCTTGTAGCTCGCGACGTCCGAGCGCGTGGGCGGCGCGATCTGCACGAGCGTGACCTTGCCGCGCCACTCGGGCGAATGTTCGAGCAGTTGCTCGAAGGCGTGAAAGCGCTCGACGAGGCCCTTCGAATAATCGAGCCGGTCCACGCTCATGATGAGCTTGCGCCCTTCGAGGCTCTGCTTGAGGTCGAGCACGTGCTGGCGGCTTTCGTAGCGCGCGGCCTGCTCAGCGATCTCGTCGGGAAACACGCCGATGCGATACACGCCCGTGCGCAGCTTGCGGCCGTAGGCTTCGACGTCGCCCTCTTCCTCAGTCGGCTCACTCGGCTTGCCCGGCTCTTTCTGCACGTCGCGTTCGTGCACCGTGCCGCGCGCCTCGCGCGCGATGTAGTCGTGAAATGCCTGCTGGTCGTTGCGGGTCTGAAAACCGAGCAGGTCGTAGCAGCACAGCGACTTCACGAGTTCTTCGTGCGGCGGAATCGTCTGCAAGACCTGCGGCGACGGAAACGGAATATGCAGGAAGAAGCCGATGCGGTTGCGCACGCCTTCCGAGCGCAGCGCCTCGGCGAACGGAATCAGATGGTAGTCGTGGACCCAGATGATGTCGTCGGGCTCGATCAGTTTGATGAGCTTGTGCGCGAGCCAGGCGTTCACACGCCGGTAGCCCGCGTATTCGTCGCGCTCGTAACGCGCGAGGTCGTTGCGGTAGTGGAACACCGGCCACAGCGTGGCGTTCGAGAAACCCCGGTAATACTGGTCGTAATCCTTTTTCGTGAGACCGACGGTCGCGAACGTCACCGGCCCTTCCTGATCGAGCGTCGGGCCCGCGTTCGCCACCGTTTCGCTCACGACGTCGCCGCTCCAGCCGAACCACACGCCGCCCGCGTCCTTGAGCGCGCCGAACACGCCCACGGCGAGGCCGCCCGCCGAACCCTTCGTTTCGGTGGGCGTCGCCACGCGGTTAGAGACGACTATCAGTCTTGCCATCGTGCTATTTCTCCTCGGATCGCCTGCATCGCGATGTCTTCTCGTTGTTCAGCTTCAGTTATAGGCCGCGCGGCGTTGCTGGTGCGCGTCTTGTGCTGCGTTCTGTCCTCGTTGCTTCCCTAGCGCGACTGCGCCGCCTCCTCCGCCGCGCGCGCGCCGCTTTCCGCGACCGGATCGGCTTCGGTGTTGGCCGCCGTGCTCGACGCCGCGGGCGCGCCCGATTCAGCCGATTGAGCCGCTTGCCCCGATCGAGCCGATCCCGGCTCAGCGCGACGCGCGGAAGACGGCGGCAACTCGCCCGTCGGCGCCTCCTCGCGGCTCGCCAGTTCCGCCGACACCTCCGCGCGCGTGCGCGGCAAAAACTGCGGATAGTGCGCGTTGACGAAATCGAACAGCCCTTCGCGCACGCGGCAGCGCAAATCCCAGTTCAGCCCCGAATCCTGCGAGCTCACGAGCACGCGCAACTGCATCGCGCGTTCGCTGGCATCGGTCACCTGCAGCACCTGCACGCGCCGGTCCCATTCGGGCGCGCGCTCGACGATGCGTGCCAGTTCCTCGCGCAGCGGCGCGAGCGGCATGCGGTAGTCGAGCCACAGAAACACCGAGCCGATGATCTGCGAGCTGCTGCGCGTCCAGTTCGTGAACGGATTCTCGATGAACCATTGCAGCGGCACGATCAGCCGCCGCTGGTCCCAGATGCGCACCGAGACATACGTGCCGGTAATTTCCTCGATGCGCCCCCACTCGCCCTGGATCACGACCACATCGTCGAGCCGGATCGGCTGCGAAATCGCGATCTGGAGGCCGGCAATCAGATTCCCCAGCACGGGGCGTGCCGCGATACCGGCGACCAGTCCGGCGACGCCCGCCGAGGCCAGCAGACTCGCGCCGATCTGGCGCACGTTCGGGAAGGTCATGAGCGCCGCGCCCAGTCCGAAAACGATGATCACGACCATCACCGTGCGCGCGAGCACGCGCGCCTGCGTGTGGATGCGGCGCGCCTGCAGGTTGTCGGCGATATCGAGCGGATGCGCGGCCACGATCGCCTCGCCGATGGCCGCCGCGCAGCGCACCGACAGCCAGGTAATCGCGGCGATCAGCGCGAAGGCGCACAACTCGCGCAGGGTGCCGATGAAGCGCAGCGTGTCCGGCGCCTGCCACCAGACGAACTCGAGCGCGATCACGCCGAGCACCACGCGCGCGGGCTGGTGCACGTAGCGCACGAATACGCTCGCATGCGGATACGGCCGCGCGAGGCGGCGCACGACGCGCGCGCCGAGCCAGTGGACCGCGAAGGCGAAGGCCAGCGCGAACGCGCTGACGAGCAGCGTGCCGAGCCAGTTTTGCAACGGGGCGTCGGTCAGGCGGGAGAAGTCGTCGAGAGTGGGCATCGGTGGCCAGTTCCTCCTACGCGTGGCGACCTGGTGGAAACGGCACGGGCGGCGGGCCCGCGGACGAAGCGTGGCGAGGCAAAGGCGGCGCTGACGGCAAGTGGCGGCAAGCGGCGGCGCGTGGGAACGCGGAAGAACGCGTGAAAACACGTGACGCCGATGCCGGGATCGCGCCCTGCGTAACGCTACGCGAATGCGTGTAAAGACGCGCTAAAGATTGCGCGGATGCTGCGGGCCGTGCTGAACGTACTGAACGTGTTGAACGAGCCAATGTGCGCGCCGCCGTGGGCGGCCGCTACGCGAGACGCGGCGGCGCAAAAATGCCGCCGCGCAGGAGAATCGACTGATGATCGCGCCGTTGGTTCAACGGCGCACAGGATGCGAAATGAAGCGGCAGGACGGTGCGAGTCTGCGCTCAGCGGCGCACTCAGTTACCCGTCTTGCAGGGAAACGCCTTGCCGAGCCCAAGCGAAATCGCCGTGCTGGCGTTGTAGCCCGCGATGTTCGGGTTGTCGGCGATGTACTTGCGCACGGCATCGGTCAGTTGCGAGGAACGCGCATCCGCCGGCAGGCAGAAATATTGGCCGACGCGCGGACCGGTCGTGCCGCCGATCGCGTCGATGGTGTTGAAGATGCCGTCGGCGGCACCTTCGATATACGCCGCGCACGCACTGCGCGAGGCCACGTCGGTCTTCGAGCAAAGGCGGTTGAGGTCGCTTGCGGTGAATGCGAAAGCCGAGAGCGGCAAAACGAGCGCGCCGGCGCAGAACAGAGCCCGCAGCATGGTTCTCCTTGAATCGTCGTGTGGTGCGGCGCCCCCGCGCCGCAAGCCGCCCGCCGGTGCGCGCCTGAGGCGCCGCCGCCGGCAAGGGGCAATTTCGCTATTGTGCACTGTTTTGCATGACTGCCGCTCAGGTCCGGTTCGCGCCGCACCCTCGGGAGCCATGCATGGGGGCAGAACAGAGGCCGCGTGGCGGCGGCCCCCCATGCGGTGGCGCGCTTACTGCGCCGTCTGGCCCATGCGCGCCGAGAGGTCCTTGATCGCGTCCGGCGCCTTGTACTGCTTGGCGAAATCGAGCGCGTTCATGCCGATCTGGTTCTTGGCCTGCAGATTCGCGCCGTGGTCGAGCAGCAGCTTGGCGGTGGTCATGTGGTCGCCGCGCGCCGCCATCATGAGCGGCGTGGTGCCGTTGGGCGACGGTGCGTTCACATCGGCCGAATAGCCGATCAGCAGCTTCGCGACTTCGTCGTTGCCGTTCGCGGCCGCGTAGTGCAGCGGGGTCCAGCCCTGCTTGTTGACGTCCGCGCCCTTGGTGATGAGCATTTTCACGAGATCGACGTCGCCGTTCAGCGAGGCCAGCATGAGCGCGTTCTCACCCGCCTTGTCCTGCGCGTTGATCTTGATGGCCGGATTGTCGAGCAGCACCGCCGCGACCTTGTCCGACTTTTCCCGCGCGGCCAGCACGAGCAGCGGCATGCCCTGAGCGTCGGTAGCGTTCGGGTCCATGCCGTTGGCGATGTCCTTGGCGACGCCCTTGTCGTCGTCGAACTTCACGCCTTTCACGAGCGAATCGATCGGCGCGGCGTGGACCGGCGCGCTGACGAGCACGGCGGCGCCCATGCCGAAAGCAAGCGCGGCGGCGACGCGGCGCACGGCGGCGCCCCGGACGGTTTGCGCGGATTTCACGGTGGACAGTTGCGAATTCGAGTTCATGTCAGGCCTTAACGTTATTCGATATCTGATTGATAACACGCCGTTTTTTCAGCGGCATTGCCCGTGGCGGCCGCGTTTCAGGCCGAAGCCGGAATCTTGAAAAGCCGGAAAAAATTCTGCGTGGTGGCAGCGCCGAGTTCGGCGTCCGGCAATCCGCGTTGCTGGGCAATGAATCTTCCGACATGGCTGACGTACGCAGGTTCATTGGGTTTGCCACGAAATGGCACTGGCGCAAGATAAGGCGAGTCCGTTTCGATCAAAAGGCGCTCGATCGGCACGCGGCGCGCGACCTCCTGCACGTCGGTCGCGCTCTTGAAGGTCACGATGCCCGACAGCGAAATGAAGAAGTTCTGCGCGATGGCGCGCTCGGCGATCGCCCAGGGCTCCGTGAAGCAGTGCATCACGCCGCCCGGCTCGCCCGCGCGCTCCTCTTCCATGATGCGCAGCGTGTCCTCGGAGGCGGCGCGCGTGTGCACGATCAGCGGCTTGCCCGTAGCGTGCGCCGCGCGGATATGCACGCGAAAGCGCTCGCGCTGCCATTCCATGTCGTCGATGGTGCGTTCGCCGAGACGGAAGTAATCGAGCCCCGTTTCGCCGATCGCGACCACTTTCGGGTGTTTCGCCAGTTCGACGAGATCGGCGACCGAAGGCTCCTGCACGTCCTCGTGGTCAGGATGCACGCCCACCGACGCGTAGACGTTCTCGTAGCGGCTCGCGATGTCGAGCACCGAGGGCAGCGTCTCCAGATCGACCGAGACGCACAGCGCGTGCGTGACGGCCTGCTCGCGCATGTTCTCGAGCACCTGCGGCAGCCGGTCGGCGAGGCCCTCGAAGTTGATGTGGCAATGCGAATCGACAAACATGGACTAGTCCTGCGGTGAATTTCGTTAAGGCTGAGCGAGGCTCAAGGCGCGGGGCGCGCTGGGCGCACCGCGTCGCATCGTCAAAAGCGCGTCAGGCGAACATTTCACGATAGCCGAGAAACAGTTCCTCGAACACGAGCCGCGCGTTGAGCGGATGGTTTTCGATGGCGCGCTGGCGCGTCACGGTCTTCATGTAGCGCGCGAGCGCCGGGGCGTCGAGCTTCGCGGCGCAGCGCCCGAGCGCGGCCGCCGACTGCGGGTAATAGCGCGGACGGCCCGCCGTGCGTTCGGCCAGCAGATCGTAGACCCAGCGCTGGAGCCAGCCGAGCACCAGCGGCACCGGCAGCTTTTGCAGCGTCTCGCCGCAGGCGAACGGATCGCAGGCCGGACCGGCGGCGAGCTGGGCGAGCGTCCAGTCGCGCAGCGTGCGGTTTTCGTCGCTCGCGAGCGCCAGCGCCGCAAGCGGCGCGCCGCCGGCTTCGGCCAGCAGCCCGGCCGGATCGTCCACGCCCTGCTGCGCGAGCCAGGCCTGCGCCTCGGCGGGCGCGGGCGTGCTCATCGGCCACTGGCGGCAGCGGCTGATGATGGTCGGCAGCAAGCGGTCGATGCGCGCCGACACCATCAGGAACACCACGCCCGAAGGCGGTTCTTCGAGCGTCTTCAGCAGCGCGTTCGCGGCGGCCACGTTGAGCGCCTCGACCGGATACAGCACGACCACGCGCAACCCGCCGCGATGCGAGCCCACGCCCGTGAAGTCGAGCAGCGCGCGCACCTGCTCGATGCGGATTTCCTTGCTGGGCGCGCGGCCCTTCTTGCCTTCGTCGTCGCCCTTGTCGGCTTTCTCCGGCTTGCCGTCGCTGTCGTCGCCGCCCGTGGGACCGACGAGGCTCGCGAGCGCCTCGGGCACCACCGCGCGGTAATCGGGGTGATTGCCCTGCTCGAACCAGTGGCACGCCGGACAGGCGCCGCACGGCTGGCCGTCGGCGTGCGCCGACTCGCACAGCAGTCCCTTCGCCAGATGCTGGGCGAACTGGAGCTTGCCGATGCCGGCCTGGCCGTGCAGCAGCAGCGCATGCGGCCAATGGCTGCGCAACTGCTGAAGGCGTTCCCAGTCGCCGCTCTGCCACGGATAGATCATATTTAAAATCAATCAGTTAGGCATAGTTCGCGAGACATCGCACGAACTTCGCCGTTCATATAACTTCGCCAAATAACGCTTTGCAATCAAAGCGTTGCGATGATCTGCTCAAGCTTCGTGCGAATCTCGTCGATGCTCTGCGAGGAATCGACGATCGCGAAACGGTACGGCGCCTCTTCCGCGCGGCGCAGGTACTCGGTGCGCGTGCGCGTGAAGAACGCGTCGGTTTCGCTTTCGAAGCGGTCCGGCTCGCGCGCCGCGCCGCGCCGCTCGCTGGCGGTGTCGGGCGCGATGTCGAACAGGATCGTCAGATCGGGCTGAAAACCGCCCTGCACCCAGCGTTCGAGCGTTTCCAGCTTGTCGCGCGGGAGGCCGCGCCCGCCGCCCTGATAGGCGAAGGTCGCATCGGTGAAGCGGTCGGACAGCACCCAGTCGCCGCGCGCAAGCGCCGGCTCGATCACGCGCGCGAGGTGCTCGCGGCGCGCCGCGAACATCAGCAGCGCCTCGGTTTCGAGGTCCATCTGCTCGTGCAGCAGGAGATCGCGCAGCGATTCGCCGAGCGGCGTGCCGCCCGGTTCGCGCGTCATGACGACCGTGCGGCCCCCGGCAGCGAGCTTCTGCTCGAGCTGCTCGCGAAACCAGGCCAGATGCGTGGTCTTGCCCGCGCCGTCGATGCCCTCGAACGTAATGAATCGGCCACGCGCCATTTAGTTACCCCGGATATATTTGTCGACGGCCTTGTTGTGGTCGACGAGATTGTCGGAAAACACGCTGCTGCCGTCGCCGCGCGCCACGAAATACAGCGCGCCGGTCGCCGCCGGATTGAGCGCCGCTTGCAATGCCGCGACGCCGGGCAACGCGATCGGCGTCGGCGGCAGCCCTGGGCGCAGGTAGGTATTGTAAAGAGTGTCGGTCTGGAGATCGCGCTTGTGCAGACGCCCCAGATAGCCCGCGCCCATCCCGTAGATCACCGCCGGATCGGTCTGCAGCGGCATGCCCACTTTCAGGCGGTTCGTGAACACGGCGGCCACCAGCGGACGGTCGCCGGCCTTGCCGGTTTCCTTCTCCACCAGCGAGGCGAGCGTGAGCGCCTCGTAAGGCGACTTCAGCGGCAGGCCGGGCGCGCGCGCGGCCCACGCCTCGTTCAGATGCGTCTGCATCAGCTTGTAGGCGCGGCGGTAGACGTCCAGATCGCTCGAACCCTTGTCGAACAGATAGGTGTCGGGGAAGAACAGGCCCTCGCCGCTGCCCTCGGGCGCCTCGGGCGCGCCGATCGCCGTCAGAAGCTGGGCGTCGTTCATGCCCGCCGTGTCGTGGCGCAGCGCCGGATTGGCGTCGAGCTCGTCGCGCATGCGCTTGAAGGTCCAGCCTTCGATGATGGTCGCGACATATTCGTTGACGTCGCCGAGCGCCATTTTCTGCAGCACTTCGTAGGGCGTGACGCCCGCCTTGAATTCGTAGTTGCCGGACTTGAGATGGCTTTGCAGCCCGAGCGCGCGGGTCATCAGCACGAACAACTGGGGCTGGACCGGCACGCCGCCGTGGCGCAACTGGGCGGTAACACTGCGCACGGTGCTGTGCGGCTTGATGGTGACGTCGAGCTGCTGGACCGCAAGTGCGACGGGCGTGGTGGCCCAGTACCAGACACCGCCTGCGGCGGCTGCGCCCAGCACGGCGCACGCGACGCCGGCGGCAAGGCATTTCTTCAGGAGGGACATGGAAACATGACTCAGGGGGACCTCATATAATAACTGCTTGCCCTCGCTAAAGTCAGGATTGACTGTTCCCCGAATCCATGAACTCCCCGCTCGCTCCCGCTGCTCCGCTTTCCTCCACGCCCGCCACGCAGGCTGATTTGCCAGCGGCATTGCCCACACCGACGGCCGCCGACTTCGACGCCGCGCTCAAGGGCGGCGCCTACGCGATCCTGCCGCAGTTCGGCGTGATCGACGCCAACGGCGACGACGCCGCCAGTTTTCTGCACAGCCAGCTCACCAACGACATCCAGCATCTGGACGTCGCGGGCGCGCGCCTCGCCGGTTACTGCTCGGCCAAGGGCCGCCTGCTCGCGTCGTTCCTCGTCTGGAAAACCGGCGAGACCGTCCGTCTGCTGATCTCGAAGGACGTGCAGGCCGCCGTGCAAAAACGCCTGTCGATGTTCGTGCTGCGCGCCAAGGCGAAGCTCGTCGACGACAGCGACAAGCTGCTCGTGGTCGGCTTTGCCGGCGACGTGCGCGGCGCGCTCTCGGGCGTGTTCGACGCGCTGCCCGACGGCGTGCACGTGAAGGTCGACGACACCGCCGGCTCGCTGATCCGCCTGCCCGACGCGGCCGGCCGTCTGCGCTATCTGCTGGTCGGTCCGAAAGACGCGGTCGAAGCGAAGCTCGCCGCGCTCGACGGCCAGATCGCGCGCGTCACGCCCGCGCTCTGGGACTGGCTCGACATCCGCGCGGGCGAGCCGCGCGTCACCCAGGCGGTGAGCGAGCAGTTCGTGCCGCAGATGATCAACTACGACGTGCTCGGCGGCGTGAACTTCAAGAAGGGCTGCTATCCGGGCCAGGAAGTGGTCGCGCGCAGCCAGTATCGCGGCACCATCAAGCGCCGCACGGCGCTCGCGAGCGTCGCGGCCGGTCTGGACGCCGCGCGTCCGGGCGTCGAGCTGTTCCATGCCGACGATCCGGGCCAGCCCTGCGGCATGATCGTGAACGCGGCGGCCGCGCCCGAAGGCGGCGTCGACCTGCTCGCCGAGATCAAGCTCGCGGCGCTCGAAGCGGGCAGCGTGCATCTGGGCGCCGCCGACGGCCCCGCGCTGCGCTTCCTGCCGCTGCCCTACGCGCTGCCCACCGAGGTCTGACGCGTTGCCGCCGCTCGCAGTGACGGCGTGCGCGCCGGTTGAAACGCGGCTGCGCGCCGCGTGCGGTCTCCATGACGGAGGCCGCGCGCCATGTGCCTGATCGTGTTCGACTGGCGCCCGCATGCGACCGAAGGCGCGCGCTTCACGCTCGCCGCGAACCGCGACGAGTTCCTGCGCCGCACCGCCGCGCCGCTGCAATGGTGGGACGACGCGCCCGGCGTGCTCGCGGGCCGCGATCTGGTCGGCGGCGGCACGTGGCTCGGCATGACGCGCGGCGGACGCTTCGCCGCGCTCACCAACTATCGCGCGCCGCGCGACATGCGCCCCGACGCGCCCACGCGCGGCACGCTGGTTTCTCGCTGGCTGATGGGTTCGTCGGCGGCGACCGGGACATTGCCCGACACCGCGCTCGGCTATCTCGACGAAGTCGCGCGCGACGGCGCGCTCTACAACGGCTTCAATCTGATCGTCGGCGACTGGACGCGCGGCGAGCTGGCCTGGTACTGCAATCGCGCCGACCGCGCGCCCGCCCTGCTGCCCGAAGGCACGCACGGCATTTCCAACGCGGTGCTCGATACGCCGTGGCCGAAGCTCGTGCACAAACGCGCGGAACTCGCGCAATTCACGCAACGTGCGCGCGAAGGCGCGGACGTGCCGCTCGAACGTCTGATCGAGATGATGCGCGACCCGCGCGTGGCGCCCGACGCCGACTTGCCCGCGACCGGCATTCCGCTCGAACGCGAACGCGCGCTGTCGGCGGCCTTCATCGAAACGCCCGAATACGGCACGCGCGGCACGACGGCGCTGCGCGTGCGCGTGGACGGCACGCGCCTGGACGTCGAAGCGCTCGAACGCAGCGACGACGATGGTTCGCACCGCATCGTGCGTCCCGGCGCGTTCGAGCGCCGCGAGACTTACATCATCGACGCGGCGCGCTAAACCGCCGCTTTACCCTTCCTCACCGAACGCCGCGCGCAACGCTTGCGCGGCTTCGGCATGCGCGCGCCGCGCGTCGTCCACGTAGGCGCCCATCTTGAAGAACTCGTGGATCATGCCATCGTAGCGCGCCAGCGTGACGGCGTTACCCGCCGCACGCAGTTTCTCCGCATAGGCCACGCCCTCGTCGACGAGCGGATCGAATTCCGCCACCGCGATCCACGCGGGCGCGAGGCCGCGAAAATCCAGCGCGCCTTGAGGACCTTTCGTGCCGTCGAGCGGCGCGAATCGCCAGTCGTCGCGATCGGACGCATCACGCACGTAATGATTGAAGAACCACTGGATCGTGGGCGCGGTCAGCAGATAGCCGTCGGCGAGACGCCGGTGCGAGTCCGTGTCCTGATGGCCGCCCGTGCCCGGATAGATCAGCATTTGCAGCACGGGCGCGAGGCCCGCGTCGCGCGCGAGCACGGCGCAGACGGCGGCGAGCGTGCCGCCCGCGCTGTCGCCGCCCACAGCCAGGCGCGCGGCGTCGATGCCGTATTCGGCCGCGTGCGCGTGCAGCCACGCGTAGGCGTCGAAAGTGTCGTGAACGGCGGTCGGAAACTTGTGCTCGGGCGCGAGCCGGTAATCGACCGAGAGCACCGCACAGTGCGCGTCGCGCGCGAACATGCGGCACAGCGCGTCGTGCGTATCGACGCTGCCGACGGTGAAACCGCCGCCGTGGAAATACACCAGCGCGGGCAGCGGCTGCGCCCAGTTCGGTTCGACTGGTTGATAAAGCCGCGCGCGGATCGTCTCACCATCGCGCATGGGAAGACGCAGATCGTCGACCGAATGCATCGGCGCAGCAGGGATCTCCAGCACCGACGCGCTTTTCTCGTAGGACGCGCGCGCGTCCTGCGGCGTGAGTTCGTGATACGGCGTGCGGCCCGCGCGGGCCACCATTTCGAGGACGAGTGCGATCTTCGCGTTCAGCGGCATGGTCCCGGTACGTGCAAGAGATAAGTTGGCGGATAACGCGTTGCGCAACCGGGACCGTCAGGCTGAATTCGCGTCAGGACGCAGCGCTGGTTTTCGCCTCGGCCTTCACCTCGGGCTTGAGCGAGAGCGGATCGGTCGGATTGCGCAGCGTTTCGATGTCTTCGTGGCGCAGCTTCACCGAAGCGAGTATGCCCGGATGCGTGAGGATGTAAAAGCGCGCGTCGCGCACCGCGTCGAAGGTCGCCTTCGCGACATCGTCGGGCGTGAGGCGGCCCGAACGCACGGCGCGCTGCAATTGCAGATCGGCGGCCTGTTGCGAGCGCGTGGGCGGCTCGTCGTTGCGCAGATCGTCGGGACGGCTGCGCTCGGCGTTGGCGATGCCGGTCGGCACGAACGCCGGGCACAGCAGCGAGCAGCTGACCACGTCGCTCACATTCTTGAGGTCGTGATAGAGCGTTTCCGTAAGCGAGACCACGGCGTGCTTCGACGCGTTGTACACGCCCATCGCGGGCGGCGACAGCAGACCCGCCACCGACGCCGTATTGACGATATGCGCGCGCTCGCCCTGCTTGAGCATGATGGGCGCGAAGCTGCGCACGCCGTTTGCCACGCCCATCACGTTCACGCCGAACACCCACTCCCAGTCCTTCGCGCTGCTTTCCCAGAGGTAGCCGCCGGTGCCCACGCCCGCGTTGTTGAACAGCAGATGGACCTTGCCGTAGGCGTCGAGCGCGGCTTGCGCGAGCGCGTCGACCTGAGCCGGATCGCGCACGTCGGTGCGCACGCCGATCGCCTGTGCGCCCTGTTCGCGCATCGCCTGCACGGCGGCGTCGAGCGTGGCGGCATCGACATCGGCGAGCACGAGCTTCATGCCTAGCGCGGCGGCCTGCTGCGCGAATGCGCGGCCAAAGCCGCTCGCCGCGCCGGTGATGACGGCCACGCGGCCTTCGAACTGAAATGGATCGGACATCGCGTCTCCCGCCTGTTCGTTAGGTGTACAAAGATACCGGTCAGAAGCCGGTAGATGATCGGTGAAAATACGGGCCGCCGCGCGGGCGGCCCATCAAGTGCATCAGATCAGCTTGACGAGTTGCTTGCCGAAATTCTGGCCCTTGAGCATGCCGAGGAACGCGGCGGGCGCATTGTCCAGGCCATCGGCGATCGTCTCGCGATACGCCAGTTGCTGCTTCGCGACCAAGGTGCCCAGTTCGCCGAGCGCCTGCGGCCAGACGTCCATGTGTTCGCTCACGATGAAGCCCTGCACCAGCAGGCGCTGCGTGAGCAGCAGTTGCGGATACTTGAGCGGCATCGGCTCGCCGTCGTAGCCCGCGATCATGCCACACAGCGCGATGCGGCCGAACGCGTTCATGCGCGCGAGCGTGGCGTCGAGCACCGCGCCGCCGACGTTTTCGAAGTAGCCGTCCACGCCGTCCGGCGTCGCGGCCTTGAGATCCTGATAGAGATTGCCGGCCTTGTAGTCGACGCAGGCGTCGAAGCCCAGTTCCTCGACCACGTAACGGCACTTTTCCGCGCCGCCCGCAATACCGACCGCGCGGCAGCCCGCGCGCTTCGCCAGTTGGCCGACGACGCTGCCCACCGCGCCGCTGGCCGCGCTCACAACCACGGTCTGGCCGGCCTTCGGCGCGATGATGCGGTTCAGCCCGTACCACGCGGTCACGCCCGGCATGCCGACCGGACCGAGATACGCGGAAAGCGGCACATGCGTGGTATCGACGACGTGCATGTCGTTGCCCTCCGAGGTGGCGAATTCCTGCCAGCCGGCCATGCCGACCACCTTGTCGCCGACCTTGAATTTCGGATTGAGCGATTCGACCACCTCGCCCACCGTGCCGCCGATCATCACCGAATCGAGCGGCTGCGGCGCGGCGTACGACTTGCTGTCGTTCATGCGGCCGCGCATGTACGGATCGAGCGACAGATAGTGATTGCGCACGCGCACCTGACCCTGAGCGAGCGGCGCGAGCGGCGTTTCGACGAGACGGAAGTTATCGACGCTGGCAGCGCCTTCGGGACGCGAGGCGAGCAGGATCTGGCGATTGGTCTGGGTCATGTTGGCGTGGTCAGGCTTCGAAGAGGCGCGGCACGAGCCGCGCGGGATGGAAACGGATGCGCGCCCGCGATGAATACGTGAATGCTCGCATGCAGGACGGACGCGCAAGCCAGGCACGAAGCTCGGCAAAAGCGGGCGAAAGCGGCGATCAGCCGTCGCTCGGACCGGGCTTCGCGTTGGGATCGCTGCGCAGGCGCTGACGCGTGACGTCGCGTCCCACGGCGAGCTTGCGCATGTATTTGAAGGTGCCGAGCGCCTTGGCGACGAAATGGCCTTCGCTGTCGCGGATCTCGCCTTCGCAATAGGCCATCGTGGTCGAGCGATGCAGCACGCGGCCATAGGCGCGCAGTTCGCCGCGTCCCGGCTGCATGAAATTCACTTTCATCTCGACCGTGACGACGCCCACGCCGTCGGCGGCCACGCTACGCGCGGCCATCGCGAGCGCGATGTCGGCGAGCGTCATGGTTACGCCGCCATGCGCGACGTCCCACGTGTTCAGATGGCGTTCGGCGAGCGGCAGCATCACTTCGCTCGCGCCGTCGCGCGCGCTCACGAGCTGCGCGCCCAGATGATCGACGAACGGGCTTTCGATCACCATGCCGGCGTTCTGGGAATCCTGTTGCTGCGCTTGTTGCTGGCCTTGTTGCTGGGGCGGCTGCTGGGCTTCGCCGCCGCTCGGCGCGCTGCCCTGGGTGGTATCTGCGGTTCCGATCATGGCTAGATTCAAACGACGTAATCGACAGCCTGACGCGACTCGACCACGCGCTTGGCGAAGTCCTTCACGACGAGGTGTTCGGGGTGAACCTGGTACGCGTCGAGCGCGGCCTTGTCGGCGAAATCGGAGAGCAGCGCGAGGTCGTAGGTCGAATCGAGCCCTTCGCCCGCCACGCCGACTTCCAGATGCAGCGTGCCCGGCACCAGATCGCGGCAGCCTTCGAGCAGCGTCTTGAACTTCGCGACATTCTCGGCGCGCGTCGCGCCTTCGGCCGATTCCTTGAGCTTCCACATCACGATATGACGAATCACGGTTTCACCTTTTCACTGTTGCTTGAACGGGGCTCGCGCGCCGTGCGGGGCACGGGCGCAAGGCAGCCGTCATGATACCCGCGCAGGCGCGCGGGTATGGCGCGCTCATGCCTTCGTTCATGTCGTTGTTCACGCTTCGCGCCCCGCACTTTCGCGGGCCAGCCGATGCGCGATCGCACCGATACGCAGCAGCGCGTCGTCGGCGCTATGGGGCAGCGGCCCCGGACAACTCACGCGGATGCAGTGATCGAAACGCCCCGAGTTCGAGAACACGGTGCCGGGCATGATGCGGATGCGCTCGGCGAGCGCGGCGTCGAACAGCGCCATCGACGAGACATGCCGCGGCAGTTCGATCCAGAACGCCAGGCCGCCTGGCGGCGGCGTGAAGCGCGTGCCTTCGGGAAACGCCGCGCCGATGCCCTGCGCCATGCGTTCGCGCTGCACGCGCAGCCGCTCGCGCAGGCGGCGCAAATGGCGTTCGTGCGCCTGGCTTTGCAGGAATTCGGCGAGCACGGCCTGCGAAAGCGGCTCGTTGAGCCGCGACTGCGAAAACTTCAGCATGGCGATGCGCGCGTGCCAGCGTCCGCCCGCCATCCAGCCCACGCGCATGCCCGGCGCGAGCGTCTTGTTGAACGAGGTGCAGTGAATCACCGTGCCCGCGCTGTCCCACGCTTTCAGCGCGCGCGGCGCGCTCTCGCCTTCGACGAGTTCGCGGTACGGATCATCTTCGATCACGGCCACGCCCGCCTGCGTGCACAACTCGACGATGCGCTGCTTGTGCGCGTCCGGCATCACACAGCCGAGCGGATTCTGCAGATGCGGCACGACCACGACGGCCTTCAGTTCGGGATGCTGCTGCAAGGCGAATTCGAGCGCTTCGACCGACAGTCCCGTGGTCGGGCTCGCGGGAATTTCGAGCGCGCGCAGGCCGAGACTTTCGAGCACCTGAAGCAAGCCGTAAAAGCACGGTGATTCGACGGCGACCGTGTCGCCGGGCTGCGTCACCGCGCGCAAGGCGAGATTGACCGCTTCGGTGCCGCCGTTCGTCATGACGATGTCGTCGGCATGGACGGCGAAGCCTGCCGCGAGCGCGCGGCGCGCGATCACGGCGCGCAGTTGCGGATCGCCGCGTTCATGGCCCGGCGACGTGAGCAGATCGGGACGGCGGCGCAGGATGCGCACGGCGATCTTCTGCAATTCCTCGCCGGGAAACAGCGCGTCGGCGGCGGTCACGCCACCGAGATTGAGTGCGTCGGGCACCTGCTGAAAGCGCGCCACAAGCGCGGAAATGGCCGCATGCATGCCGACGAACTGGGCGACGAGCGGCTCGCGCTGCGCCGCATCGCTACCGTTGTGCCAGTCGGGCTCACGCGCGGCGGGCAGCGTGTTCGCGCTCGCCGCGCGCACGAAATAGCCCTCGCGCGGCCGCGCCTCGATCAGCGACTCGCGTTCGAGCACGCGATAGCTTTCGGTCGCGGTGGCGAGACTCACGTCGTGCTGGCGCATGAAGGCGCGCATCGACGGCATGCGGTCGCCGGGACGCAGCACGCCGCTTTCGATGGAGCGCCGGTAGTGGCCGGCGAGTTGCCGGTAAAGAGGCTGATCGGGGACGTTCATCGGTCGATGATGCCAGAGCGGCGGGCGAGCGCGACAGATACACGTCTTGCCGCTTTGCACCGATACAGCGCGGCGTTTCATGCCGCTGTAGCGCAACGGATCGCGCCCCGTTGTGCCTGTTGCGCACGCGTGCGCGCCCATAAAGTCGGGGCATGTCCGCATTTCAACGTTCAGGTCTCGATCATGCACGACTTGCCCACCCTCTCGTCTGTCGCCCCAGGCGCGTCAGGCAGCACGCTGCTGCGGCTCGCGCCCCATCAGGTTCACTGGACCGCCTTGCGTCGCGGCGCGTCGCTCGTTGCGGTCGAAGGCACGCTGTGCCTGACGTATCGCGATGCCGCCCTCGTCTCGGCCGGTCACGTCGCACCGCTGTTGGCGCGGCGCATCGACGAAGGCGAGCGTTATCCGATCGAGGATCGCGGCTGGTACGGCTTGAGCGGCGCGGGACGCGAGCCCGCCGGCGTGCTGATCGTGCCGGCGGCCACTTCGCCGCTGATCGCGTTGGCGCGCCGCTGGATTGCGCGCGCCAGCGCCTGGGCGCTGCGTCCCACGCGTGAAGGCCGCGCCTGAACGCGCGCCGCCCTCACGCTCACGCGGGACGCGTTACACGACTTCGAACAGCCCCGCCGCGCCCTGACCGCCGCCGATACACATCGTAACGACGACGAGCTTCGCGCCGCGGCGCTTGCCTTCGATCAGCGCGTGGCCGGTGAGACGCGCGCCCGACACCCCATACGGGTGACCGACCGCAATCGCGCCGCCGTTCACGTTCAGACGGTCGGCGGGAATGCCGAGCTTGTCGCGGCAATAGAGCACCTGCACCGCGAACGCTTCGTTCAGTTCCCACAGGTCGATGTCCTCGACCTTGAGGCCCGCCTGCTTGAGCAGCTTCGGCACCGCGAAGACCGGGCCAATGCCCATTTCGTCGGGCTCGCAACCGGCCACGGCGAAGCCGCGGAAGATGCCGAGTGGCTGCAGGCCTTCGCGCTCCGCGACCTTCGCGTTCATCACCACGCAGGCGCTCGCGCCGTCCGAGAACTGGCTCGCGTTGCCCGCCGTGATCACGCCGCCCGGCATAGCCGTGCGAATCTTCGAGACGCCTTCGAGCGTGGTGTCGCCGCGAATGCCTTCGTCCGAGGAGATCGTGACTTCCTTCGTGATGAGCTGGCCCGAGGCCTTGTCGGCGATGCCTGCGAGCACCGTCATCGGCACGATTTCGTCGTTGAAGAGGCCAGCGGCCTGCGCCGCCGCAGCGCGCAGCTGCGATTGCACGCCGTACTCGTCCTGGCGATCCTTCGAGATCTCGTAGCGCTTCGCGACGTTTTCCGCCGTTTGCAGCATGCTCCAGTAGATTTCCGGCTTGTGCTGATTGAGCCAGCCTTCGGCCATCATGTGGCGGTTCATTTCGTTCTGCACGCACGAAATGGATTCCACGCCGCCCGCCACGAACACGTCGCCTTCACCGGCGATCACGCGTTGCGCCGCGAGCGCAATCGTCTGGAGTCCCGACGAACAGAAACGGTTCACGGTCATGCCCGCCACCGACACCGGCAGGCCCGCGCGCAGCGCAATCTGGCGCGCGATGTTCGCGCCGGTCGCACCTTCAGGATTTGCGCAACCCATGATCACGTCCTCGACGCGCGCGGGGTCGATCTTCGCGCGCTCGACGGCGGCCTGCGTGACGTGGCCGCCGAGCGTGGCGCCGTGGGTCATGTTGAACGAGCCCTTCCACGATTTGGCGAGGCCCGTGCGGGCGGTCGAAACGATTACGGCGTCAGTCATCTGTGTGTCTCCTTGTCGATCGGCGCTTGCGCCTTTGCGCGGTGCGCCGATCCCATCCCAATGGGTTGATCCGGTGAATCGGTATGCTTCGAACGGATGAAGGCGTGGCCTCAGAGCGCGCCGCGCAGCACGTCGGTCGACTGCGCGCGCGTCACGCCCGCCGCCTGCAACTGCGCCCACGCGGCGGCCAGCGAGCCGTTCAGGTCGATGGCGCGCGAGGCGTCTTCGATCAGCACGGTCTCGAAGCCCGCGGCGCGCGCATCGAGCGCGGACCACGCGACGCAATAATCGGTCGCGAGGCCGCAGCAGTACACGCGCTTCGCGCCCATCTCGCGCAGATAGCCCGCGAGTCCGGTGGGCGTCGTGCGGTCGGCTTCGAGAAACGCCGAGTAGCTGTCGACCTCCGCGTGATGCCCCTTGCGGATGACCGCGCGCGCATGCGGCACGTCGAGATCGCGATGCAGCGCCGCGCCTTGCGTGCCCTGCACGCAGTGCGTGGGCCACAGCACCTGCTCGCCGTACGGCAGCGCGACGGTCTCGAAAGGCTTGCGCCCCGCGTGATTCGCGGCAAACGAAACGTGCGCCGCCGGGTGCCAGTCCTGCGTGAGCACCACGTGCGCGAAGCCCTGCGCGAGCCGGTTCGCGACCGGCACGACTTCGTCGCCGCGCGCGACGGCCAGCGCCCCGCCCGGCATGAAGTCGTATTGCAGGTCGATCAGCAGGAGCACGTCGTCTGCGCTTCTCATCATGTTCGTCCGTTCTTGCTTACGTTGATACGTGCGTGAGCGTGGCTCAGTTGAACGAGCCGCCGTTCTCCGCGCGCTCGGCCAGCGACGACGCGATCTGCCAGGCGTCGCCGTTCGGCTGCTGCGCGTAGCGGCGAATCGAGCGCGCCACGTTGTAGAGACCGACCGTGTCGGCGTAGAGCATCGGGCCGCCGCGCCACAGCGGGAAGCCGTAGCCCGTGAGATAGACCATGTCGATGTCCGAGGCCTTCGACGCGATGCCTTCTTCGAGGATCTTCGCGCCTTCGTTCGCGAGCGCGTACACCAGACGCTCGACGATTTCCTCGTCGCTGATCTTGCGGCGCTCGACGCCCGCTTCCTTCGAGTACGCGACGATCATCTCGTCGACGAGCTTCGAGGGCAGCGCAGCGCGCTCACCCGCCTTGTAGTCGTACCAGCCCGCGCCGGTCTTCTGGCCGAAGCGCCCCGTCTCGCACAGACGGTCGGCGATCTTCGAGTACTTCATGTCCGGGTGTTCCTGGTAGCGGCGCTTGCGGATCGCCCAGCCGATGTCGTTGCCCGCGAGATCGCTCATGCGGAACGGACCCATCGCGAAACCGAACTTCTCGATCGCGCGGTCGACCTGCGCCGGCAGCGCGCCTTCTTCGAGCATGTAGAGCGCCTGGCGCACGTACTGCTCGATCATGCGGTTGCCGATGAAACCGTCACACACGCCCGAGACCACGGCCGTCTTGCGGATCTTCTTCGCGACCTGCATGACGGTGGCGAGCACGTCCTTCGCCGTGTCCTTGCCCCGCACGACTTCGAGCAGCTTCATCACGTTGGCCGGGCTGAAGAAGTGCAGACCGACCACGTCCTGCGGACGCTTCGTGAAGGCCGCGATCTTGTCGACGTCGAGCGTCGAAGTGTTCGAGGCGAGAATCGCACCCGGCTTCGCGACTTCGTCCAGACGCTTGAACACCTGCTCCTTCACGCCGAGTTCCTCGAACACCGCCTCGATGATGAGGTCGGCCTGCTTGAGGTCGTCATAGGAGAGCGTCGGGCTGATCAGCGCCATGCGCGCGTCGAGCTTCTCCTGCGTGAGCTTGCCCTTCTTGACCTGCGCTTCGTAGTTCTTGCGGATGGTGGCGAGGCCGCGATCAAGCGCTTCCTGCTTCGTTTCAAGCAGCGTGACTGGCACGCCCGCGTTCAGGAAGTTCATCGTGATGCCGCCGCCCATCGTGCCCGCGCCGATCACCGCGATCTTCTGGATGTCGCGCATGGGCGTGCTCGACGGCACATCGGGAATCTTGCTCGCGGCGCGCTCGCCGAAGAACGCGTGACGCAGCGCGTGCGATTCCGGCGTCTGCACGAGTTCGACGAAGCATTCGCGCTCGTAGGCGAGGCCCTTGTCGAAGCCCTGCTTCACGCCGGCTGCGATCGCGTCGATACACTTCACGGGCGCCGGATAGTTCTTCGACATCGCGCCGACGGTGTTGCGCGAGAATTGCAGGAAGCCTTCGGCGTTCGGATGCTCGATCTTGCGGTTGCGCACGAGCGGATGCGGGCCTTGCTTGTCGGCGGCCTTGCGCGCGAACGCGACGGCTTCGTCGAGCAGATCGCCTTGCGCCATCGCGTCGAACAGGCCCGATTTCGCGAGCTTTTCGCTCGGCACCGGCGCACCGCTGACGATCATGTTCAGCGCGGCTTCGAGGCCGATCGCACGCGGCAGGCGCTGCGTGCCGCCTGCGCCGGGCAGAATGCCGAGCTTCACTTCGGGCAGCGCGATCTGCGCGCCGGGCGCGGCGATGCGGTAGTGCGCGCCGAGCGCCAGTTCGAGGCCGCCGCCCATCGCCACGCTGTGGATCGCGGCGACCACGGGCTTCGCGCTCTTTTCCACTTCCTTGATGACGGTGTGGAGCGTGGGCTCCTGGGTGGCCTTCGGCGTGTTGAATTCGGTGATGTCGGCGCCGCCCGAGAAGGCCTTGCCCGCGCCCGTGATGACGATGGCCGTCACGGCCGCGTCGCTGTTGGCGCGCGCGATGCCCTCGACGATGCCGGTGCGGGTCGCGTGACCCAGGCCGTTGACGGGCGGATTGTTGAGCGTGATGACGGCGACGCCGTCGCGAGTCGTGTATTTCACTGCCGCGTTGTCCACTACCATTTGCCTGCCTCCATGCTTGCGGGCCGCGTTGTGCGTCGCCGGCTTCATTGTCCGACATTCCCGGTCAGCAGGCAGAATACCAAAAAAAGAACGTTCGTTCCATTTTTTTCGATAACAAAGGCGTCAGGGTTTGTACCGACGCTCGGGCAGGTTTGGAAACAAGCCGTCAAAAGCACGCGGAAAGCGCATAAAAAAACGCGGCCAGCTGGCCGCGCCGAAGCAACTCAATTCAATTCAACTCAACTCATTACGAACTGCGAGGCGCGCCCGCGTTCACGTCCAGCTTCACGTCCACATGCACGTCGAGCGGCTCCATCGGACAATGCTCGCTCGCGGCCGCCGCCGTGGGCAGCACGTGGTTGCGGAACTGCTCGCGCAGCTTGAGCTTTTGCAGCTTGCCGGTGGCCGTGTGCGGCAGTTCGTCGACGAAAGCGACGTCGTCGGGCTGCCACCACTTCACGACCTTGCCGTCGAAATACGCGAGCAGTTCCTCGCGCGTGACCGCTGCGCCGGGCTTCTTCACCGCGACGATCAGCGGCCGCTCGGTCCAGCGCGGATGCGCGCAGGCGATACACGCGGCCTCCGCGATCGCCGGATGCGAAACCGCGATGTTTTCCAGCTCGATCGAACTGATCCACTCGCCGCCCGATTTGATCACGTCCTTGCTGCGGTCGGTGATATGGAGGAAACCGTCGGCGTCGATGGTCGCGACGTCGCCGGTCGGGAACCAGCCGTCGACGAGCGGCGTGCCGCCCTCCTGCCGGAAATACCGCTCGATAACCCACGGCCCGCGCACATGCAGATCGCCGAACGCGACGCCGTCCCACGGCAGATCGCGCCCATCGTCGCCGACAATTTTCATGTCGACGCCGAAAAGCACGCGGCCCTGCTTTTCGAGCAACGCGCGTTGCGCATCGAGCGGACGCTGCGCCTGCTCCCAGTTGAGCTTCGCGAGCGTGCCGAGCGGCGACATCTCCGTCATGCCCCATGCGTGGATCACCTGCACGCCGTAGGTGTCTTCGTAGGTGCGCAGCATCGCGGGTGGACACGCCGAGCCGCCGATCACCGTGCGCTGCAAGGTCGAAAACTTCACGCCCGCGTCGCGCATATAAGTGAGCAGGCCGAGCCAGACCGTCGGCACGCCCGCCGAGCAGGTCACGCCTTCGGATTCCATCAATTCGTAGAGCGACTTGCCGTCGAGATCCTTGCCGGGCAGCACGAGCTTCGCGCCGTTGAGCGGCGCGGCGTGCGGAATGCCCCAGGCGTTCACATGGAACATCGGCACGACGGGCAGGATCGCGTCGCGCGCCGAGAGCCCGATCGAATCGGGCAAGGACGCCGCATACGCATGCAGCACCGACGAACGATGCGTATAGAGCGCGCCCTTCGGATTGCCCGTGGTGCCGGACGTGTAGCAGAGATTCGACGCGCTGCGCTCGTCGAGCAAGGGCCACGCGTACGCGCCGTCTTGCGCCGCGAGCAGCGTTTCATACGCGAGCACCGGCGTTTTCATCGCCGGAAGATGGGACGCGTCGCACAGCGCGATCCAGCCGCGCACATTCGGACATTGCGGCGCGAGGGCGTCGACGAGCGGCGCGAACGTGATGTCGAACAGCACGTAGCGATCGTCGGCGTGATTGACGATCCACGCGATCTGCTCGGGAAAGAGACGCGGATTGATCGTGTGGCACACGGCGCCGAAACCGGTCACGCCGAAATACGCCTCCATGTGCCGATAGCCGTTCCAGGCCAGCGTGCCGACGCGCTCGCCGGGCTCGACGCCCAGCGCGATCAGCGCCTGCGCGAGCTGCTTCGCGCGTGCCTCGCAATCGCGGTAGGTATAGCGGTGCAGGTCGCCTTCGATGCGGCGCGACACGATCTCGGTGTGGCCGTGATGACGCGCGGCATGCGCGATCAGCGACGATACGAGTAGCGGCACGTCCATCATGTGTCCCAGCAGCGGCGCAGTCATGCTCGGCGGTCTCCTCGACTCGAATGCGGTCATTCTCGTTATGGGATGGAGCGGGGCTCGCCGGGTCCGGCGCGTGCGTGCCCGGGCGGCACGCCGATTGGCGCTGATTGATTATGTCGACGACAACCACTGTATCGGCGGCGTCGATGGCCGGTCCTGCACGCCGGCGGGCGCGGACTTACAATATCGGCTATTCCATAGGCGCTCAATATGTCGTTTTCACCAGGCCTTTCAGACTCGCAAGGCGGCGCATCCGCCGCCCAGGCACCGCAAAGCGGCGCCCTCGCCGACTTCGAACGCGCGCTCACGGCATCGCGCAGCGACGCGTTCGCCGCGCTCGGCGCGACCTTCCACACGCGCCTGCCCGGCGCACCGCTGCCCGCGCCCTACGTGGTCGGCTTCTCGCCGGAAACGGCGGCGCTGCTCGGGCTCGACGCAAGCGTCGTGAACGATCCGGCGTTCGCGGCGTTTTTCTGCGGCAACTTCACACGCGAACGCCCGCCCTCGGCCATGTCGTATGCAGCCGTCTATTCGGGGCATCAGTTCGGCGTCTGGGCGGGCCAGCTCGGCGACGGCCGCGCGTTGATGCTCGGCGAAGTCGAGCACGCGGGCCAGCGCTACGACGTCCAGCTCAAGGGCGCGGGCCGCACGCCCTATTCGCGCATGGGCGACGGCCGCGCGGTGCTGCGCTCGTCGATACGCGAATATCTGTGCTCGGAGGCCATGCATCATCTCGGCATTCCGACCACGCGCGCGCTCACGGTGACGGGCTCCGATCAGGCCGTGCGCCGCGAGGAACTCGAAACGGCCGCGGTCGTCACGCGCGTCTCGCCGAGCTTCGTGCGCTTCGGCCACTTCGAGCACTTCTATTCGCAGGACAACGTGGAGGCGCTGCGCACGCTCGCCGACCACGTCATCGACCGTTTCTATCCGCAGCTGCGCGAAGCCGACGATCCGTATCTCGCGCTGCTCGATCAGGCCGTGCGCACGACGGCGGCGCTGATGGTCGAGTGGCAGGCCGTGGGTTTCTGCCACGGCGTGATGAACACCGACAACATGTCGATCCTCGGTCTCACGATCGACTACGGCCCGTTCGGTTTCATCGACGGATTCGACGCGAATCACATCTGCAATCATTCGGATTCGCAGGGCCGCTACGCGTACCGCAATCAGCCGCAGATCGGGTACTGGAATCTGTTCTGTCTCGCGCAGGCGCTGTTGCCGCTGTTCGGCGCGCAGTACGACATCGCCGACGACAAGGCGCGCGGCGAGCGCTGCGTAGCCGACGCGCAAGGCGTGCTCGAACGCTTCAAGGGACATTTCGCGCCCGCGCTCGAAGCGCGCATGCGCGCGAAGCTGGGCCTCGAACACGCGCGCGAAGGCGACGATCAGCTCGCGAACCAGCTGTTCGAAATCATGCATGCGAATCGCGCCGACTTCACGCTGACGTTCCGTTATCTGTCGCGTGTTTCGAAACACGACGCGAGCGGCGACACGAGCGTGCGCGACCTGTTCCTCGACCGCGCCGCGTTCGATGCGTGGGCCGAAACGTACCGCGCGCGCCTCGCGCACGAAACCCGCGACGACGCCGCGCGCGCCGAAGCGATGAATCGCGTCAATCCGAAGTTCGTGCTGCGCAATCACCTCGCGCAAACGGCTATCGAGCGCGCGGCGCAGAAGGATTTCAGCGAAGTCGAGCGGCTCGCGACGGTGCTCAAGCGTCCGTTCGACGAACAGCCGGAATACGAAAGCTATGCGGCGCTGCCGCCCGACTGGGCCAGCTCGCTCGAAGTCAGTTGCTCTTCGTGAGCGCGTCCCCATCTAAGCGACTCTTCCGCACTTTCCCTCGACCGCAACCCGACAGGAACCCGACATGAGCCAGGACGACCATAACTCCGACGCCTACCCCGGCCACAAGTCCGACGCCGAATGGCGCGCGAAGCTCGACCCCACGCAATACCAGGTCACGCGCCACGCGGCCACCGAACGCGCCTTCACCGGCAAATACTGGGACCACAACGAACGCGGCATCTACGACTGCGTCTGCTGCGGCACGCCGCTGTTCGAATCCGACACGAAATTCGACGCCGGTTGCGGCTGGCCGAGCTACTTCCGTCCGATCGACGGCGAGGTGATCGAGGAACGCACGGACCGCACGCACGGCATGCTGCGCATCGAGGTCCGCTGCAAGAACTGCGGCGCGCATCTGGGCCACGTGTTCGAAGATGGTCCGGCCCCGACCGGCCTGCGGTATTGCATCAATTCGGCTGCGCTACAATTCGAGCCCAAGTAAGCGAGGCGCCGCCTCGCGTGAGGGCGCGACCGCCCGCCGGCCCTGGGGCCGCGCGGGCGTCGCGCCCTCTTTTAGCAGCTCATTGGACCAACCATTGAGCCAACTTCAGGCCGATAATGAAATTTCTGTTTGATCTGTTCCCGATCATCCTGTTCTTCGTCGCCTTCAAGGTATGGGGCATCTTCACGGCGACCGCCGTGGCCATCGCCGCGACGCTCGTGCAGATCGCCTGGGTGGCGTTCCGTCACCGCAAGGTCGACCCGATGCTGTGGCTGAGTCTGGGCATCGTCGTCGTGTTCGGCGGCGCCACGCTGATGCTGCACGACGAAACCTTCATCAAGTGGAAACCCACGGTGCTCTACTGGGCATTCTCGATCGTGCTGCTGGTCTCGCAGGTGGCGTTCGGCAAGAACCTCATCGAAGCGATGATGGGCAAGCAGATCACGCTGCCCACGCGTATCTGGACGCAACTGAACTTCGTCTGGTCGATCTTCTTCGCGCTGCTCGGCATTCTGAATCTGTTCGTCGCGTTCCACTTCTCCACCGACGCGTGGGTCGATTTCAAGCTGTTCGGCGCGACCGGCATTCTGGTGGTGTTCATCGTCGGCCAGAGCCTGTGGCTGTCGCGTCACATGAAGGAAGAAGAATGAGCGACGTATTCCTCAACGCCAGTCCCGCGGAGCGCCTCGCGCTGATCGAAACGCGCGTCACGGCGGCGCTCGCGCCGGTCGATTCGATCGTCGTGCGCGACGACAGCGCGCAGCACGCCGGTCACGCCGGTGCCTCGGCGGGCGGGCATTATCACGTCACGATCGTTGCGTCCGCATTCGCCGGGAAAGCCCGCGTGGCAAGGCACCGCATGGTGTATGATGCGCTGGCCGAGGCCATGCAGCGCGGCATCCATGCACTCGCGATCACGGCGCTCACGCCCGAAGAAGCCGCAGCGCTGCCCCGCTAAAAGCCCCACTTTTTTGGTTCGCCCTTTTGGTTCGCCCTGTTAGGACTTACAGATGACCTTGAAGAAAACCCGTCTCTGGGTGTTGCTGGCTGCGTTCGCTGCGGCTCCCGCTTTTGCGCAGAACATCGCCGTCGTGAACGGCACGCCGATTCCGAAGTCGCGCGCCGACGCGCTCGTCGCCCAGGTCGTGGCCCAAGGCCAGCAAGACACGCCGGATCTGCAAAAGGCCGTGCGTGAAGAACTGGTCAACCGTGAAGTGCTGATGCAGGAAGCCGCGCGTCTGGGCATTCCGAATCGCCCCGACGTGAAGGCGCAACTGGCGATGGCGCAGCAGCAGGTCATCCTGCACGCGTGGATCCAGGACTTCCTCAAGAACAACCAGCCGACGGACGCCGAAGTCAAGGCGATGTACGACAAGCTCACGCAAGGCGCGGGCGGCAAGGAATATCACCTGCACCACATCCTCGTCGACAACGAGCAGCAGGCGAAGGACCTGATCGCGAAGATCAAGGGCGGCGCGAGCTTCGAAGACCTCGCGAAGCAATACTCGAAGGATCCGGGCTCGGCGAAGAACGGCGGCGATCTCGACTGGTCGGACCCGAAGGCCTACGTGCCTGAGTTCGCCGCGGCCGCCACGTCGCTGCAGAAAGGCCAGGTCACCGATACGCCGGTGCACACGCAATTCGGCTGGCACATCATCCGCGTGGACGATATCCGCGCGATCGCGCCGCCGCCGCTCGAGCAGGTTCGCCCGCAGATCGTGCAGCAGCTCCAGCAGGAAAAGCTGCTCGGCTTCGAGAAGCAGCTGCGCGCGCAAGCGAAGATCCAGTAAAACCGAACTCCGGTTTCGCTGTGGGAAGAACCCCGCGACCTGCCAAGGCGCGGGGTTTTTTCATGCTGGCGGCGTCAGTTCGTAGCTCGTGCTGCGTCCGCCGCCGTCGCCCTTGCGCAACACGCCGCGCGTGACAAGGTCGTTGATATCGCGCAGCGCCGTGTCCGACGAGCATTTCGCCAGCGCCGCCCACTTGCTGCTGGTGAGCTTGCCGTCGAAACCGTCGAGCATCCGGTTGACGACCTTGGCCTGGCGCTCGTTGAACGGCGCGTCCGCCCACTGACGCCAGAAGCGCGCCTTCACGAGCACCGAGTCGAGCGTGATCTGCGCGTGATCGACCGCGCGATGCAAGGTGTCGAGAAACCAGCGCAGCCATTCGGTCACGTCCATCGATTGCCGCTGCGTGCGTTCGAGCATCGCGTAATACGCCTTGCGCTCGCGCTGGATTTGCGCCGACAGGCTGTAGAAGCGTTGCGAGCTGCCGTCTGCGCGGGCGAGCAACAAGTCGCCGATCGCGCGCGCGACGCGGCCGTTGCCGTCGTCGAACGGATGCAAGGTGACGAACCAGAGGTGGCCGAGCCCGGCCTTGATCAGCGGCGGCACCTGCGCGGGCGCGTTGAGCCATGTGAGAAAGCGCTGCAATTCCGCGTCGAGGCGCGGCGCGGGCGGCGCCTCGAAATGCACGTGCTGACGCCCGATCGGCCCGGACACGACCTGCATCGGACCCGTGGCGTCGTCGCGCCAGGCACCCACCTGAATGCGCGTGAGACCCGCGTAACCGGTCGGAAACAAGGCCGCGTGCCACGCGAACAGGCGCTCGCGCGTGACCGGCAGACGGCAGTTGCCCGTGGCGTCGAGCACCATTTCCACCACGCCTTCCACGTGGCGATCGACGGGCGCGAGCGCGCCGATATCCACGCCCAGACGCCGCGCGATCGACGAACGCACCGACACCACGCTCAGCCGCTCACCCTCGATTTCGCTGGTTTTCAGCACGTCCTCGGTCAGCGCCGCGAGGCTCGCCTGGTCGCGCAGACGCATGCCGACATCGGCGAGACGCCCCATCAGCAGCCCTTGCGCGCGGCTCGCCTCGGCCATGGGCTGAGCAAGCGCCGCCATGTCGAAGCGCCACTCGGGCCAGTCGCCGGCCTGCCAGATGTAGGTGTATTCGCCGCTATTCATGCGGTGATTATGGCGCGTATTCGCCGCATCGACAATTTATTCACCGCATAATCTGCGGCGAATACGCCCGCTATTCACCGCACGCCCAAACAAAAACCCCGGTCATGCCCGCCGTAGCGGACCTGACCGGGGTTTCCGGGATGCGCGGCCGGCCGTGTCAGTCAGACATCAGCTAGGCCTCGCGAGCGCGCCTTAGCCCACCCACTTGCGTGCGTTCTGGAACGCGCGCAGCCACGGGCTCGCCTCGCCCCAGCCTTCCGGGTGCCAGCTCATCGTCACGGTGCGCTGCACGCGCTCCGTGTGCGGCATCAGCACGGTGAAGCGGCCGTCGGCGGTCGTGACCGAGGTAATGCCTTGCGGCGAGCCGTTCGGATTGAACGGATAGCCCTCGGTGGCCTGGCCACGATGATCGACGTAGCGCATCGCCACCGCGACCTTCGAGATATCGCCCTGCTGCGAGAAGTCCGCGAAACCTTCGCCGTGCGCGACCGCGACCGGAATGCGCGAGCCTTCCATGCCGTTGAAGAAGATCGACGGCGAGCTCTGCACTTCGACGAGCGAGAAGCGCGCTTCGAACTGCTCCGACTTGTTGCGCGTGAACTTCGGCCAGGCTTCGGCGCCCGGAATCATCGAGGCGAGGCTCGACAGCATCTGGCAGCCGTTGCAGATGCCGAGCGCAAACGTGTCCTGACGCGCGAAGAACGCCGCGAACATGTCCGCGAGCTGCGCGTTGAAGCGGATCGTCTTGGCCCAGCCTTCGCCCGCGCCCAGCACGTCGCCGTACGAGAAGCCGCCGCAGGCCACCGCGCCCGCGAAGTCGGCGAGCGTGGCGCGGCCTGCAAGCAGGTCGCTCATGTGGACGTCGTGCGCGTCGAAACCGGCGCGGTCGAACGCGTAGGCGGTTTCGAGGTGCGAGTTCACGCCCTGCTCGCGCAGGATCGCGACGCGCGGACGCGCGCCCTTGCCGATGAACGGCGCGGCGACGTCTTCGGCCGGATCGAACGTGAGCTGCGGCTGCATGCCAGGATCGGCGGCGTCGAGCAGCGCGTCGTATTCGGCGTCGGCGCAGGCGGGGTTGTCGCGCAGACGCGCGATGCGCCAGCTCACTTCGCTCCACACGCGTTGCAGTTCGGCGCGCGGCGCTTCGTAGATGCGCTTGGCGTCGCGGTAAATCTCGATCGAATCGCGGTTGTTCAGCGTGCCGATCACGTGCGAGCAGACCGACAGATTGTGCTCGCGCAGCACGGCCAGCACGGCGTCGCGCTGGGCGGCCGGGACCTGGATCACGGCGCCGAGTTCTTCCGAGAACAGCGCGCGCAGCGTGCGGTCGTCGCGACGGCCGCTGGTCTGCTTCGCCCAGTCCTTGGCGTCGCCGAAGTCCGTGCCGTGCTCGCCGTCGAGCGTGAGCATGTCGACATTCAGCGACACACCCGTGTGACCCGCGAACGCCATTTCGCAGACCGTCGCCCACAAGCCGCCGTCCGAGCGGTCGTGGTAGGCGAGCACCTGTTCGTTCGCGTTGAGCTTTTGAATCGCGTTGAAGAACTGCTTGAGGTCTTCGGCGCTGTCGACGTCCGGCGCGGCGTCGCCGACCTGTTGCGTGACCTGCGCGAAGATCGAGCCGCCCATGCGGTTCTTGCTGCGGCCCAGATCGATCGCGATCAGGACCGACTCGCCCGCTTCGTCGACACGGCGCAGTTGCGGCGTGAGGTGACGGCGCACGTCCTCGACCGGCGCGAACGCCGAGATGATCAGCGAAACCGGCGCGACCACTTCCTTCGCCACGCCTTCGTCGTTCCACTTCGTGCGCATCGAGAGCGAATCCTTGCCCACCGGAATGCCGATGCCGAGCGCCGGGCACAGTTCCATGCCGATCGCCTTGACCGTGTCGTAGAGCGCGGCGTCTTCGCCCGGCGCGCCGCACGCGGCCATCCAGTTCGCCGACAGCTTGAGCTTGTCGAGCGACGCGATGGGCGCGCTGGCGATGTTCGTGACGGCTTCGCCGATGGCCATGCGGCCCGACGCGGGCGCGTCGATCACGGCCAGCGGCGTGCGCTCGCCCATCGTCATCGCTTCGCCCTTGTAGCCGGCGTAGTCGAGCGCGGTGATCGCGCAGTCGGCGACCGGCACCTGCCACGGGCCGACCATCTGGTCGCGCACGTTCGTGCCGCCCACCGAGCGGTCGCCAATGGTGATCAGGAACGACTTGCTGCCGACCGTCGGGTGGCGCAGCACGCTTTTCGCGACTTCGTCGAGCGAAATGCCCGTGACGTCGACCGGCACGAGCGGCGTGCTCGCGTGCTCGACGTTGCGGTGCATGCGCGGCGGCTTGCCGAGCAGGATGTCCATCGGCATGTCGACGGGCTGATGGCCGCCGTTCGCGGCGAGCGCCTGCTCGTCGCTGTCGATCAGCTTCAGTTCGCGCTCGGCGGTCGCCACGCCCACGACGGCGAACGGGCAGCGCTCGCGCGCGCAGATCGCTTCGAAGTTCGGCAGATCGGCGGGCGAGATCGCCAGAACGTAACGTTCCTGCGATTCGTTCGACCAGATTTCGCGCGGCGAGAGGCCCGATTCTTCGAGCTGGACCTTGCGCAGTTCGAAACGCGCGCCCTTATCTGCGCCGTCGACGAGTTCGGGGAAGGCGTTCGACAGACCGCCCGCGCCCACGTCGTGAATGCTCAGGATCGGATTGTCTTCGCCGAGCTGCCAGCAGGAATTGATGACTTCCTGGGCGCGGCGCTCGATTTCCGGGTTGCCGCGCTGGACCGAGTCGAAGTCGAGTTCGGCGGTGTTCGTGCCGGTCGCCATCGAGCTGGCCGCGCCGCCGCCCATGCCGATGCGCATGCCGGGGCCGCCGATCTGGATCAGCAGCGAACCTTCGGGCAGATCGTGCTTGTGCGTATGTTGCGCGCTGATGTTGCCGATGCCGCCCGCGATCATGATCGGCTTGTGATAGCCGCGCACGGTGCCCGCGACGTTCTGCTCGTAGACGCGGAAGTAGCCGCCGAGGTTCGGACGGCCGAATTCGTTGTTGAACGCGGCGCCGCCGAGCGGGCCGTCGATCATGATCTGCAGCGGCGAGGCGATGCGGTCCGGGCGGCCGTAGGCGCCGTGCGCGTCGGCCGGATTGCGGTGCGTGAGCGGCGTGGCGGCGTCGCGGGCGTTTTCCCACGTTTCGCGCGCTTCCGGCAGATCGAGGTTCGAGACCGTGAAGCCCGTGAGACCGGCCTTCGGACGCGCGCCGCGGCCCGTCGCGCCTTCGTCGCGGATTTCGCCGCCCGAGCCCGTGGCCGCGCCGGCGAACGGCGAGATCGCGGTCGGGTGGTTGTGCGTCTCCACCTTCATCAGCGTGTGCGTGAGTTCGGTGTGGCGGCCGTACTGCTCGCCCGGCGCGCCGTCCGCGCCGTTCTTGCGCGGGAACCAGCGCTCAGCGACCGCGCCTTCCATGATCGACGAATTGTCCGAGTACGCGACGATCGTGCCTTGCGGGCTGATCTTCTCGGTGTTGCGGATCATCGCGAACAGCGACAGATCCTGATCCTGACCGTCGATCGTCCAGCTCGCGTTGAAGATCTTGTGGCGGCAGTGCTCGCTGTTGGCCTGCGCGAACATCATCAGTTCGACGTCGGTCGGATTGCGGCCCAGCTTCGTGAAGTTCTCGACGAGATAGTCGATTTCGTCGTCGGCGAGCGCGAGGCCCAGTTCGCCGTTGGCCGTTTCCAGCGCCTTGCGGCCGTGGCCGAGCACGTCGACGGTCTGCATCGGGCGCGCCGGCAGTTCGTCGAACAGATGCAGCGCCTGATCGCGCGAAGCCGCGACGTTCTCGGTCATGCGGTCGTGCAGCGCCGCACCCACCGCCGCGTGCGCCTCGTCCGACAGCGTTTTCTTGCCGCCGAGCAGGCCGCTCTTGAGGATCACCGTGTACTCGACGGCGCGCTCGATGCGGCGCACGTGTTCGAGGCCGCAGTGATGCGCGATGTCGGTGGCCTTGCTCGCCCACGGCGACACCGTGCCGAAGCGCGGCACGACGAGGAACGTCACCGTGCTGCCGCGCTCCTGCGGGGCCGCGAACGGCTCGCCGTAGTGCATCAGCGCTTCGATCTTCGCGCTGTCGTCAGCGGAAAGCGGCGTGGCCGAGTTGACGAAATGCAGGAACTGGCCGCGCACGCCGACGATGTTGGCATCGATACGCTGAAGCGTCTCGAGCAGGCGGGTCTGACGGAAGTCGGAGAGGGCCGAAGCACCGGGGAAACACGAGAAGTGGGCCATGGACTGGGGCGTTGCGTCGAGGTTACGTCGCGCCTGGCCTCGCACGGGTGCGTCGCGGGGGGGCGTCGCAGGGGGCGCAGGCGACGACGTCGGGCCGACGTCGGGCGATGAAAGGAGGCCGTGATTATAACCCGGAAGCCCCTCTCCGACCGCCCCCGACGCCGATCCGCGCACATCGCGCGGCGCACGCCCGTGCGCGTTTTCGCGATGACGACGCCATTAATCCCGCCACGGCATTCGGCCTGGCAGCTTTTTTTATGACAGGAGGCGGTGACGGGACGGGCCTCCGCGCCACTCAGCACACTGCCCGACACCCCGCCCCGGCACGCCCGGCCGCAGCCGGCGGCCACCCGCGCCGCCGGGGCGCGCGCGTGCACGCCACCTTGCGCCGGGCACGTCAACCGGCGCACTCGCATGGCGAGCTGGGCGATTTGGCTGCTATGATTGCGCGTTTCACCGATCGGCGCGCGGCTTGCGCGCCGCATGCCACACCCTCTTCGGCACGGCGCCCTCGCCCGACGGCACGCCGCCTGCCAGCAGATCAAATCGTCATGGATGTCATCGTCATTGGCGGCGGAATCGCCGGCGTCGCCACCGCCTACCAGCTGCGCGCGGCGGGCCATCGCGTCTGCGTGGTCGAGCGCCACGCCACCGTTGCGCAAGGCGCGACCTACGGCCATAGCGGCATCGTGCTGCCGACCCCGCTCGACGTCTGGTTCGGCCCCACCTTCCTGCGCAACGGCCGGCAGTCGTCGGGCGGCGTGATCTGCAAGACCGGCTTCACCGGTCAGGCGCGCGCCTTCGTCAAACGCCTCGCCACGCTGCACGGCTCCGAAGCCTTCGAGGCGCGCTACGCGCTGCTGCGTCCGCTGATCGACTCGGCGCAAAGCGTGCTCGAAGACGCCGAAGGCCGCTTCCAGCTCGAATACGAACAGCGCGAAGGCCTGCTCTACCTCGTGCGCGGCAGCGATGAATGGTCGCTCACGCAGCCCGCGCTCGAACTGCTGCGCCGTTTCGAGACGCCGCATCACGTGCTCACGCCGCACGAGTGCGTGGCCACCGAACACACCATTCCCGCCGATCCGCCGTTCGCGGGCGCCGTGCGCTTCGATCAGGGCCGCGTGGCGAACTGCCCGCTGTTCGTCAAGCAGCTCAAGCAGGTGCTCGATACGCTCGGCGGCGTGCAGTTCCAGACCGGACGCGAAGTGAGCGCCGTGCGCATCGAAAGCCAGCGTGCGGCCGTCGAACTCGCGCCGCGCCCCGACGACGCCTCGCGCTCGCGTGAAGTCGAAGTGATTTCCGCCGATGCCGTGGTCGTGGCAGCGGGCGCGCAGACCGCGAAGCTGCTCGCGCCGCTCGGCATCAAGCTGCCGGTTTATCCGCTGCGCATGCACACGCTGAATTCGCCGGTCGCGCACGAAGAATGCGTGCCGCACACGACGCTGATCGACGCCGCGCGCCGTATCGCCATCACGCGCATGAACCATCGGCTGCGCATTTCGGGCGGCGCGGTGCTCCAGCACGCCAAGCAGCTCGACGAGCCGTTGCCCGAGTCGCTCACCGAGGAAGCGCTCGCGCTGCTCGGCGAGGCCTCGCGCGACTGGGCGCCGGGCGCCGCGCGCATTTCCGCCGCGCTCGCGTGGGAAGGCATGAAGCTGCTGTCGGCCGACGGCCTGCCGCTGGTCGGCAGCGTGGGCGACTCGCGCCTTTACGTCAACGCGGCCCACGGCCCGGCAGGCTGGGCGCTCGCGCTCGGCTCCGCGCGCCTGATCGCGCAGCAGATCTCCAACAGCCGCCCCGACCTGCCCGCCGAGACCATCGAGGCGTTCTGGCCCGGCCGCAGCTAAGGTTCAGCCTGTCGACCGGCGCGGCGTGCCGCGTCGGGTTCGGCCTTGCGCCGGGGCTTGGGGCGCGTCCGCCGCAGAACACGCCTCGCTGGTCCCCGTCCTGTTTCTCCCGCTTCGCGTTTCCCTTCTCGCGTCTGCCGCCATGATCTTCAGCGCAACGGCGGCGAGCGCGCGCGCCAATGGCTGACGGCTCGGGTATCGTTGCGTTATCGACGCCTTTACCGCACGCGACGCCGGGCCTCCCGGCGACGCCCGCCACCATGACCGACGCCACGCCCTCCGCTTCGACCGTTTCGACCGCCTCCACCGCTTCCGTCGCCACCCTCGTCAACCCGCACGACCGCGCCGCGCCGCTCCTCACCGTCGCGCAACTGCGCGCCTGCGAGACCGCCGCGCAAGCCATCGTGCCCCCGCACACGCTGATGGCGCGCGCGGGCGCGGCCGCGGCCCACTTCCTGCTCGAACAGATCGCCCACGCGCCCGCGCCGCTTGGCGCGCAGCCCGTCTGGATCGCGGCGGGTCCGGGCAACAACGGCGGCGATGCGCTCGTGGTCGCGGCGCAGCTCAAACGCGCGGGCGTCGAGGTCGAAGTCTGCATGCCCGTCGACGTAAAGCCCGACGACGCGCGCTGGGCGCTCGACACCGCGCGCGCCGCTGGCGTAAAGATCAGCGATTCGCCGCCCGCGTCGTTCGACGCCTATGGCTGGCTCGTCGACGGCCTGTTCGGCATCGGCCTCGGACGCGCGCTCGACGGCGTCTTCGCGGACCTCGCCGTGCGCCTCTCGGCGCGCGCGCGGCAACGCGGCCACGTGCTCGCGCTCGACGTGCCGAGCGGCCTCGACAGCGACACCGGCAACGTGGTCGGCGACGGCCCGGCCGTGCGCGCGACGCACACCGTCACATTCATCGCAGCGAAGCCGGGGCTCTACACGGGCGCGGGCCGCGACTATGCGGGCGTGGTCAGCGTAGCGCCGATCGGTCTGGCCGATGGCGTCGACTTCGACGCCACCATCGCCCCGACGCAAGCGCAGCCCCCTGCGCGCCTGAACGCGCCCGCGCTATTCGCCGACGCCCTGCCCGCGCGCGACAACGCCACGCACAAAGGCACCTTCGGCACGCTCGCGGTGATCGGCGGCGACACCGGCATGTGCGGCGCGCCGATCCTCGCCGCGCGCGCGGCCCTGCTCACGGGCGCTGGCAAGGTTCACGCGGGTTTTCTCGGCAGCGACGCCCCGCCCTACGACGCGCCGCATCCCGAACTGATGCTGCACGCGGCGGCCAGGCTCGCGCTCGATGCGATGGACGCCGTCGCGGCGGGCTGCGGCATGGGCGGTAGCGCGTCGGCGCGTCAACTCGTAGACCAGATCCTGCGCCTGAACGTGCCCGTGCTGCTCGACGCCGACGCGCTCAACCTCGTCGCGCGCGACGAAGCGCTCGCGGCGC
>NZ_CAJZAR010000033.1 GCF_914484835.1 Paraburkholderia tropica
CGGGATCGGCGAGCAGGGCGGCGACGCGGGCGAGGCCGGGGAAATGCTGGGTGTCGTCGCTGGCGGGCAGGATCATGGCGGTTCCTTTCGTGTGCGTCGGGTGCGTCGATGACTTCGATGACTTTGGAAACGGACGGTGGCCGCCCGCAGCGCGCTGCGGCGGCCCATATCGTCACTGTAGCGAACCTCGCCATTCGACGTTTCAGCGCGACGTGAAGTGTCGATGCGCCCGCGAAACTGAGGCGCTGGCGGCCCGCGCGCTAAAATCGGTGCATCACTTGAAGCAAACAGGCAGTCATGAAACGGATTCTGGTCCTCAGCGCCCTCGCAACGCTCACGCTGCTCTGCGCGGCCTGCGCAGGCGGCACGCCGGCGAGCAGCAGCGCGAGCGGCATCACCATGTACGGCACGATCGATCAGGGCATTTCGGTTCGCAACTGATCGCCATCCGAATGCTGTGGCAGTAATTGATGCCAGATTGACCTGACTGCCACATGCGCCCGTGCGATGATGGGACGTTCCCGGTTACGTCGCAGGTTGGCGCCATGTCTGACTCTTCTCCCGTGCGGCACGTGGTTTTCGCGGTCGCGCCCGAACTCGTGCTGCTCGATGCCTGCGGTCCCGTTGAGGCGTTCTGGCGCGCCGAGCTGGCGGTGCGCGCGGCCTTGTGCGACACGGCCGCATCCGCGCATTCATCCACACATTCGCCCACGCATTCCCCCACTGCGCCGCGCGCCTACCGCGTCACGGTTGCCTCGCTGGCGGGCGGCGTGCTGCCGACTTTCGCGGGCTTGCCCGTCGTCACCGAACGGCTCGATTCGCTCGACGCCGCCGCCATCGACACGCTGATCGTCCCCGGCATTCCCATCGACGACACGACCGTGCCCGATCCCGCCCTGGTCGCGTGGATCGCAGCGGCGGCGCCGCGCGCGCGCCGTGTCGCGTCGGTCTGCACGGGCGCGTTCTATCTGGCTGCGGCGGGCCTGCTCGACGGCCGCCGCGCCACCACGCACTGGCGCAACGCCGCGCAGCTCGCGCGCCGTTATCCGCAAATCGACGTCGATCCCGAGCCGATCTGGCTGCGCGACGAGCGCGACGGCCGCGCGGTCTGGACCTCGGCGGGCGTGACGGCGGGCATCGACCTGTCGCTCGCGCTGATCGAGGAGGACCACGGCCACGCGGTCGCGATGCAGGCGGCGCGCCGCCTCGTCGTGTTCATGAAGCGGCCGGGCGGGCAGGCGCAGTTCAGCGAGGCGCTGGAGGCGCAGAGCGCGGCGGGCGGCGCGTTCGAGACGCTGCACGGCTGGATGGCGGCGAATCTGCACGTCGAGCTGAGCGTCGAGCGGCTCGCCGAGGAGGCGCGCATGAGTCCGCGCACTTTCGCGCGCCGTTACGTGGAAGCGGTGGGGCGCACGCCCGCGCGCACCGTGGCCGCGATGCGCGTCGAAGCCGCCGCGCACGCGCTCGCGCAGTCGCGCCGGCCGGTCAAGCGCATCGCCGCCGATTGCGGCTTCGGCAGCGAGCAGAACCTGCGCCGCGCGTTCGAGCGGCGCTACGGCGTGCTGCCGGTCGACTACCGCGCGCGGTTTTCGGCGGCGTGACGCGCTAGAGGTACGGGCGAGACGCGCAAAAAAAAATGCCCCGGGTTTTCAACGGATCCGCAAAACACCCGTACCAAAAGCACGGCTGCGATTGCCTTGATGCGCTCGTATAATCGTTCGCTCCTATAAACGAATCGCCGCGACGATTCCACGCCGCGCAAGCGGAACCCCCACACGAGCGGAGCCGATATGAGTACGCCTTCCCAGCCGCTGGACCGTTCGGAAACGACGTTCCGTTTTCTTGCCGAGCCGACCTCCGTGAATTTCGGCGGCAAAGTCCACGGCGGTGCGTTGATGAAGTGGATCGACGAAACCGCTTACGCCTGCGCGGCCGTCTGGTCGGGCCGCTATTGCGTGACGGTGAGCGTGGGCAACATCCGCTTTCGCCGCCCGATCCTCGTCGGCAACATGGTCGAGCTGCGCGCGCGCGTGGTGGCCACGGGCCGCACCTCGATGCACATCCACATCACCGTGCACGCGGGCGATCCGAAAAGCGGCCAGCTGCGCCTGACGACCGACTGCCTGATCGTGTTCGTGGCCGTCGACGAAAACGGCAATCCGATTCCCGTGCCGACCTTCGTGCCGGAAACCGACGAGCAGAAGCGCCTCGCGAAATACGCGCTCGACGTGAAGGAAGCGCTCGATGCGATCGTCGAACTGAAGCCCGAGGAAGTGGCGAAGGGCGTGGTCTGACGCACAGGATGCGTGAAAAAAAACGGGCGGCGAGGCCAGAAACCTCGCCGCCCGTTTTGCATTTCAGCCCTTCATGAAGGGCTTATTCTGCACTCAAGCCGGCACTCAGCCCTTCAGGTTGCCGACCATCTCGCCGGGCTTCACCCACTCGTCGAACTGCTGCTCGGTCACGTGGCCGAGCGCGAGCGCGGCGGCCTTGAGCGTGGTGCCGTCCTTGTGCGCCTTCTTGGCGATCTGCGCGGCCTTGTCATAGCCGATGTGCGGATTGAGCGCCGTCACCAGCATCAGCGACTCGTTGAGCAGCGTGTCGATGCGATCGCGGTTCGGCTCGATGCCCACCGCGCAGTGATCGTTGAAGCTCAGCGCGCCGTCGGCGAGCAGGCGGATCGATTGCAGCACGTTGTGCGCGATCATCGGGCGGAACACGTTCAGTTCGAAGTTGCCGCTCGCGCCGCCGATGTTCACGGCCACGTCGTTGCCGAACACCTGGCAGCAGAGCATCGTGAGCGCTTCGGACTGCGTAGGGTTGACCTTGCCCGGCATGATCGAGCTGCCCGGTTCGTTCTCGGGGATCGACAGTTCGCCGAGGCCGCAGCGCGGGCCGCTCGCGAGCCAGCGCACGTCGTTGGCGATCTTCATGAGGCTCGCGGCCACGGTCTTGAGCGCGCCGTGCGCGAACACGAGCGCGTCGGCGGCCGCCATCACCTCGAACTTGTTCGGCGCCGTGACGAAGGGCACGCCCGTCAGCTTCGCGATGGCTTCGGCCACCTTGTGCGCGAACTGCGGATGCGCGTTCAGGCCGGTGCCGACCGCCGTGCCGCCCTGCGCGAGTTCGTAGAGATGCGGCAGCGTGGTTTCCACGTGCTTGATGCCGTGATCGAGCTGCGCGACGTAACCCGAAAACTCCTGGCCGAGCGTGAGCGGCGTGGCGTCCTGCAGATGCGTGCGGCCGATCTTGACGATGTCGCCGAATTGCTGCGACTTGGTCGCGAGCGTGTCGCGCAGCGTCTTCAGCGCGGGCAGCAGATGCTTGACGATGCCGACGGCGGCCGCGACGTGCATGGCCGTCGGGAACACGTCGTTGGACGACTGGCCGCGATTGACGTCGTCGTTCGGATGCACCTTGCGCGCCTCGCCGCGCTCGCCGCCGAGCAGCTCGCTCGCGCGGTTCGCGATCACCTCGTTGAGGTTCATGTTGGTCTGCGTGCCCGAGCCGGTCTGCCAGACGGCGAGCGGGAATTCGCCCGCATGCTTGCCTTCGATGATCTCGTCGGCGGCCTGCACGATCGCGCGCGCCTTGGCTTCGTCGAGCACGCCGAGGCCGTGGTTCACTTCGGCGGCCGCGCGCTTGATCGTCGCGAGCGCGGTGATCAGTTCCGGCGACTGCTTCTCGGTCGAGATGCGGAAGTTCTGCAGCGAGCGCTGCGTCTGCGCGCCCCACAGCTGCGCGGCGGGCACGGCGATTTCGCCGAACGTGTCGCGCTCCATGCGGACGTTGTCTTGAGATGCGGTCATGGGTGACTCCGGTGAATGACGCGGCGCTGCATCGAAGGCGCGCGCCGCTTTCGTGACGGGTTCGATCCGCGTGATGGCTGGGCGACGGCGTCGCAGCGCGTGGCTGCGCGGCGCGAGGCCGGTGCGGGCGGGCCGCGCCCGGGGCATGCGGAACAACGCATGCAGGGCGGGACGGCGCTCGCGGCTGGCTGTGATGGCGGACGTCGAGGCCTGGCCGACTCGCCCGCGCTGAAGATCAGAGCTGATTCAGAGCTGGTTGTCGACCGGCAACAGCAAGAATAGCCCGGTTAGCAGATTTCGGTAGAAACCCGCACCAGGATCGAGGTTGTAGGTGCGGATCGCGCCGTCTTCCTCGTCGGTCCAGACGAGCGGCGAGGAGATCGCGCTGCCGTGCATCGACGCGAGCTGCGCGGGCGTGGCGAGCGTGACGCGGTAGCTCGCTTTGGGCGAACTCGCGAGCGCGAAATAGCCGGTCACTTCGTGCGCGATCGGCTGGCTTTCGATCGAGAGTGCGAGTTCGGTGTTGAGGTTCGCCGAGCGCGGATCGAGATTGAGCGAGCCGATCACGAGCGTGCTGTCGTCGATCACGTAGGCCTTCGCGTGCAGGCTCGCGCGCGAGCGCGACCCGACGATGCCGAAGCGCCGCTGCTCCGAGCGCTCGGCCTGGATCGGCTTGAACTCGTAAAGCTCGGCGTTGGCCTTGAGCATCGGCACGCGGTACGGGCTGTAGCCGGCCTGCACGGCAATGGCGTCGGTGGCCGCGAGCGAGTTGGTGAGGATCGCCACGCGCACGCCGCGCGCGGTCAGGTCGCGGATCGCCTGCACGCCCGCGTCGTGCGGGACGAAGTACGGCGAGAACACCAGCACGCTGCGGTTCGCCTGCTGGATTCGGTCGAGCAGCGAGCGCATCGCGTCGCCCATCTGGCCGTGTTCGTCGCCATCGCGCGCGCCTGCGATCTTGTCGGGCGAATCGGCCACGAAATTCCACTTCGCCCACACGAGCCCGAGTTCGCCGCGCGTGATCTGCTGCGCGAGCGGCGTGGCGTTGAGCGGCTTCGCGTTGTACGGCTCGGCGGTTTCGCGCCAGTGCTGACGCAGGTCGTCGCGCGCGCTGTCGAGGTCGTGCGCGTCGAACTTCTGATGATTGATCACGGAAAGCGGATACGAGACCGCGCTGTTCCAGTACGCGTCGAAGCTCTCGGAGACCGCGTGCGCGACCGGCCCGGCGCCCAGCACATCGAGATCGGTGAACTGCAGCGTGGGGCTCGCGCTGAAGTATTCGTCGCCGAGATTACGACCGCCCACGATCACCAGTTCGTTGTCGACGATGGTCGCCTTGTTGTGCATGCGGCGCGTGAACTGGTCGACGTTCGTGAAGAAGTTGCGCGTGCGCCTGAACATCGACTCGCTGGTGCTGCCGTACGGATTGAACACGCGGATCTGGATGTTCGGATGGCTGTTGAGCGCGGCCATCAGACGGTCGATGTCGTGGAAGTTCAGGTCGTCGACGAGCATGCGCACGCGCACGCCGCGATCGGCCGCATAGAGCGCGGAGCCGAGCAGCAGCTTGCCGGTGGTGTCCTCGTTGGCGATGTAGTACTGCATGTCGAGCGTCTTCGTCGCCGAACGCGCGAGCGCCACGCGCATCTGCAGCGAGTCGGTGCCGGTGGCGAGCAGGCGGAAGCCCGACTGGTCCGGGTGCGCGGCCTCGGGCGCGGCCAGCGCGGCGCCGAGCGGCGTGGCGTGGGCGTCGGCGGCGGACATCGCGGCAGAGGACTTGCGCGGATAGTCGCTGGCGGGCGGACGCGTCGCGCAGCCCGCGGCGAGCGCGAGGCACAGGCATGCGGCGAGCGTGGCGAACGGGCGCGCGTGGCCGGAGGCGAGGGCGCGGCGGCGCGCGGCGGCGCTTGCCGACGTTGCTGCTGAGTCCGCCGATGAATCCGGTGGCATTGCCCAGGCGCATGAAGCGTCCGAAGCGTCGTCGGCGTGGGCGGCGGCGGAGTGCAGGGCGGGCGCGTGCAAGCGGGATCTCCTCGGGGTCGGCCGCCGGTGCGGGACGCGGACTGGCTGGTTCGCAGACATGTGTCTTTTCGTCACGATTCTATCGGGAAGCGGCGGACTGCGGCGCGCGTCGGATGTCGTCCGGCGCGAGGCGCGCGCCTCGTTTCACGTCGGCTGGAAACGTCGTCGGGCGGCGGCGCGCCATACTGCCTGCATCATCAACGGCGGGAGAAGGAGCGCGCGATGGATCGGGCAATCAACGGAGTGGAGGCGCGGCGCGAAAGCACCGAAACGCTCGACGTGCCGCGCGGCGTATGCCGGCGCGTGCGCTGCGCGCAAGGCGGCGTGGTGGGCGTGCTCGAAGGGCGCGTGCTGCTGACCGTGGAAGGCGACGCGCAGGACTACTGGCTGGCGCCCGGCGAGGCGCTGCCGTTCGCGCCGGGCGAGCGCGTGTGGATCGGCGGATGGGACGAAGCCGTGCGTTGCGAAGTGCGCAGCGAGCGGCTCGGGCCGGGGTGGGGCGGCGGGGTCGCGCGGCTGGCGCGATGGACAGCGCGATGGACGGCGATGGCGGCGCGTTGGTGCGTGATGTTGCGTTGGGTGCGTCGTTGCGCGAAGTCGCCGCGCCGTCCGGGATGGGGCGCGCAGCGCGGCTAGCGTGATGAATGCGCTGGCGCGCGCGCCCGGTTGTGTATCGCTTTAGGTTGTGCGTCGCGTTATCCGCGTCGCGCCGTGCCGGCCGCTGCATTGGCGCTGCGCGCCTCGTCGGCGTCGCGCTCGCTGCCGCGCGCGGGCTTGCCGGCCCAGTAGCCCGCGAGCAGCGAGCCCGACAGGTTGTGCCACACCGAGAACAGCGCGCCCGGCAGGGCGGCGAGCGGCGAGAAGTAGAGCTTGCCGAGCGTCGCCGCGAGGCCGGAGTTCTGCATGCCGACTTCGATCGCGAGCGTGCGGCACACGGATTCCTCGAAGCCGAGCAGACGTCCGCCCCAGTAGCCGCCGAGCAGGCCGATGCCGTTGTGCAGCACCACGCCCAGCGCCACGACCGGGCCGACCGTCGCGATGCTCGCGTGCGTGCCGCCCACCACGGCGGCGATGATCGCGAGGATCGAGACCATCGAGACGAGCGGCAGCACCGGTTCGACGCGGCGCACGAGGCCGCCCGCGAGCCGGTTCACGATCAGCCCGACGACGATCGGCAGGCCGACGATCTGCAGGATGCTCATCAGCATGCCGTGCACGTCGACGACGATCGAGGCATCGACGTAGAGGCGCGTGAGCAGCGGCGTCGCGAACACGCCGACGAGCGTCGAGAGCGCACTGATCGTCACTGAGAGCGCGACGTCGCCGCGCGCGAGATAGATCATCACGTTCGAGGCCGTGCCGCTCGCCACGCTGCCGACGAGCACCATGCCCGCGGTCAGGTCGGCGGGCATGTGCAGCGCCTTGGCGATCACCCACGCGGCGAGCGGCATCACGAGGTAGTGCAGCAGGATGCCGGCCGCCACGGGCGCGGGACGCGTGAAGACGCGCTGGAAATCGGCGAACGAGAGCGTCACGCCCATCGCCAGCATGATGATCATCAGCAGCGTGGTGACGTGCGGCGCGATGGGCGCGACGACGCCCGGATTGAAATACGCGGCGAGCGAGACGAGCACGGCCCAGAGCGGGAACAGTCGGGTAATCGGGGCGAGCATGGAAGCGTGGTCCGTGAGAGGGTTCGTTTTCTTGATGGCGGCGCGGCGTGTGCGCGTTGTGTGCGGTGTGTCCGAAAGGGGCGGTTTGCTCGCGTTGCCGGGGTGGCCGGCGCGCGTCGCGCTTGCGCAGTCCGTCGATCTGGCGTGTTGATCAATTTGCGTCGATCGAGCGCGGATTGTGCGTCGATCCCGCGCGATCTTGCGCCGATGTCGGTGCTCCCGACGATCGCGTCGCGCGATGTTTTCCCGCCCTCGTGGGACGGACGGCTGCGGGCGCCAGCCGCGTATTCTAACCGCTCGCGCCAGGTGGCCCGGACGGCGCGCGGGTTTGCGGCCCGCGTGTCGTTCGCGCGAGCCGCCGTGGCTGTTGAGGCCGCTTACGCCGTCTGCGAGTGCGTCGCCTCGTTTTCCGCGCGCAGGCTTATACGGTGAAAGCGCCACGTCATCAGCACGGCCACGCTCGCGAGACCGGCCGCGAGCCCCCACCAGAGGCCGAGCGCGCCGTAACCGAAGTGGAACGCCAGCGCATAGCCCACCGGAAAGCCGATGCCCCAGTAACCGAGCGTCGCGGCCAGCATCGGAATGCGCGTGTCCTTGAGTCCGCGCAGGCAGCCGGAGCCGACCGTCTGCATGCCGTCGACGATCTGGAAGATCGCGGCCACGCCGAGCAGCGAAGTGGCGAGCGCGACGGTCTGCGCGTTGGCCGGATCGTCGAGATGCAGATAGAGCCCGACGATCCAGTGCGGCGCGAGCACCATCACGAGCGCCGACATCGACATGAAGCCCACGCCGAGCGCCAGCGCGACGAAGCCCGCATGACGCGCCGCGCGCGGCACGCCCGCGCCGATCCAGTAACCGACGCGCACGTTGCCCGCCTGGCCGATCGAGAGCGGCACCATGAACATCACCGAGGCGACGTTCAGCGCGATCTGGTGCGCGGCGAGCGGCGTCGCGCCGAGCAGGCCCATCAGCAGGCCGGTAGCGAGAAAGAGCGTCGCCTCGACGGCGTAGGTGATCGCCACGGGCCAGCCGATGGCGAACAGTTCGCCCATCATCGGCGCGCTCGGGCGGCGCGCCACCACGAAATGCTGATGCGACGGGCGCAGATGCAGCAGCGCCATCAGCACGAAGGTGGTGAGCCAGATCGTGACCGCGGTGGCCGCCGCCGAGCCGAGAAAGCCGAGGCGCGGCAGGCCCCAGGCGCCGTGGATCAGCCCGTAGTTCAGGAAGCCGTTGAAGAACACGCTGGCGATCGAGATCCAGAGCAGCCGCCGCGCCGCGCCGATCGCGGGCAGGAACGAGCGCATCAGCCCCACGCCAATCAGGCTCGCGGGCGCGCCCCAGCGCAGCACCGCCGCATATTCGCCGACCTGGCGCGCGAGCACGGGCGGCTCGCCGAGCGCGTGCAGCAGCGGCTCCGCGAACGACAGCAGCGCGAACGCGGGCAGCGCGAGCACGAGCGAGAGCGCGAAACCGGTCCAGTAGATGTGCGGCACGCGATGCAGATCATCGGCGCCGCGCGCCTGCGCGACGCTCACGCTGACCGAGGTCAGCACGCCTTGCAGCACCGTCACGACCACGAAGAACAGATTCGCGCCGAGGCCGCCCGCCGCGAGCGCGCCCGCGCCGAGCGAGCCGAGCAGGACGGTGTCGGTGACGCTCATCGCCATCTGCGACAACTGGGCGATGGCGAGCGGCGCGGCGAGACGTGCGGTGTCGGCGGCGTGGCGCTTGAGCGAGGGCGGCGCGATGGCGCGGCTGGCGCGGTCGTTGCGCGCGGTGGAGGTCGTTCGGGTCATGAAAGGCAAGCGGCGCGAATCATCGCGCCGCGTCGGAAAGTGCCTGGGGATCGCGTCCGTGAGGGCAGGCAGGGGCGGCTCAAGCGGTTGCGAGCCTACCCGTCGAGGTTACCTGTCTTTCAGACAAAAAGCACCCGCGTGGTGCATCAAAGGCAGGGGCGGCATGGATGGCAGCCGCCGCGTCGGGCGCTACTGCGCTTCGTGGATCGCGATGCGCGTGTCGCCGAGCAGTACCGACTGGCCCGCGCGGATCTTGCAGGTCTTGCGCAGTTCGACTTCGCCGTCGACCTTGACCGCACCGGACGAGACGATCTGCTTGGCCGAGCCGCCGCTGTCGGCGAGACCGGTGATCTTCAGCAGGTTGTGGAGTTCGACGTAGTCGCCGGTCAGCGTGAAATCGAGATTGGGCATGGCGCGTGGAAATCGGTTAAAGGCAAATGCGTCGGGACAAAAGCGCGCGCCGTGGCGGCGCGGAGGGTGAGCATCATAAGCGATCGCGCGGCGCGGGGCCTGGGATGCGTCGAGGTTGGCCTGGTTACATGTCGGGGCCAGATGTTATGAATTCGTCAGCAAATGAAACGCTGCGTAACGTCGCGGGACGGCGCGCGGATCTTCAGACGAGAATCGGTTCACCGAAACGAGACCGCCCACGATGTCAGGTTTGTCTGACCGGGCGGCTCCATCGAGCGGGAAGACGGCAGCACGGCAACGCGTCAGCGGCGGGCACGCCCGTTGCAAAACCGTTGCACGTCATTCCCGGAACCACTGCAAAGAGGATACGCCATGACCCAGATTCGCAAGCTGCTGACCGCTACCGCCATTGCCGCCACCGCCGCTGCCTTCGCGCAGGGCGCCTTCGCCCAGACCGCCACGCCGGCGGGCGGGGAAGCGCCGACGATGGCCCCGGGCGCCGCACCGGCCATGGCGCCGAGCCAGGCCCCGGCGGCCGCGGGGATCGCACAACCGGCGCCCGCGCCCCAGAATCTGACCGCGCCGCAGCCGACCGACCCGCTGGTGCAGAAGCGCAACGCCAACGCGGCGGCCAGCGCCGAATACCGCAGCGCCAAGAAGTCGGCGAGCACCGAATACGGCGACGCGAAAAAGCAGGCCAAGACGCAGTACAAGTCGCAAGTCAAGGACGCGAAGATTAACCGCAAGGCCGACCGTCAGGCCAACGACTCGGAAATGAAGGACCAGATGAGTGGCCAGTCGGCGCAACAGCAGGGCGGCGCGCAGCAGCCGTGACGCGCTCCGCTTGAGCCGATTAAGTCGATTAAGTCGATTAAGCCGATTGAGTCGATGTAGACGGCGGCGGCGTCCCGGCAACGGGCGCCGCCGTTTTGCATCGTGTCGCGGAGTTGGTGCATAAATGTCGCCAGATCGCGGCAGAATCCCCGTGAAATCCGGCGCTTGCGGCGCGAAGGTGTATGGATATACAGTATGCGTCGCTGCCTCTTACGGATTCTCCGCGCCCGCCCGTGTCCACCGCCGTTTCCCTCGCTGCTTCCTCCGATCCTCGCGCCGATCAACCCAGCGACGTTGCCCACGCCGTCGCTCAGGATGTCGCGGCGTATCTCGCCAAGCTCAACGAAGCGCAGCGCGCGGCGGTCGAGCATGGCGGCCCGCAGGCCTTCGCGCCGGGCGCGACGCTGCCGGAGCCGCTGCTCGTGATCGCGGGTGCGGGCTCGGGCAAGACCAACACGCTCGCGCACCGCGTCGCGCATCTGGTTGTGAACGGCGCCGATCCGCACCGCATCCTGCTGCTAACGTTCTCGCGCCGCGCGGCGCAGGAAATGACGCGGCGGGTTTCGCGCATCGCCGCCGGCGTGCCGGGCGCGGCCGCCGTGCTTGCGCAGGGGCTCACGTGGGCGGGCACGTTTCACGGCATCGGCGCGCGGCTGCTGCGCGAGTACGCCGAGCAGATCGGCTTGTCGCCGGCGTTCACGATCAACGACCGTGAAGATTCCGCCGATCTGATGAACCTCGTGCGCCATGAACTGGGATTGTCGGCGAAAGAGAAGCGATTTCCGGCTAAATCTACCTGTTTGGCGATCTACTCGCGCGTCGTCAACACGGGCGGCTCGCTTGCCGACGTGCTCGCGCGCTCGTTTTCGTGGTGCCTCGAATGGGAGCCGCAACTGCGCGCGCTGTTCGCCGCCTACGTCGATGCCAAGCAAAAGCAGAACGTGCTCGATTACGACGATTTGCTGCTGTATTGGGCGCATATGGCGCAAGAACCCGCGATTGCGGCCGATCTCGCCGCGCGTTTCGATCACATCCTCGTCGACGAATATCAGGACACGAACCGGCTGCAGGCGTCGATCCTGCTCGCGCTCAAGCCCGACGGCCGCGGCCTGACCGTGGTCGGCGACGATGCGCAGGCAATTTACTCGTTTCGGGGCGCAACGGTACGCAACATCCTCGATTTCCCCGCGCAGTTCGATCCGCCCGCGCGTCAGGTCACGCTGGAACGCAACTACCGGTCAACGGAGCCGATCCTCGCGGCTTCCAACGCCGTGATGGACGCCGCCACCGAGCGCTACACCAAGAACTTGTGGACCGACCGCGCGTCGCAGCAGCGTCCGCGCCTCGTCACGGTCGCCGACGAAGCGACCCAGGCGCGTTACGTCGTCGAGCAGATTCTGGAGGCGCGCGAGGGCGGCATGAAGCTCAAGCAGCAGGCCGTGCTGTTTCGCGCCGCGCATCACAGCGCGACGCTCGAAATCGAGCTTGCGCGGCGCAACATCCCGTTCGTGAAGTTCGGCGGCCTGCGTTTTCTCGACGCCGCGCATGTGAAAGACGTGCTCGCGGTGCTGCGCTGGGCCGAGAATCCGCTCGACCGCGTGGCCGGGTTTCGCGTGACGCAGCTGATGCCGGGCGTCGGGCCGGCCACGGCCGCGCGCCTGCTCGATCAGGTCGCGGCCTGCACGGGCGCGTATCGCGCCGCCGAGGCGCTCGCCGCGTTCGCGCCGCCGCCGCGCGCGGCCGAAGACTGGGCCGCGTTCACGGCGCTCATCGACAGCATCGGTGCGCGCGCCACGCCCTGGCCCGCCGAGTTCGAGCGCGTACGGCGCTGGTACGAGCCGCATCTCGAACGCAATCACGAAGACGCGCAGGTGCGCATGGCCGATCTGCTGCAGATGGAGAGCATCGCGAGCACCTTCCCGTCGCGCGAGCGCTTCCTCACCGAACTGACGCTCGATCCGCCCGACGCGACCAGCGCCGAATCGGCCGATCCGCTGCTCGACGAGGACTATCTGATCCTCTCGACCATCCATTCGGCCAAGGGGCAGGAGTGGCGCAACGTGTTTGTGCTCAACGGCGTGGACGGCTGCATTCCGTCCGATCTGGGCGCGGGCAGCGACGAGGAACTGGAAGAGGAGCGCCGTCTGCTCTACGTGGCGATGACGCGTGCGAAGGAAGATCTGCACATCGTCGTGCCGCAGCGCTTTTATGTGCACAACCAGTCGGCGTTGGGCGACCGGCACGTGTGGGCGTCGCGCACGCGCTTCATCGCGCCGACGATGCTGCCGCTGTTCGAATCGTGCGCGTGGCCGGCGCCGCCCGTGGCGAGCGCGCCGAGCGCGGCGGGACTGGCCGCGGCGGCGCGCGCCAAGGTCGAGATCGGCGCGAAACTGCGGAAAATGTGGGACTAGGGCGCGGCGTTGCTGGCGTGTGGCACGACGCGGCGCCCCGGCTGGCGGGTGGGATTTAGCGCGGCTGGTTCTTCGGCGGCGGCACGAAGAAGTTGCGCAGCCAGGCGGCGAGGCGCGTGAAGACGTCGTCGGGTTCCTCGACGAAGATTTCCGGCTTCAACAGACGCAGATATTCCATGATCTGCTGCGCTTCCTGCTTCTGGAACGTGCCGTGCGCGATGCCGAGGCGCAGCAGGCCGCGCAGCTCGCCGAGCCGTTCGCGCGCGAGCGAGCCGGTGGCCTGTTCGCAGCCGATCTTCGCCTCATAAACGCGCTGACGCACCGATTCCGCGAGCCGCCACGCCGGCGTCTGCATGATCTCTTCGAGCGTCTGGATGTCCTGCACGCCCGACTTGATCTGCGCGGCCAGCGGGTCGATCTGCGCTTCCTCGCCCTGGGCTTCCTGCACGATGGCGGCTGCCCACTCGCGGCACTTCTTCGTCAGCTCGTCGGGCGTCCACTCAGGCCGCGACGCCACGCCGAAGCCAAAATCGCCCGCCTGCCGCAGCAGCATCGAGACGACTTCGGGAAACTCCTTGTCGAGCGTGCGCTTGGCCCATGCGTACTGGCCGCCCTGCAAGAGTCGCTGCACCGCCTGCTCGGTGAGCGGCGTCATGTTGTCGAGCAGCTTCGCGCGCAGGAAGTCCTCGAACGACGGCGTCAGAAACTGCGGGTCGAGCTTCAGCGAGACGCGCAGGAACGCGTCGAAGTCCTTGCGTAGCGACGCAAGCGTTTCTTCCTTGAGGTTAAGGGTGATATTCCCCATTCTGGTTGCCCCGATTTATTCCTGGCGTTGCCTGGCTATGGCCAGGGCTTCGGCTGGCCACTGCGCCAAGGCAGGCTTCGACGGTTTAACGGCGCGCGACGGAGAAACTTGAGCGGGCGATTGAAAGGAACGTGCGAATGGGCGGCCGCGAAGGGCCGCGGATTCACCGTTTTCAGGGTTGTTTGCGCGGGTTCATCGCGTGATTCAGCGCAGCACGACGCCTTGCCAGAGAAAGAACACGCCGAGGCCCACGGCGATGGTCAGCAGCGGACGTTTCGTCAGCGCGCTCACGGCGATCGCCGCCAATGCGCCGACGAGTTGCGGATTGCGCCAGCTCAGTTCGGCGCCCTGGCCGTGCGGCGAGACCGCCATCGGGACGATGATCGCCGTGAGCACGGTCACGGGCACGAAGCCGAGCGCGGTGCGCACGAGCGGCGGAAACACGAGCCGCTCGCCGAGCACGAAGACGGCGGTGCGCACGATCCACGTGATCAGCGCCATGCCGAGGATCAGGACGACATAGTTCATCGGGTGGTCGATCGGGTTCATTGGCTGCCTCCCGCGACGGCGTGTGCGTCGCGCGGAGCGCGCGCCTGGCGCGGCTCGCCGGTCTGGTTTTGTGCGCGCGATTGGGCGTCGGCGTCAGGGTTGCGGCGCGGCTTGCGCGGCAGCGAAAGCGCGACGCCCACCGCCACGCCCGCGAGCACCGCGCAGAGCAGCCCGAGCTTGTACGGCCACGCCTGCCAGTAGAACGCGAGCACGCCCGAGGTGACGGCGGCGGCCAGGAAGCGCAGCGCCACCAGTTGCGGCACCACGATCGCGATAAAGGTGACGACCATCGCGAAGTCGAGGCCGAGCGTCTGCAGCCCCGGGAACGCCGCGCCGAACAGCAGGCCGGCGGCGGTCCAGATCTGCCAGTTCAGATACATCGAAAGACCCGAGCCGAGGAAGTGCCACGGCGAGACATCGTCGCCGGGCGGATGGCGGCGGTAATGCGCCCAGGCGACGGCGAACACTTCGTCGACGAGCACCGCGCCGAGCGCGAGCCGCCAGCGCAGCGGCAGATGCGAAACGTAGGGCGCGAGCGTCGCGCCGTACAGCACGTGGCGCAGGTTCACGATCAGTGTGGTGGCCCAGATCACGGCGTAGCTCGCGTGCGAGGCGATCAGCCCGACCGCGATGAACTGCGCCGAGCCCGCGAACACCGCGAGCGACATGAACTGGCCGTGCCAGAGCGCGAGCGGCCCCGACGTCACGAGCGTGCCGAAAATCATGCCGAACGGGGCCGCGCCGATCATCATGGGGATCGTGTCGCGCACACCGGCGGCGAATTCCTTGTATCGATGGGGATGGGTGGTCAAGCTGTCTCTCCTGATTCGGAAAGCAGCATAGCGAGCGGCGCGTCGGGTGGCTTGTACGATCTTGCGGCGTCGCCGCGCTCAGTCGTCGCCGATGAGGGCTCAGGACTGCTGCCAGCGTCCCGGCGGCACGCCAAACATGCGGCGGAAGTGGCGTGTGAAGTGGCTCTGATCGGCGAAACCGCTGGCGGCGGCGACGTCGGCGACCGAGGCGCCCGCGCGCAGCGGGCCGAGTGCGCGCTGCAGGCGCACCTGCGTGCGCCACGCGTGCGGCGGCAGGCCGGTCGCCTGGGTGAAGAGGCGCGTGGCGTGGAACGGCGACAGGCCGACGGCCTGGGCGAGATCGGCCACGCGCAGCGGCGCGGGCAGATCGGCGGCCAGCAGCGCCTTCATGGTCTCGACGCGCGGATCGTTCGTGTGCGGCCCGATCGGCGCTTCACGCGTGCGCGCGTGGCGCGTGAGCAGCGCCGAGAGCGCGTCGAGCAAGGCGCCTTCGACGGCGAGCAGGTCCGGTTCGGGCTGCGCGGGCGCGCCGGTGTCGCCGCCCGTTGCGGGATCGGCGCGCCGAGCATCGGCATCGGCTTCGAGCAGGCGATGGGCGTACGAAAGCCGTTGCGCGAGATCGGGGTCGCGGATCACATCAGCGGCGAACCAGGGCAGCGGCTGCGCACGACCCGCGATTTGCGCCGCGAGCCCGTGCAGATAATCGACCGGCACGTAGATCACGCGATAGCGCCAGCCTTCGTCGACGGCGCGCGAGCCCGTGTGCACCTCGCCCGGATTGATGACCGGCACCGTGCCGGTTTCCGCCACATGATGCGCGCCGCGGTAGCGGAAGCACTCCGCGCCGTCCTCGATCACCGGCACGGTATACGCCTCGTGCCAGTGCGGCGAGAACTCGTGATCGTGATATTCGGCCGTGAGCAGATCGCCGCCGGGCAACAGCGGCGAGCGCCAGTAACGGGCGGAATCGCGAAAACGGGGAAGGTTCATAGCGGCGGCGCGCGGTCGGGTTTCAGGCGGCGTGACAGTCCAGTTTAGCGCACCGGGATGGTCGTGCCGGCGGGCATCGGCACGGCGGTCACGCTGTTCTTCGCGCTGCCGCTCACGACGCGGTCGCTGTAGGTCAGATAGACGAGCGCGTTGCGTTTGGTGTCGACCACGCGCACGACGTGCAGCGTCTTGAAGAGAAACGACATGCGCTCGTTGAAGACGTCGGCCTGTTGCTTGAGCGGGGCGCCGAAGCTGATCGGACCGACCTGGCGGCAGGCGATCGACGCTTCGGTCGGATCCTCGGCGATGCCCAGTGTGCCTTTCACGCCGCCGGTGCGCGCACGCGACACGTAACAGGTCACACCGGTCACGGCGGGATCGTCGTAGGCCTCGACGACGACCTTATCGGAGCCGGTCATGCGGAAGTTGGTGTTCACGCTGCCGATCTGTTCGGCGTGCGCGATGCCCGATGCGCAGACGAGTGCGGCGAGCGTCGAGGCAAGGCGGATGGATTTCATGCGAATTCCCGAGGATGACGAGTGGTTATTATCGGGCAGGGCGGGGTGGGGTGGCAGGGGGAAGCTACACGTGCTCGGGCAGATCCATCGCGTCGTGCAGAATGCGCAGTACGTCGATCGTTCGCGCTTCTCGCGGATTGACGCGAAACATGACGAAGTGGCGGCCTTTGCGGCCCTGGCGAGCGACGTGAAGTGTCATCAAGCCTGGAGCGATCTCGTCGAGTTCACGTGCGCCGGGGATAGCCGGCCCGGCCGTGAGCGCTTGCAGGGCGAGCGAGAGCGTCGTGGCGTAACTGCGTGCCTGAGAGGGGCCGAAGCGTTCGGCGGTCCAGCGCACGATGTCTTGAAAATCGGATTGCGCCGATTCGGTGAGGTGAATTGTCCAGAGGATCTTGCGGCGCGTCACTGTGCGCGCTTCGTCGCGCGGGCCGTTGCCACGGCGCTGTCGGCAAGGCCGTCGAGATGTTCGGCCAAACCTTGCCCGGCAGCGAACACGTGAACGCGGCCGGCATCGGCATTGGCTTGACCGGTGCGCGCGGCGTCGCGCAGTGCTTCGATCCGCGCCTGCGATTCGGCTTCGTCGCGCTCGATCAGGCGCAGGCCGGCACGCAGGACTTCGCTCGCATTCTGGAATCGCCCCGAATTGACGAGCGTGTCGATCAGCTTTGCCTGATGGTCCGTGAGAACGACGTTTCGGGTCGGCATGGCAGCGCCCTCGATGGCAGACTGGGATTGGCAGATTATGCCATGGTGCATCGGCAGGGGAGCGGGACGGGAGGCGAGGCGACGGCGGGTTCGCGCAAACAGTGAACGACCAAAAGAAAAAAGCCGTTGCGCAAAAACGCAACGGCTTCGATATTTTGGCTCCCCGACCTGGGCTCGAACCAGGGACCTACGGATTAACAGTCCGGCGCTCTACCGACTGAGCTATCGGGGAACAGCAGTACATCTACAACTTTTTAACTTCATGAAAAAGCCCGTGTGCGCTGTCGCCAACGCGAACGGGCTTTTGCGAATCTTGGCTCCCCGACCTGGGCTCGAACCAGGGACCTACGGATTAACAGTCCGGCGCTCTACCGACTGAGCTATCGGGGATCAACAAAAGCAGAGAACGAGATTCTATGGGGCTTGGCGGAGTCTGTCAACACCTTGTCGCCATCTTTTTAAAACAATCCTCCTTCAAAAGGATTGTTCGACGGGTTGACCGTCTTCAGCGACGCGACGTGGCGAGACGATGCGGCCCCGGACCGTGGCTTAGCGCTCGAGCAGCGCGAGCTTGTCCTTGATGTCCTTAAATTCCTCGGCTTCCGGCAGGGCAGCCTTGGTTTTCGTGATGCTCGGCCAGTTCTTGGCGAGATCGGCGTTCAGCGCGATGAAGTCCTGCTGGTCGCCAGGCACATCTTCTTCGGCGTAGATGGCGTTCACCGGGCACTCAGCCACGCACACGGCGCAGTCGATGCACTCGTCCGGGTCGATCGCGAGGAAGTTGGGACCTTCGCGAAAGCAGTCCACCGGGCACACATCGACGCAGTCGGTATAGCGGCACTTGATGCAGCTTTCGGTCACAACGTGGGTCATTCAGGCAGCTCCTGCAAGCTTTTGTATTGGGGATGGCGCTGGATTGACGCGCGCCAAAAGCGGTATTGTAACTGAATGGGAATTTCCCTATCCACACCGCCGGCGCGCCTTTTATATCGTTTCGTGATTAGTTTATGCGGCGCGGCATGTGCTTGAACCGGCGGCCGATTCCTTGCGCAATATCCATGCGCGCGCCACGGTCGTGCAAGCAAGCCCGCGTCCGAATGCCGCATTCGGGTAACATGGGCGCACCGCTGATGTCCGCCGTCCCCGGCGCCGCCGCCAGCCCCAAAAGGCGCGACGGCGGCTCGGAAAACGAGGCGTGCATCCTCCGATTGCAGTCCGGCTAGTCAATCATGGTCATTACTTCGCTGCTCGATACCGATCTGTACAAATTCACGATGATGCAGGTGGTGCTGCATCATTTCCCCGCGGCCAACGTCGAATATCGCTTCCGCTGCCGCACGCCGGACGTCGATCTCGTGCCGTACGTCGACGAAATCCGCAGTGAGATTTCCAAGCTCTGCCGCCTGCGTTTCGCCGAGCCCGAGCTCGAATATCTGCGCAAGATGCGCTTCGTGAAGGGCGATTTCGTCGACTTCCTCGCGCTGTTCCATCTGAACGAGAAGTACATCTCCGTCACGCCGTCGCCGAAGAACAACGGCGAGATCGACATCGAGATCAAGGGTCCGTGGCTGCACACGATCCTCTTCGAGATTCCGGTGCTCGCGATCGTCAACGAGGTGTATTTCCGCAACACGCAGCATCATCCGCAATACGAAGAGGGCCGCGAGCGCCTGCGCCGCAAGATCGAGCTGCTCGGCGCGAAGCCCGAGTTCGCCGACTGCAAGATCGCCGATTACGGCACGCGCCGCCGCTTCTCGAAGCGCTGGCACGAAGAGGTGATCCTCACGCTCAAGGAAGATCTCGGCGAGCAGTTCACGGGCACGAGCAACGTCTACTACGCGATGAAGCACAACCTCACGCCGCTCGGCACGATGGCGCACGAGTATCTGCAGGCGTGCCAGGCGCTCGGACCGCGTCTGCGCGATTCGCAGATCTACGGCTTCGAGATGTGGGCGAAGGAATATCGCGGCGACCTCGGCATCGCGTTGTCGGATGTCTACGGCATGCAGGCTTTCCTGCGCGACTTCGACATGTACTTCTGCAAGCTGTTCGACGGCGCGCGCCACGATTCGGGCGATCCGTTCGAGTGGGGCGAGCGCCTGCTCAAGCACTACGAGGACAACCGCGTCGACGGCCGCACGAAGACCATGATCTTCTCGGACGCGCTCGACATTCCGAAGGTGCTGCGTCTGTACGAGCGCTTCAAGGACCGTTGCCGTCTCGCGTTCGGCGTGGGCACGAATCTCACCAACGACCTCGGTTATCAGCCGCTGCAGATCGTCATCAAGATGGTCCGCTGCAATGGTCAGCCGGTCGCCAAGCTGTCCGATTCGCCGGGCAAGAACATGTGCGACGACAAGGCGTATCTGGCCTATCTGCGTCAGGTGTTCGGCATCGAGCAGCCGACGGAAGTGGAGACCGCGGGCAAGTAAATTTGCGCACGAACCACACAGGCGGCGCATGCTTCGTGCGCCGTATGCGTGCCTGATACGCGCCTGAATGCGAGCGACGCCCCGGTATAATCGGCGCGTCGCTTTTCTTCATCTGACGAGGACGCACATGGATACCACGGCCGCCCGCCGCAGCATGCTCGCGCGCATCCGCGCGGCTCAGGGTCGCGACGCGACGCCCGCCGCGCACGAACGGGAAGCCGTCGCCGACTATCTCGCGCGCCATCCGCAAGGGCCGCGTCCGCCGATGGACGGCGACCTCGTCGCGCGCTTTGTCGTCGAGGCGAAGAAGATGGCGTCCACGGTCGACGAAGTCGCGCAGCTCGCCGACGTGCCCGCCGCCGCCGCGCGCTATCTCGCCTCGCTCCAGTTGCCCATGCAGGCCGTCGCCTGGGAGACGCTCGAATCGTTCGACTGGGCCGCAGCGGGCCTCACGGTCGCGTTCCGCAAACCCGAAGATCGCGATCTCGTCGGCCTCACGGGCTGCTTCTGCGCGACCGCCGAGACCGGCACGCTGGTGCTGCTGTCGGGGCCGCAAACGTGGGCCTCGGGCGCGCTGCTGCCCGAAACGCACATCGCCGTCGTGCCCGCTTCGCGTATCGTCGCGGGTCACGAAGATGCCTTCGCGCTCATGCGCGCCGAACGCGGCGAGTTGCCGCGCGCGGTCAATTTCGTCTCGGGGCCGTCGCGCACCGGCGACATCGAACAGACCATCGTCCTCGGCGCACATGGGCCGTATCGCGTGCACGTGATCGTCGTGCAGGGTGCGTGACGCGTTGACGGGTCCGCGCGCGGCACGCGTTTCGACACCGGCAAGGCGATTCGCGCTCGCGGCCGTGCTGGCGTGTTGCGCGGGCACGGCGCACGCATCGGGCGGGGCGGGCGCTGCGGGCGTGGACGGCGCGGCGCTCTCCGCGACCTGGGGCCTGCCGTTCGCCTGCATGCTGCTCTCGATCGCGCTGTTTCCGATGTTCGCGGCCACGTTCTGGCATCAGCATTTCGGCAAGATCTCGGCGGCGTGGGCGCTCGCGTTTCTCGCGACGTTCGCGGCGTCGCACGGCATCGCGGCCACGTATCCGCTCTTTCTGCATGCGCTCGTCGACGAATATCTGCCCTTCATCGTGCTGCTCGGCGCGCTCTATACGATCGCGGGCGGCATCTGCGTGTACGGCAATCTGCGTGGCTCGCCGCGCACCAATACCGCGATCCTCGCGCTCGGCGCCGTGCTCGCGAGCGTGATGGGTACGACCGGCGCGGCCATGCTGCTGATCCGCCCGCTGTTGCGCGCCAACGACAACCGCCGCCACAACACGCACGTGGTCGTGTTCTTCATCTTCCTCGTGGCGAACGCGGGCGGCTCGCTCACGCCGCTCGGCGATCCGCCGCTGTTCCTCGGTTTTCTCAATGGCGTCGGCTTCTTCTGGACGGCGCAGCATCTCGCGCTGCCGATGCTGTTCGTCTGCGGCGTGCTGCTCGCTGTGTTCTTCGTGATCGATACGTGGCTGTTCCGGCGCGCGGACGAGGTGCGCGCGCCGTTTCTCGATCCGACGCCCGACACCGGACGGCTCGGCATCGGCGGCAAGGCCAACTTCGCGCTGCTCGCGGGCGTGATCGCGCTCGTGCTGACGAGCGGCGTCTGGAAGCCGGGTATCGGCGTCGATCTGCCGGGTGCGCGGCTCGAACTTCAAAACGTCGTGCGCGACGCCGGGCTGATCGTGCTGGCGATCGTGTCATTCGTGTTCACGTCGCGCGAGGCGCGCGCGGACAATGATTTCGACTGGGCGCCCATCGTCGAGGTGGCGAAGCTGTTCGCAGGTATTTTCGTGACGATCACGCCGGTGATCGCGATGCTGCGCGCGGGCGAGGCGGGCGCGTTCGCCTCGCTGATCGCTTTCGTCAACGATGCGCCGGGCCGCCCGAACGACGCGCTTTACTTCTGGGCGACGGGCCTGCTGTCGTCGTTTCTCGACAACGCGCCCACGTATCTCGTGTTCTTCAATCTCGCGGGCGGCGACGCGCAGGCGCTCATGACGGGCGGCGCGAAAACGCTCGCCGCGATTTCGGCGGGCGCCGTGTGGATGGGCGCGGTGACCTACATCGGCAACGCGCCGAACTTCATGGTCAAGGCCATCGCGCAGCAACGCGGCGTGCGCATGCCGGGCTTCTTCGGCTATCTTGGCTGGTCGTGCGCGGTGCTCACGCCCGTGTTCGCGGCCGCGACCTGGCTCTTTTTCGTTTGAGCCGGGCGGGATTGCGCCGATTCGCACCGATTTGCCCCGATTCGCGCATTAGCCATTCGGCTGACTATGCCGGCGCGTGCAGGCGCGGGAAAATAGCGCCGATATCGAGACCCTGGCGGACCAGCCAACCGCGCGCGGCACAGCGGCGTGCGGATCAACCTCAGCAGTGTGGAGAGCAACGATGCAAAAGATTCTCGTGGCGCGCCCGATCTTTCCTGACGTGATCGACCGTCTCAAGCAGTATGTCGACGTCGACTGGAACAACGGCGAAACGCTGTCCGCCGAAGCGCTCAAGGCGCGTCTCGCCGACAAGGACGGTGCGATCACGATGGGCGACCCCATCGACGCCTCGACCTTCGCCGCCGCGCCGCGTCTGCGCGTGGTCTCGAACATGGCCGTGGGCTACAACAACTTCGACATGGCCGCGTTCGACGCCGCGAACGTGCTCGGCACCAACACGCCCGACGTGCTCAACGAGACCACCGCCGACTTCGGCTGGGCGCTGATGATGGCCGCCGCGCGCCGCGTGACCGAATCGGAGCACTATCTGCGCGCGGGCAAGTGGCAGAAGTGGTCGTTCGACATGTTCCTCGGCGCGGACGTGCATGGCGCGACGCTCGGCGTGATCGGCATGGGCCGCATCGGCCAGGCGCTCGCGCGCCGCGCGCGCGGCTTCAACATGCGCGTGATCTATCACAACCGTTCGCGCGTCGCGCCCGAGATCGAGCGCGAACTGAACGCGGAATACCGCGCGAAGGAAGACCTGCTCAAGCAGGCCGATCACGTCGTGCTGGTGCTGCCGTACACGCCGGAAAACCATCACACGATCGGTGCGGCCGAACTCGCGCTGATGAAACCCACGGCTACGCTCACGAATATCGCGCGCGGCGGCATCGTCGACGACGCGGCGCTGGCGCAGGCGCTGCGCGAGCGCCGTATCGCTTCGGCGGGCCTCGACGTGTTCGAAGGCGAGCCGAGCGTGCATCCGGCGCTGCTCGAAGTCGATAACGTCGTGCTCACGCCGCACATCGCGAGCGCGAGCGACGCCACGCGCCGCGCCATGGCCAACCTCGCCGCCGACAATCTGATCGCCGGGCTCGGTCTCGGGCCGCGTGCGGGCCAGCCGCCCAATGCGATCAATCCGGGCGTGATCGGGAAAGCGCGCGCATGAGTGCTGAGTGGTTGATGGCGCTGGCGTTAGCGGCGCTCGCCGCGCTGGCGTTTGCCGTGATCGTGCTGCTGCGCGCGCGCGGCGGTTCGCACGACGAAGCGGCGCTCGACGCGCTCGATCAATTGAGCGACCGCGTCGCCGCCTCGACCGAGACGCAGACGCGTGCGGCCGAGCGTATCGAGCGCGAGTTGCGCAACGAGATCGCGCGCACGGCGCAGACTTCGCGCAGTGAGTTCGGCGGCGGTTTCGCGCAGGTGCAGCAGGCGCTGGCGGCGCATCTCACGAGCATCGCGACTGTGCAGAACGGCCAGATCGATGGCTTCGCGCAACAGCTCGTCAAGCTCACGGAGAGCAACGCGCAGCAGCTCGACGCCGTGCGCCAGAGCCTGCACGTGCAGGCGCAGCAGGCGCGCGAGGAGCAGGCCACGGCGCTGCGCCACTTCGGCACCGTGCTCGGTCAGCAGCTCGCGCAGCTGACCGAGGCCAACGACCGGCGCTTCGCCGAAGTGCGCGCGACGCTCGAGCAGCGCCTCAAGGACATCGAGGCGAACAACGCGGCGAAGCTCGAAGAGATGCGCCGAACCGTCGACGAAAAGCTGCATGCCACGCTCGAACAGCGTCTGGGCGAATCGTTCAAGCTGGTCTCGGACCGGCTGGAGCAGGTACATCGCGGCCTCGGCGAAATGCAGACGCTGGCGGCGGGCGTGGGCGATCTGAAAAAGGTGCTCACGAACGTGAAAACGCGCGGCACGTGGGGTGAAGTGCAGCTCGAAGCGCTGCTGGAGCAGATGCTCACGCCTGACCAGTTCGCGAAGAACGTGGCGACCGTGCCGGGCAGCAGCGAACGCGTGGAGTTTGCGATCCGCCTGCCGGGCAAGGGCATCAAGCCCGGCGGCGCGGACAGCGCGCCGGTCTGGCTGCCCGTCGATGCGAAGTTTCCGCGCGAGGACTACGAGCGGCTCATCGACGCTCAGGAGCGCGCCGATCTCGCCGGCATCGAGGAAGCGGGGCGCGCGCTCGAAACGCGCATACGCGCGGAAGCACGCACCATCGCCGAGAAATACGTCGCGCCGCCGCACACGACCGATTTCGCGCTGCTGTTTTTGCCGACCGAAGGGCTTTACGCCGAAATCCTGCGTCGCCCGGGTTTGACCGATGTGCTCCAGCGCGATTTCCGCGTGACCGTTGCCGGGCCGACCACGCTCACGGCGCTGCTCAACAGCTTGCAGATGGGTTTCCGCACGCTCGCCATCGAGCAGCGTTCGAGCGAGGTGTGGCAGGTGCTGGGTGCTGTGAAAACCGAGTTCGGCAAGTTCGGCGACGTGCTTGCGCGAACCAAAACGCAGCTGGAAACGGTCACGCGCTCGATCGAGGCCGCCGAAGTGCGCACGCGCGCGATGAACCGCAAGTTGCGCGACGTGGAGGCCTTGCCGGGCGAGGAGGCGTCGAATCTGCTCGGCGACGCGTTGCGCAACGGAGACGAATAGACGCAGTATCGATATGCCCTTAAGAAAAACGGGCCGCCCGCATCGCTGCGGACGGCCCGTTTTTTTCGCGCCTTGCGGGGTGAGGCGAGCGCTTTAGCCCGGCGCGGCGAGCTTGTCGAGCGCGTCGCCCGTCACGCGCACTACGCGCCAATCGGGGAACACCGTCGCGCCCATCTTCTCGTAGAAGCGGATGGCCGGCTCGTTCCAGTCGAGCACGCTCCACTCGAAGCGTGCGCACTGGCGCTCCACGGCGATGGCTGCGAGCTGGCGCAGCATGGCCGTGCCGAGACCCGTGCCGCGCTGCGACGGTTCGATGTAGAGGTCTTCGAGATACAGGCCGCGGCGGCCCAGGAACGTCGAATAGTTGTGGAAGAACAGCGCATAGCCGACGATCTTGCCCGCGTCGTCGGCCACCAGTGCTTCGGCGGCCGGGTGCGCGCCGAACAGTGCGTCGGCCAGCAGCTCGGGCGTGCCGGTGAACAGGTGCGTGAGCTTTTCGAATTCCGCGAGCTGGTACATGAGCGCGTGCATGGCGCTCACGTCGCCGGGCGTGGCCGCGCGGATCGTGGCGGCCATTACGCTTCCTCTGGCACGTCGGAGAGATGAATCTCGATGCCGCCGAAGCGCGACGCCACCCAGTTGTAGAGATGGCAGGCGATCCACAGCAGCACGAAGCCGACGATCGCATTGAGGATCAGCGCGCTGAACACGGTGCCGAGTTCGAAGGTGCCGTAGCGGAAGAACGCCACCACTGCGACGAGCAGCACGATCGGCACGCTGAACGTGAGGTACACGAGGATGAGCGCTTTGGCGGTTTGCCCCGCGGCGATGAACGAGATCTGTTTTTTCATGGAAGTCGGTCCGTAGGTCGAATGGACGTAGCGTGTACAGGATGGCTGGAAAAGGGCCGCGCGCGCTAGACGAGCCCGTCAAAGAGCATGACGTCGACGGCATCGCCGGCGTCGAGATCGGTAGATTCGTGGGCGAGCACGATGAAGCAGTTGGCCTCGCTCATCGTGCTGAGTGCGCCGGAGCTTTGCGAGCCCGTGGGCGTGACGCACCACTGGCCGCGCGCGTCGCGTTCGGCGACGCCGCGCTGGAATTCGGTGCGGCCCGCGCGTTTTTTGATCGGCGCTTCGCAGCGCGCGGGGATCAGCGGCACGGGTGGCGGTGTCGCGCCCGACATGGCGATCAGGGCAGGGCGCACGATCTGGTAGAAGCTCACCATGGTCGCGACCGGATTGCCGGGGAGGCCGAACAGCAGCGCCGGACGGCCCACGCCCGCACGGCCGCCGGACCAGATGCGGCCGAACGCGAGCGGGCGGCCCGGACGCATGGCGAGGCCCCAGAACGTGACGTCGCCGAGCGTTTGCAGTTGCGTGCGCGTGAAGTCGGCTTCGCCGACCGAGACGCCGCCCGAGGTCAGTACGACGTCGGCGCTGGCGGCGGCTTGCTTGAGCGTGGCGGCGAGCGCGTCGGGTTCGTCGCGGACCATGCCGAGGTCGATGGCTTCGACGTTCAGGCGGCGCAGCATCGCGCCGAGCGTGTAACGGTTGCTGTCGTAGATGCAGCCGGCGTCGAGCGGCTCGCCGGGCGAGCGCAGTTCGTCGCCGGTCGAAAAGAAGGCCACGCGCAGGCGCGGCTTCACTTCGACTTCGACGAGACCGAGCGAGGCGAGCAAGCCGATATCGGAGGCGCGCAGCTCGCGGCCCGCGCGCAGCGCCACGCCGCCGCGTGCGAGGTCTTCGCCCTTGCGGCGGCGGTTCGCGCCGGGCGCGACCTCGCGGGCGGCGAAGCGGATCGAGCCGGATTCGCCGGCATGCGTCGGTTCCACGCGCTTCACGCGTTCTTGCGGCACGACGGTGTCGCAGCCAGCGGGCATCGGCGCGCCGGTCATGATGCGCACGCATGCGCCGGGCGTCACGCCGCCTGTGTACGGGTGACCCGCGAACGCCTTGCCGGCGATCGTCAGCGCGAGCGCGCCGTCTTGCGCTTCGGCGGCGAGCGCCGCGCCGTCGAACGCGTAACCGTCCATCGCCGAGTTGTCGTGCGCGGGCACGTCGATCGGCGAGATCACGTCCACGGCGAGCACGCGCGCGAGCGCTTCGCGCAGCGGCACGCGTTCGCTCCCGGCCAGCGGCGTCACCCACTGCAGCACGATGGCTTGAGCGGCGCTGACGGGCAAGGCTTGTGGATCGAACTGGCTGAGGCTCGCGGCGCTACCGGAGAAAGTGTTAAGCGTGGTCATCGAGTGGAGAAGCGTCGCATCCGCACAATGGGTGCGGCGATCGTCCTGGGAGGCGGGCCAGGTGGGCCGGCAGCTGGCGGCGCGCGGCGTGTGTCCGGTTGCGCACGTCAGGCACGGTCGAGGTCGGCGAGTTCCTGAAAGGAATTGATATTGTAAAACGCACGCTCGTCGGCAAACGCGACTTCGGCCGCCTTGTGGCGCGCGTACCACGCACGCACCTTGCGCTCGCCCGCGTCCAGAAAGGCCGCGAGGTCGTCGGCGAGCGAGACGTGCACGAGCGCAAAAACGGGATGCAGTGAGACCTCGCCCGCCGCGTCGGTCGTGGTCGCGGTGGCAATCGGCACGCCTTGCGCGCAAGCGGCCTCGGCGAGGCGCGCGGCGAGGTCGGCGGGCAGCCACGGCGAATCACAGGGCGCGCTCAGCAGCCATTCGGTGCGCACTTCGCTTTGAGCGGCGGCGCGCAGGCCGGCGAGCAAACCCGCGAGCGGACCGGGAAAGTCGGGCAGCGTATCGCCGATCACGCGCGCATGCCACGGCGCGCCCAGTTCGGCGTAGGTGTCTCGGTTGCGATTGGCGCTGATCGCGAGCGCGCCCACCTGCGGCGCGAGGCGCGCGAGCACGTGCGCGGCGAGCGGCTGGCCGTGCAGCATCTGCAGGCCTTTGTCGGCGCCGCCCATGCGCTGGCCGCGGCCGCCCGCGAGGACGAGGCCGGTGATCGACGAAGCAGGAAGGGGTGCGTTCATGCGCGGCTCAGCCGCCGATATAGGACATTTCGATGCGGCGTTCCTCGCTGGCTGCGGGCGCGTCGGCGCTGCCGCGAAGCTGCGAGTAGCGGTCGCCGCGCTGCTGCCAGACCTGGGCGATCGCGCTGGCAATGCCGGCGTCGGTCGCGTCGCCGCGCAACAGGGCGCGCAGGTCGTAGCCCATCGACGCGAACAGGCACAGGTACAGCTTGCCCTCGGTCGAGAGGCGCGCGCGCGTGCAGTCGCCGCAGAACGCGCGCGTCACGCTGGAGATCGTGCCGATCTCGCCCGCGCCGTCGGCGTAACCCCAGCGCTGCGCGGTTTCGGCCGCGCTGTGTGCGTCGAGCGGCACGAGCGCGAAGTGTTCGGCGATGCGCGCGACCACGTCGGCGGACGGCAGCACTTCGGCCATGTTCCAGCCGTTCGTGGCGCCCACGTCCATGTATTCGATGAAGCGCAGCGTCACGCCCGTGCCGCGGAAGTGGCGCGCGAGCGGGACGATTTCGCTGTCGTTGGTGCCGTGCTTGACGACCATGTTCACCTTGATCGGCGCGAGCCCCACGGCCTGCGCGGCCTCGATGCCGCCCAGCACGTCGGCGACCGAGAAATCGGCATCGTTCATGCGGCGGAACAGGGTGTCGTCGAGCGCGTCGAGACTCACGGTCACGCGCGTGAGACCCGCGTCGCGCAGCGCGCGCGCCTTGCGGGCCAGCAGCGAGCCGTTGGTGGTCAGCGTGAGGTCGAGCGGCGTGCCGTCGACCGTGCGCAGCGCCGCGAGCCGCTCGATCAGGAATTCGAGGTTTTTGCGCAACAGCGGCTCGCCGCCCGTGAGGCGGATCTTGGTGACGCCTTGCGCGACGAAAAGCCGCGCCAGCCGCTCGATTTCCTCGAGCGAGAGCAGCGCCGAATGCGGCAGGAACGGGTAGTCCTTGTCGAACACCGCGCGCGGCATGCAGTAGACGCAGCGGAAGTTGCAGCGGTCCGTCACCGAGATGCGCAGATCGCGCAGCGGCCGCGCGAGCGCGTCGAACACCTCGCCGGTTGGCGCGCGCACGGCGTCGGCCGCCAGCCGGGGCGGCAGCGAACGGGCGTCAGCAACAGGGATGATGCGTCGGGACATAGTGGTTTCGAACTCGCTGGTCTCAAACTCGCGATAGTTTGATTTTAGCCGAAGCGCACTTTGCCCATGGACAAGGGAGAACGCTGATATATCAAAAAAAAGCCCGCCGATAGGTGGCGGGCTTTTGTTGCACTGCGATGCGAGTGCCGGTGGAGGCGGACCGGGCGCGTCTTGCGGGCGCTACCCGGTCCGCCGGCCGCCTTACGGCTGGCGGTCGGTTTCCACTTGCTGCATCGGCGTGCTGTCGGCCGGCGGCAGCGGCTTGCGCTCGCGCGGTACGCGCGCGGGCTTGACCACTTGCGCGGCAGCGTCTTGCGAGGCGCGCAGCTTGCCAGCGTCGGTGTTCACCCAAACGAGGCCGGCGCCAGCCAGCACCGTGTCGAGCGATTCCGCCGCGACGGCGCTGACCGTCGTCACCTGAACCGGACGCTGAGCCACCGGCTCGACGACAGGCGCGGTTTCGACACGGGCGGTCTCGACACGGGCGGCTTCGACCGGTGCGGTCTCAACCGGAGCAACGCGCGTTTCGACCGGCTCGGCTTGTGCAGCGGCGGCAGCCGGTGCAGCTTCCTCGGACTTCGGCGCTTCGACGCGGTCTTCACGCGGTGCCGGCACTTCGGCGGCGACGGCAGGCGCTTGGGCCGGCGTTTCTGCCGGAACTGCCACGACGACCGGAGCCGCTGCTTCAACCGGCGCAGCTTCGACCGGTGCGGCCGGTGCTGCGGGTTCGACGGCGACCGGTGCGACCGGTGCAACGTGCTCGACAGGTGCGGCCGGCGCGACGGGCGCAGCCGTTTCCACGGCGGCCGGAGCGACGGTTTCAACCGGCGCGGGAGCGACTTGCGGCGCTGCCGGCGCGGCTTCCACGGCCTTCGCTTCGACACGTTCGACCGCTTCGGCAGCGGCGACCGGCAGGGCGGTCACGACCGCAGCTTCCGTCACCACGGTCTGCACCGTCGTTTCCGTCTTGATCGACTCGACGGCGGCGTGTTCCGCTGCCGGTGCGTCGATGCCTGCGTCAACACCTTCTTCGCCCGATGCGCCGTCTTCCGACGCGCCATCGGTCATTGCCGTACCTTCCGCATCGCGTTCGCGACGGCCACCACGGCGGCCGCGACGACGGCGGCGGCGCTCTTCACCTTGCGGCGATGCGCCATCGTCATCGGCACCCGACTGGCTCACGCCATCGGTCAGAGCGGCTTGAGCGGCTTCTGCGGTTTCGCTGTCGGCACCGACGCCCGCGGCTTCGATACGGGCTTCCTGCGCCTCGGCGGCCTCGTTCTGCTGCGAGCGGCGGCGTTCGCCACGCTCGCCGCGTTCACGGCGCTCGCCGCGTGCCGGCGTTTCGCCGGTTTCGCTGCGGTCCTGACCACGTTCGACGCGTTCGATGCGCTGTTCGCGCTCGCCACGTGCTTCACGCGGTTCGCGTTGCTCGCGCGGTTCACGCGGCTCGCGGGCTTCGCGCGGCTCACGTGCTTCACGCGGTTCACGCGCTTCACGATTGCCACGGCCTTCGCGTGCTTCGCGCGGCTCGCGTTGTTCACGCGGTTCGCGGGCTTCACGTGCCTCGCGCGGCTCACGGCCTTCGCGTTGCTCGCGCGGTTCGCGTTCCTCGCGGCGGCCCGACGGCTGACCGCCGCGCGTGCCGCTCGTGCCACCGGTGCCTTCGCCACGGCCTGCCGCGTCGCGGCCACCGGTGCGGCGGTTGCGGTTGCGATCGCCCGACGCGGCCTTGTCGCCACGCTCAGGACGGCCTTCGCGTGCCGGACGTGCAGCCTTTTCCTGCGTCTGGGCCGGCGCCGGTGCGGGAGCCGCAGCCGGTGCGCCGCCGAACAGGCGCTTGATGAAGCCGAAGAAACCGCCGCTGGCCGGTGCGGCCGCAACGGGTGCCGCCGCCGGAATGGCTTCCACCGGCTTCACGGGCGCGGACGGCGCCGGACGGTCCGGCGTGATGCCCTTGACCGCGGCTTCCTGCTTCGGCTTGGCTTCGGCGTTGCGCTTGCTGTAGCCGGTTTCCGATTCGAGCTCACGCGCCGCTTCCTCGGCCAGCTTCCACGAGGCGCGCGGATCGTCGAGGCGCGTATCGTCGTGACGCAGACGCTCGAGCTTGTAGTGCGGCGTTTCGAGATGCTTGTTCGGGATCAGCACGACGCCGACCTTGAAGCGCGACTCGATCTTGTTGATTTCCGAACGTTTTTCGTTCAGCAGGAAGGCGGTCACTTCGACCGGCACCTGGCAGTGGATCGCCGCGGTGTTTTCCTTCATCGCTTCTTCCTGGATGATGCGCAGGACCTGAAGCGCCGACGATTCCGTATCGCGGATATGACCCGTGCCGTTACAGCGCGGGCAGGTGACGTGGCTGCCTTCCGAGAGGGCCGGGCGCAGACGCTGGCGCGACAGCTCCATCAGGCCGAAGCGCGAGATCTTGCCCATCTGCACACGTGCGCGGTCGTGGCGCAGCGCATCCTTCAGACGCTGCTCGACTTCGCGCTGGCTCTTGGCCGACTCCATGTCGATGAAGTCGATCACGATCAGGCCGCCCAGGTCGCGCAGACGCAGCTGGCGAGCCACTTCGTCGGCGGCTTCGAGGTTGGTGCGCGCGGCGGTTTCCTCGATGTCGGCGCCCTTGGTGGCGCGGGCCGAGTTCACGTCGATGGCGACCAGCGCTTCGGTGTGGTCGATCACGATCGCGCCGCCCGAGGGCAGCGGCACCGTGCGCGAATACGCCGTTTCGATCTGGTGTTCGATCTGGAAGCGCGAGAAAAGCGGCACGTCGTCGTGATACCGCTTCACCTTGCTGACATTGTCCGGCATCACGATATCCATGAAGGCGCGCGCCTGGTCATAGATTTCCGTGGTGTCGATGAGGATTTCGCCGATGTCGGGCTGGAAGTAGTCGCGGATCGCACGGATCACGAGGCTCGATTCCAGATAGATCAGCATGGGCTGACCGGACGTGCCTGCCTGCGACGCCGCTTCGATGGCGCGCCACAGTTGCAGCAGGTAGTTCAGGTCCCACTGGAGCTCTTCGGCGGAGCGGCCGATGCCGGCCGTGCGCGCGATGATGCTCATGCCTTCCGGCAGTTGCAGCTGCGCCATGGTTTCGCGCAGTTCCTGACGGTCGTCACCCTCGATGCGGCGCGAAACGCCGCCGCCGCGCGGGTTGTTCGGCATGAGGACCAGATAGCGGCCGGCGAGCGAGATGAACGTGGTCAGGGCTGCGCCCTTGTTGCCGCGTTCTTCCTTTTCGACCTGGACGATCAGTTCCTGGCCTTCCTTGAGGGCGTCCTGGATACGCGCGCCGCGCATGTCCACGCCGTCGCGGAAGTATTGGCGGGCGACTTCCTTGAACGGCAGGAAGCCGTGGCGGTCTTCGCCGTAGTTCACGAAACACGCTTCGAGCGAGGGCTCGATGCGGGTCACGATGCCCTTGTAGATGTTGCCTTTGCGCTGTTCGCGCCCGGCGGTTTCGATGTCGATGTCGATGAGCTTCTGTCCATCGACGATGGCGACACGCAGTTCTTCCTGCTGTGTCGCGTTGAACAGCATGCGTTTCATTGAACGGCTCCAGTGCGGCGTTGCGCGCGGCTCTCGCGGCGCCCGACGCTTCGACGGGCAGAACGAAAGCCGGCAGCGGCAAGCCGCGCCTTATTGTGTTGTCACAAGCACGCTGGAGCAGGAACGTTGGGGAGGAGAATTGCCTTCTGTGGGTCCGGTCCGGCGTTGTGTTGCCATGGACGGGCCGCGTGGGCACATGCGAAATACGTCTTCAACAAGCGGCCAGACATGCCGTGGAAGTGCGACGGCACGGATTTCCTGTGCTTCCGATCCGACTGCTGCGCGCGGCGGCGACATACTGCGCCTTGCACGATCGCAACAGAAGACAAACCGCAGCGGCGAACCGCGCGCGCTTGCGGCTGGATCAGCTTCGCGGCCTGGCTATCCAAGCAGGACCGCGTATGGGAAGCCTTCAGGAACGCCCGTCTTCCCCCTCGGGGTGTCTCGCCACCTTTGACGTCGCCATGTCCCGCACGTTGCCGGGACGCTTCGGGCGCTCGCCGTATTTTCGCCACCGCGGCGTGGCGTCGCGGTCACTTCGACCGCGCGGCGCCACGCCGCGGATGAATTCTTTATACCAATGTTCCGTTACCGTCGGAGGCCGCGCCGACCGAACGTGCCTGTGGGCGCCGTCCCTGCCGTGCGGATTTCCGTGCGTGCAACTCGTTGCATCTCTTCTTTCGGGGTGAGCAACCTGCCCCGGGCGCAAGTAAAATAACCGTTTATCGCTTGCTGCCTACGCATGCAGCGCGGTTCAGGTCCGGTCGAACCTCCTTGGGTATCCATCGGATGGTTCTGGAACTTTTTGGCCGTTTGGCCTACCGTCGCGTCAGCGTTGGGCAAATTATATTCAGAATGAAAGGGTTAGGCAAAACATCCCAGAATCAGGTCGCAGCCGACCAGGTTTCCATCGTCGAAATCGACGATGGCGCAGCCGGTCAGCGGATCGATAACTTTCTTCTGCGCGTCTGCAAAGGCGTGCCGAAAAGCCACATCTATCGCATTTTGCGCAGCGGGGAAGTGCGCGTGAATAAGGGCCGGGTCGATGCGCAGTACCGCCTCGAACTCGGCGACCTCGTGCGCGTGCCGCCCATCCGCATCGCCGAAAAAACGCAGCAGGAGTCGGCGCCCGTGCCGCCCGGCCAGTTCCCCGTGCTGTTCGAGGACGACGCCATGCTCGTGATCGACAAGCCTGCGGGCGTCGCCGTGCATGGCGGCAGCGGCGTGGCGTTCGGCGTGATCGAACAATTGCGCGAGGCGCGCCCGCACGCCAAATTCCTCGAACTCGTGCACCGGCTCGACCGCGAAACGTCGGGCGTGCTGATGCTGGCCAAGAAGCGCGCGGCGCTGGTCGGCCTGCACGAGCAGATGCGTGATAACAAGACCGACAAGCGTTACTACGCCTGCGTCCACGGCGACTGGGCGAGCGACTGGGGCCGCCGTCGTGCCGTCAAGGAACCGCTGCACAAGTATCTGACCCCGGAAGGCGAGCGCCGCGTGCGCGTGCAGGCCGACGGCATGCCGTCGCACACGGTGTTCAATCTCGTCGAGCGCTGGCCGCACTATGCGCTGCTCGAAGCGGAACTCAAGACCGGCCGGACCCATCAGATCCGCGTGCACCTGGCGCATCTGGGCCTGCCGATTCTCGGCGACGCCAAGTACGGCGACTTCGCGCTCAACAAGGCGCTGGCGCGCACCGGCGCGAAGCCGGGCCTCAAGCGCATGTTCCTGCACGCTCACCGGCTCAAGCTCGCGCATCCGATCACCGGTGAGACGCTGCAGTTCGAGGCGCCGCTGCCGCCGGAACTGCGCAGTTTCGTCGACGCACTGCGTGCGCAGCGCGAAGGCGCGGACGGCGAGAGCCAGGCCGCCGCGCAGCCGGAATGACGCGGCAGCGCCGCGCCGGGGATGACGCCGGAGAACAAGCCGGAGCAAAAGCCGGAGAACAAGCCGGACGAAAAAACAACAGTGTTTGGAGAAGGACCGTATGGCTCGACAGCAATTTGACCTGATTGTGTTCGACTGGGACGGCACGTTGATGGACTCGACCGCCCACATTACGCGCAGCATCCAGGCCGCGTGCCGCGACCTCGGCTTGCCCGTGCCCGGCGACGAGGCGGCCAGCTACGTGATCGGCCTCGGCCTGCGCGAGGCGTTGCAGATCGCCGCGCCCACGCTCGCGCCCGCCGACTATCCGCGCCTCGTGGAGCGTTATCGCGTGCACTATCTGCTCAAGGATCAGGAGACGGAGCTGTTCGCGGGCGTGCGCGAGATGCTCACGGAACTGCGCGACACCGGCTATCTGCTTGCGGTGGCGACGGGCAAGAGCCGCGTGGGCCTGAACCGCGCGCTCGCCGACGCGCGCCTGACGAGCCTGTTCGACGGCACGCGCTGCGCCGACGAAACCTTCTCGAAGCCGCATCCGGCCATGCTTCAGGAACTGACGCGCGAACTGGGGCAGGATCTGGGCCGCACGGTCATGATCGGCGACACCACGCACGACCTGCAGATGGCGGCCAATGCCGGCGCGGCGGGTGTGGGCGTGGCGTATGGCGCGCACGCGTCGAGTTCGCTCGAAGCGCTCGCGCCCCAATACATCGCCGCCGACGTGCCGGCGCTCTCGGCCTGGCTGCGGGAGCACGCATGAGCCTGCCCGCGAACGAGGCGAGCCTCGCGGCAGTGCGCGTCTGCGCGGCCGACGAACTCGCCGACGGCGGCGCCGGCAAGCGACTTGACGCGACCTACGCGGGCGGCCCCGCCGTGGTCTTTTTCGTTCGCTACGCCGGCGAGGTCTACGGCTACCTGAACCGCTGCGCGCACGTGCCGATGGAGCTCGACTGGGTCGAAGGGCAGTTCTTCGAGTCGTCGGGTCTCTATCTGATGTGCGCCACGCACGGCGCGATCTACGAACCCGAGACGGGCAAGTGCGTCGGCGGCCCGTGCCGCGGCGGACGGCTGCGTCCGGTGCGCGTCGAGGAACGCGACACGCCCGAGGGCCGTGCGGTATTCTGGCTGCCGGACGCCGATCTGAGTCCGACCCCTTTGTGATTTTTCGCTGATTCTCACCGCACGCATGTCAGACAATCCGACCCCTGATCAGAACGAGCCGGACCGCCCGATGCACTCCGGCAAATCCGAAGCCGGCAAGACCGGCTGGGAGCGTGACGCGCTCGAGCGCATCGCCATGGCCGCGATCGTCGAGCAACGGGCGGCACGGCGCTGGAGAATCTTCTTCCGCTTTGCGTTTCTGGCCGTCTTTCTGCTGATCGCCTGGGCGCTGCTCGACTTTTCCGGCGCGCGCGTGGAGGGCACCGGCAAGCACACGGCGCTCGTCTCGCTCGACGGCGAGATCTCGTCCGATACCGCCGCGAACGCCGACGATATCAACAGCGCGCTCGACAGCGCCTTCGACGACGACGGCACGGCGGGCGTGATCCTGCACATCGACAGCCCGGGCGGCTCGCCCGTGCAGGCCGGCATCATCAACGACGAAATCCATCGTCTGCGCGCCAAATATCCGGCCATTCCGCTCTACGTGGTGGTCGGCGACATGTGCGCGTCGGGCGGCTATTACGTCGCGGCGGCCGCCGACAAGATCTACGTGAACAAGGCGAGCATCGTCGGTTCGATCGGCGTGCTGATGGACGGCTTCGGCTTTACGGGTCTGATGGACAAGCTCGGAGTCGAGCGCCGCCTGCGCACTTCGGGTGAGAACAAGGGCTTTTACGACCCGTTCTCGCCGGATACGCCGAAGATGGATGCACATGCGCAGGAAATGCTCGACCAGATCCACCAGCAGTTCATCGACGCGGTGAAGGCCGGGCGCGGCACGCGCCTGAAGGATTCGCCGGATATTTTCTCGGGCCTGTTCTGGACCGGTCAGAAGAGTGTCGAGCTGGGTCTCGCGGACGGTTACGGCGACACCGACTACGTGGCGCGCGAGGTGATCAAGGCGCCCGACGTGGTCGATTACACGGTCAAGCAGAGCATTTCCGACCGCGTGGCGAAGCGCTTTGGCGCAAGCGTCGGTTCATCGGCGATGCATTCGCTGATCTCGGGCGCGAAGATGTCGTTGCGTTAAAGCGCTTCGGCGCGTTCATCGCAACAAAAACGGCCGCTGGCGATTGCGCAGCGGCCGTTTGTTTTTGGGGCGTGGTTATGCGCCCGGATCAGTTCGCCAGCATCAGAAAGATCGCGGGCCGCTTGTGCAGATCGGGCGTGGGCGGCTTTTTCCACTCGGATATCGCGCGGCTCAGGATCGTCTCGGTCGGTAGCGTGAGGTCGGCGGCCACGCACACGAGCGTCGAGGGTGCGCAGGTCGCGACCAGCGCGTCGAGCAGCGTCTTGTTGCGATAGGGCGTCTCGATGAAGATCTGCGTCTGCTTCGCCTTGCGCGAGGTCTGTTCGAGTTCGCGCAGCTTCTTGATGCGCTCGTTGGCGTCCACCGGCAGATAGCCGTGGAACGCGAAGCTCTGGCCGTTCAGGCCCGACGCCATCAGCGCGAGCAGGATCGAGCTCGGGCCGACGAGCGGCACGACCTTGATGCCGCGCTCGTGCGCGCGGCGTACCAGCAGCGCGCCCGGATCGGCCACGGCGGGCACGCCCGCCTCGGACACGAGGCCTGTGTCGATGCCCTTCAGCAGCGGCGCGAGCAGCTTGTCGACCTGGCCCGCGGGCGTGTTGACGTTCAGTTCGCTGATCTCGATTTCCTGGATCGGCCGCGTGGTGCCGACGCGCTTCAGGAAGGCTCGCGTGCTCTTGGCGTTTTCGCCGATATAGCTCGCGAGCGCGCCGGCGCGCTCGCGCACGGGCGCGGGCAGCACGTAGGCGAGCGCGGCTTCGTCGCCGTCGCCGAGCGTGTTCGGGATCAGATAGAGCGTGCCTTTCGACGTATTTTGCGCGGTCATGCCTGGGTCTCCAGCAGCGGATAGCCCGCGGCCAGCAGCATGCGCGTGAGCGCGATGAGCGGCAGGCCGATCAGGGCGGTGGGATCGTCGGATTCGATGGCTTCGAGCAGCGCGATGCCGAGGCCTTCGGATTTGGCGCTGCCCGCGCAGTCGTAGGGCTGTTCGGCGCGCAGATAGGCGTCGAGGGCGGCGTCCGGCAGATCGCGAAAGCGCACCTTCGTCACGATATCGACGGTATCCGTTTGGCCAGTAGCGGTATCGAGCAGACTGAGGGCACTATGGAACAACACTTCGCGGCCACGCATGCTGCGCAGCTGGTCGAGCGCGCGGTCGTGCGTGCCGGGCTTGCCGATCTGGTGGCCGTCGAAGGTCGCCACCTGGTCGGAGCCGATCACGAGCGCGCGGCCGGTGGTCGCGGGCAGGGCGGCGGCCACGGCGCGGGCCTTGGCTTCGGCGAGACGCAGCGCGGTGGCTTCGGGCGTTTCGCCGGGTTGCGGCGTTTCGTCGAGATCGGGCACGGCGGTGTCGAACGGAATGCGCAGGCGTTCGAGCAGTTCGCGGCGGTAGCGCGAGCTGGAGGCGAGTATCAGCGCGGGGCGGCCCGTCTGCGGAGCGGGGACGGCGGGCGCAACGGGCGCAGCGGGCGAGGAAGATTCCTGCATGATCGGTCGTCGAGTCTTGAAGATTGGTGGCGGCCCGTGCGGCGTGGCCGAAAAAGAGGGGGCGGATGGCTGCCCGCCGTCGAAAAACGCTGGCCGCACAGAGGCTTGCGGACGTGAGCCTAACTGTTTGACTCACAAAGATAAAGGCGTTATGATTTTGGGCTTTTCATCGGTACGCTCTATCTGTACGTCCGCGTGTGGACCTTCCGCGGGTACGGTAAATTTAAGCAGGGTCAGCGCTGAAGGCGAGGCGCGATAAGCCTCCCGGGCGTGCCGAATGCAAGAAAAATGCAGCAAGAAAAGTGCAAGAATTTTTAATGCGTTTGAAATACGCAGGCCGGCAGCGTCTGCTTCTTTGCATCGCTTGCAGGCCGCATGTCTGAAGCGGGAGAGCGCACATGACCGAACAATCTGGTAAGCCTGCCGGCGCGGAATCGAGCAAGAGCGGCGCGCTCAATCCACGCGACCTCGATATCTTCGAATTCGCGCGTAGCGGGCGCGAAGCAGCAGGCGTAGTGCGCCTGTCGCAGCTGCCGCGCATGTTAAACGAAGTCCCGGCCGAGGCGCCCGATCGCGACACCGCGTTCACGTGGCAAGCCGCCGGCTTCACGCAGCAGGAATTGCAGGATAACGGCACAGAAGGGCCGCAACCTTATCTGCGGCTCGCGGTCCACGGCAGTGCGTGGCTCTCGTGCCAGCGTTGCCTTGCTCCCTATGAGCAGGCATTCGACGCAGATGCGATCTTCCGTATCGTCCAGACGGAAGAGGAGGCGGACGAGTTTCCGCTCGACGACGATGAAGTCGAAGTGATCGTAGGCTCACGCCAGTTCGATCTCGTCGACTTGATCGAAGAGGAGCTGTTGCTCTCGCTGCCGCTCGTGCCGAAGCACGAAGTCTGTCCGGAAATTCACGAAAGTCTCGCCTCGGGTGCCGATGGCGCGGACGGTGTGGATTCCGTCGACGACGTGCCGGAGCAGGAAATCGAGACGGAAGAGCGCGTCAACCCGTTTGCGGCGCTCGAATCGCTCAAGAAGGACGGTCCCGGCAGCAAGCATTGAGCTGAGCCGCCGGTGGCGTGCAGTATTGCGCAGTTAAATTCGTGGGCCCAGTCCCGGAGTCCGGCCATCCCCCAAGGTGGCGGCGGCCGGATCGGGCTGTGTTAGAATTCGGAAAATTTTCAGGAGTTTCATCATGGCAGTTCAACAAAACAAGAAGTCGCCGTCGAAGCGCGGCATGCACCGCTCGCACGATTTCCTCACGGGCGCGCCGCTGGCTGTCGAGCCGAGCACGGGTGAAGTGCATCTGCGTCACCACATCAGCCCGAACGGCTACTACCGCGGCAAGAAAGTCGTCAAGACCAAGAACGACTAATCGTTCCAGCGTGCGGCGCTGCGGTCCTCCGGGGCTGCTTGTTGCGCCGCACATGGCGATTCCGTTCGCTTGACATTTTCTCGGCACGGCATAAAAAGGCGGCATTCAACTGCCGCTTTTTTATGCCCGAAAATCCGTCGCATTCCATGACTGTTACGCTTACGATAGATTGCATGGGAGGCGACCACGGCCCGTCCGTGACGGTGCCCGCCGCTGTCCATTTCGTCCGCTCGCATCCCGACGCCCATCTGCAACTCGTTGGTCTCGAGACGGCGATCCGCGCCCAGCTCAAGAAGCTGAAGGCGCTGGACCTCCCTGCACTTTCCGTCGTTCCCGCCACCGAGGTCGTCGAAATGGACGATCCGGTCGAAGTCGCGCTTCGCAAGAAGAAAGACTCGTCGATGCGCGTCGCGCTGAACCGCGTGAAAGAGGGCGAGGCGCAGGCTTGTGTCTCGGCTGGCAACACCGGCGCGCTGATGGCCGTGTCTCGCTACGTGCTCAAGACACTGCCCGGCATCGAACGACCGGCCATCGCCTTCGCGCTGCCCAATCCGCGCGGCTACACGATGATGCTCGACCTTGGCGCGAACGTCGACTGCGAACCGCAGCATCTGCTGCAGTTCGCCGAAATGGGCCACGCGCTCGTGGCCGCGCTCGAAGGGAAGGACCGTCCGACCATCGGGCTCCTGAACATCGGCGAAGAGGTCATCAAGGGCAACGAGACCATCAAGCGCGCCGGCGAACTGCTGCGCGCGAGCACGCTGAACTTCCGCGGCAATGTGGAGGGCAACGACATTTACAAGGGCACCGTCGACGTTATCGTCTGTGACGGTTTCGTTGGTAATGTCGCGCTCAAGACGTCGGAGGGCCTCGCGCAGATGCTCAACGACATGATCAAGGAAGAGTTCGGCCGCTCGTGGCTCACGAAGCTCATGGCGATTGCCGCGCTGCCGGTGCTCATGCGCTTCAAGAAGCGCGTCGATCACCGCCAGTACAACGGCGCCGCCTTGCTGGGCTTGAAGAGCCTCGTCATCAAAAGCCACGGTTCCGCCGATACCTACGCGTTTGAGCAGGCGATCAAACGCGGGTATGATGCCGTCAAAAATGGCGTGCTCGAGCGCCTCGCGCACGCCATGGAAGAAAACGCCGGTTCGTTCGAACAGGCCGCTGGTGCTGCCGGAACGGCAGCGGGCGGGCAGAACGACGGCGTGGCAGGGGCCCCGGAAGCTCCGTCGGCGGATTCGCCGGCTGGCGCGTCTGGTCTGGCCGCGGGTGGCGTTCCGCCCGCCGCATCATCCTCGAAGGCATAATGGCTCAATCGACTCTTTATTCCCGCGTGCTCGGCACGGGCAGTTATCTTCCGCCGGAGCGCGTTACCAACCAGGATCTGGCTGACCGGCTCGCCGCCAAGGGCGTCGAGACGAGCGACGAGTGGATCGTCGCCCGCACCGGCATTCATGCCCGTCATTTCGCCGCACCCGACGTCACCACCAGCGATCTCGCGCTGGCCGCCTCGCAGCGCGCCATCGCCGCGGCCGACGTCGATCCGCAAAGCATCGACCTCATCATCGTCGCGACCTCGACGCCCGATTTCGTGTTCCCGAGCACCGCCTGCCTGCTGCAGAACAAGCTCGGTATCCGCAATCACGGCGCGGCGTTCGACGTGCAGGCCGTCTGCTCGGGCTTCGCGTACGCCGTTTCGGTGGCCGACAGCCTGATCCGCAGCGGTCAGCACCGCACGGCCCTCGTGGTCGGCGCAGAAACGTTCTCGCGTATCCTCGACTTCAACGACCGCACGACCTGCGTGCTGTTCGGCGACGGCGCGGGCGCGATCGTCATGCAAGCCTCGAACGAACCGGGCGTGCTCTCGAGCGCGCTGCACGCCGACGGCAGCTACGCGCACATTCTGTGCACGCCGGGCCACGTGAACGGCGGCGTGATCGCGGGTAACGCATTCCTGCACATGGACGGCCAGGCGGTGTTCAAGCTCGCCGTCAACGTGCTGGAAAAGGTCGCGATCGAGGCGCTCGACAAGGCGCAACTGCGCGCCGACCAGATCGACTGGCTGATTCCGCACCAGGCCAATATCCGCATCATGCAGGGCACCTGCCGCAAGCTCGGCCTGCCCGCCGAACGCATGGTCGTGACCGTGGGCGAACATGGCAATACCTCGGCGGCGTCCATTCCGCTCGCCTTCGACGTCGCGGTGCGCGACGGCCGCATCAAGCGCGGCCAGAACGTGCTGATCGAAGGTGTGGGCGGCGGCTTCACCTGGGGCGCCTCCGTCATCCGCTTCTGATTTCGCGAGCGGGCTTTCGCGCTCCCGCACCCGGCCGCACGCAAGGCGTGCGGTCCGTCGCGGTCCATTCGAGCGCATCGCCTCTCCGTTTTGACCGAATTTTGAGGATCTCATGAAATTCGCATTCGTTTTTCCGGGTCAAGGTTCGCAGGCCGTCGGCATGCTCGACGCCTTCGCCGATAGCGCCGTCGTGCGCGAAACGCTGCAGGAAGCGTCCGACGCGCTCAACCAGGACATCGGCAAGCTGATCGCCGAAGGCCCGGCTGAAGAACTCAACCTCACCACCAACACCCAGCCGGTCATGCTGACGGCCGCCTATGCCGTCTATCGTGCGTGGCAGCAGGCAGGCGGCCCGGCGCCGTCGATCGTCGCGGGCCACAGCCTCGGCGAATACACGGCGCTCGTCGCCGCCGGCGTGCTCGCGTTCCGCGACGCCGTGCCGCTCGTGCGCTTCCGCGCGCAGGCGATGCAGAGCGCGGTGCCGGTGGGCGAGGGCGGCATGGCCGCCGTGCTCGGTCTCGACGACGACACCGTGCGCGCCGTCTGCACCGAAGCCGCTGCCGCGAGCGGCGGCGTGGTCGAAGCCGTGAATTTCAACGCGCCGGCGCAAGTCGTGATCGCGGGCCACAAGGCCGCGGTCGAAAAGGCCTGCGAAATCGCCAAGGCGAAGGGCGCCAAGCGCGCGCTGTCGCTGCCGGTGTCGGCGCCGTTCCACTCGTCGCTGCTCAAGCCCGCTTCGGACCAGCTGCGCGACTACCTCGCGGGCGTCACGCTGAACGCGCCGCAGATTCCGGTCGTGAACAACATCGACGTGGCTTTCGAAACCGATCCGGCGAAGATCCGCGCCGCGCTGGTGCGTCAGGCCGCCGGTCCGGTGCGCTGGGTCGAGTGCGTCAAGGCGATCGGCGCGCAGGGCGCCACGCACGTGATCGAATGCGGTCCGGGCAAGGTGCTCGCGGGCCTCACGAAGCGTATCGACGGCGAACTGATCGGTGCCTCGGTAGCCGATCCGAAGTCGCTCGAAGAAGTGCTCGCGCTCGTCAAGGGCTGATCGGCCCGACCGGGCGACTCAACGCAATCAGTAACGGATTCGAACGATGGAAAAGACTCTCGACAATCAGGCCGCGATCGTGACCGGCGCCTCGCGAGGCATCGGCCGGGCGATCGCGCTCGAACTGGCGCGCCAGGGCGCGACGGTGATCGGCACGGCGACCAGCGAAAGCGGTGCGCAGGCGATCACGGCGGCATTCGCGGAAGCGGGCCTGAAGGGCCGTGGCGCGGTGCTCAACGTCAACGATTCGGCTGCGGCTGAAGCGCTCATTGACGCCACCGTGAAGGAATTCGGCGGTCTGGCGATCCTCGTCAACAATGCAGGCATCACGCAGGACAACCTGGCGATGCGCATGAAAGACGACGAGTGGGATTCGGTGATCGACACGAACCTGAAGGCCGTGTTCCGCCTCTCGCGCGCCGTGCTGCGCCCGATGATGAAGGCGCGCACGGGCCGTATCATCAATATCACGTCGGTGGTCGGCTCGTCGGGCAACCCGGGCCAGGCCAACTACGCGGCGGCCAAGGCTGGCGTCGCGGGCATGACCCGCGCGCTCGCGCGCGAAATCGGCAGCCGCGGCATCACGGTGAACTGCGTGGCGCCGGGCTTCATCGATACCGACATGACCAAGGATCTGCCGGCCGAGCAGCAAGCCGCGCTCAAGCAGCAGATTCCGCTGGGCCGTCTGGGCAGCCCGGAAGACATCGCGCACGCGGTCGTTTTCCTGGCATCGCCGCAGGCGGGCTACGTGACGGGCACGACGCTGCACGTCAACGGCGGCATGTATATGTCTTAACCGGAATCAGGTACTATCCGCGCCTTGGTGCGTCCGGCGAGTTCAACCGTTCGGACGCCTTCGCGGATAGCCGTTCCCGGAACCTTGAGCGCCGCTTTTCTGCCAGGTCAAACCTGATAAAATGCGCGCACTCGCATTCATGAGCTAACTTTTTTCCCTTGGAGGGGTAATGGACAACATCGAACAGCGCGTCAAGAAGATCGTCGCCGAGCAACTGGGCGTCGCCGAAGCTGAAATCAAGAACGAAGCTTCGTTCGTGAACGATCTGGGCGCCGACTCGCTCGACACCGTCGAGCTCGTGATGGCCCTCGAAGACGAATTCGGCATGGAAATTCCGGATGAAGAAGCCGAGAAGATCACGACGGTTCAGCAAGCGATCGACTACGCTCGCGCGAACGTCAAGGCCTAAGGCGCTTTTCCTTTTCGGACCGCGCGCGCCCATCTTGCGCGCGGGCGGTCCGAGAGGACGCACGCCCGTGAAACCGCTTACGCCCGCCGCACCTGTTGCGGGGCATCTGCCGGTCAACTAGCCACAGGGCTCACAGGAGCATTTCCTGTGGCCTCTGTGGCTTTTGTTTTTGTCATCTATGGAAAAGGGGTTACCGTGAGCCGCCGTCGAGTTGTTGTTACAGGCCTGGGGCTGATTTCGCCTGTTGGCAATAATGTTGCCGACGGCTGGGCCAATCTGGTCGCCGGCAAGTCCGGCATCGCCAACATCACGAAGTTCGATGCGACGAACTTCTCGACCCGCTTTGCCGGCGAGGTGAAGGGCTTCAACGTCGAAGAGTACATGCCGGCGAAAGAAGCGCGCCATATGGATACGTTCATCCATTTCGGCATCGCTGCGGGCATGCAGGCGCTCAAGGACAGCGGCCTCGAAGTCACCGAAGCCAACGCTGAGCGCATCGGTGTGAACGTCGGCTCGGGCATCGGCGGTCTGCCGATGATCGAAGTCACGCAAACCGAACTGCTCAACCGCGGCCCGCGCCGTATTTCGCCGTTCTTCGTGCCGGCATCGATCATCAACATGATCTCCGGCCATCTGTCGATCAAGTTCGGCCTGAAGGGCCCGAACCTGTCGATGGTGACGGCGTGCACGACCGGTCTGCACTGCATCGGCGAAGCGTCGCGTCTGATCGAATACGGCGACTGCGACGTGATGATCGCGGGCGGTGCGGAATCGACCGTGTCGCCGCTCGGTATCGGCGGTTTCGCGGCAGCACGTGCGCTTTCGCAGCGCAACGACGATCCGGCGACGGCCAGCCGTCCGTGGGACAAGGACCGCGACGGTTTCGTGCTGGGCGAAGGCGCTGGCGTGATGGTGCTCGAAGAGTACGAACACGCGAAGGCGCGCGGCGCGAAGATCTACGCGGAAATCGGCGGCTACGGCATGAGCGGTGATGCTTATCACATGACCGCTCCGCTGGAAGACGGCGACGGCGCACGCCGCTGCATGCTGGCCGCGATGAAGAACGCGGGTGTGAACGCCAACGAAGTGAACTGGCTCAGCGCCCACGGCACCTCGACGCCGCTCGGCGACCTCGCGGAAACCACCGCGATCAAGCGCGCGTTCGGCGACCACTCGAAGGACATCGTCGTGAACTCGACGAAGTCGATGACCGGCCACTTGCTGGGCGGCGCGGGCGGTCTGGAGTCGGTGTTCACGGTGCTCGCCGTGCACAACCAGATTTCGCCGCCGACGATCAACATCTTCAACCAGGATCCGGCTTGCGACCTGGACTACTGCGCGAACACCGCGCGGGACATGAAGATCGACGTCGCGCTGAAGAACTCGTTCGGGTTCGGCGGCACGAACGGCACGCTGGTGTTCAAGCGCCACGTTTGACCGGCGCCTGATACGCCGTCGAGCCAGCCTCGGCTGAGACTCCCATGATCGCCTCGCGCGACTCCGCGGCCGCTCCGGTTCATCCGGGCGGCCGCGTTCACATTTCTGCGGCGAGGCGTTTGCACGTGCCGCGCCACGCCGTGCGCGCGTCCTGGACGATGCGCGCGGCGCTGCTGCTGGGTCTCGCGGTTGCGTGCGCAGCCTTCCATACGGCGCTCGCGCCGTGGTTCGGCGCGTGGCATGCCGTTGCGCCCGCTCTGGCGCTCGGCGCGGTGGGCGGGCTCGGTTTCGCGGCGTGGTGCCGCGCCCAGCCTGCTTTCATCGAAATCGGGACGGATCGATTCGCCGCGTTCGCGCGCTCCGGCGCGTGTCTTGCCGATGGCCGCCTGATCGGCGCCTCGCAATGGGGCGCGGCGCTGCTCGCGCTGGTGGTGGAAGAGGGCGCGCGCCGCAAGACGCTGCTGATCGCCGCCGATTCGGTCGACGTCGAGACTTTTCGCGTGCTCGCCGTGAGCGCGCGCAGCGCTTCCGGCCGCTAGGCTTTCAGGCGTCGGCTTGGCCTGGCGTAGGCCGTCGCCCGGGTCGCGCCGCCATCGACGCATTTATTTGCGCTTTCTTGCTGGCCTTTCTCTTGCCGTTTGCTGCGGCGTCCCCATTTGTTTTCGTTCTGCGTCCGCGCGCGCTCTGCCAGAGCGCTGTAACGACTGTAACCGCTGTAACGCGCGTAACGTGGCGCCGTGGCGGTAACGCTACAATGGTGCCCCCGCGTCCACTTCCATGAGCTAACGGATTTTTCAGGTGAGCGAAAAAGAAATTGACCAGGTGCTGGTCGAGCGCGTGCAGAAAGGCGACAAGGCCGCGTTCGAACTGCTGGTCTCCAAGTACCATCGCAAGATCATCCGCCTGATCTCGCGCCTCGTGCGGGACCCCGCGGAGGTCGAGGACGTGGCCCAGGACGCCTTCATCAAGGCGTACCGGGCATTGCCGCAGTTCCGTGGCGAATCCGCTTTCTATACGTGGTTGTACCGTATTGCTGTCAATACGGCGAAGAACTACCTTGCGACCCAGGGGCGCCGTGCTCCCACTTCTACCGAAGCTGATGCTGAAGAAGCGGAAACTTTCTCGGACGCCGATCAACTAAGGGATATCAACACGCCCGAATCGATGTTGATGAGCAAGCAGATCGCCCAGACGGTCAATGCTGCCATGGCGGTTTTACCGGAAGAGTTGCGCACCGCCATTACGCTTCGGGAAATAGAAGGTTTGAGCTACGAGGAAATTGCCGAAATGATGGGTTGCCCGATCGGGACCGTCAGATCGAGAATTTTCCGCGCTCGCGAAGCCATTGCGGCAAAATTGCGTCCGTTGCTGGACACACCGGAAGGCAAGCGCTGGTAAGCCAGTCTCGCGCCGGGCACGGACGTAATTCACTAGAGTGGGTGTGTCACTGCGGGGCTCTGTAAGAAAATGGGGAGCATCATGGGGTCGGTTTCGATGCAATCGGTGTCAGGTTCGCGCGGCGAGCAACTGTCCGCTTTCGCCGACGGCGAATTGGCGGGTGACGCGCATCTGAACGTCATTTTTTCTGGATTCGACGACGAGGACCGCAAGGCCTGGTCGGCGTATCACCTGATCGGCGACGCGCTGCGCTCCGACGACCTGGCCATGAGCCCGGCGGCGAGCCAGTCGTTCATGGCGGGCTTCGCGGCCCGCTTCGAGGCCGAGCCGCACGTGCTGGCGCCTGCGGCGTTGCCCGCATCGTCGGCTGTGTCGGCGTCGCATGACGGCCGCGTCGCGCGCATTCTCGCGCTGCGCCGCCGCGTCGTGCCGTCGCTGGCCCTGGCCGCCGCAGCCGCCACGCTCACGTGGATCGTCGTGCCGCAAATGCGCGGCGTCGGCATGGCGGGCGGTCCGCAGATCGCCGCGATGCAGCCCGCCGGCGACAACGTGCAGCGTGTGGCCATGAACGCGGTGCCCGTGCAGACGGCCGCCGTGCAGGACGGCAACATCATTCGCGACGCGCGCCTCGACGCTTATCTCGAAGCGCACCAGCAGTTCGCGCAGCAGCCGGTCATGTCGGATTCCATGCCGCTGATCCGCTCTGCGGCCCTTACCACGCAAGGCCAGTGAGTCTGATGCAGACAGTGCGGTTGAATAACAATACATTCTGGGGGCGGTTGCCGGCATACCTGTGCTGCGCGGCCGTGATGTTCACCGCTCTGTCTGTCGCCCCGCGCGCTCACGCGCAGGGCGCGTCGGCCGCTTCCGCGGTCGACCCCGCCACGCGCCAGAGTGCGGCGCAGTGGCTGGACCGCATCCAGCAGGCCGCGCAGCAGCAGAACTACATCGGCACCTTCGTGTATCAGCGCGGCAACTTCGTGCAGTCGTCGCGCGTCACGCATTACGCCACGAAAGTCGACGGCGAGTTCGAGCAGCTCGAAAGCCTCGACGGCAAGCCGCGCAAGATGCTGCGCCACAACGACGACCTCTACACCTTCGTGCCGGAGCGCAAGCTCTGCGTCGTCGAAAAACGCCAGAACAAGGACGCCTTCCCGGCGCTGCTCGCCACGAGCGGCAACGAAGTGCTGTCCGTCTACGATCCGAAGATGCTGGGCACCGACCGCGTGGCCGGCATCGACAGCCAGGTGATCGAACTCGATCCGAAAGACGCCTATCGCTTTGCCTACAAGCTGTGGGCCGACGCGAAAACCGGCCTGCTGCTGCGTTCGCAGTTGCTCGATCCGTCGAACGGCCAGGTGCTCCAGCAACTGTCGTTTACGCAGGTGAGCATCGGCGTGCCGGTCGATAAGGCGCCGATCGCCAGCGGCATGCGCAATCTCACGGGCTGGACCGTGGTGCGTCCGCCGCTGCAAAGCGTCGATATGGAAGCGCAGGGCTGGACCTTCGCGCAGAACGTGCCGGGCTTCCGCAAGATTCGCGAGCTGCGCCGCCCGATGGCCGCGCGCGACGCGAACGATCCGCCGATCCCGGTCGATCAGGCTGTGTTCTCGGACGGCCTCTCGGCGGTCTCGATTTTCGTCGAGCCGGTCGAGCACAACAGCCGCAAGGAAGGCGCGGGCAGCACGGGCGCGACGCACGTGCTGGTGAAGCGCAATGGCGATTACTGGATCACGTTGCTCGGCGAGGTGCCCCAGGCCACGTTGCAGCAGTTCGCATCTGCCATAGAATACAAGGCTTCCAAGTAAATCCTGCGGCTGACTACGGGCTGACTACGATATGACGATCCTCCCGCTGCGCAAATTTTTCGCGGCCGCGGTGGTGGCGGCGTGCCTGCCGCTCGCCCCGCACATGGCATCGGCGGCGCCTGCCGCCAATCTGCCCGACTTCACCGATCTCGTCGACAAGGTGGGGCCTTCCGTCGTCAACATTCGCACGACCACGCGCGTGACGCTCTCGCAGCGCGGCGGCCTGCCGCCGGGCATGGATAACGGCGACATGTCGGAATTCTTCCGCCGCTTCTTCGGCATTCCGTTGCCGCAAGGTCCTCAAGGTGGACAAGGCGGGCAAGGTGGCCAGGGCGGAGGCGCGTCGCCGCGCGGCGGCCAGGGCGGCGGCGACCAGGACTCCGGTCCCGACGGCGGCAACGACTCCGAACAAAGCAGCGGCGTGGGCTCGGGCTTCATCATGACGAACGACGGTTACGTCATGACCAACGCGCACGTGGTCGACGACGCGGACAGCATCTACGTCACGCTCACCGACAAGCGCGAATTCAAGGCGAAGCTGATCGGCGTGGACGACCGCACCGACGTGGCCGTCGTGAAAATCCAGGCGAACAACCTGCCGGCCGTGACGGTCGGCGACTCGAACAAGGTGCGCGTGGGCGAGTGGGTCGTGGCGATCGGCTCGCCGTTCGGCCTCGAAAACACCGTCACCGCGGGCATCGTGAGCGCCAAGGGCCGCGACACCGGCGACTATCTGCCGTTCATCCAGACCGACGTGGCCGTGAATCCCGGCAACTCGGGCGGTCCGCTGATCAACATGCAGGGCGAGGTGATCGGCATCAACTCGCAGATCTACAGCCGCACGGGCGGCTTCATGGGCATTTCGTTCGCGATTCCGATCGATGAGGCGATGCGCGTGGCGGATCAGCTCAAGTCGACGGGCAAGGTCACGCGCGGCCGCATCGCCGTGGCGATCGGCGAAGTGACGAAGGACGTCAGCGATTCGCTCGGTCTGCCGAAGGCGCAGGGCGCGCTGGTGTCGAGCGTCGAGCCGGGCGGTCCGGCCGACAAGGCGGGCATCCAGCCGGGCGACATCATCCTGAAGTTCAACGGCGTGAACGTCGAAACCGCGACCGATCTGCCGCGCATGGTGGGCGACACCAAGCCGGGCACCAAGGCGACCGTCACGATCTGGCGCAAGGGCGCGACGCGCGACCTGCCGATCACGATCGCCGAAATGCAGGCGGACAAGGGCACGAAGGCCGACCCGAAGAAGGCGCCGGAGCCGAAGCCGCGGCCGTCGAACGCGCTGGGTCTCTCGGTCACCGACATTCCGGCCGACCAGCTCGCCCAGCTCAAGATCAAGGGCGGCGTGGTCGTGGATACGGTGGACGGCCCGGCTGCGCGCGCCGGTCTGCAAAAGGGCGACATCATCCTGCGCGTGGGCGACACCGATGTCGTCAACGCGAAGCAGTTCCAGGACGCGACCTCGCACCTCGACCCGCAGAAGATGGTGGCGATTCTCGTGCGACGCGGCGACAACACGCAGTTCGTGCCGATCCGCCCGCGCAATCCGGCGCAGAAGTAAGCCCGATGCACACGCCCATGCGCTCCGCGCCGCCGACGCAGCCGGATAAGGCTGCGCGGGCGAGCGCGCATCTCGTGCTGTATGGCCGCGCGTGGTGTCATCTGTGCGAGGAGATGCGCGTGGCGCTCGAGCCGCTGGCTGCGGCGGCGGGTGCGCAGGTCGACGTAATCGATGTCGATTCCGACCCCGCGCTGCAGGCGCGCTACGACGAACTCGTGCCGGTGCTGGTCTGCGACGGCATCGAGTTGTGCCACTACCGGCTCGACGAAGCGCGCGTGCGCGCCACGCTGGGACTGGGCGCGGCGCCCGCGCCACAGCCCGCGCCACCGGTGGAATAAGGCTGCGGCCCGCAACGGAACGGGCCCTGGCATGAACTATCCGTTACTTCTCAGCACCGTTCGCCTGCCGACACCTATTTCGGCTAAAATAGTTCGGTTTTTCATCTGTTTACGAGGCGTGCCCAGCTTTCGTTTGGGGCGCGCCTTTTTCGCTTGATCGGCACTGAATGGATCATATTCGCAACTTCTCGATCATTGCGCACATCGACCATGGCAAGTCGACGCTCGCCGATCGCATCATCCAACTGTGCGGCGGCTTGTCCGACCGCGAAATGGAAGCGCAGGTGCTCGACTCGATGGATCTCGAGCGCGAGCGCGGCATCACGATCAAGGCGCAGACCGCGGCCCTCACGTACAAGGCACGTGACGGCAAGGTCTACAACCTGAACCTGATCGACACGCCTGGCCACGTCGACTTCTCGTACGAAGTCAGCCGCTCCCTGTCCGCGTGCGAAGGCGCGCTGCTCGTGGTGGACGCGAGCCAGGGCGTCGAGGCGCAGACCGTGGCCAACTGCTACACGGCTATCGAGCTGGGCGTGGAAGTCGTGCCCGTGCTCAACAAGATCGACCTGCCCGCCGCCAACCCCGAAAACGCCATCGAGGAAATCGAGGACGTGATCGGCATCGACGCGACCGACGCCACGCACTGCAGTGCGAAGACCGGCCTCGGCGTGGACGACGTGCTCGAATCGATCATCGCCAAGGTCCCGCCGCCCAAGGGCGACCCGGAAGCACCGCTGCAGGCGCTGATCATCGACTCGTGGTTCGACAACTACGTCGGCGTGGTCATGCTCGTGCGTATCGTCAACGGCACGCTGCGTCCGAAGGACAAGATCAAGCTGATGGCCACTGGCGCGCAGTATCCGGTCGAGCACGTCGGCGTGTTCGCGCCGAAGTCGCGCAACCTGGAATCGCTGTCGGCGGGGCAGGTGGGCTTCATCATCGCGGGCATCAAGGAACTCGCCGCCACCAAGGTCGGCGACACCGTCACGCTCGTGAACCGTCCCGCGCCGGAACCGCTGCCGGGCTTCAAGGAAGTGAAGCCGCAGGTGTTCGCGGGTCTCTATCCGGTCGAGGCGAACCAGTACGACGCGCTGCGCGAATCGCTCGAAAAGCTCAAGCTCAACGACGCTTCGCTGCAATACGAGCCGGAAGTGTCGCAGGCGCTGGGCTTCGGCTTCCGCTGCGGCTTCCTGGGCCTGCTGCACATGGAAATCGTGCAGGAGCGTCTCGAACGCGAGTTCGACATGGACCTCATCACCACGGCCCCGACCGTGGTGTACGAAGTGGTCCAGGCCGACGGTACGCTGGTCAAGGTCGAGAATCCGGCGAAGATGCCGGAGCCGTCGAGGATCGCCGAAATCCGCGAGCCGATCGTCACGGTCAACCTGTACATGCCGCAGGACTATGTGGGTTCGGTCATCACGCTCTGTACGCAGAAGCGCGGCAGCCAGATCAACATGCAGTACCACGGCCGCCAGGTGCAGCTCACGTACGAAATCCCGATGGCGGAAATCGTGCTGGACTTCTTCGACCGCCTGAAGTCGGTGTCGCGCGGTTACGCGTCGATGGACTACGAGTTCAAGGAAAACCGCAGCGCGGACGTCGTGAAGGTCGACATGCTGATCAACGGCGACAAGGTCGATGCGCTGTCCATCATCGTGCACCGTTCGCAGTCGCAGTATCGCGGCCGCGAAGTGGCGGCGAAGATGCGCGAGATCATTCCGCGCCAGATGTACGACGTGGCCATTCAGGCGGCGATCGGCGCGCACATCATCGCGCGCGAGAACATCAAGGCGCTGCGCAAGAACGTGCTGGCCAAGTGCTACGGCGGCGATATCTCGCGTAAGAAGAAGCTTCTCGAAAAGCAAAAAGAAGGCAAGAAGCGGATGAAGCAGGTGGGTTCCGTGGAAATTCCTCAGGAGGCCTTCCTCGCGATCCTGCGCGTCGAAGACAAATAAGCCCGAACAACGGACCTCTACATGAATTTTGCGCTGATCCTTTTTGTGCTCGTCGTTTTGACGGGCATCGCGTGGGTTGCAGACAAGCTGGTTTTCATGCCGCGCCGGCGCCTCGCCGCCGATGCGGCCGTCGCCGAGTTCGACCGTCAGCAGCAGCGTGTGGGCGAGCGTTTCGCCGACGAGAACGCGCCGCAAACGCGTCAAAACCTGCGTAACGAAAAGCTGCGCCAGCCGTGGTGGCTCGAATACACGGCGAGCTTCTTTCCCGTGATCCTGATCGTGTTCCTCGTGCGCTCGTTCGTCGTGGAGCCGTTCAAGATTCCGTCGGGCTCGATGGTGCCGACGCTGCTGGTGGGCGACTTCATCCTCGTGAACAAGTTCGACTACGGCATCCGTCTGCCGATCACCAACACGAAGATCACGCAGGGCCGCGGCCTCGAGCGCGGCGACGTGGTGGTGTTCCGCTATCCGAAAGACGAGTCGGTCGACTACATCAAGCGTGTGATCGGCCTGCCCGGCGACGTGGTCGCGTATCAGGACAAGCAGCTCACGATCAACGGCAAGCCGGTGCCCGAAGCGCCGCAAGCCGATTACTTCGACGAAGAGCGCATCGGCTACGCGAAGCAGTTCACGGAAGATCTCGGCAACGGCCGCAAGAACAACATCCTGAACAACCCCGCCGTGCCGCCGTTCATCGTGGGCGCCGAAGACTATCCGTATCGCGACAACTGCCAGTACAACGCACGCGGCGTGATCTGCAAGGTGCCGGCCGGCCATTACTTCATGATGGGCGATAACCGCGACAACAGCGCCGACAGCCGTTACTGGGGTTTCGTGCCCGACGCGAACGTCGTCGGCCGCGCGTTCTTCATCTGGATGAACTTCAGCAGTCTGAAGCGCATCGGTTCGTTCGAGTGATGGGCGCGTGTTGCGGCTCGCCGCTGCAACACGCTCAGCCAGCATCGAGCGCGCGAACGAGTCGTCCCGCATCTTCGCGCGCTACTTGAAGAACCCGCGGTAAGGTCGCTTCATCATGGTTTTTCGCCCGCCGCCCCGCGTTTTCGCCGGGGGCGGCGGGCGCGTTATACTCTCCCCATGCCCCAATCTCCGTTGGAAAGCCGACTGCGCTACGAATTTCGCAATGCGGAATTGTTGCGCCAGGCTCTCACCCACCGCAGTCACAGTGCCACGCATAACGAACGCCTCGAGTTTCTCGGCGATTCGGTCCTGAATTGCGCGGTGGCGGCCCTATTGTTCCAACGTTTTGGCAAGCTGGACGAAGGCGACCTCTCGCGCGTGCGCGCGAATCTGGTCAAGCAGCAGTCGCTCTACGAGATCGCTCAGGCCCTCAATATCGCCGACGGCCTGCGTCTCGGCGAAGGCGAGCTGCGCAGCGGCGGCTTCCGTCGTCCGTCGATCCTCGCGGACGCGCTCGAAGCCATCTTCGGCGCGATCTTCCTCGACGGCGGTTTCGATGCCGCGCAGACGGTCATCAAGCGCCTCTACGTGCCGATTCTCGATCACATCGACCCGCGCACGCTCGGCAAGGATGCCAAGACGCTGCTGCAGGAATACCTGCAAGGTCACAAGATCGCGCTGCCCACCTATACCGTGGTCGCCACGCATGGTGCGGCGCACAATCAGCAATTCGAAGTCGAATGCACGGTGCCCAAGCTCGACGTGAAGGTGTCGGGCTCGGGCGCGAGCCGCCGCGCGGCCGAACAGGCCGCCGCGAAGAAGGCGCTCGACGAGGTCGTGGCCGCCGCGCCCGCGCTGGTGACCAAGCCGCGCCGTTCGAAGGGCGCCCGCGCGCCCAAGCCCGAACCCGAAGTCGTGCCGGGCGTGACCGGCGTGCAGGGCGCGCTCGATCTGCGCTCGCCGGAACGCCGTGCGCGCGGCGACCGGCCCATTCTGGGCGTGCCTGCTGCTGTTGCGGCGGCGACGGGCGAGGCGGGTGAGCGCGCTCCGGTGTCGCTGGCCGCGCCGCTCGCGGTGATCCGCGCCGCGCACGTGCAGGAAAAAGGTGCGGAAAAGGGCACCGAGAAGGGCGCTGAAAAACCCGTCGAAAAATCCGCTGAAAAGCCCGCCGACAAAGCCTTCGACGGCGTGCCGTCGGCCGGGTCGATCGCATCGCGCGCCACGCGCAGCCGCGAGGCGCAAAATGGCGCTTCGGGTGATACGGGCGCGTCGAATGACGCATCCAGCACCTCGTCCGGCGCCGTCGAGACGAGCGCCGAAGTCGGCGCGGCGCTGCCCGTGCGCGCCGCCGACGCCGGTCACTGAACCTGTCGAGCGCGCGCGTCGTCCGCGCGCGCCGCATCTGTCGCATCCTGTCTGTTGCAGCCCAATCTGTCGCATCCATTCTCCGATCCGATCATGAACGCTCCCACCACTACTCCTGCCGGTTTTCGTTGCGGCATGGTCGCGATCGTCGGCCGTCCCAACGTTGGCAAATCCACGCTGATGAACGCCCTCGTGGGCCAGAAGATCAGCATCACGTCGCGCAAGGCGCAGACCACGCGCCACCGCATCACCGGCATCAACACGACCGAAGACGCGCAGTACATCTTCGTCGACACGCCGGGTTTCCAGACGCGCCATAGCACCGCGCTGAACCGCTCGCTGAACCGCGCCGTGACCTCGACGCTCAGCTCGGTCGACGCCGTGCTGTTCGTGATCGAAGCCGGCAAGTTCGGTCCGGACGACCAGAAGGTGCTGGACCTGATTCCGCCGAACGCGCCCGCGATCCTGATCGCCAACAAGATCGATACGGTGAAGGACAAGGCCACGCTCTATCCGTTTATCGAAGGCGTGCAGAAGCTGCGCGAATTCCGCGAGATCGTGCCGCTGTCGGCGAAAAATACCGACGACATCAAGCGTCTGCTGGCGGTGCTCAAGCCGTATCTGCCCGAAGGCGAGCCGATCTACGGCGAAGACGACCTGACCGATCGCAGCGAGCGCTTCCTCGCCGCCGAAATCCTGCGCGAAAAAGTGTTCCGCTGGACCGGCGACGAACTGCCGTACACGAGCACGGTGGTGATCGAGAAGTTCGAGCAGGAAGGGCGTCTGCGCCGCATCTTCGCGACGATTCTCGTCGAGCGCGACACGCAGAAGGCGATGGTGATCGGCCAGAAGGGCGCCAAGCTCAAGCAGATCAGCACCGAGGCGCGCCTCGACATGGAAAAGCTGTTCGACGGTCCGGTCTATCTGGAAACCTTCGTGAAGGTCAAGAGCGGCTGGGCCGACAACGAAGCCGGTCTGCGCGCTTACGGCTACGAGTGATCCGATCCGCCGATCCGCGACGACTGACAGGATGAGCGACGGGATGAGCGACGGCGAAACCGGAACCCTGAACGACGATTGGTCCGCGCCCGACGCGCCCGACGCGCCCGACGCGCCCGACGCGCCCGACGCGCCTGACGTGAACTCGCGCGCCGACGACGACTTCGAGTCGCCGTCCGGCGGTGGCGCACGCACGCCGCCCGCGCGCAGCCGGCGCGCGAAACCCGCGCTGAAGGCCACTTCGTCGTCGCGTGACGATCTGGGCGAGGGCGCCGACGCCACGCTCGAACGCCGCGCCGAACCGCGCGCGCCCCGCAAGACCACCGCGCGCTCGCAACTGCCGCGCACGCCGCGCAGCACGGCTTCCGACTATCGCGTCGCCGAGCAGCCGGCCTTCGTGCTGCACAGCTATCCGTATCGCGAAACCAGCCTGATCATCGACGTGCTCTCGCGCGATCACGGCCGCGTCGCGCTCGTCGCGAAGGGCGCGAAGCGTCCGCATTCGGCGTTGCGCGGCGTGCTGCAAACCTTCCAGCCGCTCACGCTGAACTGGACCGGCAAGGGCGAGGTGCGCACGCTCACCGGCGCCGAATGGGTCGGTGGCATGTTGCCGCTGACCGGCGACGCGCTGCTGTGCGGCTTCTACGTCAATGAGCTGCTGGTGAAGTTCCTCGCGCGTGAAGATCCGCATCCCGCGCTGTTCAATCATTACGTCGTCACGCTCACGCGCCTCGCGCACGATCTGCCGCCCGTGCAGGTGCTGCGCTCGTTCGAACGCGTGCTGCTGCGCGACACCGGCTACGCGCTCGCGCTCAACCGCACCGTGAACCGCAAGACCGTGGTGGCCGAAGGGCGCTACGTGTTCGATCCCGAGCGCGGCGTGCGCGAAGCCTCCGACGAGTGGCCCGCGCACTGGCCGGTGCTCTCGGGCCAGACGTTGCTCGACATGGAAGAGGACGATTACCATCGTCCCCAGACCGTCACGCAGAGCAAGGCGCTGATGCGTTTCCTGCTGAATACTTACCTTGGCGGCACGCCGCTCGCGACGCGCCAGATCCTGATCGACCTGCAGAACCTATGAGCTTCTTTCTGACTTCGCCCAACGTGATCGACCTCGGCGTCAACATCGACCACGTCGCAACGCTGCGCAACGCGCGCGGCACCGCTTATCCCGATCCGATCCGCGCGGCGCTGCTCGCCGAAGAAGCGGGCGCCGATGCGATCACGCTGCATCTGCGCGAGGACCGCCGTCATATCGTCGATGCCGATGTGCGCACGCTGCGTCCGCTGCTCAAGACGCGCATGAACCTCGAATGCGCGGTGACGGCCGAAATGCTCGACATCGCCTGCGAGATCCAGCCGCACGACGTCTGCCTCGTGCCCGAGAAGCGCGCGGAACTCACGACCGAAGGCGGCCTCGATGTCGCCGGCCAGTTCGAAGCCGTCGCCGCCGCCTGCCGTCAACTCGCCGCCGCGGGCTGCCGCGTCTCGCTGTTCATCGACGCGGACGAAACGCAGATCCGCGCCGCGCAGGCCGCGGGTGCGCCCGTGATCGAACTGCACACCGGCCGTTACGCCGAAGCGCACGAAGCCGCCGAACAACAGCGCGAATTCGAGCGCGTGGTGGCGGGCGTGAACTGCGGCGTGAGCCTCGGCCTGAAGGTGAACGCGGGCCACGGTCTGCACTACACGAACGTGCAGCCGATCGCGGCCATCGAAGGCATCCACGAACTCAATATCGGCCACGCGATCGTCGGGCATGCGGTGTTCGTCGGCTGGGAAAACGCGGTGCGCGAGATGAAGGCGATCATGGTGTCGTCGCGTCTCGCCGCGCAGCACGCGTAACGCCGCCGCGCCGCCGCTGCGCGGCGCGCTTATCCGCAGCATCGCGATCACGTTCATCACGAGGATTACATGGCGATTTACGGCATCGGCACGGACATCATCCAGGTGAGCCGTGTGCAGGCAGTGATGGAGCGCACCGGCGGGCGCTTCGCGCAGCGCGTGCTCGGGCCCGAGGAACTCGCGGTCTACGAGGCGCGCAAGGCCCGCTCGGCCACGCGCGGGCTTGCGTATCTGTGCACGCGTTTTTCCGCGAAGGAAGCGTTCTCGAAGGCGATCGGCCTCGGCATGCACATGCCGATGACCTGGCGCGCCGTGCAGACGCTCAACGCGCCCGGCGGCAAGCCTTACATGGTGGCGAACGGCGACCTCGTGCAATGGCTCGAGGAGCGCGGCATCACGACCCACGTGACGATCACCGACGAGCGCGATTACGCTGTCTCGTTCGTGGTCGCCGAGACCGACCGGCCGCCGGTTCAATCTGCCGCGCGCTGATTTCCGTTTGCTGATCCCATTCATCCCTTCGCGCCGCGCGCGTTCGCGTGGCGCGGCCTTCAACGCCCAACGATCGATGAAACTCATTCCCGGACCGGTCATGCTCGACGTGGTCGGCACGTCGCTCAACGAAGACGACGTGCGCCGCCTCGCGCATCCCTCCACCGGCGGCGTGATCCTGTTCGCGCGCCACTACGAGAACCGCGCGCAGCTCGTCGCGCTGACCGACGCGATCCGCGCCGTGCGCGAAGATCTGCTGATCGCCGTCGATCACGAAGGCGGCCGCGTGCAGCGCTTTCGCACCGACGGCTTCACGGTGCTGCCCGCGATGGGCCGCATCGGCGCGCTGTGGGACAAGGACGTGCTGCTCGCGACCAAGCTGGCGACCTCGGTCGGCTACATCCTCGCGAGCGAGCTGCGCGCCTGCGGCATCGACCTGAGCTTCACGCCGGTGCTCGATCTGGGCTACGGCCAGTCGAAGGTGGTCGGCGACCGCGCGTTCCATCGCGATCCGCGCGTGGTCACGCTGCTCGCCAAGAGCCTGAATCACGGCCTCGCGCTCGCGGGCATGGCGAACTGCGGCAAGCACTTTCCGGGACACGGTTTCGCGACCGCCGACTCGCACGTCGCGGTGCCGGTCGACGAGCGTCCGCTCGAATCGATTCTCGGCGAGGACGCGCTGCCGTACGACTGGCTCGGCCTGTCGCTCGCGGCGGTCATGCCCGGCCACGTGATCTATCCGAAGGTCGACGAAAAACCGGCGGGCTTTTCGCGCGTCTGGGTCAAGGAAATCCTGCGCGACCGTCTGCGTTTTCCGGGCGCGATCTTCAGCGACGATCTGTCGATGGAAGCGGCGCGCCAGGGCGGCACGCTCGCGGAAGGCGCGCGCGCGGCGCTCGACGCGGGCTGCGACATGGTGCTGGTCTGCAACCAGCCGCACGAGGCCGAAAAGGTGCTCGACGCGCTGCGCACCGACGAGCCGTCGCGCGAGCGCAAGGCGTCGTCGAAGCGCATCCGGCGTTTGCTGCCGCGCGGCAAGGCGCTGCGCTGGGACAAACTGGTGGCCGATCCCGCGTATCTCTCGGCGCAGGCCTTGCTGCGCAGCGTGCTGCCTTGAGCTGAGCGCGCGGCACACCGCCAGAAAGCAAAACGGCGGCCCTTCCGAAGCGAAGGGCCGCCGTTTTTTTACGTGCGCACTTTGAAGCGCGCGCACCGTCGCGCGGATCCGTTGGATCAGTTCAAGCGCATGCGCTGCAGCTTGTTGTAGAGCGTCTTCGGGCTGATGCCGAGCAGCGATGCCGCGCGATGGCGCGTGCCGCCCACGGCGTCGAGCGTCGCGCGGATCAGCATTTCCTCGACATCGGCGAGCGGCGTGCCCACCGTCACCTGCACGCGGTTGCCGTTGCCGTCGCGCGCCGCGGCGCCGTTGCTTTCCTCGGCCTGCAGCGTTTCGAGCACTTCGCCGGACGCGTGCCACGCGCGCTGCACGCGCTCGTGCAATTCGCGCACGTTGCCCGGCCAGTCGTAGCCCAGACATTCGCGGATGAAGGCCGGCGAGACGAGCCGCGTCGTGCCCGTCAGGCCGCGCTGATGCGCGTCGAGATTGAGCGCGTCGACGCAGGCGGCGGCGAGGAGGGCGGCGTCTTCGTCGCGCTCGCGCAGCGGCGGCAGTTGCACGGCGGCGGCATCGAGACGCAGCCACAGATCCTCGTGCAGCACGCCTTGCTGGACCGCGTCGCGCGGGAACACGCGCGTGGCCGCGATGAGGCGGAAATCGGTGCCCACTTCGCTGCTGCCGCCGACGCGCATGAAGGTCTGCGAGTCGAGCGCGCGCAGCAGCGCTTCCTGCTGGGCGCGCGGCAGATCGGTGAGTTCGTCGATGAACAGCGTGCCGCCGGCCGCTTGATCGACGAGACCGGGTTCGCGCTGCTCCGCGCCGCTGAACGCGCCGCGCTCATGGCCGAACAGGATGCTCGCGAGCGGCCGGCCGCCCGCGGACTCGGCGGTCAGCGCGCGCGCGTCGCAGACCACGAACGGCCCTTTGCGGCGGCGGCTCAGCTGATGCAGCGTGCGCGCGGCGACTTCCTTGCCGGTACCGGGCTCGCCGTGCACGAGGATCGCCGCCTCGGTAGGCGCGAATTGCTCGATTGCGTCGTAGACGTGCTGGATCGCGCTGCTGCGGCCGAGCATCGGACCGAAGCGGCCGAGGTTGCGCAGCGTCGCGCGCAGCGTGCGCACTTCTTCGCTGAGTTCGTACGGACGCGGAATGCGCGCGAGCAGGCTGCGCAGGCGCGGAATGTTCACCGGCTTGAGCAGATAGTCCCAGATGCCGTGGCGCAGGCCTTCGATCGCGCTTTCGACCGTGGCGTTACCGGTCATCACGATCACGGGCAGCGCGCCGCCGGGCGGCTGGGCGGGCAGATGCGGGAGCAGTTCGAGGCCGCTGCCGTCGGGCAGGTTCAGGTCGACGAGCACGACGTCGGGGATGAAGCGTCCGAGCGCCGCGCGCGCGTCGGCGAGCGTGGCGGCGGTATCGACCGAGAAGCCGTCGGCGGCCAGGATGGCGGAGAGGCCGGACAGGCTATTGGGATCGTCTTCGACAATCAGGGCGTGTGGCATGGCGCAAGGGCTGACGGATAAGCGCAAGCGCGATGCGCGCGCACGCGGACGCACGCGGCGGACAAGCCCCGCGCGGCGTCGCGGCACGCACGGGCGCGGCGCGATACGGAAGAGTTCAACGAGATCACCGAAGTGTCCCGAGGCAGGTTATTCAGTTCCGGTCCTCCCAGATTGGCGCTCGCTTGCAGCGGCCTTGCCGCCAGGTTCGTCCGCTGTCGTTTGCCTTGATTCGTTTCGCGGACCCGCCGCTGAACGTCGCGGATCCGGCAGCCGACACGCCGCGCGCTGCGCCGGCCCTGAGCGCCGCAATCCGCCGCGCCGGGCCGTTTTTTTACCCCCAACACCGGCCGCCGTTCATGCCGGGCCACCGGCGGTTTCCGCAAATCGAAGCAGCCGCTATGCCGCCGCGCCGCTCAGTCGAACGGCCGATGCGCGTCGAACCAGCGCCGTACCTCCAGTTCCGCCTCGTCACGTGTCTTGCCGTAACGTTCCTGGATCAGTCCGGCGAGGCGATCGGCGCGGCCTTCCGCCTTGGCCAGCTCGTCATCCGTGAGCTCGCCCCAGGCGGCCTTGGCCTTGCCGATCAGCTGCTTCCACTTGCCTTCTGCGATGTCGTTGTTCATCGGTTTCTCCTGGTTCAGGGAAGAGTGCTGCGGCAGCCATGATGAAAAATGGCTATCCCACAAATAAACCAGCAGAAACCATGCCATGAGCGCCTTGCCTTGCTGCGCCGATGTGACTCGCGCTTTGCGCTCAGGCAAAACCGGTAAGGTTTTCCCATGGCACTCACAAACATACACGTTCGGCAAAAAAAGAAAAAGCGCCCCGGAGGGCGCTTTCGCGATTGCATCCGCCGAACATCGATGCGGACGCGCTCGCCTTGCCGTTCGCCTCGCGAGGCTTAGGCGCGGCTGCGGTACTCGTTCGTACGCGTGTCGATTTCGATCTTGTCGCCGATATTGCAGAACAGCGGCACTTGCAGTTCGAAGCCCGTGTTCAGCTTGGCCGACTTCAGAACCTTGCCCGACGACGTGTCGCCCTTGACAGCCGGTTCCGTGTAGATGATTTCGCGCACGAGCACGGTCGGCAGTTCGACCGAGATGGCCTTCTCGTTGTAGAACACGACTTCGCAAGCCATGCCGTCTTCGAGGTAGTTGAGGGCGTCGGCCATCATGTCGCCTTCGACTTCGTACTGGTTGTAGTCGGCGTCCATGAACACGTACATCGGGTCGGCGAAGTACGAGTACGTCACTTCCTTGCGGTCCAGCACGACGACGTCGAACTTGTCGTCCGCCTTGTACACGGTTTCCATGCCCGCGCCAGTCAGCAGGTTCTTGAACTTCATCTTCACGACGGCGGCGTTACGGCCCGATTTGTTGTACTCGGCCTTCTGCACGACCATGGCGTCGTTACCGATCATCACGACGTTGCCGACGCGGAGTTCCTGTGCGGTCTTCATAAAAAACTGTCCTGTCCAGATTAGATAGCTTTGGGTGTGCGCGACGGCAAACGTCGCAAGCGGTTCGTTGCGGCCCCTTGCTGGAACCAGCAAGGCGCGCGGAAATCGAGGCCGCTTGAGTCTGCGGAGACTGCGCTTGAGACGGCTGCCGCCGGGTAACCGCTTATTTTAACTGAGTTTTTGCGAATTCGGCCAGATTTCCGGCGAGATCGCCAGTGAGGGCCAGTTCGGCTGCCCAGCCGTGCGCACGCGCCTTCAAGGCGGGCAGATGGCGGGCGAGATCGGGCCAGTTGACCTCGCCGTAATTGAGCCCGTCCGGCGCGGTGGCGGCGTTCCCTTCAGTGTTTCCCTCAGTGTTCCCAGCAGTGCTCCCCTCAGGCGCGCCAGCCGCGTGCCCGGCGTTGCCGTTCCACGCATGCCAGAAGCGTTCGAGCGCGGCGCGCGGCGCGGCGTCGAGCGTGCGCGCGTAGTGCTCCAGCGCGGCGTCGAGCTTGGGCAGATGCGCGTCGTCGGCTTGCGGATAGATGTGCCAGACGAACGGCCGCGCCGCCCATTGCGCGCGCACGAACGAATCCTCGCCGCGCACGAAATTCAGGTCGCTGACCCAGAGCAGCGCGTCGTAGCCGCGCTGCTCGGTGAAGGCGAGGCCGTGCGCCGTGAGCGAGCCGCGCTCGCCGCGCGCGCCCGCGCCGAACGCCGCCATGCCGAAAAAGCGCGCGAGCGCGCCCGAGATGCGGCCTTGCGGCACCAGCAGCACGATCGGCGTGGGGCTGTCGCGCCACTGTTCGAGCAGCGCGTCGATGGCGGGATTCTCATAGGCGAACAGTGAGATCACCGTGGCTTCCGGGCCGGGCGGCGGCCCGCCCGTCGCGCGCTGCCACCAGGCCGCGCGCGCTTCGGGCGAGGCTTCGAAGGCGGCGCGGGCCGCGTCGAGATCGCGCTCCTTGAGCACGCCGCCCGTGCCCGTGCCGAGGCCGGGGAAGAAGAAGTGCTTGAGCAGCGCGTAGCGCGGATGCGGCGAGGGCCGCAGATGGAAATCGGCGACCCAGTCCTCGGCGCTCAGGTATTCGAGATTGAGCCACACGGGCGTGGGCGTGCGCTCGGCCATCGCCGCGACGTACACCGACGGCAGTTCGCAGGCGAACGCCTCGATCACCACGTCGGCGATCCGCAGCGTCTCGCCCGCGTGATCGGGCTCGTGCCAGTGCTCGACGCGCACGCCTTCGACCGTCTGCGTCGCGCGCGACGCGTCGAGCGCGGGGCAGAGCCGTTCGAAGGCGTGCAGGTCGTCGACGAACAGGCGCACTTCCCAGCCGTGTTCGTGCGCGAGCTGGCGCGCGAGACGCCAGCACACGCCGATGTCGCCGAAGTTGTCGATCACGGCGCAGAAGATATCGCAGGCGAGGGGCGCGTCGGCCTCGGATGGGGCGCCGGGCGCGGCGGAGCGGGGAGCGTTGGACATGGCTGGCGTAGGGGCTGCGTGGCTGGCGGCGGCGGGCCGGCTGGTTCTGGCCCGCGCGGAATGATCTAAACTTGCGATTCTAGGACAGCCGCATGACCGCGTCGCGTTGCGCGCGCGGTGGTGCTCCGCCCGTCGGCGCGCAAGCATTCACCGACGCACATCGACGCTCTCAGACGTCCCCCAGACTGGATGACCGATTCCAACGATCCCGCCGATTCCGCCGGCGCCCCCGACGTACCCGCCGCTCCCGCCGCCGAAGCGTTCGACCCGAAGGAAGTGCTGGCGCAACTGCCGCATCTGCCCGGCGTCTATCGCTATTACGACACGCACGGCGCGGTGCTCTACGTGGGCAAGGCGCGCGACCTGAAGAAGCGCGTCTCGAGCTATTTCAACAAGACGCAGCTGTCGCCGCGCATCGCCATGATGGTGACGCGCATCGCGCGTATCGAGACCACGGTCACGCGCTCGGAAGCCGAAGCGCTGCTGCTCGAAAACAACCTGATCAAGGCGCTCGCGCCGCGCTACAACATCCTGTTTCGCGACGACAAGTCGTATCCGTTCCTCAAGCTCACGGGGCACAAGTTCCCGCGCATGGCGTATTACCGGGGCGCGGTCGATCGCAACAACCAGTACTTCGGACCGTTTCCGAGCGCCTACGCGGTGCGCGAGAGCATCCAGATCCTGCAGCGCGTGTTTCAGCTGCGCACCTGCGAGGATTCGGTGTTCAACAACCGCACGCGGCCGTGTCTGCTGCATCAGATCGCGCGCTGCACGGCGCCGTGCGTCGGCGCGATCAGCCAGGACGATTACGCGCGCGACGTGAGCAATGCGTCGCGTTTCCTGCTCGGCCGCCAGAACGAGGTGATGAAGGAGCTGGAGACGAAGATGCACGGGTTCGCCGCCGAGCTGAAGTTCGAGCAGGCCGCGGCGGTGCGCAACCAGATGAGTTCGCTGTCGACGGTGCTGCATCAGCAGGCGATCGAAACGGGCAGCGAAAGCGACGTCGATATTCTGGCCGTGGTCGCGCTGGGCGGCCGCGTCTGCGTGAATCTCGCGATGGTGCGCGGCGGCCGCCATCTGGGCGACAAGGCGTACTTTCCGGCCCACGTCGAGCGCGCGCTGACCGACGAGGAAGGCGGCGTGGCCGAAGCGATCGGCGAGGAGGCGGTGGCTGCGGCGACGGCGTTGAAGTCGCTGCCGTCGCTGGCGCGCAAGGCGCTGGTGGCGAGCGCGGGCGCGGCGGCGCAGGAAGAAGACGAGGAGCAGGCGGGCGCGCAGGAAACCGGCGACGACAGCGATGACGCAGGCGATCAACCCGATCCGCTCGCGATCGCGGAAGAATTCGGCAGCGAAACCGAAGCCACCGACACCGCCGACGCTCCCGACGACGAAGCCGCCGCAAAGCCGAAATCCTCGAAACGCGCAGCCCGCGCGAACGGCATCGAATCCGAAGTGCTCGACGCCTTCATCGCGCAGCATTACTTCGGCAATCGCGTGCCGCCAGTGCTGGTGGTGAGCCATCCGCCCGCGAACCGCGAACTCGTCGACGTGCTCTCGGAACAGGCCGGCCACAAGGTCGCGGTGCTGCGCCAGCCGCAAGGCCAGAAGCGCGCGTGGCTCGCGATGGCCGAGCAGAACGCGCGCCTCGCGCTCGCGCGGCTGCTTTCGGAACAAGGCTCGCAGCAGGCGCGCACGCGCACGCTCGCGCAACTGCTCGGCCTCGAACTCGACGATCTCGCGCATCTGCGCATCGAGTGCTTCGACATCAGCCACACGATGGGCGAGGCGACGCAGGCGTCGTGCGTGGTCTATCACCATCACAAGATGCAGTCGGGCGAGTACCGGCGCTACAACATCACGGGCATCACGGGCGGCGACGATTACGCGGCCATGCGCCAGGTGCTCACGCGACGTTACGAGAAGATGGTCGCGCAGTCGGCGCGCAACGAAACCGACGAGGCGCAGGCGCTGCAAAGCACCGATCCCGCCAATCCTTCCGCGACGCCCGAAGGCGCGGAACCGGTCGCGGCGGGCGGCACCTTGCCCAACATCGTGCTGATCGACGGCGGTAAAGGGCAGGTCGAGATCGCGCGGCAGGTGTTCGACGAACTCGGACTCGACCCTGCGATACTCGTCGGCGTAGCCAAGGGCGAAGGGCGCAAGGTCGGCCTCGAAACACTCGTATTCGCCGATGGCCGCGCGCCGCTCGAACTCGGCAAGGAAAGCGCGGCGCTGATGCTGGTCGCGCAGATCCGCGACGAGGCGCACCGTTTCGCGATCACGGGCATGCGCGCCAAGCGCGGCAAGACGCGTCAGACGTCGCGGCTCGAAGAACTCGAAGGCGTCGGCGCGAAACGGCGTCAGCGTCTGCTCGCGCGCTTCGGCGGCCTGCGCGGCGTGATGGCGGCGAGCGTCGAGGACCTGGCGAGCGTCGAAGGCATTTCGCACGCGCTGGCCGAGCAGATCTATCAACAGTTGCATTGAGCGCTACGTCCGCGCGCGCCCGAAACAGGGCGGCGCGCGGGCGCGAACCTTACGCTTGCTTGTGGCGGTCCCGGCGACGCGGCACAATTGCATCTCCCATAATTGCAACATCCCCTGACAGACTGCGCGCGCCGATGCCGTTCAATATCCCGATTCTCCTGACGTGGCTGCGGATCGTGCTGATTCCGCTCGTGGTAGGCGTGTTCTATCTGCCGCAGTCGGTGCTGAGCCCGATGCATCAGAACGTCGCAGCCATGTGGATCTTCATCCTCGCGGCGCTCACCGACTGGTTCGACGGCTATCTCGCCCGCAAGTGGAACCAGACCTCGTCGTTCGGCGCGTTCCTCGATCCGGTCGCCGACAAGCTGATGGTTACGGCCGCGCTGCTCGTGCTCGTGCATCTGCAGCGTCTCGATGCGGTGATCGCGCTGGTGATCGTGGGCCGCGAGATCGCGATTTCGGCGCTGCGCGAGTGGATGGCGCAGATCGGCGCGTCGAAAAGCGTGGCGGTGAATCAGCTCGGCAAGTTCAAGACCGCGTGCCAGATGGTCGCGATTCCGATGCTGCTGTTCTACGCGCCGCTCACGCTCGGCGGCTCAACGCTGTTCGATTCGCGCGTGTGGGGCACGTGGCTCATCTACGTGGCCGCGGTGCTGACGATCTGGTCGATGCTCTATTACATGAAGCTCGCGTGGCCGCAGATCCGCGAGCGCGGCAGCCTCTGAGCAGGGGCGGGCGCACGGTGTTTCAACGCCTGCGCTCAACGCCTTCGCGCCACCCCCTCGAATCTTTTTTTAAAAAGTTCAGCCGAAGGGGTTGACACGATTCAGCGGCTTATACATAATCTCACTTCTCCGCTGCACGACAAGCAGCAAACGAAGCAGATGCGGTGGAGATAGCAGGAAATAGCCGAAGATAAGCAGTCAATCAACGGCGAATGCAGTAAGGCAGCAAATACGCGGGAGTAGCTCAGTTGGTAGAGCGCAACCTTGCCAAGGTTGAGGTCGCGAGTTCGAGACTCGTCTCCCGCTCCAGATTCTGGATGCGGCGTTTTGCAGAAATGTGAAACGAAGTGTCGGCAGTAAAGAGTAGTGAAGCAGTAAAAATGCGGGAGTAGCTCAGTTGGTAGAGCGCAACCTTGCCAAGGTTGAGGTCGCGAGTTCGAGACTCGTCTCCCGCTCCAGCTTATCGGGGAAGCAGCGCTTCCCCTTTTGTTTGGCAGGCCGCAAGGCCGTCGCAAAAATCTGTCGGTGGTTGTGAGCGCAAGCAGTCTTCTGCGCGCCAAACATCGAACAGTCCGCTTTTGGCGCGATAGCAAAGCGGTTATGCAGCGGCCTGCAAAGCCGTGTAGGCCGGTTCGACTCCGGCTCGCGCCTCCAAGTAGTTCCAGAAAAAGCCACCTTCGGGTGGCTTTTTCTTTTTCCGCTTCGGGTTCGGTCCTCGTTCGCCATTCGCACGCTTCGTGGCGCGTGCACAATAGCGGATCGCTTCCCACCGGATCTCCGCCATGTCCATCGAACTCCCCGACGACGAGCGCGCCGCCGCGATTGCATCGATCCAGCGTTACTTCGACGCCAATATGGAGGCGCCGATCGGCAATATCGCCGCGGGCGGTTTGCTGGGCTTCTTTCTCGAAGAGATCGCGCCGGCCGTCTACAACCGCGCGATTGCCGATGCGCAGGAGCGCATGCAGGCGCGCATCGTCGAACTCGATATCGATTTGCACGAGGAGCCGTTCCAGTACTGGCGCAAGTACGAGACGCCGCGCCGCCGCAAATAGCGCGGGCGCGTTGTGCGGGCGAGGATGCGTTTGTGGCGCGCTCGCGCCGCGAGGCATAATCTGCCTTTCAGCAAGCTTCGATGGAAATCCTATGACCGCGCAGTCCCCCGCATTGCCGACCGCTCAACTCGACTGGCAATGGAAAGCATTCGATGCGCTCAGCGCGCGTGACGTCTACGCCATGCTCAAACTGCGCTCCGATGTGTTCGTGGTGGAGCAGAACTGCGTCTACGGTGACATCGACGGCGAGGACGATACCGCGTGGCATCTGTTCGCCTGGGGCGAGCGCGATGGCGTGCGTGCGCTGGCGGGCTATCTGCGCGTGCTGGTGCCGAGCGCCGACGACACCGACGTGCGCATCGGCCGCGTGGTGACGTCGCCGGCTTTTCGCGGCATCAAGCTCGGCAACGGGCTGCTCGAACGCGCGATCGGCCACATCGCGCGTCAATGGCCCGGCGTGCCGACGCGTTTGCACGCGCAGGCGCATCTGCAGAAGTTCTACGGCGCGTTCGGCTTCACGCCCGTTTCGGAGATTCACGACGAGGACGGCATCCCGCACGTGTGGATGCGCTCGGCCTGACGCCGGCATCGCCGCGACACAGGCGGCTCAAGGCGTCATTCACTCGGCAATCCGCTGTCAATCCGCCGTCAATCAGCGGATTTCACCTGCACCGCGCGCGTCTGCGCGCGGCTTCGCTTCGGCTGCGCGCGTTGCAGACGTCCGCGCGCCGAGAGCCGCATCCAGTGACGCAGGGCGATCAGCGCGCCGATCACGCTCATCATCGAGCCCGGAATCCACAGCAGCAGGCCGCCGATCTGCTGATCGCGCATCGGCGAGAGCCAGGTGAACGCGCGTCCGCAGATCGAGTAGATCGGATACAGCTCGTGCGAGGTGAAGAAGATGAACGCGCCGAGCACGATCTGCGGCGGAATCGCGGCGATCACCACCAGTACGCGCTTGCCGGGCGCGAGGCGCGCGGGCGGCGCGGGCCGCGGATCGAGCACGAGCCACCAGAACAGCAGCCCGTCGATCACCATGCTCCAGTTCATGACGCGATAAAGACGCCAATCGAGCATCGCGACGAAGTGGATCGGCGAGAGCAGCCAGAAATAAATCAGCCCGACGAACAGCGTCACGGCGACGACGGGATGCATCACCACATCGAGCGCGAGACGCACGGGACGCGCCGCGAGCGCGGGCCGCACGAAGCGCTGGCGCCACGCGAACGGAATGCCCGCGCGCAGCGCTGCGCCCGGATACGCCAGCGCGATGAAGAACGGCCCGAGGTGATGCAGCACGAGATGCTGCGCGCGGTGCATGAAGAACTCGTGCTCGAAGAAGTAATCGAGCCGCGTATGCAGCGCGACGTAGAGCGCGCCGAGCCCGAACCAGAACGAGAGACGGCGCGCGAGCGTGACGCGCGCCTTGTGTTGCCCGCGCACGAACAGCAGCGCCGCCACGCCGATCGCGATCACGACGGTCGGCGAGGGCTCCCAGGGATCGAGCCAGTAGAGCAGGTTCATCGCGATTCTCTTCGCTGGTTCATCGCGGGCTTCTGGTCGGCTTCATCGCGCGCGTTGAAGCGTCAACGCCGCCTTACTGCTGCGACGGCGGCTTCACCGCGAACGGCGCATCGAGCGTGGCGCCATCCGAGAACTTCAGCTTGATGTGCACCGTGTCGCCGGGCGCGACCTTGTGCTTCGCTTGCTCGAGCATCAGGTGATAGCCGCCCGGCGCGATCGCCAGCGTCCCGTGCGCGGGCACGGTCGCCTTGTGCACCATCACCATCTTCTGCGTCGAACCGTTCGACACCGTCTGATGCAGCATCACCATGCCGTAGTCGTCGCTCGACACGTCGACGAGATCGAGCGGCTTGTCGCCGTCGTTCTTGAGCGTGACGTAGCCCGCCGCCGGCAGGTCGTTCGGCAGCCAGCGCACCCAGGCGTTCTGCGCGCTGATCGCCGCGTCGGCCGCGTGGGCGGCGGGCGCGAAGGCGGTGAACGAGCAGGCGAGGGCGCAGCCGAGCGTTGCGGTGAGGGACTTGAGTTTCATCGTCATGGCAGTTCCTGTTGCGGGTGGTACGGGAAATCGGTTCAGGGTTCGCGGCGCGCCCGTTGGGTCTTTATCGGGTCTTCATGCGGGCGCGTCGATGATGCGGCGCACGTCCTGCGCGATCGCGGCGGGTGAGTCCTTGTCGGTCGCGAGCAGGCGTGCGTGGCCCTGCGCGTCGAACACATAGACGGCCGAGCTGTGCGTGACTTCGTAGCTGCCGTCGGGATCGCGCTTTTCCATCTGATACGCGACGCGATAGCGTTTCGCGAGCGCCTCGATCTGCGCGTCGCTGCCGGTGAGGCCGAGCGCGTGTTGCGCATCGAAGGCGCTCACGTAGGCGTGCAGGGCTTGCGGCGTGTCGCGCGTGGGATCGACGCTGATGAAGAGTATCCGCACGCGCTGCGCGTCGGGGCCGAGGTTTGCTATGACCTGCGTCAGGCGCGCCATTGTCTCGGGACAGACGTCTGGGCAATGCGTGTAGCCGAAGTAGACGAGCGCGGTCTGGCCGCGCAGGTCGCTGGCGGTCATCGGCTGGCCGTTGTCGGCGGTGAGCGTGAAGGCGAGGTCGGGCAGGTGACCGCTGACGTTCGTCAGCTGCCAGGGTTCGGCGGGATGCGAGCACGCGCCGAGCAGCGCGGCGGCCGTTGCCACGGAGATCGACAAACCGAGCGACACGCCAAGCCGCTGCGCGACGCACGCCGATCGGCGAGCAAGCTGCAAGGGGCGGGAGGCGGCGAACGGGCGGTTCAAAGGCGGTCTCAGGCTGTCTCGGGAGGCGATGCTTCGAGGGTGTCGAGCGGCACGGGCGGCGTCGCTCGCCGGGCTGGACGGTGCGCCCGGCCGTGCGTCATGCCGGTGGACTGTAGCAAAATTGCGGCCTCGCTGCCGCGCGTGCACCGGCGCGGCGCCGTCCTGTCGATAAAACGGGGACGAAATGTCGCATCGCCGCCGCATCGGAAAGCGCGCAGGCGACGCCAGCCGGACGAGGCGTCCAGGCCGCTTTTTGTGCAAGAAAGTGTGTCAAAACGCGTCTGCCGGGCCGTTTTCTCGATAATTAGAGGCAGGCGCGGTAAGATTCGCACACTTTCCCCGGCAGGCGTGCGCGCCGCCGAACTTATACCCGGCGCACGCGCCGAGGGGCGAAACACACTTGATGCAAGCAACTCCGCAAGCACTTCCCGCAGGATTGCCGTTTGACAAGACGGCATTTTTCTTCGATTTCGACGGCACGCTCGTCGAGCTCGCGCCCACGCCCGACGGCGTGCTCGTGCGTCCCGACATGCTGGCGCTGCTCGCCGAGCTGCGCCGCGCGACGCATGGCGCGGTGGCGATCGTCTCCGGGCGCGGCATCGAGAGCATCGACGATTTTCTCGGCATGCCCGATCTGCCGATCGCGGGCCTGCACGGCGCCGAGCGCCGCGACGCGAACGGCGACACGCAGCGCGTCGGATTCCACGACGCGCGCCTGCTGCACATGGAGCAGGTGCTCGCGGAAGTCGTGCGCACGCATCCGGGCACGCTGCTGGAGATCAAGGGCGCGGCGCTCGCGCTGCACTACCGCAACGCGCCCGAGCACGAGAACGTGGCGCGCGCGGCCACCGAGGCGCTCGCCGCCGAATTCGCCGACGCCTACGTGCTCCAGCCCGGCAAGATGGTCTACGAAATCAAGCCCAAGGACGTCGACAAGGGCCGCGCGATGCGCGCGTTCCTCGACGAGCCGCCGTTCGCGGGCCGCACGCCGGTGTTCGCCGGCGACGATCTGACCGACGAAAAGGGCTTCGCCGTGGTCAACGAGCGTGGCGGCCTGTCGATCAAGGTCGGCGGCGGCGACACGATCGCGCGCACGCGCGTCGACTCGGTCGAGGCGCTGCTCGCCTGGCTCGCCGCACTGGTCGCCCCGGCGCGCGGCGCCTGATGGCGTCTCGCGCGTTGCTTTATCCGCTTCTCGCGCCGGCTGGTCCGGCGCATCTGTTTTTCTCCCAGCACGGAACCCGCATCTCATGAGCCGACTGATCATCGTGTCGAACCGGGTCGCGCCGATCTCCGAAGGCGGCCCGGCCGCGGGCGGTCTCGCGGTCGGCGTGTACGACGCACTCAAGGAAACCGGCGGCATGTGGTTCGGCTGGAGCGGCGACGTGCTGTCGTCCGGCCAGCCGCACATCCAGCTCGAGGAACGCGGCCCCGTCACGTTCGCGACCATCGGCCTGTTGCGCCGCGATTACGACCAGTACTACCGCGGCTTTTCGAACGCCACGCTGTGGCCCGCGTTCCACTATCGCAGCGATCTGGTCCAGTACGACCGCCACGACTACGAAGGCTATTGCCGCGTGAACGCGTGGCTCGCGCAGCAGCTCGTGCCGCTCCTGCACGACGACGACGTCATCTGGGTCCACGACTATCACCTGATCCCGTTCGCGCAGGCGTTGCGCGCGGCGGGCGTGAAGAACCGCATCGGCTTCTTCCTGCACATTCCGTTTCCGGCCTCGCAGGTGCTGCTGGCGGTGCCGCCGCATCGCGAACTGGTCGAGGCGCTGTGTTCGTTCGACCTGCTCGGTTTTCAGACCAAGCCCGATCTGCGCGCGTTCTGCGATTACATCGTCAACGAGGCGGACGGCTCGGTCGAAAAGCGCGCCGACGGTCTCACGCAGATCACGGCCTTCGGCAAGACGCTGGCCGCGAACGACTATCCGATCGGCGTCTATCCCGACGAAGTCGCCGAACTCGCCAAGGCCGGCGAGCGCGGCAAGCCGGTGCGCACGCTGAAGGCGGCGCTGCATGGCCGCAAGGTCATCATGAGCGTCGACCGCCTCGATTATTCGAAGGGTCTGGTCGAGCGCTTCCGTGCTTTCGAGCGGCTGCTCGAAGGCGCGCCGGCGCAGCGCAACAAGGTCTCGTTCGTGCAGATCGCGCCGCCCACGCGCGCCGATCTGCATGCGTATCAGGACATCCGTCTGCGGCTCGAAGCGGAGTCGGGGCGCATCAACGGACGCTTCGCCGAACTCGACTGGACGCCGATCTGGTACATCCATCGCCAGTACGAGCGCGCCGTGCTCGCGGCGCTGTTCCGCGCCTCGCACGTCGGCTATGTCACGCCGCTGCGCGACGGCATGAACCTCGTCGCGAAGGAGTATGTGTCCGCGCAGGATCCCGAGAATCCGGGCGTGCTGGTGCTGTCGCGGTTCGCGGGCGCGGCGCAGGAGCTGGGCGGCGCGCTGATCGTCAATCCGCTCGACATCGACGGCATGGCCGACGCGCTAGGCAAGGCGCTGGCGATGCCGCTGGCGGAGCGCCTCGCGCGCTACAACGACATGATGGTGCAGCTGCGCGAGAACAACGTCTCGGTCTGGCGCGACCGCTTCATGCGCGATCTCACGGACGTGCCCGCGCGACGGAGCGCGTAGCGTGTAGCGCACGGCGTGACGCGTCACGCCTGACACACTCGCCAGCAAAGAAAAAGCCGCTTCGAAGGAAGCGGCTTTTTTTGTGCCCGATGTTTGCGAAGATCAGTGCGCGAACAAGTCAGGCAACGTGCTTTTCGTCGGCTTTCTTGCTGCCCAGATGCAGCGTCGAGCCCTTGCCGTACTGCTTCGCGAGCAGCTCGCGATACAGGCCCGGACGGTTGCGCAGCTCCTCGGGATTGCCGTCGTCGATCACCTTGCCCGCGCTCATCACGATGATGCGGTCGAAGTTCTGCAGCGTCGACAGACGGTGCGCGATGGCGATCACGGTGCGGCCCACCATCAGGCGGTCGAGCGCTTGCTGGATCGCTTCTTCCGAGGCGCTGTCGAGCGCCGAAGTGGCTTCGTCGAGCAGGAGGATCGGCGCGTTCTTGAGGATCGCGCGCGCGATCGCGATGCGCTGGCGCTGGCCGCCCGAGAGCTTCACGCCGCGGTCGCCCACGATCGTGTCGTAGCCTTCGGGCATCGCCTCGATGAAGTCGGCGCAGCGCGCCTCGCGGGCGGCGGCGAGCACTTCCTCGCGGCTCGCCTCGGGGCGGCCGTAGGCGATGTTTTCGTAGATCGAGCGGTGCAGCAGCGAGATGTCCTGCGGCACCAGCGCGATGGCGTGGCGCAGGCTGTCCTGCGTGACATGCGAAATGTCCTGGCCGTCGATCTTGATCGCGCCGCCCTGGGTCTCGTAGAAGTGCTGCAGCAGCGCGAGCACGGTGGTCTTGCCCGCGCCCGACTTGCCGATCAGGCCCACGCGCTGACCGGCTTCGATACGCAGGTCGAAGTGGTCGAGAATCGGCTTGCGATGCGGGTAGGCGAAGGTCACGCCCTCGAACTCCACGCGGCCGCCTTGCGCGACGAGCTCGCTCGCGTCGTCGCGGTCGGGCATGCCGTGCGGCTCCAGCAGCGTCTGTACGGCTTCGGCCAGACGCGCCACGTGCTGCGTGACGTCGACGAGCGCCACGGCCAGGTCGCGCGTGCCGTGCAGGATCGTGAAGCCCAGCGAGCTCACGAGCACGATGTCGCCCGAGGTGGCCTTGCCCTGATCCCAGAGCCACAGCGCCCAGCCGAGCAGGCCGGCCGACAGCATGGCCGTGATCACGGCGTGCAGCAGACGCAGCTTTTCGAGGTAGAGCAGGCTCTGGCGGCGCGCGTCGAGTTCGGCCTTGACGGTCGAGCCGAAGCGCTTCTGCTCGCGAAACGTCATACCAAAGGCGCGCACGAGCGCCATGTTGCCGATCACGTCGACGAGCTCGCCGTCCACCGCCGCCGCCCGCGAGGCGAACGTGTGGTGACGCGCCGAGCCGCGCCCGGCCAGCTTGAACAGGATCACCGAGAGAATCGCCGAGCAGAGCAGCAGACCGCCCGCCATCAGCGGATTCACGGCGATGATCATGACGATCGCGCCCGCCACCGCGATGCACGGCGGCAGCACGTTCCAGGCGGTGGTGTTCTCGGCGGTGTAGACGGCGTTCGAGGTGGCGGTGATCCGGCTCGCGAGCGTGCCGGGTTGCTTCTCCGCGTAATAAGTGGGCGAGTGGCCGCTCAGGTACTGGAACAGGTCGCGCCTCAGGTCGCCGGTGACGGCGACGAAAGTGTGCGCGGCGAACCAGCCGCCGACCCGCCAGAGCAGGTTGTCGGCGGCGATCAGGCCCACGAGGATCGCGAACGCGGTCCACAGCGGACCCGGATGGTGGCGGCCGGTACCGAGCACGTCGATCAGATGCTTGATCGCGTACTGCGAGGCGAGCGCGCAGCCGACGGCCGCGAACACGCTGGCCAGCACGACGGCGTGGGCGAACGGGTGGCGCTTGATGTAGCGGAAAAGGAACGCGAGCGGCCGCCGCGCATAGCTCGCGAGCTTTGCGTTGTGGGCGTTACGCTGGGCGATGGTCAGATGTTCCAATTGATCGGTGGTCGGTCTGACGGAGCTTTGTCCGTACGAGGTGGAAAAAGGGATAGGAAGGCGCAACGGCAAACCTGACGGAATACCCGCATTGTAAACATCCAATACGCGGGGCGCATGCCCCGTGCCCGATGCGCGCGCATCTTATCGCGACTGCGTGGCAATCGGTGTGCCTTCCTGCAAGGTGTCGTGGCCGAGGTTCAGCAGGTTTTCCCGGCCTTTTTAGAGATACAATTATGGATTGCGTTCGGGATTCGTCGAGGCGTTTTCGCATCGTGCGATCCGAATCATCCCAGGATGGACCTGGTCGCCGCGCGGCAATCGTAAGAAAAATCGTACGAACGCGCTGCGGGGCGCGCCAGGCAGCATTCGACGCTCCGGTTTCGGATGCGAGCGCGGTGCGCCGCCCGGAAACGTCCCATCAATCTATAACTGTCTTTAAAAACAGTGGGTTGTGGAGTGTTTCCAGTTTGTAACAACGTAAAGACTTTGAAATGTTCTAGCCGGCCATGGGTGCAAACCCGGATAATGCCGACTCGAATGGCGTAGGGAATTTGACAGCTTGTGTGTCAACGACCGCGAACCCTGCGCGTTTACCGCCTGAGCCGCCGCGCGTGACGATCCGTTACGAAAGAACTGCGTCGGTCAGTGTGCCGGGCATCCGGCGCGGTCAGCGGTACAGAACGCCTGGCAGGGCGAGCGGCATGGATGCCGCGGCTCGCGAGGTCGATTGTCAAACTTGCAGTACTTTGCCCGATTTATTACGAGGAAGGAGTTCACCACTATGCGAATCGCTCAAATCGCTCCGTTGCACGAGGCGGTTCCTCCCAAGCTCTACGGCGGCACGGAACGGGTGGTCTCCTACCTGACCGAAGCGCTGGTCGAACAGGGTCACGATGTTACGCTGTTCGCGAGCGGCGATTCGATCACCTCGGCGAAGCTCGAAGCGTTCTGGCCGCAGGCGCTGCGCCTCGACCCGACGATTCGCGACGTGATGGCCCCGCACATGCTGCTGCTCGAAGAAGTGCGCCGCCGCGCGCATGAATTCGACGTGCTGCATTTCCACATCGATTACTACCCGTTCTCGCTGTTCCAGCGTCAGGAAGTGCCCTTCGTCACGACGATGCACGGCCGCCTGGACCTGCCGGAACTGCAGCCGATCTTCAACGCGTTCAGCGACGTGCCGGTCGTCTCGATCTCGGACAACCAGCGCCTGCCGCTGCAGCAAGCCAACTGGCAGCAGACCGTCTACCACGGCCTGCCGGAAGACGTGCTGCGTCCGATCGACAACGTCGAGCCGGGCTACCTCGCGTTCCTCGGCCGCGTCTCGCCGGAGAAGGGTCTCGACAAGGCGATCCGCATCGCCGGTCAGGCTGGCATGAAGCTCAAGGTCGCCGCCAAGATCGACAAGGCCGACCGCGCCTACTACGAAGAAGTCATCAAGCCGCTGATGGCGCAGTCGCACGTCGAGTACATCGGCGAAATCGGCGAGCACGAAAAGCGTGAATTCCTCGGCAACGCGCACGCGCTGGTGTTCCCGATCGACTGGCCGGAGCCCTTCGGTCTGGTCATGATCGAAGCCATGGCTTGCGGCACGCCGGTCATCGCGTTCAAGCGCGGTTCGGTGCCGGAAGTGATCGACAACGGCGTGTCGGGTTTCGTCGTCGAAGACGAAATCAGCGCAGTCGCCGCAGTCAAGCGCCTGCCGACGCTGTCGCGCGAGAAGGTGCGTGGCGCGTTCGAATCGCGTTTCTCGTCGAAGGTCATGGCGAAGAACTACGTCGCCGTGTACGAAGAAATGCTGCGCCAGAAGCGCCGCACCGTGCTGCGCGAAGTCAACGCCAGCTAAGCGTGTGGTTTGAGCCGTCCCCCGGACGGCTCGCACGGATTTTCACAACGCCTCAGTGCTTCGCACTGGGGCGTTGTTACATTTACGCCGCACACAACGGTCCTCACCGGCGACGAGTGGGAGGCGCGGCGGCAATGTCCCTATAATGGCCGTTCCGCGAAATTGGGCGGCCTCTTTTTACGACAGCGACACAGGAGAAGTGCCTTGGCAAGAACCCGACCGACGCGCGCCGTCACCGTTCCTGGTGCCGGCACGATGTTCGCGTTGCGTGCGATCGGTCTCGTGATCCTTGCGCGCTGGCTCCACTCGATGGCGCAGATGAATTTCATCGCGGCGCTCGAGGGGATGGCCTCGTCGCCGGTCGCGTGCCTGAATCTCGTGTTCCTGTTTCTGCTGATCGTGCTGCCGGGCGCCAAGGCGCGCATGGAGCGGCCGTTCCATCCGCTGCCGCAGTGGCTGCGCCAGGCGCTGCGTGTCTTCGGCATTTTCGGCTGCCTGTTCGCGCTCTGGTCGATTGGCGCCTTCGCGTGGCTGGCGGGCTGGCGGCGCGCGGTGCATGCGGCCGCCGAGACCAACGGCTGGCTCGTGGTGTTGCCCGCGCTGTACGCAGCCGTCGTGTGGATCTGCCGTCCGCGCGCGCTGTGGCGGTCGAATTTCGCGGCGCGGCGCTTTGCGATCGGGCGCTATGCCGTGTCGATCGATGTCGCGACGCGCACCACGGTGGTCTGGCTCGAAAGCCGCAAGCTCGGCCAGTACGACGCGCGCGAATTGTCGGTGCGCTGGCCGCATGGCGCGCAGGCGGGGAAGGGTGTCCCGGATCGCGCGCCGGTGACGACGGCCGCGCCGCTCGAATCCGAAGCCGCGATCGCCGCGTCGTCGACTGAACCCGTCACGCAGGCTGCCCCGATTACCGCGCTCGTGCCGGTTCAGGCGGCCTCGGCCGCGCCAACGCACGAACGCCGTCCGAAAATCGAATTGATGTGGGACTCGCCGGCGGCGGCGGGCCACAATCGTCAGACCGTGTTCCGCCTGCGTCTCATGACCGAAGGCGACCGCGTGGCCGCTCGCGCGCTGGATGCCGCGCTGAAGCAGGTCTGATCCGCGAGCGCGGTTCGCCGCCGCGCTTTTCGCGTTTCTGCTATTCGTTGTGCTTGCCGTCGCTCGGCTTTCAGTCGATTCACTTCCGGCCGATCCGATTCCTGCCGTATCCGCGGAGCGCGCTCCGCCGCAGCTTGCCGATCCATCGTCGCTTCGAAGGAGTCGCCATGCTTGTCCGCTGGTTGCTTGCCGCCATCCATCTGCTGGCTTTTGGTTTCGCGCTCGCCTCGATCGTGCGGCGCTCGCGCGGCCTGCGCCGCTGCACCTCGACCGAAGCGCTGCCCGCCATCTTCAGCGCCGATAACGGCTGGGGCGGCTCGGCGGTCGTGCTGATCATCACGGGCGCGATGCGCGCGTTCGGCGGTTTTGAAAAGGGCGCCGACTACTATCTCCACGAACCGCTCTTTCACGTGAAGATGGGCGCGCTCGTGCTGATCCTCGCGCTGGAAATCGTGCCGATGATGGCGCTGCTGCGCTGGCGCAACGCCGTCAAAAACGGCGACGTGCCCGATCTCACGCGCGCGCCGCAGTACGCGCGCATCGGGCGGTGGCAGACGCTGCTGCTCATCGTGATGGTGTTTGCCGCGACGGGTATGGCGCGCGGCATCGGGCTGGCGGGCATGGATGCGGATGGCGCGTCGTAGCGGGGCGCTCGCGTGGAAGTGATTCATCAGCAATCCGAAGCGATGATCGACGCGACGATTGCCGAACGCGAGCGGCAATGAAAAAAGCCCCGTTGCTTGCGCAACGGGGCTTTTTATCTTCGGTGCTTGTCTTTACCAACACCAGAATCCTGGTGGGTAGTACTGGGATCGAACCAGTGACCCCTGCCGTGTGAAGGCAGTGCTCTACCGCTGAGCTAACCACCCGAAGAGATTCAAATTATGCCGGGCATTTTCAGTCTTGTAAAGCCCTTTTTTAAGTATTTTGCACAGTACCCGAATTTTCTTCGACGACGGGCTGCGTGCGCCAGACCGAGGTGCCCTTGATCTGCTTGTCGAGACCGTCGAGCAGGGCGTCGTGTTCGCTTATCTCGTCGGCGCTCGCGGCGATCACGGGCAGCGCGAGCGTCTCGAAGCGCACGCGCGGCGTGGCGGTCGCGTCGTCGGCATCGTGTGCGCTCGACATGTCGATCACGAGGCTTTCCTGGCCGCGCGTCATCGCCAGATAGACTTCGGCGAGCAGTTCCGAGTCGAGCAGTGCGCCGTGCAGCGTGCGGTGCGCGTTGCTGATGCCGAAGCGGTCGCACAGCGCGTCGAGCGAATTGCGCTTGCCCGGGAAGATCTGCTTGGCCTGCACGAGCGTGTCGATCACGTCGCCGCAATGTTGCTTGAGCGGCGGCTTGCCGACCATCGCAAGCTCGGCATCGAGAAAGCCGATGTCGAACGGCGCGTTGTGAATGATGAGTTCCGCGCCGCGAATGAAGTCGAGAATCTCGTTCGCGACTTCGGCGAACTTCGGCTTGTCCGAGAGGAACTCGGTGGTCAGGCCGTGCACCGCGAGCGCGCCCGGATCGCTGTCGCGTTCGGGGTTGATGTAGAAGTGCAGGTTGTTGCCGGTGAGCCGGCGATTGAGCAGCTCGACGCAGCCGATTTCGATGATGCGGTCGCCCGTGCGGGCGTTCAGGCCGGTGGTTTCGGTATCGAGAATGATCTGGCGCATGGCGTTTGAAACAGGATTGCGTGGGCGGCGCGCGCGGCCGGAGCCAGGGCGCGCGGCGTTCTAGTGGCTCAGAGTTCGTTGAGGGTGGCGACGCCGCGGTTCGCGAGCGCGTCGGCGCGCTCGTTCTCCGGGTGGCCGGCGTGGCCCTTGACCCAGCGCCATTCCACCTCGTGCTGCGCGACGAGCGCGTCGAGGCGCTTCCAGAGGTCGTCGTTCTTGACCGGCGTTTTCGCGGCGGTCATCCAGTTCTTCTTCTTCCAGCCGTGGATCCACTCGCTGATGCCTTTCTGCACGTATTGCGAATCGGTGTGCACGATCACCTTGCACGGACGCTTGAGCGCCTCGAGCGCGGCGATCACGCCCATCAGCTCCATGCGGTTGTTGGTCGTGCCGGCCTCGCCGCCGAACAGTTCCTTTTCCTGCGCGCCGAAGCGCAGCAGCGCGCCCCAGCCGCCGGGGCCGGGGTTGCCCTTGCAGGCGCCGTCCGTGAAGATTTCGACGAAGTCGGGTGTGCTCATGAGTCCTTGTTGCGAGTAGGGGAAGGGGTGGTGGCCGCGGCCTTCAGGCTCGGCGCCAGCACCGGTTTCTTGACCTTCAGCGATCCGACGAGACGCATGCCGCGCACACGCTTGATTGCCGTGACCATATAGACGGCGCCGAAAATCGCCCACCAGCGGTCGCCCGCGGCTTCCATGAAGCCATAGCGGCCGAGCCATTTGTCGGTCGAAAGCGGCGGACGATAGCAGCCGAAGCGCCCGCGCTCAAGCTCGAAGCCGAGCAGCTTGATCCAGTCTTTCAGGCGCGTGAACGCGATCAGATCCTGGCGCGCGGGCAGGAACGGGCGGCCCGTGAGCTTGCCCGCCGACTGGCGCGCGCCCCACAGCGACAGCGAGTTGAAGCCGACGATCACGAGCTGGCCCTCGGGCATCAGCACGCGTTCGGCTTCGCGCAGCAGACGGTGCGGGTCGCTCGTGAATTCGAGCGTGTGCGGCATCACGATCAGGTCGACGCTCTGCGCCTCGAACGGCAGATCGAGATGATCGCACCAGACGGTGCTGCGCCCGGCGGGGGCATGCAGCGAGGGCGCGGCGCTCGTGTCGATGCGGCCGCCGTTGATTGTCGTGCCAGATGCAGCACCCGGCACGACATAAGGCGCGCTGGCCGCGCTGGCGCCGTCGAGCACGAGCGCGCGGCACGACATGCGGTTTTCGCGCAGCGCGTCGAGTTGCGGCAGGCCGATTTGCAGCGCATGGTAGCCGAAAATGTTCGACACCATGCGGTCCAGTTGCTCCTGCTCCCAGTCGAGCACGTACCTTCCGGCGGGCGAAGCAGTCCAGGCGGGCCAGTCTATAATCGTTCGGTCAGACATGTCGAAGAGTACGTCGCCCCATGAAGAGTCCGCTTGAGCACGCAGGCGCACCATCCGCTGCGCTCGAATACGTGCCGGTTCCGGCTTTTGAAGATAACTACATCTGGGTCGTGTCGGATGGCCGCAATGCCGTGGCCGTCGATCCGGGCGACGCCGCGCCGGTTCGCGATTATGTGGCGAAACGAGGCTGGCGGCTCTGCGCTATTTTACTCACCCATCACCACAACGACCACGTCGGCGGAGTGGCCGATCTCCTTTCGGATGAGCGCGTGCCCGTCTACGGCCCGGTCGGCGAGGCGCTCGGCCCGCTCGATCCGTTCGTCACGCGCGTGCGTGGCGGCGACACGGTGCGTATCGGGCTCGCCCCGCAGGCGTCCGCGCTCGACCTGAAGGTGATGGACGTGCCGGGCCACACGCGCGGCCACATCGCGTATTTCCAGGCGGCGGGGGCGGGCAACGCCGTGCCCCATCTCTTTTGCGGCGACACGCTGTTCGCCTGCGGCTGCGGCCGCCTTTTCGAAGGCACGCCCGCGCAGATGCTCGCATCGCTCGATTCGTTCGCGGCGCTGCCTGGCGACACCCAGGTTCATTGCGCCCACGAATACACGCTCTCTAACATTCGTTTCGCGCTCGCCTGCGATCCCGGCAACGCCGCGCTGCGCGACTGGAGCGCGAAGGCTTCCGCGCTACGCGAACGCGGCGTGCCGACGCTGCCGACCACGATCGCTCACGAGCGTGCCGTGAATCCCTTTCTGCGCGCCGACGATCCCGCCGTGCAGGCCACGCTGGCCGAAGCGCTGCATGAAACGGTGCCCGACCGCCTGGCCGCATTCACGCTGATGCGCGAGTGGAAGAACAGGTTCCGCTGACCCAGCGCCATGCGTGGGTATGCTCATCCCAAACGTATGGAACTGCACCCAAGCTGCGGATTTTCATGGCTTTTTCCAATTATTCCGATTGACGGAAACGTGTGCGTTCCGTACTATCGGCTGCAAATTCCAGCCTTGCGGATGTAGACGTTCATGCGATTTATCCTCAGTGCGCTGCTGGTCCTCATGCTCGCCGCGTGCGCGAGCGGCGGGCCTGCGGCGAATTCAGCCAGCTCACTTTCTCCCGCCGATCCCCAGGCGCGCGCCGACCAGATCCGTAAGACTTCCGCAGCGAAAGAAACGATTAACGTCGATAACGGCTCGGTCGATCAGCTCACGAGTCCCGACGCCGATCTTTGGGGCCGCATTCGTCGCGGCTTCCAGATGCCCGATCTGCAAAGCGATCTGGTCGACATGAATGCGCAGTGGTATGCGGAGCGCCCCGACTACGTGGCGCGCATGACCGAGCGCTCGCAAAAATATCTGTACCACATCGTCGAGGAGCTCGAAGCGCGTCATATGCCGACCGAGCTCGCGCTGCTGCCGTTCATCGAATCCGCCTATAACCCGCAGGCGCTGTCGGTCGCGAAGGCCGCGGGCATGTGGCAGTTCGTGCCGGGCACGGGCCGCACCTACAACCTCAAGCAGAACATGTGGCAGGACGAGCGCCGCGACGTGCTGGCCTCGACCAGCGCCGCGCTCGATTACCTCTCGCGTCTGCACGACATGTTCGGCGACTGGTATCTCGCGCTCGCCGCGTACAACTGGGGCGAGGGCAACGTGCAGCGCGCCATCGCGCGCAACCAGGCCGCCGGTCTGCCGACCGACTACCAGAGCCTGCGCATGCCCAACGAGACGCGCAACTACGTGCCGAAGCTCCAGGCGGTCAAGAACATCGTGATGAATCCGCAGCAGTACGGCCTCACGCTGCCTTCGATCCCGAACCACCCGTATTTCGTCACCGTCACCACGTCGCACGACATCGACGTGGACGTCGCCGCCAAGCTCGCGAACATGGCGCCGGACGAGTTCCGCTCGCTCAATCCGTCGTTCAAGAAGCCGGTCATTCTCGGCGCGACCGATCCGCAGATCCTGCTGCCGTTCGATAACGCCAGCGCGTTCGAGCGCAACCTGAAGTCGTATTCGGGCCAGCTTTCGTCGTGGACCGTCTACACGACCGACTCGCGCGCCACGCCGGCGGCCATCGCGCAGAAGATCGGCGTGGACGCGGACACGCTCATGTCGGTCAACAAGATTCCGTCGGGCATGCGCCTGAAGGCGGGCTCGACGCTCGTGGTGCCGCGCACCGACGACGGCGACGACGAAGACATCAGCGCCGACGTCGCGGAAAGCGCCGTGCTCGCGATGGAGCCGGACGTGCCCGACACGCGCAAGATGCTGATCCGCGTGCGCCGCAAGCAGTCGATGGAAACGATCGCGGGCCGCTATGGCGTCTCGGTCGGCCAGCTCAAGGCGTGGAACCGTACGCATCGCGACCTGGTTTCGCCGGGTCAGGTGCTGGTGCTGCACGTGCCGGTCGGCAAGTCGATACCGAGCGAGCCGGGCCCCGAGCGTCTGGCAACGAACGTTTCCGGTGGTGGCGTGCAGCGCATCGGCACCCGTATTGCAGACACCGGCTCGAAGTCGCGCTACGATAAGAAGCACGGTCGCGCGCATAACGATGTCGTCAAGGTTTCCGAACCGGTCAAGGCGAAGTCCTCCAGCGCAGCGCCCAGCAAGGCGTCGAAGGGTACGGCGAGCCGCTCGAAGGCCGACACCCACACGCAGAAGCACACGTCCAAATAGCGGCCGCGTAGGGTGCTCAGCCATGTGTTGCGGGGGCAACGCATGGTGTTTCGCTCCGATCACTACTAGCCTTTTGACGCCGTCACCCCGCCAGGTGGCGGCGTTTTCGTTGGTGGGTCCGTTATTGCAATAAGCGCAAGCGGCCGCGAGATGGAAGGGCGCGAGCCTGTCGGCGTTCGGCGTCCGCGGGTCGTACCCGATCCGGCATCCCCTTGCCGTGCGCGCCGCGCCGCCTATATTTGAAACGGCGGTGGAAAGGGTGCACGAAAGGGCACTCGAAAGGGCACTCGAAAGGGCGCCGATCCGGCGCTCGCCGCCGCGCCGCTCGTCCGGCGTCATCTCGAAATTTGAAGGAAAGGGCAATTTCGCGCTATAATTTCAAGGTTTGAGCTTATCAACCCGCACCCTAGCGCCTACCTCCCCCCATCCGTTCATCCGCCGCCCGCGCTTTACCGTCAAAATGGCCGGCTGCCGCCCGATCGAGCGTCACAAACGCACCTTCAGGCCCGGCGCCCAGACTGCCAGACGCACGGTTGAGCCGCGCAACGAGTGCGCCGCGCGCGCGTCCCGATCCCACCAGACAGGATGCCGACGCCGCAGCCGCTCCAGGTCGCAAGATCGCAACGTCGGATAACAGGTCGGCACAGGGTGCTCCCCCAAGGAGTCTCCCGTGTTGCCGTCATTCTCTCCCGCTCTGCTCGCGCTCGCCGACGGCACGGTCTTTCGTGGTTATTCGATCGGCGCGTCCGGCCATACGATCGGTGAAGTCGTGTTCAACACGGCCATCACCGGTTATCAGGAAATCCTGACCGACCCGAGCTACGCTCGCCAGATCGTCACCTTGACGTATCCGCATATCGGCAACGTCGGCGTCAACGCCGAAGACGTCGAAGCCACGAAAGTCCATGCCGCCGGTCTGATCATCCGTGACCTGCCCGTGCTCGCCTCCAACTTCCGCATGGAGCGCACGCTCGGCGACTATCTGAAGGACGAAGGCGTGGTCGCCATCGCCGGTATCGATACGCGCAAGCTCACGCGTATCCTGCGCGACAAGGGCGCGCAGAACGGCGCGATCCTCGCCGGTTCCGACGACGAAGCCAAGGCTATCGAACTCGCGCGCTCGTTCCCGGGCCTCGCGGGCATGGACCTCGCGAAGGTCGTCTCGACCGACAAGTCCTATACGTGGAACACCACGGAATGGCGTCTGGGCGAAGGCTACCGCACGCAGTCGGCGCCGAAGTACAAGGTCGTGGCGTTCGACTACGGCGTGAAGCAGAACATCCTGCGCATGCTCGCCGAGCGCGGCTGCGACGTCACGGTGCTGCCGGCGCAAGCCACGGCTGAAGACGCGCTCGCGCTGAACCCGGACGGCGTGTTCCTCTCGAACGGCCCCGGCGATCCGGAACCGTGCGACTACGCGATCAAGGCGGCGCAGGCGTTCATCGAGCGCGGCATCCCCACGTTCGGCATCTGCCTCGGCCACCAGATCATGGGCCTCGCCGTCGGCGCGAAGACGCTCAAGATGAAGACGGGCCACCACGGCGCGAACCATCCGGTGAAGGATCTGACCGATGGCCGCGTGGTCATCACGTCGCAGAACCACGGCTTCGCGGTCGACGCCGCCACGCTGCCCGCCAACGCGCGCGTCACGCACGTGTCGCTGTTCGACGGCACGCTGCAAGGTTTCGAGCTGACCGACAAGCCGGCATTCTGCTTCCAGGGCCACCCGGAAGCGTCGCCCGGCCCGCAGGACATCGGCTATCTGTTCGACCGCTTCACGGCGCTGATGGACAAGGCCAAGGCGTAAGCCCGAGGCCCGCAGGAACGAGCAGAGCAGGGTGCGCAGCGAGCCGGAATCCAGACCGGCCCACGCGCGCACCCGGCGGCAAGCAGAGCAGGCGAGCCGCCAGACGTAAAAGACACAGGAATATTTAGCGAGAGCGTTATGCCCAAGCGGACAGACATCAAGAGCATTCTCATCATCGGCGCGGGTCCGATCATCATCGGCCAGGCGTGCGAGTTCGATTATTCGGGCGCGCAGGCATGCAAGGCGCTGCGTGAAGAGGGCTACAAGGTCATCCTCGTCAACAGCAATCCGGCGACGATCATGACCGACCCGAACACGGCCGACGTCACCTACATCGAGCCGATCACGTGGGAAGTGGTGGAGCGCATCATCGAGAAGGAGCGCCCGGACGCGATCCTGCCGACGATGGGCGGCCAGACCGCGCTGAACTGCGCGCTCGACCTGCATCACCACGGCGTGCTGACGAAGTACAACGTCGAGCTGATCGGCGCATCGCCGGAAGCGATCGACAAGGCCGAAGACCGCCAGAAGTTCAAGGACGCGATGACCAAGATCGGTCTCGGTTCGGCGAAGTCGGGCGTCGCGCACTCGATGGAAGAGGCGCTCAAGGTGCAAGGCGAGATCGCCGAGCAGACCGGCACGGGCGGCTATCCGGTCGTGATCCGTCCGTCGTTCACGCTCGGCGGTTCGGGCGGCGGCATCGCGTACAACCGCGAAGAGTTCGAAGAGATCTGCAAGCGCGGTCTCGACCTCTCGCCCACGCGCGAACTGCTGATCGAAGAGTCGCTGCTCGGCTGGAAGGAATACGAGATGGAAGTGGTCCGCGACAAGGCGGATAACTGCATCATCGTGTGCTCGATCGAAAACCTGGACCCGATGGGCATCCACACCGGCGACTCGATCACGGTCGCGCCGGCGCAAACGCTCACCGACAAGGAATACCAGATCCTGCGCGACGCCTCGCTGGCGGTGCTGCGCGAAATCGGCGTGGACACGGGCGGTTCGAACGTGCAGTTCTCGATCGACCCGCGCACGGGCCGCATGATCGTGATCGAAATGAACCCGCGCGTATCGCGTTCGTCGGCGCTGGCCTCGAAGGCCACGGGCTTCCCGATCGCCAAGGTCGCGGCGAAGCTGGCCGTCGGCTACACGCTCGACGAGCTCAAGAACGAAATCACCGGCGGCGCGACCCCGGCTTCGTTCGAACCGACCATCGACTACGTCGTCACGAAGATTCCGCGTTTCGCGTTCGAAAAATTCCGCGAAGCCGATTCGCGCCTCACGACGCAGATGAAGTCGGTCGGCGAAGTGATGGCGATTGGCCGCACGTTCCAGGAGTCGTTCCAGAAGGCGCTGCGCGGTCTCGAAGTCGGCGTCGACGGTCTGGACGAAAAGACCACGAGCCGCGACGAGATCATCCGCGAGATCGGCGAAGCCGGCCCGGACCGCATCTGGTATGTGGGCGACGCGTTCCGCGTGGGCATGACGCGCGAAGAGATCTTCGAAGAAACCGCGATCGATCCGTGGTTCCTCGCGCAGATCGAACAGATCATCCAGAAGGAAGAAGCGGCGAAGGGCCGCACGCTCGAAAGCCTCTCGAAGGACGAGCTGCGTTACCTCAAGCAAAGCGGTTTCTCGGATCGCCGTCTGGCGAAGCTGCTCGGTTCGAACGCCGCCGACGTGCGCAAGCGCCGTATCGAGCTGAATGTGCGCCCGGTCTACAAGCGCGTGGACACGTGCGCGGCCGAGTTCGCCACGAAGACCGCCTACATGTACTCGACCTATGAGGACGAGTGCGAGGCGAACCCGACGAACAACAAGAAGATCATGGTGCTGGGCGGCGGCCCGAACCGGATCGGCCAGGGTATCGAGTTCGACTACTGCTGCGTTCACGCTGCGCTCGCGATGCGCGAAGACGGCTACGAAACGATCATGGTCAACTGCAACCCGGAAACCGTTTCGACCGACTACGACACGTCCGACCGTCTGTACTTCGAGTCGCTCACGCTCGAAGACGTGCTCGAAATCGTCGACCTCGAAAAGCCGGTTGGCGTGATCGTGCAGTACGGCGGCCAGACGCCGCTGAAGCTCGCGCTCGACCTCGAGGCGAACGGCGTGCCCATCGTCGGCACCTCGCCGGACATGATCGACGCGGCCGAAGACCGCGAGCGCTTCCAGAAGCTGCTGCAGGACCTCGGTCTGCGCCAGCCGCCGAACCGCACCGCGCGCGCCGAAGACGAAGCGCTCAAGCTCGCCGACGAAATCGGCTACCCGCTCGTCGTGCGTCCGTCGTACGTGCTGGGCGGCCGCGCAATGGAAATCGTCCACGAGCCGCGCGACCTCGAACGCTACATGCGCGAGGCCGTGAAGGTATCGAACGATTCGCCGGTGCTGCTCGACCGCTTCCTGAACGACGCGATCGAATGCGACGTCGACTGCATCTCCGATGGCACGGACGTGTTCATCGGCGGCGTGATGGAGCACATCGAACAGGCAGGCGTGCACTCGGGCGACTCGGCTTGCTCGCTGCCGCCGTACTCGCTGTCGCAGGAAACGGTCACGGAACTGAAGCGTCAAACCGCCGCAATGGCGAAGGCGCTGAACGTGGTCGGCCTGATGAACGTGCAGTTCGCGATCCAGCAAGTGCCGCAGGACGACGGTTCGAAGAAGGACATCATCTACGTGCTGGAAGTGAACCCGCGCGCTTCGCGTACGGTGCCGTACGTGTCGAAGGCGACCAGCCTGCCGCTCGCGAAGATCGCGGCGCGCGCGATGGTCGGCCAGAAGCTGGCGGAGCAGGGCGTGACGAAGGAAGTCGTGCCGCCGTACTTCAGCGTGAAGGAAGCGGTGTTCCCGTTCATCAAGTTCCCGACCGTCGACCCGGTGCTCGGACCCGAAATGCGTTCGACCGGCGAAGTGATGGGCGTGGGCAAGACCTTCGGCGAAGCGCTGTTCAAGTCGCAGCTCGCAGCCGGTTCGCGCCTGCCCGAGTCGGGCACCGTTTTCATCACGGTGATGGATTCGGACAAGCCGAAGGCCGTCGAAGTCGCGCGCATGCTGCACGAACTCGGCTACGGTCTGGTCGCGACGCGCGGCACGGCTGCGGCGATCGAAGCGGCCGGCGTGCCGGTCAAGGTCGTCAACAAGGTGAAGGACGGCCGTCCGCACATCGTCGACATGATCAAGAACGGTGAGATTTCGCTCGTGTTCACGACCGTCGACGAGACCCGCGCGGCGATCGCCGACTCGCGTTCGATCCGCATGAGCGCGCAGGCGAACAAGGTCACGTACTACACCACGATGTCCGGCGCGCGCGCCGCCGTCGAGGGTCTGCGCTACCTGAAGAACCTGGAAGTCTATGATTTACAAGGCCTCCACGCTCGCCTAAACTAAGGCTACCTTTGCCTGCCCAATACGGAACGAGGCAGGCAAAAAGCTGAATGTGCCGCGGTTAAGCGGCGTCCCAACAGGGTTTTCAGGCTGCGCTAATGTGCGCCGCCGCCCTCGCGGGATGCACTTAACCGCGGAATTTTTTTTATGGCCGTCCGCGCATGTGCGGGCGGCATCAATACGGCCCCAAGCGGCTGAACGAGTTGTTTATGAGCACGATTCCCTTGACCAAGCGCGGCGCAGATCAACTTCGCGAAGAACTGCAGCGCCTGAAATCCGTCGAGCGTCCGGCGGTCATCAATTCGATCTCCGAAGCGCGCGCCCAGGGCGATCTGTCCGAAAACGCGGAATACGACGCCGCGAAGGAAAAGCAGGGCTTCATCGAAGGCCGCATCGCTGAAATCGAATCGAAGCTGGCGGCTGCGCAGGTCATCGACCCGTCGACGCTGGAGGCCGAAGGCCGCGTCGTGTTCGGTTCGACCGTCGATCTCGAAGACCTCGAATCGGGCAATACCGTCACGTACCAGATCGTCGGCGACGACGAAGCCGACCTCGAACACGGTCTCATTTCGGTGAGCTCGCCCATCGCGCGCGCGCTGATCGGCAAGTCGGAAGGCGACGTGGCCGCGGTGCAGGCGCCGAGCGGCGTGCGCGAGTACGAAGTCATCGAGGTTCGTTACATCTGAGAAGGCGCCGATCATGGGTCACGACGTGAAGAATGACGTGAGCGCCGACATTGCTGCTGCCCGCCCGGGCGCGTCGCTCGTGCCGCACAGGCTGTTCGCGCTGATCGCGATGCTGTGGGTCGGCAGCCAGCTGACTATCGGTTATGCGGTGGCGCCCGTGCTGTTCGCGTCGCTCGACCGCATGTCGGCGGGCGCGATCGCGGCGCAGGTATTTCGCATCGAAGGCATGATCGGGCTCGTGAGCGGCGTGCTGCTGCTGGTGCTCGCGAACGTGTTCGTGAAGCGCGGCGAGGTGGGGTATCGCCGGCTGCGCTGGCTGCTGATCGGCATGCTGCTGTGCGTGGTGGTCGGCTATTACGCGCTGCAACCGTTCATGAACGCCATGCGCATGAACGCGGCGCAGGCCGGCATCGACATCGCGCATTCGGCTTATGCGAGCCGCTTCGGCATGCTGCACGGCATTTCGAGCCTGTTCTATCTGGTGCAGAGCCTGCTGGGTGCGTGGCTTGTGTGGCTGCTGCCTTCGGCGCGCGGTGTGCGCCGATAAGTCGGGTGCGCGCGACGCGATCTCGCGCAATGAAAAAAGCGCGGCATGCGTGCCGCGCTTTTTTATTTCAGGCAGTCGGGCGATGTACCGCCCGAGCCCGCTTACTTGGCGTTCTGATGCGAACGCTTCGCGCTGGTCTGACGCTTCTTGGCGCGCTTGACGTTGCCGCCTTGCGTGACGCGCTCGTTGCCCTTGACCGTGACGCTTTGCTTCTTCGGCTTGCGCATCGGGTTGTCCGACGGCTTGACGACCTTCACGACGCGCGGCGAGGCGCCGCGCTTGCCGGCTTCGCGCGCGCTCGGCACATCGCCGGCCGGACGCGACACGGTGCCGCGCGCGCCGGCGCGGGCCAGGGTGGTCTTCGGCTTGGCTTGCTCGGGCTTGTAGATCACCAGCAGCTTGCCGATGTGCTGGATGGGCGCCGCGTTCAGGCGGTCGCAGATCTCTTCGTAGATCGCGAGGCGCTCTTCGCGCTCGTCGCCGAACACGCGCACCTTGATGAGCTGGTGCGCGTCGAGGTGAACCTGGATTTCCTTGAGGACGGCGTCGGTCAGTCCCTCGGCGCCGATGAGCACGACCGGTTTGAGCGCGTGAGCCGCGGAACGAAATTCGGAGCGCTGTTCGGCAGTAAGAGTGAGGGCGGGCATGGGATGTGGCAGACTCGACTAAAATGACGGCGCTCGCCATGAATCGCGGCCACACAACGAGGGGCCGCCGGGCGAAAGGCGCGTCGGAAACAACGGAAAAACCGTGGAGGACGGCGCGGCGCGGGCAGAGACCGGCAGGCGCGGCGGTGCAAACACGCCACAGAAACCGGACGGGCCGCGACGGCCGCACGAATTAAACGCGTATTATCCGCTAAAAGCGCGACATCACGCAGCAAGAGTTCATCTTTAATGGCAAAAAACCGCTTCAACACGTCGTGGCTGCACGACCATATTAACGATCCGTACGTGAAGATGGCGCAACGGGAGGGATATCGCGCCCGCGCCGCCTACAAGCTGAAGGAAATCGACGAGCAGGACAAACTGATCCGTCCTGGCATGGTGATCGTCGACCTCGGCGCAGCGCCCGGCAGCTGGAGCCAGTACGCACGTAACAAGCTCGTGCAGAGCTCGAAGCGCGACGAGCAGCGTCAGGGCGGCATCGACGGCACGATCATTGCGCTCGACCTCCTGCCCATGGAGCCGATCGCCGACGTCCAGTTCCTGCAAGGCGACTTCCGCGAAGACTCCGTGCTCGCGCAACTCGAAGAAACGCTGGCCGGCCGTCCGGTGGACCTTGTAATTTCGGACATGGCACCCAATCTATCGGGGGTCGCGTCTGCGGACGCCGCGCGCATCGAGCATATTTGCGATCTCGCGCTCGAGTTTTCGCAGAATCATCTGAAATCCGATGGTGCCCTTTTAGTAAAATGCTTTCACGGCAGTGGTTACAGCCAGATCGTCGAGAACTTCAAGCATCAGTTCAAGGTCGTGGCCGCGCGCAAACCGAAGGCTTCGCGCGATAAATCGTCCGAAACGTTTATATTGGGCAAACATCTGAAGCGACCCCGTTAAACCGGGCAACGCGAAAGAATCGGTTCCAGTGCAGCAGGCGTTTTGCAAGAACTGTCATAAAGCGGTGCGAAAAAGCTTCGCGCCGCCCCGAAAGGCAGTTCCGACAAGGCGCGCGGGCTATCCCGACCTTAGCGAAACGTTATGGCGAGCCCCTGCGTACTGGATTAGAATGCTTTGGTGGTGTCGCAAGGCAAATGTAGGCGCCCGTCTATGAGTGAAGGAGTGGTGCTTTGAACAACAACATGTTTTCGAAGGCAGCGGTGTGGTTGGTAATCGCACTGGTGCTGTTTACGGTGTTCAAGCAGTTCGACAAGCCCCGTGTCCAGGAAGGCGTTTCCTATTCGCAGTTCATGGACGACGCGAAGAACGGCAAGGTCAAGAGCGTCGTGGTGCAGGGGCGGAACCTCACGGTCACTCCGGCCGACGGCCAGAAATACCAGATCGTCTCCCCCGGTGACATCTGGATGGTCGGCGACCTGATGAAATACGGCGTGCAGGTGAGCGGCAAGGCCGACGAAGAGCCGAACGCGCTTGTCTCGGCGCTGTACTACCTCGGGCCTACGCTCCTGATCATCGTGTTCTGGTTCTACATGATGAGGCAGATGCAGGGTGGCGGCAAAGGCGGGGCGTTTTCGTTCGGCAAGTCGCGCGCGCGTCTGATCGACGAGAACAACAACGCGGTCAACTTCTCCGACGTCGCGGGCTGCGACGAAGCGAAGGAAGAAGTGTCCGAGCTCGTCGACTTCCTGCGTGATCCGCAAAAATTCCAGAAGCTGGGCGGGCGCATCCCGCGCGGCGTGCTGCTGGTCGGCCCTCCGGGTACCGGTAAGACGCTGCTCGCGCGCGCCATCGCCGGCGAAGCGAAGGTGCCGTTCTTCAGCATCTCGGGTTCGGACTTCGTCGAAATGTTCGTCGGCGTGGGCGCGGCCCGCGTGCGCGACATGTTCGAGCAGGCCAAGAAGCACGCGCCCTGCATCGTGTTCATCGACGAAATCGACGCGGTCGGCCGCCATCGTGGCGCTGGCATGGGCGGCGGTAACGACGAGCGCGAGCAGACGCTGAACCAGATGCTGGTGGAAATGGACGGCTTCGAGGCGAACTCGGGCGTCATCGTGATCGCGGCAACCAACCGTTCGGACGTGCTCGACAAGGCGCTGCTGCGTCCGGGCCGTTTCGACCGCCAGGTCTACGTCGGTCTGCCGGACATCCGCGGCCGCGAGCAGATCATGAAGGTTCACCTGCGCAAGGTGCCGATCGCCAACGACGTGGACGCAGCGGTCATCGCGCGCGGCACGCCGGGCTTCTCGGGCGCCGACCTCGCGAACCTCGTGAACGAAGCTGCGCTGTTTGCGGCGCGTCGCGGCAAGCGCATCGTCGAAATGCAGGACTTCGAAGACGCGAAGGACAAGATCTTCATGGGTCCGGAGCGCAAGTCGGCCGTCATCCGCGAAGAAGCGAAGCGTGCCACGGCGTATCACGAGTCGGGTCACGCCGTGATCGCGAAGCTGCTGCCGAAGGCTGATCCGGTCCACAAGGTCACGATCATTCCGCGTGGCCGTGCACTGGGCGTGACGTGGCAGTTGCCCGAGCACGACAACGAAACGTACTCGAAGGACTATCTGCTGGACCGTCTGGCGATTCTGTTCGGCGGCCGCGTGGCGGAAGAGCTGTTCATGAACCTGATTAGCACGGGTGCCTCGGACGACTTCAACAAGGCAACGCAGACGGCCCGCGCAATGGTCACGCGCTTCGGCATGACCGACGCGCTCGGACCGATGGTCTACGCCGACGACGACAACGACGGCGGCGCATTCGGCAAGGGCTTCACGCGTGTGATTTCGGAAGCCACGCAGCAGAAGGTCGACGCGGAAATCCGCCGCGTGCTCGACGAGCAGTACAGCCTCGCGAAGCGTCTGCTCGACGAAAACCGCGACAAGGTCGAAGCCATGACCGCCGCGCTGATGGAGTGGGAAACGATCGACGCCGATCAGATCAATGACATCATGGCCGGCCGTCCGCCGCGCTCGCCGAAGAGCAGCCCGTCCTCCGCGGGCGACGCTTCCTCGGGTGGCAGCAGCACGGGCACCGAAGTCAAGCCCGGTAGCAGCGCCACTGCGCCGGCCTGATCGCCGGTAGTGCGTCAGATCGAGTAAAGTTGCGGGCCGGTGTGATCTTCACATCGGCCCGTTTTGCATTTCTGGCTGCATTGATGGTCGCCGCGCCGCGCGAGCCTTCGGGCTGGCGTTTGCGGGCGACCGCATTTCGTTACACCTCTGACGTTTCTTGACGTGCCCAATCTGACCTCACAGGGTAATAATCTTCACCCTGAGCTTGCCCCGGAGCCGCTCGCCTGCGGCCGTTTCACGCTGACCTTCGAGCGACCGCTCGTGATGGGGATTCTCAACGCGACGCCCGATTCGTTTTCCGACGGCGGCCGCTATGTGGCATTCGACGACGCGCTGCGCCGCGCCGAGCAGATGATGCTCGACGGCGTGGACATCATCGATATCGGCGGGGAGTCGACGCGCCCAGGCGCGCCGCCCGTGCCGCTCGATGAAGAACTCGAACGCGTGATCCCGCTGATCGAACGGCTCAAGGGCGCGAATGTCCCGCTGTCGATCGACACGTACAAGCCGGACGTCATGCGCCACGCGATTGCGGCGGGCGCGGACCTGATCAACGACATCTGGGGCTTTCGTATGCCCGGCGCCGTCGAGGCCGTGCGCGAAAGCGACTGCGGGCTGTGCGTGATGCACATGCTCGGCGAGCCGCAGACGATGCAGGTCGGCGAGCCCGACTATGACGATGTCGTGCGCGAGGTGCGCGAGTTTCTGGCCGGACGCTGCGCCGAGCTCGAAGCGGCGGGCGTCGCGAAGGCGCGCATCAGCGTCGATCCGGGCTTCGGCTTCGGCAAGTCGGTGATCGAGCATAACTACGCGCTGCTGGCGCAGTTGCCGCAAACCGCGCCGGCGGTGCCGCAAGGCGTCGCACCGTATCCGATCCTTGCGGGCATGTCGCGCAAGTCGATGCTCGGCGCGCTCGTGAACCGGCCCGCGCCGGAGCGCGTGGCGGCCAGCGTGGCCGCGGCGGTCTGCGCGGCGCAGAAGGGCGCGGCGATCATCCGCGTGCACGACGTGGCGCCGACCGTCGACGCGCTCAAGGTGTGGGGCGCCATGCGCGCCGCCGAACGCGCTTGAGCGGGCGAGAGAGCGGGCGAGAAGCAGGCGATCAGGAAGGCCTTGAAGAAGGCCGCCATCGCGCAGTACAGGGCAGCACGGCAGCATGAAAACGCGGCGCGCAGGCGCCGCAAAATAGAACCAAAGAGAGGTTTGAGGTATGGGACGTCGTTATTTCGGAACCGATGGGGTGCGCGGCAAGGTGGGTGTCGCGCCGATCACGCCTGATTTCGTGCTGCGGCTGGGCTACGCGGCGGGCAAGGTGCTGGCCGGCGCCGCGCCGGTGTCGGGGCCGCGTCCGTCCGTGCTGATCGGCAAGGACACGCGCATTTCGGGCTACATGCTGGAGGCGTCGCTGGAAGCGGGGTTGTCGGCCGCGGGCATCGACGTGATGCTGGCCGGGCCGATGACCACGCCGGGCATCGCCTATCTCACGCGCGCGCTGCGTCTTGCCGCGGGCGTCGTGATCAGCGCCTCGCACAATCCGTACTACGACAACGGCATCAAGTTCTTCTCGGCCGACGGCAACAAGCTGCCCGACGACGTCGAAACGCAGATCGAGGAGCAGCTCGAACTGCCGCTCGACTGCGCGCCGTCCGAGCAACTCGGCCGCGCGCGCCGCCTGCACGATGCGGGCGGGCGCTATATCGAGTTCTGCAAGAGCACGTTCCCGCAGGCGTTCAATCTGCGCGGCATGAAGCTCGTCATCGACTGCGCGAACGGTGCGGCCTATGACATCGCGCCGCACGTCTTCCACGAGCTGGGCGCCGATGTGGTGCCGATCGGTGTGTCGCCGAACGGCTTCAACATCAACGACGGCGTGGGCGCGACGGCGCCGGACGCGCTGGTGCGCGCGGTGCGCGCCAATCACGCGGACCTCGGCATCGCGCTGGACGGCGACGCGGACCGTCTCCAGGTGGTCGACGCCCAGGGCCGTCTCTACAACGGCGACGAACTGCTCTACGTGCTCGTGAAGGACCGTATCGCGACCGACGGCAAGGTGGAGGGCGCGGTCGGCACGCTCATGACCAACCTCGCGGTCGAGCAGGCGCTCGACCGCCTCGGCGTGCAGTTCGTGCGCGCCAACGTGGGCGACCGCTACGTGCTCGAGCAACTGCGCGAGCGCGGCTGGCAGATCGGCGCGGAAGGCTCGGGTCACATCCTCTCGCTGGACCGCCACACGACCGGCGACGGCATTGTGTCCGCGCTGCTGGTGCTCGCGGCCATCAAGCGCAGCGGCAAGACGCTCGATCAGCTGATCGACGGCGTCACGCTGTTTCCGCAGAAGCTCATCAATGTGCGCATCGCGCAGGGCGCCGACTGGAAGGGCAACGCGGCCATCCAGAAGTCGATCGCCGACGCCGAAGCCGAGCTCAAGGGCAAGGGCCGCGTGCTGATCCGCGCCTCGGGCACGGAGCCGGTGCTGCGCGTGATGGTGGAAGCGCGCGACGAGCGCGACACGCTCCATTACGCCGAGTCGATCGCCGACACGGTGAAGCGCGCGATCGCCTGATCCTGGACCCAGGACAGCGTCACCTGGCCTGAGCGGACTCGACCGATGCGGTTGAGGTACGCGAGGCCGTCAAAAAGAAGCGATGCACGGCGCGACAATGCGTCGCGCATCGCTTTTTTCATGTGCGGCGCACCGCATTCTTCAGCAGAAATTTCGCAGTTCGAGCGAACGTTCCAAAACGTTTGCGAACGCTAATCGCGCGTTTTCAAATCGCTTTCATCCGTCCCTCGGCGGTTGATGCATTCGGACCCCGCTGCGCGGCCAAACGCCCGCCAGACGGGGCAGGGCGGCCGCAACGGCTTGCCGGCGGGGGTTTCACGGTTTTGAAGCAAACGCCTAACTTCTCCAGGTCCCGACTTTCAGGCGGTAATCGTACTGTCACGAACGCTTCATGAATCGTCACAGTACTGTCACAGAGAGGCCCTATTCTTCGCCCTGTCGTTCATCCGCTCACACACTTGGAGGTCTCATGAAATTGATGCAAACCGCGCTCGCTGGCGTTGCTGGCGCGCTCTTCGCGATGGCAGCCCACGCTGCTGACATCACCGGCGCGGGCAGCACCTTCGCAGCACCGATCTACACGAAATGGGCGGATGCCTATCAAAAGTCGGGCGGCGGCAAGGTGAACTACCAAGGCATCGGCTCGTCGGGCGGTATCAAGCAGATCGTCGCCAAGACGGTTGACTTCGCAGGTTCGGACGCGCCCCTGAAGGACGACGAACTGACGAAGGAAGGCCTGTTCCAGTTCCCGACGGTGGTGGGCGGCGTCGTGCCGGCGATCAACGTGCCGGGCATCAAGGCGGGTGAAATCACGCTGTCGGGCCAGGTGCTCGGCGACATCTACCTCGGCAAGATCAAGAAGTGGAACGACCCGGCGATCGCCGCGCTGAACCCGAAGGTCAAGCTGCCGGATCTGGACATCGCCGTGGTTCGCCGCGCAGACGGTTCGGGCACCAGCTTCATCTGGACGAACTACCTGTCGAAGGTCAACACCGAGTGGAAGAGCAAGGTCGGCGAAGGCTCGACCGTGAACTGGCCGACGGGTACGGGCGGTAAGGGCAACGACGGCGTCGCCGCCTTCGTGCAGCGTCTGCCGGGCGCGATCGGCTACGTCGAGTGGGCGTACGCCAAGCAAAATCACATGGTCTACACTGCCATGAAGAACGAATCGGGCGCGGTCGTCGAGCCGAGCACGGACACGTTCAAGGCCGCTGCCGCCGGCGCCGACTGGAAGAAGTCGTTCTACCAGATCCTGACGAACGAGCCGGGCAAGGAAGCATGGCCGGTCGTGGGCGCCACGTTCGTGCTGCTGCACACGGCACAGGACAAGCCGGATCAAGGCAAGGAAACGCTCAAGTTCTTCGACTGGGCGTTCAAGAACGGCACGCCGGCCGCCGACAGCCTCGACTACATCTCGCTGCCGCAATCGGTCGTGAGCGAGATCAAGTCGCAGTGGAAGGAAAAGGTCAAGGACGCAAGCGGCAAGGCTATCGCCGAGTAAGCGGACCGACCGTGTAGCTCACCGGGCCGCCCGCTTCGCGCGTGCGGCCCGTGCTGCTTCCGGGATACTGGTTATGCAGCTGTAATAATTCTGCAATATTTCCGTAAATACACCCGCTACGATGTGCCGCCCTGCGTGCTGATCGACCGGTCGCTGGACCGGCGCAGGGCGGTTGGCGGTTCTGGAACCGCATCAACGTCGCGAGCCTCGCTTGCGGCAACTGGAAACAGGTCATCATGTCCGACGTCCCGCTCGTCTCGAACCCGCCCGGCAACGCCGCGCAGCAGAAAGCGCCCAGCCCGGCAGGGGACATCATTTTTGGCGGCCTCACCCGCGGCGCCGCCATCGTCACGCTGTTGCTGCTCGGCGGCATCATCGTGTCGCTGATCGTCGCTTCGATGCCGACGATCCAGAAGTTCGGTCTCTCATTCCTCTGGACGGCCGACTGGGATCCTCCCAGCGACCAGTTCGGCGCGCTCGTGCCCATCTACGGCACGATCGCTACGTCGCTCATCGCGCTGATCATCGCCGTGCCGGTGAGCTTCGGCATTGCGCTGTTCCTCACTGAGCTGTCGCCGGCCTGGCTGCGCCGCCCGCTCGGCATCGCCATCGAACTGCTGGCCGCGATCCCGTCGATCGTGTACGGCATGTGGGGCCTGCTCGTGTTCGCGCCGATCTTCGCGCAATACTTCCAGCGCCCGCTCGGCCATCTGCTCGGCGACGTCTGGCTGATCGGCCCGCTGTTCCAGGGCCCGCCGATCGGCATCGGCATTCTGTGCGCGGGCGTCATTCTCGCGATCATGATCATTCCGTACATCGCCTCGGTGATGCGCGACGTGTTCGAAGTCACGCCCGTGCTGCTCAAGGAGTCGGCCTACGGCATCGGCTGCACGACGTGGGAAGTGATGTGGAAGATCGTGCTGCCCTTCACCAAGACCGGCGTGATCGGCGGCGTGATGCTCGGCCTCGGCCGCGCGCTCGGCGAGACCATGGCCGTCACGTTCGTGATCGGCAATACGAACCTGCTCGACAACGTCTCGCTGTTCTCGCCGGGCAACAGCATCACCTCGGCGCTCGCCAACGAGTTCGCCGAAGCGAGCCCGGGTCTGCATACCGCCGCGCTCATGGAGCTGGGCCTGATCCTGTTCGTGATTACCTTCATCGTGCTGGCGATCTCGAAGATCATGCTGCTGCGCCTTGAAAAGTCGGAGGGTGCGCGATGAGCGAGCCGATGCTGAAAATCCCGGGCGCCATCTACGGCCCCGAACTCGAACGCATGCGCGGCAAGCTGCAAAGCCGCCGCCGCGTGACCAACGCCATCGCGCTGACGGCGTCGCTCGGTGCCATGGCCTTCGGTCTGCTGTGGCTCGTGTGGATTCTCTACACGACGCTCTCGCTCGGCGTGGGCGGTCTGTCGGTGCAACTCTTCACGCAGTCGACGCCGCCGCCGAACACCGATGGCGGTGGTCTCGCCAACGCGATCGTCGGCAGCCTGGAACTGGTCGCGCTGGCGACGTTCGTCGGCACGCCGATCGGCATCCTGGCGGGCGTCTATCTCGCCGAATACGGCCAGAAGGGCTGGCTCGCGAGCATCACGCGCTTTATCAACGACATTCTGCTGTCGGCGCCGTCGATCGTCGTGGGCCTGTTCGTCTACGCGCTCGTGGTCGCGAAGATGGGCCACTTCAGCGGCTGGGCCGGTGCGATCTCGCTGGCGCTGCTGGAAATCCCGATCGTGATCCGCACGACCGAAAACATGCTGAAGCTGGTGCCGAATGCGCTGCGTGAAGCGGCCTTCGCGCTCGGCACGCCGAAGTGGAAAATGGTGCTGTCGATCACGCTCAAGGCGTCGATCGCGGGCATCGTGACGGGCGTGCTGCTCGCCGTGGCGCGTATCGCCGGCGAAACCGCGCCGCTGCTCTTTACGGCGCTGTCGAACCAGTTCTTCAGCATGGACATGAATCAGCCGATGGCGAACCTTCCGGTCACCATCTACAAGTTTGCGATGAGCCCGTTCTCGCAGTGGCAGTTGCTTGCCTGGGCCGGCGTGTTCCTGATCACGTTGGGCGTGCTGGGTCTGAATATCCTCGCGCGCACCATCTTTTCGAAAAAGTAAGGGCGGAGTCATCCGATGAATATGGCAGAGAGTCACCTCAATCCCGCTGCAAACGGCACCGCCCCTTCGGGCCTCGACCCCGCCCAGGGCAAAAGCGGTCTCATGCTCGGCAAGCCGAAGATCGAAGTGAAGGACCTGAACTTCTTCTACGGCAAGTACCACGCGCTCAAGAACATCAACCTGCAGATTCCCGAAGGCAAGGTGACGGCGTTCATCGGCCCGTCGGGCTGCGGCAAGTCCACGCTGCTGCGTACCTTCAACAAGATGTACGCGCTCTATCCCGAGCAGCGCGCCGAAGGCGAGATCCTGATGGACGGTGAGAACCTGCTCACCTACAACAAGGACATTTCGCTGCTGCGCGCGCGCGTGGGCATGGTGTTCCAGAAGCCGACCCCGTTCCCGATGTCGATTTACGACAACATCGCGTTCGGCGTGAAGATGTTCGAGAAGCTGTCGCGCCCGGAAATGGACGACCGCGTCGAATGGGCGCTCACCAAGGCGGCGCTCTGGAACGAAGTGAAGGACAAGCTCAACCAGAGCGGCTACGGCCTCTCGGGCGGCCAGCAGCAGCGTCTGTGCATCGCGCGCGGCATTGCTATCCGTCCCGAAGTGCTGCTGCTCGACGAGCCGTGCTCGGCGCTCGACCCGATCTCGACGGGCCGCATCGAAGAACTGATCGCGGAACTCAAGAGCGACTACACGGTGGTGATCGTCACCCACAACATGCAGCAGGCCGCGCGTTGCTCGGACTACACTGCGTACATGTATCTCGGCGAGCTGATCGAGTTCGGCGACACCGAGAAGATCTTCATCAAGCCGGTCCGCAAGGAAACGGAAGACTACATCACCGGCCGCTTCGGCTAATCACCGTCGGGTGATCCAGCCAGCGCAAGAAGGGAGAAACGACATGTCCGACAAGCATCTGTCCAGCCAGTTCGACGCCGACCTGAACCTGATTTCCTCGAAGGTGCTCGAAATGGGCGGCCTCGTGGAATCGCAGATCATCACGGCGATGCAGGCCCTCAACGAGTTCGACGGCGAAGCCGCCGAGCGCGTGATCGCCGCCGAAGACCGCCTCAACACGATGGAAGTCGAGATCGACGAGGAGTGCAGCAACATCATCGCGCGCCGTCAGCCGGCTGCGCGCGACCTGCGTCTCGTGCTCGCGATCTCGAAGACCATCACGAACCTCGAGCGCGCCGGCGACGAAGCCGAAAAGATCGCCAAGCGCACCAAGCGGCTGATGGAAGACGGCGCCTCGCGCGCGGTCAATATCGCCGAGATCAAGGTCTCGGGCGAGATGGCCGTGTCGATCCTGCGCCGCGCGCTCGACGCGTTCGCGCGCCTCGACACCGTGGCCGCCGCGCAGATCGTGCGCGACGACAAGGCGATCGACGAGGAATTCCGTGCGTTCGTGCGCAAGCTCGTGAGCTACATGATGGAAGATCCGCGCACGATTTCCGCGGGCCTCGACTATCTGTTCATCGCCAAGGCGATCGAGCGGATCGGCGACCACGCGAAGAACATCGCCGAATTCATCATCTACATCGTGAAGGGCACCGACGTGCGCCACAAGTCGCGCGACGCGCTCGAACGCGAAGCGTTGAGCTGATCCTTCACATTACGTAACAACGGTTTAACAGGTCTTAGTGCCAGAGGTGCCGATGCCCAGCAGCATTCTCGTCATCGAAGATGAGCCCGCGATTTCCGAGCTGATTTCCGTGAACCTGCAACACGCGGGTCATTGCCCGATCCGCGCGTATAACGCGGAACAGGCGCAGAACCTGATCAGCGACGTGCTGCCCGACCTCATCCTGCTCGACTGGATGCTGCCGGGCAAGTCGGGCGTCAATTTCGCGCGCGATCTGCGCAATAACGAGCGCACGAAGCATATTCCGATCATCATGCTGACCGCGCGCGGCGACGAGCAGGACAAGGTGCTCGGCCTCGAAATCGGCGCCGACGATTACGTCACGAAGCCGTTTTCGCCGAAGGAACTGATGGCGCGCATCAAGGCGGTCCTGCGCCGCCGCGCGCCGCAGCTCACGGAAGACGTGGTCGCCATCAACGGTCTCAAGCTCGATCCGGCCACGCACCGCGTCGCGGCCGCCGCCGAAGGCTCGGAGATCAAGCTCGATCTCGGCCCGACCGAGTTCCGCCTGCTGCACTTCTTCATGACGCACCCGGAGCGCGTGCACAGCCGCACGCAGCTGCTCGATCAGGTCTGGGGTGACCACGTGTTCGTCGAGGAGCGTACCGTCGACGTGCATATCAAACGTCTGCGTGCGGCGCTTAAGCCCGCGGGCTGCGATGCTATGATCGAAACGGTGCGCGGTAGCGGCTACCGTCTCGCCAAGAGCGCCTGAAGCTGACACTGAGCGGGCATCTGAGGAAGCGGGGCGGTTCGCCGCTCCGGTGCCCGGCCGCCTGAGGCCGGGCCGCAGTACGCCGGTGGCGGTCGCGATTTCGGCTGACGTCAAGCCGATTTCGGGCTGGCTCCAGGCTGACGTCAGGCTGACTTCAGTCTGACTCGCGCACTCCGGTGCTTTCCGTATCCGCCGCGCCCCGGTCCGGTCTCCTCTTCTCATCGATCGCAGGAACATGAACATCATCTGGGGGCGCGCCCTCGTCTCGATCGTGCTGCTCGCGCTCCTCTGCACGGGCGTCGGCGTGCTGTTCGGCGTGAAGCTCGCGCTGGTCGTCGCCGTGCTGGCGCTGTCCGCGCAAATGGTTTTCAGCACCTTCCACAAACAGCGCCTGTGGCGTTTGCTCGACGCGCCGGTCTACGGCGAAGTGCCGAGCGCGCCGGGCGTGTGGGGCGAAATCTATTACCGTCTGCACAAGCTCGCGAAGCGCTGGCATGCCCAGGTGCGCCAGGTCGAGCAGCAGCACTCGCGTTTCATCCAGGCCATCCAGGCCTCGCCCAACGGCGTGGCCATGCTCGACGATCACGATCAGATCGAGTGGTGCAACGCGATCTCCGAAGTCCATTTCGGCCTCGACGCCAAACGCGATCTGCGCCAGCACATCACGCATCTCGTGCGTCAGCCCGACTTCGTGCGCTACCTCAATTCGCACGACTATCGGGACATGCTGATCATGCGCGGCATGGGCGCGAAGCGGCAGAACGTGCTTTCCGTGCAGGTGTTTCCGTACGGCGACAACCGCAAGCTCGTGCTCTCGCAGGACATCACCGAGCTTGAACGCACCGACGCCATGCGCCGCGACTTTGTCGCCAACGTCTCGCACGAACTGAAGACGCCGCTCACGGTGCTCTCGGGCTTCCTCGAAACGATGCGCGAGCTGCCGCTTTCCGAAGACGAGCGCAACCGCTATTTCGACCTGATGGAGCAGCAGGCGTCGCGCATGCGTCACATCGTGACCGATCTGCTCGTGCTGGCGAAACTCGAAGGCGAAGGGCGTTCGCCGGGCGATCAGATGATCGACATGCGCGCGGTGCTCGGCCATGTGCGCGAGGACGCGGAAAGCCTCTCGGGCGGCCATCACCGGATCAGCTTCGATTTCGACGACGGGCTCTCGCTGACCGGTTCGGAAACCGAAATTCTCAGCGCGCTCGGCAATCTCGCGACCAACGCCGTGCGCTACACGCCGGAAGGCGGCAAGGTGCATCTGGCCTGGCGCGCGGAAGGCGGGCAGGCGGTGTTCTCGGTCACCGATACCGGCTTCGGCATTCCGGCCAACGACATTCCGCGCCTGACCGAGCGCTTCTATCGCGTGGACCGCAGCCGCTCGCGCGACACGGGCGGCACGGGGCTGGGCCTCGCCATCGTCAAACATGTGCTGCAGCGCCATGACGCGGCGCTCGAAGTGAAAAGCGAGGAAGGGCGCGGCAGTACGTTCACGGTGCGCTTTCCGTCCGCGCGCACGACGCGGCGTCAGCCCGCGCCGGTTTGAGCGCAGTGTCGTTCACGGCGTATCGTTTTTCCGGCGCCCAATAAAAAAGCCGCTTCGATCGAAGCGGCTTTTTTTACGCCTTGAGCGAAGGCCCAGGCTTAATTAAACCCTCACGAGCAGAACTTCGTGAGCAGGCTCATCTGCGCGTTGCGCACGGCCTTGCCCGCGCGGCGGCGCTTGTAATGGCCATCGCTCTGCATGAGCCACGCCGACTGGTTATCGCCGAGGAAGCACGACAGCCCTTCGGCGATCACGCGGCGCTTCAGACGCCGGTCGTGAATCGGGAACGCGACTTCGACGCGGCGGAACAGATTGCGATCCATCCAGTCGGCGCTCGACAGATAGACGTTTTCCGCGCCGCCCGCGTAGAAGTAGTAGATGCGATGGTGTTCGAGGAAGCGCCCGACGATCGAGCGCACCGTGATGTTCTCCGAGAGTCCCGGCACGCCCGGCTGCAGCGAGCACACGCCGCGCACGATCAGATCGATCTTCACGCCGGCTTGCGAAGCTTCGTATAGCTCATCGATCACCGTCGGTTCGAGCAGCGCGTTCATCTTCGCGACGATGCGTGCCTTCTTGCCCTGGCGCGCGGCCTCGGCTTCGGCGCGGATCGACTCGATGAGCTTCGGATGCAGCGTGAACGGCGACTGCCACAGCTCGTGCAGTTGCAGTTCGCCGCCGATGCCGGTGAGCTGCTGGAACACGTGATGCACGTCCTCGCAGGTCCTGGGCTCCGAGGTCATGAGGCCGAAGTCGGTATAGAGACGCGCCGTGCGCGGATGATAGTTGCCGGTGCCGAGGTGCACGTAGCGGCGCAACTGCATGCGGCCGTTCACGGGCACGCGGCGCACGATCAGCATCATCTTGGCGTGGCACTTGTGGCCGACCACGCCGTACACCACATGCGCGCCCACGGCTTCGAGCTGCGAGGCCCAGTTGATGTTGGTTTCTTCGTCGAAGCGCGCGAGCAGCTCCACGACCACCGTCACTTCCTTGCCGTTGCGCGCGGCCTGCATGAGCGCGTCCATCAGCGGCGAGTCGGTGCCGGTGCGGTAGATGGTCTGCTTGATCGCGACCACGTTCGGATCGTTGGCGGCCTGCAGCAGCAGTTCCAGCACGGGCTGGAAGCTCTCGTACGGATGATGCAGCAGCACGTCGCCCTGATCGATCACGTCGAACATATTGCTGTTCGCGGCGATGCGCTGCGGAATCGCGGGCACGTGCGGCACGAACTTGAGATCGGGGCGATCGACCATCTCGGGCAGCTGCATGAGGCGCACGAGATTCACGGGGCCGTCGACGTAGTAGCAGTCCTTCTCGTCCAGGCCGCTTTCGTCGAGCAGACGCCGAACGAGATGCACGGGCGTCTCCGCCGATACTTCGAGCCGCACCGCATTGCCGAGATGGCGCGCGGGCAGCTCGCCCTGCAGCGCCACGCGCAGATTGGTGATTTCGTCCTCGTCGACGAACAGCTCGCTGTTGCGCGTGATGCGGAACTGGTTGCAGCTGCGCACCACGAGGCTCGGGAACAGCTCGCCCACGAAGCGCTGCAGCAGCGAGCCGAGCAGCACGAAGCCGTGCTGGAAGCCCGACAGTTCCTGCGGCATCCGAACGAGTCGCGGCAGCGCGCGCGGCGCCTGCACGATGCCCATCACCGCCTGGCGGCCGAAGGCGTCCTTGCCTTCGAGCTCGACCACGAAGTTCAGGCTCTTGTTGAGCACGCGCGGGAACGGGTGCGCGGGATCGAGCCCGATCGGCGTGAGCACGGGCAGCAGCTCGTCGAGGAAGTACTTGCGCGCCCAGGCGGTCTGCGCTTCGTTCCAGGCGTCGGTGCCGTGAAAGTAGATGCCTTCGTTTTCGAGCGCGGGCAGCACGGTGTCGTGCAGCATGCGGTACTGGCGGTGCACGAGGCGCTGTGCGCGCTCGACCACGAGCTCGTAGACGTGTTGCAGCGACATGCCGTCGGGCGAGAGCACGCCCGGGTTGTCGCGCATCTGCTCCTGCAGTCCGGCCATGCGGACTTCGAAGAATTCGTCGAGATTGCTGCTGGTGATGCAGATGAAGCGCAAGCGCTCCAGCAAGGGAACGGAGGGGTCGGCGGCCTGTGCGAGCACACGCTCGTTGAATCCCAGAATGCCCAGTTCGCGGTTGAGAAGGGGATAGCGGATGGACATTGGCAGTGAAAGCGGAATTTCGGGGGATGATTCGAACGGACGCTCGGAAATTCTCACAGTAATATGACTTTATTGTGACAATTGGTGTGTCATAAATTCTACGCCGCATTTTCACGTGTTCGACACCTTGCGCACTAATCATGCACACTGGGTCAGGGTGTCCCCGAAGGTCCCGTTACGGGCGTTTCTGACCGTCACTCGCGCGAGGTGCGACATGACGAAGTCGGGTACGCTTAAAATGGCATATTTGGACAACGCGGCCGTCGCTCAACGAGCCCGCATGACCGCGTTCGCACGCATGGAGCCCGCCCCCTCGATGGTCAACAATCCGCAACTGCTTGCCGCCGTCGATCTCGGTTCGAACAGCTTTCGTCTGATCGTTGGCCGGGTCGAAGAAACCGATGCCGGCAGCCAGATCTATCCGGTCGACGCCCTGCGTGAACCCGTGCGCCTTGCCGCGGGCCTGTCGAAAGACAAACAGCTCGACCGCGCCTCGCAGGTGCGCGGCTGGGACGCGCTCAAGCGTTTCGGCGAGCGCCTGCGCGACTTCCATCCCGATCACGTGCGCGCCGTGGCGACCAACACGCTGCGCGTCGCCAAGAACTCGCGCGAATTCCTCGTCGAAGCCGAAGCCGCGCTCGGCTTCCCGATCGAAGTGATCGCGGGCCGCGAAGAGGCGCGCCTCATCTACGCGGGCGCCGCGCACTCGGTGCCGGCGAGCGCGGGCAAGCGCTTCGTCGTGGACATCGGCGGCGGCTCGACCGAGTTCATCATCGGTTCGCACTACACGCCGATCCGCATGGAAAGCCTGTATATCGGCTGCGTGAGCCATAGCCGCCAGTTCTTCCCGGCCGGCAACGTCGACGAATACACCATGCGCCAGGCCGAACTCGCCGCCACGCGCGAAATCCAGATCATTTCGTCGGACTACCGCGCGACCGGCTGGGACCAGGCGATCGGCTCCTCGGGCACGGCGCGCGCGCTGGCCGAACTCGTCGAAGCGAACGGCTTCAACGATCCGGGCGTGACGCACGGCATTTCGCGCGGCGGCCTCGAACGTCTGAAGCGCGCGCTGATCAAGGCGGAGAACGTCAACCGCCTGAAGCTCGTCGCGCTCAAGCCCGACCGCATTCCGGTGCTGGCGGGCGGCCTCTCGATCATGATCGCCGTGTTCGACGAACTGGGTATCGATTACGTCGACACCACCGACGGCGCGCTGCGTCTGGGCGTGCTGTACGACCTGCTGGGCCGTTCGCAGCACGAAGACATGCGCACGGTCACGGTGGAAGGCTTCATGCGCCGCTACGGCGTCGATCGCGCGCAGGCGAGCCGCATCGCCGAACTCGCGGTGAGCTTCTACGACCAGTTCGACGAGCCCGACGCGGAGCGCCGCGAGGAAAGCCGCAATTTCCTCAACTGGGCGGCCTCGCTGCATGAGATCGGTCTGTCGATTTCGCACAGCGCGTATCACAAGCATTCGGCCTATATCGCCAGCAACGCCGACATGCCCGGCTTCTCGCGCACCGATCAGGCACGCCTCGCGGCGCTCGTGCTCGGCCACGTGGGCAAGCTCGGCAAGCTCTCGCAGGCGCGCGACGTCGAATGGCCGCTGCTGTTCTGCCTGCGCCTCGCCGCGCTGCTGAGCCGCCGCCGCGCCGACGTCGGCCTGCCGCACATCAAGGTCTTGCGCGAAGGCGAGGGCTTCGAGGTGCTGCTGCCGAACGCGTGGGTGCAGAACAATCCGCTCACCGACTACAACCTCGTCCAGGAAGCGGCGGAGTGGGGCAAGATCGGCATTCCGTATCGCGTGGTGTACACCGAGGAGTGATCGCGCGCTCCGTCTGACGATGTGACTGTCTGACGATGTGGAAAAGCAGAACGCCCGGCTTCATGGCCGGGCGTTTTGTTTGGTGACGTCCTGACGGCTCAGCGCGCGGCGGCGTCGCCGAGGAAATGGCGCGCGTAACGCTCGTTGATGTCCGAGAGGCGGAACAGCGTGAGGAAGTCGGCGGTGTTGAAGTCCGGGTCCCAGGCCGGCGCGCCGCAGATCTTCGCGCCGAGGCGCAGATAACCCTTGATCAGCGGCGGCGGCACGGCGCTGCCGCCCGTGCGCAGTTCCTCGACGGGCAGCGGCGTGTGCGGGAAGGCGCGGTATTCCGGGTCGGTCAGCGCGCTAGCGCCGAGCGAGGCGTACAGATTGGCCGCGTAGTGGCCGCCGTCGGCCATCGCCACGCTCGCGCAGCCGAGCATCGTCTCGTAGCCGTTGTGCGTCATGTAGGCGCCCAGACCGCCCCACAGCGACATGATCACCGAGCCGCTGCGGTAGTCGGGATGCACGCACGAGCGGCCCACTTCGACCATCTTCGGGCGCAGATGCGCGAGGCGCGACACGTCGAATTCGCTCTCGGCGTACAGGCGGCCGATGCGCGTGGCTTCGTGCGGCGGCAGCACGCGATAGGTGCCGACGACCTTGAGCGTGTCGAGGTCGCGCACGATCAGGTGATCGCAGTAGTGGTCGAAGGCGTCGACGTCGAGGCCGGCCGGGCCGGTCAGACGCGCGCCCATTTCCTCGGCGAACACGCGGTAGCGCAGGCGCTGCGCTTCGCGCAGTTCTTCGTCGCTGCGAGCCCAGGCCACCTGAAGTCGGTGCTGCGCGGTGACCGTTTCTTCGGCACGCGGCAGACGCCGATTCAACTCGAAAAGGCTCGAGGCGAACGGCAGGGTGGGCGTCGGCAGATCTCGCATGGGGCGTCCTGGTCGGGAAGTAAGAGAACTTTCCCGGCAATTTAGTAATACGCGGTTACGTTTCCATGAAAACGCAATGACGATTCAATGACGCTCTGTAAGCCTGACGGGCGGAATCGGGGTCTGTGCTGCGCTGGAGCGGGGTGTTTGCCGCATGTGGGCGGCGCTGGGATGGGGCTGGCGGGCAGGGCGCGCCGCGTTCATCGGCGCGCGAAGGCATGGCGACGATGGCGCGCGGCGTAACGCGCCGTCATGGAGTGTGTGGCGCCGATCAGACGGGATCGGCGCAGTTTCAGCGGATGGGGGCGAGGACGATGGCGACCCGGATCAGACCAGATCGGGCGTGATGGCGGCGAGCAGGACGGCTTCGCCGTCGCCGTTGCGCTCGCGGCTCTTGATCCAGAGCACGCCGGACTTCTTCACGGGCCAGCCGCGGCGGTCGCCATCGGGCGACAGCAGGTGCGCCGCGACTTCGCCGAGCGTCGGCTGATGGCCGACCACGACGACCGTCGACGCAATGCCGTCGGGCCAGCCGGCGGCGGTCAGCACGGCGTCGACGCTGGCATCGGGCGCGATCTCGCGCACCACGCGGTACTGGTCGGTGAGCGCCTCGGCGGTCTGGATCGTGCGGGCGGCCGGGCTCGCGAGGATCACGGCGTCGTCGGGCAGACGCGTGCGCAGCCAGCGCGCGACGTTTTGCGCCTGTTTGCGCCCGCGTGTCGTGAGCTGGCGCGCGAGGTCGCTCGACGCGAAATCTTCGGCTTCGGCGTGACGCCAGAGGATGAGATTCATGGACGGCTCTCCTGTGGAATGGGCGGGGCGCGAGGCGCGGATTGCGTCGGATTGCGTCGTTTCGCGCTGGTTGTCTTTTGTCGCCATTGTAGGGAGTCGGGAGCATTGGGTGTGCCGGCGAATGGTGCGGGTGCGTTGCGCACACTGCCGGGAAGCGCCGGAAAAACAAAAAGCCCAGCCGGTTAAGGCTGGGCTTTTTGCTTGAAGCTGTGGTCGGAGCGATAGGATTCGAACCTACGACCCTCTGATCCCAAATCAGATGCGCTACCAGGCTGCGCTACGCTCCGAGGAGCCGCGGATTGTAGCGTCTCCATGCTGTCGGCGTCAAATCAGTTCGCTTTTTGTTTTGGCTGGCGACGGCTTGCGACCGTTTTTCACCGGCTCGCCGGCCCTCCATGCACGCCGACCGCCGCGTTTTCCCCAACCTCCCCACACCGCCATCCATCCCCTTTATCCCGGCTAACGGTCTCAAAAACTCCCTTCCAGGAAGACGCCAAAATACTGTATAAATATACAGGATTGCGGCGCCACCCGATGCGCCCGTCCAACTCCCTTCGCCATGCCCCTTCATTGCCGGGCAGGGCGAACTATTCCCGATCGACAGGGCAACCCGGCAACGGAGCGCACGCATGGCCGCCGCGATTCAGCTCACCGCGCATCTGCCGTCGCGGCTGCAAAGCCGCGTCTGGCAGGGCGATCAGCTTGCGTACGCGAGCGAGCGCACGGTGTCGAGCGGCCACGCCGCGCTCGACGCCCTGTTGCCCGGCGCCGGCTGGCCCGCGGGCAGCCTGACCGAACTGCTGGTCGAGCAGGGCGGCATCGGCGAGATGCGGCTCGTCGCGCCTGCGTTGCGCGCGCTCACGGCGCAGGCGGGCCGTCATGTGCTGCTCGTCGCGCCGCCGTGGCAGCCGTACGCCTGCGCGCTCAAGGCGTGGGGCATCGCGCTCGACCGCGTGGTCTGGGTGCGCGCGAGCGAGGACGAGGCGCCCTGGGCGGCCGAGCAGGCGCTCAAGCAGGACGGCATCGGCGCCGTGATGCTCTGGCAGCCGAAGGCGCGCGCGGACGCCGTGCGCCGTCTGCAGGTCGCCGCGCAGGATTCGCAGGCGCTCGCGTTTCTCATGCGGCCGCCCGCCGCGCGCAACCAGTCGTCGCCGGCGCCGCTGCGCATGGTCTGCACGCCGGTGCCGCCGCCCGAGGCGGACACGCGTCTGAACCGGCGCGCCTGGATGCAGTTCGCCGCCGTCTCCGTCGATATCTTCAAACGCCGCGGGCCGCCGCCCGCCCAGCCACTCGTCATTACTTTGCCGTTGCAGACGTCGCTGCTGCCCCAGCCGGGCGAGGCGTCGGCGCTGCCGTGGCCCGGGGCTCATCACCATGCTGTGGATCGCCGTCACCTTGCCGTTGTTGCCGCTGGAGGCCGTCAGACCGATCCTGCCGCCGCCGTCACTGTCGTCGCGGGGCATGCGGGATGAGCATGCCGATCGCGTCGATCGCGTCGATCACAGCGGCCACGATGAAGCCGCGCCGCCCGAGCGCTGCTACGCGCTCGCCGACCACGCGCGCATCCTGAGCCCCGATCTCGACGCCTTCCGCCTCGGCGTGCAGCCCGGCGCGACGCGCGCGCATGCGCTGGCGCTCGCGCCCGGTCTCGTGCTGCTCGAACCCGATGCGGCGCGCGAGCAGCGCGCATTCGAGGCGCTCGCACTGGCGCTGCTCGCCTACACGCCGAAGGTGTCGTTCGCGCAGTCACATACTTTGCTGCTCGAAGTCGGCTCGGGGCTGCGGTTGTTCGGTGGCGTGCGCGCGCTGCTAGCGAAGGTGTCGGCCACGGTCGCGAGCTGCGGTCACGCCGCGCGCATCGCCTGCGCGCCCACGGCGTGGGGCGCGTGGACGCTCGCCCAGGCGCGCGCCACGCGTGTCCCGTCGCGGCGCTGGCGCGTGCTCAAGGAAACGACGCTCGCGCGCGCGCT
>NZ_CAJZAR010000034.1 GCF_914484835.1 Paraburkholderia tropica
TCTGGCGTTTGGGCGTGTGTATAAAGCGCGCCTCAAAGAACGCGTGAATACAGAAAGCACAAAAGAAAACGGCCGTCCCAAAGGACGGCCGTTTTACATTCGACATCTGAAGCAACTCATACGCCTTAATCTGCTGCCTTCTGCGTAGCGACCAGCACATCGGGCGTCGTGATCGCGGCGGCATCGACGAGCTGTTCCTGAGTGAGCTCCTCGAGCAGCGCCATATCGCGAGCAATCACCTGCGGGAGATGCGCGCGCAAGAATTCCACCCACGTCTTCGTTTTCGCATCGACGAACTTACGCGACGGATACAGCGCGTACACGTTCACTTTCTGCAGAATGTGTTGCGGCAACACACGCACGAGCGTGCCGTTGCGCAGCCCTTCGATAGCCGCATAAACCGGCAGCATGCCGATACCCATGCCTTCGCGAATCGCCACCGCAAGCGATTCCGCGATATTCACCTGCACCGGCCCATCGACGTGCATCTCCACGCCGCCTTCGGGACCTTCGAGCGTCCACTCATGCGCGGGCGAAGTCGGCGTCTTCAGAATCAGACAGTCGTGATGCGCCAGATCGGCGGGCGAGCGCGGCGCGCCGTGCATATGCACATAGCCGGGCGACGCGCACAAGATACTGCACGTCGATCCCAACTGGTGCGAGACCAGATCCGAATTCGGCAACGAAGCCGCCGTGATCACCGAGACGTCGCTGCTGCCTTCGAACAGATCGGGCAAGCGCTGCGAGAGCGTGAGTTCGACCGTCACTTCGGGATGCATCGCGCGATACCGTGAGATCGCGGGCAGCACGTACTGCTGACCAATACTCGCGAAGCTGTGCATGCGCAACGCACCGGCTGGGCGTTCGTGTGCGCAGCTCGCTTCTTCTTCGGCGCTGTCGACGTCGGAGAGAATTTGCTTGCAGCGCTTGAGATAGCGTTCGCCCGCGGGCGTCAGCGCGAGCCGTCGCGTCGAGCGATTGAGCAGACGCGTGCGCAAATGCGCCTCGAGTTCCGAGACCGCGCGAGACATCGCGCCCGTCGTCGAATCGAGCGATTGAGCCGCGGCAGTGAAACTGCCGGCTTCGACGACGCGGACAAACACCCGCATATTTTGTAGCGTATCCATCAGACCTTCTTCTGAACGTTCTTGTTCGGTACGAAAACGATATTGTCCGCCTCGCGGGCCCTCACATTGTTGAGCGATCTGGAACGGACGTTCCCCATCCCTCCCGTTAATTCGCTCCAGCGAGGCTCCTACAATCGGCGCCTGTCGGCCAGATTCGGTTCGTTTTTAGCGAGCGCTCCGGCCCCGTGCAACCGCGTTGTTCTGCCCTGCATCAGCAGCGGCATTCTTCGTAACATTCCGAGCGTAGTCCGCCGTCCATGAACCGCCAGCCAGCGATACATCGCGCGATCGACTCGCGTCGGCGCACCGAAATTCTTTGGCGCGCGGCGCGGCGCGGCCTGCGCGAATGGCGAGCCGGTCATGGCGCGATCTGGCTGCACCTGCTGAAAACGGTCACGGCGGGTTTGCTCGCGATGGGCATTGCGATGCTGCTCGATCTCCCGCAGCCGCGCATCGCGATGACGACGGTGTTCGTGCTGATGCAGCCGCTCTCCGGCATGGTGTTCGCCAAGAGCGTGTACCGCATCGTCGGCACGGCGGTCGGGATGGTGGCGGCGGTGGTGCTCGGGGCCGTGTTCATCCAGCAGCCCGAACTCTACGTCGCGGGAATGACGGTGTGGGTCGCCACCTGTACGGCGGCCGCCATGCGGAATCGGCATTTTCGTTGGTACGCGTTCGTGCTGGCCGGCTATACCGCGGCGCTGATCGGCATCCCGCTCGTGATGCAGCCCAATGGCCTCTTTCTCGCCGCGCTCGGACGCGGGGCGGAAGTGGCCGTGGGGATTCTGTGTTCCGGGGTGGTCAGCGCCGTCATCGTGCCCCGGCAATCGGGCTCGGTGCTCGAACGCACCTTGCGCACACGGTATCTCGATTTTACTCAGTTCGCCGCGGGCGTGTTGGCGGGCGGTCTTGAAAGGGGCGCATTCGAAGGACGATTCGCGCGTCTCGTCGACGAGATCGTCGGCTTCGAAGCCACGCGTGCTTTCTCATTTTTCGAAGACCCGACGATGCGCGCGCGCAGCCAGTTGCTCGCGCGGCTCAACGGCGAGTTCATGGATGTCTGCGCACGCCTGCACGCGCTGCGCCAGTTGAAGAAGCGGCTGCGCTGGAGCGACGAGGCAATTGCGCCGCTCGCGCCGTACTTCAACGAGCTTGCGGCGGCGCTCGCGCAGCGTCCGCGTCAGGGCGAAACCGATCGAACGTATGCGCTACGTCTCGCGGAAACGCTCGAAGCATTCCAGCGCACGCTGCCGCGTCATGTGCGCGAAACGCGCCGTCCGCTCGAAACGAATGCGCCCGATGTGTTGCAGGATTTCGATACCTCGGCGGAACTGATCTACCGCTTCACGGCCGAGATCGCCCGCTATAGCCGCACGTGGGCGTCGCTCACGCAGGCGGGACTGCCGCCCGAGCCGCGCGTCACGCGCTATGTGCCGCGCACGAGCTGGTACGTGGTCGCCTTCACGTTCATGCGCACGGCCGTGGTGGTTGCGGCGCTGGGCTGGTTCTGGGTGGAAACCGACTGGCCGAGCGGCGGCCTCGCGATGATCGCGGGTGCGCTCACCTGCGCGCTCACGTCGTCGGCGCCGCGCGCTACACGTATGGCGTTCCAGATGGCGGCCGGTGCGGGCTGCGCCGCGGTCGTCGGCTATCTGCTGATGTGCTACGTCTATCCGAATGTCGATGGCTTTCCGCTGCTGTGCGCGGCGCTCGCGCCTGTGCTCGCGCTCGGTGCCTTTCTCGCGACGCGGCCGCGCATCGCGGGCTTCGGCGTCGGCTTTTCGGTGTTTCTGTGTCTGCTCGCGGGGCCGGATAACGTCATCTCGTACACGCCCGATCTGCTGATCAACAACGGCCTCGCGGTCGTGGCGGCGATGGTGGTGGCCGCGCTCGCGTTCGCCGTGGTGTTCCCGCCGCATATGAACTGGCTCGTGGCGCGCATGTGCGTGGCGCTGCGCGGCCAGGTCGTGCTCGCGTGCCGGGGCGATTTGCCGGGGCTGAACCAGCAGTTCCAGTCCGGCGCGCACGACCTTATGCACCAGTTGCGGCTGCTGCTCAACGGCCGCAAGCAGGCGCACCGGCGCGCGCTGCGCTGGATGCTCGTGACGCTCGAAGTGGGCCACGCAGTGATCGATCTGCGCAACGAGGTGGAGCACGCAGCCTGGCTCGATCTGGTCAATCCGCGTTGGCGCGTGAGCTTCGGGCATCTGCTCGACGATATCTCGCGTCTGTTCGAGCACCCCGACGCGGCGCAGCTCGACCGCACGCTGACCGCCCTGCGCGGGGCCACGTGGATCGCCCAGGAGGCGCTGCCGGCCGTCCACCACGACCGCGAGCGCCGCCACGACGTGCAGCGCATCCTCAGCCATCTGCACTTCATCCGCAGCGCGCTGATCGACCGCGACGCGCCGCTCGGCGCCCTCGCGCGCCGCGCCGTGCGGGGCCGGCCGTTCTGGCCGAAATCGCATTCGAATTCGCATTGATCTCGCATTGATCTCGCATTGAATTCGCACTGAATTCGAATTAATTTCGCATCCGGTTCACATTCTTTTCAGTTTTATTTCGGGTTGATTTCAAACGGAAACCGGATTTAGCCATGGCCGCGCGCGCGATCCTGGCGCGGCGTGGAAGAATGCCTTCCATCCGGGCTTCTTAATCATTCCAGGCGTGAGTCATATAGTCACATCACTGCTTCGGCAGTACCCGTTAGCACTGGAGAGTAAAATGAAGTCCCTGAAGATCGCTGTTGTTGCCTGTTCGCTGTTTGCCGCCGCCGCTGCTTATGCGCAGAGCGACGCACCGGCAGCGAGCGTCCCTCAGCAGGTCGCACAAGGCGCGGTTCAATCGACTGCGCAAGCGCCCGCGCGCGAAGTCGCGAAGTCGGCCGTCAAAGACGAATGCGTCGGACCGGTCAGCTTCTGCAACATTTATTTTGGTAGCTGAAATCGAGTAACCGCCCGCTATGCGCTGGCGCACGCTTGAAATTCTTGCCGCGGCGCCTGCGAATCGGGTCCCGCGGCTTTGCGCATTTCGGCTGCAAAACTGTTTTGCAATTTCCGTAAATGCAAACCGCCGAAGCGAGACCTGAAAAGGGCACTTGGCGATCAGAGAGTTTGTGGAGACTTTGATGTACGAAGACCGTATCCGTTGTGCCGCCCTGCGCGGGAAGATCACCTCGGCCGCTGAAGCGGCTCAACTCGTGCGCAATGGCATGCGCGTGGGCGCCAGCGGCTTTACCCGCGCCGGCGACACGAAGGCCGTGCCGATCGAACTGGCGCGCCGCGCGCGAGAAGAGAAAGAGCCGCTGCGCATCACGCTCATGACCGGCGCCTCGCTCGGCCACGACGTGGACCGCATGCTGACCGAAGCGGGCGTGCTCGAACGCCGTCTGCCGTTCCAGGTGGACACCACGCTGCGCAAGGCCATCAATCGCGGCGAAGTGATGTTCGTCGACCAGCATCTCTCGGAGACCGTCGAGATGCTGCGCGCGAATCTGCTCGGCAAGCTCGATCTCGCGATCATCGAGGCCGCGGCCATCACCGAGACCGGCGCCATCGTCCCCACGACTTCGGTCGGCAATTCGGCGAGCTTCGCGATTCTCGCGGAGAAGGTGATCGTCGAAATCAATCTCGCGCAGCCGCTCGGTCTCGAAGGCCTGCACGACGTCTGGATTCCGGGCCGCCGCCCGCATCGCGATCCGCTGCCCATCGTGCGCGTGAACGATCGCGTGGGTACGCAGGCCATCGAGATTCCGCCCGAGAAGATCGCGGCCATCGTCATCACGAACGAGCCGGACAGCCCCTCGACCGTGCTGCCCGCCGACGAGGAAACCGCGCGCATCGCGGGCCATCTGATCGACTTCCTGCAACATGAAGTGAAGCACGGCCGCATGAGCGCGCAACTGCCGCCGCTGCAAGCGGGCATCGGCACGATCGCGAACGCGGTGCTGTCGGGCTTCGTGAACTCGCCGTTCGAAGCGCTCACGATGTACTCGGAAGTGCTGCAGGATTCGACCTTCGACCTGATCGACGCGGGCAAGATGGTGTTCGCGTCGGGCGCTTCCATGACGCTCTCCGCGCCGCGCCAGGCGCAGGTGCTCGCCGAACTCGACCGCTATCGCGACAAGCTCGTGCTGCGTCCGCAAGAGGTCAGCAACCATCCCGAAGTGATCCGTCGTCTGGGTCTCATCGCGCTGAACACCGCGCTCGAATGCGACATCTACGGCAACGTGAATTCGACGCACGTGGGCGGCACGCACATGATGAACGGCATCGGCGGCTCGGGCGACTTCGCGCGCAACGCGTCGTGCGCGATCTTCGCGACCAAGGCCATCGCCAAGGACGGCAAGATTTCGAGCATCGTGCCGATGGTGCCGCACGTCGATCACAACGAGCATGACGTCGATGTCATCGTGACCGAGCAAGGTCTCGCCGACCTGCGTGGCCTCGCGCCGCGCGAACGTGCCGCGCTGATCATCGACCGCTGCGTGCATCCGCTCTATCGCGACCTGCTGCGCGACTACTATCGCGACGCGCTGAAGATCGGCGGCCAGACGCCGCACAATCTCGCGAAGGCGTACGAGATGCATCTGCGCTACAACGAAACGGGCTCGATGCTGCCGGAAGCGGGCGAGGGTCTCGTTGCAAATGCGTAAGCATCGCTAAGTAAGCACGTTTAGACAACGCGCACAAAAAACGGGAGCACCTGCGAAGGTGCTCCCGTTTTCTTTTGGGCAATGCCGCGCGACGCTACGCTCGCCGGAACAGCCGGATCACGAACAGCAGAATGACCGCGCCGACGATGGCCGTGATGATCGAGCTGATCATGCCGCCGCCGATGTTGATGTGCAGAACGCCCGCGAGCCAGCCGCCGATGAACGCACCCACGATGCCGACGATGATGTCGACGATCAATCCGAAGCCGCCGCCCTTGACGAGCAGACCGGCGAGCCAACCCGCGATTGCGCCGATGATGAGCCAGCCAATGATGCCGTGTTGCATGTTGGATTCCCCCTTGTTGGCGTGAACGAGTCACGGTGTATCGAGCTTAGCCCAGGGGCGTTTTCGCGTCCACGAAAGCGGGCCAGAATTGACAGTTCTTGAAATCTGCCGCGGCCCGTTTCAGAAAGTGCAACAAAACGGAAATGCGATAGTAAGGATTGCGTGGGGAATTCGTAGGCGTCGCGAGCCGGAATTTACTCCGGCGCGGCTTCGGTTTCCGCCGCGGTCCAGCTCACGCTGGAGACGCCTTTTTCCATGCTCAAACGGCTCGCCATCTGTTCGAGCTTGGGCTGGTATTTTGGATGCAGGCGCAGCGTCGCCGTCACGCGCAGGCGCTGCGGATGACCGTCCACGTCTTCGCTCGTGAGGCTCTGGAACGCGAGCGGCGTCGAGTACATCGAATTCGAAAGCACCGTGCGAATGTGAATCTCGTCGTCCTCGCGGCACACCACGGTCAGCACGTAGACGCTCACGAGATCGGCGTTCGACACCGGTGATTGATTGATGATGCGGCTCACCTCGCGCAGCACTGTGTTCGTGAGCAGCACGACCGCCGTGCCCGCGATGGCCGGGACGTAATGGCCCGCGCCGCACAGTACGCCCACGGCCGCCGAGCACCAGAGCGTGGCGGCGGTGTTGATGCCCTGAATCGAGCCCTTGTCGCGCATGATCACGCCGCCGCCGAGAAAGCCGACACCGGAGACCACGTAGGCCGCGATCTGCGTGACGCCGCTCGATCCGTTGCCCGTGAGCACGCCGAGCGTGACGAACAGACACGCGCCGCTGGCGACGAGCGTGATGGTTCGCAGGCCCGCCGTGCGCTGGCGCATCTGGCGTTCCAGTCCGATGGCGACGCCGCAGGCGAACGCCGCGAGAAGGCGCAAGGCGAATTCGTAATTCATCGTTCTGTCATCAAAAACGGCACGCGGGATGCATCGTCGGGCGCGTGAGCGCCATGCGATCCGCCGTGCGGTGGCGCCGTGGATCATACGCGGGAGCGCACGGCAAGCCAAGCTGGCGCGGCTGTCATTTACAGGTCAGCGTCCAGCCACGGCTGCCAGGCGAGACTGGCGATTCACAATGAATCAAGCCAGACAGAGCAAGACGATGGAGAGGAGTCGCTGATGGACACGCTGCGCAACATGCGGATTTTCGTGAGGGTGGTGGAGTCGGGCAGCTTCACGCGCGCCGCCTCGAACGAAACGATGACGACGGCGCAAGTCTCGCGCGCCGTCACCGACCTGGAGTCGCGTCTGCGCACGCGGCTGCTCAACCGCACGACGCGGCGCATGTCGCTGACCGAAGCGGGCGAGCGCTATCTGCAAAGCTGCAAGCGCATTCTCGCGGATATCGATCAGGCCGAAGCCGAGGCCGCCGCTGCGCACGCGAATCCGGCCGGCAAGCTGCGCGTCTACGGCGGCACGAGTTTCGGCCAGCACTATGTGATGCCGCTGATCGCGCGCTATCAACAGCATTTGCCTGATGTTTCGGTCGACTTGACGATCGCGCAGCAGATGCCCGACATCATCGAGGAAGGCTTCGACGTGGCCGTGGTGGTGGCCGCCGAGCTTGAGGATTCCGCACTGATCTCCCAGCATCTGGGCAGCACCGCCGCCATTCTGTGCGCGTCGCCCGACTATCTGCGCGCGCGCGGCGTGCCGCTCGCGTTCGACGATCTCGAAGCGCACACCTGCCTGCATCTCACCGATGCGAGCCTGACCGCCGGCCAGTGGGTGTCCGAAGGGCCGCAAGGCGAGACCTTCCGCCATACCGGCGTCACGCCGTTTCAGGTGAACAATCCCGAGGCGCTCGCGCTCGCCATTCGCGAGGGTATGGGCATCGGGCCGCTGCCGGTGCCGGTGGCGCTGCCCGGACTCGCCGACGGCTCGCTCGTGCGCGTGCTGCCTTCGCATCGCCTGCAAAAGCTGAACATCTTCGCGCTCTACGCTTCGCGCCGTTATCTCGACGCAAAGATCCGTACTTTCGTGGAGTTTCTGCGCGAGAAGGTGCCGCTCGTGCTCGCCGAGCAGGAAGCGGCGCTCGCGGTGTGTGACACGCCTGCTGCGGGCCGCCGCGCGGCGGCGCACGCGCGCAAGGTGCGCGAGCCCGATCGTTTGCGCCTCGTGAATTGAAGTCCGCGCCTCGCAGGGGCGAGGCGCGTCGCGGGGTTGGCTCGAAGACGCTGCGCGAGAAGCGCGGGCGCGGCATGGCGTGCGCCTGTCCGCGACGGCTGTCAAACGCGCCATCTTCGCGCCACGCATGCGCCACCGCGATTGCCTATGATGCGGACCCGCTTGGGATCGATGTGAACTCGATCTGAACCCGATATGAAGCCCGGCCGACCGGCGCCCGCAGCGTCGTTCTCCTGGTCCGTGCCGTCACCACCGCTCGCACAACCTGCCCCATGTGGATCGTCAATCTCGCGCTGAAGCGGCCCTACACGTTTATCGTGATGGCCATCCTGATCGTGCTGGCCACGCCGTTCGTGCTCATGTCGATGGCCACCGACGTGCTGCCGAACATCAACATCCCCGTCATCAGCATCATCTGGTCGTACACGGGTTTTTCCGCGCAGGACATGGCGCAGCGCATCACCTCGGTCAACGAGCGCAGCCTCACGACCACGGTCAGCAACATCGAGCACATCGAGTCGCAATCGCTGCCCGGCATCGCCATCATCAAGCTGTTTCTGCAACCGGGCGCGAGTTTGCAAACCGCCATCGCGCAGGCCGTGGCCTCGGAGCAGGCGCAGCTCAAGCAGATGCCGCCGGGCGCGACGGCGCCGCTCGTGATCAGCTATTCGGCGTCGAGCATTCCGGTGATCCAACTGGGTCTATCGAGCAAGTCGATGAGCGAGCAGGCGCTCGCCGACATCGCGATGAACTTCCTGCGCCCGCAGCTCATCACGATTCCGGGCGCGCAGGTGCCCTATCCGTATGGCGGCAAGACGCGCGTGATTTCGGTGGATATCGACACGCGCGCGCTGATCGCCAAAGGCCTCACGCCCGCCGACATCGTCAATGCCGTGAACACGCAGAACCTGATTCTGCCGACCGGCACCGCGAAGCTCGGCCAGACGGAATTCCGCGTCGATACCAACGCGTCGCCGGACACGATCGCGGGCCTGAACCGCATTCCCGTGCAGACCGTGAACGGCGCGACCACCTATCTCGGCGATGTCGCGCACGTGCGTGACGGCTTCACGCCGCAGACCAACATCGTGCGCCAGGACGGCCAGCGCGGCGTGCTGATGTCGATCCTCAAGAGCGGCGACGCCTCGACGCTGCAAGTGGTGGGCGCGCTCAAGGATCTGCTGCCGAAAGTGCGCGACACGCTGCCCGCCGATCTCGTGATCCAGCCGCTGTTCGACCAGTCGATTTTCGTTTCGGCGGCGGTGCAGGGCGTGGTGCGCGAAGCGTTGATTGCCGCCGTGCTCACGGCCGCGATGATCCTGCTGTTTCTCGGCAACTGGCGCAGCACGCTGATCATCGCCGTGTCGATTCCGCTGTCGATTCTCGCCTCGATCATCGCGCTCTACGCGCTCGGCGAAACCATCAACATCATGACGCTCGGCGGCCTCGCGCTCGCGGTGGGCATACTCGTCGACGACGCCACGGTGACGATCGAAAACATCGAACGGCACCTGCATTTAGGCAGCGATCTGCACACGGGCATTCTCGAAGGCGCGGGCGAAATCGCGGTGCCCGCGCTGGTGTCCACGCTGTGCATCTGTATCGTGTTCGTGCCGATGTTCTTTCTCACGGGCGTGGCGCGCTTCCTGTTCGTGCCGCTCGCGGAAGCCGTGGTGTTCGCGATGATCGCGTCGTATATTCTCTCGCGCACGTTGGTGCCGACGCTCGCGATGCTGCTGTTCGCGGGCCACGATCCGGCCGCGCATGCGCAGCCCGGCGCGCGCGTGTCGGCTTTCGCGCGCGTGCATCTGCGCTTCAATCATTACTTCGAACGCGTGCGCGCGAATTACATCGCGCTGCTCAGTTTGCTGCTCGCACGCCGACGCCTGTTCGGCAGCGCGTTTCTTGCGTTCTGCGTGCTGTCGCTCGCGCTCGTGTTCTTCCTCGGCCGCGATTTTTTTCCGTCCGTCGATGCGGGCAATATTCGCCTGCACATGCGTGCGCCGACGGGTTTCCGCATCGAGGAAACCGCGCGTCTCGCGGATGAAGTCGAGAAAACGATACGCACCGTCGTGCCGCCCGATCAACTCGCGACCATCGTCGATAACCTCGGTTTGCCGTATAGCGGTATCAATCTTTCGTACAGCAATTCGGGCACGATGGGCACGCTCGACGGCGAAATCCAGATTGCGCTGAAACCCGATCACGATCCTTCGCGCATTTACATCGACAAATTGCGCACGCTGTTGCCGCAGCGTTTTCCGGGCATCGAATTCTTCTTCCAGCCCGCCGACATCATCACGCAGATTCTCAATTTCGGGCAGCCCGCCGCCATCGACGTGCAGGTCGTGGGCTCGGATCTGAACAAGGACATGGCGATCGCGAGCACGCTGCTCAAGCAGGTGCGCCAGTTGCCGGGCGCGGTCGATGCGCATATCCAGCAGCGTAACGACGAGCCCGCGCTGAGGCTCGCGATGGATCGCTCGCGCATGCAGCAATTGAATTTGAGCCCGCAAATCGTGGCCCAGGATGTGCTGATCGCGCTCTCGGGCAGTTCGCAGACCTCGCCCGCATTCTGGGTCAGTCCGCAGAACGGCGTCGAATATCCGCTCGCGGTGCAGACGCCGCAATATCGCGAAGCGTCGGTGAACGAAGTGATGAACACGCCGGTCTCCGCGCACGCGAGCACGGCGAACGCGCCGCTGCAACTCGTGAGCAATCTCGTGCAGCTCAAGCCGCACGACGGCCCGGCGCTCGTCACGCACTACAACATCCGTCCGGTGATCGACGTGCTCGTGAGCGTGGAAGGCAGCGATCTCGGCTCGGTCGGTTCGCGGATCGACGACCTGATCCGCAACGTGCAGGCGCACGCGCCGCGCGGCACCACGCTCACGATGCGCGGGCAGATCGGCACGATGCGCTCGTCGTTCATCGGATTGGGCGTGGGGATTGCGATGGCCGTGGTGCTCGTCTATCTGCTGATCGTCGTGAACTTTCAGTCGTGGGCCGACCCGCTCATCATCATCAGCGCCTTGCCCGCCGCGCTCGCGGGCATCGCGTGGATGCTGTTCATCACCGGCACGCATCTGAGCGTGCCCGCGTTGACGGGCGCGATCATGACCGTGGGCGTGGCGACCGCGAACAGCATTCTGGTGGTGGCGTTCGCGCGCCAGCGACTCGCGGCTGGCGCAACGCCGCTAGCCGCCGCGCTCGAAGCGGGCGCCACGCGCATCCGCCCCGTGCTGATGACCGCGTTCGCGATGATGATCGGCATGGTGCCGATGGCGCTCGGTCTCGGCGAAGGCGCGGAGCAGAACGCGCCGCTCGGCCGCGCCGTGATCGGCGGGCTGCTGTTCGCCACCGTTTCGACGCTCCTCTTCGTTCCGCTCATGTTCGCGACGGTGCATTCGCGACTCGCGCATCGCGCCGAAGCCCGGCGCGAACGCGAGGCGCAACGCCGCCGCACATGATGCAAGGACGCTCGACAACCGCATACTCTGGCCGATGACATGAACGAACCTCACCACCATTCTTCCCTCGATATCACCGTGGGCGGCGAGCAGGGCATGGACCTGCCCGCGCGCGGCCAGGCCGGCAAGCGCGCGCGTCTCGCGGTGATCGTGGTCGGCGTGCTGCTCGCGGCGGGCGCCGCGCGCACCATCGTTTCCAATGTGATGAACGCGCATCATCTCGCCGACGTGACGAAGCAGAACGCGCAGCAGTACGTGAGCGTCGTGCTGCCGAAGGCGGCGGGCGCGGACGGACGCATCGTGCTGCCGGGCACGCTGCGCGGCTATGTGGAAGCGCCGATCTATTCGCGCGCGAGCGGCTACGTGCTCAAGTGGTACGCCGATATCGGCGCGCACGTGCAGCAGGGCCAGCTACTCGCGGAGATCGACACGCCCGAGATCGATCAGGAACTCGCACAGGCGCAGGCGCAACGCGATCAGTCGGCGTCGACGCTTTCGCTCGCGAAGACCTCGTTCGCGCGCGCGCAGCAGTTGCGTCAGCGCGATGCGGTCTCGCAACAGGAACTCGACGACCGCCAGGGCGCGTACAACCAGGACGTCGCCAATCTCGCCGCCGCCGACGCCAACGTGCGCCGCCTGCAACAGACCAAATCGTTCCAGCGCATCGTCGCGCCGATCACGGGCGTGATTACGCAGCGCAACGTCGATATCGGCGATCTCGTGAATTCGGGCAACGGCGGCGCGGGGCATGCGCTGTTCGCGATCGCGCAGTCCGATCCGCTGCGGCTCTATCTCGATGTGCCGCAAAGCGATGCGCCGCATGTCGCGCTCGGCCAGCATGTGAGCGTGACCCAACAGGAAATGCCCGGTGTGACCTTTGACGGCACGGTCACGCATACGTCGCAGGCCATCGACGTGGCGACGCGCACGCTGCAGGTGGAAATCACGCTGCCGAATCACGACGGCAAGCTGCTGCCGGGCGCGTATGTGCAGGCCGCGCTGCAAACCGATTCACACGGACTCCTGACGGTTCCGGGCAACGCGCTGCTGTTCCGCTCGGAAGGACCGCGCCTCGCGGTCGTCGATGCGGACGGCAAGATTCGTTTGAAGCCCGTGGAGATCGCGCAGGATCTCGGCCAGACGCTCGAAATCGGGCGCGGCATCGAGGCGAGCGATCGCGTCGTGCTCAATCCGAGCGATTCGATCGCCGATGGTGACAGCGTCGTGGTGGTCGCGCCGCGTGCTGGCGGTGCGAACAATGCCAACGGTGCGAATAACGCTAATGGCGCGAACGACGCCGCGAAGCGGAGCACGACGTGAGCACGGCGAGTTTCCCTTCGAAGGCGCGCGCGCTGCTGACGCTGGTCGGCGTGGCGGGGCTGGCGGCCTGCACGGTCGGCCCCGACTATCAGAAGCCGCAGACGGCGAGTCCGGCCGCGTGGCGCGTCGATCCCGCCGACGCCTACTGGCACGCCGCGCAGCCTTCGCACGCGCCGCTCGATCCGCGCTGGTGGGCGGCGTTCGGCAACCCGGAACTCGACGGTCTCGAAGACGCCGCGCTCGCCGAAAACCAGACGCTGCGCGTGGCCGTCGCGCACTACGCGCAGGCGCGCGCGACGCTCGGTTCGGTGTCGTCGCAACAGGCGCCGCAAGTGTCGCTCGACGCGAGCCTCGCGCGCGAGCGCATCTCCGCGAACCGGCCGCAGACGACTTACGCGACGCCGAACATGTCGACTGTGCAGAACGACATCAAGGTCGGCCCGACCATCAGTTACGAGCTGGACCTGTTCGGGCGCATCCGGCGCATGGTGGAGTCGGCGCAGGCATCGGCGCAAGAGGCCGGCGACGATCTCGCGAACGCGCGCCTCGTGCTCACCGCCGAACTCGCGACCGATTATTTCGCGCTGCGCGAACTCGACGATGAAATCGACGTCGTGAATCGCTCGATCGCGTTGCAACAAAAGGCGCTCGACTTCGTGAATGCGCAGCACGATCTGGGCGCGGTCTCGGGCCTCGATCTGTTGCAGCAGAAGGCGCAACTCGACGCCACCAAAACGCAGGTGCATCTGCTCGAAAATCAGCGCCAGCAGGATCAGAATGCGATTGCCGTGCTCATCGGCAAGCCCGCGCCCGAGTTCGCGCTCGCGCCGAAGGTCACGCCGCTGCCCACGCCCGCGCTGCCCACGGGCCTGCCGAGCGAGCTGTTGCAGCGTCGGCCCGACGTGGCGTCCGCCGAGCGCGCGATGGCGGCGGCCAACGCGCAGATCGGCGTGGCGCGTTCGGCGTACTTCCCGGACGTCACGCTCTCGCCGACGCTGGGCTGGGAATCGACGCGCTTCAGCAACCTCTTTTCGGTGCCGAGCCTGATGTGGTCGCTCGGCGCGAGCGCGGGCGAGGTGCTGTTTGACGGCGGCAAGCGTTCGGCGGGCGTGGATTACGCGCAGGCGGGCTACGAGTCGGCGCAGGCCTCGTATCGTCAGACCGTGCTCACGGCGTTCCAGGAGGTGCAAAATGCGGTAACGGGGCTGTCCGTGCTCGAACGCGCGTCGACCGACGGCCAGTCCGCCGTCGACGACGCGCGCCAATCGTTCGAACTCGCCAACGACCGCTATCAGGGCGGGCTCGTCGCGTTCATCGACGTGCTCAACGCCGAGCAGCAACTGCTTGCCAGCGAGCGCCAGGAAGTGCAGATTCACGGACAACAGGCCGCCACGGTGGTATATCTGGCGAAGGCGCTGGGCGGCGGCTGGAGCGCGGACGACCGCGCGCTGGCCTGCAGCATGGGCACCTGCCGCGAGACGCCCGCACCGGGCGCGGCGGCCAGCAAGGGTTAGGCTAAATGCGCGAGCTTTTAAGCGTGTAAGCGCAATGAAACGCAAGCGGTAACACAAGATGATTCGACGCGGCCCAGGAGGCCGCGCACGAAGCGGAGGGCAAGCATGAAAGTTCTGGTGATCGAAGACGAGCGCAAGGTCGTCGACTATTTGCGCAGCGGGTTGAGCGAGCAAGGCTGGATCGTCGACGTGGCGATGGACGGCGAAGAGGGCGCGTGGATGGCGACCGAGTACGACTTCGACGTGATCGTGCTCGATGTGATGCTGCCGAAGCTCGACGGCTTCGGCGTGCTGCGCGCGGTGCGCGCGAAGAAGGACACGCCGGTCATCATGCTGACCGCGCGCGATCGCGTGGACGATCGCGTGCACGGTCTGCGCGACGGCGCCGACGACTACCTCACCAAGCCGTTCTCGTTTCTCGAACTGGTCGAGCGGCTGCGCGCGCTCACGCGGCGCGCCCGCGCGCAGGAATCCACGCTCATTTCCGTGGGCGATCTGCAGGTGGATCTGATCAGCCGACGCGCGACGCGCGACGGCGTGCGTCTCGATCTCACGGCGAAGGAGTTCCAGTTGCTCTCGGTGCTCGCGCGGCGGCGCGGCGAAATTCTCTCGAAGACGCTCATCACCGAACTCGTCTGGGACGTGAACTTCGAAAGCAACGCGAACGTCGTCGAAACGGCCATCAAGCGGCTGCGCGCGAAGCTCGACGGACCGCACGCGGCGAAGCTGCTGCACACCATTCGCGGCATGGGCTACGTGCTCGAAGTGCGCGAGGACGGAGGCCAGCTGTCATGAAGCGCTCGATCTCGCTGCGGTTGTCGGCGATGTTCGCAGCGGTGTCGCTGATCGTCTTCACGCTCACCGGCACGGGCCTCTTTCTGCTGATGCAGCGCCAGTTGATCAACGAGTTGCGCGAGACGCTCGACACGCGCGCGCGCATCGCGAGCCTGATCGTCTCGCACGCGCCCGACGAAAAGAAATGGGCCTCGGTGCAGGAGAAGCTGCGCGATCTCTCGCCCACCGACAGCCGCATGCATTACTACGTCGAAGGCCCCGATCCGCGCTTTCGCTTCGGCACGCCGATCGTCGGCACGGTTACGGGCGACGCGGGCAACAATCATCAGCTCGTGCGGCCGCCGGGCTGCAATTACGACATCATCGTGACCAGCATGACGGTGCCCGCGAGTGGCGACCGTCCCGAAGTGAAGCTCGTGGTGGGCAGCGATTGCGTGCGCACCGAGAGCATGTTGCGGCGGTTCGGCATCGCGCTGGGCGTGCTGATCGCGCTCTCCACTATCGCGGTTGCGCTGCTCAGCCGCGCGGTCACGCGCTTCGGTCTCGCGCCGCTCACGCGGCTCTCGCGCGAGGCCGCGCAACTGAGCCCGTCGAACCGGCGTCAGCGTTTGCATTCGGGCGAGCTGCCCGAGGAATTGCACGAACTGGCGACCTCGTTCAACGGCGCGCTCGAACGTCTCGACAAAGCCTACGAGCGCCTCGAATCGTTCAATGCCGATGTGGCGCACGAACTGCGCACGCCGGTGAGCATCCTCATCGGGCAGACCCAGGTGGCGCTCACGCGCGATCGCTCGGTCGAGCAGTTGCAGCAGACCATGCAATCGAATCTTGAGGAATTCGAACGACTGCGCGTGATCGTCAACGACATGCTGTTCCTCTCGCGCAGCGACCGCGGCGAACGCGCGACCGAACTCACCGAAGTCTCGCTGCGCTGCGAGGTCGAGCGCATGCTCGAATTCCTCGATATGCCGCTCGAAGAAGCGCAACTGAGCGTGCAGGTGCAGGGCGATGCGCGCGCGTGGGTCAACACGTCGCTGATCGGGCGCGCGGTGAGCAATCTGTTCGTCAACGCGATTCAGCATTCGCCGCCCGGCACCGTGTTGCAGGCGACCATCGCGCCGCAGGACGGGCATGTGGAGATCGCGGTGTCGAATCCGGGCGAGCCGCTCGATCCCGACGTGCGCGAGCATATTTTCGACCGCTTCTATCGCATTCAGGAAGCGCGCTCGAACAGCCACGAGAATCACGGCCTCGGCTTGTCGATCGTGAAGGCCGTCGCGGAGATGCATGGCGGCACGGTGTTCGTGCGCAGCGCCAACGGCATCAATACGTTCGGCTTTTCGGTGGCCGCGCAGGGCGGCGCGGCGGCGTATCCGAATCTGGCGACGGGGTCGGTCGAGTCGAACGCGCCGCGTCAGGGACGCGCGGGCTTGCCGCTGCACGTTTCATCGTGAACGGCGGGCCGCGCTAGACCGAGTCGAGTTAGGCCGGGCCGCGTTAGACCAGTTCGTCGTCTTCGGCGGCGGCCGTCGCGCCGTGTTCGTGCTGGTCGCGGCGCAGCAGGTCCCAGCAGCTGATGAACAGCGCGGCGATCAGCGGCCCGATCACGAAGCCGTTGATGCCGATAAGCGAGATGCCGCCGAGCGTCGAGATCAGCACGACCCAGTCGGGCAGGCGCGTGTCCTTGCCGACCAGCACCGGGCGCAGCACGTTATCGACGGTGCCGATGATGAGCGCGCCGAACAGCATGAGCCCGACGCCCCTCACGAGGTCGCCCGTCGAAATGAAATAGATGGCGATCGGCCCCCACACGAGCGCCGCGCCGACGGCGGGCAGCAGTGAGAGCAGCAGCATCACGAAGCCCCACAGCAGCGGCGCCTGAATGCCGCAGACCCACAGCGCGATGCCGCCGAGCGTGCCCTGCACGACGGCGACCACCACGTTGCCCTTGACCGTCGCGCGGATCACCGTCGTGAATTTGCGGATCAGATGCAGCTTGTGCTGCTCGTCGAGCGGAATGGCGTCGCGCACGAGGCGCGAGATTTCGCGGCCGTCGCGCACGAGGAAGAAGAACAGATAGAGCATCACGCAGAAGCTCACGACGAATTGCAGCGTGTTCTGTCCGAGGCTCAGCGCGCGCGTGGCGACGAACTGGCTGATCTGCGCCGCGCCCGCCGAGAGCCGCTGCTGCAAGCCGGGCAGATCCATGAGGTCGTAGCGCGCGAGCACGTTCTGGATGGATTGCGGCAGCGCATGCACGATCTGGCTGAAGAACGCGCCGAAGTCGAGACTGCCCGCGCGCACCTGCGCATAAGCGGCGCCGACTTGCTGGATCAGCGTGCCCGCGACCAGCGTGAGCGGGAAGATCACGATCACGAGACAGAACAGCAGCGTGATGAGCGCGGCGAGATTGCGCCGGCGGCCGAGGCGCGCGACCAGACGGCGCTGCACGGGCTGGAAGATCAGCGCGAGAATGGCGCCCCACAGCACGGTGCTGAAGAACGGCGCGAGCACGAAGCACAGCGCGATGGAAACGGCGAACAGCAGCAGGTAGAAGGCGGTCTGGTGGAGGTGCTTGTTGCCGTCCATGAGCGAGAGATTCCAGTTGGGGCGGCCCAAGGCCAGCCGGTCAGCTTTGCCGCTCATGATACCGGCTTGTCCCGCGCGCGCCGTGCGGTGTGTTCACGGCGCGGCGGTTTCAGCGCAGGGTCAGGCCAGGAGGCAAGGCCATGTTCAGGCCGAACGCGCGCCCACGAGCCGCACGCGCGTGATCTCCGACGGCGCGCCGAGCCGCTTGGGCGGCCCCCAGTAGCCGGTGCCGCGGCTCGTGTAGACCCACAGGCTGCCGAGCTTTTCCAGCCCCGCCGTGAACGGCTGTTGCAGCCGCACGAGGAAATTCCACGGAAAGATCTGCCCGCCGTGCGTATGGCCGGACAGTTGCAGTGTGTAGCCCGCATCGGCGGCCGCGTGTGCGCTGCGCGGCTGATGCGCGAGCAGCACGCGCGTGTTCACGTCGTCGGGCGCGCCGCGCAGTGCGCCTTGCGGATCGCTGCGGTGCGCGGGATCGAAATGGCCGCCCGTGTAATCGGTCACGCCTGCGAGCACGAGCCGCGCGCCGCCGTGCTCGATCACCACGTGCTGGTTCATCAGCACCGTGAGGCCGATGCGGCGGAACTCGGCCACCCACGCATCGGCGCCCGAGTAGTACTCGTGATTGCCGGTCACCAGATAGACGCCGTGCTGCGCGGCGAGCCGTCCGAGCGGCGCGGTGTGATCGGCGAGATGCTGCACGCTGCCGTCGACCACGTCGCCGGTGATCGCCACCACATCGGCTTCGAGCTGGTTCACGGCGCGCACGATGCGCTCGACGTAGCCGTGCTTGATCGTCGGCCCTACGTGGATGTCGCTCAGCTGCACGATCGTGAAGCCGTCGAGTTCGGCGGGCAGATTGCGGATCGGCACTTCGACGTTGCGGATGCGCGCGCGGCGCCGCGCGTTGAAGAAGCCGAAGGCCGTCGAGGCGAACGCGAGCACGACGACTGCTGCCGCGCTGCCTGTGCGCCAGTGCGCGAGATCGGCGGCGCCCGGCCAGATCGCGGCGACGGTCATCAGCGAGGCGAGCACGAGATCGCGCAGGATCGTCAGCATCAGCAGCGACGAGAAAAAGCCCATGAACAGCATGCCGATCCACGCGAGCCGGTCACCGAGCGGCTGGCGTTTGAAGCGACGCGCGAGCATGCCGGGCGGAATCACGAGCACCGAGAGCACGAGCCACAGCACCGCGAGCCATTTGACGGCGGCGGGAATGGGCAGATCGGGAATCAGGCGAAAGCCGACATAGGCGTGCAGCAGAATGCCGATGGCGATGAAGCGGACCAGGAACGAGAGTCGAGGCATGGCGGGCGCGGTCGGTACGGAGTTGAAACGGTGTCGGGAGCGGCGGGCGCGTATCAGCGGTGATGCGAACGTCGAGGTTCAAGGCGGACGGCGAAACCGAGATCGAAGCGCGGGCGTATCGGCGCGCGAATCCGCGATGCAGGAATCGGCGCAAGGGCGAGCCACCGAATCGCCCGGCATCCGCCTGCGCGCCGTGGTGCAGGGCGCGCTGCGATGCATTCTACCGGCGCAGCACGGATCGTGCCGCGCGCTCAAAAGGGCGTGGTAAACGGCAGCGCCGCGGCGCTTGCGCAGTGCGGCATAACCCTGGATTGTCAGGCGCGCGGCGCAGTCGCAAGATTTTCATGCGGGGCGCACATGCTGCACAGCGCTATTAAACGTTCATTGAATCGCACCGGTCGATGAACTATGCTCGAATCGAGGCCCACGCGTTTTCCGGGCACTCTGGGGGAGACGGGTCATGAAAATTACCAGGCCAGTCGTGCAAGGGCTTCATGGTCGCCACGTGGGGCGCGAGGGCAGTCATGTGATGCTGCCGCTCGTCGTCCTCTCGATCATGGCGGTGGCGCTATATTTCGCGCTCAAGCATATCGACATGCTCGAGATCGGGCGCAGCGCGCTATTCGACGTCGTGATGGTGTTCGTGGCGCTCGGCATCGCGGGCTTTTTCGGCGTGGCGGGCGCGTGGCTGCGTTCGCGAACGACCGAGGAACCGGCCGAGGGCTTTTGCTTCATCGGGGCGCTGATCGGCGCGGCGGTGTTTTATCTCGCGCTGTTCGTCTGAGGCCTGGCAAGCCGGCCGATGTCGTGTGACGTGGCGCGCCGCGTCATGCGACACTGCGCGTCCTGCTTCCGTTTCCCGCGCTGCCGGTTTCCGATCCGATGTTCGACTTGTTCGACTTGTTCGACGATACGCCCCAACCCGATGTCGACTGGCATCCCGCCTGGCTCGCGCCCGCGGCGGCGGCCGATTACCTCGCGCGCATCGTCGCCGAAACGGACTGGCGTCAGGAGCGCATCCGCACGCCGGGCGGCTGGGTCGACCAGCCGCGCCTGACCGCCTGGCAAGGCGATCCGGGCGCGGTCTACATCTACTCGGGCATTCGCAACGTCCCGCAGCCGTGGACGGCGGCCGTCGCCGAACTGCGCGACGCCGTGACCGCGCAATGCGGCGTGCGATTCAACAGCGTGCTGCTCAACCGTTATCGCGGCGGCAGCGACAGCATGGGCTGGCACGCCGACCACGAACCCGAACTCGGTCCCGAACCGGTGATCGCCTCGCTGAGCTTCGGCGCCACGCGGCGCTTCGATCTGCGGCACACGGCGAGCGGCGTGACGCGCTCGTTTCCCCTGTCGAGCGGCAGCCTGCTCGTGATGCGCGGCCAGACGCAGGCGCAATGGCGTCATCGCGTGCCGAAAGAGCTGTCCGTGAGCGGCGAGCGCGTGAATCTCACGTTTCGGGTTGTGATGCCGGAATTGCGCAAGAAGTAGGGTGATACGCGGGAAATCGCAGTGAAATCGAAGAAGTTTCATCGATTCGCCGCCTCGCCGTGCGTTGTGGCGCTAAAAATCGAATACGACTTTATGCGCATAAAATTTTTATACGCGTGATTGCGCGTCGACGGCGGAGCGCTATTCGTCGCCCAGACGACGCTTCACCGTCGCGACGAGCCGATCCAGCGGCAAGCTCGCGGCGCTGAGCGCAGCCACGTCGGGATAGTGCTCGCGCGCGATATCGGTGAGGACCTGGCCGGGCGGCGCTTCGACCAGCACCGTCGCGCCCGACTCGATCATGACCGTGAGCGCATCGAACCAGCGCACCGTGTGGCGCATATTGGTGGCGAGGTCCGCGCGGATCGCTTCGCCGCTATAAAGCGGACGGCCGCCGCGATTGTCGATATAGACGCCTTCGGGCGTGCGGAACGGAATCTCGCGCGACCACGCCACGAGGGCTTCTGCCGCGTCGTTCAATAGTTCGCAATGCGAAGGAACGGAAACCGCGAGTCGTTGCGCCTTGCGCGCGCCCGCCGCGAGCGCGCGGGCCGCGAACGCTTCGAGCGCCGCGTCCGCGCCCGCGACGACGATCTGGCGCGGCGCATTCACGTTCGCCACGTAGACACGTTCGCCGCTTTCCTCGGCAAGTGCGCGCGCGAGTTGCTCGGTTTGCGTTTCGGTCAGACCGGACACCGCGCTAAGGCCATAGCCCGAAGGCCAGGCCGCTTCCATGAGTTCGGCGCGCTTGCGCACCATGCGCAGCGCGTCGCCGAACGCGAGCGCGCCGCAACACACGGCGGCCGGATAGGCGCCCACAGACAGGCCCGCGCTGAATTGCGGCGTCAGCCCCGCTTGAGCGAGCGCGCGCGCCTGCGCGACGCCCGCAACCGTGAGCCCGATCTGCACGGCGACTGTCGATTGCAGCGCCTCGGCGCTGTCGAGCGCGAGCACGTCGCTGCCGAGCACCGACGAAGCTTCGTCGAGCGTTGCGCGCACGACCTCGTGTTCGGGCAGCCGATGCAGAAAGCCGGGGCTTTGCGCGCCCTGGCCGGGAAACAGGCAGGCGAGCGTCATGACGAGGGTTCCGATGATCGCGCTTGCCACGGATCGGCAACGAGCCGCGCGCCATCACTTGCCCGCACGAGCACGCGGGCCTTGCCCATCATGAGTTCGGCGAGCGCGACGCCGCCCGCGGGCGTTTCCAGTTGCGCATCGACACGCGTGCTGGCAAGACGCGCCGCCGTGGCGAGCGCATCCGCGAGCGCGTGCAGGCTGGCGGAATCGCAGCGTTGCGGCACGCGAATCAGCACATCGAGATCGCTCGACGCGGTGATCGTCGGCACCTGCGCGGCGAGTTCGAAGCCGACGCTGCCCGCCGGTCCCCATACATAGCCGTTCAGCGCTTCATGCGCACGCAATGCGGCGAGCGCGACGAACGCGGGCAGGGCGGCGCGCTCTGGCGACGGCGCGCGGTCGAGCAAGACCTCGGGCGAAATCGATAGTTCGATATCCTGAGTATTGATCCATGTGCCGTAGCGCTCGGCGCGCGCCGTGCCGCGCATGCCCGCCGCGACAAAGCCCGCCGCCGCCTCGGCGCGCCGCACGACCGCGAACGGCGCGCGCGCGAATGCCGCGCGCACCCACGCCGGTTCGTCGTCGGCTTCGGGAAGCTGCTTGAGCTTCAGCAGATCATGCGCGCGCCAACGCGCGTCGCCCACGCGTGGCGCGCTGGCGGCGAACGGCGGCGCGGCGCAGACGCGCATCAGTTCGCGTCCCACTGTTGCGCAAGCCGCTTGCGCACTTCGATCGACGCCGCGCGCGTGCGCTGCGCCGCCTCGCCTTGCAGACGATGCGCGAGACCGCTCGTGTCGCCGCGCGCTTCCTTGACCTTTTGCGCGAGCACGTCGCGCACGCGCGCAATCTGCGTGTCGCTGGGCGCGTCGGCATCGACGTCGTGAATCAGTTCGTCGAGCAGGCCGAGCTTCGCGAACGAGGTCATCGAATACGACATCGGCACGATCTTTTCGCCGAGCGCGTCGAGGTCTTCGACGCTGCGCCGCGTGACGCGCGCCGCCGCTTCCTTGCCCATCGCGTGGACCATCGTGCCGGGCGCGTCGAGCGCGACGATGCGGTTGGCCTGATAGCCGTGCGCGAGGAACGCGCCCGACATCGCCGGGCCGACGATCAGCGCGACCACGGGATGACCGGCTTGCCGCGCGCTCGCATAGGCATCGACGGCGGCCGCGCAGGCGAGATGAATGCCGAGCATTTCCTCGCGATAACCATAAGCCTGGCTTTTCACGTCGACAATGGCGACGATCGGGCGGCGCGTGCCGTTCGCCTTGTCCGCGTCGATGGCTTCACGCACCGCTTGCGCGAGACGCCAGCCTTGTTCGAGGCCGACCACGTTGTCGCGCGCGCGCGGAAAGCGGTTGTCGGCATCGGGCGCGACGGTGATGAAGCGCGCGGTCTCGCCGCCGAGCGGCGCGTCGGCATACTGCACACACGCGCCGTTCGAATGGTCCGCCTGCTGGCCTGCAAGTGCGCGCAGCCAGCGCGCGCCACGATTCAAGGTCGATTCGCTCATGCGGTTTCTCCGTGCGTGCGCGTGGCGTTGAAGGGCGAGAGGCCGAACGTGGCGCGCATCGTCTCGGGCTCCACGCTGGCGGGATCTATCTGCGCGAGCTTCGCGAGCGTCGCTTCGACCTGCTCGGTGCGATGCGCGGCCGGCACGCCCTGGACGAATGCGGCCCGCACGGCGTCGCGTACATCGTCGACGGCATCTTCCACGAGCGCGTCCGCAAAGCCGGTCCGCGCGCGCTGTTCGCCGCCGATCAGTTGCCACACGCGGCGGCGATCGCTCGCGTCGAGTTCGTCGATGCCCGCTTCCTGCTCGATCACTTCGGGGCCGTTCATGCCGAGGCGGCCTTGCTTCGTCATCACGAGATACGAGCACAGGCCCGCCGCGAGCGACATGCCGCCGAAGCAGCCCACCATGCCCGCGATCACGCCGACGACCGGCACGTGACGCCGCAGCGCGACGATGGCCGACTGGATCTCGGCGATCACGGCGAGGCCGAGGTTCGCTTCCTGGAGGCGCACGCCGCCGGTTTCGAACAGCACGACGGGGCGCACGATCTTGCCGCGCTCGCAGTCGGCGAGCGCGAGTTCGAGCGCCGCCGCGATCTTGCTGCCCGAGACTTCGCCGATGCTGCCGCCCTGGAACGCCGATTCGATCGCGGCCACCACGGCGGGCTGGCCGTCGATGGTGCCGCGCGCGATCACCGCGCCGTCGTCGGCTTGGCAGACGATGCCTTGCAGCGGCAGCCACGGCGATTCGATGCGGTCGAACGGTCCGAGCAGCTCGCGGAACGTGCCGGGGTCGAGCACGGCGGCAGCGCGTTCGCGCGCGCTCAGCTCGATGAAGCTGTCGCGCAGCAGCGCGGATTGATTAGCCATGCTCACGAGTTTTCTCCTTGCGCGCCGTTCGGTGCATCGTCCTGTGCGGCCTCGACGGCTTCCGCGAGCCGCAGCGCCACGACGCCGGGCGTCGCGCCGAAGTCGTTGATCTCGATGAGCGCCGCGCCGTCGTAGCGCGTGAAAAAGCGGTCGAGCACGCTTTTCCAGATATGGCTATAGCCATCCACGCTCGTGTGCACGACCACGCGCGCCTGCATCTCAGCGGCGGGCTGCAGCAGCACTTCGAGATCGCCCGAGCCCACCACGCCCACATGCGCGCGCGTGGTCACGGCGCGCTGCGCCGGATAGTCGAATGTCAGTTGTTCCATGAAACCGTCCTCCCGCCGATGCGGTGCTGAACCAGTCTGTCGATAAAGATCGTCGCGGCGAGCAGATCGGCCGCGCCGCCTGGCGATGCGTTGAGTGCGAGCAGCGCGCGTTCGAGCGCGTCGAACGCCTGGCGGCCCGCGCGTGTGGCGATGCCGCCCGCGTCGCGCACGCGCTGCGCGCCCGCTTGTGCGGCTTCGCGTCCGGCGAGGCCTGCACGATGGAGCACGCAGGTGTCGTCGAGCGAGGCCATGATAGCGAGCAGGGCGTCGACGCGCGCGGCGGCTTCGTCGTCGCCGCGCGCGCGGGCGTCGTGCAGCGCGGGCAGGCCCACGCGTAGCACGTGCGGGAAGCCGTTTTGCGCTTCGCTGCGCGCGCCGCCCACGTTGTAGCGCTCGCGCACGCGTTCGCCGTTGCTGCGTGCGGGCTGCGCGAGCAGATCGTCGAAGCGCGCGATGTGCGCCGCCGTTTCGCCGATGCGTGTCGCGTGTGCATACGCACTGTCGTCGGCGCCGGGCGTGTGCACGATGGCCGCGCCCGCGACCAGCAGGCCCACGATCCAGATCGCGCCGCGATGCGCGTTGCTGCCGGCGGTCGCGCGCATCATCGCGGCTTCGCCTGCGCGACCGATGCGCGCGAGGTCCGTGCGTAGCGCCGTGCCGGGCCGTGCGCCGTACGAGGCGCGCGCGAGCGCGGCGAAAGTCGGTTCGAGCGCATGCGCGGACCGCAGCATGGTCGCGAGATCGAGATCGACGTGCGCGCCGCTGCCGCGCGCGTCGACGAGCGCGGGCTTCGGCGTGAGCCGCGCTTCTTCGATCAGCGCGTCGCGCGCGAAGCGGGCGAGTTGCGCGTCGGGACGCAGCGCGGCTTCGTGTGCCGCGTCGGAGGCCGCGTCGGAGGTCGCGTCGGAGGTCGAATAGGGCGCGCCTTCAGCGAGCGGCGCATGAAACGCCGGTGACAAATTCGATAGCGTGCGCATCGCGCTCACCAGCTGCGGAAGCGCGCGGGCGGCGTGTAGAGACCGCCCGACCACGTCACCAGATCGTCGATGCTGCGCGCGGCGAGCAGCGAGCGCTTGGCGTCGCCGCGACGGATGCCGAGATCCTCGGGGAACTGCACGATGCCGCGGCGGCGCAATTCCTCGGTTTTTTCCGGCTTCGCGCGCAGGCCGATCGGCGTCACGCCCGCGACGGCCGCGAGCGACGCGCGCCGCTCCTCGATACCTTCCGCGCGATGCAGATGCGCGATGCCTTCCTCGGTGACCACGTGGCTGACGTCGTCGCCGTAGATCATCACGGGCGCGACCGGCATGCCGCTCTTTTCGCCCACGGCGATGGCATCGAGTTCGTCGACGAAGGTCGGCTCGCCGCCTTTCTTCCACGTTTCCGCGAGCTGCACCACGAGTTTGTGGCCGCGCGAAACCGGGCCCGTGTCCTTGAGCAGCTTGAGCCACGCTTCGCTCGCATGACGCCGGCCGCGCGGATCGTGGCCCATGTTCGGCGCGCCGCCGAAACCGGCGAGACGTCCGCGCGTGACCGTCGACGAATTCGCATCGGCGTCGATCTGCAGCGTGGAGCCGATGAAGAGATCGACCGCGTATTGCCCCGCGAGCTGGCACAGCACGCGGTTCGAGCGCAGGCTGCCGTCGCTGCCGGTGAAGAACACGTCGGGGCGCGCGGCGATATACGCCTCCATGCCCACTTCGCTGCCGAAGCAATGCACGCTGTCCACCCAGCCCGATTCGATCGCGGGGATCAGCGTGGGATGCGGATTGAGCGTCCAGTTGCGGCAGATCTTGCCCTTGAGGCCGAGCTGTTCGCCATACGTGGGCAGCAGCAGTTCGATGGCGGCCGTGTCGAAACCGATGCCGTGATTGAGCGCGGTGATGCCATAGGGCGCGTAGATGCCCTTGATGACCATCATCGCCGTGAGCACCTGCAGGTCGCCGATATGGCGCGGGTCGCGCGTAAACAGCGGCTCGACCGCGAAGGGCCGGTCGGCTTGCACGACCACGTCCACCCACGAGCCGGGAATATCGACGCGCGGCAGTTCATCGACAATTTCGTTGACCTGAACGATCACGATGCCCTGGCTGAACGCGGCGGCTTCGGCAATCGTGGGCGTGTCTTCGGTGTTCGGGCCGGTGTAGAGATTGCCGTGACGGTCGGCCTTTTCCGCGCAGAGCAGCGCGACCTGCGGAATCAGATCGACGAACATGCGCGCGTACAGCTCCACATAGGTGTGGATCGCGCCCACTTCGAGCTGGCCGTCTTCGAGCAATTGCGCCACGCGCAGGCTCTGCGGTCCCGCGAACGCGAAATCCACGCGATGCGCGATGCCGCGCTCGAACAGCGCGAGATGATCGGGGCGGCTGATGCTCGAAATCAGCAGATGAATGTTGTTGAGCTTCGCGGGATCGGCCTTCGCGAGCGAGCGCGAGAGAAAGTCGGCCTGCTTCTGGTTGTCGCCTTCGAGCGCGACGCGGTCGCCGGGACGGATCAGCAGTTCGAGCGCGTCGGTCATGCGCGAGGCGGGCAGCACGCCGTCTTCGAGCCAGCCCGAAACGGCGGCGAGGCGGCGCGCTTTCTCGTCGCGGCGCGTGGTCCACGAGCGCGGCGCCTGGCTGGCGTGAGCGGACGAGGCGGAGGTTTCAGCTTGAGGCTTCATCGGGAGTTCGGCTCCGTGAACGGGAGGATGCGGGAGAGGCGGCCGACGCGGCGCGCGTTTTCTTCGCGGCTGGCTGCGCCGCGGCGCGATCGGTCAAAAATCGGTAGATCAATTCGCCGGTGCCGAGCAAATGCGCGGCCACGAGCGCCTGCGCGGCGCTCACGTCGCGGCGCTTCACGGCGGCGAGGATTTCGGCGTGTTCGGCGTCGGACTCGCCCTTGTAGGCGGGAAAGCCGAATTTGAGCCGCAGATAACGCTCGCCACGCCGATGCAGCGTGATGAGCATGTCCATCAGTTGCGGGCGGCCAGCGGGCGCGTAGAGGCTCATATGGAAGTCCTCGTTGCGCGCCACATACAGCGACGGATCGCGCTCGCGCTTCGCGGCGGCGGCCAGCGCGCTCACTTCGCGCAGCGAGGCGGCCGTGTGATTGGGAATGGCGAGACCGAGCGCGAGGCTTTCGAGCGCCGAGCGGATCTCGTAGATCTCGCGGGCCTCGTCGCGCGACAGGGACGCGACGCTCGCGCCCTTGTTCACTTCGATGCGCGCCCAGCCTTCGCTCGCGAGCTGGCGCAGCGCCTCGCGTACGGGAATTGCACTGACCGAAAAATGCCGCGCGATCGCGTCCTGGCGCAGCGGCGCGTCGGGCGCGAGCGTGCCTTCGACGATGGCGGTGCGCAGGGCGTCCGCGATCATGCGCGAAGTGCTGGTGCGCGGCGCCGCGAGCGTCGGCAATCCGCTTGCCGACACCTCCGTCGCGCTGCCTTCCAGGGGAAAACCATTCGTTGCGTCGCTCATGAGATCAAATATTATATATAAAACGACAAGGGCGAAAGCCTCGCAAACCCGCAAAACGAGCAATACAGCATAGACGGGGAAAGCAGGAATCGGGGGCTTACAGGGAGTTCTTGAAGGTAGCCGGCAACAGTCCGGTTCGCGTTCCGCGCCGCGCTTTCAATCCGCATTCAGGGCGCGCGGCATCACAGGAGAGAGGAGCATCATGAATTCGATTACCGAGCCCGCCCGGCGTGCTCACAAGACGCCGCTGAACCGCTCGCAGATCGCCGGTTTCTGGGGCGCCTGGGCCGGTTGGACGCTCGACGGCATGGACTCGTTCATCTACGCGCTCGTGCTCACGCCCGCGCTCACCGAACTGCTGCCGCGCTCGGGCTATGCCGCGACCGCGCCGAATATCGGTCTCGCTGGCTCGATCCTGTTCGCGCTGTTTCTGGTCGGCTGGGGGCTGTCGTTCATCTGGGGGCCGATGGCGGACCGCTTCGGCCGCACGCGCGTGCTCGCCGGCACCATCTTCATGTTTGCGATCTTCACGGGCTTGTCGGCCACCGCGCAAAGCGTGTGGGCGCTCGGCATCTACCGCTTTCTCGCGGGCGTGGGCATCGGCGGCGAATGGGCGCTCGCGGGCACCTACGTGGCCGAATCGTGGCCCGAGGATCGGCGCAAGATGGGCGCGGGCTATCTGCAGACGGGCTATTACGCGGGCTTCTTCATCGCGGCCGCGCTGAACTACACGGTCGGCGTGCACTACGGCTGGCGCGCAATGTTCCTGATGGGCGCGGTTCCGGTGGTGGTCGCCATTCTCGTGCTCACGCGCGTGCAGGAGCCGGACAAGTGGCAGAAGTCGGAGGCGAGCCACGTGCATCACGGCCATCCGCTGCGCGAGATTTTCAGCGCCGGTTATCGCCGACGTACCGTGGTCGCGTGCGCGTTGCTGACGATTGCGATCATCGGCTTGTGGGCGGGCGCGGTGTATGAGCCGTCGGCGGTGATCCAGCTTGCCACCAGGGCGGGCGCGAGCAAGGCCGAGGCAATCCGCACGGCGTCGATCGCCACGGGCATTCTCTCGATCGGCACGATTCTGGGCTGTCTCGCGCTGCCGCCGATGGCCGAACGCATCGGCCGAAAATGGACGCTGGCGATTTATTTCGGCGGCATGGCGGTGACGATTGCGGCGAGCTTCGGCTGGGCGTATTACCTCGAAAACGGGCTCGTGCCGTTCATCGCCATTCTGTTCGTGCTGGGCTTTTTCGGCGGCAATTTCGCGCTGTTCAGCCTGTGGCTGCCCGAGCAGTTCGGCACCCGCGTGCGCGCCACGGCGTTCGCGTTCTGCACCTCGTTCGGACGCTTCGTGGGCGCGGGCGTGAACTTCATGCTCGGCGCGGCGGTGCTGCGCATGCACACGCTGGGCGTGCCGGTTGCGCTCACGGCCATCGCGTTCGTGGTCGGGCTGCTGATCATTCCGTTCGCGCCGGAAACGAAGGGCGAAGTGTTGCCGGGCTGACGGCCCATCAGGTATCGATCAACGCCGCTTGAACGCGAGCCTCGGCGGAAACATGCGCCAGCCCAGATTGACGCCGAGGCTCGCCGTCACGATCAGCACCATGCCCGCGAGTTGCGGCACGCTCAGCGCGCGGCCGTAGACGATCGCATCGACGGCGATCGCGGTGAGCGGATACACGAACAGCAGCACGGCGATCACGGGTGTCGTGAGCTTCGGCAGCGCGCCGTAGATCAGCACGTACGAGAGCCCCGTGTGCAGCACGCCCATGCCCACGAGCCAGCCCCATTGCGTCGCCGAAATGTGCGTGAGTTCGAGCGGCGCGACGAAGGGTGCAATCAGCGGCAGACACAGCGCGCCCACCGCGCATTGCGTCAGCGTGAACAGATGCGGGCGCAGCTCGCGCAGACTCTTCGCGATCAGCGTGACGCTCGCATACAGCACCGATCCGCCGAGCGCTTCAGCGAGACCAATCAGATAACGCGGATGATCGGCCACATGGCTTTCCGCGAGCACGCCCGAGGCGAGCACGAGGCCCACGAACGCAATCGCGATCCAGCCGAGCCGGTCCGCGCCGAGGCGCTCGTGAAAGATCGCCGCGCCGATCAGCACGACCCAGAACGGCTGCACATGGAACACGACTGTCGCGACCGCGATGCTGGTGCGATGGATCGAATCGAAAAAGCCCACCCATTGCGTGACCATCAGCACGCCCGAGATAAAGGCGAGCGCGAACGTGCGGCGCGTGAATTGCCGCGCGAGCTGACGCGGCGTGAGCCAGCCTTTCCACGCGCAATACGCGGCGAGCGCGAGCATGCCGAACAGGCAGCGGAAGAACACGAGCGTGAGCGCGCCCAGATGCGCCTCTTCGACGAACACGCCGATGGTGCCCATCAGCAGGCCGCCGCCCGCGAGCATGGCGACGCCCTGGCGGCCGTTATGGAGATCGGATTGCGTGGACGACATCGGCAGGAAACGCTTAAAAGCGAAAGCAGGTTGAAAACCGTTTCAGTATTCGTGAGTTGCAGGGTGTCGGCAAACGAATTAAATTGAACAATTCCATCAATCTGGCTGATGAATCATGAATCCCGAGTTCGATCTCGATCTCTTGCGCAGCTTCGTGGCCGTCGCGGACGCGGGCAGTTTCACGAAGGCCGCCGTGACCGTGCATCGCTCGCAGGCGGCCGTGAGCATGCAGATCAAGCGGCTCGAACAGATGCTCGGCACCACGCTGTTTACGCGCGACACGCGCAATCTCGCGCTCACGCGGCCCGGCAGCACGCTGCTCGAATATGCGCGGCGCGCGCTCGATTTGCAGGAGGAGGCGTGGTCGGCGCTGGTGCGGCCCGAGGTGACGGGGCGCGTGGTGCTCGGCGCGCCCGACGACTACATGGCGGCGCTGCTCTCGCCGGTGTTGCGGCGCTTTTCGACGCTCTATCCGCATGTGGAGATCGAGATCGTCTGCGCACAGAGCGTGGCGCTCGGGCCGATGCTGGCGGACAACAAGATCGACGTCGCCTTCGTCACGCGCGACAAGCAGATTCGCGGGGAATTCGTGCGCAGTGAAGATATGGTCTGGGTGGGTTTGCCCGACGATCCGGCGCCGCTCGCGATGACGCCGCTACCGGTCGGGCTTTACGAGCACGGCAGCGTGGCGCGCGCGCATACGGTGGCGGCGCTCGACGCGGCGCGCATCCGCTATCGCGCGGCGTTCACGAGCGCGAGTCTCACGGGATTGATGGCGACGGTGGAGGCGGGCATCGCCGTGGTGGCGCTCACGCGGTGCAGCGTGCCCGCGCGTTTCGAGGTGCTCGGCGAGGCGCACGGCCTGCCGACGATCGAGCCGCTCGATATCGTGGTCGCGCGCAGCGTGAAGTCGAACCGGGCCACCTGCGATTACTTCGTAGAACAGATGGTTCAGGATCTTTCGGTGCGTCGTCAGCGCGGATAGACGCTGACTTCGCCGCCCACCGCCACGCGCACGCGTTCGCCGGGCTGCGGAGTGCGAAAGCCCGGCACGCGCGCGCGAATCGGCGTGGACGCTTGAGCCGGATCGAGCTGGAGTTCCAGCGTGAGCGCGGCATCCTGGCCCTGGAACGTGACGTCGCGCACGCGCGCGTCGAGTGCGCCGGGGCGGATCGCATCGTGCGGCAGGACGTCGATCTGTTCGGGGCGCAGCATCACGTCGACGTCGCCATCGACGTTGCCATCGACGTTGCCGAGTGTGGCCTGTGTGCCGTCCGCGAGCGGCAACGCGCCGAGCGCGCAATGCGCGAATCCTGCGCTGACCCGCCCCGGCAGCAACACCGCTTCGCCGACGAAGGCCGCGAGCTCGCGCGTCACGGGCCGACGGTACAGCGTCTGCGGTGCGGCCGTTTGCACGACCCGGCCATGCAGCAGCACGGCGACTTCATGACCGAGCGAGAGCGCTTCCGCCTGATCGTGCGTGACCAGCACGGCCGTGGCGCCCGCGGCTGCGAGCGCGCGCGCCACGGCGGCGCGGGTTTCCACGCGCAACGCCGCATCGAGCGACGAAAACGGTTCGTCGAGCATCACGAGACCCGGCGCGGGCGCGAGTGCGCGGGCCAGCGCCACGCGCTGCTGCTGTCCGCCCGATAGCTGCTGCGGCGCGCGATTTGCACAGGACTCCGGAAGACCGACTAGTTCGAGCAGTTCCGACACGCGATGCCGCGTGCGCCGCTGCGCGCGCGGCAGGCCGAACACGATGTTGTCCGCCACCGAGAGATGCGGAAACAGCGCGCCTTCCTGCGGCACGTAACCGATCTGGCGCTGCTCCGCGGGCAGATGCAGCGCATCGTCCGCCACACGCCGTCCGCCGATCTCGATGCTGCCCGCGTCGGCGCGCTCGAAACCGCATAGCAGGCGCAGCAGCGTGGTCTTGCCGCTGCCCGAGGGGCCGAGCAGCGCGAGCAGCGAGCCGGACTTCACCGTGAGATGAACGTCGTGCAGCACGGGATGACCGTCGAAGGCCTTGGAAACACCGGCAATGCGTAGTGTGCTCATGAGCGCGAGGAATCGGGTGAAGAGGGCGAGCCAGCCTGCGCCGCGAGCGCCGATTTGCCAGCGAACGCGAACAGCAGGCCCGAGGCCGCGAGCGAGAGCGCCGTGAGCAGCGCGGCATAGGGCGCGGCGGCGGCGAACGCGAGCGTCGAGGTATCGGACCAGACCTGGGTGGCGAGCGTGTGCGTGCCGATGGGCGCGAGCAGCAGCGTCGCGTTCAGTTCGGTGACGACCGAGATGAAGACCATCGACGCCGCTGCGCCGAGCCCCGGTCCCGCGAGCGGCAGCACCACGCGCCGCAGCGTGGCGAACCAGCCGAGGCCGAGCGCGCGCGCCGTCTCTTCGAGACGCTGCTGCGCCTGCAACAGCGCCGCGCGCACGCTCACGAGCGCGAGCGGCAGGAACAGGATCGCGTAGACGACGATCAGCAGCGTGGTGCTCTGATAGAGCGGTTCGAGCGCGCGCACGGCGAGCGACACGATCGCGAGCGCGATGACGAGCCCCGGCACGCCTTGCGCGATGAACGCGGTGCGTTCGAGAAAGGTCGCCGCGCGGCCCGGATAACGCGCGAGCAGATACGCGAGCGGCAGCGCGAGCAGCGTCGTGAACACGGCGGCCAGCAGGCCGAGCCGCAGCGAAGCGAGCGTGGTGGTGAACAGCAGTTCGGGCGACACGTCGGCGGGCGTGATCGCGGCGGCGCCCGGTTGCGTGAGCCAGTAGCCGATCATCGCGAGCGGCACGCCGAGCGTGCCCACGTTGAGCGCGACGAACGCGAGCGTAACCGGCCAGCGCCAGCGGCCCAGCGCGAGACGGGCGGCCGCGCGACGCGTGCCGCGATCGACGCGTTCGTAACGCGCGCGTCCGCGCACGCGAAACTCGAACACGAGACAGACGAGACACAGCAGGATCAGCACGCAAGCGAGCAGCGACGCACCGCCGCCGTCGAAACTCGTGCGGTATTCGGCATAGATCTCGGTCGTGAAGGTGCGAAAGCGCAGCAGCGTGAACGCGCCGAATTCGGATAGCACGCCCAGCGCGACGAGCAGCATCGAACCGAGCAGGGCAGGGCGCAATTGCGGCAGCACCACGCGCACGAAAATCGCCCAGCGGTTGCAGCCGAGTGCGCGTGCGCATTCTTCGAGCGCGGGATCGAGCCCGCGCAAGGCAGCGGCCACCGGCAGATAGACGAGCGGAAAATACGCGGTCGTGATGACGATGAACGCGCCGAGAAAGTCCTGCAAATCGAGGCTCAACGACACCCACGCATAGCTCGTGACGAACGCGGGCATGGCGAGCGGCGCGGCGGCGAGGAGCGCGAATGCGCGTCGCCCCGGCAGATCGGTGCGCTCGACGAACCACGCGACAGCGGTGCCGAGCACGGCCGACGCCAGCGTCGCGCTCACGGTGATACTGAGCGTGTTGATCAGCAGTTCGCCGACGAGCGGACGGAAGATCAGGTCCGCCGCATCGGCGAACCCGAACGACAGCGCGCGCCAGAACGTCAGCGCGAGCGGCAGCAGGACCAGCAGCGGCCCGAGCGCGGCGGCGAGAAACAGCGCGCGCGGCGCACGGCGGCGCGTGACGGCGTGCGCCGCGATGCCGGCGCGATCGATATCGGCATCGGCATCGGCGTCGGCATAGGCTGCATCCGGCATCGCGTGCGCCGAGGTAACGGCTTCACTCACAATTGCTTAGCCATCCTTGAGAATTACAGCAGGCCGGCCTGGCGCAGCAAACGGCCTGCCTGGCTGTCGTCGCCGAGTTGCTGGATCGTCAGCGCGGGCGGATGCAGCTGATCGAACGGCTTGTTGATCGGATCGCCCTGCACGCCGGGACGCAGCGGATATTCGAAGCTGATGTGGCCTTGCGCCATCAGCTTCTGCGCGCGCTCGCTCACGAGGTAGGCGAGAAACTTCTGCGCGCCGTCCGGGTTATGGGCCGCCTTCATCGCGGCCGCGCCGGAGACGTTCACGAGCGCGCCCACATCGCCGTCGGCGAAATGCGCGACGGCGCTGCGCGTTTTCTTGTCGCCGATTTCAGCGTGCAGACGGTCCCAGTAGTAGTTGTTGATGATGCCGGTCGCGACCCCGCCGCGGTTGACCGCCGCCACCACGCCTTCGTCGTCGTCGAAAATCTGCGCGTTGGTTTTCAGGCCCTTGAGCCAGTCGAGCGTGGCCGCTTCGCCTTTGGCGGCGAGCACGGCGTCGACGAGCGGCAGGAAATCGGCGTCGCTCGGTGCAATGCCGATCTTGCCCTTCCACTCGGGCTTCGCGAGATCGAAGATCGATTGCGGCAGTTGCGCGGCTTGCAGCTTCGCAGTGTTGTACACCAGCACGTTTTCGCGCGCCGTCACGCCGACCCACTGCCCGGCGGGCGAGTTGTAGTGCGCGGGCACGTCGGCGAGCGTCGAAGGCTTGACCGGCGCGAGCAGGCCTTTTTCTTCCAGCAGCATCAGCTCGGGCGAGTTCTCGGTGAAGTACACGTCGGCGGGCGTCTTCTCGCCTTCGGCCACGAGCTGCGCGGCCAGCGCCGGACCTTCGCCGCTGCGGATCTTCACGTCGATGCCGGTCTGCTGCTCGAAGTCCTTCGCGAGCTGGTTCACGACCTGCTCGTGCTGCGCGTTGTAGAGCGTGATCGAGGCGGCGTGCGCGCCCAGCGGCAACATCCCCGCAACGGCGAGTGCGAGGGTGGCGGCGCGCAGCGGCGCACCGAAAAAGGTCGTCTTCATGTTGGTCGTCTGTCGTTGTTGCTTGTTGTCGAATGAATCCGTCGTGCTGCGTTGCTTCGCGTGGTGCTGCGGTCCGGCGCGCCCAGAGATGCGCGCGCCGGCTTGCGTTACGCCTCGAACAGCGGCGCGCCGATGTACGAGCCGGGTTTCGCGCCCGGCGGACAGGCGAACACGGCGCTGCCGACGTGCGTGGTGAACTGGTTCATCATGTCGAACTTCGCGAGCTTCTCGTTGATCGGAATGAAGCCCGTGCGCGGGTCGGCCTGGTGCGCGATAAAGATGAGGCCCGCGTCATATTCGGTTTCCTGACGCCACGGCGGCCAGCGCTCGATATAGAAGTTCGTGCCGTCGTTGTACGAGTACGAGCGGCGCAGGATCTGCGCGCCGTTGTTCGACGCGCGATTCGACAGCCGCACGTGCGAGTTTTCGGGAATCAGCGGATTGCCGTCCTTGTCGTTCGCGGTGAGATCGACCGCGTCGAATTCCTTCGTCTGGCCGATGGGCGCGCCGCTGTACTTGTGACGGCCGAACACCTGCTCCTGGAAGCCCAGTTCCATCTGGTCCCAGTGCTCGATCGTGATGCGGATGCGCCGCACGACCGTATAGGTGCCGCCCTGCATCCACGGCGCGTCGGCGGCCGTGGCCCAGACGAATTCGTTCATCGCCTTCGGGTCCGAGGTCGGCGGATTGTTCGTGCCGTCCTTGAAGCCCATCAGATTGCGCGGCGTCTGATTGCGCGGGCCGGAGAGAAAGCCCGCCTGACCCCAGCGCATGTGCAGCTTGCCGTAGCCCTGGCGCGCGAGCTGGCGCACCGCGTGGAAGGCCACTTGCGCATCGTTCGCGCAGGCCTGCACGTAGAGATCGCCGCCGGTCTTTTCGGCCACCAGTTGATCGCCGTTGAAACGCGGCAGATCGACGAGCGCGGCGGGGCGCAGATGCGCGAGTCCGTAACGATCCTTGCCTTCGGACATGAAGAGGCCGGGACCGAAGCCGAACGTCACCGTGAGACCGGCCGGGCCGAGACCGAGCACATCGCCGGAATCGGGTGCGGGCTGATCGTCCTTGCCGTTGTCGAGCGAGGCCGCGGCCTGGCCTTGCGTCATGCGCGCGGCCGACTCGGTCCACTGACGCAGCAGCGCGATCACGTCGTCGCGCGAGGCGGTCGTGAGATCGAAGGCGGCCACATACGTATGCGCCTGCTGCGGCGTGACGACGCCGCCCTGATGCGCCGCGTAGAACGGCTCGACCGCGTTCATCGGATCGGCGGCCATCGGCGCGTGATGCTTCGCTTCGGCGGCCTGCGTCAGACCGCTCGCGCCGAGCGACGCGCCAGCGGCCAGCGCCGCGCCGCCTGCCTTGAGAAAACCGCGCCGCGCGGGACGCGGCGGCGGGTTCGGTTTATCGTCTGAGGCCATGATTATTTCGCCAGTACGAGCGTGTTCACGTCGTCTTCGACGTAGTAGAAGCCGTCGCCCGCCGGTGTGAGCGCGATGCCGAACAGGTCGCCGTTGCCGGGCGGCGTCTGCGCCTTGTCGGTATCGATCCAGCGTGCGTAGAGTTGCTTCGCCGCGACCGGGTCGATCTCGACGACCTGGCCGTTGAGCGCGTTGGTCACGAGCAGATGGCCCTGGGGCGTGGTGATCATCGCGAGCGGGCGATGCAGCAGGCCGTCGGCAGTCAGTTGACGGCCCACGCCCGCGCTCGTGTCGCGCGTGGTCGGATCTTCGATCACGTTGATGCGGTTGCCGATCGCGTCGGACACATAGAGCAGCTTGTTGTCGGCGGACAGTGCGAGGCCGGTCGGGCCGACGAGGAACACGCCACGGTCGGCGCGCGCGCCGAAACCGCTGGCGATCACCGTTTCGCTCTTGACCGTCGGCGCCTGACCGTTCGGGATGTCGAGTTCCATGCGCAGCACGGTGGCCTGCTTGAACACGGGCGGCTCGCCGTCCGGGCCCAGTTCCGTGCCGCCCACGCCGAAGCCCGCATTGCTCACGAACAGCGTCGCGTGATCGCCGTTGTCGATCACGGCCATGTTGCCCCACGGGTCGTTGATGTTCGGACTGCTGATGGCTTTCGCGATCTTGCCGTTGCTGTCGAGCACGATCAGGCAGCCCGCGCCCTTGGTGTTGGTCGTGCCGTCGTTGCTCGGCGTGCTGCCGACGATCACCCAGCCCGACTTCAGCATCGTCATCGCGGTCGAGAGGCCCACGCCGCCCGGACATTCCTTGAGGTCGCGCGGAATGGTGGCGAACAGCGTCATCTGCTTGGTGTCCGGGTGATAGTCGACGATGGTCGAACCGGTGCCCTGCATGTTCGCGGCGTTGTTGAAGTTGTCGATCAGCACGTCGCCCTGCTTGACGGCGCCCGCGCTCACCGGCGCGATGACGAGCGCGTACGGATTCTGGTCGCCGTTATCGGGCACCGTGTTGATGAGCGTGGTCTGGTGCTTGACGATCTCCAGCATGCCGGGCTCGCCGGCATGCGCGGCGAACGGGGTGCCGAGCAGTGCGGCGGCGGCGAGCGCGAGCGCCGCGCGAGTGGCGTGAGCCGAGCACAGCAGAAGCTTGCGCGTGGCGTGATTCATTGTTTTTCTCCGTGCCTCGCGCGCGCACGGGCACGCGCGGGTGGGCGCGGTGTGTGGGAGCGTGAGGACTTGGTGTTGGACATGGTGCGGATGCGGTGAATCAGAACGTGATGTTGGTGCGCACGCCCAGCACGAAGGTGTTGCGCAACGGCTGGGTCGGATCGTTCGGGTTCTGGCCCGCGCCGGCGTTGAAGGTGTATTGCGCGTCGGCCTGAATCTGCCACCACGGCGTGACCTCGTACTGATAGGTCGCTTCGAGCGTGGTTTCCTGCGTGCGCACGCCGTACGGTCCCGTGTTGAAGTTGCGGTAATCCATGTCGAGATCGTGCAGGGCGTTGCTCACCTTGATATACGTGACGGCGAGACCGACGCTGTCGTTGTCGCGGCCCTTGAACGGCGCCTTCATCACGATGCCCGCGTTGGCCGAAAAATCGACAGGATTGCGGTCGCCCGGCGCGCCCATCACGCGCGCGAACACGCCGATGCTGCGCGGTTCGTCGGGATCGGGACGCCACACCATCTGGTCGGCTACGGCGTAAATGCTGTAGTTGCCGTGATGCTGCGCGGCAATGCCCGTGCTCGCCGGATTGTTGAGCGAGAGGCCGGTGTTGTCGTAATGCTGATCGTCGAACGAATTGCTGTTGTACCAGAAGCCGATCTTGTAAGTGCCTGGGAGTCCCTGGTGATCGGCGCTGACCAGCTCGCCTTCCGAAGGCTGATTGATCGCATACTGCAACTCGCCGATCACGAGCGTGCCGTTGTGCAGATTGAAGTTCGTGCCGCTGATATTGTTCGGATCGTTGCCGAGCGGATCGCCGGAGAATACGCCGATCAAGCCCGTGAGCGACGGCGCGATCTGGCCGCGCACGCGCACGCCGAGACCGGCGAGCGGATACGCGGGGCCGCCCGAAGGCATGTCGTACGAGGGCAGCGCGGGCCAGCCGAACATCGTGTTGACGAACAGCGCCGCGTACTGGCTCGTGATGAATTCCTGGTCGATGCTTTGCTGTCCGACCTTGACGTCGAGCTTCTTGTCGAGGAAGGACTGCTGATACCACATCTCCCACAGACGCGTGGTCGCCTGCGCCTCGATCCCGCTCGCCGTGTTCAGCGTGCCGAGATTATCCGCGCTCAGATTCGTGCCGTGAATCTGCAGCGCGCTGATATTGAACAGACCGCCCGGAATGCCGAGCGCCTTGCTCGTATCGAGTTGCAGCGTGGCGGTGGTGAGGCCGTCATAAGCGCCGCCGCGTTTGAGGCCGCCGCGCAGGTTCGCAAGATATTCGCTGGTCTCGGTCAGATCGAACGTGACGCCGTATTTGCCGAGCCACGGACGCAGCCCGCCCATGTCGCCGAGCAGGTTCTCGCGCGACCAGATGCCCGTGAAAAAGTTGGACGGTTCCGCCTTGATCGCGAGGTCGGCCTCGGGGGCGTCGGGGCTGCTCGACTGCGCCTGCGCCGTGCCGCACGCGAAGGCTGCGCACGCCGCCCACAGGGCGAGCCCGCGCAAGGCGGGCGAGCGCCGTCCGAACGAACGGTCTGTCCGGTTGAAATTCATCGTATTCCTTACTTATTTAATTCTTTCTTAGCCGAGGGATCGAGTCGCGCATGCGCTATAGGGCGCCTTAATTCTTGTCTCCGAGACGTCGCCATCGTACTCAGCGGCCCTATAACGGTCAACACAAATGAGAATGATTCTCAACGTAATTACACTATGTAAGGGCGGGGTTTACGAATGGCTGTCGAAGCGTATTGACGCGATTAAGATTGGTTAAAAAACAGCATTCTGTCTGACGAAAGAAGTCGCTTATCATCACGCCGTACGCGTCGGCTACACACGTCGACCAAGCCTGTCGATCGCATGACGCTCACGCATTTCAGCCGTCTTTTCATACGCACTTTTCACTCAGGTTGTCTCCATGTCCGACCAGGATTTCAAGCTCGATCTCGACCGCTATTTCGCCCGCATCGGTTACGACGGACCGCGCGCCGCGACGCTCGACGTGCTGCGCACGCTGCATCGTCTGCATCCGTGCGCGATTCCTTTCGAAAACCTCAATCCGTTCTCGGCGCGCGGCGTGTCGATCGCGCTGCCGGACATCGTCGCGAAGCTCGTCGACTCGCGGCGCGGCGGCTATTGCTTCGAGCACAACACGCTGTTCGCACACGTGCTGATGCAACTCGGTTTCGACGTGGAACCGCTGGCGGCGCGCGTGCTGTTCGGTCAGCCGTCGGACGCGGCCACGCCGCGCACGCACATGCTGCTGCGCGTGCAGGCGGAAGGCGAGGCATGGCTCGTCGATGTGGGCTTCGGCGGTGCGTCGCTGAGTGCGCCGCTCGCGTTCGCGCAGCGCGGCGAACAGGCCACGCCGCTCGAACCCGCGCGTCTCACGCCGAGGGATGAAACGAACGCGACGGGCGCGCGCGAGTGGACGCTCGAACACTTCGACGGCGAGGCGTGGGGCGATGTCTATCGATTCGAAGACGCGCCTGCGCTATGGTGCGATTACGAAGTCGCGAACTGGTACACGTCGGCGTCGCCGCAATCGTTCTTCACGGATTGCCTGATCGCCTGCATCGCGCGCGACGGCCGCCGCGCGATTCTCTTCAACGACCGCTACACGGAACGCGACGTCGCGGGCAACGCGACGCATCGCACGCTCGCGAATGCGGGCGAACTCGACGATTGCCTGACCACGCAGTTCGGCATCGACACGACGGGCTTCGACATGCAGGCGAGTTTCGCGCGCGTGCAGGGACGAGGCGAAAAGCGCTGACGCCTGCGAGGGCGAGGGCGCAAGGAGGGCATCATGAAGCCGCTGATCGCGCGACTCGTCACGCAGACGCTGATCTGGCTCGTGTTTCAGGGCGCGTTGCTGTTCGTCTCGGCGGGCACGCTCGCGTGGCCCGCCGCGTGGCTCTGGTTGCTCGAATGGGCAGCGTGCGGTATCTGGATCGGCCTGTGGCTCGCGCGCACCGATCCCGGCCTGCTTGCCGAGCGGCTCGCGCCGTTCGCGCAGCGCGGGCAGCAGCGCTGGGATCGCGTGTTCATGGTGTCGGTCGCGCTGGGCTGGTGCGCATGGCTGTGCCTGATCGGCCTCGATGCCGTGCGTTATCGCTGGTCGCAGGTGCCACTCTGGCTCGCCGTGTGCGGCGCGGTGGCGATCTTCGTCGATCTCTACGCCACGCGCGGCGTGTTCGCGGCGAACCGTTACGCGGCGCCCGTGGTGAAGATCCAGCGCGAGCGCGGCCATGTGCTGAGCGACAGCGGGCCGTATGCGTATGTGCGCCATCCTATGTACGCGTTCGCGATCCTGCTGCTGGCGGGCACGCCGCTCATGCTCGGTTCGTGGTGGGGACTGGCGTGCGTGCCGGCGATGGTCGCGGCGATTGGCTGGCGCGCCGTGCGCGAGGAGCGCACGCTGGCCGAGGAACTGCCCGGCTATCGCGCGTATCTGGAGCGGGTGAAGTACCGGTTCGTGCCCGGCGTGTGGTGAAGTGGATCGCAGGCGCGCCGTGCAAGACGGCGCGCGCTTCACGATCCAGGCGCTGCGAATGCAAAGCGGCGAATCAGAAATTCCGCGGCGACTGCTGCGGATCGAGTTCCTTCGCATAACGCCGATGCAGCCACGCGAGCGCCGTGGTCGTGACCAGCACGAACGCGATATTCGCCGCGCTCTGGCCGAGCGCAAGCGCGGCGAGTCCGGCGGGCGTCTCCACGCTCTCGGGCGTGATGCCCGCGAACACAAGGCCGATCATCACGACGAGCCCGCAGAGGAGCACCGGCAGCGCCGCCATGAAGGACACGCCGGCGAGGCTCCAGAAGTGTCCACGACTGTCGCGCCAGGCCGCGCCGAACGCGAAGCGCCCGCCCATCGCGAGCGCGGGCGACAGCAGGCACAGCCGCACGGCCACGCACATCCAGAGCGTGACGACCACCAGCGAGAGAAACAGGATGCCGCCCGTGTGATGCGGCCGCAGCACGAGCCAGAACAGCGCCATGGTCAGCGCGCCGCCGAGCACCAGCACGACCCCGAAGCCGAGCAGGCGCACCAGCGGCATCGCGCCGCCGGGCAGGACCGGCGAGGCCTGCTCGCCGAGCAGGACGAAGCGGTAGATCTTGAGCGTGAACCAGAGATAGACGAGCGCGTTGAGGATCGTGGCGATATTGGCCGCGAGGATCAGCGCCGACGAGGGATCGTCGCCATCGCCCGGCACGGGCCGGCCGGCCATCGCCACCCAGCCGAGCGCGGCGTAAATGAGGAAGGTGCCGATCACGAGCCCCGGCATCTGCGTGACGGCTTCGCGCGCGCTCGCCCACGCGCATTTGACGCATTCCATGAAGGTCATCTGTTGCATGGTTCTTATCGTAAGAGTTGACAGATGGCCTACAGTCTAACGCGACGCCGGGCGGCACGGGTCGTCGCGTTATTTCACGGCGAATAGCGTCAGGTTCATGAACACCTTGAACACGAAGCCCAGCGAGACCGCCGCGCCCACGCCGCCGCACCAGAGCAGCACGAACCAGAGCCAGCCGGGCAGCTTGCCCGCGCGGGTCGGCGCGGCGTTTTGAGGGGCTTTCTCAGTGATAGTGATGGGTGTCGCCATGGCGGAGCTTGCCTCGGAAGACCCAGTAACCCAGCGCCGTGTACGCGAGGATGATGGGCAGGATGAACGATGCGCCGATCAGCGTGAAGGTCTGGCTTTCGCGCGGCGCGGCGGCTTGCCAGAGCGTGAGCTGCTGCGGAATCGCATACGGCCACAGGCTCACGAGCAGGCCCACGTAGCCGAGCAGCACGAGCGCGAGCGCGGCGACGAACGGCGTCTTGTGATGGCGCGACTGCACGGCCCAGCGCATCCACACGGCGCACGCCACGACCAGCAGCGGCACCGGCGCGAGACGCCAGAACAGGCCCGAATGGAACCAGCGGTCGGCGATGGTCGGGTCCTGCATCGGCGTCCAGGCGCTCACGAGCGCGATGAAGGCGAGCAGCATCACCGTGAGCGGCCAGACCAGCTTGTGCAGGCGGCGTTGCAGATCGCCCTCGGTCTTGGCGACGAGCCAGCAGCTGCCGAGCAGCGCGTACGTCGCCACGAGGCCGAAGCCCGAGAGCAGCGTGAACGGCGTGAGCCAGCCGAAGGCGTCGCCGGCGAACTGGCCGTTCGCCATCGGAATGCCTTGCAGGAAAGCGCCCAGCGCGATGCCCTGGAAGAACGCCGCGCCCGTCGAGCCGCCGATGAAGGCGAGATCCCACAGATGCTTCGTGCGGTTCGCCTTGGCGCGGATCTCGAACGAGACGCCACGGAAAATCAGGCACGCGAGCATGAAGACGAGCGGCAGATAGAGCGCCGAGAGCACGGTCGAATAGACGATCGGGAACACGGCGAACAGACCCGCGCCGCCCAGCACGAGCCAGGTTTCGTTGCCGTCCCAGACGGGCGCGACGGTGTTCATCATGAGATCGCGTTCCTCTTCGTCGGGGAAGAACGGAAACACGATGCCGATGCCCAGATCGAAGCCGTCGAGCACGACGTAGAGCAGAAGGCCGAGCGCGATGATCGCGGCCCAGATGACGGTGACATCCATGTTTGGCTTGCCTCGTTGCGTATCGTTGCGTATGCGGATGAAAGTGCGGCCGGGTATCAGGCGTCGATCAGCTGATCGGCGGCGGACATCGGGCGGCGCGCGGTCTGGTTCGCGGCGAGCGCGGGATGCGCTTCATCGGCGTGACCGTGGACCGGTGTGTCGTGCGTGTCGTGCGTGTCATTCGAGCCGGGCAGCGCCGGACCCTTGCGCATCAGCTTGAGCAGGTAGTAGATGCCCGTGCCGAACACGAGGAAATACACGGCGACGAACGCCATCAGCGAAATGCCCACTTGCTGCGCGGTGAGCGGCGACACGGCCTGCGAGGTGCGCATCACGCCGTAGACGACCCACGGCTGGCGGCCCGCTTCGGTCGTGATCCAGCCCGCGAGCAGCGTGATGAAACCGGTCGGTCCCATCGCCAGCACGAAACGCTGGAACAGGCGCGATTCGTACAGCGTGCCGCGCTTGCGCAGCCACCAGCCCGCAACGGCCAGCACGATCATCAGGATGCCTAAGCCAACCATCACGCGGAAGGTCCAGAAGATGAGCGTCGAGTTCGGACGCTGATCGGGCGGGAACGACTTGAGGCCCTTGATTTCGCCGTCCCAGCTATGCGTGAGGATCAGGCTGCCGAGGTGCGGAATCTTCACGGCGTAGCGCGTGGTTTCCGCCTGCATGTCGGGAATGCCGAACACGTTGAGCGAGGTGCCGCCTTGCTCGGTGTCCCACAGACCTTCGATCGCGGCGATCTTCGCGGGCTGATATTCGCGCGTGTTCAGACCGTGCGCGTCGCCGACGAAAGCCTGCACCGGCGCGAGCACGAGCAGCAGGCCGAGCGCCATCGAGAACATCTTCTTCACGGCGGGGTCGCGGCGGCCCTTGAGCAGATGCCACGCGCCCGTCGCGGCCACCACCAGCGCGGCCACGATGAAGGCGGCGATCGCCATGTGCGCGAGCCGGTACGGGAACGACGGATTGAAGATGATCTTGAGCCAGTCGGTCGGCACCACGTGGCCGTCGACGATCTTGAAGCCTTGCGGCGTCTGCATCCAGCTATTCGACGCGAGAATCCAGAACGTCGAAATGAGCGTGCCGATGGCGACCATCAGCGTCGCGCCGAAGTGGGCGCGCGCGCTCACGCGGTTCCAGCCGAACAGCATGATGCCGAGGAAGCCGGCTTCGAGAAAGAACGCCGTCATGACTTCGTACATGAGCAGCGGACCGGTGATGGGACCGGCGAACGACGAGAAGCCGGCCCAGTTGGTGCCGAACTCGTAGCTCATCACGACGCCCGAGACCACGCCCATGCCGAACGCCACGGCAAAGATCTTCGACCAGAACAGGCAGAGGTCTTTGTAGAACGGTTTGCGCGTCTTGAGCCAGCACGCTTCGAGCACCGCGATGAAGCTCGCGAGACCGATGGAGAGCGCGGGAAAGACGATGTGGAATGAAACGGTGAAGGCGAACTGTAGCCGGGCGAGATCGAATGCGGATAGAGCGGGGATGGACGATTGCATATGCGTGCCTTGCGTGGCTGTATTTGCTTGCGTGACGCATGCGTTGCCGCGTGCGAATGGACGTAAGCGTAGGGGAAGCCCGCGCGTCGTGCTGCGCTGCGACATGCGCCAGCATGTCGCAGCAGTCAATCGTCAAGTGAAAACAGGGTGCGCTAAAGCGTTGATAAGGATCAATTTAGCGAGGAGATTCGCTGCGCTTTGATATGACGCAAGGCGTGTGCGCTGCGTCAATTTGCGTCAATTTGGATCGGCTTCAAGTGGCGTCGCGCGCTGTGCGTCAATTCGCCCAGGTGCGCGGCGCGTTCAGCGCGGATCGCTCCAGAGTTTGCCCGCCGTCGCCCAGTTTTCGGGCTTCACGTCCTGAAAGATGATGTCGACGGACGAGGCGTCGACGCCCAGCACCTTGCAGGTGGTTTCGGTCAGCGCGGCGGCGAATTCGCGTTTCTGCTCGATGCTGCGTCCTTCGAACATTTCGATGTGGAATGTCGGCATGGTGAGGCTCCTTGTTGGGTGTGGTTTTGTGGTGTCGTTGAGCGTCGAGCGAAAATTCATTCGCGGTACGAAGCATCCAGGCGGTCGAGCTTGCGCAAGAGCGCGGGCCATTCGAGTTCGCCTTCGATCGCGCCGCCGTCGTCGAGTTGCAGGGCGGTGCGCGCGCAGACTTCGGGCGGCGGCACGACGAGCGGCACGCCGCCCGCCTGCGCCTGCAATTGAATTTCGCAGGCCTTGATCAGCGTGGCCATCAGCACGAAGGCTTCGGCGACGGTGCGGCCCGTGGTGAGCGTGCCGTGATTGCGCAGCAGCATCGCGAACTTCGCGCCGAGATTCGCGGTGAGGCGCGCGCCTTCGGCGGGCGTGAACGCGAGGCCTTCGTAGTCGTGCCACGCGAGCTGCTCGTAAAAGCGCAGCGCGTGCTGCGAAGCGGGCAGCAGACCGTCGCGTTGCAGTGAGACCGCAATGCCCGCCGTATTGTGCAGATGCATCACGCAGACGGCGTCCGGGCGCGCGAGATGCACGGCGGCGTGCAGCGCGAAGCCGGTCGCGTTCACGCGATGCGCGCTGTCGCCGACGATGTGGCCATCCGTGTCGATCTTCACGAGATTCGATGCGCACACTTCGTCGAACGCGAGGCCGAACGGGTTGATCAGAAAGCGGCCGGGCTGGTCGGGAATCGCGGCGGAGACGTGCGTGTAGATCAGATCGTCCCAGCCGTATAGCGCGATCAGGCGGTACGCGGCGGCGAGATCGACGCGCAGCGTGCGTTCGGCATCGGACGGCGGCGCGGTGTCGGCGCGAATGCCGGTGGGGCGATGGGCGAAGGACATGGCGTTTCCTGTGACGAACGATTAGCGAATGTTGTGCGAGGCGGATGCGGCGCGCGTGAATCCGCAGACTCGCCACGCGCCATGCACGGCCCAGCCCGCGAGCGCGAACGGCGCGGTCATAGCGGGCAGGCCCAGGCACACGGCGACGAGATGCAGCGCCGCGGCAAGCATCGTCGCACAGATTGCGGCGCGTGCGCCGAGCGTGCAGGCGGCGAGCGCCGCGAGCGCGCCGTTGAAGCCGCACATGCCCGCGTCGAAACTCGCGCCCGGCACGCCCGCGAGCCATTCGATGCCGCTCGCGAGCGCCGCGCCGCCGAGCGCGTACGCCGCCGCGCGCCGCGACGAGAGCGCGATGCCCGCGAG
>NZ_CAJZAR010000035.1:0-164 GCF_914484835.1 Paraburkholderia tropica
CAAGCGCCGCGTCGGCGGCCAGCGGACCCGCCGCGGCGGCGGCCGCCTCGGCCGCGAGCGCACCGGCTGCGCCCACGGCGGCTTCGTCGCCGAACAATGGCGGGACGTCGAACCATTCGTCCGTCGATGCCACCACGGCGTCGCAGAACGGCGCGAACGGCGCG
>NZ_CAJZAR010000035.1:174-14353 GCF_914484835.1 Paraburkholderia tropica
TCGACGCCATCGCGGCATTCGCGTCGGCGGGCGCTGACGCGCAAGGCGCGTCGGGCGTCGCCGTCAGTTCGGCGCCTTAATTAACCCAGGCGCCTTAAGCGCGTCTCCCCGGACCAACCGGCGCGCGACGCGCGCCGCTCCCCGCATCAAGGGCCGAATCAAGCGCCCGCCACGGCTCCGCGCCTAGCGCAGCCCGGCCATCGCCGCGCCCATTCCCACCAGCAGCCCGCCCATCAGCCGGTTCACCGCGCGTAGTCGGCGCGGCCGCTGCAACACATGACGCAGACGGTGCGAAAACAGCGCCATCGACGCCACACCGCCCGCGAACAGCAGCGCGAACGTCGCGGCCAGCACGAGATATTGGCGATTCGCGCTCCAGGCCGCATCGGCGCTGATGAACTGCGGAAAAAACGACGGAAAGAACAGCAAAGTCTTCGGATTGAGCCCCGATGTCGCGAACCCGCGCCAGAACAGCTCGCGATGCGAAGTGAGCGCCGGCTCCGCCGCCTCGCCTTGCGCGAGCGCTTCCGGCTGCGCACCGCCGAGCGAGCGGCTGCGCCACTGCTTGCAGCCCAGCCAGACGAGATACGCCGCGCCGACCCAGCGCAGCACGGTCAGTGAATGCTCACTAATGAGCAGCAGCGAATTCAGGCAGAACGCCGTCAACACGAGTTGCAGCAGCACGGCGAGCGTGCCGCCCCAGACGCAGGGCAGCGCGCGGCGCCAGCCGGCGTGAATGGCCTGGCTCATCGTGAGCACGTTAACGGGACCGGGGGTGTAGACGAGGACGAGCGCGGCGGCGAGAAACGACAAATACAACTGAAGCGACATGTTATTGGAGTACGACGGCGAGAAAGCGTGAGCGACGGAGGCGGCGCGCGGATAAGCGCAACGCCCGGGCAACAAAAAACCGCGCAGATCGTGCGCGGTTCTTAATAGCCTTCTTGTCCGATCGAACGTGGCTGCTGCGCGATAAACGCACGCAACGTCCGGTTGGCCGCCGCAGGGTGCAACGGTGAATCGGCCCTGACGGTCCACCGTAGCTTGTGGCTGCGGCGGCGCGCCTCGACGCGGGGAGGTGGCCGCGTGAGTCGTGCCGGTCAAGAAGGCATGGGTAAATTATCCCGCCGAATCCTCGGGATAGGCTTCCTGTTTTCCGGCAAATACCGGCTGCGACCGGAATCTCCTTCCGCTAAAATCGAATTTCCCTGTACAGAATTCTTTTTCGCCATGATCGCTCGCGAACGCCCGCCCAAAACGCTCGACAACCAGGATCTCAAGATCCTGCGCGCGCTCCAGCAGAACGCCCGTCTCTCGAACGCCGAACTCGCCGAGCAGGTGGGCATGTCGACCACGGCGTGCTGGAACCGCACGCGCCAACTGGAAACCGACGGCTACATCGACGGTTACGTGGCGCTCGTGAACCAGCGCAAGCTCGGTTTCGCCGATATCGTGATTCTCGAAGTCACGCTCGACCGCCATGAAGACGACGCGCTCGCGCGCTTCGGCGCGGAACTGGCCGCGCTGCCCGAAGTGCTGGAGGCGTATCTGGTGTCCGGCGAATACGACTACTGGATCAAGGTGGCCGTGGACGGCACCGCGGGCTACGAGCGCTTCCTGCGCGAAAAGCTCTATCGCATTTCGAGCATCCGTCACAGCCGCTCGATGTTCGCGCTGCGCTGCATGAAAGACGTGGCGTCGATGCAGGTGTGAGGCGCGCAAACGCCTACGCTCGGCGATTAATTCGGCATCCGTATCAAATGACAGGTTTGATCTGATCGCGCGTATCCGGCGAGCGCGCGCCGCTCGCGCGCAGAATCATCCGCACGACTTCTTCCGTCGTCGCATCGAAACTCGCGGCGCTGAGCGCGCGCTTGCCCGACAGCGCGCGAATCTGCGCTTCGAAATCGGCGTAATGCTGTGTGGTCGCCCAGATCATGTAGAGCAGCGTGCGCGGTTCCACGGGCGCGAGCACGCCTTCGTCGATCCAGCGCTCGATCAGCGTCACGCGCGACTCCATCCACGGCTTCACGCGCTTGAGCAGAATGTCCTGCATATGCGTCGCGCCGCTGATGATCTCGTTCGCCCACACTTTCGAGCCGAGCGGTCTGCGCCGCGACAACGCCATCTTCGCGCGCACGTAGCCGCCAATCGCTTCGACGGGGTCGTCGCTCGCGTCGAAGGTGTCGGCGGCGGCGTTCCATTCTTCGAACACGTCGTCGAGCACGCGCCAGTAGAGCGCGAGCTTGGTCGGAAAGTAGTAATGCAGATTCGCCTTCGGCAGTCCGGCGCGCTCGGCGATCTGCGCCGTGCTCGCGCCCTCGAAACCGCGCTCGGCGAACACCGCTTCCGCGCACGCGAGCAGATGCGTTTCGTTCGACGCGCGGATCGAGGCCTTGCGTCGGGGCTTGTGCGTTGCATCAGCGTCGGCGCCTGCCTGACGCATCGCGAGATTCGCGGCTGGCGTGGTCGTGTCGTCGTCGCGCATGGTGATCGGTCCGGTCGAGTGAGAAAGGCATCGCCTCGCAACAGCAGATGCAGAAAGGCGCGATGCCGGCTTCATTGTAGTCAGGGCTTGTGAACGACGCGTAGCGTCCCGTGCGCCCAACCGCGTCCACCCAGGATAAACACTCACGCGCCGCACGCATTCACGCGCGCGCCTGTGTGGGTTTTCGCGCACTGCAACATCGATGGCACGCTTTTCGCTCGCAACACCGCATTGAATTCGCAAAGTTTATCGTCTACAACCTGTCCAATCGGACAGGATTCGGCAAGCGCGGAATCGGCGCACCGAACGGACGTCGCGCGCATGCACCGCCGTTGCGCAACACGCCCCAGACGATGGCACGAATGCACGAACGGCGCGCACGCATCGCCACGCAAAGCAGGCGAACGATGCAGGCGCGCCGCACCGCCCCACGATAAGGAGAGCCCCGCATGAACACCGTAAGCGAAGCCGCGCTGACCACCGCCATTCACGTGAACGGCCCGCGCCTCTGGGACAGCCTGATGGAGATGGCGAAGATCGGCGCCACCGCGAAGGGCGGCGTGTGCCGTCTCGCGCTCACCGACCTCGACAAGCAGGGCCGCGACCTGATCGTGAAGTGGGCGAAGGAAGCGGGCTGCACGATCAGCGTCGATCAAATGGGCAACGTGTTCATGCGCCGCGCGGGTCGCAACAACGACCTGCCGCCCGTGATGACCGGCTCGCACGCCGACTCGCAGCCCACGGGCGGCCGCTTCGACGGCATCTATGGCGTGCTCGGCGGACTCGAAGTGATCCGCGCGCTCAACGACCACGGCATCGAGACCGAGCATCCGATCGAAACGGTCATCTGGACCAACGAGGAAGGCTCGCGCTTCGCGCCCGCGATGGTGGCCTCGGGCGTGTTCGCGGGCGTGTTCACGCTCGACTACGGCCTCTCGCGCAAGGACGTCGATGGCAAGACCCTCGGCGAGGAACTCGCGCGCATCGGCTATGCGGGCGACCTGCCGGTGGGCGGCCGCAAGATTCACGCGGCGTTCGAATTGCACATCGAACAAGGGCCGATTCTCGAAGCCGAGAAGAAGACCATCGGCGTGGTCACCGACGCGCAAGGTCAGCGCTGGTACGAAGTCGTGCTCACGGGCCAGGAGGCGCACGCCGGTCCCACGCCCATGCCGCGCCGCCGCGATGCGCTGCTCGGCGCGTCGCGCGTGGTGCAGCTCGTCAACGAAATCGGCCTGCGCCATGCGCCGCTCGCGTGCGCGACGGTCGGCATGATGCAGGTGCATCCGAACTCGCGCAATGTGATTCCGGGCCGCGTGTTCTTCACGATCGACTTCCGTCACCCCGAAGACGCCGTGCTCGCGAAGATGGACGCCGAACTGCGCGAAGGCATCGCGAAGATCGTCGAACAAGGCAAGCTCGAAGCCGAAGTCGAGCAGATTTTCTACTACGCGCCAGTGCCGTTCGACGCGGCCTGCGTGAAGTCGGTGCGCGCGGCGGCCGAACGCTTCGGCTATTCGAATCGCGACATCGTCTCGGGCGCGGGCCACGACGCGTGCTATCTCGCGACCGTCGCGCCCACGTCGATGGTGTTCGTGCCGTGCATCGACGGCATCAGCCACAACGAAATCGAGGACGCGACGCCCGAGTGGATCGAGGCCGGCGCGAACGTGTTGCTGCACGCGATGCTCGAACGCGCGAACGAACCTGGCTGACGCCGCGTGCTTGAACGTCGCCTGAATATCGCTTGAGCATCGCCTGAATGCCAGCGGCCACAGAGCCGCGTAGTGATTCCGCTTTGTCCCCACGTACCGGCCGCGCTGCCTCGCGCACGCGGCCGGCGGACCCGTGTTTTGCCTCGCAAGGAGCATCCGGATGTCCCACTCCACGAAGAACAACGCGCGTGCCACGCCCGGCATCGCAGCAGGACGACTCAGCGCGGAAGAACTCGGCTGCCAGTTCGCCGATGTCGCCCCGCCGCTTTCCGCGGGCGCAGCCGTGGTCGCCGCCGACCGCTGCCACTACTGCTATGACGCGCCCTGCGTCGCGGCCTGCCCCACCGGCATCGACATTCCCAGCTTTATCCGCAAGATCGGCAACGGCAATCTCAAGGGCGCCGCGCGCGACATCCTGAGCGCCAATCCGCTCGGCGGCATGTGCTCGCGCGTCTGCCCGACCGAGATCCTCTGCGAAGGCGCCTGCGTGAGAAATCATCAGGATGGCGAACCAGTCAGCATCGGCGCGCTGCAACGCCATGCCACCGACTTCCAGATGGCGCGCGAACGCGAAGGCGCGCCGCCGCTGTTCAAGCGCACCAGCGAAACGGGCCGCAAGGTCGCCGTGATCGGCGCGGGACCGGCGGGCCTCGCCTGCGCGCATACGCTCGCGCTCGCGGGCCACACGGTGACCGTGTTCGACGCGCGCGAGAAGCCTGGCGGCCTCAACGAATACGGCATCGCCGCGTACAAGACCGTCGACGATTTCGCGCAGCACGAAGTCGCGTGGCTGCTCTCGATCGGCGGCATCGAACTGAAGCAGGGGCAGTGTCTGGGCCGCGATTTCACGCTCGATGCGCTGCGCGCGGATTTCGATGCCGTGTTCGTCGGCATCGGACTGGGCGGCACGCAGGCGCTGAAGATCGAAGGCGAAGCGCTCGACGGCGTGCGCGACGCCGTGGATTTCATCGCCGATCTGCGCGAGGCGAGCGATCTCGCGGCGTTGCCCGTGGGCCGCCGCGTCGTGGTGATCGGCGGCGGCAACACCGCCATCGACGCCGCCGTGCAAAGCCGCAAGCTCGGCGCCGAACACGTCACGCTCGCGTACCGGCGCGGCGGCGCGCAGATGAGCGCCACGTGGGTCGAACAGGAATTCGCGCGCACTCAGGGCGTGAACCTCGTCGAGTGGATGAAGCCCGTGCGCATCGTAGGCGCGGTAGGCGCGGACCGCGTGGAGGCCGTTGAGTTCGAACGCACCGCGCTCGATGCGAACGGTGCGCTGCACGGCACCGGCGAAATCGAGCGCATCGAGGCGGACATGGTGCTCAAGGCGATCGGCCAGAAGCTGCTGCATGACGGGCTCAAGGGTCTCGACGCGCTCGCATTGACCGAAGGCGGCACGCGCATCGCCGTGGACGCCGATGGCGCGACTTCACTCGCAGGCGTCTGGGCGGGCGGCGACTGCGCCGGACACGGCGCGACCGATCTCACCGTGCAGGCCGTGCAGGACGGCAAGCTCGCCGCGCGCGCCATCGACCGCTGGCTCGCGGCGCAAAGCGAGCAGGCGGCCTGAGCGCACCCATCGTACGAAGCGAACGCATAAAACGCACAAGCACGCGACACACAATCGACAAGGAGCCCCACCATGGCCGATCTGCGCTGCACGATTGCCGGTATCGAATCGCCGAATCCGTTCTGGCTCGCCTCCGCGCCGCCCACCGACAAGGCCTATAACGTCAACCGCGCCTTCGAGGCGGGCTGGGGCGGCGTGGTCTGGAAAACGCTCGGGCTCGACCCGCACGTGGTCAACGTCAGCTCACGCTACGGCGCAACGACCTGGCGCGGCCAGCGCATCGCGGGCCTGAACAATATCGAGCTGATCACCGACCGTCCGCTCGACGTGAATCTCAAGGAAATCGCCGAGGTAAAACGCAACTGGCCCGACCGCGCGCTGATCGTGTCGCTGATGGTGCCGTGCACGGAGGAGGACTGGAAGTGGATCCTGCCGCTCGTGGAAGACACGGGCGCGGACGCCGTCGAACTGAACTTCGGCTGCCCGCACGGCATGAGCGAGCGCGGCATGGGCGCGGCCGTGGGCCAGGTGCCCGAGTACATCGAAATGGTCACGCGCTGGGTCAAGGAAGGCACGCGCCTGCCCTGCCTCGTCAAGCTCACGCCCAACGTGACGGACATCCGCCACGGCGCGCGCGCCGCGTACAAGGGCGGCGCGGACGGCGTCTCGCTGATCAACACGATCAACTCGATCGTCGGTGTGGATCTCGACGCGATGGCGCCGCTGCCGACCGTCGACGGCAAAGGCACGCACGGCGGCTACTGCGGCCCGGCCGCGAAGCCGATCGCGCTGCACATGGTGGCCGAAATCGCGCGCGACCCGCAAACGCAAGGCTTGCCGATCTCGGGCATCGGCGGCATTTCCGACTGGCGCGACGCCGCCGAATTCATGGTGCTCGGCGCGGGCAGCGTGCAGGTCTGCACCGCCGCGATGCATTACGGATTCCGAATCGTTTCCGATATGATCGACGGCCTCTCGAACTGGATGGACGACAAGGGCTACGCGAACCTCGACGCAATCCGCGGCCGCGCCGTGCAGAACGTCACCGACTGGCAATACCTGAACCTGAACTACGACATCAAGGCGCGCATCGATCAGGACCGCTGCATCCAGTGCGGCCTGTGCCATATCGCCTGCGAAGACACCTCGCATCAGGCGATCACGGCGACGAAGGACGGCCAGCGCCATTTCGAGGTGGTCGATGCGAATTGCGTCGGGTGCAATTTATGCATGCATGTCTGCCCGGTCGACGAATGCATCACGATGGAGCGCGTCGATTCGGGCCGCTACGCGAACTGGACGACGCATCCGAACAACCCGGCGCGCGTGGCGGATCCGAAAGCGGCTTGAAGCATCGGCATGAAATACGCGCGTCGACTTGAATAAGAAACCCAACCACAAACCGAACGACAAGCCACGGAGAACCCGCATCATGAGCCAGTCAGCAGCCAGCAGCGACGCGAGCGCGCGCCGCAGCGCAAGCGAGCTCTACAACGACGATCTCGCGCCCACGAGCACCGCGCAGCGCACCTGGCGCTGGTATCACTTCGCGGCGCTGTGGGTGGGCATGGTGATGAACATCGCCTCGTACATGCTCGCGGCCGGGCTCACCGAGCAGGGCATGTCGCCGTGGCAGGCGGTCATCACCGTGCTGCTCGGCAACGTGATCGTGCTGGTGCCGATGCTGCTGATCGGCCATGCGGGCACGAAATACGGCATTCCCTACGCCGTGCTCGTGCGCTCCTCGTTCGGCACCCAGGGCGCGAAACTGCCCGCGATGCTGCGCGCCATCGTCGCGTGCGGCTGGTACGGCATCCAGTCGTGGCTCGGCGGCAGCGCCATCTACACGCTCGCGAACATCCTCACGCATAACGCGCTGGTCGGCGACGCGCTGCCCTTTCTCGGCATTTCCATCGGCCAGGGCGCGTGCTTTCTGATTTTCTGGGCGCTGCAACTGTACTTCATCCTGCACGGCACCGATTCGATCCGCTGGCTCGAAAGCTGGTCCGCGCCGATCAAGGTCGTGATGTGCGTGGCGCTCGTCTGGTGGGCCTGCTCGAAGGCGGGCGGCGTCGGCTCGATGCTCTCGCAGCCCTCGCAATTCGCGGCGGGCGGCAAGAAGGCCGGCCTCTTCTGGGTCACGTTCTGGCCGAGCCTCACGGCGATGGTGGGTTTCTGGGCCACGCTCGCGCTGAACATTCCCGACTTCACGCGCTTCGCGAAGACGCAGAAGGATCAGCTCGTGGGCCAGGCGATCGGGCTGCCGATTCCGATGGCGCTGCTCTCCGTGGTCTCGGTCGTGGTGACGTCGGCGACCGTGGTGATCTACGGCAAGGCGATCTGGGACCCGATCGACCTGACGAGCCGCATGGAAGGCATCGGCGTGGGCATCGCGCTCGTCATCCTCACGCTCGACACGATGTGCTGCAATCTGGCCGCGAATCTCGTCGGTCCCGCCTACGATTTTTCGAGCCTCTGGCCCAAGGGCATTTCGTACAAGGCGGGCGGCCTGATCACGGCCACGCTCGCCATCGTGATGATGCCGTGGAAGATTCTCGCCACCACGCAGGGCTATATCTTCACCTGGCTCGTCGGTTATTCGGCGCTGCTCGGCCCGGTCGCGGGCATTCTGATGGTCGATTACTTCCTGATTCGCGGCACGCGTCTCGACACCGATCAGCTCTTCGAGGAAAACGGCGAATACGCCTACACGAACGGCTGGAATCGCGCCGCCGTGATCGCGCTGCTCGCGGGCGTGCTGCCGAATCTGCCGGGCTTTCTGAACATCGCGTTCCCGAGCGCGTTTCCCTCGGTGCCCGACGCGTTCAAGGGACTCTATACGTATGCGTGGTTCGTGGGCCTCGCCATCGCGGCGGTCGTCTACGGCGTGCTGATGAAGCTCGGCAAGAGCCGCAGGCCGAGCATCGCGAACGCATAAAACCACGGGAAATGCAGGCTCAAACCGAAGGAGACATAGCATCATGGCGATCCTGATTCGAGGCGGCACCATCGTCGACGCAGACAAGACGTATCGCGCGGACGTGCTCTGCGAAAACGGCACGATCCAGGCGATCGGCGAAAACCTCGACGCGCCCGCGAGCGCCACCGTCGTGGATGCGGGCGGCCAGTACGTGATGCCCGGCGGCATCGACCCGCACACGCACATGGAGCTGCCGTTCATGGGCACCAAGGCGCACGACGACTTCTACACCGGCACGGCGGCGGGGCTCGCGGGCGGCACCACGTCGATCATCGACTTCGTGATTCCGAACCCGAAGCAGCCGCTCATGGAAGCGTTCCGCGAGTGGCGCGGCTGGGCCGAAAAAGCCGCTGCCGACTACGGCTTTCACGTGGCCGTGACCTGGTGGGACGAGAGCGTGCACCGCGACATGGGCCTGCTCGTGAACGATCACGGCGTGTCGAGCTTCAAGCACTTCATGGCGTACAAGAACGCCATCATGGCCGACGACGAAATCCTCGTGAACAGCTTCGCGCGCTCGCTCGAACTGGGCGCGCTGCCGACCGTGCACGCGGAAAACGGCGAACTTGTGTTCCAGCTACAGCGTCAGTTGCTCGCGCGCGGCTTCACGGGACCGGAGGCGCATCCGCTCTCGCGTCCGCCCGAAGTCGAAGGCGAGGCCGCGAACCGCGCGATCCGCATCGCGCAGGTGCTCGGTGTGCCCGTGTATATCGTGCACGTCTCGGCGAAGGAGGCGCTCGAAGCGATCACGCGGGCGCGCGCCGAAGGCCAGCGCGTGTTCGGCGAAGTGCTCGCCGGGCATCTGGTGATCGACGAGGCCGTCTATCGCGACCCGGACTGGACGCGCGCCGCCGCGCACGTGATGAGCCCGCCGTTCCGCAGCAAGGAGCATCGCGACGCGCTCTGGCGCGGCCTGCAAGGCGGCGTGCTGCACACCACGGCCACCGATCACTGCGTGTTCTGCGCCTCGCAGAAAGCCATGGGCCGCGACGATTTCACTCGGATTCCTAACGGTTGCGGCGGCGTGGAAGACCGCATGGCGATTCTCTGGGATCAGGGCGTCAACACGGGCCGCCTCACGCCGAACGAATTCGTGCGCGTGACGTCGACGAATGCCGCGCAGATCTTCAACCTCTATCCGCGCAAGGGCGCCGTGGCCGTGGGCGCGGATGCCGATCTCGTGGTCTGGGACCCGGAAGCCACGCGCACGATCTCGGTGAAGACGCATCATCAGAACGTCGATTTCAACGTGTTCGAAGGCATGACGGTGCGCGGCGTGCCCACGCACACGCTTTCACAAGGCGAACTGGTGTGGGCGAATGGCGATTTGCGCGCGAAGCGTGGCGCAGGGCGTTATCTGAAGCGGCCTGCGAATCCGGGCTATTTGCAGGCGTCGCGGCTCGCGAAGCAGTTGAAGGAAACCGAGCCCGTGCATCGCGAGGGCGACAAGGTGAAGTGAGCGTGACTCAGTGATGAAGAGGGCGACACGCGTGCGCTTCGCCCTCTTCATCGCCGTGAAGCTCAAGCCGCCAGCTTGCCCACCGATCCGTTCGCGGGCGGCACCGCCACGCCCGCGCGCGCGAAGCGGATGGCGTCCATCAGCGCCTCATGCTCGCCCACGTGATTCGCGAGCAGCAGGATCAGTTGCGCGTTGACCGACTGGCTCTGCGCTTCGTCCAGATCGCGATGCATGTCGATCAGCGCTTCGTAGAAGTCGTCGGGACGCGCGAGATTGGGTTGCGTGTTCAGCATCGTTGTCTCCTTCTTTGATGTTTTGGGGTTCGCGGCCAGATCAGGTCATGCCGTACCCGCCACGCACAGCGCCCGCTTGAGCGCGCGCTCGACGCGCGGCGCGTCGGCCTGACGCCAGCGCGCACACACGTGCTGATCCGGGCGGATCAGATAGCACGCGCCGTCGCGCGCGTCGTAGCGCTGCGCCGCGAGGCCATCCACATCGCGCAACACCGACGTGCCCGAAGGCAGCCCGGCAGGCGCCGCGCCCTCGCCTTCCAGCACGGCCACGAAGTGCATCGGCACGGCACCGGCCGCCAGCGCGTCGAGCGCCGCGCGCGTGCCGCTCGCGAGCGCCTCGCCCGCGCGGCAGAACACCAGCGCCGTGAAGCGGCCGCCGAGTTGCGCGAGCAGCCATTGCTCGCGGCCTTGCGTGTCCGTGAGCGGCGCGTCGGCGCATGAGGCGCCCGGCACCATTTGACCCGCGAACGTCTCTTCGTCGGCCGTATTGAGCGTCGATTCGTGCAACACCGCAGGCACCGAAAGCCGCCCGCTATTCACCAGTTGGCGCGCGAACGCATGCTCGCGCGCCAGCGTCAGCACGGCGTCGCGGAACACGCGGCTCACCGCGCTTTTCGGCGTGATGAAATCGGTCGAGCGCGTGGAATTGCGCAGGTTTTCGTCGGCGGCGAATTCGCGCTCGCTCGCATAGGTATCGAGCAGTGCGTCGGGCGCGCGCCCTTCCAGCACCATCGCGAGCTTCCACGCGAGGTTCTCGCCGTCCTGGAAGCCGCTATTCGCGCCACGCGCGCCGAACGGCGAAACGAGGTGCGCCGAGTCGCCCGCGAACAGCACGTTGCCGTGCCGGAAGCTGTCCATGCGCAGGCACGAGAACGTGTAGATGCTGACCCATTCGAGTTCGAACTTCACGTCCGGTCCGAGCAGCGCGCGCACGCGCGGGATCACGCGCTCGGGCGTTTTTTCGAGCACCGGATCGGCGTCCCAGCCCAGTTGAAAGTCGATGCGCCAGACGTTGTCCGGCTGACGATGCAGCAGCACCGACTGGTTCGGATGGAACGGCGGATCGAACCAGAACCAGCGTTCGGTGGGAAAGTCGGCTTCCATCTTCACGTCGGCGATCAGGAAGCGATCCTTGAAGGTGCGGCCGTGGCTGTCGAGGCCCATGAGCTTGCGCACGGGGCTGCGCGAGCCGTCGGCGGCCACCACGTAGCGCGCGCGCAGTTCGTACGGGCCGTCGGGCGTGTCGATTTCCAGCGCCACGTGCGCATCGGGCGCATCGCGATCGTTGCGTTGCGCGATGCCCGTGACCTTGCTTTTCCAGCGAATCTCCAGATTCGGCAGTTCCTGTGCGCGTTCGAGCAAAAAGCCTTCGACGTAATACTGCTGCAGATTCACGAACGCCGGTCGATGATGCCCGCTTTCGGGCAGCAGGTTGAACGTATAAACGAGTTCGTCCTTGCGGAACACCTTGCCCACGTTCCAGCTCACGCCCTTCTCGACCATGCGCTGGCCGCAGCCGAGGCGGTCGAAGATATCGAGCGAGCGCTTCGAAAAACAGATCGCGCGCGAGCCCGTGGACAGCGTGCAGTCGTCGTCGACGAGCACGACCGGCAGGTTCTGTTGCGCGAGGTCGATGGCCGTCGCGAGCCCGACCGGACCCGCGCCCACCACCACGACCGGATGCACGCACGCATCCGCATTCGAATCCTGCTCGCGACAGCGCGTGTAGTCGAAAGTCAGCGTCTGATAGTCGATCATTGTTGTCTCCACCATGCCTTTATCGGCATTTAGCGCGCGCGTGTCGGGACGCGCGCGCTTCCTACGCGTTCATCGCTATCCGCTCAGTCCTGCAACGCGTCCCACATTTCCTTGTCGCGCTGCGCGGTCCAGATGCGCGGATGCGTGATGCCGCTCGCTTCGTCGTAAGCGCGCGACACGTCGAACGGCAGGCAATGTTCGTAGATGAAGACGTGGCCGAATTTCGGGTCCATGGCCTCGCGCGTGAGCGCCATCGACTGCTTGAGATCGAGTTGCTTCTCGACCGCCTTGCGGCCCTGCGCGAGCAGCGTGCTCACGAAATCCTTCGTGTAATCGAGGCCCTTGTTCACGTCGGCGGGATTGAGCAGCGCGGGGCCGCGGCCCGGCACGAGCTTTTCTGCGCCCAGCGCGCGCAGCGCTTCGAGCGTGGCGGGCCAGTCGGCCAGTTGCGCGTCGCCGCAATAGCAGGCCGCGTCGTATTCCACGAGGTCGCCGGAGAACAGCACCTTCTGCTGCGGCAGCCAGACCACGGTGTCGCCCTTCGTGTGGCCCGCGCCCAGATGCGCGATCTTCACTTCGAGCTTGCCGAGGAACAGCGTGATTTCCTTCTCGAACACGAGCGTGGGCCACGTGAGGCCCGGCACCGTTTCGACGCCCGCAAAGAGGCGCGGGAAGCGCTCGATCTCCGACTTCATGTCCTGCTCGCCGCGCTCGACGATCATCTCGTAGGTGCCGCGGCTCGCGATGATCTGCTGCGCGCCTTCCGCGAAATACGCCGACGCACCCAGCACGCGCACCGCGTGATAGTGCGAGAGCACGACGTATTTGATGGGCTTGTCGGTGACGCTGCGGATCTTCGCGATGAGATCCTGCGCCATGGCGGGCGTGGCCGTGGTGTCGACGATCAGCACGCCGTCGTCGCCGATGATCACGCCCGAATTCGGGTCGCCTTCGGTGGTGTAGGCGTATGCGTTTTCAGAGAGCTGCGTGAACGTGACCTGTTTCTCTTCGAGGTCGGCCTGGGATGCGAACGCCTTTGCCATCGTGAGTCTCCATATGTATTGGGGCGCCGGAGGGTGCCGGTGTGAGGCCATGATCGTCCAGCGGTTTTTATTTGTCAATAGCGAATACTATCGCTATTAGCTAATTTCTCGCCGACTTCTCGTCGACACACGCGGCGACGCGCCGCCCGCCTCGCGGGCGCGTGAAATCGCCCGCGCTTCGGTTAACATGGACCCTTTTTCAGCCCGGGACAACGCGTGAAGACCCCTCGCAACGCCGAAGCGGACGGCGCGAAAACCCAGCGCGGCATTCAGAGCGTGGAAGTGGGCGCGCGCCTGCTGCGCGTGCTCGCCGACGCGCGCGTGCCGCTCGCGCCCAGCGACCTCGCGGCGGGCGCGGAGATCGCGTCGAGCCAGGCGCACGCCTATCTGGTGAGCCTCACGCGCCTCGGCCTGATCAAGCGCGACGCGCTGTCGGGCCGCTACGAGGCCGGTCCGCTCGCGCTGCGCCTCGGCCTGCTGCATCTCGCGCAGCAGCCCGCGCTGCGCGAAGCCGTGCCGCACGCGGCGGCGCTCGCGCAGGCGCACAACTGCAGCGTGGCGATGTGCATCGCCGGTCCGCAGGGGCCGACCATCGTCCGTTACGAGCACGCGAGCCTGCCGCTGCACGTGAACCTGCACGTGGGCACGGTGATGTCGCTGCCCGCCACGTCCACGGGCCGCGTGTTCTGCGCGTATCTCGACGACGACGCGCTGCACGCGATGTGGGCCAACCAGACGGCGCAGCCGGTCTGGCGCGGCACCTCGGGCGAGCACGACGCCGCGCCGCGCCAGGATGCGGCGTTCGCGGCCACGCTCGACACGATCCGCGCGCGCGGCTTCGAACTGGGCATCGACGCGCCGAGCCCCGGC
>NZ_CAJZAR010000036.1 GCF_914484835.1 Paraburkholderia tropica
CGCCGCCGCGCGGCTCGCGCCCGCGCCGTCGCCGATAAACAGCACGTCGAAGCGCGTGGCGCGCTGCGTCTCGCACGCATGCGTCCACACGTCGAGCGACGACGACGAACGGACCTGCCCGCCGTCGAGCGACAAAAAGCGCACGTCGTAGCACATCGCGCCATGCGCGCGCGCCGCCGACGTCTCGTTGGCGAAACGGAACAGATCGGAGATCACGCTCATCATCAGAAAGCTGAAGCCCTCAAAGAGCAGCACGCCGATCGTGTGGCGGCTGTCGTTCTGGCGGCGGCTTGCGTCGTCGTGGATCGCTGCAGGCGTGGCGGTGGTGGTGGTCGTGGCGGTCGTTGCAATCGTGATGGCAGATGTCATTGGCGTCGGCTTGCCCGGTTATACCGGCGCGGATGTCGCCAGCAGCGCCGCATCATAGGCGCGCCACTTTTTTCGCCATCGGCCCTGACCGATTCCAACAGCAGCTCGGCGGAATTCATCCCACCCGGCGCCGCTCGCGCTCGCAGCGCCCTTGTGCGCGAATCCGCCCAGGATGGGTCGCAATCAGCCACGCCCGCGCCCTTTCGATACGCGCTGACTAAGATGCACCGACAAGTGCCGCTCAGGCACGCAAACCAACATCACGCGGGGATGGCGGCAATGGCGGGTGCGCGGCTGCAACAACTTCCGCCCGATGCAACGCTCGGGGCGAATGCCGGGCGTCATCGCGCGAAAAAAATCGGCGTCGTGGTCTGCGACGGCTTTGCGCTGCTGCCGGTCGGCGCCGTCGTGGAGATTCTGCATCTCGCGAATCGGGTCCATGCGGGCACGTCGACCGACGGCTCGCCCTACGATGTGCGCCTGCTCTCGGCGAGCGGCGGCGTCGTGCGCAGCGCGTCGTCGATCGGGCTACAGACGGCGCGCGCGGAGCCGCCGTCTCACGCCGATGCCTTTCATGCCGTGTTCGTCGCGACCGGCGATCCTGTGGGCAACCACGCCGACGCCACGCACGAACCGCCCCACGCGGCGCTGAGCCGTTTCGTCGGCTTCGCCGCCAAGGTCTTCGCCATCGCCGACGGCGAGTCGCACGACGACACGGCGCGTCCCGCGTGGCTGAGCGCGCACGTGGCCCGCACGCTGGCCGAACACGACGGACTCGAACGCACGGGACACGCGACGAGCCCGGTCGAACTCGCGCTCGCGCTGGTCGAATCCGATCTCGGCGCGGCGGTGGCGCAGGACATCGGCCGCCGCGCGAGCCAGCCGCTGCGCTGGCACTTCTGCTCGCTCGCGGGCAAGCGCTCCGTGGCCGCGCTCAGTCAGCAGATCCAGCGCGCGGCGCACTGGCTCGAAACGAATGCCACGCGCGCCATCAGCACGGACGACGCAGCGAAATTCGCCTCGATGAGCAACCGCAATTTCCAGCGCCGTTTCAAGGCGGAAACCGGCGTGACGCCCTCTGAGTATTTGCAGCAGACCCGCATCGAACTCTGCTGCAAGATGCTCGCCGACACGCGGCTGCCCGTGGACAAGATCGCGCGCCGCTGCGGTTTGCGCGGCGGCGCGCAGTTGTCCAAACTACTGCGCCGCCGTTTGAATACCACGCCCACCGATTACCGCGCGCAAATGCAGGCTTCGCTCAAGCGTTAGCCGCGCGTGAATAAATTGTCGTGATCGGCCAAACCGGGTGCGATTTGGCCAATCGGGCGCGGACGTTAGCGGGCATTGCTACATTGACTCGCGATCGCTGCCCATCGCGATGGGCGATTGACCACCTGGACTGCGCATTCGCGCGCCTTCTCTGCGTTGAGCCTATGCCGGAACGTGAACCTGTCATGCGCGCGTCCATCGTCGATTCGCGATTACCTGAAGCGCGCGAAACGCAACAATCGCGCGAATCGCACGCATCGCGCGAAACGCTGATCGACGATCTCGAACGCTGCTGCGCGCGTCTGTTCGAGCGCTGGTGCGAAAGCCGCCGTGTCGTGCCGCTCGCCTATCTGATGCACGCGTGGCCGCTTGCCGATGCCAGCATGCATCCCGCGAAGCGCCTGGCGGGCGCGTTGCGCGACCTGCTGCACTTTCACGCCGACGCGCTCGATTCGAGCGACCGCCGCCTGATTCGCTATGCACTTGCGGCAGCCGAAATGGCGACGCTGCTGTAACACACGCCGGCAGTGGGGATGAACCGGACACCGCGTGTCCAGAACGATCGCGTTTTCACCGAACGCGTGATTGTTCATTTGCGTGCGAAACCGGACACGCGTTGTCCAAATTGCGCCGCAAACTGTCCACTCCAAGGCAATGGGGAGTTTCCAACACCATGATGAAGCCCAGTCACACGGGCGGACGCCGCGCGAATCAGCGTGAGGCCGCGCGGCCCGATCCCGCGCGCCCGATTGCGCATTCGCCGCTGCACATCGCCATCCGGTTGTGGGGCTACGACAGCGCACTCGCGCAAACGTGGCTCGAATCGCTGCCCACGCTCAACGGCCTGCTCACGTGGTCGATCGCGCTCGCACCGGACAGTCCCGGCGCGCAGATGGTCGTGCACATGATCAAACCCTCGCGGATGCCCGGCGCGACGTTTTGCTGGAACTGCATGGGCGCCAATCGCGCGATCGCGCGCATGGACCCGGCCGACGGCCTCGCGATCGCGCTGTTCGCCGGTCACGCGCAGACCTTGCCGAGCGGACGCGACGGTTTGTGGATGACGTCCGGCGCGCTGCCGCCGCGCGCCGCGCTGTTCCGGCTCGCGCATCTGATCGGCGCAGCCGCGATGCCGACGTCGACGGGCGCCTTTGCGCTGCGCTATCACGTGCTCGAAATGATCGGCGGCGAAATCGACGCTGCATGAGCCCGCTTTCGCCTCGCCTCACTCTTTCGGAAAGTCAGAACGTGTCTTGTCCCGCGCATCAGTTCGCCACGCCGGATGCCCTTCATCGAACACCGATCGGCATCGTGCTGTTCAACGGCTTCGCGCTGTCCGAGCTTTCGAGACTCGTCGATGCGCTCCAGCCCGCCGACGCGGAGACCGATGCCGCCGAGGCCGCCGATACCGACCTCACGCCGCGCGACATCGTGCTGTTCTCGGCGGCGGGCGGACGGATCGCGAGCGCGACGTCGGTGTTCGTCTGGACCGAACGTATCGACGCCACACGATCGAAAAGCGCTTACCGCGCGTTCTTCATCATGAGCGGAACGGGGCTTCAGCGCGCGCTCAAGGATACGCGGCTCGTCACGTGGTTCCAGCGCGCGCAGTCGCGCGGCGAACGGCTTGTCGCCACTGCGAAAACGCTTGAGCAATTGTGCGCGGCGGGCGTTATCGAGCGCTCGTCCGCTGAATCGGTCGCCGACGCCGCGGGTCATACGTGGGTTGATTCGCGAGATCTGGCCGACGCCGCGCGTGCGCTGATCGACGAAGAATGCGGCGCGACCTCGCCGACCCTCGCCGATAGTTCGGATACCTACGCAGATAAAGCACGCCCCTCGCCGCCCGATCTTCCCGCACTCGCCTCCATCGCGAACGACAAGATCACCGCCGCCATCCGCTGGCTCGAAGCGCATTTCGACAAGCCGATGAGCATTCGCGACGCCGCCCAGGCCGCCGCGATGAGCGAGCGTAATTTCCTGCGCCGCTTCAAGGCCGCGACGAATCTCACGCCTTCGGAATACGTGCTGAATCTGCGCATCGAGGCGATTTGCCGACTACTGGCGGAAACCGATTTGCCCGTCGAAAAGATCGCGCGCCGCTGCGGTATCGCCAACGGCGCGGGCCTGTCCAAACTGTTCCGCCAACATTTTCAACTCACGCCGACCGAGTATCGCCGCCAGTTTGCCGTCACGCGCGACGCCGGTGAGTTCGGCGATGCGTCTGCGCCGCGCGCGCAAAGCGCGACGCCCGCACGCCATCGCCGCTCCGGTCATCTCGCCTTGTAAATCCGCAGAGTCCGCGGAACGAAAACTTCAGCGTCCCTGAAACAGATCGACGTTAGCGTCGTAAGCGGCTTGCTGGCGCACGAACGCGTCGTCGAGATGATCGCGCAGCGCACGCTCGGCCGCGTCGGGATCGTGGCGTTCGAGCGCTTCGAGAATCGCCTGATGCTGCTTGAGCGTGACGTCGGCGACCACGGGATCGCGCACGGTCACGTGGCGCACGCGGTCGATCGGCGCACGCGCGAATTCCACCAGCTGCTGCACGCGCGGCAGCCGCGCGGCCGCGCAGACGGTCGCGTGAAACGCGTTGTCGCAACTGATCGCGGCCACCGCGTTGTCGCGCGCGATCGCGCGCCGGTGCGCCTCCTGAATATCGTGCAGCTGTTCAAGCTCGCGCGTCGTGATGATCTCGGCCGCGCGGCGGATGCTCGCCGTCTCCAGCACCTTGCGGATCAGCGCGCTCTCCGCGAACTGCTCGCGCTTCACGGGCGCGACGAAGGTGCCCGACTGCGCCGCGATGCGCACCAGTTCCTCGCGCGACAGTTGCAGCAGTGCCTCGCGCACGGGCGTGCGCGAGATGCCGAGCGCGTCGGCCAGCGCGCGCTCGAAGATCACATCGTCGGGTTGCAGCGTCATCGTCACGATGGCGTCGCGCAGCAACTGGTAAAGCTGCGTGGAGAGCGCGTTCGCGCGGTCCAGCTGAAAGTCGGCCTGAAGCAGCCGGGCGACGAACGCCTCGGGTTCGTTGCGGTTTTCTGTCATATCTCGGATGGGTTGCTGAGCGTTCCGCCACGCGGGCCGGAACCATGCCGTCAGTATATTAGTGTCCCAATTCTTTAGGCCCCGCCGGACGGGCGCTCCAGGGATTTCCCTCGGTCGCGCCCGCTTTCGTTGTGATCGCGGCCAGGTTCTTCTATCATCGAAGAACTAATATATTAATTCACTAGTGCACTGAGCGCGGCCTCGATCGAGCGTCGATGCCGCGCCGATCCCCACAGGAGACATCCATGCAACTGGAAGACACCGCCACGGCCCGGGCAGACGCGCGCGCCGACAGCCGCGCCGCCGCGCCCACCGCCGTCCGCTGGCGCATTTTCTGGATCTTGCTGCTGCTCTCGTCGATCAACTACATCGACCGCGCGTCGCTCTCCGTGGCGCTGCCGCTCATCTCGACCGAATTCAATCTCACGCCCGCGCTCGAAGGCGTGCTGCTGAGCGCGTTCTTCTGGACCTATGCGCTGATGCAGATCCCGAGCGGCCTGCTGGTCGACCGCTTCAAGGCGCGCAATCTCGTCGGCATGGCGACGGTCGCGTGGGGCGCGTGCCAGGCCTTCGCCGCCGGCTGCTTCCACTGGATTCCGCTGCTGCTCACGCGCCTCGGCCTCGGCGTGGCGGAATCGCCGATCATGCCCGCGGGCGCCAAGCTCGCCGGTTCGTGGCTCACGCCTTCGGAGCGCGGCCGCGGCGCGGCGCTGCTCGACGGCGGCGCGCCGCTCGGCTCGGCCTTCGGCGCGATCATCATCACCGGGCTGATCGCGTGGCTCGGCTCGTGGCGGCTCGCCTTCGTGGTGGCGGGCGTCGGCACCGTGGTCGTCGGCGTGATCGCGTGGTGGTACATCCGCAATCATCCGTCCGAACATCCGGGCGTGAACGCCGCGGAACTCGCGCACGTCGAAGGCGCGCGCCGGCAACGCAGCGCCCGCGCGCCGCGCGAGCGCCTGCCGCTGCGCGCCGTGCTCGCCGACCGCTCGGTGCTCTGCATGTTCGCGAGCTGGGCCTGCTACAACAGCGTGTTCTACGGCCTGATGACGTGGATGCCCAGCTATCTGCACAAGGCGCACGGCTTCGACCTCAAGCAGATGGGCGGCGCGACCTTCGTGATCTTCCTGTGCGGCTTCATCGGCGAACTGTTCGGCGGCTGGCTGGCCGATACGTGGCGCGCGAAGGGCGGCGAGCCGAACCGCGTGATGAAGTCGATGTTCGGCTTCGCGGGCCTCGCCTCCGCCGCCGCGATTCTCGCCGTGAGCTACGCCACCGGCCTCGTCAGCGTGGTCGTGCTGCTCTCCATCGCGCTGTTCTTCATCCGCTGGTGCGGCATGTTCTGGGGCGTGCCCGCCACGCTCGGCGGCCAGTCGCGCGCCGGCCTGCTCGCGGGCGCGATGAACTTCTCCGGCAACATCGTCGGCGTGATCGTGCCGATCCTGATCGGCGTCATCGTGCAAACGACCGGCACCTATTTCCTCGCGCTGATGTTCTTCGTCGCCGCTGCGTTCGGCCTCGCCGTCTGCGCGAGTCTCATCGACTATCGCGACCGCGGCCTCGACTGAGCACGCGGCGCCGCTTATTTCGCGTCCTAATTCACTTGCGATCATGTCCACACTCACTTCCGCCATGCCGCACACGCCATCGTCCCAACCCGCGCCCGCGTCCGCGCGCGTGATCCGCCTGCATCCCGCCGACGATGTCGTCGTCGCGCTCGAACAGCTGATCGGCGGCATGCCCGTCGAAGGCGACGGCGTGCGCGTCAGCGGCCTGATTCCGCCGGGCCACAAGGTCGCCACGCGCGCGATCGCGGCGGGCGCGCCCGTGCATCGTTACGGTCAGATCATCGGCTTCGCGCGTCAGGCGATCGCGCCCGGCGATCATGTGCATACGCACAATCTCGACATGGGCGAGTTCGCGCGCGACTACGCGTTCAGCGAAGGCGCACGCGCCACCGAGTTCGTGGCCGACAGCGAACGCGCGAGCTTCGACGGCATCGTGCGCGCAGACGGCCGCGTCGCCACGCGCAATTACATCGGCATCCTGACTTCCGTGAATTGCTCGGCGACGGTCGCGCGCGCCATCGCCGATCACTTCCGCCGCGACATTCATCCCGAAGCGCTCGCCGCGTTCCCGAACGTCGACGGCGTGGTCGCCCTCACGCACGGCGTGGGCTGCGCGGTGGACACCGAAGGCGAAGCGCTCGCGCTGCTGCAACGCACGCTGGGCGGCTACATGTGCCACCCGAATTTCGCGAGCGTGCTGGTGATCGGACTCGGCTGCGAGACCAACCAGATTCCGCGCCTGCTCGAAACGCAGGGCCTCAAGGAACACGCGGGCTTGCGCACCTTCACGATTCAGGACAGCGGCGGCACGGCCAAAACCATCGCCAAGGGCATCGAGATCGTCAAGGCAATGCTGGGCGCGGCGAATGACGTGCGGCGCGAGCGCGTGAGCGCGAGCCATCTGACCGTGGGCCTGCAATGCGGCGGCTCGGACGGCTATTCGGGCATCACCGCGAACCCGGTGCTCGGCGCGGCCGTCGACCGGCTCGTGCGCCACGGCGGCACCGCGATCCTCTCCGAAACGCCCGAGATTTACGGCGCGGAACATCTGCTCACGCGCCGCGCGGTGACGCGCGAAGTCGGCGACAAGCTGGTCGCGCGCATCCGCTGGTGGGAAGACTATTGCGCGCGCCATAACGCGTCGATGAACAACAATCCCTCGGCAGGCAACAAGGCGGGCGGCCTCACCACCGTGCTCGAAAAATCGCTCGGCGGCATCGCCAAGGCGGGCAGCACGAATCTCGTCGATGTCTACGAATACGCGCAGCCGGTGCTCGCGAAAGGCCTCGTGTTCATGGACACGCCCGGCTACGACCCGATCTCGGCGACGGGCCAGGTCGCGGGCGGCGCGAACCTGATCTGCTTCACGACGGGGCGCGGCTCGGCCTATGGCTGCGCGCCCTCGCCTTCGCTGAAGCTCGCCACGAATAGCGCGCTCTGGAAGCGCCAGTCGGACGACATCGACCTGAATTGCGGCGGCGTAGTGGACGGCAACGACGACATCGACGCGCTCGGCGAAGCGCTGTTCCGCATGATGCTCGATACGGCCTCGGGCACGCGCACGCGCAGCGAACTGCATGGTTACGGGCAAAACGAGTTCGTGCCCTGGCAGATCGGCGCGATCACCTGAAGCGCGTTATCGCACACTCCATAGGTATGCCTAACTAATATTCGACCATGACACAAGCTCAAGCCTCTGCTACGCCCTATCGCGGCGTCTTCCCGGTCATGCCGACCATCTTCACCGAGAGCGGCGACCTCGACCTCGACGGCCAGCGCCGCTGCACCGACTTCATGATCGACGCGGGCTCGAACGGCCTGTGCATTCTCGCGAACTTCTCCGAGCAGTTTTCGCTGACCGACGCCGAACGCGAAACCGTCATGCGCTGCGTGCTCGAACACGTCGCGGGCCGCGTGCCGGTGATCGTCACGACTTCGCATTTCAGCGCGCGCGTGTGCGCCGAACGCAGCCGCGCGGCGCAGGACGCAGGCGCCGCGATGGTGATGGTGATGCCGCCGTATCACGGCGCGACGCTGCGCGCGAACGAGGCCGCGATTTACGGCTTCTTCCGCGCGGTCTCGGACGCCGTGACGATTCCCGTGATGATCCAGGACGCGCCGATGAGCGGCACCATGCTCTCCGTGCCCTTTCTCGCGCGCCTCGCGCACGAACTGGAGCACGTGAGCTACTTCAAGATCGAAGTGCCGCAAGCGGCAGCGAAATTGCGCGAGCTGATCCGCGTGGGCGGCGACGCGATCGTCGGACCGTGGGACGGCGAGGAAGCGATCACGCTGATCGCCGATCTCGAAGCGGGCGCGACCGGCGCGATGACGGGCGGCGGCTACCCGGACGGCATCCGCCAGATCATGGACGCATGGGCTGCCGGGCAGGTCGAGGCCGCCGAGGACGCGTATCAGCGCTGGCTGCCGCTCATCAATCACGAGAACCGGCAAGGCGGCATCGCCACCGCGAAGGTGTTGATGAAGGCCGGCGGCGTGATCGCCTCGGACGCCGTGCGCGCGCCGCTGCCGGGCGTGGCCGAGGCCACGCGCGCGAGCCTGCTGCGCGTCGCGAAGCGGCTCGATCCGCTGGTGCTGCGCTGGGCCAAATAAGCCCGGATCGATCCAACAAAAAAGGCGCCGCGTCTTTCAACGCGGCGCCTTTTTCACGTCATCTCAACCTCACTTCTTGTCGACCACCGCCACGGCTTCCTCCACCGTATAAAGCTTGTCGCTCACGCCGCCCGGCTTGAGCTTGGCGAGTTCCGCGTCGAGCGTTTCGCGCGTCACGCTCACGAGCGGCACCTGAATGTCCTTCGGCATCTTCTTGCCCGCGAGCGCCTGCTGCGCGACCCAGAACGCCGCCGTCACCGCGCCCGGCGGATTCGACACCGAGGTCGTTTCATAACCCGCGCCCGCCTGGTTCTTCCACCAGTTCAGTTCGTCGTAGCGATTGCCGAGCACGATGATCGGCGTCGGGCGGCCCGCGGCCTTGAACGCCTGCGCGGTGCCGAAGCCGTCGTCGCCCTGGGTCGTCACGCCGTCGATCTTCGGCAGCGTCGGCAGCACGCCCGCCACGGCTTTTTGCGCGACCGTCTGCGTCCAGTTGCCGTTGACGCTCGCGACGATCTTCATGCCCGGATACTTCTTCAGTTCATCGACAATGCCCTGGTGAATCGCTTCATCCACCGACACACCGGCGAGGCCGCGCACTTCGAGCAGCGTGCCCTTGCCGTTCAGACGCTTCGCCAGATAGTCGACCTGATTCGCGCCCCACGCGTGGAAATCGAACGACACGCGATACGCGCACGGCTCGGTCACGATGCCGTCGTACGACACCACGACGATGCCCGCCGCACACGCCTGCTTGATCACGCCGTTGAGCGCCGTGGGCGAAGCCGCATCCACGACGATCGCGTTATAGCCTTGCAGGATCAGGTTCTGGATCTGCTGCGCCTGCTCGGTCACCTGGTTCTCGGCCGTGGTGAAGGTGGGCGCCGCCGCGACGCGCTTCTGCGCGACCGCTTCGTTCGTCACCGTCTGCCAGTCCTTGATCATGGTCTGCCGCCACGCGTTGCCCGCGTAGTTGTTCGACAGCGCGATCTTCTTCGTCGCCGTGCTCGTTTGCGACACTTGCGCGTGCGCGCCCGTCGCCGCAAACGCGAGGCTCATCAGCGCCACCGCGCCGGCAATGTGGCTCAATTTACGCATGGAAAGTCATCTCCTCTGAAGTGTTCTTGTCTTGCGGGATGCTGCGATATCGAATCAGCGCGCGCCGCGCACGCCAACCGGCAGCGAATAGACCGAGGTCGTCGCCGTGATGAACAGGCAGTTGCGGTTGAGGCCGCCGAAGGTCAGGTTCGCGACCGCCTCGGGAATCAGGATCTTGCCGAGCAGTGTGCCGTCCGGCGCGTAGCAATGCACGCCGTCGGCGGCGCTGGTCCAGACGTTGCCGTGTTCGTCCACGCGCAGACCGTCGGGAATGCCCTGCTCCATCTCCACGAAAATGCGGCCGTTCGTGAGTCGCCCGTCGCGCACGTCGAACACGCGAATATGGCGCGGGCCGTTCTCGACATGCGAGGCGCCCGAGTCGGCGATATAGAGCTTCGATTCATCGGGCGAGAACGCGAGGCCGTTCGGCTTGACGAAGTCGTCGGCGACTCGGCGCGGCTCCAGCGCGCCGCGCACGAACGCATAGACGTGGCAGCCGCTGATTTCGCTTTCGGCGCGATAGCCTTCGTAGTCGCTGAGAATGCCGTAATCGGGATCGGTGAACCAGATCGTGCCTTGCGAATCGACCACGAGATCGTTCGGCGAATTCAGGCGCTTGCCATCGTAATGCGAGGCCAGCACGGTCACGCTGCCGTCGTGCTCGGTGCGCGAAATGCAGCGCCTGCCGTGCTCGCAGCTCACGAGCCGCCCTTCGCCGTCGCGCGTGTTGCCGTTGCTGAAATTCGCGTTCGCGCGGAACACGCCCACGCCCATGCCGGGCGCCCAGCGCATCATGCGGTTGTTCGGAATGTCGCTCCACACGAGCAGGTCGCTCGCCGGAAAATACACCGGCCCTTCGGTCCACAGACAGTCGCCCGCGATCTTCTGCAACAGCGCGTTGGGCTGGATCAGCCGCCGAAAACGCGGATCGTGCACTTCGTGGTCGTGCGCGTTCATGGTGTCTCCTTGTTATTCGATGAAGGTGGCGCTCGATGGCGGGCGCAACAACAGAGGCGCAGGCGCATCCCGCGCCGCGCCACCTCCAGTTAATCAGGCATCCTTAGATAACGATCAGCGCAGCTTCTGCCCGCCCGCAACGGCGGTGACCGCGATGATGAGCACGCCGTAGACGAGCGAGCGCACGCCCGCGTCCGCGCCCACGGCATTGAGGATCGACGTCATCATGAAGAGGAACATCGACGCGCCCCAGACGCCGAGAATCGAAGCCTTGCCGCCCGTCACGAGCGTGCCGCCGATCACGACCACGGCAATCGAGATCAGCATGTACTCGACGCCCATGTCGAGCGCCGCGCCGCCCGCGACCGCCGCGAGACACACGGCCGCGAGCGAGGCGATGATCGCCGAGAGCACGTAGGCGGTGCAGCGCGTGCGATGCACGTTCACGCCCGCGAGCCACGCGGCGCGCGCGTTCTGGCCGACCGCCGAAAGCCGCCGTCCGTACACACTGCGATGCATGAGCAGCGCGATCAGCAGCGAGAGCACCACGGCGAGCAGCGCGAGATACGGAATGTGCAGCAGGCGTCCGGTCGCGAAGTTGCCGAGCGCGGCGGGCGGCGCGGGCAGATTGCCGCCCTGCGTGATCGCCACCGACTGGATGATGAAGCTGGAAGACAGCGTGGCGATGATCGGCGGAATGCGCAGCAGGCGAATCAGCGCGTAATTGACGAGGCCGACCGCGAGTCCCACGCCGATCACCGCGATAATGCCGAGCGCGATGCGCGCGTCGCTGCCGTTCATCACGTGCATGCCGATCACGCCCGCGAGCGCGATCGTCGACGGCACCGAGAGGTCGATGTTGCCGGTCCCCGAAGTGATGACGAGCATCTGTCCGAGCCCGACGAGCACCATGAAAATGCCGTAAACCAGCGCGGTTTCGAGCACGTTGGCGGCGACCGGCAAGCCGAAGAAACCCACCGTCGCGGCCCACACCAGCACGGCACCCGCAAACGACAGCGCCCACGGTGCGTCGAGCGCTCTAACGCGTGCGAACAGGCCCGCTTGCGCGGATTCAGCGGAATCGGCGGGCGTGGCGGCGACGCCGCCGGAACGAGGCGTCGTCATTGGCGCTCTCCGTTACGTTGAAGCAGGACGCGCAGCGACAGCACGACGATCAGGATCGCGCCCTGCATGCCCACCTGCCAGTCCGACGAAATGTTGAGGAACGCGAGGAACGACGCCGCGAGCGTGAGCGTGATCGCACCGAGCACCGCGCCGACCACCGAGACGCGTCCGCCCACGAATTCGCCGCCGCCGAGGATCACGGCCGCGATCGAGAGCAGCGTGTAGCGCAGCGCGATGTTGGCGTCGGCGGAAGTCGTCAGGCCGAGCAGCGCGAGACCCGAGAGCACGCCGAAGATGCCGGCCACGCCGTACATCAGCGCGCGGCGTCCGACCAGCGACCAGCCGAAGCGGCTCACGGCGCGCGGATTGCCGCCGACCGCGCGGCTGCGCACGCCCGCCGAACTGCGCATCAGCAGGAAGTGCGCGACCACGGCGATCACCGCCGACCAGACGATGGGCGCGGCCACGAGCGGCGTCTGGAAGCTCATCGCCGAGCCGAGCCAGCCGGGGCTGTTGCCGCCCGGCGACGGCAGCAGCACGATCGCGAGCCCGCTCCAGACGAACGAGAGACCGAGCGTGACGACGATCGACGGAATGCGGCGAATCTCGATCAACGCGCCGATGGCCGCATAACCGGCCACGCAAGCGGCGAGCGCGAGCACGCCGAGCAGCGGATGCTGATCGAGGATCGTCGCGCCGATGCAGGCGACGAGGCTCACGAACGGCCCGATCGAGAGATCGAGGTCGTTCACGGTGATGATCGCGAGTTGCGCGAGCGTCGCGAGCACCAGCGGCACCGCGAGATTGAGCAGCAGATTCGAGCCGAAATAACTGAGCGTGGCCGGTTGCAGAAACAGGATCGGCACCAGCACCGCGCACAGCGAAACGGCGGGCAACATCGTGCGCAAACGCGCCTGGGTCATCACAGTACTCATGCAGCCAGCTCCTCGAAGCTCGCTGCAAGCAGCGCTTCTTCCGTGCATTCGCCCGCGTGCAGCACGCGCGTGACGCGGCGCGAGCGGAACACGAAGGTGCGGTCGCAATAGGCGAGTTCGTCGTTTTCGGTCGTGTACCAGACGAAGGTGCGGCCCTTCGCGGCTTCGGCGCGCACGAGCGCGTAGATCTCGCGCTTGGTGCCGATATCGACGCCGCGCGTGGGATCGTCCATCAGAATGAGCGAGGCGTTCGAGGCGAGCGCGCGCGCGAACAGCACCTTCTGCTGATTGCCGCCCGAGAGCGAGAGGATGTTCGATTGCATCGACGCGCCGCGTATGCCGATCTTCGTGCGCCACGTTTCCACCAGCGCACGCGCGGCCTTGAAGTCGATCAGCCAGCCTAGGCCTTTCGCGGCGCCACTGCTCGCGGCATCGTTCGTGTCGTGCGCCGTCATGCCGCCGCGCCCGAGCCAGCGCACGTCGAGATTCTGTGCGATCGACCAGACCGGAAACACGCCGTCGCGCGCGCGGTCGCCCGCGACGAAGGCCACGCTGTCGCGCGAGGCGCGTTGTGCGATGTCGTAGATCGCCAGCAGCGTTTCGGTTTGCCCTTGCCCCGCGAGGCCGCCGAAGCCGATCACTTCGCCGCGCGACGCGTCGATTTCGGCGCGCCGGTGCGGCCCGATCACCCAGCGATAATCGCGCGTGGCGTGCTCGCGCGCCGTCTGCGCGGCGGCATCTTCGCGCGGCGCGTTCGCCACTTCCACATGCTGGCCCATCGCCTGAATGATCGCGTCGCGCGTGAGATTTTCGCGCGGCAGAATGCGCACGAGCTTGCCGTCACGCATCACCATCACGCGGTCGGCCACGCGCTCGATTTCGCCGAGCATGTGCGTGACGAGCAAACACGTCACGCCGCGCGCGTTGGCCTTGCGCACGTAGGCGAGCAGTTGTTCGGCCGTGTGCGCGTCGAGGCTCGACGTGGGTTCGTCGAGAATCACGAGACGCACGGGCGTATCGGTTTCCGTGAATGCGCGCGCGATTTCCACCATCTGCCGCTGCGTGAGCGTGAGGTCGGAAACGAGTTCCGCGCCGCTCAGGCCGCAGCCCGGAAAGATTTCGGCGAGCTTCTCGCGCATCAGCGTGCTCGCGCGCTTGCGCCAGCCGCGTCCGCGCAGACGCGGATGCACGACGCACATGTTCTCCGCGATGCTCAGGTTCGGACAGAGCGACAGCTCCTGGAACACGCAGCGCACGCCCGCGAGTCGCGCGGCGTCGGCGTCGTAATGCGGCGCGGACGCGCCATGCGTTTCGATGCGGCCGTCGGTGGGCGTATACACGCCCGCGAGCACCGCCATCAAGGTCGATTTGCCCGCGCCGTTATGCCCGGCGATGCCGACGCATTCGCCCGCGAGGAAATCGAAATCGATATCGGACAAGGCCCTCACATTGCCGAAGGACTTGCCGATGCCAGAAAAACGTATCAGGGGGGACGCGCTTTGTTTCGACTCGATGTTATCGATCACATCCGTGCTCCGAAAAACCTTCGCGGCGGGCGTCTCTCCAGGCCGCGACACGTTCGTGTCCGCCCCGGCGACGCTGGTCTCCATGCTTTTACTCCATCTCGATGACGGAGGCTTTCTAATATACTAATGTTGCGGAAAACTTCAGACCCATAGGGATTTGCCCTAGACGGAGCACCGGCAGCGCGGCGCGCGGGCTTGCGGAAAGTGAGGGAAAGCGCGGGAAAACGATGCGCAATGAGGCGGCCGTTCGAGTCTAAGGACCGAATCGATATCGTTCTAATGAAAAACCGGACGCTTTCGATATCGGTTTCGATATCGCAGCCGCTGCGTGAGGGACGCAGCCTGATCCGACATAGTGGGATGCAGTGACTGTTTTTGCCGATTCGCCGCCGCATTGCACGACGGCGAACCGCAGTCTTTAAAGCGCAGAGTCGGGTCCGATCAAACCGGATTCAGCGCACTCGCGCCGCCGAGCACGGCCGCGACGTTATCGAGCGCGGTGAAACCCATCTGGTCGCGCGTTTCCACCGTGGCGCTCGCCATATGCGGCGTGAGGAACACGTTGTCGAGCGTGGCGAAGCGCGGATCGACGTTCGGCTCGCCGCGATAGACATCGAGGCCCGCGCCGCGCAGCTGCCCCGAGGTCAGCGCCGCGTACAGCGCATCTTCATCGACGAGACCGCCGCGCGCCGCGTTCACGAAGATCGCGTCTTTCGGCAGGAGTCCGAATTCGCGCGTGGTCATTAGCGGCGCGCCGCCGCCGGGCACGTGCAGCGTCAGCACCAGGCTGTGCGGCAGCATGGCGTCGAGGCTCTCGTAATACGTCGCGCCGTTTTCGAGCGCAGGCGCGGCACGCTGAATATCCGTATAGATCACGCGCATACCGAAGCCTTGCGCGCGCCGCGCGACCGCGCGACCGATGCGCCCAAACCCGACGATGCCGAGCGTCTTACCGTTCACGCGCGTGCCGAGCATGTCGGTCATGCCGAACGACTTGCCCCAGCCCGCGCGCATGATGCGCTCGTATTCCGACGCGCGGCGGCAAGCCGCCAGCACCAGCAGCATCGTGAAGTCGGCGGTGCATTCGGTCAGCGCGTCGGGCGCGTTCGTCACGACGATGCCGCGTGCGCGCGCCGCCGCCACATCCATATGATCGACGCCCGCGCTCGCGTTCGCGATGATCTTCAGCGTCGGCGGCAAGGCGGCGATGTGCTCGGCCTGAAGGCCCGACTTCTTGCCGATCAGCACGGCGGGCAGCGCGTGCTTCGTGCAGAAGTCGACCACGGACGCCGCGTCCATGTCGGCGTCGGTCACGTAGGCGTGAAATTCGGCTTCCGCGCGCTGCGCCACGGCAGCGGGAACCTTGCGTGCGATGAGCAGTCGGGTGCGTTGAGTGTCCGGCATCGTGCTTTCCTTTGGGTCGAATGACGACGAGAGACTACGAAGCCGCACACCGATGCGTCAATCTTGATTCGATCAATCAACTTATCGGCCGCTATCGCTCAAGCGCGCCGTTCACTACGCTATTCACACGCAGTGCTTTAATTCGCGCCCTTAATTCGCGGACTTCATTGCGGACTGAATCACGAACCTAAGCGCGGACTTAATCACCGACTTCATCGCGCATGTCTTTTGCGCGTCCCGTCTCGCGCGCCGCATCGGGACATTCCCTGATGGCCCCCCGGCTGGCAAGCCCTCTGATGTTGATTGATCCAATCAAGATTGCTGCCCGTGTCAGCCGAATGCAATCCTTTTTCCGTGTTCAACCGAATCGACCAGAGGACGGGAAATGTCTGCATCGACGCCTGAATCGAAACCCGCATCGTCCCCCGCATCGCCACGCGCATTGCCTCGCATCGCGGCCGTCACCGGCGCGGGTTCCGGCATCGGCCGCGCCACGGCCATCGCGCTCGCGAGGAATGGCTTCACGGTCGCGCTGATCGGACGCCGCCTCGAACCCTTGCTCGATACGCAGGAAGCGATCGGCCTGACCGGCGGCGAGGCGCAGCCCTTCACCGCCGACGTGACCGATGCCGACTCCGTCGAGCACGCCTTCGCGCAGATCGCTCAGCGCTTCGGCCGTCTCGACGTGCTGTTCAACAATGCGGGCCGCAACGCGGGCGCGGTGCCGCTCGAAGACTACGAACTCGATCTCTGGAACGACGTCGTCGCCACCAATCTCACCGGCGTGTTTCTGTGCGCGCGCGCCGCGTATCGGCAGATGAAAGCGCAGTCGCCGCAAGGCGGGCGCATCATCAACAACGGTTCGATCTCCGCGCACTCGCCGCGTCCGAACACGATCGCCTACACCGCGACCAAGCACGCGGTGACCGGCATCACGCGCTCGATCGCACTCGACGGCCGCGCGTACAAGATCGCGTGCGGCCAGATCGACATCGGCAACGCGGCCACGCCGCTCACGGAACGTATGAACAAAGGCGTCCTGCAGGCCGATGGCCGGCTCGCGCCCGAAGCGCGCATGGACGTGGAGCACGTGGCGAATGCGGTCGTGCATATGGCGACGCTGCCGCCCGAGGCCAACATTCTCGACATGACGATCATGGCGACCACGATGCCGTTCGTCGGCCGCGGATAACGACACGAAGCGGACCGCATAAAAAAGCCGCCTGACATGGAGACACCGATGAAATACGCAGAGGATCAACCGTTGCCCGCGGGCACGCCGGCTTACGCGCAAAGCGCGAAGCGCACGAAAGTCCGCTATGCCGTGCTCTCGATGCTGCTGATCGCGACCATACTCAATTACGTCGATCGCTCGGCGCTCGGCATCGTCGCGCCTTCGCTCTCGAAGGATCTCGGGCTCAACAAGATGCAGATGGGCGAGCTGTTCGCCGCATTCGGCCTCGCCTACTCCATCGCGCTCGTGCCCGGCGGCGTGCTCACCGACGTGCTCGGCTCGCGCGTGGCCTATGCGCTCTCGCTGGTGGGCTGGTCGTTCGCGACGCTCACGCAAGGTTTCGCGAACGGCTATCACATGCTGCTCGGTTCGCGCCTCGCGATGGGCGCACTCGAAACGCCCGCGTTCCCCTCGAACACGCGCGCGGTCACCTTGTGGTTTCCGGTGCAGGAACGCGGCTTCGCCACGAGCGTCTACGTGATGGGCCAATACATCGGCACGCCGCTGTTCACGGGCCTGCTGCTGTGGATTTCGTCGATGTACGGCTGGCGCACGGTCTTCTTCGTGACGGGCGGATTCGGCATTCTGTTCAGCGTGCTCTGGTATCGCACCTATCGCGATCCCGCGCGCCATCGCGCCGTGAACGCCGCCGAACTCCAGCACATCAACGGCGGCGTCACGCCCGCCTCGCGCAAGCCGCGCGACAAGTTCAACTGGCGCATGGCGCTGCGCCTGCTCGGCTATCGTCAGATACTCGCAATCTGTCTCGGCAAGTTCTGCAATAACACGCTGCTGGTGTTCTTCACGACGTGGTTCATGACCTATCTGGTCGAAGCGCGCCACATGTCGATGATCAAGGTGGGCATCTTCCAGGCGATGCCGTTTCTCGGCGCGACGATCGGCATTCTCAGCGCCGGATTTATTTCGGACTTCTGCATACGTCGCGGCGTCTCGGTTTCCACCGCGCGTAAAGCGCCGCTGATCGTCGGCACCTTGCTGGGCGCATCGATCGTGCTCGTGAATTTCGTCGAGTCGAACGAACTCGTGATCGCCGTGCTGACCGTCGCGTTCTTCGCGCAGGGCGTGGGTTCGATGTCGTGGGCCGCCGTGGCCGAAATCGCGCCGCGCCAATATGTGGGCCTGACGAGCAGCATCACGAGTCTCGCCGCCAATATAGCGGGCATCACCACGCCGCTGATGATCGGCTATATCACGCAGCACACGGGCCACTTCTACTGGGCGCTGAATCTGATGGGCGCGATCTGCCTCGTCGGCACGCTCTCGTATTCGGTGCTGCTGGGCAAGCTGTCCCGCATCGAACTCTAACGCGCACGCCAACCGGAACCGTTCATGACGAACCTGCCCTCGCCTGTCGAATGCCGATGGGATCATCTGCAACTCTGCTCGGCCGACGCCGAAGCCACCGCCGCGTGGTTCGCGCGCTGCCTGAACGCCGGGATCGTCCGGCGGCCTGGCCGCGTCGATCTGCGCATCGGCGGCGTCGATCTGTTCATTACGCCGCTCGCGCCTTCGCAGATTCATTCGCAAACGGCGTCGTCCGCTGAATCGCGCGATGCGCAAGCGCGCCGCGAAGGCATCGATCACTTCGGCGTGACGGTGGACGATCTCGACGCCGCGTTCGCGCATCTCACGCGCTGCGAGGCGCAGATCGTCGAGCCGGTGCGCCAGATCCGGCCCGGCGTGCGCGCCTGCTTCGTGCGCGCGCCGGGCGACGTGCTCATCGAGGTGCTGGAGCGCCGCCCCGCCGAGATGACTTTTCGCTAGAAAGCCTGCAAGATGAGACGATGTCGGCGTCGCGCGCGGCTCGCCCGCGGCGCGTCGCCCCGCTCATCGTTCCCCGCATTCCCCCTGTTTTCCCATGCGAAACTGGATCACTCTGGCCGAAGCCGCCCGGCAACTCGGCGTGCAAGCGCAGACCGTCTACGCCTACGCGAGCCGCGGCAATATCGCCGTGATGCCCGACCCGCACGATCCGCGCAAAAGCCTCTATCGCGCCGACGACGTCGCGCGCCTGTGCCGCAAGAAGCAGGTCGGACGCAAGCGCGAAGCGCTCGCGGCGGGCACGATCTTCGGCGCGGAGCCGTGCATCTATAGCGGCATCACCACGTTCTCGAAGGGCCGCCCGTACTATCGCGGACGCGACTCCATCGCGCTCGCCGACCACGCCACGCTCGAAGACGTCGCCACGCTGCTCTGGCACGCGCGCGCGCCCGTGACCTTCCCCTTCGAGGCCGACGACGCCGCGCCGGAAGGCGAAACGCGCGGACGGCAATGCGCGTTCACCTCGCTCGCGGCGCTCGCCGCCAACGGCCACTCCACGCTCGGCCGCACCGACGCCGCCCTGCACGTCGAAGCAGGCCAGCTGGTCGCGGCCGTCGCGCGGGCATTCGGCGCAAGCGCTAGCTCAAACGGCGACGACGCCATGCCGGTCCACGCACGCCTCGCGCTCGGCTGGAATCAGGACGCCCACGGCGCCGAGCTGATCCGCAAGGCGCTCGTGCTGGTCGCCGACCACGAGATCACGAGTTCGGCGTTCGCGGCGCGCATCACGGCGTCCACGGGCGCCTCGCTGCCCGGCTGCCTGCTCACGGGCCTCGCGACCTTGTCGGGGCCGCTGCACGGCGACGCGTCCGGGCGCGTGCGCGCCGTCTTCGACGACGTGAACCGGCTCGGCGCGGATCAGGTCGTCACGCATCATCTGCAATCGGCGATTCCGGTGCCGGGCTTCGGTCATCATCTGTACCCGGACGGCGACCCGCGTGCCGCCGCGCTGCTCGACGCGCTGGAGCCGCCCGCCGAACTCGCCGCCTTCATCGCCAAGGTCGTGAAGCTCACCGGCCTCAAGCCGACCATCGACGTCGCGCTCGCGACGCTCGCGGCGCAATTGAATCTGCCGCGCGACGCCGCGTTCGCGCTGTTCGCCACGGCGCGCTGCGTGGGCCTGCTCGCGCACTGCATCGAGCAACTGCGCGTGGGCAAGGTGATTCGCCCGCGCGGACGCTATACCGGCCCGCCGCTCGAAGAAGAAGCGGGCCCGAGCGCGCCGCGCCGGGGAAAGGTGGCCGCGCCCGACGAAAAGACCTTGCAGAAAAATCGTCTGTTCAAGGTCGCGGGCAGTTGAGTCGAGCCAGGCTGAGTCGAACCCGACTCAGCGCGCGATCGCGAAGCGTTAGCGCGCCTGTGCGCGCAACACCTTCGCGGCCGCGACCATCTGCGTCAGCGCCGGAATCACCTCGGCCCACTGGCGCGTCTTCAGGCCGCAATCCGGGTTCACCCAGAGGCGCTGCGCCGGAATGCGCTCGGCCGCCTTCTGCATCAGCTGAACGATATGCGCCTCGGTCGGAATATTCGGCGAATGAATATCGTAGACGCCCGGCCCGATTTCGTTCGGATACCTGAAGGTATCGAAGGCATCGAGCAATTCCCTATCCGAGCGCGAGGTCTCGATCGTGATGACGTCCGCGTCCATATCGGCGATCGACGCGATGATGTCGTTGAACTCCGAATAGCACATATGCGTGTGGATCTGCGTTTCGTCGGCCACGCCATTCGCCGCGATGCGGAACGACTCCACCGCCCAGCCCAGATACTCGCTCCATTGCGCACGGCGCAGCGGCAGGCCTTCGCGCAGCGCGGCCTCGTCGATCTGGATCACGCGCACGCCCGCTTTTTCGAGGTCGAGCACTTCCTCGCGGATCGCCAGCGCGAGCTGCTGGCACGACACCGAGCGCGGCTGGTCGTCGCGCACGAACGACCAGTTGAGGATCGTCACCGGGCCGGTAAGCATGCCCTTCATCGGCTTGTTCGTGAGCGATTGCGCGTAGGCGATCCACTCGACCGTCATGGCCTTCGGGCGGCTGATGTCGCCGAACAGAATGGGCGGCTTCACGCAGCGCGACCCATAAGACTGCACCCAGCCGAACTGGCTGAACGCGTAGCCGTCTAGCTGTTCGCCGAAATACTCGACCATGTCGTTGCGCTCGGCTTCGCCATGCACGAGCACGTCGAGTTCGAGCGCTTCCTGTTCGCGCACGCTGCGCGCGATTTCGGCGCGCATCGCGGCGCGATAGCCCGCGTCGTCGAGTGTGCCGCGCTTGTACTGGCTGCGCGCCTGGCGGATCTCGCCGGTCTGCGGAAACGAGCCGATCGTGGTGGTCGGGAACGCGGGCAGCTTCAGCAACGCGGCCTGCTTCGGCGCGCGTTCCGCATACGCGTGCTGACGATGGCCAAGCGTCGCGTCGATACGCGCGAGGGCCGCTTTCACCGCCGGATTGTTCACGCGCGGCGAGTGGCGGCGCGCTTCGATGGCGGCGGCATTCGCCGCGAGTGCATCGGCCACGGCTTCGCGGCCTTCGTTGAGCGCGCGCGCCAGCAGCGTCACTTCGTCGAGCTTTTGCAGCGCGAAGGCGAGCCACGAACGGATCTCCGCGTCGAGCCGGACTTCGCTCGCGAGATCGACGGGCACATGCAGCAGCGAGCACGACGGCGCGATCCACAGACGTTCGCCCAGTTCGCGCGCGAGCGGCGCGAGCCAGTCGAGCGCGGCGTTCAGATCGGTCTTCCAGATGTTGCGGCCATTGATCGCGCCAACCGACAACACGCTCGTCGCGGGCAGCTTCTGCGCCGCCAGCGCGACTTCCTCGCGTGCGTTGACCGCGTCGATATGCAGGCCGTCGACCGGCAAGCTGCACGCGAGATCGAGATTCTCTTTCAGCTCGCCGAAATACGTCGCGAGCAGCAGCTTGACGCTGCGTTCCTCGAAACCTTCGTAAGCGCGCACGAACGCCTCGCGCCACGCCGGTTCCAGTTCGGTCACGAGAATCGGCTCGTCGATCTGCACCCACTCCACGCCCAGCGCGTTGAAATGACTCAGCAGCGCGCGGTACACGGCCATCAGGCGCGGCAGCAGCGCGAGCTTGTCCGAGTCGTCCTTGGCCTTGCCGAGCCACAGATACGTGAGCGGCCCGACGATCACCGGCTTGGCCTTCACGCCCTGCGCCTGCGCTTCGCGCAGTTGCGCGGCGAGGCGCGCGGTGTCGAGATTGAACTGCGTATGCGCCGTGAATTCGGGGACGATGTAGTGGTAGTTCGTGTCGAACCACTTCGTCATTTCGCCCGCCGCCACGCCGCCGCAGCAGGCCGCGTGATCGTCCGCGCCCGCCGCCGAGCGGCCGCGCGCGACGCGGAAGGCGTTGTCGAGCGCGTCGCCGTGAAAATCGCGCACGCGTTCGGGCAGATTGCCGAGCGTGAAGCTCATGTCGAGCACCTGGTCGTAGAACGAGAAATCGCCGACCGGCACGAGATCGAGCGCGCGCTGATTCGCCCAGTGGCGCGCGCGCAATTCGGCGCCGAGCGCCGTGAGTTCGTCGCGCGACGACTCGCCCTTCCAGTAGCGCTCAAGGCCGAATTTCAGTTCGCGTTGCGCGCCGATGCGCGGGAAGCCGAGGTTGTGTGTCGTGACCATTGCGCTGCCATCCGATAAAAAGGTTCCGAAGTGGCAGCGATGATAGGGCTTACGGTCGATGAATAAAAATGGCATTATTTCATCTATCCATTAGAAATTTTCATCTGAAGTCCAATCCGTCGCTCCATGCTCGAACGCATACACCTCGTCATCGTCCGCGAAGTGGCCCGCCAGGGCTCGCTGACCGCGGCCGCCGAAACGCTGTTCCTCACGCAGTCGGCGCTGAGTCATACGGTCAAGAAAATCGAGCAGCAGCTCGGCACCGCGATCTGGGACCGCGAGGGCCGCAGCCTGCGGCTGACGCAGGCGGGCCGCTATCTGCTATCGCTCGCGGAACGGCTGCTGCCGCAGTTCGAAACCGCCGAGGCGCGCATGAAGCAGTTCGCGGCGGGCGAGCGCGGCACGCTGCGCATCGGCATGGAATGCGCGCCCTGCTATCAGTGGCTGCTCAAGGTGGTGTCGCCGTATCTGGCGCGCTGGCCCGACGTGGACGTGGACGTGAAGCAGCGTTTCCAGTTCGGCGGCATCGGCGCGCTGATCGGTTTCGACATCGACGTGCTGGTCACGCCCGATCCGCTGAACCGGCCCGGCCTGCGTTTCGAACCGGTGTTCGACTACGAGCAGGTGCTGGTGGTCGCCGAAAACCATCGGCTCGCTCATGCGCGATACATCAAACCCGAACAACTCGTGGATGAAACGCTCATCACCTATCCGGTGGAAACCGACCGGCTCGACATCTACAACCAGTTCCTGCGGCCCGCGAACATCATGCCGCGCCGTCACAAGACGATCGAAACCACCGACATCATGTTGCAGATGGTCGCGAGCCATCGCGGCGTGGCCGCGCTGCCGAAATGGCTCGCCGAGGAATACGCGGATCGCATGCCGCTCGCCATCGTGAAGCTCGGTAAACAGGGCATCGCCAAGCAGATTTTCCTCGGCACGCGCGAAGGCGACGCGTCCGTCGATTACCTCGGTTCATTCGTCGAATTCGCGCGCGAATCGAACTGGCAGGCGCCGCGCATGAAGCGCTGAATGCATGCGGATCGCCATAGGCGAAATCGTTTGTCACACGGCTTGTTCCGATGTCATCCGCGTGAGACGACAGCAATCTTTTTTTATCAGTAGAATGCTGCAAACGTATAGGCGCGCAGTGTTTCGAAACCGGCTACAGGACCGGCGAAGCAAGCGGGTGGTGCCAACGCCTTCCATACCGTCGCGATGTGACGCGTATAAGGCAAAGGCATCACTCCTTGCCACGGTTTAGCCACCGATTTCGAACCCATTTCCTGTGGTACTTACCTAGCCGCAATACCGTGTATTCCAAAACGCAAATCGATCCGGTAGTGAGCTTCCGCAACTCGCAGGGCGAGCAGGTGCGGGGCACGATCATCAATCTCCAGCGCAAGTCCCTGGTGATGGAGGTCTATAACCCGTACTCGATTGTCCAGGTCAGCGAGGTGCTGAGCGACCTGTCGGTCAAGATGGGCGTGGAGCAGGCCTATGCGGGCAAGGCCGTCGTCATCAGCATGGTCAATACCGGCCTGACCGCGATCGTCTCGGTCACGCTGATCGACGAATGGCGCGAACTGAGCGGCGGCGTGCTGGAGCCGCGCGCGGTGGGCGAGGAAGCGCGCCGCTTCGCGCAGGACTGGGCCGAGCGCTTCCAGATCCGCCGCGACTATCAGATCGCGGTCAACCAGCTGCGCGCGTTCCTCACCGACATGTCGCGCTGGGTCGAACAGGCCGATCTGGCCGACACCTTGCCGAAGGAAGGCAAAAGCCTGCGCGAAGACTTCTTCCTCGAACTGGCCTCGCCGCTGATGCAGCGGACCAAGGTCTATTTCGACGAATTCGAAGGCGAGGCGCGCCTCGTCGACGAAGAACTCGCGCCCGCGCATCGCGCGTTCGCCCAGGCGGCGCTCCATCCGCTGCTGCTGCGCTCGCCGTTCGTGTTCCGCACCTTCACGAAGCCGCTCGGTTATGCGGGCGACTATCAGATGGTCAACCAGATGCTCGACGACCCGCGCCAGGGTCCGAGCACGTACTTCCAGATCGTCAACGCGGCCTTCCTGCAAACGGCCGTGGCGCGCGCGCACCGCAACCGCATCGAGCTGCTGGTCGATTACCTCACGCGTCTCGCCAACGCCGCGCGCGCCGCCGAGCGGCCGTTCCGCGTGCTCAACGTGGGCTGCGGTCCCGCGCAGGAAATCCAGCGCTTCATCGAGGAATACGACGAGCCGCAGTGGCTCACGTTCGAGCTGCTCGACTTCAGCCAGGAGACGCTCGACTGGACGCGCAATCGTCTCGGCTCGCTCGCGCAGAGCCTGGGCAAGCCGATGAGCATCAGCTACACGCACGACTCGGTCCACCATCTGCTCAAGCGCCGCATGGACGCCGACGCGCCCGACACGCGCGTGTTCGACGCGGTCTATTGCGCGGGCCTGTTCGACTATCTGTCCGACAAGGTCTGCGCGCGGCTGACCCAGTATTTCGCGAGCCGCACGCGCCCCGGCGGCCGCCTGCTGGTCACCAACGTCCACGCCGACAATCCCGAACGCCTGAGCATGGAACACGTGCTGGAGTGGTACCTCATCTATCGCAACGAGGCGCAGATGGCCGAGATCATGCCGGAGGACGGCGGCGAGCCGCGCCTGTACACCGACGCGACCGGCGTCAACGTCTTCGCCGAAGCGGTGATCGGCCAGCCTTGCGCTGCCTGAGATGAGTACCTCCCTCGTTGGGCTGCAAACGACCTATCGCGAGGAGCTGCGCGACTACCGGTTGTTGTGCAGCAAGGCCGGTGGCCTGACCGTGATCGTGCTCGTGCTGATGGGCATGGCGATGGATTACGTCGTCTATCCGTCCGAGCAGCGAACCTTCGCGTTCGTGCGCGCGCTCACCAGCGTCGCCATCGGCCTCGCCCTGCTCGCGCTCTACACGCAGGCCGGACGCCGCCACGTGCAGGTCATCACCTTCGGCTGGCTGCTGCTGCCGCAGGTCATGATCTCGTGGATGATCTACGCCACCGAAGGCGAAGCCTCGCTGTTCTACGCCGGCCTCATGCTGACGATCTTCGCGGTGGGCATCCTGTTCCAGTCCGGCGCGTGGCAGACGCTCGCCTTCGGCGTCGCCACGGTGGCGCTCTATTACGTCGCGTGCGCCGCGCATCCGGGCGGCATCGAAGACGTCAGCAAGTTCCAGTTCCAGCTGATCCTGATCTTCTTCTGCGCGCTCGCGAGTTCCATCTATACGTACTTCAACGAGAAGGGCCGCTTCCAGCTCTTTCGCCTCAAGGACGAAGTCGCGAACAAGAACGAGCAGCTCGCGCGCACCAACGAGAACCTCGCGCAGATCAAGGGGCAGTTGTTGCAGCAGGAGAAGATGGCCGCGATCGGCACCTTGTCGGCGGGGCTGCTTCACGAGGTCAACAACCCCGTGAATTTCTGCCTGATGGCGATCGAGATTGCGATGGAGGAGCCGCAGGTCAAGGACAGCGACTCGCTCCAGGAATGCCTCACCGACGTCAAGCAGGGCATGCACCGCATCCAGCACATCGTCTCGGACCTCAAGACCTTCGCCTACCGCAAGCCGGGCGCGGCGGCCGACGACGTGCCGTTCCTGTTCGAGAAGGCGCTCGATTCGTCGATCCGGCTCAGCGCGCACGAACTGCGCGGCGTGACCGTCACGCGCGAGCTGCCCGCCGACACGCTCGTGCTCGGCGACGAAGCCGCGATCATCGGCGTGCTCATCAATCTGTTTTCGAATGCGGCGCTCGCGATGCACAAGGCGCATACGGCGTCGCCGAAGGTGCACGTGACGGCGCAATGGCGCGACGAGCGGCTGCACATGAACGTGCGCGACAACGGTCCGGGCATTGCGCCGGAAAATCTCGCGCGGGTGTTCGAGCCGTTCTTCACGACGCGCGAAGTCGGCCAGGGCCTCGGCCTCGGCCTGTCCATCAGCTATGCGGTGGTCGAGCGGCACGGCGGCACGCTGTTCGCCGAAAGCCAGTTGGGCGAGTGGACCGCGTTCAACTTCGACCTGCCGCGTGTGGAGTGAGGCCGAGATGAGCGAAACCCAGTCAGCACGCCCGACGGTCGTCTATGTCGACGACGAGGAATTGGCCCGCAAGTATTTCGCGCGCTCGGCGGGCAGCGCCTATGAAGTGCTGCTCGCCGACGGCGCCGACGAAGCTCTGTCGATCCTGCGCAGCGAGGGCGCGCGCGTGTCGGTGCTCGTGACCGACTTCCGCATGCCGGGCCGTCACGGCGACGAGCTGCTGCGGGAGATAGCGCGCGACTATCCGCATATCGTGCGCGTGCTGGTGACGGCCTACGCGGACAAGGACGCGCTGCTCGACGCGCTCGCGTCCGGCGAGGTGTTCCGCATCCTCGAAAAGCCGCTGGGCGTGAGCACGGTCCGCGAGGTGCTGGCCGAGGCCACGGCGGCGCGCCCGACGTGATGCGGCGCTCGACGATCGCGCCGCCTGCCGCTGCCCTTGTCATTGCACCGAACATGGCCCGCTTTCAGCCCCGCTTTCAGGCCCGCTTCCAGGCCCGATGTTTCAGGCGCGAGGTCCCGCGATTCGCGACGCTGGCAGCCCCCTATTTGAAGAATCGAATGCACAGGAGTGTTTCATGAGCCACACGATTGCCAGCCAGACGCCGCCCCCGGCGATTCTGTTCGTCGACGACGAAGCCACCGCGGTCAAATACTTCGAGCGCGCCATCGGTGCGATCGCGCCGGTCGCGACGGCCGGCTCGGTGGACGACGGCAAGGCGATGCTCGACGCCCACGCCGGCAGCCTCGCTGTGCTGGTGTCCGACCAGCGCATGCCGGGCGAGTACGGCAACGAACTGCTGCGTTACGCGCGCGAGCGCTATCCGCACGTCGTGCGCATTCTGACCACGGCCTATTCGGAACTCGATCAGACCGTCGAGGCCGTCAATCAAGGCCAGATCCATCGCTATATCAAGAAGCCGTGGGACATCACCGCGCTGCGCATGGAGATGAAACAGGCGCTCGAACTCGCGGGGCTGCGCAAGGAACGCGATCAGCTCGTGCGCGAAAAGCTCGGCGTGATGCAGACGCAGACCGTGGCCACGCGGCTCGGCATCGTCCAGACGCTGTGCGCGAGCCTGATCGGCCCGGGGCGCTTCCAGCCGGTGGAAACGTATCTGGCGGGCGCCGATCTCGCGGGCACGGGCAACGTGCAGCCCGACTGGCAGCGCATGGATTACGCCGATCTCGTGCGCGCCGAAAGCGAATCGAGCGGCCGCTTCGGCCACGCGGTGGCCACGCGGCTCGCGCAACTGCGCACGCAACTGGCGGGACGCAGCGCCGCCGATGCCGTGCAGGTGGTCGCCGACGCGCTCGGCGAGCGCGTGCGCGGCAGCGGCGATGCGCTGATCTGGGCCGCGCCGGACACGCTCAGCGAATTCCTCGCGCGGCCGGTCGGTCAGTCCGTTTCGGACGCGCACGCGGCCTGGCTCGCCTGCCTGCTGTGGATCGAGGAAGCGGGCGGCGCGCTGCAGTTCGGGCGCGACGCGGATCTCCTCCTCTGCCGCGCCGCCCCGCGCGCCGACAGCTTCGCCGCCGACCGTCTCGCGGTGTGGATCGAACGGTTTGCGGAACGCGCATTCGAGCAGACGCGCGTTTAAAAGCGCATTCGCTGAATTCAAACGGACGCCGCACGAGCGTCCGTTTTTTATTAAATAGCCGAACCTTTCAGCCGGTATTCCCCGCTTTAAATCCCCAGTAAATCTGTAATATTTTCTGACGCTGCGCAATCGCGCAAACGTTTAACCGGCGCTTACAGTTCACGACTCGATCATCGCGCCCCAAAAATCCCGCAAACACCCGCCCCACCAGGCTTTCCAGGTTTTTCCCATCCGTTTAATCGCGCCCTTTTATTAAAAAGGCACGCGCAAACCTTTGCGTAAGATTACGAAATGAAAAACCCAATATTTCATCTAAGTTAATACTTAATTTCGGATCCTTAACGCCGATAAACCCGCTGGCGGAATACAAGACCAGTTCCGCCTCGCCCCGGTCGTTTTCGTCGCGCCTGGAGCGAGTGCAAAGGAAAGACGGGGAAATCGAACAATGAATCAGGCATACAACGTAGTCTGGAACGCGAGCCAGGGGACGTGGCAAGCGGTATCGGAACTCGCGAAGCGACACGGGCTGCACTCCGTGTCGAACGGCACGACGGCGCGCGCGTCGGCAAGCGTGTGGCGTCCGGCGCTCAGCGCGCTCTCGCTGGCGGTATCGGCGCTGGCGATGACGGCGCCGACGAGCGCGTACGCGGTCAGCTCTGCCGTGGGCACGACCTACACCAGCGGCGACCAGACGATCGATTCGGCCACGACGGTGAGCGGCACGGCCACCGGCGTCGAGACCGACGGCAGCATCGGCACGCTCACCAACAACGGCACCATCACCGGCGGCACGAACGCGATCTACAACCTTAGCGGCAGCTCGATCGCGTCGATCATCAACGCCGGCCTGCTCTCGGGCAACTACGGGGTGTACAGCGAGGGCACCATCGGCGTGATCGACAATCAGTCGACCATCACGGCCAACAACAACTCGGGCATTTACAATGTTCTCGGCTCGATCACGTCGATCGTGAACGAGTCCGGCGCGCTGATCCAGGCGCACAACACCGGCATCCGCAACACCGGCACGATCGACACGATCACCAACGACGGCACGATCATTGGCACCACGTTCGCGGCCATCGACAACTCGCCCGGCACGATTGGCTTGATCAGCAACACCGGCGTGATGGAAGGCTCGACGTACGGCATCTTTAACGGCAGCGTCACGAGCTCGATCGGCACGATCGAAAACAGCGGGACCATTGCCGGTACGAGCACGGGTACCGTCTACGGTATCTACAACCTCGGGACGATCGGCACGATCGACAACGACGGCGCGATCTCCGGCTATATCGGCATCTACAGCGACAGCACCGGGACGATCGATTCGATCAACAACACCGGACTGATCAGCAGCAACTACGAAGGCGTCGACAACCTCGGCTCGATCGGCACGATCAGCAACAGCGGCACGATCTCCGCCGGCTACTTCGGGATCTATAACGTTGGCACGATCGGCTCGATCGACAACAGCGGCACGATCACCGGCACCGTCATCAGCGGCGCGAACTACGGCATCTACAACACCGGCTCGATCGGCGCGATCGACAACAGTGGCACGATCATCGGCAAGACCATCGGTCTCGGCGGCAGCGTCGGCATTGACAACCTCGGCTCGATCGGCTCGATCGACAATAGCGGCGAGATCTCCGGCTATTTCGGCATCTACAACGGCAGCGTCGGCACGATCGATTCGATCAACAACACCAGCGTGGTCAGCGGTAGCGTGTACGGCGTCGACAACCTCGGCTCGATCGGCACGCTCACCAACAGCGGCACGATCACGGGCAGCAGCTACGCGATCGTCAACGCCGCGACCGCGTCGATCGGCTCGATCGTGAACACGGGCGTGATCGCCGGCAACATCGAGAATGCGTCGAGCAACGCGCTGACGATCAGCGGCGGCACCGGCACGATCTTCGGCACGCTGACGGGCTACAACGGCACGGTCGGCACGATCACCAGCACCGACGCCGACCTCGTGTTCGACTCGGGCAACCTGCTGCTCAACGACTCGATCAACGTCGGCACCAACACGGTCTACAACAACAGCGCGACGCTCGAAGTCGACAGCGTCACGACCATCACCGGCAACTACACGCAAGGCCAGGCGGCCACGCTGCTGATCGGCGTGACGAGCGGCGCGATCACTACCGGCAGCCTCACCGACACCGGTTATGGCCGTCTCGTGGTGTCGGGCAACGCCACCATCGCCTCGGGTTCGTCGGTCGAACTCAAGAGCACGACGGGCGGCTACAGCTTCGCCGCGGGCCAGCGCTTCGTGGTGGTCGACGCGACCGGCACCGGCACCTATAACGAAGGCACGCTCAACTACTCGATCGCGGGCGTCACCGCCACGCTGAGCGGCACCTCGGTGACGACCTCCGACGGCCACACCGACCTCGTCGTGACCGTCGACAGCGTCGGCACCACCACCAGCTCGACCGGCGACGGTTCGTCGAGCGGCAGCGGCTCGTCCAGCGGCTCGTCCAGCAGCTCGACGACCGACTACACGAAGGTCGCGACCCAGGCCAACGCCTCGAACGCAATCTCCGGCCTGCTCGGCTACACCGGCGTGAGCAACGCCGCCCTGCTGAACCTCTACGACGCCGCGATCTCCTCGCTCGCCACGGGTTCGAGCAGCACCGCCAACCAGCTCGGCAAGCAGCTCGGACCGCTGCAGACGCAGTACGCCGGCTCCGCCGCAACGCTCGACGCAGTCGGCGTGGTCGGCGCGCACATCGACGCGCTGCGCATCGCGCACTCGTCGGGCGCCACCGGCCTCTCGACCGGCGACAGCCCGACGCACTGGACCGCGTGGGGCCAGGCATTCGGCGGCCACGCAAGCCAGGCTGAACGCGACGACACCGACGGCTACAGCGCCAACTACGGCGGCCTGCTGCTCGGCGCGGACCGCAGCGTCGGCGACAACTGGCGCGTCGGCGGCGCGTTCGACTACTCGCACACGGCGATCAACTTCACCGGCAGCGAGTCGGGCGACAGCGCCGACGTGAACGCCTACGGCCTGATCGGCTACGCGAGCTACTCGGGTTCGCCGTGGTATGTGAACCTCTCGGGCGCGGCCACGCTGCAGCACTTCGACACCACGCGCGCCGTGAACATGACGGGCTATAGCGGCGTCGCCTACGGCAGCTTCAGCGGCCAGCAATACGTGGCGCGCGCGGAAGCCGGCTGGCCGCTCGCGGTCGCGGGCATGACGCTCACGCCGCTCGCGAGCCTCACGTACAGCTACCTGAACGAAGCGGGCTACACCGAAACAGGCGGCAACGGTTCGGCGCTGACGATCGGCGGCGAGCATTCGAGCTCGGTGCGCAGCGCACTGGGCGCGAAGCTCGAAAAGTCGTTCGGCACCTCGTACGGCGAACTCGTGCCCGAACTGCGCGTGCAGTGGATCCACGACTACAATCGCACGCGTCAGACCACGAGCGCGAGCTTCGCGGCCGACCCGACCGGCGCGACCGCGTTCACGACGCTCGCGGCCACGCCGCTGTCGAATCTCGCCGATGTGTCGATCGGCGTGACGCTGGTGCGCGCAAGCAACCTGAGCGTGTCCGCACGCTACGAATTGCAGGCCGGTTCCGGGTTCATCTCGAACACCGGTATCCTGCGTCTGCAACAGCGCTTCTAATGTCGTCGCCGACATAACGCAAGCCTGACGGTCCGCCTGCCGCGCCGCCCTCACGGGGCGCGGCAGGCGGACCGAACGATTCAACCCTCGCCCGCCGGGCCACGAATTCGAACACCGCGCATGCCGGACCAGAACGCTCCTTCGACCCTGACTCTCGCCGAGGCGCTCATGCGCGCCCACGCCCACTGGAACGCCGGGCAAGCCGCCCAGGCCGAACAGCTCTGCCAGCGCGTGCTGGCCGTCGCGCCTGGGCAGTCCGACGCGCTGCATCTGCTGGGCCTGATGGCGCACGCCTACGGCAAGCTCGACCTCGCGATCGAGCATCTCCAGGCCGCCTGCCGCGCGCCGCAAGCCCCCGCGGCGTACCACGCCAATCTCGCGGAAATGTGCCGCCAGCACGGCCGTCTCGCCGAAGCCGAAGCGGCCGCGCGCCGCGCCGTCGCGCTCGACGCCGATCTGGTGGCCGGCTGGAACAATCTCGGCATCGTGCTGCAGGAAACCGGGCAATTCGACGAAAGCCGGCGCTGTCTCGAGCGCGTGGTCGCGCTCCAGCCCGACTCGGCCGAAGCCCGCAACAATCTCGGCAACACGTGGCGCAGGCTGGCCCGCTTCGACCTCGCCGAAGCCTGCTATCGCGAAGCGCTCGCCTGCAAGCCGTCCTACGCGCAGGCGCACAGCAATCTCGCGTTCCTGCTCTCGACCCAGGGACGTCTCGACGAGGCCGCTGCCGAAGCCCGTCTCGCGATCGATCTCGACCCGCATCTGATCGACGCGTACCTCAATCTCGCCGATGTCGAAAGCGCGCGCCTCGCCCCTGCTGCCGCGCTGCGCACGCTCGACATGCTCGGCGCGTTCGCGCCGCGCCATCCGGGTGCGCTGATCGCGCGCGCCAAGGTGCTGTGCCAGTTCGAGCGCCCCGACGAAGCGCTCGTCGTCGCGCGCGACGCGCTCGCACTCGCGCCGCAAGTCGCCGACGCGCACCTCACGCTCGCGCGCGTGCTCCAGGCGCTCGGCCAGACCGCACCCGCGCTCGACGCCTACGCGCGCGCGGCGGAACTGCCCGGCGCGCTGCGCGAACAGGCAATGCTCGGCCGCGCCATGCTGCTGCTCGAAGCGGGCCACGGCGACGAAGCACAGGCCGTCTACGAAGCGACGCTCGCCGCGTTCCCCGGCTCGGTGGGCGCACTCGCGGGCCGAGCCAACGCGCGCCGTTTCACGCGCGCCGACGACCCCGATATCGCCCTGCTCGAAGCCTTCGTCGCCGACGGCGCGCAGCGCGCGCGGCCCGAGCGGATCACGGCGCGCTTCGCGCTGGGCAAAGCGTGGCTCGACCTCGGCGAAGCCGCGCGCGCATTCGCCCATTTCGACGCGGGCAACCGCCTCAAGCGCGCGAGCCTCGTCTACGATCCGGCCGCCACCCGCACGTGGATGGCGCGCATTGGCGCGGCGTTCGCGTCGGCACGTCTCGACGGCGCGAACGCGCCGCGCTCCGAACTGCCCGTGTTCGTCATCGGCATGCCGCGCTCCGGCACCACGCTGATCGAACAGATCCTGTCCTCGCATTCGCAGGTCACGGGCGCGGGCGAATTGCCCGCCCTGCGTCACGTGATCGAAGCGCACAGCGCGGCGCATGCCCCGTATCCGGCGTGCGTCGCGACGCTCGACGCCGCGCAGCTCGCGCGCATGGGCGAGGACTATCTGGCGCGCGTCGAACCGCTCGCGCAAGGACGCGCGCGCCTGATCGACAAGATGCCCGCGAACTTCATCTACGCCGGGCTCGTGCCGCATATCCTGCCCGGCGCGCGCATCGTGCACGTGCGGCGCGATCCTGTGGATACCTGCCTGTCGTGCTACACGCGGGTGTTCTCGGGCGATCAGCGCTTCAGCTACGATCAGGCCGAACTCGGCGCGTTCTACGGCGACTACGCCAGGCTGATGACGCAGTTGCGCGAGTCGCTGCCCGCCGACCGTTTCATCGAAGTCGACTACGAAGACGTGATCGACGATCTCGAAGGCCAGGCGCGCCGTCTGATCGATTTCCTCGGCTTGCCGTGGGACGCCGCCTGTCTCGACTTCCACACCAATCCGCGCGTGGTGCGCACCGCCAGCGTGAGCCAGGTGCGCCAGCCGCTCTATCGCAGCTCGAAGGGCCGCTGGCACGCGCATGCCGCGCATCTGCAACCGCTGCTTGCCGCGCTCGCCGCCGCGGGCGTAAAGACGCACGCCGACACGACGCACGGAGACGCATCATGAGCACGGGCCAAGCCGATCTCGCGGCGCTCTCGGCACTCGCGTCGCTCGAAAAGTCGGCGCAAACGCTGCTCAACGCGGGCCGCTACGAGGAAGCGGAGGCGCTGCTCGCGCCTTCGCTCGCCTCGGGCACCGGGCCGCTGCGGCTGTGGCGTCTGCTCGCCGCCGCGCTGCGTCCGCAAGGCAAGCTCGCGGGCACGCGCGCGATCCAGGAAATGCTGGTCGCGAATCTGCCCGGCGATTACCCGGTGCGTTTCGATCTCGCCGAAACGCTGCTGCTGCTCGGCGAATTCGAGCGCGGCTGGCGCGAATATCGCTATCGCTACAGCCTCGCGCACACGACGCAATACGAGCGCAAAGTACAGAAGCCGCGCTGGGACGGCCAGCGGCTCACCGGCAAGACGCTGCTGATCCACGACGAGCAAGGCTACGGCGACACCTTCCAGTTCATGCGCATGGTGCCGTGGGCGAAGGCGCGCAGCGGCGCGCACGTGGTGCTCGAAGTGAACGCCGAGGCACTGCCGCTCGCGCGCCGCCTCGTCGGCTACGACGAACTCGTGGTGCGCGGCGAGCTGCCGCCTGCATTCGATCAGCATTGCGAAATGATGAGCCTGCCGATGGCGATGCAGCTCAAGCTTTCCGACCTGCCGGGACAGACGCCTTATCTGAGCGCCGATCCGCAACGCGTCGAGCACTGGCGCGCGCGGCTCGCGCATCTGCCGCGCCCGCTCGTCGCGCTCGTCTGGGCCGGGCGTCCGACGCACGGCAACGACGCGAACCGGTCGCTGCCGCTCTCGCGCCTCGCACCGCTCGCGGCCACCGGCGCGAGTTTCGTGTCGATCCAGAAAGGGCCCGCCGAAGCGCAGGCGAAAGAGCCGCCCGCGGGCATGCCGCTGCTGTCGCTGAGCGACGAGATCCGCGATTTCGAGGACACCGCCGCGATTCTCGAAGTCGCCGACCTGCTGATTTCCGTCGATTCGTCGCCCGTGCATCTGGCGGGCGCGCTCGGGCGGCCCGTCTGGGTGATGCTGCCGTTCGTGCCCGACTGGCGCTGGCTGCTCGGCCGCGACGACAGCCCGTGGTATCCGTCGATGAAACTCTATCGGCAGCCGCAGCGCGGCGACTGGGACAGCGTCCTGCGCGCGCTCGCAACCGATCTCACGCGCCTCGTCGCGCACACACCGCGACGCGCCACACCATGAGCCTCACGACTTTCATGCGCCGCTATTCAAGCCGGCAAACCTGGCGCTCGCTCGGCGCGTTCAGCCTCGTGATCGGCGCGGTATGGCAGTTGAGCGCCTGCGCCGAACTCGACCGCAACGCGCACGCCGACTCGCTCGCCGCGCGCGCCCAGCCCGCCGCGCTCGTGCGCGAGCAGATCGCCACGCCGCAATTCGTACTCACCGCGTGGACGCGCATCGCGCAGCCCGGCCAGCCGATCGACGTCTATATCGAAGGCGACGGTCTCGCGTGGCTCTCGCGCAGCGAACCCTCGCTCGATCCCACGCCGCGCGAAGCCACCGGCCTCGCGCTCGCGGCCGCCGATCCCGCGCCGAACGTGGTCTATCTCGCGCGCCCCTGCCAGTTCACGCCGATGGCGCTCAATCCGCGCTGCGCGGTGCCCTGGTGGACCGGCAAACGTTTCGCGCCCGACGTGGTGGCGTCGATGAACGACGCGATCGGCCAGATCGCCGCGCGCGCGCCGGGCCAGCGTCTGAATCTGATCGGCTTTTCGGGCGGCGGCGCGATCGCCGTGCTGGTGGCCGCGCGCCGCGACGACATCGCCACGCTGCGCACCGTGGCCGGCAATCTCGACGACGAGTACATCAATCGCACGCACGGCGTCTCGGCGATGCCGGATTCGCTCAATCCCATCGACGCCGCACCGCGCGTCGCCGCGATTGCGCAAATTCATTTCGACAGCGACGCCGACCGCATCGTCACGCCCGAAGTCGCGCGCCGATTCGCAGCGGCGGCGGGCGGCCATTGCGTGAGCGTGCGCACGGTGCCGGACATGGCGCACGACGGCGACTGGAGCGGCCAATGGCCCGAGCTATTGAAAATCGCGCCGCGCTGCGAATAAAACAGGAATGCGAAACGCGAATGCGCGCCATCGTAGTGCGCATTCGCACCACGCCGACGCATCCGCACACCAACACGGGGAATTAGAGGAAGCGTACTTAAGTGCGCGCGCAACCTTGCCGTCAAACAGGGATGAAAGGCGCGTAAACTCGCGCGCTAATATTGGGCACGGCGGTTTTCAGTTCAGAATGTAGCGTAAAACAAGATGTCATTTTGGCGCGAGCGATGAAACACAATCCGTTTTTTCGACTACTGGGCCGCTTGCGCGTGGGCCGCAAATTGCTGCTGATCTATCTGCTCGATCTGAGCGCGGTGGTCTATATCAGCAGCATCCTGATTCACGAAAAATATATCTCGATCGATTTCTCGCAAAAGGAAATCGTCGGCAATGCGTATCTCGCGAGCGTGCGCGACGCGATTATCGATGTCGCGCAACGCGGCGCGGGCGGCCCGTTCGACGCGCAGCACGTGGCGAAAACCAAGGCCGCGCTCGCCAACGCCGAACAGCAATACGGCGCGAATATGCAGAGCGCCGCACTGAATACGCGCGTGCGCGCCGCGCTCGATGCGCTCGCACAGGTGCCCGACGCGTCGATCGCCACCGACACCGCCGAATCGCGCGCGGTCCACGATGCGCTCACCGCCTGCCGCGACCTGATCACGCGCGTGGGCAATCAATCGAATCTGATTCTCGACCCGGACCTCGACAGCTATTACTCGATGTCGCTGTCGATCCTGCGCTATCCCGCGCTGCTCGACGCCGTCGACGGCATCGGTCATCGCCTGCACGAAGGCGCGAGCGATGCGCAGCGGCGGCGCGAATTGAGCACGCGCTATCTCGTGCTCGAAGGCCAGCTCGACGCCGTGGCGCAAGGACTGCGCTCCGACTTCGCCGAGGCGGGCGCGGCTAACGAGGACGTGCGGCGCGCGCTCGATGCGCCGATCACGCGTCTGCTCGCGGCGCTCGAAACCTATCGCGACGCCGCGCGCGCGGCCGTGGCGCTGGACGGCACCGACCCGGCCACGCTCGCCGCCGCCGACGCCGCGCAGCGAACGCTCGTCGCGCGCGTGGGCGACGCGTGGCACGCGACGTGCGCGGAACTCGACACGCTGCTGCATGCGCGCGTAAGCGGCCTGTTCTCGCGCATGTGGCTGCATCTGGGCACCGCGCTCTTTCTGCTGTGCGGCATTCTCTCGATGGTCTATCTGGTCGCGCAGCAGATTTCGCGGCCGCTGCGCCAGCTCGCGCGCGTGATGGACACCGTGCGCCGCACCGGCGATCATCGCCTGCGCGCCACGTGGCACAGCCAGGATGAAATCGGCCAGCTCGTCACGGGCTTCAACGACATGCTCGCGCAGCTCGATCACGAACGCGACGTGCAAAAGGAACTCGCCGCCACCGCGCGCGCCTCGGAAGCGCAGCACGCGCTCGTCGAAGCCACGCCGGTGCCGATGATGGTCACCGCCGTGCCGGGTCACGAAGTGCTGCACGCGAATCATCCGGCGCTTTACTGGCTCAATGGCCGCACCTCGGACCCGTGGGCCTACGGCCTCGATTCCGCCGTGCGCGCGCGCTTTTTCCAGCAGCTTTCCGACCGCGACGCGATCGACGAATTCGAGGTGCGCTGGCTGGCGAGCGAGGAGCCCACGTGGGCCATGCTCTCGGCGCGACGCCTCAAGTTCCAGGGCCGCGACGCCGTGCTCACCGCCTTCACGCCGATCAATCAGATCAAGCTGATGGAGCAGCGCCTCGAACTCTGGGCGAAGGTATTCGAAGCGTCCTCGGAAGCCATCCTCATTCTCGACAACGAGCGCCGCCTGCTGACCGCGAACGCGTCGTTCTATCGCGCCACCGGTTATCGCGCCGCGAACATCAGCGGCACCCTGCCCCGCTTCATCGTGGCGAGCGGCAGCGACGCGCCGCTGATGGAGCAGCTCGCGGCGCTCGTCGATATCTCCAGCGTCTGGAACGGCGAAGCCGTCGTGCGGCGGCGCGCGGGCGGCGACTATCCCGCATGGCTCATGATCAGCGCGGTGCGCGACAAGCACGGCAGCGTCTCGCACTACATCTGCACGCTGATCGACATCACCGACCGCAAGAAAAGCGATGCGCGCATCCAGTTTCTCGCCGAACACGACGTGCTCACCGAACTGCCCAATCGCGCCCTGTTCACGCGGCGACTGGGCGCGGCCATCGACACGGCGCGGCAGACCGGCGAGCAGGCGGCCGTGCTGTTCATCGACCTCGACCGCTTCAAGGACATCAACGATACCTTCGGCCATCACGCGGGCGACGGCCTGTTGCGCTCGGTCTCGCGGCGCCTGCTGCAATCGGTGCGCGCGGGCGACACGGTCAGCCGGCTCGGCGGCGACGAATTCACCGTGCTGCTCGGCGGCGTGGCCAATCCCGCCGACGTCGCGCGCCTGATCGACGACCGGCTGCTGCCGCTGATGCGCGAGCCGCACACGATCGGCGGCATGAGCCTGCAGGTGGCGTGCAGCATCGGCATCGCGATGTTCCCGGACGATGGTCAGGATATCGAAACATTGATGCAGAACGCCGACGCCGCCATGTACCGCGCGAAATCGAGCGGACGCAACCTCGTCAAATTCTTCTCGCAGGAGATGGCCGAAAGCACGCGTCAGCGGCTGGAGCTGGACACGCATTTGCGCACCGCCGTCGAACGCGGCGAGCTATGGCTCGCGTATCAGCCTTGCGTGCATGCGGCGACCGGCGAGTTGCTCAGCGTGGAAGCGCTGCTGCGCTGGCAGCATCCGCATCTGGGTCTGGTGCCGCCCGCGCAGTTCATTCCGATCGCCGAGGAAACGCGTTTGATCGTCCCGATCGGCGCGTGGGTGATCGACGAAGCGTGCCGCCAGATTGCGCGCTGCCGCGCGGCGGGACTGCCGCGCATTCGCGTGTCGATCAATCTTTCGGTGGTGCAATTGCGCGACGACGCGCAACTCGTCGAGCGGCTGCGCACCAGCCTCGCGGCGCATGGCGTCGACGCGGGCAGTCTCGAACTGGAGATCACCGAAACGGTGCTGATGGAAAGCGTCGACCGCTATCTGGGCGTGGTCAACGAGATTCGCGCGCTGGGCGTCAAGCTCTCGCTCGACGATTTCGGCACCGGCTATTCGAGCCTCAGCTATTTGCCGCGCTTCCCGCTCGACCGGCTCAAGATCGATCGCGCGTTCGTGAATGGCCGCCTCGACGCGCCCGCCGATCTCGCGGTGATTCGTGCGATCGTGGGCCTCGGCCACGAACTCGGTTTGCGCGTGGTGGCCGAAGGCGTCGAACAGGAACACGAAGCGCAGGCGCTGCGCCGCATCGGTTGCGACGAGCTGCAAGGCTTCCTGTATGCGCGGCCGCTGCCGCACGACGAACTGCTGAAATGGATGCAGTCGCGCGCCGATGTGTGCGAGAGCGAAGCGGTTCAGGCGATCTAGGCGGCTGAAACAGGCCGCGCCGCGCGAGGCGTCACATCAGAGGAACTTCAGCGCGAGCATGATCGTGCTGACGACCGTGCCGACCGCGGCGAAGCATTTGCCAAGGCCGAAGGCCGTGTTCGTCACCGGCGGCTTCGAGGGATCGGGCAAGCCGAGCACGCCGTAAGTCACCGACTTGAGCGCCGAAGGCGCGGCGGCCGGATCGGTCGATGTGCTCGATGTGCTCGATGTGTTCGCATCCGTCGAGCCCGATGCGTCGGCGCTGGACGTGCTGGCGTCTTGCGTATCCGTGCCTTGAGTATTCGTGTTGGGATTCGAGGTGCTGCTTTGTCCCGCGTCGCTGGCCGACGCCTGGGCACTCTTCTGCAAGCCCTCGTTCGACAACGTGACTTTCGTGCTGGGCTCCGGTTGCGCATTCGCATCGTTGCTGCCCGCCTTGGGCGCGCTCGCGTTGACGCGCGTGTTCCCGGCCAGTGCCTGACTGGATGTGGACGACGTAACCTGCATAGTTAACTAACCCCGCATATTTAGCGCCGACATGAAGTTTTAACGTTTGCATGCTTCACCGTACGACGCCGCCGATATTCGTTCCCTTTTATATCGACCGGGAATTTCAATACTTGAGGTTTACACGCATGGATTTAATTCGGACAATTGAATTACTTCCCGATCATTTCCATATATTTCCTGCGCGTAAGAATTTAGCGGGATAGTTGAATCGCCTTTATTACTCGCGAGGTGCATTCCCTTGAGCATCGCCGACTTCGAATCCGCCGTCGTGTTGTCATCGCGCCTGAGCATCGAGCCGCTCATCACACGGCACGCCGCCGTCATGTTCGAAGGGCTGAGCGACCCGGCGGCATATCGCTACATTCCGCAAGACCCGCCCGCCAGCATGGACGCATTGCGCGCCCGCTACCGGATGCTGGAAGGCCGCCGCTCGCCCGATGCGAGCGAGGCATGGTTGAACTGGGCGCTGATCGGCCATGACGGTCGCGCGCACGGTTACGTGCAGGCAACGATTCAACTGGCTTCAAGAGAAGCCTGGATCGCGTATTTTGTGTTCACGCCGAGCCAGCAACGCGGCTACGCAACTGAAGCGCTGCGCACGCTGCTGCCCGCTTTGCAGGAGGTCTATGGCATCGGCCGTTTCCATGCGGAAATCGATACGCGCAATATCGCGTCGATCCGGCTGGCCGAGTCACTGGGGTTTGAATGCGTCCGGCGCGTCGATCACGCGGACGCATTCAAAGGCGCCGTCAGCGACGAATTTCATTACGCGTTAGCGCGCGCTTGACGCGCCCGCCGCCAGTTCCGCGAAGTTCGTGATCTGGGCTTCGCAGGCGTGCACGAGCTTCACATCGTGGCTCGAAAAGAACACGACGCGATCCTTCGCCAAGGTCTTGAACAGATCGACGAGCACGGCGCGCGCGGCCGCGTCGAGTCCGTCGCTCGCTTCGTCCACGACGACAACGGCCGGGTCGCCGATGGTTGCCGCAGTCAGGAAAAATTTCTTGCGCGTGCCGAGCGACATCTGCTCGAAGCGCTTCTCCAGATGCGGCTCCAGCCCGAAGCGATGCGCGAGGTCGATCGTGCGCGCGTCGACGGCCGTTTGTCTGGCCGACGCCGCGAGTTCGAACAATTCGCGCCCGGTCTGCATCGGATACGCCATGCAATCGTCGGGCACGAAAGCGAGCGCGGCTTTCGCCTTCAGCGGCTCGCGGCGCAGCGAATGGCCGTCGAGCCAGATCTCGCCTTCGTCGGCGTCGATCGTGCCCGCGAGCAGGCCGAGCAAGGTGGATTTGCCGCTGCCGTTGTCATCGCAGAGCGCCACGCAGCCGGGGCCGGTGGCGAAATGGAGGCCCTGAAAAATAACGTGGCCGCCGTAGCGTTTGCTGAGCTTGTCGAATCGGAGCATGGGAACGGGGATCGAGCGAAAAAGTGCAAGCTCGAACGATACCCCATTCGCGGACTCACGCCATCGCTACGGCGCCGCTTTCGCAATCATGCTGTGCAGCCGCGCCATCGAACGCGAATCGAGCGGATGCATTTCGCAGCCCACGCGGCTCCAGCCGTGCTCGTGATCTTCCGCGATCCAGCGCACGTCGAGATACACCGCGACGACGATCTCGTCATCGTCGTCGACGGCCGACGACTGCAGCCATCCCGACACCGTTTCGCCGCGCGAAAACAGCCCGCTTCGCGCGTGCAGCAGCGCGCCGTGCGAACTCAGGTCGGCGACCTGCGCGAGCGCCCTGCCGTCCTTGTTCAGCAGCAGCGGCGCGAACAACATCGGCGTGCGCACGCCGCGCCGGAAATCGCGTTCACTGCCCATAGCATTCACACCAGTTTTTCATGGTTTATTTTTATCGTGCTGATCGCGTCGGGGACCCGATTCAAGTCCCGCCCCGGTTTCCGTGAAATGGAAACGCTAATAAGTCGCTTATGTCGCTTACGTCATTACCCTGCGGAGCGCGGATTGTAGCGTGACACGCCGTGATCGCGCACCCATTATTCAGCGCCGCCGCCATTCAGTTTTTTATCGCCATCGATCCCGTTATCGATCCCGCCATCGCGCGCCGGAATTCGCCGTCCGCGAGCGGCGATCCGCACAGAAAGCCCTGCATCTGATCGCAGTCGAGCGCGAGCAGCTTGAGCGATTGCGCGACGGTCTCCACGCCTTCCGCCACGACCTCGATGCCGAGCACGCGCGCGAGCGCCATGACCGCCGAGAGCAGCGCCGAACTGCGTGTCGAAGTGTCATCGAGACCGTTCACGAAGGCGCGGTCGATCTTGATCTGATCGACGCGGAAATCGTGCAGATGGCCGAGGCTCGACAGCGCCGTGCCGAAGTCGTCGAGCGCCACCGCATAGCCGCGATCGCGCAAGGCCTGCACGACGTGCCGCGTGCGGTCCACGTCCTGCATCGCCGTCGACTCGCTGATCTCGAACATCAGCCGCTCGGGCGGCACGCCCGCCGCCGTCACGATCGCGTCGATCCGCTCGACGATGCGCGGCAAATTGAATTGCATCGCCGAAAGATTCATCGAAATCGGCATCGGCGCGAGCCCTTCGCGCTCCCAATCGGCGAGATGCGCGCAGATCTCGCGCAGCACCCAGTCGCCAATCGCGATCATCAAACCCGCGCGTTCGGCGATCGGAATGAATTCGAGCGGCGGCACGTTGCCGAGCACCGGATGCGCCCAGCGCAGCAGCGCTTCGGCGCCCGTCATGGCCTTGCCGTCGACGGTGAATTTGGGCTGAAACACGAGATCGAACTGCTTGCGCGCGAGCGCCACGTGCAGGTCGCGCTGAATGTGCAGCGAGCGCAGCGTGGACTGGCTCATGCTGTCCTCGAAGCGGCGGAAGGTGTTGCGCCCGCCGCGCTTGGCCGCGTACATCGCGCAGTCGGCGTGGCTCAGCAGCGCGTCGAGCGTGGTGCTCTCGTCTTTCGAAAGCGCAATGCCGATGCTCGCGCCGATGCGGATCGGAATCGCCTCGGCGAGCACGAACTCATCGGCGAGGCTCGCGAGAATCTGGCGCGCAAGGCTTTCGGCGAGCGTGGCGGCATCGGTCTCGCGCCCATCGCCGGCCATGCCGTCTACGTCGGCTTTATCCGCACCGGCGCGCATGCCCTGGCCGCGCCGCGGCACGCCCGGCGGCCCCGACACCACGACCACGAACTCGTCGCCGCCGAGGCGCGCGACCAGATCGTCCTTGCGCGCGCAATCCGAAATGCGCGCGGCCGCCTGGCGCAGCAGATCGTCGCCGATCTTGTGGCCGAGCGTGTCGTTGACGATCTTGAAGCCGTCGAGATCGACGAACAGCACGGCCAGCGCCCCGCCGCCGCGCGCGCTGCGCTGCACGAGTTCCTTCGCGCGCAACATCAGATACGCGCGGTTCGGCAGATCGGTCAGCGCGTCGTGCGTGCCGAGATGGCGGATCGTGCGCGTCGCGCGATCGAGCGAGGCAGAGAGGCGGCTCGCCTGCGTGCCGAAGATCCAGAGCGTGCCGACGAGCACCGCCGTCGAGGCCACGCCCACCGCGAACGCGAGCGTGTTGGCGTCGACCTTGTGCGTGCCCAGGCAGCGGCTGCCCTCCGCGAAGGTGGCCGCGCTCATGCCCGTGTAATGCATGCCGGTGATCGCAAACGCCATGATCGCGGCGGCGGCGAGACGTTTCCAGACGATGTTTTCGCGGCGCGAATCGCGCAGATGAAAGGCCAGCCAGAGCGCGGCGATCGACGCGCCCATCGCGATCGCCACCGAAAGCGCGACGCGCGAGAAGTCGTAATCGATGGACGGCGACATGCGCATCGCGATCATGCCGGTGTAATGCATGCCCGACACGCCGATGCCCATCACCACGCCCGCCGCGAGCAGGCGGCGCGCCGAGAGCGTGCCGCGGCTCACGGTGGCGAGCGCCACGAGGGCCGCGAGCACGGCGAGCGCGAGCGAGGCGGCGCTCACGTCGAGGTCGTAACCCACGGCGATCGGCAAGGTCAGCGCGATCATGCCGATGAAGTGCATCGACCAGATGCCGATGCCCATCGCGCACGCGCTGCCGAGCAGCCACGCGTGGCGCCAGCGGCTGCTGGTCACCGTACTGAGCATGGCCGCGCCTTCGAGCGCCGTGAATGACGCGAGGAACGCGACCACCACGGACAGACACGTCAACAGCGGGTTATAGACACCGTTCATTCGTGGCCCTTTGCGCGCGTCTCTCCTGCGCGTCGTTCTGATTCTGTTCAGGTCTCGCGTTCGTGCGCGTGAGCCGCCCGTCATCGGGCTGTGCGGCGCGCACGCACCGACGCCGCGTCTCTCAGCGCGGCGTGGATTGTATTCAGCGTCGATTCGACTTCGACAGGACGCATCGATGCGTATCGACTTCCGGCATAACGGCAGCGGCGTGAAAACCTGAAGGGCCTGCACGCGCGGCGCGGCGCGCTCGCCTTACGCCGCCTTACCGCGCGAGCGCACGCTCAGTTCTTCACCGGGAAATACCAGAGATTGCGGTCGGTATAGCCAAACTGTTTGAGGATCGAGGCGAGCGTGCCGTCGGCGCGCAATTCGTCGAGCGCGCGCGACACCGCGTGATTCAGATCGACATCGCCCTTGCGCAGCGCGTAACGCGCATAGCCATATTCCTGCGGCAGCGGCCGGTAATCGGCCACCATCTCCATGCCCGAATTCGGATGCTGCTTCAGAAAGAGGCTGATCTTGATGCCGTCTTCCATCGCCACGTCGATACGCCCCGCGATCAGATCGGCGAATTCGGCTTCGCTGCTCGTATAGAGCTTGAGCTCCTTGAGATCCTTGCGCCCATCGAGCAACTGATGATTGATGCTGCCGCGCAAGGTGCCGATGGTGCGCCCGCCGAAATCGTCCCAGCCGTGAATCTTCAACGGATTGCCGCGCTGCACGGCAATCGCCGAGCCGTACCAGTACGCGGGGCTCGTGAACGACACCACGCGCAGCCGCTGCGCGTTCTCATGCAGATTGTCGACGATGATATCGGCGCGGCCCGAGAGCAGCGCCGGAATCATCGCGTCGAACGGCATGATGTTCCAGGTGACTTTGCCGATGCCGAGCCGCTTCATGATCTCCTTGAAGATGCGCACGTCGGCGCCGTCGAACGCGTGGGTCTTGTCGTCGAGAAAGGTGGACGGCGGATCGGCGGCGATCGCCAGCGTGACGCCGTTGCGCACCGCGCGCGCATACGAGCCGTCGCCGCCGTCGAAACGCACGCTGGTGATCGCGGCGGTGTCGTCGGCATAAGCAGGGGGCAACGCGGCCAGACCCGCCAGCAAGGCGGCCAGCGCCAGCATGATTTTGCGCACGAGACGCTCCAGGACAAGTGGGGTTAGCAACGGTTTTACCGCTTCAAAATGATCGTTGCACGCACAGGAAATGCGCCATCATGCGCGTGTGAATGCCAACAGCCATTCCAATAGCCATGCGGCGTGCATCATCGGCGTCCGGCCGTGGAATTCGCGAAACGCGGACTGCCCATTTTGCGTTCGAGCCAGCGCACGACAAACGCGCTCGGCCACGAGAACGCCAAATATATCGCGCCGATGATCGTGAATACGGTGGCGTACTGAAAATTCGTCGAAGAAATAATCTGGCCTGTGAACATCAGTTCCTTGACCGTCACGATGGAGACGAGCGAGGTGTCCTTGAACAGCGAAATAGCGTAATTGCCGAGCGGCGGCACGACGATGCGTAGCGCTTGCGGCAGCACGATCAGCTTGAGCGTCTGCCCGTTCGACATGCCGAGCGCCTTCGCGGCTTCGAGCTGGCTTTTCGGCACCGCGAGGATGCCGGCGCGATACACCTCGGCGAGATAGGCCGAATAATTGATCGACAGGCCGATCACGCCCGCGACGAACGGATCGAAACGAATGCCAAATGAAGGCAAGACGAAATAAATATAGAAAAGCTGCAATAGCGCGGGCGTGCCGCGAATCAACTCGATATAGCCCGAAGCCAGCAATCGCGGCAGCCGCGCATGACTGATCCGCCCAATGGCGAGCACGAGGCCGAACGGCAAACTCAGCGCGAGAATGCAGAACGTCAATTCGAGGCTCGTGAGCGCGCCGCGCAGCAGCTCGGGCAGATATTGGCTCGCGCCGTGAAGGTCGAATAATTCCAGAAGCGTGGTCGGCATGAGGTCCTTGCCCGCGGCGGCCCTGCGGGAGTGCGGTAATTCCGGGAATGCGGCGGCGCGCGTGCCCGTCGAGCGCCGGGAGGCTGCGCGTCCGCGTTTGAGTTCTTGTGTGTTCTTGTGTGTTCTTGCGCGCTAGCGCGTGCTTTTGCGTGCTTTTACGCGCTGATGTTCGCTTATATCGGCTTGTGCGTACTGGTTAGTTAGGCACGCGCGGCCGCCAGCGGCTGCACCTGCGCCCCGAGCATGCCGCTGATACGCTCGGCATACATGCGCAGCGTGCCGCCCAGTGCGTGCAGGTCGTCTTCGCTGAGGCCGGTCTTGAGCGTGGTGACGCTGATCGCCGCCACGCCCTCGCCGTCGCGGTTCGTGATCGCGGAGCCCACGCAGACCACGCCGATGTTGTCTTCCTCGTCGTCGAAAGCGTAGCCGCGCTCGGCCACCAGCATCAGATCGCGCATGAATTCGGCGGGCGTCGTGCGCGTGAACTGCGTGCGCTTCGGCATGCCCGTCTGCGCGAGCAGCTTCACGACGCGCGCGGGCGGCAGCAACGCCATCAGCGACTTGCCGAGCGCCGAGCAATGCGGCAGCTCGCGCTGACCGAGCGCCGACGCAATGCGCACGATACCCGGCGCCTCCATGCGCGCGATCGCCACGGCGTAGCCCTCGTCGTCGAGCACTGCCAGCCGCGACGTGAGACCGGTGGCCTCGGTCAGTTCGCGCAGCACTGGCATCGCAAGCTGGGACACGCCGATATCGGCCGCCGCGCGGTCCCCGAGATGCACGAGCGCGAAACCCAGCCGGTAACGCCGCGAGCCGCCGAGCCGCACGTCGATCACATAGCTGCGCGCGAGCAGCGTCTGCAACAGGGCGAACGCCGTGCTTTTCGACACGCCGATGACCGTGGCGATTTCGGCGACCGTGAGTCCTTCGCTTCCGCACGCCCCAAGGGCTTCGAGCACGTCGAGCGCGCGGCTGACGCTGCGCAGCGCGTAGCGGTCTTCGGAGGTTTGAGCGGCCTGAGGGTGAATGGTCTGGTTTTGAGCGGCTTGCGTCATTGTTATTTCATGTCCGTACCGGTTCGTACAAGTTCGTCCCGTTAGCGAACCCACCCGGCGATTCGCTAGCTTCGCACAGTCGATATTGACAGTCACTAGGGCGGAACCTACCATAAATAACACTACCGAACGGCGTTCGGTATAGCCGAACGATTGAATCCAGCGCGAATGGGGGTTGCAGAACGGATGCGCCGCGGATTCACCGCGCGCCCAACCCAAACAGATGACAACAGGACGCCAAACGGCCGCGATGCGCTCAGGGCATGCGCATCGCTCAATGCCAGGCGAAGAACAATGGGAATCATGTCGGAACGGGGTTTACAGGGGAATGCCAGACAGAAGCTGTCGGGCGCCCATTCGTCGAGGCTTGCCCACGACGAGATCGTGCATATCAAGGCGGTGCTGCGGCGATTGTCCGCCGACGATATGAACGATTTAGGTTTGCCGCCTGGATATTGGCGCAAGCGTTTGCGCGACCTGATGCAAACCCATCAATTGTCGAATGGCCAATTCGACGAAATTGATCAATTGCTCGCCACGTTGAAAGAATAGCGGCGAACACTCAGCTTGATCGGCCAAAAAAATAGAACCTGAGAGAGATGTAATCCAAACGATGCCGGACGCATAGTCAATATCGTTATGCGATTCGGCACGCAGCTGCGCACGAACGGCATTAAGCACGTTTAAGCGGACGGCGCGCTTTTGTGGCTGGGCGCGCTGTTTTAGCCGATGTTTTATTTTTACGTAGTGCCTTAACGTCCTCGGCGGCCAGCGCGGGCGCTTTCACCGCCCCCGAACGGATGCGTGAAAGCACGCGCTGGGCGTTGGCACTGCAATCCATATCGTCGGGTTTCGCCTCGATTTCCGCGAGCAGCGCCACGAGGTGCGCCTTGCTCTGCGCGAGCCGTTGTTGCAGCGCCTCGATTTCCCCAACCTTGCCGCGCAGCGTCTCGATCAGCGAGCCGTGCTGCCATTGCGCCCTATCGAGCGGCAGCAGCATGCGGATCTCGTCGAGACTGAAACCGGCCTGCTGCGCGCTCGTAATCAGATCGAGCACGAGCACCGCCTCGGGCGCATAACGGCGATAACCATTCGGTTCTCGCTCGGCTTTCAACAAGCCGATGTCCTCGTAAAAGCGAATGCGTGAAGCCGCCAGGCCCGTACGCTCCGCCAGTTCTCCGATTTTCATGTCTTTCGACCTCCGCGCTCAAACCAGGCGCCGACTGCCCTTCAGTCCGCACTTTAAGCTTAAAGTGAACTTGAAGGTCAAGTCGCGTGCCCTATCGCGACGATAGAAAAAATTCGCGCCCCAAACCGCCGCTCGCCCATTGACATTCAAGTTGGCTTCAACCTTAAAGTCGGCACACGATCCAACGAGGTGAAGCCATGCATGTGTTCGACCCCTTAGCCCTGCCCAACGGTTCGTCGATACCGAACCGCATCGCCAAAGCCGCGATGGAAGAAAACATGGCCGACGCGCATCACGCGCCGTCGGCGCAACTGATACGGCTCTATCGGGCGTGGGCCGAAGGCGGCGCGGGCCTCTTGATCACCGGCAACGTGATGGTCGACAGCCGCGCGATGACCGGACCCGGCGGCGTCGTGCTCGAAAACGATCAGCACCTCGAAGCATTTCGCGAGTGGGCGCGCATCGGCCGCTCGCACGGCGCGCAATGCTGGCTGCAGATCAATCATCCAGGGCGCCAGATGCGCGCCAATCTCGGGCAGCCGACGTGGGCGCCATCGGCGGTGCCGCTCGCGTTGGGCACGATGTCGAAGCATTTCGCCACGCCTCAAGCGATGACGAACGAGGTCATCGACGACGTGATTCAGCGCTTCGCACGCACCGCGCAACTCGGCGAGCGCGCGGGCTTCACCGGCGTCGAGATTCATGCGGCGCACGGCTATTTGCTGAGCCAGTTTCTCTCGCCGCTGAGCAACCGGCGCACCGACCGGTGGGGCGGCTCGCTGGAGAATCGCGCGCGTCTGCTGCTGGAGATCGTGAACGCGGTGCGCGCGGTCGTGTCGCCGTCATTCGCCGTCGCCGTCAAACTGAATTCCGCCGATTTCCAGCGCGGCGGCTTCAGTGCCGACGACGCGCGCGGCGTCGTGCAATGGCTCAACGAACTTGGCGTCGATCTGGTCGAGCTGTCGGGCGGCAGCTACGAAGCGCCCGCCATGCAGGGCGACGCACGCGACGGCCGCACACTCGCGCGCGAAGCCTATTTCGTGGAGTTCGCGCGCGATATCCGCACGATTGCGACGATGCCCGTGATGGTCACGGGCGGCATCCGCCGCCGCGCGATTGCCGAACAGGTGGTCGCGAGCGGCGTCGATATGGTGGGGATCGGCACGGCGCTCGCGATCGATCCAAACCTGCCGCGCGACTGGCGCGCGGGCCACGACGCCGCGCCCGCGCTCGCGCCCATCACTTGGAAGAACAAGCCGCTCGCGTCGCTGGCCAATATGGCCGCCGTGAAATTCCAGTTGCAGCGGCTGAGCGCGGGAAAGCGGACCGATCCGAACGTCTCGCCGCTGCGTGCGCTGATCGTTCAGCAAGTCGCCGAAGCGGCGCGCACGCGCCGCTACCGACGCTGGATCGTTCAGCAGGCAAAGAGCTGATCAGCCCGCGATACGGAACACGCCCACCGTCGAGCGCAGCCGCGCCGCCTGTTCGTCGAGCGCAGCTGCGGCGGCAGCCGCCTGCTCGACCAGCGCCGCGTTTTGCTGCGTGACCGTATCCATCTGCGAGACCGCCTGATTGACCTGCTCGATGCCGGTGCTCTGCTCGACCGACGCCGCCTCGATCTCGCCCATGATGTCGCTCACGCGCGTGATCGACTGCACGATTTCCTTCATGCGCTCGCCCGCCACGGCGACCTGATCCGAGCCCGCATCCACGCGATCGACCGACGAGCCGATCAGCGCCTTGATGTCCTTCGCCGCCGCCGCGCTGCGTTGCGCGAGCGAACGCACCTCGCCCGCGACCACCGCGAAACCGCGCCCTTCTTCGCCCGCGCGCGCGGCCTCGACCGCCGCGTTGAGCGCCAGAATATTGGTCTGGAACGCGATGCCCTCGATCGTGCCGATGATCTCTCCGATGCGCTTCGACTCGCCCGCGATGCCCTGCATGGTCGCGATCACTTCGTCGACGGCGCTGCCGCCGCGCCCCGTCGCATCCGAGGCGAGCACCGCGAGCTGACGCGCCTGGCGCGCGTTCTCCGCGTTCTGCTTGACCGTCGCCGTGAGCTGCTCCATGCTCGCCGCCGTTTCTTCGAGCGAGGCCGCCTGCTCCTCGGTGCGCTGCGAAAGATCGGCGTTGCCCTGCGCGATTTCCGACGAACCCGTGGCGATCGAATCGCTCGACTGCTGGATGCCCTGCACGAGATCGCGCAGCTTCACGCGCATTTCATGCAGCGCGTGCATCAGGCTCGTACGGTCGCCGGCGGCGAGCGCGATCGGCGTGGTCAGATTACCCGCCGCGATCTGCGCGGCCAGCGCCGTCGCGTCGGCCGGTTCGCCGCCGAGCGCGCGGCGGATGCTGCGCGTCATGAGCCACGCCATCGTGCCGACCACCGCGAAGATCAGCACCGCGATGGCGATCATCGTGCGCGCGACGCGCCAGAACGCGGCGTTGATATCGTCGTAGAAAAAGCCCGTGCCGATCCACCATTGCCATGCGGGCACCGCCACCACGCCCTGCAATTTCGGTTCGAGCGGACTGTTCGCCGAGCGGTGGATCAGCACGTCGACGAGCGCCACGTGCTCGCGTTGCAGCCCTTGCGCATAGGCCTGCGTGTCGGTGAGATCGCCCATCGTCGTGCGATTACCGCCCGTTTTCGTGCCGATCAGGCTCGGGTTCGGATGCACGAGGTTGATGCTGTCCGTCGTCGTGATCCAGAAATAGCTCTTGCTGTCCGCGTTCAATTCGCCGATGGCCGCCTTCGCCGCGGTCTGCGCGGCGTCGCGCGTGAGCTTGCCCTGTGCTTCCTGCTGCTGATAGTAGAGCGCCAGATGCTCGGCCTTGAGCAACAGGTTAGTGATCTCCTGCTGCCGGCTTTCGACGAGCGACTGCTTCAATTGCGACAAGGTGGTCGCAGCGATCAGGATGACACCGACAAGCGCGGTGCCCACGAGAAGGATCAGCTTGGTTGAGACTTTCATTTCGACTCGAAGAAGACGGGGAAAGACGCCGTGCGGGATGAACGTTTCCGCAAAATTAACCATTTGGTTAATGCATATCGGCACGGCGCCGCGCTTCTTGAGTCGGGTAATTGCGGAGGCCGCCGCGCGCCGCGTCGGACGGGCGTGCGGGGCTCCTTGAAGAGGTGTGGAAAGTGGGCGCGCCGGGCGTGGGGCGCCGGGTGGGTGCCTAGCGGGCTGCGGTTTGCGCCTGCGTTTGTGTCCCCGTTTGCGCCCCGGTTTTCTCTCCCGTCGCCGTCCCCGCCTGCACACTCTCCGCCGACCAGCCGCCGCCCAGCACCTTATACAGCGTGACCTGGTTCGACAGCTTCGCCAGCTGATCGGTGACGAGCTGCTCCTGCGCCGTATACAGCGTGCGCTGCGCGGTCAGCACGGTCAGGAAGCTGTCGGTGCCGGTCTTGTAACGCGCCTGCGCGAGATCGTAGTAATCCTGCGCCGACTGCACGTAATCGCGATCCGCCGCCACCTGATCGACATACGTCGCGCGGCCTGCCAGCGCATTCGCCACTTCCTTGAACGCCGTTTGAATGGCCTTCTCGTAGTCGGCGATATCGATGTCCTTCTCGATCTTCGCGACGTCGAGCGACGCCTTGTTGCTGCCGTAGTCGAAGATCGGCATCGTGATCGACGGCGCGAAACTCCACGCGCCCGTGCTCGCCTTGAACAGTTGCGACAGGCTCGTGCTCGCCGCGCCCGCCGATGCCGTCAACTCGATCTTCGGGAAGAACGCCGCGCGCGCCGCGCCGATATTCGCGTTCGCGCCCTTGAGCGTGTGCTCGGCCTCGATGATGTCGGGGCGGCGCGTGAGCAGGTCCGAGGGCGCGCCCGCGTCGACGTCGGCGAACATCGCGTCGCTGTCGAGCAGCGTGGGGCCGCTGCTCAGATCGTCGGGCAGCGCGCAGCCGATCTCGGCGCTCAGTGTGTTGCGATCCTGTGCGACGGCGCGCGTGTACGACGCCATGCTCGCCCGCGCGCTCGCGAGCGAGGTCTGCGCCTCGCGCACGTCCTGCAACGACGCGCTGCCGATCTTCATCATGCTGACCGTGAGATCGTAGGTGCTCTGGTCGGCGGCCACGGTGTCGGTCGCGACCTTGAGCAGCGCTTCGTCGGATTGCAGTTGCAGGAAGTCGGTCGCCACGTCGGCCACCAGCGTAAGCTGCGTGCTGGTGCGAGACGCATCGCTCGACAGATAGTTCTCCAGCGCCTGGCGCTTGAGACTGCGCAGACGGCCGAAGAAGTCGATTTCCCACGAGGTCGTGCCGACCGACGCGGTATTCGAGTGGCTGATCGCGCCGTCGCTGCGCGTGTTGGTGATCGAGCCGCCCGCGTCGATGGTCGGCGCGAGCGCGGCGCGCGTGATGCGGTACTGCGCCTCGTACTCGGCCACCTGAAGCGCGGCCACACGCAGATCGCGATTGTTGTCGAGCGCGAGCGCGATCAGCTTCTGCAGGCGCGGGTCCTTGAAGTAATCGCGCCAGCCGACATCGGCGGCGAAGGGCGCGGCAGGCGCGGTGGCAGCAGACGCCGCCGACGCCGCCGAAGCGCCCGTTTCATAAGCCGTTCCCGTCGGCCATGCGGAATCGACCGGCGCGGCGGGCCGCTGATAAGCGGGATCGAGAGAACACGCGCTCAGCGCAACGGCGCAGAGCACGGATAAAAGCTTCAATTTCATTCGGAATCCTTCGCAGACTGATCCTTGCCGTCTGCATCGTCCTTGCGGACATCGCCGTGCTCCTTGAACAGCTTGCGCACGACGATAAAGAACACGGGCACGAAGAAGATCGCGAGCGCGGTGGCCGCGATCATGCCGCCGGCCACGCCGGTGCCGATCGCGTGACGCGCGGCCGAGCCCGCACCCGTGCTCACCACGAGCGGCAGCACGCCGAACACGAACGCCAGCGACGTCATGAGAATCGGACGCAGACGCTGATGCGCCGCTTCGAGCGTGGCCTCCACCAATCCGCGGCCTTGCGCCTGCAAATCCTTCGCGAACTCGACGATCAGAATCGCGTTCTTGGTCGCGAGACCGATGGTCGTCAGCAGGCCGACCTTGAAGTAGACGTCGTTCGAGAGGCCGCGCATATGCGCGCCGAGCAGCGCGCCGAGCACGCCGATCGGCACCACGAGAATCACGGCAATCGGCACCGACCAGCTTTCATAAAGGCCCGCGAGACAGAGGAACACCACGATCAGCGAAATCGCGTACAGGTAGGTCGCCTGCGAGCCCGCGAGCACTTCCTGATACGACTGGCCGGTCCACTCGATGCCGAATCCGGTCGGCAATTGCTTCGCGATGTTCTGGACGGCGGCCATGGCCTGGCCCGTGCTGACGCCAGGTGCCGGTTGCGCGCTCATCTCCATCGCGAGTTCGCGGTTGTAGCGCTCGATCTGCGGCGGGCCGAAGGTCCAGCGCGTTTTAGCGAACGCGGAGAACGGCACCATCTGGCTGTCGTAACCGGACGTGCTCGTGGTCGAAGTGGACGACGAACTCGACGACGACGAAGAACTCGATGACGAAGAAGACGAAGACGAGGACGACGACGAATCCGCCCGCACATACCACTGCCCCACGTCGTTCGGCATCATGCGATAAGGCGCGTCGGCCTGCACATAAACCTTCTGGATGCGGCCCGTATCGATGTAATTGTTCACGTACGACGAGCCGAACGCGGTGGACAGCGTCGAATCGACATCGGAAATCGACAACCCGAGCGCGCTCGCCTTTTCACGGTCGATATCGACGTAAAGCTGCGGCGTGTCTTCGAGACCGGCGGCGCGCGTCATCGACAGCGCCGGTTCCTTCGCGGCCAGCGCGATGAACTGATTGCGCGCCTTGAGCAGCTTGTCGTGGCCCTGGCCCGCGCGGTCCTCGATTTCGAAGTCGAGCCCGCTTTGCGTGCCGAGGCCGTGAATCGCAGGCTCGTTCATCACGAAGACCTGCGCGTCGCGATTGCCCGCGAACGCGGCGTTCGCGCGATTGATCACCGCCTGCGCGCTGTCGTTCGAGCCGCGCACGCTCCAGTCCTTCAACTGCACGAACGCGAGCGCGTTGTTCTGCCCTTGCCCGTTGAAGCTGAAGCCGTTCACGGCCATCACGTGCGAGACCGCGCCTTGCTTGAGGAAATACTGCTCGACGGCTTCGACGGTCTTGACCGTCTTCGACGCGGGCGTGCCGACCGGCGCCGAGATCGACACCATGATCGAGCCCTGGTCTTCTTCCGGCAGATACGACGAAGGCAGCGTCACATACAGAATGCCCACGACGCCCGCGATCAGCGCGTAGCCCAGCATCCAGCGCGCCGGCTTCGCGACCACGCGCGCGAGCGTGTTGCTGTAGCGCGCATTGCTTTTCGTGAAGAAGCGGTTGAACGCGCCGAGCAAACCTCGCCGTTCATGATGCTCGACGGCGGCCGGGCTCAGCAGGCTCGCGCACAGCGCGGGCGTGAGCGTCATCGCCAGCAGCACCGAAAGCACCATCGCCGAGACGATGGTGACCGAGAACTGCCGGTAGATCGCGCCGGTCGAGCCCGAGAAGAACGCCATCGGAATGAACACGGCCGTGAGCACCGTGGTCACGCCCACGAGCGCGCCGGTGATCTGGCCCATCGCCTTCTTCGTCGCGGCCTTCGCGTCGAGCTTTTCCTCGGCCATGATGCGCTCGACGTTCTCCACCACCACGATGGCGTCGTCGACGAGCAGGCCGATCGCCAGCACCATCGCGAACATCGACAGCACGTTGATCGAGAAGCCGATTGCCGACATCACGCCCAGCGTGCCCAGCAGCGCGACCGGCACGACGATGGTCGGAATCAGCGTCGCGCGCAGATTCTGCAGGAACAGATACATCACGAGGAACACGAGGATCACCGCTTCGAAGAGGGTCTTCATGACCTCCTCGATCGAGATCTTCACGAACGGCGTCGAATCGTACGGATACGCAATCGCCACGTCCTTCGGCAGTTGCGGCTGCAATTCCACGAGCTTCGCGCGCACGGCCTTCGCGACCGCCATCGCGTTCGCGCCGGTCGAGAGCTTGACCGCCAGCGCCGAGGCCGGCTTGCCGTCGAGACGCGACGACGTATCGTACGAATCGCCGCCCACTTCCACGCGCGCGACGTCTTTCACGCGCACCTTCGAGCCGTCGCTGTTCACGCGCAGCAGGATGTCGCCGAACTGCTCGGGCGAGGTCAGCAGACTCGACGAGGAGATCGTCGCGTTGATTGCCTGGGAGTCCGTAGCGGGCGCGCCGCCGAGTTCGCCGACGGAGAGCTGCACGTTCTGGTTGGTGACCGCGGTCGTCACGTCGGAAGCCGTGAGGCCGAAGCTGCGCAGCTTGACCGGATCGAGCCAGATGCGCATGGCGTGCTGCGCGCCGAACAGCGTCACGTCGCCCACACCGTTGATCTGCGTGAGCGGGTCTTCGAGCTGCGTGGCGATCACGTTGCCGAGATCGATGGAATTGAGCGTGCCGCCCGGCGAGGACAGCGCGACGATCATCAGAAAGTCGCTCGACGCCTTCGCCACCTGCACGCCCTGCTCCTGCACCGTTTCGGGCAGCGAGGCGCTCGCCTGGGTCACCTTGTTCTGGACCTGCACCTGCGCGATGTCGGGATCGGTGCCGGGCTTGAAGGTCAGCGTGATGGTCGCCTGGCCCGCGCCGCTGCTCGTCGACGACATATAGAGCAGGTTATCGATGCCCGAAAGCTTCTGCTCGATGACCTGCGTGACGGTCTTCGCGACCGTGTCGGCGGATGCGCCCGGATAGGTCGCCGTGACCTGCACCGAAGGCGGCGCGATGGTCGGATATTGCTCGATCGGCAGCGTGGTGGTCGCCGCGCCGCCAATCAGCATGATGACGATTGCGATGACCCACGCGAGGATCGGGCGCTGGATAAAGAAGCCTGCCATGCGCCCTCCTTACGATGCCTTCGCGGCCGGCGACGACGCGGCAGCATCCGCCGCCGAACCTGCCGATGCCGCCGACGATGCCGCCGATACAGCCGATGCCGCCGAAGCCGAATCCGCGGCCACATGCACCGCCGCGCCCGCCTGCACCTTCTGCAAGCCGTCGACGATCACGCGGTCGCCCGCCTTCAGTCCGCTCGTGACGACCCACTGATCGCCGTAAGCGCTGTCGGCCTGCACCGAAACCTGTTTCGCGTGGCCCGTCGCATCGACGACATAGACGCTCGCCGCCCCATCCGACGCGCGCGTGACGGCCAGTTGCGGCACCAGCAGCGCGCTCGCGCTTTCGCCTTCGTCGAGCTGCGCGCGCACGAACATGCCCGGCAGCAATTCGCCTTCGGGATTCGGGAAGATCGTGCGCAGCGTGACCGAACCGGTGGTGGCATCGACGGTGATGCCCGAGAACTGGAGCACGCCCGTGTGCGTGTAAGGCGTGCCGTCCTCCATCACGAGCTGCACGGCCGCGCCGTTGCCCGCGCGCTTCATGCGGCCCGACGCGAACGCCTTGCGCAGACGCAGCCAGTCGGCGCTCGAACGCGTCACGTCGAGATACATCTCGTCGTAAGCGTGAATCGTCGCGAGCGCCGTGGTCTGGTCGGACGTCACGAGCGCGCCCTCGGTCACCGACGACGAGCCGATGCGCCCGGAAATGGGCGCGGTAATCCGCGTATAGCCGAGGTTGATGCGCGCCGATTCGAGCGAGGCGCGATCCGCGATCACGTCGGCCTCGTCCTCGCGCACGGCGGCGATGGCGTCGTCGTTGTCCTGCGCGCTCACGGCGTTGATCTTCACGAGCTGCGCGTAGCGGTCGGCCTTGGTTTTCGCCGACGCCAGCGTGGCCTCGGCCTTCGCAAGCGTGCCGCGCGCCTGATCGTAGGTCGCCTGATAAGTGGCGGGGTCGATCTGATAGAGCACCTGACCGGCCTTCACGTCCGAACCTTCGACGAACAGACGCTTCTGCACGATGCCGCCGATCTGCGGGCGCACGTCGGACACTTTCAGCGAGGACAGACGCCCGGACAGTTCCGCCGTCATCACGATGCGTTGCGGCGCGAGCGTGCGCACGCCGACATCGACGGCTTGCGCGGCGGGCATGTCGGCCCCGTGGCGCTGACAACCGGCGATCGCCAGCACGGACGCGCAAACGAGCGCGGCGGCGAGCCAGCGCGGCGTGTGCGCGGCTCCACGGCTTGTAGGTTTGAGTTGCGGCATAGATCCCATCGAATACGTTGATGCTCCAGACCGGGCGAGGCGCGGAGCGATGCGGCGCGGAAAGAATCGGTAAGGATCGAACAAGGGGAAATGAAGGCTTTGAACGGCAGCCCGGTGCCCGCTCATCCCGTTCCAACCCTGAATTCCAGACTCGCGCTGCAATTCCGAATAACTAAACTGAACGGTATGGTTTATAATTGAACCCATGATCGCTGTCAATCCGATTACAGGTTTGCGCCGTCACGCAGATGTTTCAAATCGTCACCATCACGGCACGACGCCGCGACGATGCAGACGAGCGCGGGAAGGGGCGAGTCAGTGGGATCGGGACCGGAGTCCGCATGAGAAAGAAAACGGAAGAAAAGCGCCAATCCATTATCGACGCTGCCCTGGACGTGTTTCGGGAGGTCGGCTTCGAGCAGGCTTCGATGACGCAAATCGCAACGCGATCGGGCGCGTCGAAGGCCACGCTCTATAGCTATTTCGAGTCGAAAGAGGCGTTATTTGCTGAAACAATGACGAGCCGCGCAGGCTCCGAAATCCGCCAGGCGTTCGACCGCCTGACGCTCGACGTGCCGCTGCGCGAGTCGCTGACCGCGTTCGGGCTGCATTATCTGAACGCGGTGCTGCAACCCTCGTTTCTGTCCACGCGCCGCCTCTGCGTGCAAGAGGTCGATCGCTCGAACGTCGGGCGCGTGCTTTACGAAACGGGTCCGCAGCAGGGTCTGATGCATGTGCGCGACTTCCTCGCGAGCGCCATCGAGGCGCGCACGATGCGCCCGTGCGAGCCGGAAGTCGCCGCGCGCCATCTGCTCGCGCTGATCGAAGCCGAACTGGTCGAACTCGCCCTGCTCGGCTACGAGGTGAAGACGTCGCGCGCGAAACTCACGCCGGTGGTGAACCGCGCCGTGGACGTGTTTATGGCTGCTTATGCGGCGGGCGCGTCATCGGCGAGATGATGCGCCCGCGACGTGTGCAGTGTATGTAGCGACACCGTTAGAACACGTGCTGAATGCCCGCGTAGACGCCGGTCTGCGACGCGCCCGCGATCGGGTTGCCGCTCGCCGCGCCCGTGCCCGCCGCGTTGGCGTTGAGCGAGAAGTTCGCGCTGCTGCTGTTGCGCACGCTGGCCGCCTGGAAGTCGAGCAGCGTGCGCGTCGAGAGGTTGTACGAGCCGCCCACCGTGTAGATCGTCGCGTTGCCGCCGCCCTTGTTCGCGTTGACGTGATAGACCGCCGCGATCAACGCGGCAGCGGGCGAGATGCGCCACGTCACCCCGCCCCATTCGTGATCGAGCGTCGTGGGCGCGACGCCCGCCGTCGCGCTGCCGCCCGAGGTGCGGATCGCCTGATACGCGCCCTGAATCTTGAACGGCCCGAGAAACACATTGAGCGCGGCCGTGTATTCGCGCGAGGCCGTAAACGGATCGTCGAATTGACCATTGGCCGGATCGCGGATTTCGTCGTAAATGCCGCGCAACTGGAATAACGCCGACGTATAGGTGATTTGCGCGCCCGCCTCGCGGCCTTGCGCCGTCGTGCCATTGCCGTTCCAGTTCGTGGCATTGGACAGCGCGTATTGCCCGTAAAAATCGAAGCCCGCATATCTCGGCGACTGATACGAAATCGTATTGCTCGACGAGGGCCAATTTCTGCCGCGCACGAGCGACCCCGACGCCCATGCCGATTGCCCGAACGGATCGAAATCCCACACGCCGTTGGCAATAAAGAACTGACGGCCGAATAACACCGTGCCGTAACGCTCGCTGCCCAAACCGACGAACGCGAGGCGATTGAACAATTGCCCGTCACCAGGGCCCGCGCCATTCGTGACGTTCAGCGCGCCTTCGAGCTGAAACAGCGCCTTCAGTCCGCCGCCCAGATCCTCCACGCCCTTGAGCCCCCACATGCTCGCGCTGAAGTCGCCGTTCTCGGCGCGCCAGCGCGACGCGCTGCCGTTACTCGTCGGCACGCCGCTCATATATTCGATGCCGGTATCGAGCCGGCCATACAAGGTCACACTGCTTTGCGCGTGTGCGGCGCTTGCCGCCAGCAGCGTCGTCAGCGACGCTGTCAACCAAATCGTGCGATTCAAATCCAGGACTCCTGTCGATCAGTTTCGTGGGATGAAGCCGAAAAGCCGACAGGATTGTTCAGTGAAAAACGACAATCGGCAAAGCAGCAAATCTCCGAATCAAATGAACGCGGCACTGCTTCGCAATGCAGTTTCCCGAAGCCCTAGCTAACGCCGATTATTTGATTGCGATAGCAACTTTCTCGCGCGCATGAACATGAATAGCGCTGCGTTTTCAGGCTTTTTATCTGCTTGCTGCGCAGTGCGATGCCGCTTCTGTTACGAAGAATTTTTTCGCTCGATGCACGCCACGCGTTATCACAAACGCGCCACGCGAGCCAAGCGCCGATATCTCTTTAGCTTTTCAGAAATTGGCGGTTTTGAATTAATCGTTCGCTGAACATAATGGTTGATCCAGCCGGCAATCCCGCTTCGATGCCGGCGCTTCCACCGTTCAATCCGCCATTTACGGCGCTGCCCTGGAGATATCGACATGCAAGCGGATCTTTCCGTCGCGGCAACCGCCGTCCGGCCTGCTTCATTGGCGCACTGATCATGCATTCGCTCATTGCACTCATCGATTACGCGCTGCTCGGGCTCAGCACCGGCGGCGCGTATGCGCTCGTCGCGCTCGGACTCGTGGCCGTGTATCACGGCACCGGCGTGGTCAACTTCGCGCAAGGCGGCATCGGCATGGCCTCCGCCTACGCGTTCTGGAAATTGCATGCGCACGCGGGCGTGCCGCTGTGGCCCGCGATCGGCCTCGGCATCGCGGCGGGCGTGACGGTCAGCATCGCGTTCTACGCCTTCGTCGGGCGGCGTCTCGTGGGCGCGTCGACCACCACCAAGACGCTCGTCACGCTCGGCCTGCTGTTGATGCTCGAAGCGGCCGTGCGCATCGTGTGGACCAATCAGCAGGAGCGCGTGGACAGCTTCCTCGTCTCGGGCGGCACCACGCTGTTCGGCGCGCACGTGCAGTATCTCGCGCTCGTGCTGCTCGGCGCGGCGGTCGCGCTCACCGTGCTGCTCACGCTGCTGTTCGAGCGCACGCGCTTCGGCCACGCCACCACCGCGCTGCAGGACAGCCCGCTCGGCGCGCAGGCGCTCGGCTATTCGCCGCATCCGTGGGGCGCGGCCGCGTGGGGCATCAGCGGGCTGCTTGCGGCGCTCGCGGGCATCCTGCTTTCGCCGATCACCGCGCTCAGCCCGAACTCGCTGAGCAGCCTCGTGATTCCCGCGCTGGGCGCGGCGCTGATCGCGGGCTTCCGGCGCTTCGGCGTGGCGCTCGCGGTGGCCGTCGCGGCGGGCGTGGCGGAATCGCTCGCGATCGGTCTGTCGATCGAGCCAGGGCTCGGCAAGTCGATTCCCTATCTCGTCACGCTCGTCGCGCTGGTGGTGAGCGGACGCAATCTGCCGGGACGCGGCACCTTCGACACACCGCGCCTCTTTCGCGTCGGCAGCGGCCGCGTGAGTCCGTTCGGTCTCGCGCTCGGCGCGGCGACGCTCGCGGCGCTCGTCTACACGCTGCCCGATTACTGGTCCGACACGCTCGCGCTCACCGCGATCTTCGCGCTGATCGGGCTCGCGGTCGTGGTCTCCACCGGTTACGCGGGCCAGGTGAGCCTGCTGCCGCTCGGCCTCGCGGGCGCCTCGGTGCTGTTCGCGGGCTGGCTCGGGCAGCATGGCGCGCCGTTCGGCGCGACGCTCGCGGGCACGGCGCTCGCGGCGGGCGCGGCCGGTTTCGCCATCGGGTTGCCGAGCGCGCGTCTACGCGGCATCGGCCTGACGATCGCGACGCTCGCCATCGCGGCCATCCTCGAAACCTGGGTCTTTACGTCCGACCGCTTCGTCAACGGCGTGCAAGGCTGGCGCATCGGCGACATCTCGCTGTTCGGCCTCTCGTTCGACAACGCGCTCGACCCGCGCCGCTTCGCATTGCTCGCGTGGGGCGTGACGGCGCTCGCCGCGCTCGCCGTGGCCGCGCTGCGGCGCAGCCGCGCGGGCCGCCGCATTCTTGCGATGCGCTCGAACGAACGCGCCGCCGCCGCGTGCGGCGTGGCCGTGCCGCACGCGAAGATCGCGGCCTTCGTGCTCTCGGCCGCGCTCGCCGGACTCGCGGGCGCACTGCTCGCCGCACAGAGCGGCACGGTCGGCGGCCAGCGTTTCGGCGAAGGCTACGCATGGGCCGATTCGCTCGCGGTGCTCAGCATGGCCGTGCTCTCCGGCGCGGGCTATCTGTTCGGCGGCGTGCTCGCGGGCGTGTTCGCGCCGGGCGGCGCGCTCGCGCAACTGCTCTCGTTCGGCGGCACGATCAACGACTGGGTCGCGCTCGTGCTCGCGCTCAATCTCGTGTTCGTGCTGATCAGCGAACCGGACGGCGTGGTCGCGCAAATCCTGCGCGGCGTGGCGCATCTGCCCGACGCGTGGCGCAAGCCGATTCGCGCACTCGTGCAGTGGCCGCGCGTCCAGCACGCGCAGCCCACACTCGACGCGCACGCGTTGCGCGACAGCCTGAGCCGCGCGCCCACCGATGCCGACACCCACACCGCCGCGCTCGAAGTCGAGGACTTGCGCGTGGCCTACGGCGACACCGTGGTGGTCGACGGCGTGAGCCTGCGCATCGCCCCCGGCGAAGTGCTGGGCGTGCTCGGCGCGAACGGCGCGGGCAAGAGCAGTCTCGTCGATGCGCTGACCGGCTTCGTTCCGGCGCGCGCGGGCCGCGTGCGCATGCAAGGCGTCGATGTCACGGCGCGCGCGCCGCAGCAGCGCGTGGCGCACGGCCTCACGCGCACGTTCCAGGACCATCTGCTGTTCGACGACCTCTCGGTGCGCGAGAACCTCGAAACCGCCGCCGAGCCGAAAGACGCCTGGGCGTGGTTCGCCGCGCCGTTCGGCCTCGCGCCGCGTCGTTCGCTACAGACCGTCCATGCGGCGGCCCAGGTCGCGGGCGTCGTCCATCATCTCGACGCTGCCGCCGACACGCTCTCGCTCGGCTGGCAGGCGCGCGTGACGCTGGCCCGCGCGCTCGCGGCGCGTCCCCGCGTGCTCTGCCTCGACGAGCCCGCCGCCGCGCTGAGCCCCGAGGCGCGCCAGCATGCGATCGGCGTGATCCGGCGCGCGGCGCGCGAACTCGGCGTGGCGATCCTGCTGGTCGAGCACAACATCGACGTCGTGCTCGCCACCTGCGACGCCGCCATCGTCATGGACGCGGGACGCGTGATCGCGCGCGGCACGCCCGCCGAGGTGCTGCGCCTGCCCGCCGTGCGGCGCGCGTATCTGGGCGATCCGCTCGATGCGGACGAGATCGCTGAAATCGAAACCGATCAGGATATCGAATCAAATACGCAAGAGCAGATCCGCAAAGGAGCCCTCGCATGAGCACGCCCGTTCTGAGTCTGCGCGGCCTGCGCGCGGGCTATGGCCGCCGCCAGATCCTGCGCGACGTCACGCTCGATGTGCATGCGGGCGAGATCGTCGCGCTGCTCGGCCGCAACGGCGCGGGCAAGTCCACCACGCTGCTTGCCGTCGCGGGCTTTCTGCCGCAAGTCGAAGGCGAGATCCTGCTCGACGGCCAGCCGCTCGCGGGCGCACCGCATACGCGCGCGCGTCGCGGCACCGGCCTCGTCATCAAGGGGCGCAGCCTGTTCGCCTCGCTCACGGTCGCGGAGAACATGCGGCTCGCCGATCTCGCGCCCGACGCGCTGCTCGATATCTTTCCCGAACTCGAAGCGCGCCTGCACGTGCGCGCGGGGCAGTTGAGCGGCGGCGAGCAGCAGATGGTGGCCGTGGCGCGCGCACTGCTGCGCCGTCCGCGCGTGGTGCTGCTCGACGAACTGACGTTCGGCCTCAGTCCCGCGATGGCGCGCCGGCTCGTCGACGCCGTGGTCGAACGCGCGCGCCAGGATGGCACCGCCGTGCTCGCCGTCGAACAGCACATCCATATCGCCGAACGCATGGCGACGCACGCGGCCATCGTGGCCGAGGGCGTCGTGAAGCTGCATCTGCGCCGCGACGAACTGCTCGCGCGCGCCGAGGAAATCGAAGGGATCTATCTCGGTCACGCCGTCGATGTCTGAACGCTTCGCGCATCGACACTCCGCTCAACACATTCAACTCTCACCGCTTCCGCCAGCATGAAATCACGCTTTCCGCGCCCTCGTGCGCTCGCCCTTTCTCTGAGCCTCGGCCTCGCCGCCGCGACGTTCGGCGCGGCCATCGATACGGCCCAGGCCGCCGATCAGCCGCCCGTGCTGGTCGGCTTCATCATCGCGCAGAGCGGCTCGCCGTTCGCCGTCACCGATCCGGGCCGCGTCGCGCAGATCGCCGCGCGCGCCGTCAACGATCAGGGCGGCATCAACGGCCGCAAGCTCGTGGTCGAGATCTGCGATACCAAGGGCCAGCCCGCCGCGAGCCTCGCGTGCGCACGCCGACTCGCCGACGAAGGCGCGATCACGCTGATCGGCGGCAGCAGCGCGAACGGCGTCGACAAGATCCTGCGCGCGAAGAAAATGGCCGCGTGGTTCCCGATGGGCAGCGACCCGTCCGACGTGCGCAATCCGCTTTCGTTCATCACCGCGCTCAACGCGGCGGGCGCGGCGCAAGGCACCTATCTGGGCGCGAAACGCTTCGGCGCGAAGCGCGCGGTCTATGTGTCGATGCTCGGCAACAAGACCTATCAGCAGACGGCGCGCTTCGGCTACGCGCAGGCGGGCGTGAGCGACGTGCAGATCGTCGAAGTGCCGCCCGCGACCACCGACTTCGCGCCGTACATCGCGAAGATCAAGGCGCTCAAGCCCGACGTCTGGGGCGGCATGCTCTACCCGCCCGAGCAGCAGACGCTGCTGGTCGAAGCCGCCGCGCAGCAGGGCCTGACGATTCCGTTCGTGAGCAGCAACAATGTGATCGAGGACGCCACGATCGCCGCGCTCAGCAAGGCGCCGTTTCCGAATTCGCTCGCGCTCGAAAAAGGCGAGGACGCGAAACGCTTTCCTACGTGGGCCGAATACGAGCGCCAGCTCGCCAAATACGACCCGCATCACGACGTGAAAGGCCCGACCGACGGCTCGACCACGACCGACTGGCTCGCCGTGTGGACCTTCGCGCAGATCGCCCGCAAGCTGCCGGACGTGACCGTGGACAGCTTCCGCGACTACGTCACGAACGACAAGCAGTTCACGACCGACGTACTGCATCCGATCGACTTCACGGCCGTCGCGCCGGTCGAAGGCATGCCGCGCCAGGAAAACATCTGGGCTTATGCGGGCCACGTGCAGGACGGCCATGAAGTGGTCGACGATGCGGTGCCGTACAGCGCGTGGCAGAAAACGCCGGTGCAGCCCTGGAGCAAACAACAGATCGCGGAGGCAACAGGAAAATGAGCGAATACTCGCATTTGAACGGCGCGCGCCGTCCGCTGATTTACAACGCGTTCGCGCACATCACGCCCAATCATCATAGCCACGGTTTCTGGCGTCATCCGCAAGGTCAGCATCAGCTCGACTTCCACAAGCTCGGACCGTGGATCGAACTCGCGAAAACGGCCGAGCGCGGCTGCTTCGACGTGGTGTTTCTCGCCGATGTCGCGGGCCTCTACGAAACCTCGAACGGTCAATGGCAGCAGGCCGCGCGCACCGGCATGCAGTTTCCCTCGCACGATCCGGCCGCGCTCGTTTCCGCGCTCGCGGCCGCGACGCACGATATCGGCTTCGCGGTCACGAGTTCGGTGATCCAGGAGCATCCGTTCAGCTTCGCGCGCAAGCTCTCGACGCTCGATCATCTGAGCGAGGGACGCGTGGCCTGGAATATCGTCACGTCCTATCTTGACAACACCGCGCGCAACTACGGCTTCGACAAATTGCCGCCGCACGACGAGCGCTACGTCTGGGGCGAGGAATACGCGGAAGTGGTCTACAAGCTTTGGGAAGCGAGCTGGGAAGACGGCGCGTGGGTCGCCGACGCCGCGCGCGACACGCTCGTCGATCCCGCGCGCCTGCACGCGATCGATCACGTGGGCGCGCGTTATCGCGTGGCCGGTCCGCATCTCGTGCGAACCTCGCCGCAACGCACGCCCGTGCTGTTCCAGGCGGGCTCGTCCGAAGCGGGCCGCGACTTCGCCGCGCGCCATGCGGAAGTCACGTTCCTGCCTTCGCGCACGCCCGAAAGCGCCGCCAACGATCTCGCCGATCTGCGCCGCCGCGCCGTGGCCGCCGGCCGTCACGCCGACGATATCCGCGCGATCGTCATGCTCTCGCCCGTGATCGGCAGCACCGAAGCCGAAGCGAAGGCACGCCGCGCCGAGATTCTCGATTCGTTCAGCCTCGACGCGCTCGCTGTGTTCTGGAGCGGCGGCATCGGCGTCGATCTGACCACCATCGACCCGGCCACGCCGCTGACCGAACTGCGCGAGCAGAACGGCACGCGCGGCAGCGTGCGCGCGTTCATCGACGCCGCGCCGCAAGGCGTGGTCACGTTCGGCGACGCCTTGCGCAAGACCATTTCCGCGCAGTTCGCGGGCACGCCCGAGCAGATCGCCGACGAAATCGAACGCTGGGCCGCCGCGGGCGTCGCGGGCTTCAACGTCGTGCCCGTGACCACGCTCGGCTGGTGGAGCGAGTTCGTCGATCACGTCGTGCCCGTGCTGCAAAAGCGCGGCCTGATGCAGCGCGAGTACGCGCCCGGCACGCTGCGCGAGAAGCTGTTCCGCGACGGGCCGCATCTGCCCGACCGCCATCCGGCGCGTCGTCTGCGGCCTTGGGCGGAACACGGCGCCGCATCGCTTTCCGCCTCGCTTGCCTGACCCACGCGTCCAACCCATCAAGGAGTTCATCGACATGAGCCAAGACCGCACCGCGCCGCTGCCGCCCGGCATCGTCACCGGCCCCGCCTGGGGCGAGCCGCTTCCCGAACGCTATGCGGAGATCGCCGCAACGTTCCGCCCGCTGTTCGCGCGCATCCGCGAGCACGCCGCCGCGCGCGAAACCGAACGCACGCTGCCCTTCGAGGCGATCGAGTGGCTGCGCGAGACGCGCCTCACCGCCGCGCGCGTGCCGCGCGAGCATGGCGGGCTCGGCCTGAGCTTGCCGGAATTCTTCGAACTGCTGATCGAATTGTCGGAAGCGGAATCGAATCTCACTCAGGCGCTGCGCGCGCATTTCGGCTTCGTCGAACACATTCTCGCGAGCGAGCCCGAGCGCCAGGCGCGCTGGTTCGAGCGTCTCGCCAACGGCGCGATTGCGGGCGCGGCCTGGTCCGAAACCGGCGAGGCAAAGCAGGCGCAGTTCTCGACGCGCGTCACGCGCACGCCCGAGGGCTGGCGTCTGAACGGCACGAAGTTCTACACGACCGGCTCGCTGTTCGCCGACTGGATTCATATCGGCGCGAGCGATGAAAACGGCACGGCGATTTCGCTGACGATCGACCGGCGCGCGCCCGGCGTCGAGGTGATCGACGACTGGGACGGCATGGGCCAGCGCCTCACGGCGAGCGGCACGAGCCGCTTCACCGACGTGCCCGTGGAAGAACGCGAGATCGTCGCCGAACGCGCGCCCTTCGCGTATTCCGAGGGCTTTTATCAGCTCGTGCATCTGGCGACGCTCGCGGGCATCAACCGCGCGGCGGCCAACGAAGCGGCGGCGCAGGTCGCGGCGCGCACGCGCAGCTACAGCCACGCGCCGGCCGCGCGTCCCGCCGACGACGCCCAGGTGTTGCAGGTGATCGGCCGCATCCGCGCGCATGCGTGGACCGCGAGCGCGGCGGTCGCGCAGGCGGCGCGCGCGCTCGAACGCGCCGAGCGCGCGGTGGGCCAGGCGCACGAAACCGCCGCGATTGCCGAGGCCGAAATCGAAATCTGGCAGGCCCAGACCGTGGTCTCGCAACTCGTGCTGGACGCGACCGCGAACGTGTTCGACGCGCTCGGCGCGTCCGCCACGCTGCGCACGCAGGCGCTCGACCGTCACTGGCGCAACGCGCGCACCATCACTTCGCACAATCCGCGCATCTACAAGGACCGCGTCGTGGGCGAGTTCGCGGTGAAGGGCACGCTGCCCGCGGGGCAATGGCGGATCGGCATCGCGTAGCGGCACGCTGCGCAAAAGATGGCGACGTGGGGCGATCCACGTCGCCATTCATCGACGTCGATCGGCGTGGACAATCAGAACCGCGTGCGCAGCCCCACGGTCGCGACCACCTGCGTCGCGGTCGACGACGCCCCGCCCGCCGTATCGATGAACGCCACGTAGCGATGTCCCGCAACGTGCTGATAGATCCCTTCGAAGTACACGTCGGTGCGCTTCGAGAACGAGTAGACCAGTTGCGCGTCGGCCTGCTGCCATTTCGGATCGCTGCCGTAGGTGCTGCTGTCCGACACGTGACCATCCGTGTAGACGTAAGCGAGGCCAAGCTTCAGATGGTTCGCGAGCGGATATTGGCCATTGAGTTCGTAGTTGTCGAAGCGGACGTCGCCGCCCGCCGAGCCGAACGCCGTGCTGCCTTCGAACTGGCTGTGCGAGTACACGAAGGCCAGCGACGCGCCGCCCGACGCGTAACGGATCGCGCCCGCCGCCACGCGCTGCACGGCCGCCGACAACGTGAAGCCGCCCACGCCATTCGCCGCCGATTCGCTGACGTCGACCGCGCCCGTGCTCGTGCTGCCCGCGCGATCGATCTGCAAATAACCCGCGCCCACGCTCAACGGACCGTGCGTATAGCGCGCGCCCGCGCTCCACGCACGATTCGCGCTGAAGTCGGTGTCGTTGGAAAATGCGTAGAGACCGCCGAATTGCAGGCCTGCGAAATTCGGGCTCGCGTATTTGACGGCGTTGCTGAAGCGCAGCGTGTCGGCGAGGTTGTCGTTGTCGAACGGATGCGCGAAGCTGGTCTTGCCGAACGATCCCGCTTCGGCCGAGAGCGGCGCGACATAATCGACGACCGAATCGTATTGACGGCCCACGGCGGCAAAGCCATAACGCTCGCTCGCGAGACCGGCCCACGCTTCGCGGCCGAACAGGCGATTATCCTGGCCGAGCTTGCCGTTCTGCACGTTGAAGCCGTTTTCGAGCACGAACAATGCGGTGACGCCGTCGCCGAGCGATTCGCGTCCGCGAAGGCCGAAGCGGCTGCCGTTGATGTTGCCGCTGGTGGCCTGGAACAGCGCGCCGCTATGGCCGGACTTGCTCACGTTGTTGGTGTACATGAGACCGGCGTCGATCATGCCGTACAACGTGACCGAGTTCTGTGCGAAGGCGTGCGATGAGAGCAGCGCGGCGGTCAATGCGCCGAGCCATGTTTTAGTTTTCAAGCGGAACCCCTAAAGCGTGTATCAAGCCTTGCGGTGTGCAAGGTCTGATCGATGCTAGGGAGGGGCTATCGCTTTTCTAACGCATCATTTAATCGAAGCTCTTTGCGCGCTTTTTGAATTGCATTTCACGCTGGAGGGAATGCGTTTTTCATGCGTGGAGCGCGAGATGGTCGATGCGAAAAACGCGTTTTGCGTCAGGCGTTTCCACGCGATGCGCGACGTTGAACAATGCGCCTGAAATGCGCGCATGAAAGCCGGATCACGCGCACTATTCAGCTTTTATAAAGTGAGTTTTCCGCTTTTTATGTGGCGCGATGACGACGGCTTCGCCGTCTCGCAACACCCGCTCAACATCTTCAGGCGCTCGCTTCCACCGCCACGCCGCCTACGCTGAGAAACGCATCGTCGGGACAAAATACATAGCCGTCGCGATAACGCGTCTGAATATATTGGCGGCCGCACGGCGACAAGCCCAGCAATTTACGCAGACGAAACACGATCACATCGAGACTACGCGCGTGCAATTGCGAATTGCGGTCGAGCTGGCTCAGAATGCGCTCGCGCGAAAGCGGACGCATGCGGTTCGCGGCGAACACCGTGAGCACCGCGAGCGCGAGCGGCGGCGCGGGAATACGCGAGCCGTTCTTGAACAGCTGATTGTCGATGGCGTCGAGTTCGAAGCCGTCGAATTCGTAGCGCGCCTTTTTCGGCGGCGCGTCGGGCAGGTCGATCTTGCAGCGCAGCGCGTGGCGCATGCGCGCAAGCAGTTCGCGCGGATCGAACGGATCGACGAGGTAATCGTTGGCGCCCAGTTCGAACGCCAGCACCTTGTCGGCCACATCGCCGCTTTCGCTCACAATGATCACGGGCACCGAATGTCCGCATTCGCGCAGGCTGCGCAGCGCGGCGATGCCGTTGACGTCGCGCGTGTCGTGGCGCATCAGGATCAGCGAGGGCATCTCGCGCGCGAGGCGCTGCTCCAGCCCCTTGGTGCCGTACAGCACCGACATGGTGATCTGCTGGCGTTGCAGATAGCCGCGCAGGTTGTCGCGGTAAGCCTCATCGGGCTCCACTACCAGCACATGAATGTCCATCGATCCGTCCCCCACTAGGTCAAGCTGAAAGCAACTGAAGCATCACGCGCTGGGACCCAGCAGCCGCGATTCGACGGGGTGGATCATACGGAACAAAAGTGCAGGAAAAAGATGGGAAATCTGGAGAAAATGTGAATTCGCACCGGCAATGCGGTCCTGACCGTACGCTTCGTGGAAAATAGCGGCTATTAAACCGAATACACCGATTAGATCTCACACCGCCATTCCACCGGATAACCGTCGGCTTTGCCGATCCGTCCCCGTTGGGCCACTCATGAAAGCCAGTATCACTTCCAAACTCTTTCTCGCGATTCTTTCGGCCTGCGTGCTGGTCGCGGTGGCCATGGGCGTCGCGGTCCGCACGAGTTTCGAATTCGGTTTCATCGACTTCCTTCAGGAGCAAAGCGCCGCCGACCAGGCCTCGCTCGTGAACGAACTGCAATCCGGTTATGCCGAGCACGGCAACTGGGATTTCGCGAGCGAGAAGTACGCGCACCAGCGGCCGTTCGACGACGGGCCGCCGCCCGGCGAGCCGCCCGGCCAGGGTGGACCCGGCGGTCCCGGCGGCCCGGGCGGTCCGGGTGATCAGAATGGCTCGCATGCGCCCGACGGCCCGCCGCCCGGCGGCTTTCGGGGCGACGGCGGCAAGAACGCGCCGCCCGGCGGCCCGGATTTCGACGACCACATGCGCCCGCACCGCCCGCCGTTCGTGCTCTACGACCAGCACATGAAGGCGATCGTGAGCGAAGGCCCGCCGCCGCCGCCCGACGCCGACCGCCAGGCGCTCAAAGTCAACGGACAAACCGTCGGCTGGCTCGCCGTGGCGAGCCCGATCTCGCTCATCAACCAGGCCGAGAAGCGCTTCAAGAACCGCCAGCTTCAGGCGACGTGGATCATCGTGGGCTTCACCGCGCTGCTGTCCGCGGCCGTCTCGATCGTGCTCGCGCGCACGCTGCTCACGCCGGTCAAGCGCATCGTCACGGCCACGCACCGGCTCGCGGGCGGCGACTACGCCACGCGCGTGCCCGCCAAGGGCAGCGACGAATTGCAGATGCTCGCCAACGACTTCAACCGGCTCGCGGCTTCGCTCGAAAAAGCCGAGGGCAACCGGCGCGACTTCATCGCCGACGTCTCGCACGAATTGCGCACGCCGCTCTCGGTGCTGCGCGGCGAACTCGAAGCGATCGAGGACGGCGTGCGCCGCCCCGACGCGGCCACCATCGCCTCGCTGCAAGCCGAAGTCGCCATGCTCAGCCAGTTGATCGACGACCTCTACGAACTCTCGCTCGCCGACATCGGCCAGCTCTCGTTCGAAACCGTGCCGCTCGATCTCGTGCCGATCGTGGAGGCCTCGTGCGACGCGTTCCGCGAACGCCTCGCGGCCAAGCAGATCGCGCTCGAATTCGTTCCCGGTCCCGGCCACGCCACGCTCGCGGGCGACCCGTACCGTCTCACGCAACTCTGGAAAAACCTGCTGGAAAACGCGCTGCGTTATACGAATGCCGGCGGCCGCGTGGTCGTCGCGATCCACGCCGACGACCAGCACGTGAGCGTCGACTTCCAGGATTCGTTCCCGCCCGTGCCCGCCCCGCTGCTGCCGCATCTGTTCGACCGCTTCTTCCGCGTCGACCCTTCGCGCAGCCGGCAAAGCGGCGGCGCGGGCCTCGGTCTCGCGCTCTGCAAACGCATCGTCGAAACCCACGGCGGAACCATCGAGGCGTCGCGCTCGCCGATCGGCGGCCTGCGCGTCCTCGTCCAACTTCCTCGCCTGTACACACAATGATTGAACCGACTACACGGCCTTCCGTCCTGATCGTCGAAGACGAACCGAAGCTCGCGGCGCTGCTCGCCGACTATCTGGCCAAGGAAGATTTCGCGACCCACGTCCTCGCGGATGGCCGCGCCGTCGTGCCCTGGGTGCGCGAGCATGCGCCCTCGATGGTGCTGCTCGACCTGATGCTGCCGGGCCGCAGCGGCCTCGAAGTGTGCCGCGAATTGCGCACGTTCTCGCCGGTGCCAGTGATGATCATCACGGCGCGCGTGGATGAAATCGACCGTCTGCTGGGCCTCGAACTGGGCGCCGACGATTACGTCTGCAAGCCGTTCAGCCCGCGCGAAGTGGTGGCGCGCGTGAAGGCGATCCTGCGCCGCGCCGAGTTGTTCGCGCGCGCGCAGCAGGAAGAGGCGGGCGAGATGCCGTCGCCGTTTTCGATCGACGTGACGCACCACGCGGCGCGGCTCGACGGCAAGGACCTGCATCTCACGCCGATCGAATTCCGTCTGCTCGCGCTGCTGCACGCGGGCGCGGGCCGCATCTACGCGCGCGATTATCTGCTGCGCGCGCTCTACGACGATCATCGCGTGGTCGCCGACCGCACGATCGACTCGCACGTGAAGAATCTGCGCCGCAAGATCCAGGGCATCCGTCCCGATCAGGACATGGTGCGCTCGATCTACGGCGTGGGGTATCGGCTCGAACTGGTGCCGGTGAACGATTGATGTGCGCCTGATGCGTGCCTGATGTGCGCCTGATGGATGATTGATGCATCCGCATCAATCAAGCACATCACATCGATGACGCCTCGCTTTTCGCCATGCGCGCGAACGCGGACAGCACACGCGCACACGTCAGCGACTCGCGCCAGAAGCGCTCCTTGAGGCGGCCCGTCGGCACCCATTGCCACGGCAGCACGATATGCGCATTGCCCCACGCGGGACGCCAGCGCTGCGCGACCGCGCGGCGGCGGAACAGGCTCAGCGTGGGAATGCCGAGGTTGGCCGCGAGATGCCCCATGCCCGAATCGTTGCCGATAAACCAGCCGCTCTCGTAGACCCAGGCCGCCAGGTCGTTCAGATTCGCGAAGGTATGGACCGCGAAGCGGCCGAGCAGCGGCTCGCTCCAGCGGTTCAATTCGTCGGGCGACATCACGAAGGCGACGTCGTAACCCTGGCGTTCGAGACGGCGCGCGAGGCGCAGGAAACGGCGCGGCAGCCAGCGCTTGTCGAGCGTGCTCGCCTCGGGATGAATCACCACGCGGCGCACGTGGCCGCGATGCTGCAAGCCGGGCAGCGGCACGATGCCGTTGTGCGTGCCGACGTCGTGCACGCCGAATTCGCGTTCGCAGAACTCGGCGAAACGCTGCAACATCGGACGGTTCAGCGGGTCTTCCGTGAGCGCCTCGACATAGCGCACGCGCGGATGCAGCGCGTCGACATTGGGCACCGGCTGATGCGCGTGCATCTGCAACACCACGTCCCACGCTTCGAGCACGCCGGGCAATTGTCTGGCATCGGGCAGCGGGCGGATGTCGACATCGGGAAACCAGTCGCGCAGCGAATGCGCGGCGCGTCCGAACACCGCGACCTCGATGCCGTGCCGTTGCAGATTGCGCACGATCACCATCAGCAACAGCGTGTCGCCGAGCGCGTGCGAGGCGAGCACGGCCACGCGGCGGGGGGTTTGCGGCAAGGCGTTCATGCGAGAGTCGCCGAGCGCGGGAGAAGGGATCACGGCCGCGTGAGAGGCCGGCTGCAAAACTCGCATCGCAATTCCAGTCGGAGCGGCCCCGTCGGCGGCTGACTGACCGCCGAAACCCGCCCCGCAGAGTTAGAAGAACGGGCGCGAGCTTAGCTCGACGAAATCTTCCATCGGTTACATGAAAGTTACAGCGGATGACACTGAAAGGAACCGCTCGTCGCGCGGCCCGGCGCACCGCGGGACGAATGCGACGGCGCGCGATCCACGATTTGCCATTCGCGAACCGTACAGGCAGCTTACTGAAATATGCATTAAGAGAACGCACGCCCGTCGTAACCTGGACGCGCGCGCGATCGTCTATCGTGGCGCCATTGAATCACGCAGGTTGCCCGCGATGTCCCATTCCCTTTTCTCGAACCGCGAGCGCGTCATGCCGCGCGCCGCGCAAACGGCGGGAGCACGCACGCATGGCTGAAGACATCACGGCGGTCGTGCGCAAGATCAGTTCAGCCGACCTGAGCGCGGACGGCGAATTCCTGCTGATTCACGACGGCAACGCCACGGCCGCGCTGCATCGCTCCGTGTTCAACGACCTGCTGGTCGCGCTGCCCAATGCGATGGAAAAGATCCAGCGCATCGAGAAGACGCCCGCGCCGTCGTTCACCGTCATGCACGCGCGCGGCTGTGAGATCGGCCGGCTCGACGGCACGCGTCACCTCGTCATCCGCTTCCGTCTGTCGATGACGGCCGGCCTGTCGTTCGCGGTGCCGTGCGAGCAGATTCCCGGCATCGTCGAAGCGCTCGAAAGCGCCGCCGATCACGAAGCCGCGCTGTCCTCGCGCCCGACGTGGCTGCAATGAGCGCGCCGCGAAGCTGAACGCGATCAGCCAGCCGCCCCGCGCTGGCAGCAACGCCCCGAGGCATGGGCCGGCGCGCGAGCGCCGCGCGCGTGCCCCGGATGCTCCTCACTTCCCTCGTTATCTCGCCCGCCTTGATCCGTGACGTAATGCGCGGCTTTCGCCTGAAGCCCCTGATTTCCCTGCTGATCGCCGTGCCTGGATTCGCGCCGCCCCACGCCCTCGCGCAACTCTCGGGCGCAGCGGCGCAGCCTGCGGCGCTCGGCGACGACTGGGCCTTGCGCGTCGATCCGCAATTGCAGGAGCACCCGCTGCAAGGTGGCCAGAAAGGCGCGACCGATGCGCTCGGCGATTCGATGACGAGCACCACCAACACCGACTTCACGCTGCACGGCAACGCCGAATTGCGCCGCTACGAATCGGTCCTGAAAGGCGACGCGATCCATTACTTTCAGGACACCGACACCGCCGACGCCTATGGTCACGTGGACATCACGCAAAGCGGCGTGAGCTTCTTCGGCCCGTATGCGCACATGGTGGTGGAAGCGGAGCAAGGCTATATCAGCACGCCGCGCTACCGCTTCGTGGTGAACGGCGGCTGGGGTTCGGCCACGCGCGCGGACCTCATCGACAACGAGCGCGCCGTGCTGCACAACGGCACCTATACGACCTGCCAGTGCGACGGCGAACCCGCATGGTATTTGCGCGCCTCGCAGTTCGACATGGACAGCGGCAGCGACACCGGCGTCGCGCGCAACGCCGTGCTCGTGTTCCAGGGATTGCCGATCTTCGCGAGCCCGTGGCTCTCGTTCCCGCTGTCGAGCGACCGCCGCAGCGGTCTGCTGCCGCCGACGTTCTCGTTCAATTCGTCGGGCGGCTTCGACCTGACGATGCCGTTCTACGTCAATCTCGCGCCGAATTACGATCTCACGCTCACGCCGCGGATCATCAGCCGGCGCGGCGAATTGATGACGGCCGATTATCGCTACATGGGCAGCGATTACACCGGCGAAATCTCGGCGCTGCTGCTGCCGCACGACGCCCTAACGAACACGCAGCGTTACGACATTTCGATCAAGCACGACTGGAACATCGGCTCGGGATTCTCGGCGTATGTGAATTACAACCGCGTCTCCGATGCGAACGTCACCACCGATCTCGCCTCGTCGGGCCAGTATCTGCTCGGCTCGACCACGCTCTACGATCAGGAAGCCGGCCTGCGCTACGCGAACGGCCCGTGGTCCGTGCTGCTGCGCGAACAGCACTGGCAGCAGTATTCGGGCGACACGATCTATAACCGCGAGCCGCAGATCAACGTGAAGTACGCGCGCTACAACGTGGACGGTCTCGACTTCGGTGCGGAAGCCGACGCCTCGCGCTTCACGATGTCGAGCGGCGACGTCGCGCAGGGCAACCGCTTCGTTTTCAATCCCTACCTCGCGGCGCCCATCGTGCGGCCTTCGTGGTACATCACGCCGAAGGTGCAGTGGCACTTCGCGGCCTATGATCTTTCGTCGCTGGGCTCCAGCCCGATCGCCGGCCAGCCGCGCAATTTCTCGGTCAACGTGCCGACGCTCAGCCTCGACTCGGGCATGACCTTCGAGCGCAGCGTCACGCTGTTCGGCCGCTCGTATATCCAGACGCTCGAACCGCGCCTGTTCTACGTCTACACGCCGTACCGCAACCAGAATTTCGCGCCGCTGTTCGATACCGCCGAAAGCGACTTCGGCCTCGCGGAGATCTTCTCGACCAACAGCTTCGTCGGCAACGACCGCATCGCCGACGCCAATCGCATCACCGCCGCCATCACGACGCGTTTCATCGACCCGCAAACGGGCTCGGAAGCCGCGCGCTTCGTGCTCGCGCAGCAATACAACTTCACGACGCCGCGCGTGACGCTGCTGGCCGACGGCTCGACCACCGACCTCACGCGCACGGGCATCATCGAAGGCAGCTCGCTCAATATTGGCAGCGCGTTCAAGGCCGAGCAGGCGATCGAGTACAACGAGTCGAAGTCCTACCTCTCGCACACGAGCACGGGCTTTTCATGGGAGCCCGCGCCGGGCCAGGTCATCAACATGGCGTATCGCTACACGCGCGCCGATGCGTCCCTCGACAACGAGCCGGTCAGCCAGTTCATCATCTCGAGCCAGTGGCCGCTGACGCGCCACCTCTCCAGCGTCGCGCGCGTGAATTACGACATGCATGTGCATCGTCTGATCGCGGGCATGCTGGGCTTTCAGTACAGCGCGGACTGCTGGTCGCTCGGCATCGCGTTCGAGAAATACACCAACGAAACCAGTTCGACGACGGTGCCGAGCACCGGCAGCCGCGTGATGATGCAGCTCGAACTGCGCGGTCTCTCGAAGGTCGACAACGGCATGCTGAATCAGTTCAAGGAAGGCGTGCCGGGCTACACGCCGTCCTCGAACAACATCACGCCGCTTTCACGATTCACGGACTACCAGTAAGCGCGCTTCACGCTCGATCGATTACTGGTAGAACACGTAGGTCGCGAGATAGGGCGAGCTGCCCGACTCGTGCTCGCTCGTGCACGGCGCAGGCGGCTTCGCGCCGCCGACCGTGTTGATGCGCTGCACGTAACGCACCGGGGCGAGCAGGCCCGGCGCGCCGGTCGAATGCGTTTGCAGCAGCAGTTGCGGCACGCTGCCCAGCGTCGCGCTCGGCTGCTGCGCCACCACTTTGCCTTCGATGCGGCTGCCGTCCGGCGCCGCCCATGACGGCCCCGCCGCATGCTCGATCACGGCCGCGCCATGCGCGTCGTAGAGCTTCGCGCGCGGCTGCTGGAAGGTCCAGCCGAGCGTGTGATCCGCGCCGTATTCGCAGGTGTAGATCTGCACGCCCGACGCGGTGGTGCTCAATATCTTTTGCGCGCCTGGGGCGTCGATGGACTCCGCGAACGCAGACGTTGCGGCGAGCGCCGCGAGCGCGCCCACCATGCAAACGCTCCGCTTCACGCGTAACAGACGAATCATGCCGATGCTCCTCGTGTGGGTCAGGCTGCACAGTGTGCACCCTGAACGCAGAACACGCATGCTTCATCGGCTATTCCGCGCTTGCTTTGCGTGTTTTTCCGCGCGCTTTCCTTCGATTCGCTTTCGGCAAAAAAACGAATCACACTGCGCCCGCCGGCTCGACCGGCGGAATGCAAAAACGGAACACGGTGCCGTTCGCGCCCGTGCGCACGAGTTCGATCTCGCCGCCATGTGCCTCGACGATCGACTTGCAGATCGACAGGCCCATGCCCATGCCCGACTTCTTCGAGGTCACCAGCGAATCGAATACCGTGGCGGTCAGATCGCCCGGAATGCCCGGTCCGCTATCGGCCACCACCACGTGCAAGGTGCCGCCCTCATCGACTGACGTATCGATCTCGATCGCGCGCGGCCGCCCGCTCACGGCGCGCAGCGCTTCCAGCGCATTCATGACGAGATTGATCACCACCTGCTGAATCAGCGTGCGGTCGGCCACGATGTCGAGACGCGTGTCGTAATTGCCGCGCACCGCGATCTGGTGATCGGCGAGTTGATCGCTGAGCAGGCGCAGCACTTCGCGAATCGCGTCATTGATATCGGTGAGTTCCGATTTCGGATGCGACTGCTTCACCATCGCGCGCACGCTCGCAACGATATCGACGGCGCGCTGCGTATCGAGCGCGATCTGTTCGAGCATCGAATTCGCTTCGTCGATATCGGGCGCCTCGCGATTCAACCAGCGGATCGCCGCGCGCGAACACGCACTGACCGCGCTGATCGGCTGACTGATTTCGTGCACGATATACGCGGCCAATTCGCCGATCACCGACAAACGCCCCGCGCGTTCGAGCTTGCCCTGCGCCTCGCGCAAATGCCGTTCGACCGCCACGCGTTTCTGATGCTCGGACTCCACCTTGTGATAGAGCTTGGCGTTCTCCAATGAAATTGCCGCCTGCGACGACAGCATTTCCAGAATGCGCAAACGCGCCGACGTAAAGACATCGGCGATCAGGCGATTCTCCAGATACAGCAGCCCCGAAAGCGAGCCTTGCTTGACGAGCGGCACGCACATCGCCGAGCGCGGCCGATACGCGCGAATATAGGCGTCGCGGCCGAAATTCTGATCCTCGATCGCATTGCCGAGCACGACCGGCTCGCAGGTGCGCTGTGTCCAGTACGCGATCGACATCGGAACGCTGTCGGCCGACGCGCTCTCGCGTTCGATTTCCACCGTCACCGCGCCATCGGTATACGTGGCGCGCGCGACGACATCGAGTTGTCCTTCTTCGATCAGGCACAGCGTCGCGCGATCGGCGCCCGCGTATTGCAGCGCCGTATCGAGCAGCACGTTGATCAGTTTCGCGAGCGACATTTCACTCGACAAGGCCTGCGTCGCTTTCAAGACGACTTGCGTATCGAACGCGCGCACATTCGCGCCTTGCGCGGCGGCCCAATCGAATTGTTTCGGCGCGGCGCTCGCGAGTCCCTGATTCGGAAATTCGCTTTCGAGCGCGCGCAATTTGGTGTCCGCGCCCAGACACGCCCACGCGCTCCACGCCTGATGCAGATAGCCTTGCGACGCCGCGTGCCAATGTTGCTGCGCCGAAAAACGCGCGGCCAGTTCGCGCGAGAGCGCCTGCAATTGCAGCATGCGCGCGTGATCGGCGAGACGAATCGCTTCCTCGTAATCGCTTTGTGCGAGACGCGGATCGTCGCCGACCGACGCGAGTTCCGCGCGCACGAGCGTGGCGCGGCTCAGGAAATTCTCCGGGCTTTGCGCACACCAGCGCTCCAGCGTCGCGAGACGCGCGCGCGCCATCTGCAGATGCGTCTCGCGTTCGCTGCCTTGTGCGCGGCGGCTCAGCGCCACGCGCAGCAACGCGCTATAAAACACGAAGTCCGGCATTTCGAGGAACGAGCGCGACGCCCACGCCGTGGCGTCGGCGGCCTGTTCGGCCTGCAACGCGGTCGGCCAGTCGGCGAACAGATACGCGACCTGCAAGCGATACGTCCAGAACGAAAACGCCGCGATATCGCGGTGCACGCGTCCGGTCAGGCAATCGTCGAGCACGTGTTCGAAATCGCGGCTCGGCGCGCCGAGACCAATATCGATCGGCAAGCCGCGCAGCGCCTGCACCACCCAGGCCTGCGCGATAAACGCGTCGATCACCAGCGCGAAACCGGCCTGGCGCGCGAGCGGCAAACCTTCTTCCACCACTTTCTGCACGTCCGAAAGCGGCGCGCCGCAAAACAGATAATTGGTGACGAGATGGCGCCGCGAATAAATCAGATACGTGACGTCGCCGAGCCGCGCCGTGAGCGCGATCGACGCCTCGATATGCTCGCGCGCGCGCGTCGCGGAACCGGTCCACGGCAAGCTCATCGCGCCATAGCACATCTGCACGCGGCCCTGAAATTTCGTCAGCGCGCGTTCGGCGGGCAGGCGCATCGCGAGCGCCGCGAAGCGGCGCACCGTGTCGTAATCGCCATAACGTTCGCCGACGATCTGGCTCAGGCCGACATACGCATAGCAGGACGCATCGCAGTGGCCGTGTTCGAGGCTCAACGTGCTCATGCGCAGCATCATCAGATCGGCGAGACGCTGGCTCAGAAATTTCGCGGCAGGCGCGAGATCGGTAAGCACGTCCATGGCGATATAGATGCGGCGATCGCTCATCAATGGCACCGCGGCGAGTTCATCGACGCTGCGATTGCCGTCGAGTGCCTTGAAGCGCGCGAATTCGCGATCGATATCGGCATCGGTCGGCGTGCGCGCGAGCACGATGCCCGCTTCGTCGCGCACATATTGCAGGCCGATATCGAGCGCGGTCGCCGATTCGTCGATCGTCACGTGCATCGCCACGCGCAAACGCGCCAGCTCCGCGCGCAGATCGAGCGGCAGCAGCGCGCTATTCACGGCGGCGAGCCGGCGCGCCGCCGCCGCGACTTCCATGCAGAGAAACTCGCATTCGCCGAGCCGCAGCGCAATCAGCGCGTCGAGCGGTTCGCCTGCCGCGCTGCCTTGCGCGAAGCCCTGGGCCACCGCCAGATAAACCATCGCCGACGCATAAGCGGTCGCGCCAATGGCGCGCTGCGCGGCATCGAGATTCAGGCGCGCGCATCGCTCGCGTTCCTCGGGCGCCACCACGAGCCGCGCCGCGAGATTCAACTGATTCGCGACCACGAATAAACTGCTCGACGACGCGAGATAATTCGTGCAATCGAATAAACGGCGGCCAATTGCCAAATGGCCCGCCTCGCGTTCTTCGAGACTCATGCCGTAATACACGGCGTCGCGAATGCGGTCGTGCGCGAAGGTGTAAAGATCTTCGTCGAGAATAATCAGCGCGGCGTCCATTGCGAGCCGCAGCGACACTTCGAGACGCGCGGGATCGCTGCCCACAGCGTCGGCGAGCATTTTCAGCGGCACCGGTTTGGCGATCAGCGCAACCGAGCGCAAGACAGCTTGTGTCGACGGCGCGAGCGCGGCGATTTTTTCGGTCAGCAGTTCCATCAGGCTCGACGAACTCGCGCGCTCGGCAATGCCCGCCACGCTCGACTGCCATTCGCCCCGCGCTTCGTTGAATTCGAGCACGCTGTCGTCGACGAGCGAACGCACGAACTGAATCGCAAACAGCGGATTGCCGCCCGTATAAGCGCCGATCAGATCGACGGATTCGCGCAACTGCTGCACGTGGCCCGTCAGCATCGCCTCGATCAATTGTTCGAGATCGTCGCTCGATAAAGGTTCGAGCGCGACCCGATGCGAATGCGCGCCATCGCGCAGCGCCTGCACGAGCCGGTTGTCCGTGCGAATTTCGTTATCGCGCAGCGCGGCGATAAACAGCACGCGCTCGCTGCCGCTTTGACCGATCAGATGCGTGAGCACTTCGAGCGTGTCGCGATCGGCCCATTGCAGATCGTCGAGAAACAGCACGAGCGCCTTACCCGGTTCGGTGAACGCGCGCATCAGCTTCGACATCGCGTCGAGAAAGCGCGGCTTTTCCGCGTGCGCCGACACCGCGCGCTGGTGTTCGGACTGGCCGAGCACGCGCGCGAGTTCCGGGAAGACCGCGGTGACGATCGAGGCGTCGTCGGCGAGCGCGTCGCGCAGGCGGCGCTGCACGCGCTCGAACTCGGCGGGCGCATAGCCGAGCACGTGGCGCAGCAGCGAATGCAGGGCGCGCGCGATGCTCGCATAAGGCGCAGCGCCATCGGCCTGTTCGCACTTGCCGGTTGCGAACTCGTGCCCCGCGCCCGCGAGACGCTTGCGCACGTGCTGCACGAGCGCGGTCTTGCCGATGCCCGCCGGACCTTCCACGAGCATCAGCGGCGGGCCGCCTTCGAGCGCGGCATCGCGCGCGGCGGCGAGCAACTGTTCGATTTCGCGGCGACGGCCATAGAGCGAATCGGGCACGCCCAGCGACGGCCGGATCTTCAACTGTCGCGTGAAGGCGTGCGCGCGCGTCGTGCCCTCGTCGGCGTCGAGCAAGTCCTTCGCAAGATGCGCGGCGGACTGATAACGTTGCGCGGGCTCCTTTTCGAGCAGCCGCTGCACGATCGCCTTGAGCTTGTCGGGAATCCGCGCGTGCGTGTCCGCCGACTGGCCGCCTTCGAACGGCCGCCGCGTGAGATGCGCGTGCATCGCCTCGGACGCCGTGAGATTCGGAAACGGCACCTCGCCGGTCAGCATGCGATGAAAAATGCAGCCCAGCGAATAAAGATCCGAGCGCGCGTCCACGACGCGGTCGATGCGCCCCGTGGCTTCCGGCGCCGCGTAATCGAGCACGTCTTTTTCGATCTCGGGCGCGGTCTCGCTGCCTGAGAAGCCGGTCAGCCAGGCACGGTCGCCGGCGGCGTCGAGCATGATGCTCGCGGGCCGCAACGCGCCGTGCACGAGCCCGGCGAGATGCGCGAGGCCCAAGGACTGCGTCATGCTCACGGCGCGCCGGATAAAGGCGGCGACCGGCATCGCGGCGTGGCACGCCTCGCTGAGCATCTGGCCGCCCGGATCGTACAGCAACAGCGCGGGCGCCTGATTGTGCACGACGAACTGAATCGGATGGAGCGCGAAGTCGGGATCGAGACTCGCGCGAATGCCATACTCGTAGCGCAGACGAACGAGCGCGGCCACCGGGTCGGGCGCAGACGGCACGGCGGCCAGCACCGACTCTTCCGGCGTGACGATGCGATACAGCCGCGGCGCGCCGTCCTGAATCAGTACGAATCGCGCACGGGACCAGTCCGCGGCGGATTCGGGAATGACATTGACCATTTATCCTCTGCGCCTTGTGCCGGATAGCCTTTTGCCGGATATCGTCCGGGCCTTATTCTCATTCGTCTCGTCATGGCGATGTACGCAAACTTCCGCGCACGCTCAAGCGATAAACGCCATGCAAATGGCGTATCTTACCCTTGGCTTACGCATAAAGAGAAATCACGCAACACGTGAATATCGAATAAAGCCGGAATGGCGGCGCGCCATTACCCGCATTACGCCGTTTATTTCATAGATTAACCGCCTCGTGTATCGGCAATATGTCCGCTTTATGTCGCGCGCCCAATCGGGCATAGGCCATAAAGCGCTGATTTAAATAAAAAAGCGCGGTAGCGCCATCACTGGCCTACCGCGCTTTTGACTGGCCGCGCCATTGCACCGGCGCGACCTGTGAAGCGAAGACTTACGCTTCGAGTTGTTCGAGCACCTTGCCCTTCGTCTCGATGCCGAGGAAATGCACCGCCACCGCCGCGAGCAGCGGCACGGCCGCGAGAATATAGAACGCGACGTCGAGATTGCCGCCGATCATCGTCTTCGACACGATGGTGGGCGCGAAGATCGCCGCGATCTTCAGCCACGCGCCGCCCACGCCGCAACCGAGCGCGCGGATGCTGGTGGGATACAACTCCGGCGTGTACACGTAGGCCGTGATGAAGCCGCTCGCGAGCAGGCCGAGCGCCAGTGCGCAGAACGTCGCCACCACATAGACCGACATCGCGTGGCAGATCCCGGCCAGCGCCAGCGAGATGCCGCACAGCACGAACGAGACGTTGATGATGGGCTTGCGGCCCACCTTGTCCACCAGCAGCGCACACGTGAGCGAGCCCAGCACGCCGAGCACCGAAGCGGCCACCGCGAGATTGAGCGCCAGTTGCAGCGGCGCGTGGTAGACGCTGCGATAGATCGTCGGCAGCCAGGTCGAGAGACCGTATTGAATGAAGCCGCAGGTCATCCACAGCATCGCCACCGCGATCGTGCGCTTGCGGTACGCCGGGCCGAACAGATCCTTCACGCTGCGCTTCGGATGACGCTTGGCGAGCGCGTCGAATTCCGCCGCGTTCGTGACGGGCTCCAGCGGACCCTTCACGGTGCGCTCGAACGCGCTCACGGCGTGATCGGCGTCTTGCAGACGTTCGCGTTCGGCGAGCCAGCGCGGCGATTCCGGCACGAGCTTGCGCAGCACGAAGAACAGAATCAGCGGCATGCCGCCAATGAAGTACATCACTTGCCAGCCGAAGCGCGGCACGATCCACGCGCCCAGCGCATTCGACGCGAGCAGGCCGATCGGGAACACGATCTCGTAGAGGAGAACGAAGCGTCCACGGCCATGCGCGCGGCTGACCTCGTTGATATACGTTGCCGCCACGGGCAGTTCGCCGCCCAGCCCGAAGCCCTGAATCACGCGCAGCGCCGCGAACACCGCGAAGCTCGGCGCGAACCCGCAGGCAATACTGGTCACGCCGATGATGCCCGAACTCCAGGCAATCGCGCGCACGCGGCCATGACGCTCCGCGAGCCACGGAAACAGGAACGCGCCGAACAACTGGCCGACCGAACCCGAGGCGATCAGAAAGCCGATTTCCCACGGCGTGAGGTGCCACTTCTGGATCAGGATCGGCAGCGTCGCGGCGATGGCGATCACGTCGAAGCCGTCGAAGAACGTGGCGAGGCCGATCAGGATCCGCGCGCGCACCTGCATGGCGTTGGCCGGCATGCGTTCGAGCCGCGCGATGATCGAACCGCGCGTGATGGACTCGCCGACCGCGGCGCCGCCGCGATGACCGAGGGTGTTGTCGAGGGTTCTCATGCCTGTGATCCCATCCCGTATGTGAGGTCCGTTGTGTAGTGCCGAGCGCGTCAGGCGAGAGCCTTGCTGGTGTCGACGAGCGCCGCGACGTCCACCGCGCGGCCCTGGTTCATCCACTTGCGTGCGAGCTTGAGGTCGCGCGCCGAGTTGATCGCGATGACGCCGCGCAGATGGCCGTCCTCGACGAAGAACAGCGTCGCGCGTTTTTCCGCGAGATTGCCGCGCAGCACGGGCGCGATGCCCGGCGGCAGGTCGCCCAGAATCTGCAGGTTCACGTCGTACTGGTCGGACCAGAACCACGGAATTTCCGCATACGGCTCCTTCACGCCCAGCACGGCCTTCGCCGCCGCAATCGCCTGGTTCTGCGCGTTGGCCCACGACTCCAGACGCACGCGGCGCTTGAGCCACGCATTAGGATGATTCGCCACGTCGCCGCACGCGAATACATCGGAATCCGAACTTTGCCCGAATTCGTCGACGACAATGCCGTCCTGCACCGCGATGCCCGCCGCTTCCGCGATTGCCGTATGCGGTGCGAGGCCGATGCCCGCGACCGCGAAGTCGGCGTCGAGCGTGCTGCCGTCCGCGAAGGTCGCGCGCACGCCGCCTTCGGCGTTGTCTTCGAGCGAGACGAGCGCCGCGTTCAGGCGCACATCCACGCCGTTCGCGCGATGCAGGTCGAGCAGGAAGTCCGACACCTCATTCGGCAGCGAACGCGCGCACAGACGCGGCGCGCCTTCGATCACCGTGGCCGCGACGCCGAGCTTGCGCGCCGTGGCCGCCACTTCGAGGCCGATCCAGCCGCCGCCCACCACCAGCACGCGCTGGCTGCGACGCAGGCGTTCGCCCAGCGCCATCGCTTCGTCGAGCGTGCGCAGATAGGTCACGTGCGCGCTCTTTGCGACGCTCGCGGGCAGCTTGCGCGCCGCGCCGCCCGTGGCGATCACGAGCTTGTCGTATTTCACCGTGCGGCCCGAGCGCGTGGTGACCGTGTGCGCCGCGCGATCGATCGCGTTCGCACAGTCGGGTTGCCACGCTTCGATATCGAGCGCCGCGAATTCGTCGGGCTTCGCGATACGCACCGTTTCGATATCGGCTTCGCCCGCGAGCACCGCTTTCGAGAGCGGCGGACGCTCGTAGGGCAGATGCGTTTCGTCGGCGATCATCACGAGACGGCCCGCGAAGCCTTCCTTGCGCAGCGTCTTGACGACCCAGCCCGCAGCCTGGCCGCCGCCGATCACGACGACGGTGCGCGGCGAAGCGTGTTCGCCGGATTCGATCGCGTCGCTCATGGCTTACGCTCCGTCATGAACTTGCCCTTCGGCGCTTCGGCGTTCTTCTGGCGGCGCGTATTGCCGTCGAGACCGCCGTCGATCGCCCATTCGGCGAACACCGTCGGGCCCGGTTCGAATTCGCGCGGCTGCCATTCGGGCGTGAGCATGTCTTCGTCGGCGTAATACTCGATCAGGCCGCCGGCCGGATTCTTGAAGTACCAGAAGTACGCCGACGACACCGGATGACGGCCCGGGCCGAGCTGCGTGGTCCAGCCGCAGCGGCTGATATGCAGACCGCCGCCGAACACTTCGTGAATGTCGCGCACCGTGAACGCCACGTGATTCAAACCCTTCTTGCCGTCGGGCAGCGCGAGCAGGAACAGGTCGTGGTGACCGCCGTGCGGCGCGCAGCGCATGAACGCGCCGCGATTCGGATAACGGTCCGAGGTCTCGAAGCCGAGCAGCTCGTGATAAAAGGCTTCCTGTTGCGCGAGGCAATTCGTGAAGAACACCACGTGGCCCACTTCCACCGGCTCCGCGCGTTCGTAGATCGGCGAGGGCGTGTCCACGCGCAGCGTCTGGCCCCAGACGTTCGACGGCGAACCCGTCACGTCGAGTTCGCGCTTGCGCGTCACTTCCACGCGAATCGCCATGCCCGCAGGGTCGAAACAGCCGACGCCGCGTTCATCGCTGTAATAGCCGGGCTGGCCCTTGAGGCGTTCGCGCAGCGCGTCGAGTTCTTCGCGCGTCGCCACGCCCCACACCACTTCGCGCAGCGTCGGGCCTTCCTCGAAGGCGGCGGGCAGCGACGCGTCGTTCGCGTCCACGGCTAGCACGGTGCAGCCGTTGAGCGTTTCGAAGCGCGCGCGCGTTTCGTCGTGTGCGGTTTCCTTCAGGCCCCAGTCCGCGAAAAAGCGGCGGCAGGTGGCGAGATCCGTCACGCCGTAGGTAATCTGTTCGATGCCGAGAATCGTCATGTTCATTGCTCCGTTGCGCGCGCTCAGGCGTTGGCCCAGGGCAGCGGCGCGTCATTCAAGCCCCAGTACAGGCTCTTTTGCTGCATGTATTCGCGAATGCCGAGCCGCCCTTTTTCGCGGCCCATGCCGCTTTCCTTCCAGCCCGAGAACGGCGTGGAAATCGAAAACAGCTTGTACGTATTGATCCAGACAGTGCCCGCCTCGATCTTGCGCGCGACGCGCCACGCGCGCTTGTAGTCGCGCGTCCAGATGCCGGCGGCGAGACCGAACACGCTGTCGTTGGCTTCTTCGATGAGCGCCGCTTCGTCGTCGAAGGGCATCGCCACCAGCACCGGCCCGAAGATTTCTTCCTGGCAGATGCGCGCGCGATTGGTCAGACCTTCGAGAATCGTCGGCTGATAGAAGCAGCCCTGCTCGCGGCCCTCGCCCACCGGACGCTCGCCGCCGCACAGCAGACGGCCGCCTTCCTCCAGCCCGATCGCCACGTAACGCTCGACCGATTCGCGATGCTTCGGCGTGATCAGCGGACCCATCTGCGTCTTCTCGTTCGACGGATCGCCCACGCGCAATTCGCGCGCGGCCGACACGAGGCGCTTCATGAACGTGTCGTAGATCGAGCGCTGCACGAACAGGCGCGAACCCGCGATGCACGCCTCGCCCGACGAACTGAAGATTCCGTATAGCACGCCATTAATCGCGTGATCGATGTCGGCATCTTCGAACACGATGGTCGGCGATTTGCCGCCCAGTTCGAGCGAGACCGGCATGAGCTTGTCGGCGGCGATGCGCGCGATGCCGCGGCCCACTTCGGTGCCGCCCGTGAACGAGACCTTGCGCACGAGCGGATGGCGCACGAGCACGTCGCCGATCACCGAGCCCTTGCCCGGCAGCACGCTCAGGATGCCCTTCGGCACGCCCGCTTCCTCGCAGATGCGCGCGAGCGCGAGCGAGATCAGCGGCGTGACTTCGGCGGGCTTGAGCACCACCGCGTTACCGCCTGCGAGCGCGGGCGCGAGCTTCTGCGCGTCAGACGCGATCGGCGAATTCCACGGCGTGATCGCCGCGACCACGCCAATCGGTTCGTACACGCTCATCGTCAGATAGTCGCCGCGCGAAGGCGTGACTTCCTCATCGAGCGTTTCGAGGCAGGCCGCGAAATAGCGGAACGTATTCGCGGCGCTCGCCACCAGCACGCGCGTTTCGCCAATCGGCTTGCCGTTGTCGCGGCGCTGCAATTGCGCGAGCGCTTCGTGGCGCTGCATGATGAGGTCGGCGATGCGATAGAGCACGAGCGCGCGCAGATGCGGCTTCATGCCCGACCACGCGCCCTGCTTCCAGGCGGCGTGCGCTTTTTCGACGGCTTCGGCGGCGTCTTCGGCGCTCGCCGTCGAGACCTCCATGTTGAGCGACTGGTCGGCCGGATAAACGCTCGCGAAGGGCGCGGCGCGGCCCTGGCGCCATTCGCCGCCGACGAAAATGTCGCCGTTGGGAACGAGGCTCGTATCGAAGGGAGTCATGTCAGAGGTCTCTTTGTTTCATTGCCGGCGATACCTGTGCATTTGCACACGTATCGCCTTCCATCACTGCCGATGCGTCGTTCGCCGCATCGGATCACGCCATCAGATCACACAGCGCGCGGCACGATTTCGCAGCGCGCGAATCGCGCTGTACGCCGTGAGCGCCGACGTTTTCGGATTGTCCGGCAGCGGTTTGCCCGACATTTCGAGCGACATCTCGCCGAACACGCCGCGCGCCACGATGCGGTGCACGTTGCGCTCGACCGCCGGATCGGCGATCAGACGCACCGTCGTGTTGTCGAGGCCGAGGCCCGCGAGCGCGATGGTCGCCGCCACATTGGCGTTCTTCGGAAAGAGCCGCGCCGCTTCGCGCGCGCTGCCTTCGAAGATCACCTGCTCTTTCGTGAGCGCACGCAGATCGCAGACCTTTTCCGCCGGCGTATCGAGCCAGCCCAGCGGCGGCTTGCGGCCCGTGTACAGCACTTCGTCGAGGCCACCGAGCTTGGCAGCCGAGAGCGCGTCGATGCCGCCAATCGCGCCCGAGAGCAGCGTGACCGTCGCGTCGCCTTCGTCCGCCGCGAGCGACAGACGTTCGAGCAGGTCGACGTCGGACAGCGCGCCGATCGACGCGACCGCGCAATCGGTGCCGCTTTGCAGCAGCGGCACGACGTGATCGACCAGCGCTGCGTGGCCCGCGCATTCGAGCGCGAAATGCGGCTTCGTCGACAGACGATCCACCGACGACACCACTTCCACCGAACCGTCCACCTGTGCGCGCACGGCGTCGGCGTGATGCTCGGGCACGATCACGTGCGAGACATGCACGAGCGGATCGGCGGCGACCGCGTGATAAACGGTCTGGCCAATCGCGCCGAAACCGATCATCGCGATATCGATGGGCGCATGCATGGCGTGGCCCGCGCGACCGTTAGGCGTGCTGTGCATCTTGCGGCTCCTCTTTGCGCACCGGCGGGCCGGCGAACACGGCTTCGAAGCTGCCGACCGACTTCATGTCGACTTCGAGCAGCACCGGGCCGTCGAACGCGATGCCTTCGCGGATCACGTCGTCGGCGTTATCGAGCGACGAGAGACGGAAATGCTTGAGGCCCAGGCTCGCGCAGAACTGCGAGAACTCCGGCTGGTGCAGATCGACGAACATGCGGCGGCCGCCGTACTGCGCGTCCTGAATGTTGCGGATCACGCCGTAGCACTGGTCGTTCATCAGCACGATCATGACGTTGGCCTTTTCCTGCACGGCCGTCGCGAGTTCGCCCACGTTGACCATCAGGCCGCCGTCGCCGACGAGGCAGACGGTCTTCGAAGCGGCGTTCGCAAGCGCCGCGCCGATCGCCATCTGCATGCCCTGGCCGATGCCGCCGCCCAGTGCGTGCACGCCCGCGCGCGGCGTGAAGATCTTCAGCAGGCGGTTGCCCCACGTGCTGTTCGAGATCGTGACGTCGCGCACCCAGTTGTAGTCGCGGCCCACGCCGCGTTGCAGCGCTTCGACGAGACGGCGATACGGGCCGAGACCCTTGGCCGTTTCGCTCACGGCGGTTTCGCGCGCGGCGGCGAGATCGGCGGCGAATTGCGGATCGACCTTGAGCTTGCCTTCGAGGCGCGTGGCGAGTGCGTCGAGCACGCGCGCGGCGTCGCCGTGCACGAAGAGTTCGTTGCGATAGCCGCGGTTATCGGCGAGCGCGTCGGCGTCGATACGATAGAGCGGCTGCGGCAGACCGAGCTTGTACTTGAGCGTTTCGTTGCCGCGCAGGCGCGAGCCCACCACCAGCATCGCATCGCAAGTCTTGTAGAGGCGCTCGACCGACGGGCTCACATTGAACGCGCCGAGCGACGCCGGATGATCTTCGGGCAGCACGCCGCGACCCTGCACGCTCGTCACCACGCCGAAGCCCAGCGCCACCAGACGCTCGACCGCGCTGCGCGCGTGACGCGTGCCGCCGCCGAGCCACAGCAGCGGACGCTTCGCCTTCGAGAGCGCGTTCGCCAGTTGTTCGACGCGCGCTTCGTCGTGCGTGAGCGTCGTGAGATGCGGCGCGGCCAGATCGGCGGGCCATTCGGTCAGCGCAGCCTGAATGTCGATCGGAATCTCGACGCTCACGGGGCCGCTCGGCGCCGTTTGCGCGACGCGCACGGCTTCGCGGATCGTCGGCAGTGCGGTTTCGACCGAGCGCACGCGATACGCGGCCTTCGAGATCGACGAGAGCATCGTCAATTGATCGGGTGCTTCGTGAATGTACGCGAGGTCCTGATCGAGATATTCGGTTTCGATCTGGCCGGTGATGTGCAGCAGCGCCGTGCCTGCCGTGAGCGCTTCGACCATCGCGCCCGCTGCGTTGCCCGCCGCCGTGCCCGTGCTCGTGAACGCCACGCCGAGGCCGCCCGAGACGCGCGCGAGGCCGTCGGCCATGTTGACCGCGCCCGCTTCGCCGCGCGCGCCGACATAGCGGATGTTGCCGCGCACGCCGATGGCGTCGAGGATCGGCATGTTGTGAATCGAAATCACGCCGAACGCGGTTTGAACGCCGCATTGTTCGAGGAAGGCGGCGATCAGTTCGCCGACGGTGGTTTTATTAGACATGACGTGCAACGCCTCCAGATACATCGATATGACTGCCCGTCGTATAGGACGACAGGGACGTGGCCAGATAAAACAGGGCTTGCGCGGCTTCTTCGGGGCGACCGAAGCGGCCGAGCGGAATGTGTTTCTTGCGCGCGAGTTCGCCGGTCCAGTCCTGCCAGCTTTGACCGGCGGCCTGCGCGGCGGCGTCGTTCTCGTAGCGGCGGCGCCACTGGCCCGACTCGACGATGCCGATCAGGATCGAGTTCACGCGGATCTGCTCGGGCGCGAGTTCGACCGCGAGCGACTTGATGAGACTGAGCACGCCCGCGCGCGCCGACGAAGTCGCCACCATATGCGGCTCGGGTTGCAGCGCGAGCAGCGAGTTCACGCAGACGATCGACGCGTTTTGCCCTTGTTTTGCGGTGCTTTTCAGCATCGGCAGAAACGCGCGGGTCGGACGGATGATGCTGAAGTACTTGAGGTCGAGTTCTTCGCGCCACGCTTCGTCGGTGGTGTCCGCGAAGGTCGAGACGCGGCCCTGGCCTGCGTTGTTGACGAGCATGTCGGCGCGGCCGAAGCGCTGTTCGACGGCGCTCGCGAACGCGGCGACGTCGTTCGCGTCGAGCACGTCGCAACGCGCGGCCAGCAGTTGCGCCTGCGGATGGCGCTCGCGCAGTTCGCGTTCGGCGCGCGCGAGGCGGTCGCTGTCACGGCCGCAGATCGCGACCGAGGCGCCTGCCTGCAAAAAGAGTTCGGCGGTTGCGAGGCCGATGCCGGACGAACCGCCCGTGACCACCGCGACCTGGCCGCGCAAATCGAGTTGAATCATTTGATCCCCAGTGCCTTCATGTACGACGTTTTCTTGCTGCCCGCAGCCTGCGAAGACTGACCGCGGTAATTGAGGCGCTTCGACAGTTCATCGGCTGCGTGGCGCACCTTGTCGATCAAGCCGTTGTCGAGCAGCGAGGTGTCGATGCCCGGACGCGGAATCGTGGTCGTCACCACGGCGGCGATGCCGCCCGTGTCGTTGCGCACGGGCGCCGACACCACCGAGATGCCGCGCTCGAACGACGACTCGCTCACGGCATAGCCGCGTTCGGCGTCTTCGCGAATGCGTTCAAACAGTTCTTCGACCGTGTCCGGCGTCGAGGGCGTGAAGCGTTCGAGCTGCGGCTCGGGATAGAGCGCGCGCAGGTCGTCGAGCGTGAGATCGCCCATCAGCACCTGGCCGTGCGTGGTGGCGTGCGCGGGCAGACGCGTGCCCACGTTCACCTTCACCGAGCTGAAGATCGGCGCGTGGCTTTGCGCCTTCGCGACGAACACGATGTCGCGTCCGTCGCGGATCACGATGTGCGTGGTGAGGCCGGTGGCGTCGCGCAGCGCTTCGATCAGCGGCAGGCCGAGATCGGTCAGTTCGAGCGAGCTTAGATATTCGAAGCCGAGGCGCAGCACGGCTACGCCCAGGCGATAGTTGCGATCGCGGTCGGCGCGTTCGAGAAAGCCGAGCGATTCGAGCGTCTGCAACAGACGGAACACCGTCGTGCGCGGAATGCCGAGGCGGCGCGACAGTTCGGGCGCGTCGAGCACCGGCTCGCGCGGCGAGAATTCGGTGAGAATGCGCAGCCCCCGTTCCAGACCCGGCACGCGATAGCTGGTGTCGTTGCGGTCTTCGTCGGCGTCGGGGGACGCGCTGGCGAGGTCGGGTGTCATTCTTTAAGGGTTCCTTAATGTGCGCGGCAAAAGGCGTCGAGCAACGCGCTGTACGCAGCCGGTTGTTCGATATAGCCCGCGTGGCCCGCGCGCGGCACGGTCTGAAACGGCGCCTGCGCGACTTGCGCGAGCCGTTCGCAGGCGGGCGGCGGCGTGATGGTGTCGTCGGCGCCGACGGCCACGGCCATCGGCACGCTATTCACGCAGCGCGCGAGGTCGGCGGCGAGGTCGGCGTTCGCGAGCAGATGCGTGGCCTGCGCGTAACCGTGAGGGATCACGCGCGCCATGTTCCAGCGCACCCACGCGCGCGCGGCGTCGTCGGCGTGCGCGGACAGCATGTTGGCGCTGCGCTTTTCGGCGAGCCCTTGCGGGCCGAGTTCGGCGAGCATGGCGAGGCGCGCGTCGCGCTTGTCGGCGCGCACTTGCGGGTCCGCCGCGCCATAACCGCCGGCGGGAGAAATCAGCAGCAGACCGCTCACACGCTGCGGATGCGCCGCGGCGAACGCGCCCGCGATGATCGCGCCGAGCGAATGGCCGACCAGCACGCAGCGCGCGATGCCGAGCGCGTCGAGCCAGTCCGCCAGCACCTGCGCGTAATCGGCGGCGAGCGGCGACGCGCTCGCGACCGGCGTGGACGCGCCGTAACCGGGCGCGTCCCAGGCGAGCACGCGACGGCTCGCGCCCAGCGTTTCCATCTGCTGCACCCACGAAGCCGCGCCCGAACCGATGCCATGCAGCAGGACGAGCGGCAGCGCCTCGTTGCCGTCTTCACTGCCTGCGCCCGGCGCTTCGCGATAGCTCACGACGGCCTCGCCCGCTTGCGCGTGGCGCGGCGCAAAGCGCGCGAGCCGCGTGTCGAGCGTGGCGGCTGATGAGGCGTCGGTGAGCATCGCGTCGTTCATGGTTTCGGTGTTGGCTTGCAACTTCGGTTCGCAACTTCGTCAGGTGTACAGATTGATCGCTTGTTTACTTCTGTTCGCGCTTGATCTTCGCGAGCGGCGAATCGGGCGGATACGTCGGCGTGATCGGCTTCGACGAACCGAGCATCACGCACATCAGCGCATCTTCCTCGCCGATGTTGATTTCCGTGCGATACACGCCCGGCGGCACCGAGATCAGGTCGCGCTCGCCGAGCACGGCTTCCCACGTTTCGCCGTCCTTCTCGCAGATCACCTTCATCTTGCCGCGCAGCACGAAGAAGATTTCTTCGACGTCGATATGGATATGGCTCGGGCCGATGTTGCCGGCCGGGATCACCATCGTCGAGAACGTGAAGCCGCCCGACGGCACGGTGTTGCTGTCCTTCGACACGCCGGTGCCGCCCGTGCCCACGTAGCGCATTTGCGCGCGGCGGTACTTCGGGTCGTAGTCGGCCTGGAACTTCAGCGCGTCCCAGTCGTAGCGGCGCGTTTCATAGCGCGCCACGCGGCTGTTCATCCAGTCATCAAAACTCGCTTCGGCGGGACGGTCCCACGACTTGCGCTCGAGATCGGCATCGGCCATCGTTTTCTCCTTGGGTTCTTTCAAACGTTCTCGCGAACGGATAGTCAACTCGTCGATATCAATTCATCACGAAGCCGCCGTTCACGGGCAGCAACTGCCCGGTCACGAAACGCGCGGCGTCGGTCAGCAAAAACAGCACGGGGCCGGTCACGTCCTCGGGAACCTGGGCGCGTTGCAGCGCACGGCCGTCGAGGTAGAACGCGTGGCGCTCGGCCGGCACGTAAGCGGTGGCTTCCACTTCGGTGAGGCCCGGCGCGATGGCGTTGACGGTGATGCCCTGCGCGCCGAATTCGCGCGCGAGCGAGTGCGTCATCGCGATCACGGCGCCCTTGCTGGCCACGTAGGCGAGCAGCTTGGGCGCGCCCCACAGCGCGGTGTCCGAAGCGATATTGACGATCGCGCCCCGGCCCGACTCCGCGAGAAAGCGCTGCGCCGCCGTGCACATGAGCCAGGTGCCGCGCACGTTCACGTCCATCACGGCGTCCCACGTCGGCACGCTGATTTCATGCGCGAACTTGCCGCCTGAGTTCGTGATGGCCGCGTTGTTGATGAGCGCGTCGATGCCGCCCATGCGCTGCGCCGCGCCTTCGACGAAGGCCGCGATGCTCTCGGGCTGCGCAAGATCGAGCGCCGCGAACGCGACGTCGTGACCTTGCGCCGCGAGCGATTGCGCGAGCGCTTCGCCCGCTTCGTGCAGCACGTCGCCGAACACGACGCGCGCACCGGCTGCCGCGAGCGTCGTGACGAACGCCGCGCCGAGTCCGCGCGCGCCGCCCGTGACGATCACGCGACGGCCCGCGAGCGCGCCTTGTGTCGCGCTTTGTGTCGCGCTTTGTGCCGATGGGCCGGACTCACGCATGGCTGTGGCTCTCGGCTTGCGCGTCGGCGGGCTGCTGCGCGCGGAACGCTTCGAGATCGGCGAAATGCTGCTGCGCGCGCTGGCGCAGCATGCGGCGCACGCGCGTCATGCCCACGTCGTGCTGATAGAGGAATTCCTGATCGCGCGCGTTCGGCGCCATGCTTTCGAGCACGTAGCGGTCTTGTTCGAGCACGGCCCAATGCAGACCTTCGAGGCGGTTGCGATACATGAAGCGCCATGCGTCGCGCTGCCAGCCCTGCACCTTGCGCGTGCGCCAGAAGTACACCTGGCAGTTGTCCGCGTCGACGGGCACCGCGAAGCCGATGATGCCGAAGTTGCCGCCCGGGCCGAACTTCTTCTTGTACGGAATTTCCAGACGCATCCACAGGCAGCCGGTTTCGCCCAGTTCGACCCAGTCGAAGTTGACGTCGCGCTGGCCGACCTTTTCGAACACGAGGCCCGAGTCGGTTTTGCGCACGCGCATGTCGGCCTGCTTGTCGCCTTCGGCCATCGAGTGCGACGTGGCGTGCAGATACGCGCCGTGCATCGGGTCCATGACGTTGTCGATCGCGTACTGGTAATTGCACTTCCAGTTCGACATGCACAGGAAGCTCGCGTATTCCTCGCCCACGAGTTCTTCCGGCAGTTGCAGCGGCGCGGGTTCCTTGTGCGCGTCGTCGCCGAACCACAGGAACACGGCGCCTGCATGCTCTTGCGCCGGGTACGACTTCACGCACTTCTGGCCTTCGAGCGGGCACGCCGACACGGCCGGCACGCTCTGCACGGTGCCGCTGCCGTCGACTTCGATGCCGTGATACCAGCACGCCACGCGGTTGCCCAGATTCCAGCCGAGCGACAGGCGCGCGCCACGGTGCGGGCAGCGATCTTCGAGTGCGTGGACCTGGCCGTCCTGATCGCGCCACAGCACGATCTGTTCGCCGAGGCGCGTGATGCCGATGGGCGCGTTACCGACTTGCCAGCTCGGCGCGACGGGATACCAGTAGTTCTTGATGCCGCGGTCGAGATAGGCGCGGATCGGATCGGCGCTCGCTGCGGTTTCGGTCGTGGGGGACGTCATGATGAGGACTCCGTATTCTTGTTGGCCCGACGCGCGCTTATTCGGCGAGCAGACGGAATTCGGCGGCGAGGCGTTCCGCGTTCCAGGCCGCGCCTTCGGGCGTGCGCAAACCGATGCGGTTCAAACCGGCGACCACGTCGTCGAGTTCGGTGGCGCCCGCTTCGAAGACTTGTTCGAGCGCGTCGCCGAAGTCGTTTTCGTATTGGGTCGGCTCGGCCTTGCGGTTTTGCCAGATCATGTTTTCGGTCTGGCCCGGCTGCTCGATCACGCCTTTACCGGCGACGTTATTGGGTTGCGGCGCGACCCAGGGCTTGAGCATCGGATTGAAATTCACAGGGACTTCACGCATGTCATTCCACCTTGATCTGGATTTCTTCACCGGCGAGACGCACGGCGTATTGCTTCAGCGCGCGGCCGCCCGGGCCTTTGATGCACTCGCCGCTCTTGATGTCGAACACGGCTTCGTGCAGCGGGCATTCCACCGTGCCTTCGTCGACGAAACCTTGCGTCAGCAGCGCGTACGCGTGCGGGCAGACGTTTTCGAGCGCGTAGACCTCGTCGCCCACCTTGTAGATGCCGATTTCAGTGCCGTCGAGCTTGTACTCGATCGGCGCGTCTTCGGTCAGATCGCCGGCATGCCCGGCACAGCGCCATTGTTCAGCCATTTCTCACCTTTCCTGAAGCAACCGTGTTCCATACGCGGAACAGTAGTTTATGTATGGTCATTATAGAAGTCTGGCCGGGAGGAAAAAATAAAAATCCAGCGCTCCTGGGGAAAACACTGAGCCTGTCTTCAAAAGGGTCGGCCAAGCACTCGTCGAGGACGCCGAAACAGTTGCCAAAACGCTTACGGTGCAAGTGCTTAGGTATCGAGGACGGGTTTGTCCACGCTTGCCCACCCAGGGGAACCACTCTCCCGAAAAAGTATTTTGGCGTCTCGTGCAAGTCTCTATACTTTCCATAGGCAGCACGCTTGTCCATAGGTGAAACATACGACGGACAAAAAAGAAAAGCAAAGCGGCCATCGCATCGAGGGGTTGGGTCTAGCGGTTCCGGACAGGCTTTCAAGGCCATTTCACCGGAGCCGGTCATTCGTCTTACGATCAGGAGTCCAAAGTTGAAGCACTTCATTGCCGCGGGGTTGACGGGTCTGTGCGCCGTCTCGTCTGCATGGGCGCAAAGCAGCGTCACGCTATACGGCAGCCTGGATGCCGGTGTGGCCTACGTCAGCAACGTGGGGGGCCATTCGAAGTGGATGGAAGAACAGGGCAACATGCAGCCCGACCGCTGGGGCCTGCGCGGCCAGGAAGATCTGGGCGACGGCCTCAAGGCGATCTTCCAGCTTGAAAACGGCTTCTATACGAACACGGGCGCGATGGCGAAGGCCAACACGCTGTTCAATCGCCAGGCTTATGTGGGGCTAAGCTCGGACCGCTTCGGCACGCTCACGCTCGGCAACCAGACGCCGTTCGCGTTCGACGTGCTCGATCCGTTCAGCACCGCGTATCTCGCGGCGAGCTGGTACGCGTTCCATCCGGGCAATATCGATCAGCTCGCGGATACCGGCGTGGTGCCCTACAACAATTCGGTGAAATACCGCTCGCCGAACTGGTACGGCTTCACAGCGGGCGCGATGCTCGGCTTCGGCAACACCACGAACTTTTCGACCGGCCGCACGATGGGCTTTTCGATTAGTTATGCGAATGGTCCGTTCAAGGCCGGCGCAACGTGGTCGAACGAGCATGACCGCTCGGTGTCGATGTCGACTACGGGCATCACCACGTTCCAGGGCCAGGCCGCCGCAAGCTATATCGCCGACAAGGTCGAGAACATGGGCATCGGCGCGTCGTATTCGTTCGGCAAGGTGCTCGTGCACGGTCTGTATACGCGCACGAAGCTGCAATCGAACGGCTATTCCGACACCTTCCAGAGCTACGACGCAGGCGCGAACTATCAGCTCACAACGGCGAACTCGATCGTGGGCGGCGCGGCCACCACGACGCTCTCGGGCCGCCGCTGGACGCAGCTGATGATCGGCGATGTCTATGCGCTCTCGAAGAGTACGCAGGTCTATGTGAACGCGCTCTACGAGCACGCGAACTCGGAAGCGCAGGCCGCGTTCTTCACGGCGGGCGTGTCGAGCGGCCGCAATCAGACGATCGTGCTCACGGGCATCCATCACTCGTTCTGATGCGGTGATCCGCGAGTAGTACGAAAAGAGCACGAAAAAAGCACGAAAAAAGCGCGCCGCTTTACACGGCGCGCTTTTTCGATTCAGGCCTCCAGAACCGACTCAGCCCGCGTGCACGCTGCGGCCCTGCGCGGCTTGCGCCGCCGTGGGATCGCCCGGCAGCGGACGATAGTTCAGACGCGCCGACAAATCCAGCGCCGCCGCGCACACCGCCGTGACGAGCGGCGCGCGTTCGGCCTCGCTGCCGATATCGGAGCGCGGCACCGTGGCCGTCAGCGCCGCAACGATGCGGCTCGACTGGTCGCGCACCGGCGCACTCACCACCGAAATCCCCGTTTCGAACGACCCTTCGCTGAGCGCATAACCCTGCTCCGCGAATTCGCGCACGCGCGCGTAGAGGTCGGCGACCGTAGCGGGCGTGCGGTCCGTATAGCGTTCGAGCTGCTTCTCGGGATAGAGCCCGCGCAGTTCGGTGAGCGAGAGATCGCCCATCAGCACCTGGCCGTGCACGGTCGCATGCGCGGGCAGGCGCGTGCCCACATGCACCTTCACCGAGCTGAACATCGGCTCGCGCGTTTGCGCCTTGGCGACGAACACCACATCGCGTCCGTCGCGGATCAGCAGATGCGTGCTCAGGCCCGTGGCGTCGCGCAGGCGTTCGAGCACCGGCGTGCCGAAATCGGTCAGTTCGAGCGAACTCAGATATTCGAAGCCGAGCCGCAGCACCGCCACGCTCAGGCGATATTGACGGTCGCCGTTCGCGCGTTCGATGAAGCCGAGCGCTTCGAGCGTCTGGAGCAAACGGAACGTGGTGGTGCGCGGAATGCCGATGCGGCGCGACAGTTCGGGCGCGCCCAGCACGGGTTCGCGCGCCGAGAATTCGGTGAGGATGCGCAGGCCGCGTTCGAGGCCCGGCACGAGATAGGTCGAAGCGCCCGCGCCTTCGTCCTCGGCGGGACTGGCCGATTCGGCGTCGGCGAGTTCGTCGAGGGGCGCGTTCTGCGCGGCGGCGCGGGTCCCCTCGGGCGGCGCGGCGCGCTTGCCCGGCGCCGGGCTGCGTCGCGCGGCGCCTGTCGTGTTCTTGGTGGCCATGGGCGGCTGGAATCTGCTGAAGTCGGTCGATGATTGGAGGCAATGATAACGCGAAGCGCCGCCCGGACTTAAAGATCGGCGGTTAAGGCGCCATGCCGCCGCGTCGGATTCATGCCGGAATCGCCCTCCATGCGCGGACGATGCACGGACGATTCGCGGACGATTCGCGCCCGCCAGCGCCGCCATCAGGCGCTGGCCGTGCCCCACAATGTGACCTTGCGGCCTCGCGCCTCAGGTGCGAAACACCGCCACCGCCGAAGCGAGCCGCCGCGCCTGATCCTCCAGCGAAGCCGCCGCAGCCGCGGCCTGCTCGACGAGCGCGGCGTTCTGCTGCGTCACCTGATCCATCTGCGCGACCGCGAGATTCACCTGGTCGATGCCCGTGCTCTGCTCGGTCGCCGCCGACGCAATCTCGCCCATGATCGCGCTCACGCGCCCGATCGCGCCGACGATCTCCTCCATCGTCGTGCCCGAGCGCTCGACCAGCGTCGCGCCGGTTTCCACGCGCGCCGTCGAGGTGTCGATCAGCGACTTGATCTCCTTGGCCGCGCCCGCGCTGCGCTGCGCGAGCGAGCGCACCTCGCCCGCCACGACCGCGAAGCCGCGCCCTTCCTCGCCCGCGCGCGCCGCTTCCACGGCCGCGTTGAGCGCCAGAATATTGGTCTGGAACGCGATGCCCTCGATCACGCCGACGATCTCGGCGATGCGCCGCGAGTCGTCGACGATGTTCTGCATCGTGCCCACCACCTCGCGCGCGAGTTCGCCGCCGCGCGCCGCGAGCCCGGACGCGCCGTGCGCGAGCGAGCTGGCTTCCTGCGCGTTGCCCGCCGTCTGCTTGACCGTCGACGTCAGCTGCTCGATGCTGGCCGCCGTCTCTTCGAGCGAGGCGGCCTGCTCCTCGGTGCGCTGCGACAGATCGGTGTTGCCCGCGGCGATTTCGCTCACGCCCGTGTCGATCGATTCCGCGCCCGCGCGCACCGTGCTCACCATCGTCACGAGCGCCGCCTGCATCCGCTGCAAGGCCGCCGAGAGCTTGCCCATCTCGTTGCGGCTCGCGATCGCCACCGCCGCGCTCAGGTCGCCCGCCGCGATGCGCTCGAACTGCGCGACGGCCGCATCCACCGGATGCACGATCGCGCGCATCAGCGCCGCGCGGCCGAGCCACGCGCACAGCAGCGCGAACACCATGCCGACGCCGACCGCGATGCTCACGGCCTTGAAGCGCGTCTGCGCGTCGCGATAGCGCTGCGCGCCGTGGTCGATCTGACGCTGTTCGAGCGCGAGCATCGCCTTTTCGAAACCGTTGTAGAGCGCGGGCAGCTTGTGCGCCTGCAATTCCTGGAACGCCGTGCGGTCGCCGCCCTTGAGCGCCGCGAGCGCCGGATCGACGCCCGCGTGCAGGAAGGTGTTGCGCTTGTCCTGCATCTCGGCGATCAGGCGGCGCTCCTCGTCGTCGTGGCTGGCCAGCGACAGATAGTGATCGAGCCGATCGTTGGAAATCTTGAGGTAGGTGTCGAAGCGCTTGAGCACGGCGTTCGCGCCGTTCTGGTCGCCGAGATCGGCCAGCGAGGCGTAGGTGGCGAGCGCGAGCCGCAGCCGCAAGAGCTGGCCCGCGCTGCCTTCGAGGTCGGCCACGGCGGGGGTGTCCACCGTATACATATCCTGCATCGCGTCGTTGCCCGCGCGCATCGACAGTAGCCCGGCCGCGGCGCCGATCACCAGCACCACGCCGAAAAACGCCACCATCAGGGTCAGACTCGCGCGTATCGAAAGCTTGTTGAGCATTCTGGTCTCCTGGAACGCGGCGCGAAAGCGCGATGCGCGGCGTTCCCTCTGTTCAGCCGTCGCCGGGAAGGTGGCGACGGACGGATCGTCCGCCCTGTCGCGAAGCGTGCGCGGGCGGCTCTATTCGGGTTGGTGTAGTCTCGATGCGGCTTTTTTAGGCTTCAAAACGGGTCAACGGCAGCGCGCTGCAAAAACTTTAGGCATGTGCTTAATGCATCGCGGCGCGGGGCCGACCGTGCGCCGACGTGATGCCAACGCGATGCCGACGTCAGGCCGATCCCGGCCCGCGCCGCCCCTGCTCTACAATCCTCCACTTGCGCCCGCCTCGCCGCCTGTCACTCGCCGCTTGTCGCTCACAATTCGTCACGCGCGACGCGCGCGGCCGGGCCGCCTCCGAACGAACGCCGTACACATCACGCCCCCATGCGCCTCCTCCACACCTCAGACTGGCATCTGGGCCAGAACTTCATGGGCAAGAGCCGCCAGTCCGAGCATCAGCAGCTCATCGACTGGCTGGTCGCCCAGGTCGACGCCCACGCCGTCGACGCCGTCCTGATCGCGGGCGATATCTTCGATACCGGCACGCCGCCGAGCTATGCGCGCGAACTCTATAGCCAGCTCGTCGTGCGCCTGCACGCCGCCGGCGTGACGCTGCTCCTGCTGGGCGGCAATCACGATTCCGTGGCGACGCTGCGCGAAAGCCGCGCGCTGCTGGAGCGCCTGTCCGCCCATGTCGTGCCGCACGCCGACGCGCCGCAGAACCAGGTGCGCGTGCTGCCCCTGCGCGGCGCCGCCAACGAACCGGGCTGCGTGGTCTGCGCGATTCCGTTCATCCGCGCGCGCGACGTGATGCAGGGCGAAACCGGCCAGAGCGCCGAGCAAAAGCAGCAGTCGCTGCAACTCGCGATCCAGGCCTATTACCAGGCTGTGTTCGCCGCCGCCGAGTCCCAACGCGCGCAACTCGCCGCCGAACTCGGCCGCCCGGTCCCGCTGATCGCCACCGGCCATCTGACCACCGTGGGCGCGAGCGCGAGCGAATCGGTGCGCGAAATCTACGTGGGCGCGCTCGACGCGTTCCCGACCAGCGCGTTTCCGCCCGTCGATTACATCGCGCTCGGGCACATTCATCGTCCGCAGAAAGTGGGCGGCCTGGAGCACATCCGCTACAGCGGTTCGCCGATCGCGCTGAGCTTCGACGAAGCCACGCAGCGCAAGGAAGTGCTGCTCGTCGACATCGGCGCGAACGGCCTGGAAGCCGTCACGCCGCTCGCCGTGCCCGTGTTCCAGACGCTGATCGCGCTGCGCGGCAACCTGAAGACGCTGCCCGCCGCACTCGCCGACGCCGCGCGCGACGCCACGCCCGAGCGCCCCGCATGGCTCGAAGTGACCGTGGCCGAGGACGACTATCTCGCCGACCTCCCCGCGCGCATCCAGGCGATGACCGACGATCTGCCCGTGGAAGTGCTGCGGATTCGCCGCGAACGCGGCAACGCCGCCGCGCAACTGCACGCCGACGCGGGCGTGACGCTCGACGAACTCGATCCGCTCGACGTGTTCGCGCGCCGCCTCGCCCACGAAACGCTCGACGACGATCTGCGCGCCGCGCTCACCGACCGCTACAAGCACATCCTCGCCGCCATGCAGGCCACGCCGGAGGACGACGCATGAAAATCCGCAGCCTGCGACTCAAAAATCTCAACTCGCTGAAGGGCGAGTGGCGCATCGACTTCACCCAGCCGCCGTTCTCGGAGAACGGCCTGTTCGCGATCACCGGTCCGACCGGCGCGGGCAAATCGACGCTGCTCGACGCGATCTGCCTCGCGCTCTATCACGAGACGCCGCGCCTGAAGACCGTGTCGGCGTCGGCGAACGACATCATGACGCGCCACACCGCCGACTGCCTCGCGGAAGTGGTGTTCGAAGTGAAAGGCGCGGTTTACCGTGCGTTCTGGAGTCAGCGCCGCGCGCGCGACAAGGTCGACGGCGCGCTGCAACAGCCGCGCGTCGAACTCGCGACCGTCGAAAACGAAGACGGCAGCGGCACGATCCTCACGCAGCACATCAACGAGAAACTGCGGCGCGTCGAAGAAATCACGCGGCTCGATTTCCCGCGCTTCACGCGCTCGATGCTGCTCGCGCAAGGCGGCTTCGCGGCCTTTCTGAACGCCAACGCGAACGACCGCGCCGAACTGCTCGAAGAACTCACGGGCACCGAAATCTACGGCGAAATCTCGCGTCAGGTGTACGAGCGCGCGGGCGCGGCGCGCGACGCGCTCAAGCAGTTGCGCGCACGCGCCGACGGCATGGAATTGCTGACGCCCGAACAGCGCACGTCGATGGAGCAGGAAATCGCCGCGCTCGCGGGGCAGTCGAACGCGCTCGCGACGCAGACGAAAACGCTGCACGCTCAGCGCCAATGGCGACGCGATCTGGCCCAGGCGCAAGCCGACGCGCAGGCGGCGCAAACGCGGCTCGCGAGCGCGAGCGCCGCGTTCGACGCCGCCGCGCCCGAACTCGCACGCCTCGCCGCGAGCGAACCCGCCGAAGCGCTGCGTCCGGTTTATCAGCACGCGCAGCAGACCGACAGCGCCTGCAAGCAGACCGATGCCGATCTCGCCGCGTCGCGCCGCCATCGCACCGAGCAACTGGCGGCGCAGCGCCGTCAATATGGCGCGACCGCCGCGCTGGCCGCGCGCATCGCGCGCGACGCCGAGCGCCGTCTCGCGCAACTCGACGCGGAAAAGCAGCACCTCGATCGATACTGCAACGCGAACGCAACGCACGCGCAACTGGGCGAGCGCATCGGCGCGTGGCGCGAGCAGTTCGAACAACGCGCGCGCCGTCATGCAGATAGTCAGGCGCGCGAAACGCAGCATGCGAACTTGCAAAAGCAACTCGCCGACGGTCACGCGCAGCGCGAACAGCACGGCAAGACGCTCGCCGATTGCACGCGCGCGAAAGTCGAATCGGATACGCAACTCCAAACGTTGAGCGCGGCGCAAACCACGCGTCTCGCGGGGCAGACGCTCGCCCAGGTGCGCGACGCGTCGCAAACGGCGCAGCGCGCGGTCGAGCGCCGGGCGCAACTGCAAACGCTCGCGGAGCGCCGCCGCCGTCTCGCGGCGGAAACCGCGACGCTCGCCGCCAGTCTCGCGCGCAGCGACAGCGAGATCGCCGCGCAAGACCATGCGCTCGTCGCGCTGCAACGCGCGCATGCCGAACTCCAGGCGCGCGCCGCCGACAAGCAGACGCTGCTCGAACAGGAGCAGGTGATCCGCAGTCTCTCGCAGCATCGCGACGCCTTGCAGCCCGGCGAGGCGTGTCCGCTGTGCGGTTCGCATGAGCATCCGGCCATCGCGGCGTATCGCGCGCTCGATGTGTCGGCGACGCACAGCGCGCTGCAAGCGATCCGCGTCGATGTTCAGGTATCCGAACAATCGTTGCGCGGCGCGGCGGAGAAACTGTCCGCGCTGCGCGCGACGCAGGCGCAGCAGCGCGCGCAACACGACACGCTCGCGGCCCGCGACACGCAGGATCGCGCGGACTGGAACGCACTGACCGAAGCCCTCGCCTCGCCGGTCGCGCTGAATACCGACGCCTGGCAAGACGCCGACGCGCTCACGCAAGCGCGCGACGCCGCCGCGCAATCGGCCCAACAGGTCCGCCAGCATCTGCACGACGCCGAACGCGCTGAAGAAGCGCTCGCCCTCGCGCGCGAAGCGAACACGCGCTGTGTGCAAGCGCTGCAAGCGGCGCAGGCGCGCGGCGAATTGCTGGAGCAGTCGCTCAAGAGCGTGCAGGAACGCCGCGCGGAAATCGAACGCGAACTCGCGGCCTTGCGCGTGCGTATCGAAGAAGAAGCCCAAGCGCTGCTCGAATCGATGCAGATGGGCGGGACAGGCGGCATGGCGCTCGCCGCACTACCCGACGATCCTCTCGCGTGGCTGCAAACGCGCGAAAGCGAATGGCGCGAGTGGCAGGACACGCAGCGTCGCATGCAGACGCTCGCGGAATCGCTCGTGCATGAACGTGCGCAGGGCGAAACCGCGCACGCGCAACTTCAATCGTGGCGCGAGCGCTGCGCCGCGATCGGCGCGGAAGTCGCGCAAGCGGCGCACAACGTGCCGATGGCTTCGCTATTCGACGACGAAGACGACGCGCCCGACGAAGACTTCGCCACCGCCGCCGCGCGCGCCGACGCGCTCACGCAAACACTCGCGGCGCTCGACGGCCAGGTCGCGCAACTCGAACGCACGCTCGCGCAGCAACGCGACGCCGCAGCGCAAGCGGCGCAGCAGTGGCTCGCCGCGCTCGCAGCCAGCCCGTTCGCGCAGCAGGACGCGTTTCTCGCGGCGCTGCTGCCCGCCGAGGAACGCCAGCGTCTGCACGCGCTCAAGCAACAGCGCGAGCAGGAACGCGAAACGGCCACGGCATTGCTGAACGGCGCGCGCGAAAAACTCACGCGGCTCGAAGCGACCGTGCAAACCGACGCCACGCTCGCCGAACTCGACGCGCAACTCGACAGCGTGGAAAAAGAAAGCGCGACGCTCAACGAACGGCTCGGCCATCAGCGCGGCCTGCTCACGCGCGACGCGCAGCAGCGCGACAGCCAGCGCGCGCTGTTCGCGCAAATCGACGCGCAGACCCAGGACGCCGATCTCTGGCAGCATCTCGAAGCGCTGATCGGCTCCGCGAAGGGCGACAAATTCCGTCGCTTCGCGCAGGGTCTCACGCTCGATCATCTGCTCGCGCTCGCCAATCGTCATCTCGACCGTCTGCACGCGCGCTATCTGCTGCGCCGCAAATCGACGGGCGAGCTTGAACTGGAAATCGTCGACGGCTGGCAGGCGGATGTCACGCGCGACACGCGCACGCTTTCGGGCGGCGAGAGCTTCCTCGTGAGTCTCGCGCTGGCGCTCGCGCTCTCCGATCTCGTCAGCCACAAGACCTCGATCGATTCGCTGTTCCTCGACGAAGGCTTCGGCACGCTCGACGGCGACACGCTGGAAATCGCGCTCGATGCGCTCGATACGCTCAACGCGAGCGGCAAGATGATCGGCGTGATCAGCCACGTCGACAGTCTCAAGGAGCGCATCGCCACGCAGATCCGCGTGGAAAAGGGCGGCGGCATCGGCCACTCGCGGCTGGTGATCTAGCCGCGCGCGACGCGAAAGAACGCAGCGAGGACGAGGAATGCAGCGCGCGTCAGCCCTGCGCTTCCTTGCTCGCGGCGATCTCCCGCATCGGTTCGCCGATCTCGCGTTCGCCGCGCGCCAGGAGCGTCTCGGCCGCGCCGCGAATGTCGCGCGCTTCCTTGTTTTGCGAGAGCTTGCGCTTGCCCGTGAGCCGCGTGATCTCGATCTCGATGCCGACGATCGCCTTGAGCATCGTGTCGAGATAATCGGCGGGCGCATCGCCCATCTTCCACGGCTGCGGCTCGCCCGCTTCGTGCGTGCGCGTGAGGCGCGCGACCACGCCGCGCACGAACTTCTCGTCGTCGCGCACGCGGATGCGGCCATGCGCGTGCACGACCGCGTAATTCCACGTCGGCACCTGCTTGTGGTGTTCGTGCTTGCTCGGATACCACGTCGGCGAAATATAGGCGTCGCCCGCGCGGAAAATCGCGAGCACTTCGTCGCCGTCGGCGACTTCCTGCCAGAGCGGATTCGCGCGCGCGACGTGCGCGTGCAGCGTGCCGAGCGCGCCCTCGCCTGCGAGCAGTTCGAACGGAATGTGATTGGCGTCGAGACCGCTCGCGCCGTGCGTGACCAGCGTGCCGAACGGATGCTGGGCGATGAAGGCGTGCAGCGCCTCGGGGCGCGATTCGTCGAAATGGGCAGGGACGTACATGGGGGCTCCGCGTGGCGCCGACGGCTCAAGCCGCGCGCATCGAACGTCAAAAAACGTATTGTCACGCGAAAACGGCCGACGCTGTAGAGCCAGCGAACACGGCATTCGGGGAACCAGGCATGCGTGCGAACGCATGCGTCCAACTGAAACAATCGATGCGAATCCGCGTGATTCGTTTCGCGTTTTCGATCGATGGCAGCATCGAATCTCCACCTTACGATTGCTTGACTTCGCGAGGCCGCCTCCTATGCTTGAACGATCGCCCATTCACGGCGCATCGCCGCGATGCTGTTAAAGCATCGCCACGCTCGATCAGGGAGACGGACATGGAAACCGGCGACACATTCGCCCAGATTGCCGCGACGATCGAGCGTTTTTTCATCGGCATGCACACGGGCGACCCGCGGCGTCTGCGCGCGGCGTTCGATCCGCACGCACAGCTTTGGGGCTATTACCACGGCGACTTTTATCGCCAGTCGCTCGACGAATGGATCGTGGAAATCGAGGGCATGGGCAAGCCTTCGGAAAACGGCGAGCCCTTCGACATGCGCATCGTCGCCGTGGACGTGACGGGCCGCAGCGCGGCGGTCAAAACGGCCACGCTGTATCAGGGCTTGCGCTTCACGGATTATCTGACGCTGGTGGAATTCGACGACGGCTGGAAGATCGTCAACAAGACTTACCACCACGATTGAGGGCGCAACCTGGCGCTAGTCCTGCGCGTCCACCACTTCCACCTCAACGCCGCGCAGCGCGCGAAACGGTGCGAGCGCCGCGTCGCTCGCGCTCGCGGACGTAATCAGACGCCAGTCGCGCTCGATCGGCGTCCAGTGCTGCTGGCGCGCGCGGCCGAGCTTGTCCGAGTCCGCCAGCACGATCACCTGCGCCGCGCGCCGGATCATGCAGGCCTTGAGCGACGCCTGCTGCGCGCTCGCTTCGCAGAGACCGAATTCGGCCACCACGCCATCGGCGCCCAGAAAGGCCGTATCGACGCTCACGCGCGTGAGCAGCAGTTCCGCGAGCGGCCCGAGCGTGCTCATGCTCGAACTGCGCAGATCGCCGCCGAGCAGCGTGACTTCAATGCCGGGCGCGTTCGCGAGCGTCGTGACCGCGAGCAGATTATTGGTGATGACATGCAGATCGCTGCGCGCCAGCAGATGACGCGCGAGCGCCGCGCACGTGGTGCCGCCATCGAGCATGACGGTGTCGCCGTCGCGCACGTGAGCTGCGGCCGCCAGCGCGATGCGCTCCTTCTGCTCGCGCTGCGCCGCCTTGCGTTCCTCAAGCGAGGCCTCGGGCTCGTGCACGCCGACCATCGCCGTCGCGCCGCCATAGGTGCGCACGAGACGGCGCTGCTTGTGCAGCACCGCGAGATCGCGGCGGATCGTGGCCTCCGACACGCCCAGCGCCTCCGTCAACTGTTCGACGTTGGCCTCGCGCGTCTGCACGAGTTCGAGAATGGCGCGGTGACGGTCGGACGCTTTCATTGCTAAAAAGTGAGCTGCGGGAACCCGGCGATCTTACACGATGGCACGTGCGCGCCGGGCCGCGCGGCCCATGTGGGCGACGCGGCGCTTAGCGACTTAACGGCGCTCACTTACCGGCGCTCACTTACCGGCGCTCACTTAACGGCGGTCACTTAACGGCGCTCACTTAACGGCGCGTCGCCAGTTCCGCGCCCTGGCGCAGCGCTTCGAGCATGCTGCCTTCGTCCACGACGCCCTTGCCCGCGATGTCGAACGCGGTGCCGTGATCGACCGAGGTGCGGATCACTTCGAGACCCACGGTCACGTTCACGCCCGCTTCGAGGCCGAGCACCTTCACGGGGCCATGGCCCTGGTCGTGATACATCGCCACGACGAGGTCGAAGTCGCCGCGGCCCGCGCGGAAGAACAGCGTGTCGGCGGGCAGCGGGCCGGTCACGTCGAGACCGCGTTCCTGCAGCAGCTTGACCGCCGGAATGATCTTCTCTTCCTCTTCGCCATAGCCGAACAGGCCGTTTTCGCCCGCGTGCGGATTGATGCCGCACACGCCGATGCGCGGCTTCGCGATGCCCGCCTTCACGAGCGTGGCGTTGCCGCGCTCGATCGTGCGCTGCACGAGGCCCGGTTCGATCTTGCGGATCGCGTCGATGATGCCGATGTGCGTCGTCACGTGAATCACGCGCAGTTGCGGCGCGACCAGCATCATCGAGACTTCGTCGACGCCCGTGAGATGCGCGAGCATTTCCGTGTGACCCGGATACTTGTGGCCGCCCGCGTGCAGCGCTTCCTTGTTCAGCGGCGCGGTGCAGATCGCGTCGATCTGCTTCGCCTGCGCGAGTTCGACGGCGCGCGCGATGTAGCGGTAGGCGGCGTCGCCCGCGAGCGGCGAAAGCTCGCCGAACGGCAGGTCTTCGGGAATCAGTTCGAGGTCGATGACGTCGATCGTGCCGCGCTCGTAACGCGCTTCGGACGGATCGGCGATGCGGCGCACGTCCATGTCGAGCTTGCAGATGACGATGGCGTGCTCAAGCCGACGCGCGTCGCCGATCACGAGCGGACGGCATTGTTCGTAGACCTGCGCGTGCGTCAGGCTCTTGACGACGACTTCGGGGCCGACGCCGGCGGCGTCGCCCATCGTGATGCCGATGACGGGGATATAGGTGCTCATACGTTCCTTGATGGTGCAGTGAGCGCGCCGGCGTCCGGCGCCGTTGGCTCGTGTTTTGTGCTGTTTTGTTCGGTGCTGCGTGCGGTGCTTTGTTCGCTTGCTTCCGTGCTTGCTTGCGTCGCTTCATGCGGCGTGCCGCGCAGATGCAGCCACGCCGCGTACAGCGCCTGTTCGGTGCCGAACGCGCCCGCCTTCGTGACGACGGCAGGCCGGTGCGCGCGCGGCGGCGCATGCGGACGCGCGACGGCCACGCCCGCTTCGATCTCGGCGATCAGGCGCAAACTGCCGATGCCCGCCGCGTCGAGCATCGCGCGCGCGGTCTCGCCGCCCGTCGCGATCAGCCCGGCTGTCTGCGTGAAATGCGGCGCGACAAGCGCCGCGAGCCGCGCGGACAAACGCGCGCCCTCGGCGGGATCGAAGGCGTCGTCGCGGCCGATGCGCAGCAGCAGATCTTCGCCCGCCGCCAGCGTCGCGCCGATGCGCGCGTCCCATTGCGCCCAGTGCGCGTGCGTCTCGCCCGCGCGCAGGACGGCGGGCGGCACGATCAGTTCCGCGAGTCCCGCGCGCTCGCGCAGGACCGCGCATTGGCGCTCGCCGACCGCCGAAAGGCTGCCGACCAGCACCAGAATCGGACCGGCACCGCTGCCGCCGAGATCGCGCGCGGGTGCTTCGCCGATATCGGCTTGCGGTGAAGCGTGCGTCACAGCCTGCGGCGCATCCAGCGTCGCGAGTTCGCGCGCGAGCCCGCCCGAGCCGACCCAGAAGAACGCGCTGTCGAGCGCGAGCGTGGCGCGCGCAAGCTCGCGCAAATCGTCGGCGCTTTGGGCATCGACGATCAGCGCCTGCGCGCCCTCTTCGCCTTCCGCCACGATCAGCGCCACGCGGCGCGCGAGCGCACGCGGGTCGGCGTGCAGCGTCGCGGCGTCGAAGCGCTCGCTGCGCAGGCCCGCCGCCGCCAGCATCACGGCCATGTCGGCGGGACGGTCGGCGTGTTCGAGACGCCAGGTGTCGGTCTGCGCGAGCGGCACGCCGTGCACGAGCAGTGCGCCGTCGCGCACCGTGCGGCCCGTCGCCGGAAACGCAGGCGCGACGATCGCAAGGCCCGCGCGCGCCTGCAAGGCCGCGACTTCGGCGGCCCAGTTGCCGCGCAGCGTCGAATCGATTTTCTTGTAGAGCTTGCGACGGGACGCGGCCGCGCCGCGCAGCGCTTCGAACGCGTGCGCCGTGCGCGCCGCCGCGTCGGCGGGCGTGAGGCGGCGCGTGTCGGTGTCGGCGGCGATCACGTCGGCGTCGCGCGGCGCGTGTTCATCGGCGCCGTCGTTCGCGCTGCCGTTCGCAGCGTCCATCGCGCGCGACGCGTCGAGCGTCACCAGCGTGCGATGGCCCGCGTTGGCGAAACCAATCGCGCAGTCGGCGGCGCCGGACAGATCGTCGGCGATGATCAGCAGCTTCATTGCGCGACCCGTTTCGCGTCGCCGGCGGCGCTGACATCGGCGGACGATGCCTCGCCGCGCTTCGCGAGACGCGCGTTGGCGCGCTTGGCGACCCACGCGGTCAGCACCGGCGAGACGATCGCCGAGACCACCACGGCCGCCGCCACCAGCAGCGTCGCGCTCTGCGCGGCCGGTTCGTAGACCGGATTGGCCGCGGCTACCAGCGCCGGGACCGCCGCCGCGTTGCCCGCGGTGTTCGCCGCCGCCACACCGGCGACGCCCGTGCCGCCGGTCGCGCGATCGGCGAAATACAGCGGAATGCCCGTCACGATCACCACGCCGATGCCGAGCCCGATACCGAGCAGCCCGGCCTGCCAGACCTTGTGCAGATCGAGGCCCGCGCCGAGCGCCAGCGCGAAGAACGGAATCATCACCGGCACGGCGCGCGCGAGGAAGGCGCGCATTTCGCGGTCGAGATTGCCGAGCAGCATGCCCGCGCACAGCGGCAGGATGCTGCCGACCAGGGTCTGCCACGGAAACGCCGAGAGCCCCGCCACGCCGAGCGTGACCATCGTGAGGAACGGGCCCGATTCGAGCGACATGATCGTGTACGCGCCGACGTCTTCCGAGCGGCCGTACTGGCCCATCAGCGCCATGTAGAGGCCGCCGTTGGTGTCGTTCATCGCCGCGATCACGGCCAGCGTGGACAGACCCGCGAACAGGCCCGACGCGATCGGCTGCTCGCCGAGCAGATGTCCCATGACAATGCCGACCAGGATCGCCGCGCCCACCTTGGTCGCGAACAGCGCGCCGCCCTTCTTGAGCAGATAGGGCGTGGCCTTCACGTCGATGCTCGCGCCCATGCACACATAGAACACGGCGAGGATCGGCAGCGCGCCGGTGAACAGCGCGTTCGTGAACGAGCCGAAGAACTTCGGCATGCCGGGGGCGAAGGTCGCGACGAGCGAACCGAGCAGCAGCGGCACGATCATCATGCCGCCGGGAACGCGCTCGATCGAACGCTTGATGGGAATCTGAGCCATGGGGAGTCTCCTCAATGATGATCCGATCGGCGCACGGCTCGGGCCGACGCGCCCGGTTTGAGCGTTTTGATCGGTTTGCTCACTGTTTTGATTGAAACGATCATGGCGGAGTGTAAACGCGTGCTCAGATTTGCGCAATTCGATCAAACGAATGATTGAAACGATCAAATTGGGGACGATGCGCGCACGCGCGAGCGCGCGCGGCCGCGTGGTGCGGCTTGAAGGATAAAGCGAAGGGAACGGCGCTGCTGCCGGGGCGGCGCGCGGCGGTGTGGATTGCGGTGTGGCGGGATTTTAGCGGCGCTTGCCGACGTTTATCGGCAGATATCGACGTGGATCGGTGCGGATCCCCGCTCAAGGCGGATTCACGGCGACCGCGTCAGGGCGCGAACACACCGCGCGGCGCGACGAGGCGCGCGGCCGGATCGGTGTCAGCGCTGGTGAGCACGTTCGCCTGCGCGCCGCTCGCGCGCTCCAGCAGTTGCAGCAGCCTGGCGATGCGCAGCCGCTGGCTGACGACGAGGTCGTGCGTCTGCTCCAGCGTCTGCAGGCGCTTGCGGCAGTATTCGGGGTCGATGCCGTGCGTCGCGCTGCCTGCCGCCGCGGAACTGAGGAATTGCAACATGCGCTCGACGTGATCGAGTTGCGCATCGGCGAGTCGCGCGGGCAGCAAGCCGCTCGCTTGCGTTGCCGTTTTTTTTGCCGCTTGCGTTGCCGTCTGCGTTGCCGCTTTCGTTGTCTGCGTCGGTCCTTTCGGCGGTTTCCGAGGGGTCTCGCTCGTGCTCATGATTGCCTTTGATCGTTCTGGTCGTGCGTTCCGGCGCGGCCGGATCAGCGCCGATGCGGGCCGTTTCCCCGGGCCCGCCGTATCGGCGTCGCGCGGCTTCCGCCCGGCCCGGCGCAATGCCCCGAACACGGCTGGAAACCGGCGCTAAACCGGCTATTTGTCGTACAACAATATCCCGTAATGTTTGGTAGGCTTGACCGTCCGTCTCACGAGCATCCGCTGACTGAGATCAATGCCAGATCCCAACTCGATCGCCCTGACACGCCGCCCTTTTCAGCCGTGAACGCACCACCCGCCCCGGGCGAACTCGCCCGCGAACCTGTCAGCAGCAACGGCGCCGTCCTCGCGACGAGCCGCTTCGACACGCACGCGCACGCGCGCGGCGAGCAGTTGCTCGCGTGGCGCGAGCGCGTCGGGCACGTGGTGGACGTGGTGCCGTCGAACCGCCAGCTCGAAGCCGGCTTTCGCGGCGAGATCGACCGCTACGCGACGGGCGCGTTCTCGTTTACCGACTGCACGACCGACACGCTGGTCATGGAGCGCACGGTCGCGCGCGTCTCGACCGACCAGCGGCGCGACTACGCCTTCCATCTCTACGTGCAGGGCGACGCGGGCCTCACCACCGGCATGCGCCGAAAACGCAGCGCCGACGAATCGGCCACGCGCATCGTCGCCATCGACATGAACCAGCCGTTCCACGTCGTGCGGCCCGCCAGCCGTGTGCTGAGCCTGTTCGTGCCGCAGGAAATCGTCGACGCCGATCTGCCGTATGCCGAGTCGATTCACGGCCTGGGCATCGCGCCGCAGACGCCGATGGCGCAACTGAGCCTCGCCCACGCGCTCTCGCTCGCCGACACCCTGCCGCAACTCGACGCCGCGCAGGCCACCGAAGCCATGCAGGTCGCCGCGCAGCTGCTGGTGTCCGCGTATCGCGGCGAGGCGCGCCTCAGCGAGCGCGGACGCGCCGCCGCGCAGGCCGCCGTGATGGCCCAGGTGCGCCGTTACGTCGATGCGAACCTGCATCAGGGCGATCTCACGCCGAGCGCGGTGGTCGCGGCGCTGCAACTGAAGCGCGCGACGATCTATCGCTGGTTCGAGCAGGAGGGCGGGCTGGGCGCGTATATCCGCCATCGCCGTCTGCGCGAGGCCGCCGACGAGCTGGTGCGCTTTCCGCATCTGCTCGTGACGGAGATCGCGTATAGGCTGGGGTTCAATAGCGCGTCGGATTTCACGCGCGCGTTCCGGCGCGCGTTCGGCATGAGCCCGCTCGACATGCGCGCGCGCGTGGTGGAGTTGCGGCGCGCGGAGGCTTGAGGGGCGCGGGCCATGACGGCGGCACTTGCGCGCCGGGCGCATTTACAATCGTCGCGCTCCCGCATCTCACGCACTTCTCACGCACTTCTCACGCACCTATTCATGACCGATTCGACACGACTCGCCCCGGCGCGCCGCCTTGCGCTGGCGCTCGCGGCCGGCTGCGCGCTGGGCGGCGCGGCCCAGCCGGCGTCCGCCGCGCAAGCGGCTACCACGATCAAGATCGACGACACCACACGCGCGCAGATCACGCGCATCGACGGCACGCACGTGCGCGTGCGCATCCTGCCCGACGGCGCGACGCAGACGCTGGAAGTGAAGGCAGTCGACGAGGACGGCCATTTCGGCATCGAAAGCGCCGACTACAACTTCGACGGCCATCGCGACCTGTCCTTCGCAGCCACGCTCGGCCAGGTCAACCGCGAATACCAGATTTTTCTCTACGACGACGCCCAGCGCCGCTTCGAGCCGCTGCGCATGGCTTCGGAAAAAGGTCCGAACGGCAACTGCGACGGCCTGTGGAACATCTCGCCTGACCCGAAAACCCACGTGCTGAACAGTTCGTGCCGCGGCGGCCCGATGTGGTACACCGACGCCTGGCGCTATCGCGCCGATGGACGTCTCTATCTGTACCAGGCGGACGCGCCCTTGCCCGACGAAGTCAACGCGCTGTTCGGCTTGCCCGAGGACAGCGGGCCCGACTCGATCCTGATCACTTACGACGAAACCGGCCACGTCGTCGCGCGCGAGGCGCAAGTCTACGGCGGCGGCAAGGCCACGATGAAGGTGAAGGTCGCGCGCCTGCCCTTGCACGAGCGCGCGCAAGACACGCCGACGAAGCGCTACGTGGTGGCCGGCGACATCCTCGACGTGCTCGACGTCAGCGACGACGGCAGCTGGCTCAAGGTGCGCTACACCCGTCCAAGCGGCAACCCGCAAGCGCACGCGGTGACGGGCTGGGTCGCGGTCAGCGAAGCGGCCGCGACGCCCTGAGAGCGCAAAGGCGCGGCGTCACCCGCCCGCGCCTTCGCGCTTCAATTCAAACCAGCAAATCCTCGTAAAACGCGCCGTACGGCTTCGTCGGATGCGCGATCTGGATTTCGAGGATCCACAGGCCGGTGTTCGGGCACGCATCGAAGTCGCCGAGATCGCCGGCGCGATAAATCGCGTGCGGAAAGTCCGAGACGCGATGGCCCTTGATGTCGAGATTCAGACGCCAGCCCAGCGCCTGCGCGCGCTCCTCGGCGAACGCATAGAGCGCCGTGCCCGCCGAACCCGTCGTGCGCCAGTGCTGCTCGACTTCGTCGAACAGCGTCTTCGCGGCGGCGGCGCACGCCTGCATCTCGGCATCGTCGCCGACGACGAAGGTCGCGCCCGAGTCGCCCTCGTGCGCATCCCAGACCACGCCGAGATCGAGAAAAAAGATGTCGTTGGCCTGGAGCACCGGATCGCCCACCGAGCGCTCCTTGAAAATGCGCAGCGTGTTCTCGCCGAAGCGCACGATGGTCGGATGCCAGATGCGGTCCATGCCCAGCGCTTTCATCTCCGCGGTGCACAGCGCCACCGCCTCCGACTCGCGCATGCCCGGCACGATGCGCGGCGCCACGCGCTCGATCACTTCCCAGGTGCGCTCGCGCGCCGCCTGCATCCGCTCCTTCACATACTTGCTGCCTACCGCTTCTTTCGGGCTCGTTGCCGTGCTCACCGTGGTCTCTCCGCTTCGATATATCTTTTCGAATATATCGCGCGATGCCGCACATGTCCATCGCATGGGCGGCATCGCGCGCGCAGAGCGTCCGGGTTCAGCGAGCGAAATCAGCGGGCAAAATACATGTCGTGCAGTTCGTCGACGTTCACGTCCTGCGCGCGCGCCTCGAAGGTGACCTTGCCGCCCTGCATCAGATAGACCTGATCGGCGAGCCGCAGCGCCATATGCGTGTTCTGCTCGACGAGCACGATGGTGCGCCCCGCCGCCTTGAGCCGTTCGAGAATCGCGAACACTTCCTGCACCATCACGGGCGCGAGGCCCAGCGAAGGCTCGTCGATCAGCATCAGTTGCGGCGACGACATCAGCCCGCGCCCGAGCGCGAGCATCTGCGCCTGGCCGCCCGAAAGCGTGCCCGCAGGCAGCGCGCGGCGCTCCTTGAGCAGCGGAAACAGCCCGTAGACTTCTTCGAGCTGCTGCGCCGCGCCCGCGCGCCGCGACTTCGCGAACGCGCCCAGCATGAGGTTTTCCTCGATCGACATGTCGCGGAAAATCATGCGCCCTTCCGGCACCATCGCAATGCCGCGCTGGGCCATGTCCCACGTGGGCACGCCCGCGAGCGGCGCGCCATCGAACACGATTTCGCCGTGCGCGAGCGGAACGAGCCCCATGATCGCGCGCAGCAGCGTGGTCTTGCCCGCGCCGTTCGGCCCGACGATCGTCGTCACCTCGCCCTTCGCGATCGCGAGCGAGACGTCCCAGAGCACATTGATCGCGCCATAGCCCGCGCGCGCGTGGCGGATTTCCAGCATCTCAGGCATGAGCGGCCTCCCCCGTATAACTGCGCACGACTTCCGGATCGCGGAACACCTCGGCGGGCGGACCGTCGGCGATCAGCTTGCCGAAATTGAGCACCGCCACGCGGCGGCACAGGTTCATCACGGTTTCGATGTCGTGTTCGATGATCAGGATGCCTACACGATAGCGTTCGTGCACGTCGATCAGCGTCTTCATGAAGCGCCGCTTGGTGGCCGTCTCCAGCCCGCCGAGCACTTCGTCGAGCAGCAGCAGTTTCGGGCCGGTCGCCAGCGCCTTCGCCACTTCGAGCGCCTTCAATTCGGTGAGCGCGAGTTCGGTCGCGGCGTCGCGCTGCGCCTTGCCCGCGAGCCCCATGAAGTCGAGGATCTCGTCGATGCGCGCCTCGTCCACGCGGCCCGCGCCGAAGCGTTGCGCGACGATCAGGTTCTCGCGCACCGTGAGTTCGTGCAGCGGCTGCGGCACCTGGAACGTGCGTCCGATGCCGAGTCGCGCGCGCCGGTACAGCGGCGTCTTGAGCAGGTCGATGCCCTCGAAGCGGATCGTGCCGCTCGTGGGCCGCACGAGTCCCGAGATCGCGTTGAACAGCGTGGTCTTGCCCGCGCCGTTCGGGCCGACGAGGCCCACCACGTCGTGCGTGCCGAGCGTGAGCGAGACGCCGCTCACGGCCGTGAGTCCGCCGAAGCGGATCGACACGTCCTTCAATTCCAGTTCAGCCTGCTGCATGAGCACCTCGTCCGGTCCGTTTGAAGCGCAGCGCGGTCAGCCCCGCGGGACTCACGATGATCATCGCCACCAGCAGCATGCCGAGCACGATCTGATGGCCCGTCGGCAAGAGGCTCTTGAGCACGAGCTGATCGATCAGATAGACCGACACCGCGCCCACCAGCGGCCCGAGTATCGTGCGATAGCCGCCGCAGATCGCCGCGATGATCGGCACCACGGCCCAGCTCGCGTTGAACGCGTAGTCGGGTTCGAGAAAGTTGATGTAGTGCGCGTTGAACGCGCCGACGAGTCCCGTCATGAGCGCGGAGAGCATCAACATCGCGAGCTTGAGGATCACGCTGTTGACGCCCACCACGCGCGTGGCGTCCTCCGATTCGTGCATCGCGCGCAGCGCGAGCCCGACGTTCGAGCCGCGCAGCTTCGCGTAGAGCAGCGCGAAAACCAGCACGAGCGTGAGAATCACGACATAGCCGCCGCTCTTGCTGCCGAAGTCCACGCCCAGCAGTGTCGGCAGCGCCGGAATGCTGGAGAGGCCGCTCGCGCCGCCCGTGAGCCCCGACCACTCTGTCGCGACGATGCGGAAGATCTGCGCATACGCGAGAATCGCCAGCGCGAAGTACGGGCCTTTCAGGCGCAGCGCGGGCGCCATCGCGAGCGAGGCGACGCTCGCGCCCACGCCGCCCGCGAGCATCGCGGGAAACACGGGCCAGCCCGCCTTCATCGTGAGCAGCGCGGAGATGTACGAGCCCACGCCGAAGAACGCGCTGTGCCCGAAGCTCACCATGCCGCCGAGATTGCCGAGCAGCGCCCACGCGAGCGCGACGCCTGCGACCGTCAGCGAGGCGACCGCGAGACTCATCAGATAGAGGTTCTGGCCGAGCGCGAGCGGCACCGCCGCGTAGAGCACGACGAGCGTGACGGCGAGCACGGCGATGCGCTGCGCGGACCAGCCCGGCTTCGCGCGCGCAGCGACGTTGGCCGCCACGCCGGGGTTGTTGGTAGTGGTGTTCATTGCAATTGCCCCTTTATCCCCGTCTTTTCGCCACGCCGAACAGGCCGTTGGGCAGCACGTACAGCACGACCAGGAACAGCAGCATGCCGGCCAGTTCCTGCAGCGCCGAACTCGCGAGCGTGACCGTGAGCGCCTCCGCCACGCCGAGCAGCAGCGCGCCCGCGAGCACGCCGGGAATCGAGCCCACGCCGGCCAGCACGGTGATGATGAAGGCCTTCACCGTCAACGCCTCGCCGATGGCGGGCTGCACCGCGCTCGACGCATAGATCGACACGCCCGCGCACGACGCCAGCACGCCCGCGACGACGAACGACACCAGCTCCACCTTGCGCGGATCGATACCCATCAGGCGCGCCGCGTCGCGGTTGCTCGAAATCGCCCGCACCGCGCGCCCGTACCACGAGCGCGTCAGCCACCACCAGAGCGCGAGCATCAGCAGCACGCTGATGCCGAACGACAGCACCTCGCTGCGCATCGACAGCAGATTGCCGAGCATCACGCTGTCCTGGAGCCAGGCGTCGTTGGTCGAGCGCACGTCGGCGCCCCAGCCCAGCAGCACGGCGTTGGTCAGCACGATGCCGATGCCGTAGGTGAGGATCAGCGAATTCAGCTCGCGGTCGCGCTTGATGCGGCTGACCAGATACCACGCGAGCGCGGCCGCCGCGCACACCACCGGAATCGCCACGGGAATCGCGAACACCGGATTGATGCCGAGGCGCGTCTCGAACGTGTAGGCGATATACGCGGCCAGCAGCACGAGTTCGCCGTGCGCGAGATTGATGATGCGCATCGAGCCGAACACCAGCGCGAGCCCGAGCGCGACGAGCGCATACGCGCCGCCCACGAGCACGCCCGAATACAGCGACTGCAACACGAGTTCGCTCATCGCGATCTCCCTTTCGATAACAGCACACGAAGCGCGATGCGCGCGCTCACCACGGCAGCGCCGGATAATTGAGCTTGCCGGTCGCGCGTTCCTTCGGCCACACGAGCACGATGCGGTCGCCCTGGATCTGCGCCATGTTGTTGACGAACGACGGGTTGTCGCCATTGGCCGCGAAGCTGACCTTGCCGATCAGCGTGTCCTGCGGTTTCGCGCGCAATTCGGCGGCGATGCCGTCCTTCTTGAGCGTGCCCGCGTCGGCGGCGCGCGCCATCGCGTTGAACAGCAGCACCGACTGCACGAAGGCGAATTCGGCCACGTAGTCGGGCTCTTTCTTGTAGGCGGCCACGTAGGCATCGACGAAAGCCTTGCCCTCGGCCGAGCCGAACTGCGCCGGATGCGGCAGCATCGCGCAGCCGATCACGTTGTTGACGAGGTCCGGAAATTCGCCGGCCATCTTCGGCGTGGCGAGCGACCATGCGCCCATCACCGCCTTCAGTTGCGGCTTGAGCACCTTGGCCGCGCGCAGGATGCCGATGTAATCGTTCTCGTAGCCGATCATCAGCATCACGTCGGGCTTGTCTTGCAGGCGGATCTTGTTGACGAGCGGCTTGAAGTCCGTCATCGACGGCTCGAACATGTGCAGCGTCACTTTCACGCCCTGCGCGCGCAGCTTCGTGGCGACGTCGTTGCTCACGTCGGCGGTCGCCTGCTTGGTCGAGGCGACGATGGACACCGACTTCGCGCCCATCGCGTCGAGCTGCCCGAGCATCGCCTTCGAATAGCCCGACGCAGGCCCGACGCGGAAGAAGCGCTTGAGCCCGCGCGAGGTGATGCCGCTGTCCACGGCGCCCGAGGTGATGTAGACGAGACCGGCCTTGTCGGCGGCCTCCGAGGCGGGGCTGACCGAGTTCGAGCCGTAGCCGCCCGTGATCGCGAGCACGCCTTGCGAGGCGAGCTTTTCGACGGCGGAGACGGCCTTGGCGGGCTGCGCCTCGTCGTCGAGCACGGTGAGCGTGACCTTGTGCTTGCCGGTGCCGCCGAGCTTGCCGCTGTTGAACAGATCGGCGGCCACCTTGATGCCTTCGAGCTGCGCCGTGCCCGCGCGCGCCATCGAGCCGGTGAGCGGCAACTCGACGCCCACCGGCAGGACTTCCGCGAACGCGGCGGGCGTGGCGCCCAGCAGCGTGAGCGCGCTGACGCTCAGGTTGACGAAAAAGCGGATCGCGGCGCCCGACCCGGCGCGCCGCTGGCGAGAAGCGTTGTGTGCAGTGCTGCGATCCATCGTGCCTCCAAACCGGCTTTTATGGTTTGATGCGCGCCCTGTGCGTGGGCGCGTCGTTCGTTGCGCGTCGTGATGGTTGTAGTGCGCGCTTATTTTTTATTTCGGATACCCGATTATTTTTTATCGGTGACGATTCACCACGGCACGCCCGGATACGCGGGCTTCGCGGTCGCCACCTGCTGCGGCCAGACCAGCGCGAGCTTGCCGTCGCGCGCGAACTGGCCCATGTGCGCGACGTAGTGCGGGTTGTCGCCGCGCGCATCGAAACTCACCTTGCCGAGGAAGGTATCGTCGCGCTGCGTGGCGCGCAGCGTATCCGCGAGACCACCCTTGTCGAGCGTGCCGGCCTTCTGCGCCTGCGCGATCGCGTCGAACAAGACCTGCGCGTAGACGAACGAGGTCTGCGACTGATAGTTCGATACGGTCTTGAAGAGGCGCTGATAAGTCTCCGAGAAGTCGCGCTGATCCGCCGAGCGGTAATCGGCCGGCGACGCCAGCACCGTCGCGCCATACACGTTGGGCACGAGATCGGGGAACGACTGCGCCATCTTCGGGCTCGCGAAAGCCCACGGCGCGGCAATCGCCTTGAGGTCGGGCTTGAGCACGCGCGCGGCGCGCAGGATGCCGACATAATCGTTCTCGTAACCGAGCATCGCGAGCGCGTCGGGCTTGTCCTGCAGCTTGACCTTGTTGATGAGCGGCTTGAAGTCGCTGATCGACGGATCGTAGGCGTGCAGATACGTCTTCACGCCCTTCGCCTTGAGCGCGGCGTCGAGCTGGCGCGCGAGATCGCTGGTGGCGTCTTTCGTCGAATAGAGAATGGCGACCGACTTCACGCCGAGCGAGTCGAACAGGCCCGTCATGCCCTTCGTGTAGCCCGGCGTGTTGCTCACGCGAAAGAAGTTCTTGAGGCCGCGCGAGACCATGTCGTCGCTGGTGCCGCCCGAGGTCACGTAGACGATGCCCGCCTTGCTCGCCGCTTCGGACGCCGGGCCCGCGCAGTTCGAGTTGGCCGCGCCCGCAATGGCCACCACATGCTGCGAGGCGAGCTGCTCGACGGCGGCGACGGCCTTGGCGGGATTCGATTCGTCGTCGACGGCGACCAGCGTGATCTTGTCTTGCGGATGGCGGCGGTTATAGAGGTCGGCGGCCACCTGGATGCCGCGATACATCTCCGTGCCGGCTTGCGCGAGCGGGCCGGTCAGCGGCAACTCGACGCCCACTTTCCATTCGGCGGCTTGCGCGGCAGCGGACGCGAACGCGCCGCCGAGCGCCAGTGCGAGCGCACAGCACAGCGCGCGTGCGCGCGGACGCCCGGCGTTCTGGCCGCGGGTTAGCGGCGCGATGGGCCGCTTGATGATGCGAGTCATGTCTCCTCCGTGGCCTTCAGGCTTTTTACGAGGTCTTTCTTGTCTGCCTCGAAAAATGATTCGGATGACGAATCAATTGGCCGCGATCGGTATCCGGCTGACGCGCCTTGGCGCTGTCTCGGGTCGATCGGACTTATCGGGCAGGTGCCAGTGTGGGTGAGCGCCCGAAAGCTAACAATTTGTTTTCGGAGAAGCCAGCGTTCGGCGCGGTGGAAGTCGGCATTTGTCCCTATGCTCGCGCTGGGCGAGCGCGCTCGGGACGGTCTACGGGAAAACCCGCGCCGTGGTCGCGCTTACTCGCTCAGGGCTCGTGCGGACGCCACGTCGAGAAAGTGACCGGCCGCTTCGGATCGGCGTTGCTCACGGTGGCGGGATCGGCGATCAGCGCGTCGCCGTCGGGCTTGTCGTTCAGACGCCAGGCCTGCGAGATCTCCTTGTGAAAGATCCAGTCCTGACGCTTCGGATCGAAGCGGAACGTGATGTAGTCGGTCCAGTGCGCGCCGCACGCCACTTCGTTCTGCACCGTGAAGTAACGATCCTTGATGACGAGGCCGTCGGCGCTGTCGTTGAAGGGATCGCACTGGCCGCCGTCGTCGGCGCGCATGATGACGACGTCGTTGCGCGCCGCCAGCCGGTAATGGCCGTCAGGCTTCTGGACGAAGATCAGCAGCGGACGCGGCGTCGGCTGCTCGCGCGAATCGCCCGCGCCGTGCACGGCGACGAGATAGTCGGTGCGCGGCGAATCGGTGAGCTGGCCGGCCGCATAGGTGATCACGGTCTCGCCCTTCGGCAACTGGCGCGCGATCTCGTCGGGCAACGGCGGCGCGGCGCTCGCGGACGACTCCTGCGCCTGCGCGGCGGCGTGCAACAGACTGGCCGAAACCAGCAGCGACAGGGCGGTAATACGTTTCAACGGACGGCCTCGGAATGCGTGGAGGCATGCAGGGTAACACCGGATTGTGTCGGCCAGGGCGCGAGTCGGGGACGGAACACCACCGGAGAAACGCGTCGTCGGCATGCCCGCCGTTCAAACGGCTGCCGTTCGATACTTGCATACGCAACTGTTCCGCCGTGGCAGCGGCGCGGGCGCTGCGTTTGCGGTGTTCATCGCGATGCGATCGCGCCGCGCCTGATCGATGCGTGGCCCGGCATTTCGGTTCCGGCAATGAACTGATTCGCCAAGCGGAACAAAGCGGCCCGCCGCGCGGCGACGCCTGGCGTATACCCCCAAGCCGGCGCGCGAGGCCCACGCCCAGCGGGCGATTTCCCGTTTCGAATCAACGCGGCGAGGCCTGAAAAAAAAGGCGTAAAAAATCGCCGATCGAATAAGCGCGTAAATCTCGGGTTTTTTTCGGGTTGCCTCACCTGGAAGGCGCTTCTAGAATCAGAGCGGATTTCGAGCGCGTCTTCGCCATCGGCGCGAAACCGCTCTGCGCAGCCCGCGCTCGCTCGCGTGGCGCGAGACAAAGACTTCAGGAGGACGACACATGAACACCGCGCACGATGCGCAGCAGCCTGGCCGCAACGCGCAGGCGCACGACGCCGACGCAGGCCTGGGCCTACGCACGTTTCGCACGTATTCCACGTGTCGCCGCCCGGAAGGCGAAGCCGGCCTCGCGCCGACGCGCGCGATGACGCTCGCGCTGCGCCGCCCTTGCGCCCAGGCCCGGCCATGACGCGCCAGTCGCACTCGTCCGGCGTCTTCGATGCGGCGCGCTGCGCCTCTACGTGCTCCAGCACGTCGCGCGCCACTTTGCCCGGTTCAACAGGTTCGCCCGACAAGCCCGAACGCAGCCGCCACGAGCGCCCGCGTTCGCGCCTCGCGCCGCTCGGCGCGCTCCATGCGGAGGCAAACACCATGAACGACACGCTCACCCGCGCGGCGCAGTCCGTGCTGGCCGATCTCTGCACGCCGCAATTCGTGCGCGGCGTGGAAACGACGCACGACCGCCGCGCCGGTCACGCGCTCTGGCGCCAGCTCGACGAACGCGGCCTGCTCGACGCGCTCGTGCCGCGCGCGCAAGGCGGCGCGGACCTGCCGCTCGCCGCCGCCGCCGGCGTGCTGTTCGCGTTCGGCCAGCATGCGCTGCCGCTGCCCGCCGCGCACACGATGATCGCGCGCCACCTGCTCGCGGCGGCGCGCCTCGACGCACCGCGCGGCCCGATCGCGCTGGCTATCGCCGACGCCTCGCAGTGCACGGCCTTCGTGCCCTACGGACAGGTCGCCGACGCCGTCGTGGTCGAAAACGCCCAGGGCGTCTGGCTCGTCCCGCTCGACACCGCGCGCGTGGAAAAGCACGGCGACGGGCTCGACGCCACCGTCTGCTTCAGCACGCGCTCGGCGCGCGCGCTGCCTGCGTGCAGCATCGCCGAACTGGGCGCGATGATCACGGCCGCCACGATGGCGGGCGCGATGCAGCGCGTGCTCGACGTGACCACCGCGTGGGTGCGCGAGAGCACGCCGTCGTCCGCCGCCCAGGCCGCGCGCGACGCCACCCAACGCCAGCTCGACGCCATCGCCGGACACGTCGCCGCCACGCGCGCCGCCGCGCAGCAGGGCTGCGCCGCGCATCGCAGCGGCGAGCAGCGCCTCGCAAGCGCGATCGCCAAGGCGCGCGCGAGCCGCGCCGCGCCGCTGGTCGCCAACGGCGCGCATGGCCTCGCCGGCGCGCTCGGCATCGTGCCCGCGTTCGATCTGCAATTGTTTACGCGGCGGCTGCACGCGCAGCGCCTGCAATTCGGCTCGGAATCGTTCTGGGACGAAATCGTCTGCACGCACACGCAAGGCCGCTCGCAAGGCATCGCCGAAGACACGAGCGGGATTTTCGATGCGTTGGATGAGGTGGCGACGGCGGCGCATTAGGGGGCTCGCTGGTACGCGCCGTCTCCTCGCACGCGTCCGAATGAAAAAACGCGCCCCTTTCGAGGGGCGCGTTGCGTTTTGCCGAAGCGCGCAGACCTACCGAAGTTCGACGCGCATCCCGACGCGCCTCAAACCCCCATCCCCATCGCCGGATCAGAAACCGAATCCTTGCCGGTCTCGATCCGCCCCGCGAAGCGGCGCTTGAACGACACTGACGCGCTGCTCGTCACCACGAAGTCATACCAGTTGCCCGCGTCGCTCACGTTCCAGCGCAGCTCGCCGACCGCGCCCGGCTGCACCTTCACGTTCCATGGGCCGTCCGCGCGATACGCCTGCGCGGCCGCCGTGAACGTGCAGGCCTGGCTGCCGCGATTGTGCAGCTTCACAAGCACCGCCGAACTCGCGCACGGCTCGTAGCACACCTGAATCTCCGGCGCGTTGGCCGCGCCCAGCTCATGCAGATTACCCGCGAATTCGCGGTGATAACCGTTCGGCCCGAGCACCCAGAAATCGTAATGTCCGTTATCGGCGGACGGCAGCGTCCACACGCCCGCGAGCGTCTTGCCCGCCTCCACCACGTAGCGGCGCGGCACGGCGTCGAGATGCTTGCGGTCGTAGACATGGAACACCGCGCCCGCGCCGCTGCTGCTGTCGTTGGCGAATTGCAGCGTCAGCGTACCCGCGCTGGCGTTCGCCTGCGCCGTCGTGTGCAGCTCGTAGGGCAGCGCGCGCGAGGGCCGCGTGCCGGTGGCCTGCGCGGGCAGCGCGGAACTCGTGGTCGCCGACGGCACGGCAATCGCCGCCGATGCCGCCTGCGCCGCCGCGAAATCGTCGGCGCTCGTCTTGCTCGTGCGGCCCGAGAGCGTCGGCAACGCGGCGCTGTTCGGGTTCACGAAATCGAAGCACGACGTGAGGTCGCCGCACACCGCGCGCCGGTAGTTGCTGATCTGCGGCTCGCTCACGCCGAAGCGCTTTTCGAGGAACATCAGCGTCGAGGTGTGATCGAAGACCTGCGAATTCACGAAGCCGCCGCGGCTCCACGGCGAGATCACCCACATCGGCACGCGCGGGCCGGGACCATACGGGCGGCCGTCGATGGCCGGCTGATTCGAAGTCGCCGGCGTGTAGTTGTGATACTCGACGGCCATGTCCGTATCGGCCAGCGTGCTCGCGCCCGCGAGCGTGCCATCCGCGTTGTGCGACGGCGCCGAAGGCGGCGGCAGGTGATCGAAGAAGCCATCGTTCTCGTCGTAGTTCACGATCAGCACGGTCTTGCTCCACACCTCGGGATTGGCCGTGAGCGCGTCCAGCACTTCCTGGATGTACCAGCCGCCCTGCGTCGGGCTCGACGGCCCCGGATGCTCGGTGTACGTCGACGGCGGAATGATCCACGAGACCGAGGGCAGCGTGCCGTTCTGGATGTCGTCGCGGAAGGTTTCGAGGAAGCCTTGCGGCATGGTGTTGCCGAAGCCCTTCGCGAGCGGGCTCAGCGCATCGTCGATCGACGCGTCGTAGAACGGGCCCGCGTTCGACACGTCCTGCGTGATGCTTTCGGTCGCCACGTAGAGCGGGCGGCGTGCGGACGGCATCTGCTCGATGGCCTCGCGCCAGTGGCGAAAGCCCATCATCTCGTTGCAGCCGAAGTTGTCGATCAGGCTCTGATAGACCTTCCAGTTCACGCCTGCGGCTTGCAGGCGGTCGGCGTAGGTGGTCCACGTCCAGCCCGCCGTCGAAGGGCCGATGTCGTTGCCGCCGTTGAACTCGTTGTTGAGCGCGGCCACGCCCACGCGGCTGTTGTCGGACGGGCTCAGGCCGTTCGGCCCGTTGGTGCCGGTCCAGTAGAACAGGCGGTTGGCGATGGTGCCCGTGTGCATGCCGCAGTGATACGAATCGCAGATCGTGAAGGCGTCGGCGAGCGCGCGATGGAACGGCACTTCGGCGGTGTTGTAATAGCCCATTGACAAGGGCTTTTTCGAGGTGGGCCACGCGTTCATGCGGCCGTTGTCCCATGCCGATTGCGCGTCGCTCCACGTGTGCGGCGTGCTGCCCGCGCGCACCGCGTTGCCCTGGGTTTCGTCGAGGTGATACGGAATCAGCGTGCTCGTTGCGCCCGCGTTCGTGTAGCTCTGATAGAAGATGTTCGCGCCGTTCGGCGTGGGAATCGGGAAGCGGTCGCCGTAACCGCGCACGCCCTGGAACGTGCCGAAGTAGCTGTCGAACGAGCGGTTTTCGAGCATCAGCAGCACGACGTGCTGCACGTCCTTGATGGTGCCCGTGACGTTGTTCGCGTCGATGGCGAGCGCGCGGCGAATCGCGGGCGGGAACGTGGACAGCGCGGCCATCGCGGCGGCGCTGCCCAGCGAGGTGCGCAGAAAATTGCGCTTCGAGGGGCTGAAAGTCATGCGGGTCGTGGTGTTCGAGTGAGGGAAAGGAAGGGATCAGGGCGCGGGCGCGCAATGCGCCGTCGTGCAGACCGCGTTCGCCGCGTCGTTGGCGACGGGCGTCTTGTCGTCGTTGCCGCCGCACGCCGCGATCAGCACCGTGAGACACAGTGCGCCGCCGCCGAGCAGGCGTCTTCCCAACCTCGATACATCCGGCAAGATATTTCTCATGGTCCTTGTTTGCTCAAGAGTACGAATTAAATCGGTGCGATAAAAAGCCGACACGCAAACGTTGTCGTCACAACGTTCGCGTGGAGATCGGCACAGATTCTCGGCGTAATTCTTTGCAATATTATGAAAGGCGTCAGTCAGGGACCGATGACGACACCTCGCTGCACGGTGCGAAGCCTTAGAACACGTAGTCGGCGGCGCGCGCCAGCTTGACGAACGGCCCGCTCAGCACGCGGTTGTGATGCGCGACGATGGCCTGCGCGGAAAGCGCGGGCGAGTCCATGGTCGTATGCGCGTCTTCAATCAGCACGGGCCGCCAGCCCAGTTCGCTCGCCGCGCGGCAGGTCGTATCGACGCAATACTCGGTCTTCATGCCGACAATCGCGAGTTCGTCCACCTTCGCGTCGCGCAGCCACTGTGCGAGATCGGTGCCTGCGAAACAACTCGGACGCGTTTTATCGAAGGTGACATCGTGCGCGGCATCCACGTGCAGGTCCGCCAGCAGTTGCGTGAGCGCGCTGCCCGGCTCGATCGGCGAGCCCTTCGGGCCGGTGTGGCGCGCGGCGAAGATCGGCGCGTTCGCAACACGCGCGCGGGCGATCAGCAGGTTGATGTTGTCGAGCACGCGTGCGCCTTCGTGGGGCGATTCGGCGCCGTTGAACAGGCCGTTCTGCATGTCGATGATCAACAATGCACGGCGGGATGGGGCGAGGTCGGACACAACGTTTCTCCATAAAGAGCCGATGGCGGACGGAGAAACGACAAGGCCCCGTCCGTATTCGGCGGGGCCTTGGGATCGATACGATGATGCTCGGTGACTTGCGCGCGTATCGGCCTCACGACCCGCCAGAGGCGGTCGTGGTCGTCGTAGTGAGCGGGCGCGCGATGAAGTTCATGTGGACGATGATGCAACACGCGCGCGGCGCGCGTCAACGCAAAATTCAACGCGCGCGAATCGTGACGTTCAACGCGGCTGCATGCGAATCGCACCATCGAGACGAATCGTTTCGCCGTTGAGCATCGGATTCTCGAGGATATGCATCGCGAGCGCGGCGAACTCGTCGGGCGCGCCCAGACGCGGCGGGAACGGCACCATCTTGCCGAGCGAGTCGCGAATCTCCTCGGGCAGACGCGCGAGCATCGGCGTATCGAACAGCCCCGGCGCGATCGTGCAGACGCGAATGCCCTTGCTCGCGAGATCGCGCGCGGCCACCAGCGTCATGCCCACCACGCCCGCCTTCGACGACGCATACGGCACCTGCCCGATCTGCCCTTCGTACGCGGCCACCGACGCGGTCAGCACGCACGCGCCGCGCTCGCCCGCCGCGTTCGGTGCGTTGCGCGCCATCGCCGCCGCCGCGAGACGCAGCACGTTGAAGGTGCCGACGAGATTCACGCGCACCACGTTTTCATAGGCTTCGAGCGAGCCCGGCGAGCCGTCCTTTTCGATCAGGCGCACCGCGCCGCCGCGTCCCGCGCAATGCACGAGCGCGCGCAGCGTGCCGCGCTGCGTGGCCGCGTCGATCACGGCAGCCATCTCGTCGCCGTTCGTGACATCGGCGGCCACGAAGCTCGCCGCCGGGCCGAGTTCGTCGGCCACCGCCGCGCCACGCGAACCCGCCAGATCGCAGATCACGACCTGTGCGCCCTTCTCCAGCAACTGCTTCGTGCTCGCGAGGCCCAGCCCCGATGCGCCACCCGTTACGACCGCCACAGCTCCCTTGAGGTCCATTCGTTCGTCTCCTTTCGTATTCAGCTTTCGTTACGTTCGTTGATGCCGTCGTCGATGCCGCGTTCAAAGCCGCTCGATCAGCGTCGCGTTCGCCATGCCGCCCGCCTCGCACATCGTCTGCAAGCCGTAACGGCCGCCGCTGCGTTCGAGCGCGTTGAGCATCGTCGTCATGAGACGCGCGCCCGATGCGCCCAGCGGATGCCCGAGCGCAATCGCACCGCCCGCCGGATTGAGACGCGCGGCATCGGCACCGAGCGCCTTTTGCCACGCGAGCGGCACCGAAGCGAACGCTTCGTTGACTTCGAAATGCGCAATGTCGTCGATCTTCAGACCGACCTTGCGCAGCAGATGCTCGGTGGCCGGAATCGGCGCGGTCAGCATCATGAGCGGGTCGTCGCCGCGCACCTCGAACGAGACGATGCGCGCGCGCGGCTTCAAGCCGAGTTGCGCCGCCTTCTTCTCGCTCATGACGAGCAGCGCCGCCGCGCCGTCCGAAATCTGCGAGGCGTTGCCCGCCGTCACGTTGAAACGGATGCCCGGAAAACGCTCGGCCAGCGCGGCGTCTTCGAATGAAGGCGCGAGGCCCGCGAGACGCTCGACCGTGGTGCCCGCGCGGATGGTTTCGTCGGCGTCGATGCGGCGCGTGCCTCCGCGCGTGCCCTGTTCGTCGCGGACCTCGATCGGCACGATCTCGCGCGCGAAGTGACCGGCGGCGCGCGCGGCGTCGGCGCGGCGGTGCGACTCGGCCGAATACGCGTCGAGCATCTCGCGCGTGAGCGCCCACTTCTGCGCCACCAGATCGGCGCTCACGCCCTGGCCCACGAGCCCCTGCGGATAGCGCGCATGAAAGCGCGCGCCATATTGATCGCGATCGAGGCGCGAGCTGCCCATCGGCACGCGGCTCATCGACTCCACGCCGCCCGCCACCACGATCTCGTTGACGCCCGCCATGATGGCCTGCGCCGCGAAATGCACGGCCTGCTGGCTCGATCCGCACTTGCGCTCGACCGTGGTCGACGGCACGTGCTGCGGATAACCGGCCGCGAGCCACGCCACGCGGCCCGGCGTGGTCGCCTGCTCGCCCACCTGGCTCACGCAGCCGATGATCACGTCGTCGACGGTGCCGGGGTCGAGGTCGTTGCGCTCGACGAGTTGCTGGATCAACTGCGAAAGCAGGTCGGCCGGATGCAGGTCGACGAAGGCGCCGCCCGCCTTCGTCCGGCCCATGGGACTGCGCACCGCATCGACGATTACCGCGCTCTGGATCATGGTTCGCTCAGTGTTGGAGATGGGTTGATGCTGCCGAATGACGGAAAAATGAATCTCGCGAATCAAAATACACCGACCCATCTCACAATTTCAATAGTGGTAAACATTTTTCGATCCATCAGGATCATTTAAACCGTTTCATGCGACGATAGCCACATATCGAAAGCGGCCAAGCGAGCCTGAGAGTCCGAATTCCCGAAGTTGCGCGCGGCTGAACGCGTCCACCGAGCCGGCCAGACGGGCCGTGGGCGCGGCAAAGCGTCGCAATTTCACGAAAAATGAGCCAGTCGTCTTGAAAAATTGTTCCGCCACGAAGGGGAAAGCTAGAATGCCGGGTTTGCCAAAAGGCGCCCCGTGTTGACCCGGCGCGCCCATCCCCCGAAGAAGGAATCCGACATGACCGACCAGGCCACCTCACGCACCGACGACGCCGCTGAATCGTCCAGCGACTCGAGCAACGAGTCGACCAACGAGTCGACCAACGAATCGCAGCTCGTGAGCGCACTCGCGCGCGGCATCCGGATCCTGCAGTGCTATTCGATGGGCGCGTCCGAGCTGTCGGCGCGCGAGCTGGTGGAGCGCACCGGCCTGCCCAAGCCCACGGCGCTGCGGCTCATCAACACGCTGTGCGAGTTCGGCATGCTGCGCTACTCGGAGCGCATTTCGAAATACGTGCTCGGCACCGAGATGCTGAGCCTCGCCGCGCCTGCGCTCGGCCGCATGACGATCCGCCAGATCGCGCGGCCGATGATGCAGGAGCTGGCCGATTACTGTCAGGGCCAGGTGACGCTCGCCGTCGGTTACCGCCTGAACCTCGCCTACGCCGAAGTCGCGCAGGGCGCGGGCAGCGCGGTCTATCGCTCGGAGATCGGCACGCGGCTTTCGCTGTCGCGCACGGCCTCGGGCCGCGCGTATCTGTGGACGGTGCCGGGCGCCGAACGCGAGCGCTATCTGCAGGAAACGCTCACGCGCGATCCGGCCAAGGGCGAGCTGCTCGCGCAGCGCCTCACGCAGGCGCAGCAGGAATTGCGCGAGCAGGGCTGCACGGTGTCGCACGGCGACATGCAGCGCGAGATTCACTCGGTGGCGATTCCGCTGGCGTCGCCCATCGACGACGAGTACTGGGTTTTCAGCTGTTCCATTGCGGTATTCAACATCAGCGGCAACCAGTTGACCGACGACATCGCCCCGCGGTTGATGTCGCTGGTCAGGCGCGTGGAGGCAGCGCTCGGCAGCATGACTGGCGCCGCGCACGATATGGAGACGAGACCGTGGAGCGTGTCCGCGAACTAGCAGCCGCAGCACCCGGCAAGGAAGCCCTGCGCCTTGCCGGCACCGACGAGGTCCTCACCTACGCCACACTGAACGAACGCGCGGACCGGGTCGCGCACTGGCTGATCCAGCTAGGCCTGCAACCCGGCGACGGCATCGCGCTGTTGTTCGAGAATCACCCCGCCCTGGCCATCGCGGCCGTCGGCGCCGAGCGCGCCGGTCTGTATTTCACCCCCATCAGCATCCAGTTGAAAACGCGCGAAGTCGCGCACGTCCTCCAGGACTGCGGCGCGCGCGTGCTGATCGTCTCGCAGACGATGCGCGAACTCGCGCAGACGCTCGCCGACGAAGGCGCGCTGAACGGCGTGGCCTGTTATATGACGGGCGCGGTCACGCCGCCCGGCTTCGCCTCGCTCGACGCCGCGCTCGACGACACCGACACGCGCGCGCCGCTGCCCGAGTGCGATCAGGGCCGAGACTTTCTCTATTCGTCGGGCACCACGGGGCTGCCGAAGGGCATCCTCAAGCCGCTCGTGCCGTGGGAGCGCCGCACGATCGACGACACCGAAACGGCCTCATGGCGCAAGAGTTTCGGATTTAATGAGGACTCCGTGTATTTGAGCACGGCGCCGCTCTATCACGCCGCGCCGCTGCGCTATCTCGTGCGCATGCTGCGCACGGGCGGGCGCAGCATCGTCATGCAGAAGTTCGATCCCGAGGCCGCGCTCGCCGCCATCGAACGCTATCGCGTCACGCACAGCCAATGGGTGCCGACGATGTTCGTGCGCCTGCTCGCGCTGCCCGAAGCGGTGCGCCGACGCTACGACGTGAGCAGCCTGAAAGTGGCGATCCACGCGGCCGCGCCCTGCCCGCCGCTCGTCAAGCAACAGATGATCGACTGGTTCGGCCCGGTGATCTACGAGTATTACGCGGGCTCGGAGGGCGTCGGGCTCACGGCGATCGACTCTCACGAATGGCTCGCGCATCGCGGCTCGGTCGGGCGCGCGAAATTCGGCACGCTGCATATCGTCGACGAGGACGACCGCGATCTGCCCGTGGGCGAGATCGGCCGCGTGTTCTTCGAAGGCGGGCCGCCGTTCGAGTATCACAACGATCCCGCGAAGACCCGGAGCGTGCGCAATCGGCACGGCTGGGCCACCTATGGCGATATTGGCCATGTGGACGCGCAAGGCTACCTCTATCTGAGCGACCGCCGCGCGGACCTCATCATCAGCGGCGGCGTGAACGTCTATCCGCAGGAAATCGAGAATGTGCTCAGCGAGCATCCGGCCGTGGCCGACGCCGCCGTGATCGGCGTGCCGCATGCCGAGTTTGGCGAGAGCGTGAAGGCCATCGTGCAACTGCGCGAGCGCGACGCCGCCAGCCCGCAGCTCGCCGACGAATTGATGGCGTTCTGCCGCGAGCGTCTTTCGCATATCAAGGTGCCGCGTTCCGTCGATTTCGAAGACGCGCTGCCGCGTCACGACAACGGCAAGCTGCTGCGCCGGCTGCTGAAGGAACGCTATCGCAACCCAGAAAATCCTGGCGCCGCAATTTAATTCGGCATCCAGAATATCACCATAAGAAAGGAGACAACCCATGCGTAACGTGTTCCGCGACGACCACGAATTATTCCGCGAGCAGGTCCGCCGTTTCGTCGAGCGCGAGATCGCGCCGTTTCATCAGCAGTGGGAGAAAGACGGCATCGTGCCGAAATCGGTGTGGCGGCGCGCGGGCGAGGAAGGCCTGCTCTGCTGCACGATTCCCGAGGAATACGGCGGTGGCGGCGGCGACTTCGGCCACGCGGCGATTCTGATCGAGGAACTCGCGCGCGTGAATGCGAGCGGCATCGGTTTCCCGCTGCATTCGGACATTGTCGCGCCGTATATCCACGCTTACGGCACCGAGGAGCAAAAGCGCGAGTGGCTGCCGAAGCTCGCGAGCGGCGAGCATATCGGCGCAATCGCGATGACCGAGCCAGGCACCGGCAGCGACCTGAAGTCCGTGCGCACGACCGCGCGCCGCGACGGCAACGACTACGTCATCAACGGTCAGAAGACCTTCATCACGAACGGTCAGAACGCGAGTCTCGTGATCGTGGTCTGCAAGACCGCGCCGGAACTCGGCGGCAAGGGCGTCTCGCTGATCGTGATCGAGGAAGGCACGCCGGGTTTCGAAAAAGGCCGCAAGCTCGAGAAGATCGGCCTGCGCGCGCAGGATACGTCGGAGCTTTTTTTCGAGGACGTGCGCGTGTCCGTCACGCAGCGGCTCGGCGAGGAAAACGCGGGCTTTTCGTATCTGATGCGCGAGCTTGCGCAGGAACGTCTGGTGATCGCCGTGCGCGCCGTCGCGTCGATCGAAGGCATGCTCGCGCGCACGATCGAGTACACGCGCGGGCGCAAGGTGTTCGGCCAGGCGATCTTCGATTTTCAGAACGCGCGCTTCAAGCTCGCGCACGCGCGCGCGAAAGCGGAGATGGTGCGCATCTACGTGGACGACTGCATCGCGCGGCATCTGCGCCGCGAGTTGTCGCCCGTCGACGCGGCCATGGCCAAGCTCAATGCCACCGAACTGCAGAACCAGTTGCTCGACGAATTCCTGCAACTGCACGGCGGCTACGGCTATATGTCGGAGTATGTGATCGGCGGCGCGTGGGTCGATGCGCGCGTGATGCGCATCTACGGCGGCACCGACGAGATCATGAAGGAAATCATCGCGCGCACGCTCTGATGCGCGCGCTCATCTCACGGGGAGACCGCGCATGATCCAGCCGCTGGAAGGCGTGCATGTCGTCGAGTTCGCGGGTCTCGGGCCCGCGCCGTTCTGCGGCATGCTGTTCGCGCAGATGGGCGCGCGCGTGACGCGCATCGGCCGCGCGGGCGAGGCGCTGCCCGACGGCCCGCTCGCGCGCGGCCGCGAGCACGTCGCGCTCGATCTCAAACGCGCCGACGACGTTTCGCGCGCGCTCGATCTAATCGCGCAGGCCGACGCGCTGATCGAAGGCTTTCGTCCGGGCGTGATGGAGCGGCTCGGCCTCGGTCCCGAGGCGTGCCGCGCGCGCCATCCGGCGCTCGTCTACGGACGCATGACGGGCTGGGGCCAGCACGGCCCGCTCGCGCATACGGCCGGTCACGACATCAACTACATCGCGATTTCGGGCGCGCTGCACGCGGTCGGCGAAACGGGCGGCGCGCCGGTCGTGCCGCTCAATCTCGTCGGCGACTTCGGCGGCGGCGGCATGGTGCTGGCGTTCGGCGTGATCGCCGCCATTCTGCGCGCGCGGGCAAGCGGCAAGGGCTGTGTGGTCGATGCGGCGATGACCGACGGCGCGGCCATGCTGATGAGCATGATGTACGGCTTTCACGCGGCGGGTCAGTGGCGCGACGCGCGCGGCGAGAATCTGCTCGACGGCGGCGCCCCGTTCTATCGGACCTATCGCTGCCGCGACGGCGGCTGGATCGCGGTGGGCTGCATCGAGCCGCCGTTCTATGCCGCGTTTCTGAAGGGGATCGGCGCGGAGGATCTGCTCGATCTGCCGCAGCGCGATCGAGCGCATTGGCCGGCGATCGCGGCGCGCATCGAGCGGATTATCGCCACGCGCGAGCGCGATGCGTGGGTCGATGCGTTCGCGGGCAGCGATGCGTGCGTCTCGCCGGTGCTCGGACTCGCGGAGGCGCCGCATCATCCGCATAACGCGGCGCGCGGCGCGTTCACGCACTCGGACGGCGCGTGGATGCCGGAATGCGCGCCGCGTTTTACGGCCTTTGATTAGCGGGACGACTCGTTGATCGGCCGGGCGAACCTCAGTTCGCCGGGGCGTAACGGTTGCGCGGCTCCGTCAACTGGATCTGCCCGCTTTCCACCAGTTGCGCGAGCGGCGCGGGGCGGCCGAGCAGGAAGCCCTGCATCTCGTCGCAGCCCTCGCCCGCCAGCAGATCGAACTGATCCTGCGTTTCGATGCCTTCCGCCAGCACGGGAATGCCGAGGCTCTTGCCGAGCGCGAGCACGGCGCGGATGATCGCGGTCGCCTGGCGGCTCGATTCGGCTTCGCTGATGAACGACTGGTCGAGCTTGATCTTGTCGAAGGGAAAACTGCGCAGCGTGTCGAGCGACGAATACCCGGTGCCGAAGTCGTCGAGCGCGAGACTCACGCCCAGCGCCTTGATGTGCTGAAGCACTTCGAACGAGCGCGCGCGGTCGGCGAAGATCGTCGATTCGGTCAGTTCGAGTTCGAGCCGCTCGGGCGGCAGGCCGGTGTCGGCCAGCACCTCGCGCACGAGCGCGGGCAGGTCGGCGTGCGCGAACTGCACGGGCGAGAGATTCACGGCCACCTTGTACGGCGGCAGCCACGTGACCGCGCGCGTGCACGCCTCGCGCAGCACCCACGCGCCGATGCTCAGGATCAGCCCGTTTTCCTCCGCAAGCGGAATGAACACGCCCGGCGAGACGAAACCGTGGCGCGGATGCTCCCAGCGCAGCAGCGCTTCGTAGCCGCAAATGCCGCCATTCACCGAAGTCTGCACCTGGTAATGCACGCTCAACTGGCCGCGCGCGATGGCGTCGCGCAGGTCGGCCGCGAGCGTGCGGCGCGCGCGCGCCGTCTCGTCCATCGTCGGCTCGTAGAAGCACACCGAGCGCGTGAGCGCCGCCTTCGCGCGGTACATCGCGAGGTCGGCGTTATTGATCAGCACGGCCTTGCTGCTGGCGTCGTCGGGATAGATCGCCACGCCGAGGCTCGCGCCCGAGACCACTTCCCAGTCGTCGTAGCGGATCGGGCGGAACAGCGCGTCTTCGAGACGACCGAGGAAATCGTCGAGCGCCTCGCGGTCGGCGAAACGCTGCAGCGCCACGAACTCGTCGCCGCCCACGCGCGCGACGAACTCGCCCTCGCGCACGAGGCTCGTGAAGCGGCGCGCGAGAATGCGCAGCACCTCGTCGCCCGCGTGATGGCCGCGCAGATCGTTGATGTCCTTGAAGCGGTTCAGATCGATGCCGACCAGCGCGAGCTTGCCGTCCTCGGCGGCGGCGCGCGCGATCTCCACGTCGAGCCGCTCGTTGAAGCTCGCGCGGTTCGGCAGGCCCGTGAGCATGTCGCTCATCGCCATGGTGCGCAGATGCTCGACCGATTCGGCGCGCACGGTGTCGTCGAGCAGATAGCTCACGAGCCCCGCGCCCGCGATGATGAACGCCATGCCCGCGACCGACAGCGCGAGCGCCTGCAACGCGGCCGGATTCGAGAACTCGCCCGCGATGCGCACCGGCGTGACCGTGAAGGCGCACATGCCCGTGAAGTGCAGCGTGGCGATGGCGAGCACGAGCAGCAGCGTGACGCTGGCCACCGAGCCCGTGTCTTTCGGGGCGGGGCTTCCTTGCACGGTCGCCTGCAGATTGGCCTGAAGGGTCGCGCCGCCTTGCGCCGCGTGCCTCGGCTGCTTTGCAGCGGCGTTCGTGCCGCGCGCCGCGCGGTCGAGCGCGAGCGCGCCGAACACGACCGAGAGCACGATCGACGCGATCAGATACGTGTGATTCCACGCGACGATGCCCTGCACGCGATAGGCCATCATGCCCGTGTAGTGCATCAGCGAAATCGAGAGCCCGACCAGTGCGCCGCCGATCGCGGGCGCCGCGCGCGTGAAGCCGCTGCCCGCCACGGCGAAGGCGGCGAAGCTGCCGCCGAGCGCGATCAGCAGGGAAACGATGGTGAGGACCGGGTCGAAGCTCACGGGCACGCCGGGCTCGAAGCCGAGCATCGCCACGAAATGCGTGCACCAGATGGCGACGGCGGCCGTGACGGCCGCGAGGAACTGCCAGCCCGCGCGCTGCAGGCCGCGCGTCGCGAACACGCGCCGCACCAGCCTCGCGGTGACCCACGACCCGCCGCAGCAAATCAGCACCGCCACGATCACGAGCCACGGATTGTGCTTGTAGACGATGCAGCCCAGCACATTCATCACAGGTCGGCCTCCTTTGAGCCTGAAATTTGCGCGTCATGCATAGCGCATGAGGCGGCAGGACAATAGCACGGCTTCAGGCCATGCGCGGCGGTCTCTCAGGGACCGGACGGCGACGCCGTCGCGTGCGGGCGCCGGGCCGTCAGAGCCGCGCCAGCGAACCAGGAGTGTCGGAGCGGGCGGATCGGACCTTCGAAAAACAAAGGAACGCGAAACGTCGCGCGCGTCCCGCGCGCAAGTCTACGGCACAATCGCGCGAAATCCTTATAAACCCCGTTTCTGATCAGCATTTGCAAACGTTTGCTGGCGTTTTGGTCGACGCGCGTGGTTGAGCCGCTTGTCAGGTCGCTCGCTTGATCGCTCGTTTCCGCAGCTTTTTTGCCGTCTTTGCGGAAATCACGCGCATCGGCAATGCCTGGCTCGCCAGGGCGCTCAGACCTGCGAGCCCGCGTCGGGGCCGATGCGCGCCGCCTCGATCCGCGCGCGCAGACGCGGCGTCGCGAAGTCGAGAAACGCGCGCAGCTTGAGCGGCAGCGGCGTCTGCCCGCCGTGCACGAGGCTCACCGGCCAGGGCGCGGGCTCGTGCGCTTCGAGCAGCAGGTCGAGCCGCCCCTCGCGCACCGCCTGCGCCACCTGATAAGACAGCACGCGCGTCACGCCCACGCCTTGCAGCGCGGCGTCGATGGCGGCTTCGGCGGTATTGACCGCGAGCCGCGACGTCACCGGCTGCGGCACGAGCGCGTTTTTCGCCGCATCCCTGGACGGCTCCTTTCCGTCCCGAAAGGCCCACGTGCGCCCTTCGACACCCTCGAACGTCACGCATTGATGCGCGGCCAGATCGCGCGGCTGGCGCGGCACGCCGTGCGCCGCCAGATAGGCCGGGCTCGCGCACACCACGCGGCGAATCGCGCCCACGCCCACGGCGACGAGCGCGCTGTCCGGCAGCGCGCCGATGCGCACGGCCGCGTCCACGCGCTCCTCCATCAGATTGACCACGCGGTCCGCCAGCGAGAGCCGCACGTCGATCTCGGGATACTGCGCGAGGAATTCGGTGACGACGGGCAGCACGTGCAGCCGCCCGAACACCACCGGCGCCGTCAGCGCGAGTTCGCCTTTGGGCTGCGCGTACTCGCCCGTCGCGGCGCGCTCGGCCTCGCCAACCTCTTCGAGAATGCGCCGGCACGCGGCCACGTAGGACGCGCCCGCCTCGGTCAGCGCAAGCTGGCGCGTCGTGCGCGTGAGCAGGCGCGTGCGCAGATGCGCTTCCAGTTCGTTGACCTTGCGGCTGACCGTGGCGAGCGGCATGCCGAGCCGGCGCGCCGCCGCCGAGAGGCTGCCCGCCTCGACCACGGCGACGAGCACGGACATGGCGTCGAGTCGATCCATCGGCATCTCGCATTTCGGGAGGATGAGCGCCGATGATGCCGGATTCTCCCTGTACGCGGAAGCGCCTCCTCTCTATATAGAGAGGCTGGAGAAATCACCAATAGCACGCTCGTTCTATTTTCTGTAGTCTAGGCACCTTCCCAACCGAGGGCCCGCCCGCCATGTCGCTGATCTTCTCCCGCCGTGACCTGAACTTCCTGCTCTACGAATGGCTCGACGTCGAGCGGCTCACGCGTATTGCGCGCTATGCGGATCACTCGCGCGAGACCTTCGACGCCGCGCTCGACACCTGCGAGAAGATCGCCACCGACCTGTTCGCGCCGCACAACAAGAAGAACGATCAGCACGAGCCGCATTTCGACGGCGAGACCGTCACGATCATCCCCGAAGTGAAGACCGCGCTGAAGGCGTTCTGCGAAGCGGGCCTGATGGCGGCGGGCCAGGATTACGAGTACGGCGGCATGCAGTTGCCGCTGGTCGTCGAAAAAGCGGGCTTCGCCTGGTTCAAGGCCGCCAACGTGGGGTCGAGCGCGTATCCGTTCCTCACCATCGGCAACGCGAATCTGCTGCTCGCGCACGGCAGCGAGAAGCAGATCGACACCTTCGTGAAGCCCGAACTCGAAGGCCGCTACTTCGGCACGATGTGTCTTTCGGAGCCGCAGGCCGGATCGTCGCTGTCCGACGTCGCCACGCGCGCCGACTTCGAGGGCGACTCGGCGCTCGGCGCGCAGTATCGGCTGCGCGGCAACAAGATGTGGATTTCGGGCGGCGAGCACGAACTCTCGGAGAACATCGTCCATCTCGTGCTCGCGAAGATTCCGGGCCCGGACGGCAAGCTGATTCCCGGCGTGAAGGGCATCTCGCTCTTTATCGTGCCGAAGTATCTGGTCAACGACGACGGCTCGCGCGGCGAGCATAACGACGTCGTGCTCGCGGGCCTCAATCACAAGATGGGCTATCGCGGCACCACGAACTGCCTGCTCAATTTCGGCGAAGGCACGAAGTACGCGCCGGGCGGCCGCGCGGGCGCGATCGGCTATCTCGTCGGCGAGCCGCACAAGGGCCTCGCCTATATGTTCCACATGATGAACGAGGCGCGCATCGGCGTGGGTCTGGGCGCGACGATGCTCGGCTACACCGGTTATCTGCATGCGCTCGATTACGCGCGCAATCGTCCGCAGGGACGCGGCATCGGCGCGGCGGGCAAGGACCCGGCGTCGCCGCAGGTGAAGCTCGTCGAGCACGCCGATGTGCGCCGCATGCTGCTCGCGCAAAAGAGCTACGTGGAAGGCGCGCTCGCGCTGAATCTGTGGTGCGCGAAGCTCGTCGACGAAGCGGGCGGCGCCCCCGACGACGCCACGCGCGCGCCGCTCACACTGCTGCTCGATCTGCTCACGCCGATCGCGAAAAGCTGGCCGTCGCAATGGTGTCTCGCCGCCAACGATCTCGCGATCCAGGTGCACGGCGGCTACGGTTATACGCGCGAGTACAACGTCGAGCAGTTCTATCGCGACAACCGGCTCAATCCGATTCACGAAGGCACGCACGGCATTCAGGGCCTCGATCTGCTGGGCCGCAAGGTGGTCATCAAGGACGGCGCGGCGCTCAAGCTGTTCGCGCAGCGCGTGCAGGCCACGATCGACCGCGCGCATTCGGGCGGCGACGCGCAGGACGCGACGCACGCGCGCGCGCTCGACGCGGCGATGAAGCGCCTCTTCACGGTCACGCAGCAATTGTGGGCCGCGGGCGATGCCAATGTGACGCTCGCGAACGCCTCGGTGTATCTCGAAGCGTTCGGGCATGTGGTGGTGGCGTGGGTGTGGCTCGAACAGGCGCTCGCGGCGCGCGCGGCGTTGAAGCACGCAAACGCGCAGGCACACGGCGACGATGCCGACTTCTATCGCGGCAAGCTCGCGGCGGCGCAGTACTTCTTCGCGTGGGAACTGCCGAAGACGGGCGCGCAATTCGATCTGCTCGCGTCGCTCGACCGGACGACGCTGGATATGCGGGACGCGTGGTTCTGAGGCGCGCGTTGGGTCGGCGGGTTCACGGCGCGGGATCGTGGCAGCAGACGCAGAGTTTGTTGCCGTCGGGGTCGCGGAAGTACGCGCCGTAGTAGTTCGGGTGGTAACGCGGGCGCAGGCCGGGCGCGCCCTCGTCACTGCCGCCGTGCGTGAGCGCCAGCGCGTGCACCGCGTCGACCGCCGCGCGCGTGGGCGCGAGCAGCGCCACCATCTGACCGTTGCCGCTTTCGGCGGGCGCACCATCGAACGGCGCGCCGACGATAAAGAGCGGACGCGCCACGCCCGGCGTCATCCAGCCCGCCCAGGGATGCTCGCGTTCGCAGAACTTGAGTGTCTGGCCGAGCGCCTGCATGATCGGCGCGTAGAAGTCGAAGGCGCGGTCGAAGTCGTTCACGCCAATATAGAGGTGGGAAAGCATCGTGCGGGCGGCTCCTTGTCGGGGGCATTTGGTGCGAACGGTGCGTGTTGTCACGCGCATCGCCCCGAGTCTGACACGCAGCGGATCGACACACCAGGCCCGCAAAAAAATGCCGTTCACGAAGCTCGACGCTTCCGACGCGAGGGCTAAAAGTCGTTCCGGCCCAAATTCGCGGCGTCGAATAAACCGCTACGGCCAGCGCCCTTTTCTTCCGACAATTCGCACGGCACGCATTCGTTCGCAAACGAAACGAACTGTGTCGGTTCGTAACCGCCGCGAATTCGCACGCCACCATCAGCGCCTTGCGTCACTTAATCGAACACACCGACGCGTGATTCATGCCACCACGCCACGACTTACATTTGCTTTCGATTCTTTACCGATTCGCTGACGCACGAAATCTACGATGCGAAACGCCCTGCGCTCCAGACGGAATCCACGCAGAATCCACGCAAAAAAGCGCTGTATTTCGGGCAAGACGATAAGGAAAACCGCGAGATGGCCCCACAACAATGAACAGTTTCGACACCGTCATTCTGGGTTGGCTCACCCAGATCCATCTCACGCCGCTGATGAACCACGCGATCCGCACGATCGCGGGACTCTATACATTCAAGGGTTTTCTGCTGATTCCCTTGCTGCTGTGGATCTGGTTCGAGCCGGGCGAGCGCCGCGAATGGCGGCGCGAGATGGCGATTGCCACGCTCGCGAGCGGATTGATCGCGCTCGCGGCCGGACGATTGCTCGCGCGCTTTTTACCGTTTCGCGAACGGCCGATTTTCAATCCCGAACTCCATTTGCATTTCGCTTCGTCGTCGTTGCGCGAAGCGGCATTGAGCGACTGGAGTTCGTTTCCGAGCGATCACGCGATGCTGTGGATCGCGATTGCAATGGGGATATTTCTGGTGTGGCGCGGAATCGGCGCGCTCGCGCTGCTTTATGCCGCGCTGTTTATTTGTTTGCCGCGCGCCTATCTCGGCTTTCATTATCCGACCGATCTGCTGGCGGGCGCGGCGATCGGCGTCGCGATCACCTATGCGATGACGCGCGACGCCGTGAGAAAGCACACTGCCGCGCCCGTGCTCGCGTGGACGATGCGCTTTCCCGGTCCCGCCGCGATGTGCGCGTTTCTCGTCTGCTTCGAACTCGTCACGCAATTCGACGATCTGCTGCGGCTCGCGCATTCGGTCGCGAAGGCGGTGTGATAACCGCCGCGTGATTAAAGCGCGACCGAAGCACAATCGAAGCACAATCGAAGCGCGAGCGCGCAGAAACTCACGCCACCTTGAACACGCCCACGGCTTCGCGCAGCGCATCGGTCTGCTCGGTCAGCGACATCGCCGCGGCCGCCGCTTCCTCGACGAGCGCCGCGTTCTGCTGCGAGACCTGATCCATCTGCGAGACGGCCAGATTGACCTGCTCGATGCCGTCGCGCTGCTCCTCGGACGCGTGCGCGATCTCGGTCATGATGGTCGTCACGCGGCCGATCGATTCGCCGATCTCGGTCATCGTCATGCCCGCCGAACGCACGTACTGCGCGCCCGTCGCGACGTGCTCCACCGACTCGCCGATCAGCGTCTTGATGTCCTTCGCCGCCGCCGCCGAGCGCTGCGCGAGCGAACGCACCTCGCCCGCGACCACCGCGAAACCGCGACCTTCCTCGCCCGCGCGCGCGGCTTCCACCGCCGCGTTGAGCGCGAGAATATTGGTCTGGAACGCGATGCCTTCGATGATGCCCGTGATCTCCGCGATCTTCTGCGAGCTGCGGTCGATGCGGTCCATCGTCTGCACCGCGTCGCCGACCACCAGCGCGCCGCGCTCGACCACTTCCTGCGCGCTGCCCGCGAGCGACTGCGCCGTGCGCGCGTGCTCGGTGTTCTGCTTCACCGTCGCGGTCAGTTGCTCCATGCTGGCCGCGGTCTGCTGGATCGACGCGGCCTGTTCCTCGGTGCGCTGCGAGAGATCGTCGTTGCCCGCCGCGATCTGGCGCGTCGCCGACGCAATCGACGCCGAGCTATGCGAGACCTTGCGCACCGTGCGCGCGAGTTCGTCCTGCATGGTCTGCAAGCCCGCGACGAGGCGGCCCATTTCGTCCCGCGTGCGAACGTCCAGACGCGCGGTCAGGTCGCCCGCCGCGATGCGCTGCAAGGCGCCCAGCAGGTTCGCGAGCGGCACGGCAATCGCGCGATGCAGGCCAATCGCGCACATCAGCGCCACGCCCAGACCGAGCGCGATCAGCGCGATGCTGCCCGCGCGCAGCGCGGCGTAGAAGTCCTGCGCGCCGTCGAAGGTCTGCTGGCCGTGTGACTTCTGCCATTGTTCGAGCGTCGACGACGCCTTCGTGAGCGCGACCGAGAGCGGCGGAATGCGCTTCATCGCGATCTCGTCCTGCGCGGCGCGGTCGCCCTGCTTGACCGACGCCATCAGCGGATGAATGCCCTGATCGAACATCGCGCCGAGCGCCGTCTGCACCTGCTCGGCGAGCGCCTGCTCGTCGGCGTCGTGCGGCAGCGCGCGATAGTCCTCCCAGGCCTTGTGCGAGGTGTCGAGATAGGTCTGCGCCTTGTCGAGCAATTGCGGCACGTCCGGCGAATCGGGATGCAGCAGAATGCGGTCGAGCGTGGTGCGCGCGATGGTCAGATTGAGATTGGACTTGCCGATGTCGATCGCGGCGGCAAGCTGATTGGAATAGGCATAGCCGAGTGCCGCGTTCGAATGCGACATGCCGATCAGGCCGGCGACGCCGGCCGCCACGATCAGCGCAGCCAGCACGCCGACCGCGATGCGCAGGCGAACCGAAATAGAGAGTCGGGCAAACACTGCGAGAGCTCCAGACGCCTTTGTGGGGCGACGTTTATCGAATAACAGGGATGGGGTAACGGCGCGTGCGCCGCGCCTTCCTGGTTAACGGCCTGCTGGCGGCGAACTGAAGCTCGGTGGAAAGGGGACAGTAAGCGGAGAAAGAGGTGACTGAGCGCGTTATTTGTCCGACGAAACAACACACCCAAAACGCGCGCGGCGCGCGGGATTTTTCCCCGCGCGCCGCGCCAGTCACCGAACAGCGATGAAACGGCCGTGACTTCGTTACGAGCCGAAGAACGGCACGCAGTAGTCCGGCGGACCGACGCAATCGCCGGGACCGTTCGGCTGCGGATGCAGGCTGGCGCAGCCCGACATGGCGGCGGCGGCCGCGACGCACAGCGCCGCGCGCACAACATAAGTGACAATGCGTGATTTCATGGGATCGAAACTCGAATTAGTGGCCGCGCTTGCGAATTGCCGTCACGACGCGCGGCCTGGTTTGCCGTGACGCTGCATGAAGTGCGCTCGATCAACGCGCGCTCGATAGCGCGTGTCGGTCGTCCGGCTCAGTGATGCGCGTAGAGCGTGCTATTGAGCGTTTTCAGTTCGCCGTCCTGCTGCGCCTGCACGAGTTCGTGACGCACCTGCGCCCGCGTGATGTGCGCCGTGCCGTCGTTATTCCAGGCGGCGTTCGTGCTTGCCGCCTGCGTCTGCTGAACCGGCGCGTTCGCCGCGGCCGGCGCGCTCGCGTCCTGGGCATGCGCAAACGTCGACAACGCCATCGACACAGACAACGACAACATCAGCGCGGCACCCGCGCGACTCCAGCTCTTTTTCATCTCGCACTCCTCTGCGGCATCTCGCCGTCGACATGGATCTGTTCCGCGCGCGTCATGCGCCGGTTCCCGATGCATTGCTCTGCTGCAACGCGATTCATGCGGCAAGGATAGAGGCGCGAACCTGCGCGAATATCCGCAGGAAAATGAAGAAATGTTTAGACACGAAGCCGTATTTCGATAACACCTGGATGAAACTGCGCTAGCACTGCGCTTGCGTCCGGCTTTCAGGCGAAGGCGCGCCGCGCGCGTGCCTGGCGATATTCAAAAATGCGATCGAAACATCAACGAAACGTGAACACGTCGCGCTCGCACATCGTCTCGATTCGCCTCGATCCGTCTCGATCTGTGCGTATGCACCGATCGCCGCCGCGCAAACGAGGCTTGAAAAGCAGCATGATTTGCGCGCGAACGCCCCGCAAACAGCCGCAAAAAAACAACACCTGCATGAGTGAATGCCTTGCAACGCCGTGAACACGGCCTCTGCGCGCGGATGCGTTTTCTGAAACTCAGTCTTTCCGTTTTTCAAATTCGTCAAACGGACACGTTACGCATAATCGCCCCTGAATTCGGCGGGATTGCCTGCCCGGCCGTCATTCAAATACATGAAGCACACGCTCTCACACGCAACCTTTTAATGAAGATCCATCAATGAAAAAAACCGCTCTCGCCCTCGCCGCCACGCTGGCTTCGATCGCCGGCGTCGCGCACGCGCAAAGCAGCGTCACGCTCTACGGTGCGCTCGACACGTCCGTCGCCTTCTTCGGCAATCAGAAGGGCACCCATGGATCGGGCAACACCTTCCAGATGATGTCCGGCAACGTGTCGCCGAACCTCTGGGGCTTGAAGGGCACGGAAGATCTGGGTAGCGGCCTCTCCGCGATCTTCAAGATCGAGAGCGGTTTCAATATCGATAACGGCAAGTCGGGCCAGGGCGGCCGTCTGTTCGGCCGGACCGCGATGGTCGGCCTGAATTCGACGCAAGGCGGCACGGTCTCGCTGGGTCGTCAGTACGATCCGCTGATCGACCTGCTGCAGCCGATGACCGACGACGTCACGTTCGGCTCCGCGTTCGCCACGCCGGGCGACATGGACAACTACGACAACAGCTACCGCACGAGCAACTCGATCAAGTACACGAGCCCGAACTTCGCGGGCCTGCAGGTCAGCGCGATGTACGCATTCGGCGGCCAGGCGGGCAGCATGGGCGCGGGCCAGACGTGGGCCATCGCGGCCGCGTACAACCACGGTCCGTTCGGTTTCGGCGCGGGCTACTTCAAGGCCAACAGCGACAGCGGCACGGCCGCGACCTTCGACGGCCTGAACCCGAACACCGACGTCAACGTCGACTCGCCGGCGATCACGGGCGGCTTCGTGTCGGCCAACTCGCTGCAGATCATCCGCGCGGTGGGCGACTACAGCTACGGCCCGATGACCTTCGGCCTCGCGTACAGCAATGTCGACTACGCGAACTACCAGAGCGCAGCCGGTTCGAACAGCGACACCAAGTTCAACACGGGCCAGTTCTTCGTGAACTACCAGGTCACGCCGATGGCGGTGGTCGGCTTCGGCTACAACTACACGAAGGGCAGCGGCAACGGCGTGACGGCGAGCTACAACCAGTTCAGCCTCGGCGGCGACTACTTCCTCTCGAAGCGCACCGACATCTACGCGCTCGCGGGCTACCAGCAGGCGTCGGGCCGCACGATCGACGCGGACACGGGCGCGCTCGTCGGCGCGACCGCCTCGTTCGGCGACTTCGGCAACGACGCATCGACCAACAAGCAGGCCATGGCGATGGTCGGCATCCGCCACCACTTCTGATCTCGGCTTGCCGCACGCGCCGTCTCGCTGCCCCGCTGCATCAGGCGAGGCGGCGTGGCGCTGCCTTCACGCGCAGTGCGTCACGCGACGCCCTGCGCGTTTTTTCATTCGCAAGCCGCCGACTCGGCACGCGCCTCAACCTCGGTTATAATGCGCGGGTCTTAGGGGAGTAGTCTGCTTTGCGCGCGATGCGCGAAGCGCCGCCGTCAACATAATTGGCACCCAATGCCATGGCGCCGGCAGCCGTTCTTCGGCCTGACGAGACCTATGACGTCTTCCTCCGTACCCGGGCTGGGCGGGAGGATTGCGTCATTGGTCCCAGAAACGTCCGGCCCGTGGAATGTCAAAACAATAATGCCCCCGCATCCCCGCACAATTCACCGTACGAATCGCAGCACGCGCCGCCGCATGTCCGCATCGGAGCGCACGTCATGATCTGGACGTTCGCCCTGCTCATTGCCGCGGCCGGCATCATCTATCTGTCCTGCGAGACCTTCGTCAACGGTGTCGAATGGCTCGGCCAGAAACTCAACATCACGCAGACCGCCACCGGCACGATCCTCGCTGCGTTCGGCACGGCGCTGCCCGAGAGCGTGGTCACGCTCGTCGCGGTGGCGTTCGGCACCGACGCGGCGCATAAGGAAATCGGCGTCGGCGCCGCCATCGGCGGCCCGCTCGCGCTGAGCACGATCGCCTACGCGGTGGTCGGCTTCGCGCTGCTCGCCACGGCCAAACGCGTGGGCCGCGCGCGCGCCGCCGCCGTCGACGCCGACACCGGCCGCCTGCGCCGCGACCAGCTCTGGTTCCTCGCGATCTTCGTCGTGAAGATCGGCCTCGGCCTCGTGGTGTTCCAGTTCAAGCCGCTGCTCGGCATCGCGTTTCTCGCGGCCTACGCGTTCTATTGCTGGAAGGAGCTGAGCGACGAAGGCGGCGGCGACGAGGACAGCATCGAACTCGAACCGCTCAAGCTGCGCCCGCGCGACGCGAATCCGTCGATGTTCTGGATCGGCGTGCAGGTGATCGGCGCGCTCGCGGTGATCTTCTTCGCCTCGCATCTGTTCGTGCAGCAGATCAGCGCCGTGGGTCCGTGGCTCGGCTTGAGCCCGCAATTGACGGCGCTGCTGTTCAGCCCGATCGCGACCGAACTGCCGGAAATCATGAACGCGATCATCTGGGTGCGTCAGGGCAAGGAACGGCTCGCGCTCGCCAACATCAGCGGCGCGATGATGATCCAGGCGACCATCCCCACGGCGTTCGGTTTGTTCTTCACGCCGTGGCATCTCGGCTCGCCGTCGATTCTCGCGGCCACCATGACGATGATCGCGATCCTGTTCCTGCAATGGTCGTTCCGCGCGCCGCAGGTCAAGAGCCGCCAGCTCACGTACGTGGGCGCGCTCTATGCGGTGTTCGCGGCGCTGCTGTTCGTGATTCCGCTGTAAAAAACGCGCTCTAAAGCACGTTGTAAATGGCGCGCGGCAAATAGCCTGCCGATGCGTGCGCCCGCCGCGCTCAGATCGTCTCCTGATCGCGCGGGCGCGCCGCCGCATAGGTCCAGCAATCGAGCGTCACGCGCAGCCCCGGCCGCGCGTGCGAGAGCACGAGGCCGAAGCCGTGCATGCGCATCACGGCCTGCACGAGCGAGAGGCCCAGGCCCGAGCCCGGCGCCTCGCGCGTGCGCTCGCTGCGATAGAAGCGCTGGAATACCGCCGTGCGTTCGGCGTCGGGAATGCCGGGGCCGTCGTCGCTCACGTGCACGCTCGGGCCTTGCGCGCCCATCGCGAGACGCAATTCCACGCGGCCGCCCGGCGGCGTGAACTTGATGGCGTTGTCGAGCAGATTGGCGAGCGCCTCGAACATCAGCGCGTAGTCGGCGCGCACCGCGGGCACCCGCGCCAGTTGCAGCGCAAGATCGACGCCCTTGTCGGCCGCGAGCGGCTGATAGAGATCCGCGACTTCGCGGCACAAGGTGTCGAGCGCGACGTCGCCGAATCCCGCGCGCCGCCGCATTGCTTCGATCTCCGAAATACGCAGCATCGCCGAGAAACGCTTGAGCACGTCGGTCACGCCGTGCGAGGCCTGTTCGATCAGATCCGCGTGCTCGCCGTCGAGCCGTTCGAGCGGCACGCGCGCGAGACGCGTGCGCACGTGCACGAGCGGCGTGCGCAGATCGTGCGCGATGCCGTCGCATGCGCCCTTCACTTCATGCATGAGCCGCGAGACTTCGTCGAGCATGTGATTGACGATCTGCGAGAGCCAGCTGATTTCGTCGCGGCCGCCTGCGGGCAGGCGCGCGTCGAGATCGCCGCCGGCAATCTGCTGGGCGACGCTGCGCACCGCCTTCACGCGCCGCAATTGCGCCGCCGACACCAGCACGCCCACGCCGAGCCCGCCGAGCATGACCACGGCCGCGCTGCCCGCGAGACCGCCGAGCATGGTCTCGCGCAGCCGCGCCATCTCGCCCACGTCGCGCGACACCACCAGCAGATTGCCGTCGGGCAGACGCGTCGCGCGCGTGCGCAGATATTGCGGCCGTCCCGCCGTGGGACCGATCAGCGTGAGCGGGCCCCAGACGCCCACGCCGTTCGAGGCGAGCCGCGACGGAAACGCGCCGATATCGCCCGCGAGCCAGCGCCGGTCGGGCGAGAACAGGCCGTAGAAGTTCACGGGACGCTGCAACTGGCTGCGGATGTGCGCCTCCAGCTGCGCCACGACCTGCTGCGACGGTATCGCCGAGAAGTAGGCGAACTGCCAGTTGATGTTGTAGTCGGCCTCGCGCGCGGTATAGCTGGCCGACTGCCAGTAATTCAGATAGACGAGCGCGGACATCGACGCCGAGAACACCAGCGCATAGATCGAGAGCAGCCGAAATGTCGTGCTGCGCCAGAGACTCATTTTCATCGTATTTCCCCGCGTGGCTGTCCAGTATCGCAAACCGCACTCACCGAAACATGAAAAAATATTTAATTTTGGATAATGGCCGTAAATGCCCCGATTTCCGGCGATCGACACAATAAATAAAGTTTAATTCTCAGGCAATGAAGCCGTCGTGACCGGCGCGCAAAATACCGAATCACGAGCCCGGCAATGGGAATTTCGGCGCGGATTCCAGACGGTATTCGCACGCGTATTTTCCTGCATCGCGGCTCGTATTTCGTGTCCGGTATTCCGGGCCGTCTTTCTTTTCGATCCACAGGAAACCCGCCATGAAACGATCGCTTCTGCTTTGCCTGCTCTCGCTCGCCACCGCCCTGCCCGCCGTCTCCGCGCTGGCCGCCACGAACCCCGCCGGACGCCACGGCGTCGAGCCCATTCAGGTCAAGGCGCAGCTTTATCGCGCCTGGCTTTCGGGCACGACCGCCGCCGACGAAAAGGATTCATATCCGAATGCGCCTTCTGACCGCGCGGCCGTATCGGCATCGCGCTGCGGTTATGTGCTCGGTCATCCCTCCGCTTCCGAATTCCCGGCGATCACACGATCGGTATGCGCCCAATAACGGGGCATTATTGAACGTCTTCGATTATTGGCGTGCTAATTTGTCGCACGTCTCGTTTACCGTCATTCGATATATCCGATAAGATATCTCGATTTTCGGCAAGACAGACTTGTCGCCTCAAATAAGCATCGTGGCGCTCGCGCGCCATATCGCCCGCTGCAATGCCGATATCGAAGACGCGTCAATTCTTTCAATTCGCTTTTAGTCCGCTTTATCAATCCGCCCGAATCGGATCGCGATGGGTTTATCGCGTATTGAGCGGATTCGCGTCGGGATTCGGCGCGCGCCCCGCGCTCGCGTTGAGCGTCGCGGCCCTGTGCGTGCCGCTGGCTGCGTTGATCGGTCTGTGCGCGGGACGCTTCCCGCTCGCGCCCGCGCAAGTGGCGCTGACCGTGCTCGCCGCGCTGCATCTGCATGCGTCGCCCGCGCACGCCGCGCTCTTGCACGCGATCGTGCTGGACGCGCGTTTGCCGCGTCTCGCGGCGGCGGCGCTGATCGGCGCGTCGCTCTGCGTTTCGGGCGCGACCTGCCAGGCCGTGTTCCGCAATCCGCTCGTGTCGCCGGGCATGCTCGGCGTGCTCAGCGGCGCGGCCTTCGGCGCGGCGCTCGCGATCGTGCTGGGCGGCGCCGTCGTGCATCGGCTCTGGATCGAAGCGGGCGCGTTCGCGGGCGGCGTGGCCGCGATGGCCGTGGGCGTGACGGCGGCCGCGATGCTCGGCGGCGCGGACGGTGAAGGCGCGCTCTCACGCGGCGGCATCCTCGCGCTGCTGCTCGGCGGCCTCGTCAGCAATGCGCTGTTCTCCGCGCTGGTCTCGCTGCTCAAATACGTCGCGGACCCGCTCAACCAGTTGCCCGCCATCGTCTACTGGCTGCTCGGCTCGCTCGCGCAAACCGGCTGGGCCGATCTCGCATGGGCCGCCGCGCCGCTCGCGCTCGGCACGCTGCTGCTGTGCCTCGCCGCGCCGCTGATCGACGGCCTCACGCTCAGCGACGACGAAGCCCGCAGCCTCGGCGTGCCCGTGCACGCGATCCGCTTCGCGGTGATGGCGCTGGCCACCTTGATCGCCGCGCTGACCGTCGCGCTCGCGGGCATGATCGGCTGGATCGGCCTGCTCGTGCCGAACCTCGTGCGCCCGCTCGTCGGCGCTTCGAATCGTGTGGTCTTGCCGATGAGCGCGCTGGTCGGCGCGATCGCGCTGATGCTCGCCGACACCTGCGCGCGCAGCGTCGCGAGCGCGGAAATACCGCTCGGCGTGATCACCGAAATGGGCGGCGCGCTCGCCTTCGTGTTCGTGCTGCGCGCGCTGCGCCGCCGTGCGCGCTGATCGCGAGGCCCCGCGATGAACGCACGCTCCAACAGAGACGCAACGCCCGCCGCGCTCGCCTGCCGCGATGTGATCGTGCGGCGCGCGCACGCCACCGTACTCGACGGCGTGAGCTTCGCGGTACGCGCGGGCGAACTCGTCTCGCTGCTCGGCGTGAACGGCGCGGGCAAGAGCACGCTGCTGCGCGTGCTGCTCGGCCTGATCGAACCCGAGGCCGGCGACGTGCTGCTGCACGGCGAGGCGCTGCACCGCCAGCGACGCCGTGCGATCGCGCGGCAAGTCGCGTGGGTGCCGCAGCATCACGCGCCGCAATTCCCCTACACCGTCGAGCAGATCGTGGCGCTCGGCCGCCTGCCGCATCTCGGCACCGGCTTCGCGCTCTGGCGCGCGCCGCGCGTGCACGACCGCGACGCCGTACACGCGGCGCTCGACGCCCTGCAGATCGCGCATCTCGCGCAGCGCGACTACGGCGCGCTCTCGGGCGGCGAACGCCAGCGCACGCTGCTCGCCCGCGCGCTCGCGCAAGGCGCGCGCGTGCTGCTGCTCGACGAGCCGTTCAGCGGTCTCGACTACGGCCACCATCTGCGTCTGCTCGATCGTCTCGCGCGTCTCGCCGCCGACGGCTACGCGATCGTCAACACCACACACCGCCCCGACGACGCCTGCAACGTCTCGACGCGCGTGGCGCTGCTCGACGGCGGCCGCCTCGTCGCTGACGGCGCGCCGCGCGACGTGCTCGACGCGCAGGCCGTGAGCGCGCTCTACCGCGCGCGCGTCGAACAGATCGACGTCGACGGCCAGCGCTTCTTTCGCGCGGCATCCGATGCATCCGATGCATCCGATGCAGCCGATGCAGCCGATGCGAGCGCCGCCCCCGCTTCTTCCCACCCGCCAGCCTCCACCCGATGAATCACCGTCTCCCTTCCCGCTGCGCCGTCTTCGCGTTCGCGGCCACCTGTGCCTTCTCCGCCGCGCGCAACGCACATGCAGAGGATGCCGAAACAAATATCGCTGCAAAGAGCGCCGCCACGCCCACGCAGAACAAGGCGACCCAGACCGCCACGCTACCCACCGTCGCCGTGAACGCGAAAGCCGATACCGCCGACACGCCGCGCAGCACGACCGCGAGTCTCGGCCCACTCGGCAACGTCAAGCGCGTGGACACGCCCTACACGGTCAACGTGGTGACGCAGGAAGTGATCGCCGACCAGCAGCTCAAGAGCATTCCCGACGCGCTGCGCCTGCTGCCTTCGGTACAAGGTGACGGCGCGCGTCCGCAGAGCCGCGGCATTCAGGGCAGCGTGGTGCAGAACAGCCGCATCGACGGGCTCAACGCCGTCTCGACCACCGACTATCCGATGGAAGAGTTCGACCGCATCGAAGTGCTCAACGGCCTCGCGGGCGCGCTCTACGGTCCGGCGAATCCGGCGGGCACGTTCAACTTCATCCAGAAGCGTCCGACCGACGACCGCGAGCTTCACTTCATGCTCGGCTACGGTTCGCAGACGCGCTTTCTGCGCGGGCTCGACGTCTCGGATCGCGTGGGACCGTCGAAGGCCATCGGCTATCGCCTCACGCTGCTCGACGAAACCGGCACGGGCTACACCGATCACAGTTCGCTGCGCCGCCAGCTCGCGAGCGTCGCGTTCGATTTCCATCTCTCGCGCGACACGGTCATCGAGGCCAACTACAGCCACTATCACTACGTGACGAAGGGCTTCCCGGCGACCTTCGCGCTCGCGAGCGGCGTGCACTTCCCGGCCGCACTCGATCCGACCAACTCAGCCTACGGCTCGTCCAATGGCGGCAACGACGACACGACCGACACCGGCACGCTGCGTCTGCGTCACGACTTCTCGCCGAACTGGCATCTCGAAGCCGCCGTGCTGCGCCAGATCGCCGACCGCGAATCGACCACGCCCACCAACACGCTGATCGACAACGCGGGCGACTACAAGACCACGATCTCCACGTCCACGGCCAGCCGCTTCACCATCACGAGCAACCTGCTCTATCTGCGCGGCCACGTAAACACCGGCGCGATCCAGCACGACGTGAGCATCGGCACGAGCGGCTTTCTGTGGGACAACTTCAATCCGGTCGCGGGTGGCACCGCCACGCTCGGCAGCGCGAGCCTCGCGAATCCGCAGTCGTTCGCGGTCACGGGCGCGCCCGATTTCGAGCATCGCTATCAGTCGGCGCAAAGCTCACAGCAGTCGCTGATCGCAAGCGATGACATCACCTTGTCGCCGCATTGGTCGGTGCTGCTCGCGGGCAGCCAGAGCTGGCTCTCGACGCACAACTACAACGTCTCGGGCGCGCAGACGAGCGAGTCGGCGAATCAAGGTCTCTCTGGCGCGGCGAGCCTGATCTTCAAGCCGCGCGCGAACCAGAGTCTCTACCTGACTTACGCGGACAGTCTCCAGCAAGGCGATACCGCGCCCGCCGGTTCGACCAACGCGGGCAATATTCTCGATCCGTATCGCAGCAAGCAGTGGGAAGTGGGCTACAAGCTCGCGCTCGCGCGACTGAACGCATCGGTGGCGGCGTTCCGCATCACGCGCCCCTATGCGTACACGCTCGCGGACGGCACCTACGGCACCGCGGGCAATCAGGTGAATCGCGGCGTGGAAGTCATGCTCGACGGCAACGCCACGCGCAATCTCTCTGTGTTTGGCGGCTTCACCTGGCTCGATCCGCGCCTGTTCGACACGGGCAGCGCGAGCACCGAAGGCAAGCGCATCGTCGGCCTGCCCGAGTTCGCGCTGAACGTGCTGATGCAATACAAGGTGCCGCAGGTGCCGGGCCTCTTCACGAATATGAACGTGCACTACGTGGGCGCGCGTCCGACCGACAACGCGAACACCTGGTCGGTCGGCTCGTACACGACACTCGATCTCGGCGTGGGCTATCTCGCCGAAATTCTCGATCGCGCCGTGACATTCCGCCTGTCCGTCGATAACGTGACGAACCGCCATTACTGGACCAACATCGTGCCGGGCGGCCTGAACGGCTATACAGGATCGGGCAACGCCACGGCGCAGCTCGGCGCGCCGCGCACGGTCACGGCTTCGGTGGAGTTCGATCTGTGATCGCATCTCGCATATTCAATCGTCTCGCGTGCGCAGCGCTCGCGTTCTGCGCCGCCAGCCTCGCGACGACACCCGCATTCGCGCAGCCCAAAACGCGTATCGCCGATCTCTGGTTCGCGCACAACGCCGTGGTGACGATGCTCGGCTCCGCGAGCGATGTGGTCGCGACGGTCGCGCGTCCGCAGGCTTTGCCGTGGATGTTCCGCGTCGCGCCCGCGCTCGCCCACGCGCAGCCCGTGAATGGCGCGACGGCCAACGCCGAAGACTTGCTGCGCCTGAACGCCGATGTCGTGTTCGCGAGCACCGCCGACCCGACGATCGCCGCGATGCGCCGTCTCGGCCTGAACGTCGTGCCGGTCGGTTTCGACGATTACGCGTCGATGCTCCGCTGCGTCGATCTCACCGCGCAAACGCTCGATACGCCGCTCGCACGTGAACGCGCGCAAGACTATCGCGCGTATCTCCAGAGCACGCTCGACGACACGGCGCACGCACTCGCGGCGCACGGCTCGCACGCGCAGCCGCGCGTGCTGCACGTGGCGTCGCTCGCGCCGCTCAAGGTCGACGGCGCGGATACGATCGTCGATCAGTGGATACACGCAGCGGGCGCGCGCAATGCCGCCGATGGCCTCACCGGCAATCTCAAGCCAGTCTCGATCGAGCAGGTGCTCGCGTGGCATCCCGACGTGGTGATCCTCGCGGCCAATGCAGGCTCGATCGAGCAATCGCCGCAGCGCGCGCTGTGGGAGACGCTCGACGCGGTGCGCGCGCATCGCGTCTATCGCAATCCGATGGGCGTGTTTCCGTGGGACCGCTACGGCCCCGAAGCCGCCTTGCAGATCCGCTGGGCCGCGCGCGCGCTGCATCCCGAAGCGTTCGCGGGCGCAAGCGCGAGCGATACGCTCGTCGCGCAAACGCAGCAGTTCTACGCGCGGTTCTATGGCTACGCGTTGTCTACGCAAGACGCGCAACGCATGCTCACAGGCGAGCGGCCGCTGCCGCTGGCGTCGTCAACGACATCGCCTCAGTAAGCCGCGCGCCGACAAGCAAAAAAGCCCGCAAACGCAGCACGTTTACGGGCTTTTTCGATGAGGCGACGCTCAATGCATCGCGTGCAGTGACAGATACAGCGTCGAAGCCGCGACACCGCCGACGAGCGGCCCGAGGACCGGAATCCACGCATAGCGCCAGTCGCTGTCACGCTTGCCCGGAATCGGCAGCAGCGCGTGCATGATGCGCGGCGAGAGATCGCGCGCCGGGCTCATCGCGTAGCCCGTGGGGCCGCCCAGCGAGATGCCGATGCCGAGCACGAGCAGGCCGACCGGCAGCGCGTCGAGTGCGCCGAGACCCACTTGCGGCGCGGCCAGATAGAGCACGCCGAGAATCAGCACGAAGGTGGCGATCGCTTCCGTGATCACGTTGTGACGCACGCTGCGGATCGCGGGCGCCGTGCAGAACACCGCGAGCTTCAGATCGGCGTCTTCTTCGTTGGCGAAATGCTGGCGATACGCGAGCCACACGAGGAACGCGCCCGCCATGCCGCCGAGCATCTGCGCGGCCACGTAGCCGCCCACTTTCGACCACGCGAACTTGCCCGCCAGCGCGAGGCTGATGGTCACGATCGGGTTCAGATGCGCGCCGCTGTACGAGGCCGTCACGTAGACGGCTACGAACACGGCCATCGCCCAGCCCATCACGATCACGATCAGGTCCGCGCCGCGGCCCTTGGTTTTGGCAAGCAGCACGTTGGCGACAGCGCCGTTGCCGAGCAGCACGAGAATCGCTGTGCCGATAAATTCTGCAATATAGGGTGACATTTCGTCTCTCTCTTCCGCGGCGGGCGTCTCCCCGCTCGCGGATGTGATTATTGATTATTTATTTCGGGTTACTGAGCAATGACACGGATTGCGCCATGCCGGGTTCACTGCGCGTCGTCGGCCCAGGCCTTGGCGGCGCGTACCGCGCGCTGCCAGCCCGAGCGGCAGGCGTCCACCTGCGAGGCGGCCATCGCGGGCGAGAAGCGCTGATCGACGTGCCACTGGCTCTGCAGCTCGTCCACGTTCTTCCAGTAGCCGATCGCGAGACCCGCGAGATAGGCGGCGCCCAGCGCCGTGGTCTCGGTGATCTGCGGCCGCACCGCATCCACGCCGAGCAGGTCGGCCTGGAACTGCATCAGCAGATTGTTCGCGCTCGCGCCGCCGTCCACGCGCAGCTCGCCCACGCTGATGCCCGAGTCCGCTTCCATCGCGGCCAGCACGTCGAGCGACTGATACGCGATCGAGTCGAGCGCCGCGCGCGCCAGATGCGCCGAGGTCGTGCCGCGCGTCACGCCGAACAGCGAACCGCGCGCGCGGGCATTCCAGTGCGGCGCACCCAGACCCGCGAAGGCGGGCACCAGATAGACGCCGTCGGTATGCGGCACGCTCGCGGCCAGCGCTTCGATTTCCGCCGCGCTCTTGATGATGCCGAGGCCGTCGCGCAGCCATTGCACCACCGCGCCCGCGATGAAGATGCTGCCTTCAAGCGCGTAGTTCACCTGGTCGCCGATCTGCCAGGCGATCGTCGTGACCAGATTGTTCTTCGACTCGATGGGCTTGTCGCCCGTGTTCATCATCAGGAAGCAGCCCGTGCCATAGGTGTTCTTCACCATGCCGGTATGCGTGCACATCTGGCCGAACAGCGCGGCCTGCTGATCGCCCGCGATACCCGCGAGCGGAATCTTCGAGGCGAACACCGTGGTCTTGGTCGGCCCATAAATTTCGGACGACGAACGGACTTCGGGCAGCATGCTGCGCGGAATATCGAGCGCGTCGAGCAGCTCGCTGTCCCACTGGCGCGTGTGGATGTTGAATAGCATCGTGCGCGACGCGTTGGTCACATCGGTCACGTGCAGTTCGTGTTTCGTGAAGTTCCAGACCAGCCAGCTGTCGACCGTGCCGAACGCGAGCTTGCCTTGACGCGCCTTTTCGCGCGCGCCTTCGACGTTGTCGAGAATCCAGCGGATCTTGGTGCCCGAGAAGTACGAGTCGATCGGCAGACCGGTCTTCGCACGCACTTTCTCTTCGAGGCCCTGCGCCTTGAGCTGATCGCAGAAGTCGGCCGTGCGGCGGTCCTGCCAGACGATGGCGTTATAGATCGGATGACCCGTCTCGCGGTCCCACACGATGGTGGTTTCGCGCTGGTTCGTGATGCCGATCGCGGCGATGTTGGTGCCGTTCAGGCCCGCACGCGTGACGGCCTCGGCGGCCACGCCGGCTTGCGTCGACCAGATTTCCTGCGGGTCGTGCTCGACCCAGCCCGGTCGCGGATAGATCTGCTCGAATTCCTTCTGGGCGCTCGACACGATGCGGCCCTGGCGGTCGAACAACATGGCGCGGGAACTCGTGGTGCCCTGGTCGAGCGCGAGAATGTACTGTTGATCCTGCATGTCTCTCATCTCCGTCCGTACGTAGTTGTGATTCGCGCCGCGTGGGCGCGGCGCGTTGGGGTACTGCCATGCGGTACTGCCAATGACGGCCGATGCAAAGCCGCCGTATCAGTGCGTGATCGACACCGTCGACACCGACGACACCGGCTGACGGCTCGCGGCAAACCACGCTTCGAGCGCGGCGGCAACCGCGTCGAGCGTGCCGGACGCCACGTGCAGGCCGAGCTTCGAGCGACGCCACAGCACGTCCTGCGCACAGGTCGCGAACTCGGTGTCGCGCAGATAACGCAGCTCGGCTTCGTAGATGCCGGGAGCGATCTGCGCGCCCAGACCATCGAGCGACGCCGCGCCGCCGATCAGGCGCTCGGCGCGCGTGCCGTAAGCGCGCGCGTAGCGCTGCGCGAGCGGCGCGGGCAGCCAGGCGAAGCGCTTCGCGAACGACTCCGCGAACGCGCCGAAACGCGCATTGGCGATATCGCCGCCCGGCAGCGGCTGGCCCGCCGTCCACGCGCCTGCCGTGCTGCCGAGCGCGCGGCACAGCATGTCGCCGGCCTCTTCCGCGAGCTTGCGGAAGGTCGTGATCTTGCCGCCGAACACCGAGAGCAGCGGCGCGCCTTCGGCCTCGTCGAGTTCGAGACGATAGTCGCGCGTGACCGCCGACGCATTCTTCGCACCTTCTTCTTCGAGCAACGGACGCACGCCCGAATAGGTCCAATGCACATCGGAGGGCGAGATCTTACGCTTGAAATAGCGATTGATCGACTCGCAGAGGTAACGCGTTTCGTCGCCGTCGATGGCGACCTGCGCCGGATCGTTGCGATATTCCACGTCCGTGGTGCCGATCAGCGTGAAGTCGTGCTCGTACGGAATCGCGAAAATGATGCGCTTGTCGGGGTTCTGAAAGATGTACGCGTGGTCGTGTTCGAACAGCCGCTTCGTCACGATATGGCTGCCCTTCACGAGCCGCACGCTGTGTTGCGCGCCTTGCCCGAGCGCGCCGCGCAGCACCTCGCCCACCCACGGACCGGCCGCGTTGGCGATAGCGCGCGCGCGCACTTCGAAGGTGCTGCCGTCGGCGCGGCGCAGCGTAGCGAGCCATTCGCCGCCTTGCTCGCCCTTCACGCGGCGCGCGTCGACGAGTTGCGTGCGCGTGAGAATGCGCGCGCCGCGTTCCTGCGCGTCGAGCGCGTTGAGCACCACGAGGCGCGCATCGTCGACCCAACCGTCCGAGTAGACGAAGCCGCGCTTGATCGAGTCGATCAGCGGCGCGCCGGCCGCGTGGCGGCGCATGTCGATGCCGCGCGAACCGGGCAGCAGTTCGCGCTTCGCGAGGTGATCGTAGAGAAAGAGGCCGACGCGGATGAGCCATGCGGGGCGCAGATTCGGCATGTGCGGCATGACGAAGCGCAGCGGCCACATGATATGCGGCGCGGCGCGCAGCAGCGTTTCGCGCTCCTGCAGCGCCTTGCGCACGAGACCGAACTCGCGGTACTCGAGATAGCGCAGGCCGCCGTGAATCAGCTTGGTGCTGGCCGACGAGGTGTGCGAGGCGAGGTCGTCCTGTTCGCAAAGGAGCACGGACAGGCCGCGCCCGGCTGCGTCGCGCGCGATGCCCGCGCCGTTGATCCCGCCGCCCACGACGAGCAGATCGTACCGATTCTCTTGAGTCACCTGCGTTTCCTGATAGTGGCCGATGCGGCACCCGACGCGATGCGGTCATCGCAAGATTGAGTGCCGGATCGCCTTGCGACCCATGTCGCCATGGGCGAACCCGAAATGTTCGAATCCGAAATCTAACGAACAAAATCGAAAAAGTAAAGTTCGTTTTGGCGAGCGCGAGTGAAAAGCGCCAAATGCGGCGGAATCGGCGATAAATCGACGCTAATTTAGGGGTTTTCCCGGAAGAAAGCGGGGAAAGACAGGGTAAGGAAGGGGAGCGAGGCGGGCCGGATCGGTCCGATGCAGGCGAGAAAACGAACACGCGAAGCTTTCGAATCTGTTCGTCTGATGTTCGTTTTGGACTGATGTGAGCAACGCGATGGTGCCTGGCGGCACGCGATCGCGTTGCTCGTTTGTGTTTCGATGCGATGGCCCTACTCAGGACGGTCTATCGGGAACACCAGTTACCGACGCTGAATGACTTGATTGGCACAGCGCGGGCGAAATGATCCTCAACGTATCCAGAACAACTTCCCTGGACGATATTCCCGATCGCTGTTGACTCGCTTGAGTCCCGACCCGTCCGCATTAATCGTATAGAGATAGTAGGTGGTCCAGCAAGGAAACTTGCCGACCTCCAACGTACTCGCAGTCGTTGCCCGCCTCAAATGCTGAGCGAAAAACAATTCGCTTGCTATCCGGTGACCAGGCAAAACTGTTGATGTCGATCCGCTCGACTGCTCCCGGCATGGCCTCCATGCCCCGCCCATTCGCACCAACGGTGTACAGGCGATTATTGGCGATAAAGCCGATGCGACGACCGTCTGGAGACCATTGAATGTCGGTGATCCCAATCAGATTTTTCAAAAGATCTTCTTTGATTTGGGTTTCGAGCATCATGATTTTGTGCCCCGCCAAGTCTTTCACTTCAAGAATTTCATAGCCTCTCTTGAACGCAACCTTCTTCCCATCGGGACTAAAGGCCGGGAAAAAATCAATGTCATTATTTGCGAGCACTATCGGCTCGGAGCCGTCGGTTTTCTGTATAAGAAGTTGCCTGTATAGCTTGCCGCCTTCTGCAGCAAATCGCACGTTCTTCTGGTCCCGGGTATAGAGCGCATATGCAACTTCGCTCGCGTCAGGGGAGAGCGCGTAATGACTCATTCCATCGTACTGCAATAGCAGCCCCGGCATTAACAGATTGAGTCTTGAGTAGGACCTGTCGGGATGAACCATGTAGATCGCCGCGGAATGCGCCACCAGCATGACACCGCTCCCGTTCGCCCAGGTGGCCTCACCGCGATTCGGTGTAACAAGCCGCGGACGCCCGTTGTGAAAAGTTTCAGCGATCAATTCAGACGGAAGGTTCCATAGAAATTGCCGCCCATTTTCCAGATCAAAAACGCCGAACTCCAACCTTTCCGGTTGTGCATCCCAGAGTCTTCGCATCTCCAGCACAACGGGACTTTTATCGGGAAGTACATCAATAGCGGGAAGATCGTGTGCCGGGATCGGTGGAAACGCCCCCACTGATCCCGCCAACGCCAACAGGACGATGCAACATGACCAATGCTTCACGCCCGGCAAGACACGCGATCGATTGCACGAGCCGATCGAATGGAACATACCCAGCGTGATTGACATATCGCCCCCGTGGTTTTGTCGCTGAACTCCGAAACGGCAAATGTCATTAGCCCCATTGAGCGCACGTAGGCTGTCCAAAACACCCTGAAGTGGCAAGCAGAATCGCTCCCACGTTCACTGGGAGTCTGTTCGATAACCAACGAAGCGAAATCAGCCGTGTGGAGACCGGCCAAGAGTTGGTCACGTCCCGCTGCTTTGCGAAAATGGCCGGAGAGTGGCTGAGAAGCGTAGGCTGCGGGTGAGCACGTCGATACCGCGCTCAGCCCGCCAGCAATCGTTCACTTGCGCTTAGAACAAGTGCGCAATCCCAACGCGCGCAATCGCCTGATTCGAACTCGACGATGCCGCATCCTGACCATAGAGTCCGTTGATCTGCGCGAACGTCGGCGCACTGCCGTTACCGGCGTGCTGATACGCGCCTTCCAGATAGACGTTCGTGCGCTTCGAGAGGCGGTAACTCAACGTGGCCGTTACCTGCTGCGTCAGGATTCGATCGAGCGTCGCGTTACCCTTCATCAGCTGATAATCCGCGCCGAACGACAGGAACGGTGTGAAGTTATAAAGCGCGCCTACTTGTCCGGCGTACACCCGCGCGCCATTGAACGTATTCCAGGTTTCAGTGAACAGCGCATTGAGCAACGCTGAGCCGATCGCATACGTGCCGCCGACACCCCAGTTACGAATACCGTCGTCGCCGTTATTGATCTGCTGGTACTTCACATCCGTATACGCAGCGCCCACATACAGCGGTCCGCCCTGGTAGTTCACACCCACACTGATCGACCGGTCCTTGGCGAAGTTACCCGCCACGCCGCCAAACCCATACAGCGCACCAAACGTGAATCCGCCCAGCCGGTCACTGACAAATTTCACCGACGACGGCACGCGGGCCGAACCCGCCACACGGTCAAAATCAGACGCCCCAGTCGGATTGTTCGGAATGCCCAGCCCCGCATACGGCCCCGAGCGGAAGTTGTAATACCCACCGAAGGTCATCGATCCATCGGCCTTCAGCAAGTTCTCCCACATGAAATCGTACTGATTGCCGAAAGTCAGCTGCCCGATCCCGTCCTTCGCCAGCCCGACATAAGCCACGCGCCCGAACAGCGCCGACGAATCGCCAATCGTCTGCCCGTTCGCGAGATTGAACTGATTCTCCAGCTTGAAGATGGCCCGCGCACCACCGCCAAGATCCTCCACACCGCGAAAGCCCAGAATATTCGGGTAATAAATCCCCTGATCCAGAATGGCGTTACCGTGCCCTCCCTGATTACTCACCCACGTCACGCCCGCGTCCATCAATCCGTAGATCGTCACGCTGCTTTGCGCATGCGCAACGCCCGACGTCACCAACGTCATCACGGCCGCCATACTATGTGCCGCTTGTCTCCGATTCATTTTGTAATCCTTATTGTTATGTCGTCATGCCAGAAATCCGGCTTCTGGCTCAGCGGATTCCGGCTATTCCCGCTGTTGCCTCACCGGTGCGAGAACAAACTCACGCCTCATGGCGGGCACCGTCGTCTCCACGTCGGCGCCATAAGGCGTTTTTCCCGGTCCTACTTCAATGACCGGTTCAATCAGCGAATCCTTCACGCCGAACACCACGTCAGAATCCAGATAGTCGCTCGACGCCAGGAACAGATGCGTCACCAGCGTCTCGCATCCCTCGGCGGCGATCATGAAGTGCACATGAGCAGGCCGATACGGATGACGCCCCTGCAAGCCCAGCATCTCACCCACGGGACCATCGTCGGGAATCGGATACGCGGCGGGCACGCTGCCCCAGAGCCAGAAATTGCCCTGCGCGTCGGTTCGCACGCGGCCTCGTCCGCTATACGACTGCGCGTCCTTCTGAACGTCGTAATAGCCATCGGCATCCGCGTGCCAGATATCGACGATCGCGTCGGCAATGGGCTTGCCTGCGGTGTCGAGCACGCGGCCTTCGATCAGCATGACCGGCCCGTCTTCCGGTTTGCCGATGGTTTGCCCCGACGACACTTCCGGCGCATCCGCCACGTAAAACGGCCCGAGCACGGTGGTTTCCGTTGCGCCGCCCGGCAACGCATGATTGATCGCGTCGACCAGCATCGAGACGCCCAGCGCGTCGGACAGCAGAATGAATTCCTGTCGCGTGTCCGAGCAGATCTGCCCCGTGCGCGTCAGAAAGGTGATCGCCTGCTGCCACTCGTCCTGAGACGGCCGGACCTCGCGCACGAAGGCGTGCAGGTGCCGGACCAGCGCGGCGCTGATTTCGTGGACGCGCGGCGAGCCGCTCGCTTCGAGCCGCGCGAGCACGGCGTCGGTGATGTTGTGTTCGTTGAAGTTGCGCATGGGGTGTCCTGGTGTGTCCTGGTGTGTCCTCTACATCGACAGATCAGCGGAAGGCGGCGTGCCAGCGAAAGCGGCTTCGAGCATCCGCATCAGCGAGGCACGCTCGACAGGCCGCGGATTCCAGTAGGCCTGCTGCATGACGAGGTCCGCCACGACATCCAGCTTCCCCGCCGGCATGCCGAGCGCGGCCAGCGAAGACGGCAGACACAGTTGTTCGAGCATGCCGTGAAGATAGCGCGAAGCATCGGCATCGGCAGCGGAATTAGGATCAGAAGCGAGCGCGCGGCCGATCCGCGTGACCGCATCGCTCGCCGCCCTTGCGTTATACGCCAGCACATAGGGCAGCACGACCGCGTGCGTCGGCGCATGGGGCAAATCGAACGTCCCGCCGAGCACATGACAGATCTTGTGATGCAACGCCATCCCGACCGCGCCGAGGCACGTGCCGCACAACCAGGCACCATATTGCGCCTTTGCGCGCGCCGCCAGGTTAGCCGGATCGCTCGCGATCGCGCCAAGGCTGCCGCCGAGCGCACGAATGCCCTCTTCGGCCATCATCGACGTGATGGGATTGCAGTCCTTCGCGTAAAGCGCTTCCGCTGCGTGGGCGATCGCGTTGAGCCCGCTGCTCGCCGAGAGCGTCGGCGGCAGCGAGAGCGTCAGATTCACGTCGTAGATCACGACGCGCGGAAGAATCTCCGGCGCGCGGCGCGTGGTCTTTCGTCCGTCTTCGGTCTCGCCGAGAATCGGCGTGACTTCCGAACCGGCGTAAGTCGTCGGAATCGCGATCTGCGGCAGACCGGTTCGCACGGCCAGCGCTTTCGACAAGCCGATCGCGGAACCGCCGCCGCCCGCCACGATGCAATCGACGCCGCTGTTGCGCAGCGTGTCCATCGCGCGCGCGGTCACGTCGGTGGGCGTGTGCATCGTCGCGCCGTCGAAGTATCCGGCGCAAAGCTCGCCGAGCAGATCGACCAGTTGCGCACCGAGATCGCGCTGCTCCGGCGTCGTGACGACGAGCGCGCGGCGGCCAAGCCGCCGCACTTCATCCGCCAGATCGGCCATGCGGCCCGCGCCGAAGAGAATGCGCGCGGGCGCGCTCGAATAAGTGAACGTGTGCATGGCCGCTCCGCGTTACAGCGCCTCGCCGGCGAGCCAGCGCGCGCCGCGTGCATATAGCGCGTCGACTTCCGGCCCCGTGAGTTGCGGCATGTCGCGCTTCACGGTGTAGCCGATCTGCGTCTGGATATACGCGAGGTGACGATAGCCCGTCGGAAATTCGGCGAGCGCCTGCTGATCGAGTTCGAGCCGCGCCGCCGGATCGACCGTGTCCACGCGGTCCTTTTCGTAGATCGGCTGACGCAGCACCACGCCCCAACGCCCATTGCGCTTTTCGACGAAGTCGTAGAAGCGGCCCGTGCAGACCACATCGCACAGCACGCCCTGCACATCGCCGCGCTGCGAAATCGTCATCTTGGTCTGCACGATCGCGCGGTCGCCCGCGAGATCGATCGACGAGCCGCCGAGAAAGTGCAGAATGCTCACGCCCTTCTTCCAGCCCTCCTGCGTCACGCGAATGAAATCGCGCGCGGGGCCCTGGAACCACGTCGCCATCATCACGCCGTCGTCGTGCCAGACGGTCGCGAAGCGTTCCCAATCGCCCGCGTCGCGCCATACCGCCCAGTTTTCGATGAGATCGCGAATGGCGAGTCGTTCGACGAGTTCCTTTTCCATGCTGTTTTCCTGAATAGGGATTGCATCTTCGCGAGCGGAATCCGCTCGCTTCCTGTTACGAGATTCCCGATACCGTCGGCGCGGATTGCGCGCCTTCGGCCGATGCGCCCGGTGCGCGCTCGTGTCCAATACGTCCCACGCGTCCCACGCGTCCCGGCGCGGTTTCGCGCAGCGCGGCCACGAGCAAGGCCGCCAGCAGCGCCGATACGATGCCGATCACGAACGGCGCACGCGCGCCGAGATGATCGGCGGCCGCGCCGCACACAATCGGCGCCACGCAGCCGCCCACGACTTCGCTGATGCCGATCACCCAACCGATCGCGCGATTGGCGAACGCGCCTTCGACCGACTCGGCGGGCACCGTCGCCAGCATCACGGGCATCACGCCCATGCCGAGCCACGCGACGAAAATGCCCGCGCAGAGGACCGCGAAATCGGCTTGCGCGAAGGCCACGACGGCGGGCGCGGCGCTGGCGAGAAGAAAGCCCAGCAGCAAGGTCGGCTTGCGGCCGAGACGGTCGGACAGCGCGGGCATCAACGCGCCGCCGACCACCGCGGCCAACCCGAGCGCGATCATGAAGCCGCTCATCTGGCCGTCGCTATAGCCGCGGCCCACGACGAGGTGCAGCGGGCCGAATACCATCACGCTGTAGAACGTGGTGAGAAAGAGGCAGGCCATCGCCGCGCACACCAGCACGTTGCGATTGGCGAGCGGGCGCTGCGCGCCGTCCGGCGTTGCGTCCGCGTCCGTGCGATGGAGTGCGCCCGACACGCGCTCCAGCGTGGGCTCCTTGACGTAGCGCCAGAGCACGAGCGCGAGTATCAGCCCCGGCACGCCCGTGAGATAGAACGCCGCGCGCCAGCCGTGTTCATGCGCGAGCGGAATGATGAGCGCCGGTCCCAGCAGCGAGCCGAATACACCGGCGGCGACCGCCTGGATGAAGCCCATATTGAAGCCCCGGCGGCGCGGCGTGGATTCGACCATCATGAGCGTCTGCACCACGGGCAGGACCGGGCCTTCGGCCACGCCCATCACACAGCGCGCGACGAGCAGCGAGAGAAAGCCCGCCGCCAGCCCCGAACTCACCGAGCTCAGCGAAAAGACAACGATGGCGACGACGAGCACGAGTTTCTTGATCGCATGACGATCGGCGAGCCGGCTGACCACGATGCCCGACGTCGCCCAGGTGAGCGACAGCGCCGCAGTCAGCGCGCCGATCTGCAAGCCGCTCAAGCCGAATTCGGCATGCAGCCAGGGCGTGAGGAAGTTGATCGCCAGCCGGTCAAAGAACAGCAGGCCATTGGTGACGAACAGCATCACCAGCAGCCGGTTTTCGTATCGTTGCATCGTTGTCTCCGCGTCTTGTGTTTTATGGCCGGATCGCGGGCGCTCGCCCGCGCCGGCTTAGACCGCCTCGTTGCGCACGGGATGCCGCAGCACGCCCACGCCGCCGACTTCCACTTCCAGCACGTCGCCGTCCTTCATCCACAGCGGCGGATTGCGTTTGCCGCCGATGCCGCCGGGCGTGCCCGTCGCGATCACGTCGCCCGGCTCCAGTTCGGTGAAGGTCGAGCAATAGGCGATCATTTCAGGAATGCTGAAGATCAGCAGATCGGTGCTCGAGCGCTGGACTTCCGCGCCGTTGAGCCGCGTCACGAGGCTGATATCGCTGCCGTCAGCGATCTCGTCGCGCGTGACCATCCACGGACCGAAGCCGCCCGACGCCATGAAGTTCTTGCCGGGCGTCCATTGCTGCGTATGACGCTGCCAGTCGCGAATCGTCGCGTCGCAATAGGCCGAGTAACCGGCCACGTGCTCCCACGCATCTTCCACCGCAATACGGCGGCCGCGCTTGCCGATCACCACCGCCACCTCGCCTTCGAAGTCCAGTTGCTCCGACTCGGGCGGACGCAGCAGCGCCTGGCCGTGACCGATCTGCGAGTTCGCGAAGCGGCCGAACACCATCGGCTTGGCGGTCACGTCGCGGCCCGTTTCCAGACGATGCTCGTGATACGCCACGCCGATACACAGAATCTTCGGCGGATTCGGAATGACCGGTTCGAAGGTCACGTCGTCGAGTTTGAGCGTGGGCGTCGCGCCCTTCGCGCATTCCTCGACCTGCGCAAGCGCACCGGCGTCGAGCGCGTCGCGCAGCGTCGGCCAGCGATTGCCGCTCAGCGCGCGGACATCGACAATGCCCTGTTCGGTGACGACACCCCAGCTCGAACGGCCGGCATGGGAAAAGCTCGACAGTTTCATCGTTGTTCCTTCAGAGTGCTCAAAAACGCCGCGATCGCGTGCTCGGCGAGTTGCGAATCGATATGCGGCGGCGCGCCCGCGACACCCACGGCGCCCACGCACAGACCGTCCACGAATACCGGCACGCCGCCTTCGATCGGCGTATGCGGCAGCTTCACCATCGAGAAACGCCCTTCATTCAGGGGCTTTTCGAAGAAAGTCGTCGGGTGACCGCCTTCCGCCGCGCTGCGGGCCTTGTCGAGCGCGCCTTCCGCGCTCATCAGCGGCGCGCCGTCCATGCGCGCGCCCGCTTGCAGATAGGTGGTGACGTCCACGACCATCACCGACACCGGCATCGACATGTCCGCGGCGCGCGCGCAGGCATGATCGACGAGTTGCTGCGCGTCCTTGAGACTCAGCGAGGGCTTGTTCAGCATGCGCGTTGCTCCTTGTCCGCCGATGTCGGCTCGTGCCGGATCTCTTCGAAAAAGCCTTCGACCACGCGGTTGTAGTGATCGGGTTCCTCGAAATACGACGAATGCCCCGACTCCGTGAACGTGTACGTGCGCGCGCCGGGAATGCAGCGCGCCGCCGCGAGGTGCGTTTCGCCGCCGATCAGGCGGTTCTGCACGCCGCCCATCACGAGCGTCGGCAAGCGATAGTCCGCGAAGTGCTCCGGCATGAGGCGCAGTTCTTCATCGGTGATGGTCGCGAGATTCACCTTCTGGTTCATGCGCGCGAGCATCTGGTAGAGCGCAATCAGATCGGCGTGCCGCGCGACGAAGCGCTCGCTGAAACCGAGGTCCTGCGGCGGCACGGCTTCACCGGCCGCCACGCGGCGAAAGCGCTCCGACACCTGTTCGAGCACCTTGTGATGCGGACCGTAAGCGGGCGTCGGAGAGCCCGAAAGTACGAGGCCGACGAAACGCTGCGGCTCGCGCACCGCGAGCGGCAGGCCCGACCACGCGCCCATCGACTGGCACACGACTTCGGCGGGCTCGGTCAATTCGGCGTCCATGAGGCGCGCGAGATCTTCGCTGAACTGGCGCGGATGAAACGTCGACGCGTCGCAGATCGAGCCGCCGAAGCCGCGCATGTCGAGACAAATCACGCGGCGCGTGTGCTGGAAATACGCGACCTGCTGAAAGAACACCGTCGAGTTCGCGCCAGCGCCGTGAACGAAAATCATCGGCGGCCCGTCGCCGACAACGTCATAGCGCAAACGCGCACCGGGTACATCAAGAAAAGGCATGATTCGATCCTCAGGCAAGCGGGCCCATGAAAGGCGGTTCGTACCAGGCCGCGCCACCGTGAACGATGTTTTGCGGCCACTGGTCGGGCGTAGCGGGAAATACAGGCGGTTGCGGCGCGAGACCCGAACGGTCGACGCGATCCATGCCGTAGAAAATCTGGATCGCGACCTGATCGGGGCCCTGGACCCAGAAACCGTAGTGAATGCCGGGCGTGAGTTCGCGCGGCAGATCGAGAATGCGCGCGCCACGTTCCTGCAGGAAGCGTCGCGCTTCGACGAGCTGCTGATAGCTCGCCACTGCGAAGCCGCAACCGGCGGCGAAGCCGTAAAGCTCGCGCAATTCACGCGGATAAAGCGCGAGCGTGTGGTGCTCGTCGTCGGCGCGCAGGAACACGCATTCCTTGCCGTGAACCTTCACGCGCTCGCTCACCTTGAGCCCCAGAATATCGCGGTAAAACGCGAGCGACGCTTCCATGTCCGCGACGTAAAGCGTGATGCGCGCGAGACGCGTCAGCTTGAACGGTTGCGGCATCAGCACGCCTTCGACTTCGTAGCGCGCTTCGCGTTGTTCGACGTTGCGATAGCCGTCGAGCGTGTCGCCGCGCGCGAGCGCCGTATCGACTTCCTGATACTCGGCGATCTGCGGCAGCGGCGGCGTGGTCGTGAAGGCGCGGTCGTACATCGACTCGGGCTTGCTGCGGCCGTCCCAGCCCACCTGCTCCATGCCGTAGAAGATCTCGTTGATATAGCCGTCGGGATCGTAGGCATAGGCGTGCCAGTTCGAGCCGGGCGCATCGCGGCCGACACGGCGCAGCTTCGCGTTCTTGTCGAGGAAATTCAGCCCTTCGACGACTTCGCGCAGACTGCCGACCTGCCAGGAAATCTGTCCGACGACCGAGCCTTTGCGATTCGGCTCGCGCGTATCGACGAGCATCTGGCTGCCGACCACCACCGTGTGATGATCGGCATTGCAGCGCAGGAAATAGCCGGTCGCATGTTCTTTCGGCAGACCGGGCACGCGCGACGAAAAGTCGTCCACATCGCTGATCGAGAGGCCGAGGCTGCGCGACAGAAACGCGACCGTGCCTTCGATGTCCGGCGAGTGATAACCGAAGTGCCCGATGCGCCGAATGCGGAAGGGTTGTTCGAGCGTCAGGCCGCCCACGTTGTAACTCATGCTGTGTTCCTCTTCATTAGCGTGTTCATGCAGCCGACGCGACTGCGCCCACGGCCTGATCAGCGTTCGTGCTGTACAGGCGCACGCCGAGATCGGCCACGAGCGCGTTCAACGCTTGCGCCTTCACCGCGCCAAATACATAGAAGTCCGGACGAATGATTGCGACTTCGGCATCGAGGTTGTCGAGGAACGCGCGATACGTGCCGTCGATATCTTCGAACGCGTGCGTGGAGGCCGCGTCGTCGAACACGCCCACTTTGCAGCCAAGGCGATCGAGCGTCGCGCGTGCTTCGTCGCTGAGATGCGCGGCCGGGTCCTTGAGGCACCAGAGCTGGAAGCCGCCGCCGAGGAACTCGTCGCCGCGGTCCTCGATGCCGTCGCGACCCAAGCGCCCTTGCGGCGTGAAGAGACCGCTGCCTGCCACTACGTTGCCGTGCGCGTCGCGATGCAGTACGCCACCGAGCAGCGCAGGCAGTTCGGGCGGATGCCCTTCGCCCTTCTCGCGCATGCCCTGATCGCGCGCGGCGGCCTGCGCCGCGTCCACGAGGTTGACGACGCGCGAGAGACGATCGGAGGCCATGACCAGCGTGGTCACGTGCGGCTCGCGTTCGACGCCATAGTCGTCGAGCAACGCGTCGCTGCTGCGGCCCGCGAGCACTTCGACGAGTTTCCAGCCGAGATTGCGTCCGTCACGAATCGCCGCGCAACCGCCCTGGCCCATGTACGGCGGCATCGTATGCGCCGCGTCGCCCGCGAGAAACACGCGGCCCGTGCGCCATTGCGAGGTGACGCGCGTGTGATAGTGATACACCACCTGACGCATGATGCGCACGTCCTCGGGGCCGAGTCCGTGCTGACGCGAAAGGAAGTCCCACGCGATGTCGGGCTGCGTCATCGCTTCGTCGGTCTCGCCTTCCATCACGCGGAATTCCAGCCGCAGGCGCCGCTTGCCGATCGGCATGTACATATGCGGGCGCGCCGGGTCCATATAGATCTTCAGCTTCGAGAATTCCTCGGGAATCGGGCGCAGGATTTCCGCGTCGAAATTGAGCCAGCGTTCGTGCAGGTCGTAGTCGCGCATCTCGATGCCGAGCGCGCTGCGCACGAAACTGCGCGCGCCATCGGTGCCGACCAGATACTTCGCGCGCACCGTGCGCGCGGCGTCGTGCTGCGCGCCGGACTCCTGCGTGAACGGCGCGATCGTCAGCGTGACGGCCTCGTCGTCTTGCGAGAGCGCGGTGGCTTCCCAGCCGCGCAGCACCTCGACGTTGAGCATCGTCGCCACCTTCGCGGCGATCGATCGCTCGAAATCGGGCTGAAACACCGACACCCGCGACGGCCATCCGCCCAGCAGGCCCGGATATTTCACGACCATCAGCGGCTCGCCCGCTGCATCGACAAAATGGCAGGCGTCCTGAACCGAGGTCTCGGCGAAGGCCATGTCCGTGTCGATGCCGGTCGCCTGCACGACACGGCAGACTTCGCCATCGAGCGTCGTGAGACGCGGCAGCGGATACGGCTGCGGCCAGCGCTCGATCACCAGCACGCGTGCGCCCGCTGCACCGAGCGTCGACGCGAGCACCTCACCCGCCGGCCCGTAGCCGACGACAGCAACGTCATAGTCCTCCGACCGGACATCGCTTTGGATCGCCTCAAGGTTGGCGACCGTCTCCTTGCTTTGATTCACTTACCTTCACCCTTCGTGTGTGACGACGAGTACGAAGGATATTTACGTCGACGACATTGATCAAAGCGGTTAGCAATATAATCGTCATCGTTTGAAATGATGATCGGAGACACAACATGACGACGCCACCGGCGACCAGGGTTAGTCCGCAGTCCGCGAGTGTGGACCCGGCGCGCATGCGCCTGGACCTGAATTTGATGCGAGTATTCGACGTCGTCATGACGGAGCGGCACGTCACGCGGGCCGCAGAAAGACTGGAAATCACGCAGTCGTCCGTGAGCAACGCGCTGAACCGGCTGCGCGAACTGTTTCAGGACCAGTTGTTCGTGAAGTCGGCGCGTGGCGTCAATCCCACGCCGCGCGCGCTCACGCTATGGCCCGCGATTCATCAGTCGATTGAGGACATTTACGATACGGTGCTGCCCACGGACTTCGATGCGCCGCACACCGCGCAGCGATTCCGCCTCTCGATGGGCGATCTTTCGGCGTCGCTGCTGTTGCCGCATCTTTATCGCGGCATCCACGACCTCGCGCCGGACGCGAGCGTGTTTGTGATCCCGCATGATCCGGCGACCGCCGGCCCTCGGCTGATGCGAGGCGAGATCGATTTCATCGTGAGCATCGAGCCGCCGAAAACGGCCGTGATTCACTCGATGCCGCTTTGGTCGGAGTCCTATGTAGTGGCGGGGCGGCGAGGTCATCCGCTGCTCAAGCAGCGCATTTCGCTCGCGCAATTCTGCGAGGCGCCACAATTGACGATCAATCTGCCAGGCGACGACGATTACCCGAGCCCGATCGACGATGCGCTCGCGAACCAGGACCTCACGCGCAATGTCTGCATGACAGTCAATCAGTTTTCGGTCGCCACGTCGATTCTGCTCGATTCGAATCTGATCGCCGCGCTGCCCGCGCGTTTCGCCATGACGGCGCGGGCGCGCGAACAGATCGACGTGTGTCCGTTGCCGTTCAAGGTGCCCGACATCGTGCTGAACCTGAGCTGGCATCAGCGCAGCAATACGCTGCCCGCACATCAGTGGTTCAAGCAGCGGCTGATCGAATCGGTCACGCAACTGAATGTGGACGCGGACCGCGGGCCCGCCTGACACGGCGAAACACGCTAGCGCACTTCGTCGATCACCGGGTGATAAAGCGTGCCGACGTTCGCGACTTCCACTTCGATGGAATCGCCCGGTTTCAGCGTGTTTTCGCTCGTTTCGAGACTCGCGCGCGGCCGCCCGCCGACGACCAGAATATCGCCGGGCGCAAGCGGCGTGAATGCCGAGCAGAAGGCGATCGTGTCGGCGATATCGCGTCGTAGATCGGCGCCCGGTTGGTAGTCGATTTCCGCGCCGTTCACGCGCGTCGTGAGATGGAAATCCGCCTCGTCGCCCGACGCGTCGCGCGTCGACATCCACGGACCGATGCCACAGGTCATGGGGAAATTCATCGCGATCGTCGACGGGCGACCGGCGCGCCGCCATTCCTGCACCGTGGTATCGCAGAACGGCGCGTAGCCCGCCACATACTCGCGCGCGAGCTCGCGCGGAATGCGCCGCCCCGCGCGCCCGATGATCACGGCCAGTCTGCCGCGCAATTCGAACTGGTCGGTATCCGCGGGCCGCACGATGGGTTCGCCGTGTCCGACCAGCGTGCCGGACAAGCGGATAAACACATCGCGTCGGGACATCAGCGGAAAGCGCTGCACGCCGATGGAATCGCTATCGCCGCATTCGGCGCACAGGATTTTGACCGCGTCGGGAATGACCGTTTGCAGCACGACGTCCTGCAACTGGAGCGACGGCGCGCCCACCTCGACAAGCTGATTCAACTGCGCCCCGGCCTGCACCGCAAGCGCGTGGCGCAGCGTCGGCCACTCGCCGCCCGATAGCCGTTTGAAGTCGTAGATCCCCGCATCCGTCAGCGCGCCCCAACTGCTCTCGCCCTTGTGTGTAAAGCTCACCAGCTTCATGCCGCCTGATCTCCCTGACCTCGGTGATGTCGGCTGGCGCGGCCGCGCGCTACACGTGGGACCGCGCCGACAGACTTTCGCTAGCGCAGCCTATTCGTGCGGAATGCGCCGGGCAACATAGTCAGGAATATGACGGTTATCAGCGGGAGAAATAATTCGCTTTTTAGTCTTTCCGCAATTCCCTTTCCGCTTCGATATTCAATTGCGTTGCGGCTTCGATCAGCCGCTGCTTCAACCACTGATGCGACGGCAAGGTATTGCTGCGCTGATGCCACGTGAGATAGAGCACGGCGTCGGGAATCGAAAAAGGCAAAGGCCGCGTTTCGATGATGCCGCGCGCGGAATACGTGAGCGCGAGTCGCGCAGGCAGCACGGCGATGAGATCCGATTCACGCAAAATGGGCGCGGCCACCGAAAACTGATTCACGGAGAAACGCACATCGCGCTTGAGGCCGCGATTCGCCAGCGCATCGTCGACGGGACTGGGCGCATCGTCCTCGCCGAGCACGTTCACCGCAAGCTGCGGACTTTCGCAAAACGACGCGAGCGAAATAGGCCGATCGAATAGCGGATGGCCCTTGCGACCCGCGATCAGATAAGACGTCGACCACAGCGGCATGCCCTGCACCACCGCCGCGCGAGGCGGTTCCAGCCCGATGGCGAAATCGACTTCGCCGCGCATGAGCCGCGCGCCGGCCATCGCCGGATCGTGAGGCACGAAGGACAGCCGCGTGTGCGCCGCATGCGAAGCCAGCACCCGGTAAAGGTGCGGAGCCAGCAACGCCGCGGACAGATCGCCGAGTGAAATGCGGAACCGCAGATCGGATTCGCTGACGTCCATATCGTCCATATGCGTGGCCGCGTGCAGTTCCTCCATCGCCTGATGCACGCGGGGCCACATGGCGAGCGCGCGCGGCGTGGGCATGACACCCTTCGGCGACTTGACGAACAACTGATCCTTGAACTGCGTGCGCAGCCGGTTCAGCGCGTTACTCACCGCCGACTGCGTCATCTCCAGGCGCTCGGCCGCGCGCGTGACGTGCCGCTCGGTCATCACCACGTCGAAGACGTTCAGCAGATTCAAATCGATTCGCTCCGCGGCGGCAGGCTCGCTGGAACGGGCCGCCCGCGCTTTCGTCTCCTTCACATCTTTCATTTCTATTCCTTAGTGATCACTTCGCGTGATGATATTAATATCGCGCACCGCTTTGATCAATGTCCACTCCACCTTCTACGCTTGCGTCATTCCAGCCACACAGGCGGAAGAAAACGCCCCTGAACGAGGGCGTAACGACATCACAAGAAAGGAGATGGAGACAGCATGAAGAAGTCTGCTGCGCGCCCGCGCGCGTATCCGCGTTGCCGCCTCAATACGATGCTGATGACGGGCACACTCGCCCTCGCAGCGAGCGATGCCTGCCATGCACAGGTCACGCTTTACGGCACGATCGACAATGGCATCACCTATATCTCGAACGTCGCCGGCGGCAAACAAATCGAAATGCAGCCCGGCATCATGTGGAAAAGCGGCTTCGGCGTCAGAGGCACAGAAGACCTCGGCGGCGGAAGCAGTTTTTTCTTCGACGTATCGCATAGTTTCAATGCGTCGAATGGCGCCGACTATGGTTACGGCCCGCAGATTGGCGTGCGCAACGACACCTGGGGCACGCTGACCATCGGCCAGTTGAACGACTTCATGTTTCAGTCGCTCACTCTCTCGCGCTGGGGGCCGGAACTCTACGCCATGCCGCCGTACAACAGTTCGGCCGGCCCCTTCTCCGGCTTCAACCTCGCGATGGGTTCGCTGGACTTCAACGGCGTGATCGGCTGGTATCTGTTCAATAACGCCGTCTCGTATCGCACGCCCGCAATCTACGGCCTTTCGCTCGGCGCGATGTATGCGTTCGGTAGCGAGCCGGGCCATGCGGGACGAGGCAATACGCAGAGCTTCGGCGCCGATTACTCGTGCGGTCCGCTGCAACTCGACGCCGCCTATACCTACACGCGCAATACCGACATCGTGAACGACGGCCAGGCATTGCGAAACTTCGGCTTCGGTGGACGCCTCGCTGTCGGCATCGGTTTTATCGACGCGCTTTATACCAACTCGCGCAATCCGAACAATGGCGCGGGCGCGCAGGTCGTGAGCGTCGGCGGCTTTTATCCGGCCACGCAAAACGTGACCTTGTCGCTGCACTACCAGTACAACTGGGGTAATGCCGTGCTGAACAGCAATCACGATCACCAGATTTCCGTCGGCGCGTTTTACGGGCTTTCTAAGCGCACCGATATCTATGCGATCGCGGTGTATCAGCGTGCAAGCGGTGTCGATGCGGTCGCGCGCATTGGCTTCCTGCCGGAGTCTTCATCGACCGACACGCAATCGCTGCTGCGTATCGGTATTACCCATCGCTTCTGAGCGCCAACACGTCAACACGCGCCATCGTCGCGACACACTATTCGCAAAGAGATTACTCATGAAAAACGTACTGCGTTTCTCGCTCCTGTGTTTGAGCCTCGGCATCGGCCTGCTGGCCGCCGACGCTGCACAGGCGCAACCGAAGAAGATCTGCAAAGTGGGCTGGCATCTCGATCCGAAGTCGGACCGCTGCCGTCCGCCGCGTCGCGGCCCCGCGCCGCCCGCGCGCATTCCGAGCCCGCCTGGGCCGCCGCGTGGGCGCGGCGCGAGTGAACCTGCCGCGCCAGCGGCGTCGGCCCCGCAGGTTTCTTCAAGACAGTGATGCGATGCTGATTTGAACCGCAGTCACTTTTTATCCGCCGGATCGTTGTACTGATCCGGCGGATAAAAATCGCCGCGCCATTCATTTCATTTGCGGATGAAGCAGACTGAAGTAAGCCGAAATGTTCGCAATATCTCCGTCACTCAACGGCGACGCCATCGCATTCATGATGACATTCTGGCGCGTATGGCCGTCGCGATACGCCCTAAGCGCTTCTTCGAGGTAATCGCTATTTTGGCCCGCGAGATTCGGCACACCGGGTATCTGCGCCATCCCATTCGTATTGTGACAAGCAAAGCAAACCGCCGCGCGCTGCTTTCCTGCATTCGCGTCGATACCGGGATTTTTTGCGTGGGCGTTCGCCATAGCAAGCGCCGCGACGCAAGCCAACCCGGCCGCGAAATAAGGGGTTTTCGTATCCAATGCCGATTACCTGGTTTAGTTAAAGCTGTCGCGCAGTGAAATCACCACACCGTAGGCGAGGAATGCCGTGATCCACACACCGAGCACGGACAACGCGCCGCGCGCGAGGTAGCGCACGAGCGGTTCGGCGGTATAACGCCCCGCCACGCGTCCCGATCGATACAGCAGCGTCAGATAAAAACCGCCCACCACGCCACCGATCCCTGCAAGCGTCAAAAAGAACAACAGCATCGACGGAGCGTCGGGATGAACCGTATAGCTGTGAATGTCGTAACCCAATGGCTTTAAATAGCGCATGCGGATGACTTCCCGCCAGACGGCGAGCAGTGAGACGATGCCGAAGTTGGCCACCATCGGCAGATAACCCTGCACGCTCGAACCAGGAAGCCGCATCCATGCGCCCATGATTGCGAGAGCGCCCACGATCGACCATCCGAGCGGTAGCAGTTCGAGACCCGACGCGGGCGGCAGGTCGAACTGCCAGGCCAGCATGGGCACGATCGAAAACAGAAAACCCCACTGCGCGATTTGCCGCCCGAGTTCCCGCGCGAAAACCAGATAGCGCGCATCACGATCGCCGCGCACGGAAAAGTAATGGGCGTAAGCAATCAGGAATACGCCGATGGCAGGCACGGAAAGCCCCATGATCAAGACATAGCGCGCCCATTCGATCGCATGCAGGGCCGCGCCACGCGTGTCCACGACACCACCGGGCGCGTACCAACTCATCCACTTTTCCGGCAACAACGCCTGATACGACAGCGCGTGCATGATGAGTCCGTCGACGCAAAATAACAGCAACGCGATCCATGCATAGCATCCCGCACGACGTTTCGCGTGCTCGTGATTCGATACGTAAAACACGTACCACGAGCAGTAGGCCACGAGCAGCGTGAAAATAAACGCCAGCGCCCAACGCCCGGACAAGACGTTCGACGTGTACCACTGCGGATCGTAGATGACCTGCGTGAACAAGAGCGGCGCGACACCGAGCACGATCAGCAGCGACACACCGACCTTCGCCACTTTGGTCATCGCCATCGAGAGACGCGTCCAATGCGCGCCGCGCGAACGCGAATGAAACGCGTAAATGGCGAGACCCGCCGCGCCCATCGACAGATGAACAAAGGCAATATGGAGCGCCCATGTAATCACCATCAGCGCCTGAAAGACGAACGGCGGCGCGGGAATCCCGGCGGGATCGCGCATCGCGTCCATGACTGCACCTATTTCCATGTTCTAGCGGCCGTTTTTATGATGTTGATCGATCAGGCGGTCGACATCTTTTCCTGCGTCGACAGCGGCGAGGTAGTGAGCGATGGCGCGAACCTCGGCATCCGGCAAGTCGATGCGCGGCATATACGGTTGCGTGCCGTGTCCGAGCGGCCCACGCAGGAATGCGGCAATCAGGTCTTCGTCGGTCGCGCGATGGAGTTTGTCGGGCAGACTGCGCAATGGTCCGCCCGGCTCCAGCGAATGGCAATTCGCACAGGCCAGCCGCGTCAGCAGACGCCCGGCTTCGAGCCGGTTCGCGTCGTCGATCACGCGCAGGCGATCCGGTATGAAGGGATGCAGCGCGAGCAGTCCATGCGCCGCGATCCGGTCCACTTCATCGTGAATGCCTCTTCCGGGCACATTCCGCGCGATGACCTGATTGCCGTAGATGTACTGGCCCGCCACGAAAGGCTTGCGCATCGATTCCCGCATGCGCTCCTCAGGCCACACGCCGGCCACCGCGATCAGCACGAACAGCGGCACCGCGAGCGAGGTGTAAACGCGCTGCGGAAACACCCAGCAAAACATCAGCCAACTCGCCGTGACGATAAACACCGCGAGCATTTCCCGACCGTAGACGGGCAGCAGATGCGTGTTGAGCATCACGATCGCGTTCTGCGGCAGCGTATGCAGATACGCGAAGAACATGAGCACGGCGATGGCGCCGCCACTCAGTCCCACCGGCGCCACGAGGCGAATGATTTCGCGCCGCTGCGCGCGGTCGCGCACGCGGCTCGCCAGCACCAGGCCGACAATCGCCGCCATGACGAGCATGCCGCCCGTCCGCACGCCAAGCTGGGCGAAGAAGTTCGGGCTGAAGAACGCGTCGGCGGCTCGGCCGGTTTCATACCAGATCGCGTTGCCCGGCCACATCATGAAGGACAGAATGCCGACGATCAGCAGCATCGTCGCCCACGACGCCATCGCGAACGTCCACGTGAGCATGAGGTGCGTTCGCGCATCCACCTTGTCGATCAGATAGACGAGCGCATATACGCCGATCACCTCGACGGTGAAATAGACCCATTCGCTGGCCCACACCCAGACGAAATTGTGGATGAGACCGCTCACGCCGCGCGGGCTCGCGACCGTGATGGCGTACCAGATTCCCGGCCCCGTAATCGAGCCGATGATGTACGAAAAGACCAGCAGAAAAGCGCCATAGCGCTTGATGAACGCCAGCAGCTCCGGCTTGTTTTGCCGGAATGCGCGTGTTTCCAGTAAGGCAAACAGAAACGACGCGCCCACGGACGTATGCGAGGCAACAACGTGAACGACACCAATGATGCCCATCATCCAGGCGGTGCCAATGCCCGGAATATAAAAAGTCGGATACATGCCCAGCATGCGGATCAGCTCTCAACGTTTCAGAATGGCGTCAGAAAACCAACGACGCGGTACGACGTGCGTCCGCACACGCACTCATCGATGACTCGATTTCAGATCGCACCGGCCTTCATTTGTTTGACGGCGTAATCCGCCGCGCGCGCCGTCAACGCCATATAGGTCAGCGACGGATTGACCGAACCCGACGAAGCCATCGCCGCGCCGTCGGTGACGAACAGATTCGGAATGTCGTGGCTCTGATTGAATCCGTTGAGAAACGACGTTCGCGGATCTCGCCCCATGCGCGCGCCGCCCATTTCGTGAATCGAACTGCCGGGTCGCCCCAGTTCCGGCGACGCGAACAACACGTCCCAGCCCATGAGACCCGCAAACTGCCGGGCTTCGTTCGTCGCGTGTTCCGCCAGCCGGTGTTCGTTGTCGGAGAATTCGAAATTAATATGAAGTTGCGCCATACCGTAGGCATCTTTTGCCGAACGCGACAAAGTCACGGCATTCGATTCGCGCGGCAGCGTTTCGATGAATCCGCCCATGAATATGATCCAGTCGCCCACGCCTTTCAGGTCTTTCTTCAACGCGATACCCAAACCCGGGCCATCGGCACCGCGCGTATAACCGCGCCGTGACACGCCACCCTGGAATGCATAGCCGCGCAGCAGACCGGCCTGTTTTTCAGTGACGTTCAGATAGCGCGGGATGATGAACGCGGCGGGACGGTTGATCGCGTAAGTTCGATCGTCGAAACCCTTGATGCGCGCGACGAAAGTCGTGGAGCCGTGGTCCATGATGTACTTCCCGAGCACGCCGCTGGAATTGCCCAGACCATTCGGAAAAGAATCACAGGCGGAGCGCAGCAAAATCCCGACCGAGTTGAACGCCGAAGCATTGAGAAATACCGCGCGCGCCGTGAGCTTTTTGCGCGAGCCATCGACCGCATTTAACAGGCTCACACCAGTCACGCGTTTCGACGTGGCATCGTAATCGACGCGTTCGACAATCTGGTCGGTCAGCAGCGTGAGATTGCCCGTGGCGCGCGCCGCCGGCAGCGTCGAACTCTGCGTGCTGAAGTACGCGCCATACGAGCAGCCGCGCGAACAGATGAGCCGCGCCTGGCACGGCGCACGGCCTTCCTTCGCTTCGCGCAGGTGCGCGATGCGGCCGATGATCAGTTGACGCCGCCCGTCGTAGTGTTCGGCCAGACGCTGTTTCAGCGCCAGTTCGGGCGCGGTCAGTCCGAACGGTGCCTGAAAGACGCCATTCGGCAAGCCCTCGACCTTGTCATTGGCGTCGCCCGACACGCCGATAAACGATTCGACATACGCATACCAGCGTTCGATGTCGCGATAACGAATCGGCCAGTCACTGCCGTTGCCATCCTTGAGATTGGCTTCGAAATCGTGGTCGTCGCGGCGAAAGACATGACGTCCCCACGTCAGCGAACGGCCGCCAAGCTGATAGCCGCGTCGCCACTGAAACGGCACGGGGCCGCTCGATTCATACGGATTCTGGCGGTCGTTGACCCAATGATCCTGGGTCCATTCGTTGAAGAAAAGCCCTTGCTGCTGCGGGTAATCGGCATTGAAGAGATTCTGATCGCCCATGCCCCGGAACGGCATCTCCCAAGGGGCCTTCATTTCATTGTGATAGTCGGCCTGATGCTCGATCATCTTGCCGCGCTCGATCAGCGCGACCTTGAGACCTTTTTCAGTCAGTTCCTTCGCGGCCCAACCACCGGAGATGCCCGATCCCACCACAATCACATCGAAGTCGTCACGCATGATCAAATCGTCCCAAACCAGTCGTTCAAATAGGCGCGGTCGCCCGCCTTATACGGAAGATCGGGCTGGAAGCCACCGGGGTCCAGCTCATAGCGCAATTCATGCGAGCCGCCGATCTCGGAGGTGTAGTAGCCGATCAGAATCAGGCGCTTCACGGTGGGCCATGCCTGCGCGCCGCTCGGTCGTCCGCCCTTGAAGCAGGCCTCGTCGTGGCGCGTGAGCACCTTGAGCTTTTCCGCAGTCGATAACGCGTCATAGCGGCCGCCCGCGGCGTGATCGAGTTCCGATGCCAGTTGCTCAAGCAGATCGGGTTTTGCGCCCGCGAGTCCGTGCTGGACCGCCAGACGCAGGAACTGGGGCACACCTGCGGACAACGCGCCGGGCGTATCCGTCTGCGGCAGGGCCTGATCGCAAACGAAGTCGACCAGCGAAGAAGCCGCTTCGGCGGGACGAACCGTGCCGACCAGCGTCCAGATGCCCGCTGCCGCTGCGGCAGCGCCGGCGCCGACAATGAGCCGCCGGCGTTTGGGATTGATGCTGCGTGTCTCCATCTCTTCCTTCGTTATCGTAGTTGCCTGCATTGCGGGGCGAGGCGCTCAGCCGCGTCGTACTTCGAATTGGCTGTCAAGCGCCGCGCGAGTCGATTAAGCAAGATGGCCCATACACCTGCTTCGAATCGGGCTTAGAATCGTCTTCGAATCTGCCTGCACGCATCAGGCGTAGTCGACCTGATGGCGGCTCACGCGCACACCGGTCAGCTCGTCGCGTACGCGCAGGTGCTCCGGATGCGTGGCATACGCCCGCAGTGCCTCCCGGCTATCGAACTCCGAATACAGCACGACATCGCAGGCGTAATCGACGCCGCTGAAATCGATGCCGATTTCAAGCTTGAGCAGACCCGGAATTTTTCCGTTGAGACCTTCAAATGCGAGCTTGACCCGCTTGGCGGCCGTCGCCTTCTCTTCGGGAGACTCGCCTTTCAGCTCCCACATCACGATGTGTCTAATTGCGCTCATACCTCGAATCGCCCATCAAGAATGGCTGCAGCAACGACGCTGCGCCGTGAGGGCAGCGTTGGCGTCGCGACAGCAGGTTTAAGCGACGAGTCCGAGAATCCGCCGATTTCGCGCGCTGTCCGCGTCGGCGCCCGCGAAGTCATCGAACGCGCGTTCCGTGACGCGAATGAGATGCTCGCGCACGAACGATGCGCCTTCGGCCGCGCCCGCTTCGGGATGCTTCAAACAGCATTCCCATTCGACAACCGCCCAACCGTCGTAGCCGTATTGAGTCAGGCTCGAAAAGATCGCCTTGAAGTCGATCGATCCGTCGCCGAGCGAGCGGAAACGGCCCGGCCTCGACAACCACGGCTGATAACCGCCATAGACACCGCTGCGCCCGTTCGGCCGATATTCGGCATCTTTCACATGAAACGCGCGAATACGGCTGTGGTAAATATCGATGAACGCGAGATAGTCCATCTGCTGAAGCAGCAGGTGGCTCGGATCGAACAGGATATTCGCGCGCGCATGCGCGCCGGTTGCATCCAGAAAGCGTTCGAACGTCACGCCATCGTGCAGATCCTCACCGGGATGGATTTCGAAACAGACATCCACGCCCGCTTCATCGAAGGCATTCAGGATCGGAAGCCAACGCTTGCCGAGTTCCGCGAAGGCTTCGTCGATGAGGCCAGCGGGCCGTTGCGGCCACGGGTAAAACAAATGCCACGCCAGCGCGCCGGAAAACGTCGCGTGCGCTTTCAGTTGAAGCTTGCGGCTTGCGGACGCGGCCAGGCGCAACTGTCGCTGCGCCCATTCGCGCCGCTCTTGCGGCTGCCCGCGCAGTTCCACAGGCGCGAAGTTGTCGAACAGCGCGTCATACGCCGGATGTGTGGCAATGAGTTGTCCCTGCAAATGCGTCGACAGTTCGCTGATCTGCAGCTTGTGCTGCGCGAGCGTCCCGCGAACTTCGTCGCAGTAATCCTGGCTGGTGCCCGCGAGTTCGAGATCGAATAGCCGACGGTCCCAGGTGGGAATCTGCACGGCCACGTATCCGAGCCCGCTCGCCCAGCGAGCCAATGATTCCAGCGAGTTGTACGGCGGCGTATCGCCCGCGAACTGCGCCAGAAAAATGCCCGGTCCCTTGATGGTTTGCATGCACGCTCCTCGTTTAATCCATCGCGACCCAGCCGCGTCCGTCGCGGCTCGCCGCCACTGCGACTTCCACGAAACGCATGCTGCGAACGCCCGCCTCGATGCCGTTGACGAGCCCACATTCATCGCTCGCGCCCGATGCTCGCGCGCGTATCGACGCTGCGAAGTCGCGATAGAGATTCGCGAAGGCCTCCAGATAGCCTTCGGGGTGCCCCGGCGGCAAACGGCACGCGCTCGCGGCGGACGCCGCCAGATACGATGCGCCCGCGTGGAAAATTTGCGTCGGCCGATCGGGCCAGGAAGCGCGCAACCGATTCGGCTCCTCCTGCTCCCAGGCCAGCGAACCCTTTTCGCCAAAGACACGAATCGCAAGTCCGTTACGCTCGCCAGCCGCGATCTGCGTCGTATGGATCACGCCGGGCGCGCCGCCTGAGAGGCGAACCAGGAGATTGCAGTCGTCGTCGAGACGGCGGCCTTCCACGATCGCCGAGAGGTCCGCGCAAAGCTTCACGACACGCTCGCCCGTGACAAACTCGACGAGATTGAAAGCGTGCACGCCGATATCGCCGATACAGCCGCCCATACCGGCGCGCGCCGGATCGGTGCGCCATGCCGCCTGCTTCTGCTCATCGGCTTCGATGGGCTGACTGAGCCACCCCTGCACATACTCGACGACGACCTTGCGGATGCGCCCCAGTTCGCCCGCCGCGCACATCGCGCGCGCCTGCCGGATCATCGGATAGCCCGTGTACGTATAGGTCAGCGCGTAAAGCCCATCGCTATCCGCCACGTGCTCGGCCAGTGCCTGCGCCTCGTCGAGCGTGGCGGTCGCGGGCTTGTCGCTGATGACGTGATAACCGCGCGCGAGTGCGGCCGCCGCAACCGGAAAATGCAGGTGATTCGGCGTGACGATCGCAACTAGGTCGGCCGGGTCCGTGCGCTCTCGCTCGCGGTCGAGCAATGTTTCGTAATCCGAATAAGCCCGCGCTGGATCGATGCCGTATTGCGCGGCGGCCTGCGCCGAACGTTCAGCGTTGCTGCTGAACGCGCCGGCGACCAGCTCGATTTGTCCATCGAGTTCCGCCGCGATCCGGTGAACGGGACCGATGAACGAACCGGGACCGCCGCCGACCATCGCGAGGCGCAATTTGCGCGTGTTTCCCGCCGATGCGAAGCTCATTTTGCGGCGGTCAATGTCGAGAGATAAGCGACCAGATCGCGGCGCGTTTTCTCGTCCGACACGGCGAAAGGCATCCGGTTGCCCGGATAAACCTTTGCGGGATCGGCGAGCCATGCGGCGAGCCGCTCCGGCGTCCACGTATCGTGAGACGCGGCGAGCGCGTTCGAATAGCGGAAGCCCGCCACGGAGCCGACGCGTCGGCCCGCGACGCCCGACAGCGACGGCCCCATGAGCGTCACGCCCGGCGCGACCGAGTGGCAGGCCGCACAGCGCGCAAATGCCGATTTGCCCGCCGCAACATCGCCCGGCTCGGCCTTCGCGGCTCCGGCCGCCAAAGCAACAACACACAGTACAACAGCCCGCAAACGCATAATTCCTCTCACTTCGGCATCCTGATTAAAAGCTCGCTATCGATCCGCACCGTGCACGCGATCAACCAACAATTAACTGACGATTAACCTGCGTGTTCGACTTCGTTCAGTCTGCCGAGTACACGCCGTGCAAGCGCGTGGTGGCGGCGCAGCTTGTCGAAGCCGTCCGAATCGGTCCACATATGGCCTTCATACTCACTCGACATGAAGCCGTTGTAACCGGCGTTGACGAAGATCGGCAGAATGCGGTCGTAGTCCACCGAGACTTCCGAACCGTCGTCGGCGAAATCGAAAAACTTCCCGTGAATATGCACGACCTGCGGCATGATTTCGCGCCACGCCTCGGGGTTCTGGCGTGAAAACAGCCCGAAAATAATGCTGATCTCGGTGATGAAGCGTTCGTTGGCACCGAGCGCCCGCGCCTCGGCCTGGAAACGGTCACGACGCGGATAGGCCTCGCCTTCGCCATTCCAGTGTTCGAGCGCAAGCTGGATCAGCGACTCGGGAATCTCCAGTTCGCGGAAATACTCGATGAAACTCGGCGGCACCGCACGCGCCGACGCGCCGAAGTCCGGGATAAAGCCGAGATACGGCGAGCCCACGCGCGCATACATTTCGCGGAACGCCAGCACATCGGGATGCTGCACATGATGCGGCGCGTGCAGTTCGAGACCCAGCTTGACACCGAGTTTTTCCGCGAGCGGAACGAGCCGTTCGATGACCTCGGGACCCGCGGGGTACTGATAGCGCACCACGGGGAAGCCAAGCTTCGCCGCCGCGTGAAGTTGACGCTCGTGGTACGTCACGAGTTCGTCAATGGTGAGATCGCGATCGCGCGACATGCGGAAGTCGGCGTTGATGCCGAGGCAGGACGGCTCAAGGCCCGTTTCTTCGATCAGCCCACGGAAGTGATCCGCAAATTCATCGCTGACGTTCGGGAATCCGCGGATGCTTTGAAAGCCGACGACTTCGAGCCCCGGACCGAGGTTCTCGGCCGCGACTTTGCGCACGAGTTCGTCGAACGTGTATTCGCGCGCGTGAAACTGCGTGGTGAGGCTATAGAGTGTCGTGCCCAGTCGCAGACCGGTGTTCTTGGTGCTCATCGTTTTCTCCTGCTGTCGATTAGTTCGCGACCAGGCGCTTTTCGGTTTTCGTGAGGCGGACCAGTCCCTTGATATAGGGCGGACGCACCGCGAGCGTGACGGCGACATCGTGCGCGCTGCCCTTCGCGATCGGCGCATGCTTGACGTTCAGCCACGCCGAGTCGAGCACGTACCACCACTGGTCGGTCAACGCACGGAGATCGTCGGGGCGCAGCGTCTGCCCTTCGAGTTCAAACGTCACATCGGCGAGATCAATCGTTTCGCCATCCAGAATAATTTCCGCAATGTCGACCGTGGACAACGGCAGCGAGCGATACCACGGCAAGCGCACATCGATTGCAAATCCGCTCTCCGTCGCGCGCAGACCGTTGTCGCTCACTACTCGGTTTTTCATCATGTTCGAAATTTTCCATTTACAGGTTGGGTTAGAGCGCCTTGGGCGCGCCCTCGCCGTGGATCGCGCGGCTTTCGCGCGATGCCGACTTCTCGTCGTAGCGATAAAAGGACAGGCAAACGACCTGCAGAACCATCAGCACGACCGGCGTGGCGTAGAACAGCCAGCCCACCACCGATGCCGCCTTCGCCGTGATGTCCGCGGGCTTGTATCCCGCCCAGCCCAATGCAAACGCGGTCAATGCCGTGCCCACCGCCATCCCGACCTTGATGCCGAAGCTGACGCTGGAGACGATGAGGCCGTCTGCGCGATTGCCGAACGCCGTTTCGTGCACCTCGACGGCATCGGCCATCATCACGAAGGTGGTCGCCGCCTGAATGCCGGTCACGATGTTCGAGAGCACGAATAGCGTGACGAACACGGTGGTGTGCGACTGGAACAGCGGCATGGCGAGCGTCAGCGCGATGGAGACGCCAATGGCGGCGATGTTGCCGATACGCTTGCTGAAGCGCTTGAAATACAGGCCCGCGAAGAATCCGCCGATCAGGATCGCCACGGAAAGCAGCGGCAGCAGCACGGAGATCATCCAGGGCGCGCGCAGCACGTCCTTCGTGAAGTACGCGACGCTCGACACGAGCACGCCCAGCTTGATGAAGATGAGCAGCGCCATCACGAACACGATGCGCCAGATCGGGTTGCGCAGCATCTGCGCGAGACTGAGCCGGACCGCGACGTGTTGAACCGGCGCTGCGGCCTGCGTGCGCTCCTTGCATTTGAAGAACACCAGAAAATACAGGGCGACGCTCAGCACGGCCATGATGACGGCTGCCACGGTGAAACCGTGTTGACGGTCGGCGCCGCCGATATAACCGACGATCGGCATCGTCAGGCCATAGACGAAGATCGAGGCAATCGACGTGCCCATCGAGCGAAAACTGCCGAGCTGATTCTTTTCAGCGGGATTGCGCGTCATCAGCGGCAACAAGGCGCTATAGGGAATGTAAAGCAGCGAATAGAGCAGGCCGAGCAGCGTGAGCGTGACATACGCGTAAGCCAGTTTACCGAGCGGCGAAAAGTCCGGTACCGTGAACGTCGCAATACAGAGGATGCCGAAAGGAATCGTCGCGTAGAGCAGATACGGACGCGCCCTGCCGAAGCGGCTCGATGTCCGGTCCACGGTGAGACCCACCAGCGGATCGAAAATGGCGTCGAGCACACGCGTGACGAGCATCAGTCCGCCGAGCGCGGCGACGGGCAGCATGGCGACGTCGCTGTAATAGAAAAGCAGAAAGCCCGTGACCATGTTCCAGGCGAGATTCGACGCGATCTCGCCCGCGCCGTAGCTCAGCTTCTCGCCCATGGAGAGGGTCGGCCGTCCGGCCGTCGTATTGGGAAGGGACAGATCCATGGTCGAAGGGCGCAGGTGCCTGAGCTCCCGCCGCGCCGTGTCTCCTGAGTGTTGTTGGGTATGGCAGGAGTCTACGGGCCGCCCTTTTCGTTGATCAACGAAGCGGGGGATATGACCGTCATCACCTGATGTGATGACGGCGGCATTCGTCTGGGGTTTCGAGCCGCGTGGGCGTATTCGAATGCAGCGTTTTGCGAGTCCCCAATCCGCCCTAAACTGAATGGAGGAAAGCCGCCGCCGCGATAAAGGGGGCAATCATGAACCGAACGTTTTACGCCTTATTGGCGGTCGTTCTGCTTGGCGCGAGTTTCAGCGCATTGGCGTCCCCGATCCGTATCGAATCGGGGACTTACGGTGCGAACTGCGGCGCGCGTCACGGCAATTCAACGCGCACGCTCGCGCTCCACTGTAACGCTCGCGAAACCTGCCGTTATCCGGTCGCTTCGCCTGAGCACACTTTCGACGCAAAAGCGTGCCGATCGGATTTTGTCGCTGAATGGTATTGCGGATCGGGCGAATTCCACCGCGCCGTCGTGAGGGCCGTGGCGAACGACGCAGGCACACTCGTGATGAGTTGCGAACAGCCCACCGGCGCGGGGAAATGACGACGGTTTATCAGCCGCCCTTCTTGAACGCCCGTCACAGGCGTTCACGGTCTACGGCCTTTTCGCCGTCAGGTACGCAATGCGTTCCGCGCCAAGCTGCTTGCCGCTTTCAAAAATCGCCCGCATGCGCACTTCGAGATACTCGCGCTCGCTCTGGGTAAATTCCGTCTTGAGGATCTCTTCCAGCGGCGGCGCCAAAGGATGAGGTGAGGTGCGGATAAACATGTCCCACGGAAGACTGTCCTCGGTCCGCACATCGATATGCAGTTCCAGATGAATGTCCGTGAATCCCGCATCCATCGCATAGCGAACCAGGTCGCGCTCCCCATAGTTCGTTATGGGCAGCGAACGCAGCTTGTCTTCCGTGTCGGGGAATTGTGCGGCCCGGCATCGCAGCAAAAGCGGAAAGAACGGATCACCGGCCTCGAACGCGCCTTCATCGACCAATCGCTTGAGCATGCAAACCTCAAGCGCTTCATCACGCAGAATCGGCTCCGCCATGGCGAAACGGCCGCCCGGTTTGAGAATGCGATAAAGCTCGCGCATTGCCGCGGGCTTGTCCGGCACATAGGCGAGCACCGCGCGCATCGTGGCCGCATCGACGGATGCATTGGCGATACCGTCCAGTTGCTCGGCGGACCCTTGAACGAAAGCACACTGCCCGCTGACACCGAGCTTTCGGGCGGTCTCTTCAGCATGCTCCAGCAACGGCGGTGAAATATCCGTCATGATCACGCTGATCGAAGCACCGGCGCGCTCGATTGCCCGAAATCCCACGAGACCATCCCCGGTGCCAATGTCGGCCAATGTCATACCGGGTTGGAGTCGAACGGAATCCAGCACACGGTCCGCGTATTTCGTAATCTCGACGCGAACGTTGCGCGCCTGCGCGCGATCGTCGCCGTGACGTTGCCGGAGAATCCAGGTGGACCAGTTATCGTGAGTAACGTTATTCGTGCGCGATGACAAGATTGATTTCCACGGGCAACCTGAGCGATCGGCGAGATACTAGCGACGTATCCTGATGTACGCCTTAACAAACACGACTTCCGGTCTGGATCGTTTTTTTAAAAAGCGCGCCGTTCCGTGCGCTTGCAGGTTGAATAAAAGACATTTTCATTCCAGCCATTTCATCCACGATTTCGATGGACTGGCACGCGGCTATTGTGAGTCGGCGTAGTGGAAATCAAACCGCAGCTTATGCAAGCCTTAAGGCCGCTCATTACCTGAAAATAAATACTTCTTAAGTATTGGAAAGGATTCTCCGATAAACCGTGCGCTGTTCACGGTTCATTCACCTTTTGGAGACCTTTCATGAGCATTGCCGCCATTTCCAGTCAACCCGCGTCCGTCGCGACGAGTACCGGAACGCAGCAGCAACAGGCGACGGCCGCCGCGCAACCGGCCAGCGCATCGCAGACGCAATCCAGCACGACGACGCAAAGTTCGACGCCATCGGCTTCTTATACGGTCAATATCAGCAGCATGGCGCGCGCAGCCTTTGCGGAAGCCACCGAATCCTCGGTGCAAACCGCACAGGAAGCCAACCATGGGGATCGTCAGGCGCAACGTCTGCTCGCAAAAGAGCAGGCCAACAAGATAGGTTGACGATCGGCGCGCGTCCCGGGCGGCTATTCCCGCGACCGTGACGCCTACGTGATCAGCTTGCACGTTGCACGCAAACCGCAACGTGCAAGCCACCAAAACACTCAACAAAGCACTCAACAAAGCACTACGCGAACACGGCAGTCCCCGCACACCGTTCTTCAACGCGCCGATCGCGATCCTCGAGAATCAACTCCGCCGCACGATAACCGAGCATCATCGCCGGACCGTTGGTGTTGCCCGAAGGCGGCGTCGGCATCGACGAGCAATCGACCACGCGCAGCCCGTCAACGCCATGCACGCGCAAGCGCGAATCGAGCACCGAATCTTCCGGCGCGCCCATGCGGCACGTGCCGGTCGCATGCACGCCGGGACTCACGAGCCACTGCAATGCCTGGAAGATCTCGTCGTCGCTCTGATACTGCGGGCCGGGCGTAACCTCGCGCACGATATACGGCGCGAGCGCGGATTGGGCCGCGAACTTGCGCATGAGACGCAGCATGTCGATCAGCAGCTTGCGGTCTTCAGGATCGCCCCACCAGTTCGCATCGACGAGCACCGGCTGCGCGATATCCGCCGACTGAATGGCGACGCTGCCACGGCTTTTCGGCCGCAAATAATAGCCATTGAGCGTGATTCCCGGCTGATCCTCCAACGCGCCACGGCCCGGATCGGCCTTGATTTCCTCGGACGAACGCATCGAAAACGGCCCCACGCCGAACTGCACGTCGGGCCAATGCGGCTCGGATCGCATCGACACCAGCGCGGTCAGTTCTGGCGACGTATAGGCCATGAGCCCGGTGCGCGTCGTGTAGTACTGCAGCACATGCCGCATCAAGCGCCAGCCGTGGAATTCGCGATTGAAGCCCGGATCGTTGCGCATGCGAAACGAAATCGAGAACATCGCGTGATCGACGAGATTGCGCCCGACGGCGGGCAGGTCTTTCACGACGTCGACACCCGCCTTCGCAAGCACATCCGCAGGACCGACGCCGGAAATCTGCAGGAGCTTCGGGCTCTGCAACACGCCCGCGCAGAGAATCACTTCGCGTCGCGCGCGCGCGAAGCCTGCTGTTTCGCCGACGCGATAACGCACGCCCGTGGCCCGCGTGCCCTCGAACACGATGCGCTCCGCAAGCGCGCCCGTGATCACCGTGAGATTGCGCCGGCGCATCGCAGGCTTGAGAAACGCGCGATACGCCGACGCGCGGCGGCCGCGCCGATCGACCGTCGCCTGCGTGTAGCCGATGCCCTGCGTATTCGGCGTGTTGATGTCGTCGAGCACGGGCAGGCCCATCTGGCGGCCCGCCTCGCGCGCGGCGTCGATCACCGGCGAGCGAAACGGCAACTCCGTCACCTGAAGCGGCCCGTTGCGGCCGCGCGAGCGATGACCGTGCCGGTAGCGGTAGTTTTCCATTTCGCCGAAACAGCGCTCCACTTCGCTCCACGACCACTCGCGCAAGCCCATTGCGTGCCACGCGTCGTAGTCGGCGGGCATGCCACGCAGATACCACGTGCCGTTGGTCGAACTCGATCCGCCGAGCCCGCGTCCATAAACCCACGTTTCATTCGCCGGGCGGTCCTTCTGCGCCTTCACGGGAAATTGCCAGAAGTACTGCGGATTGCCCCACATTTTCATGAACGCGCGCGGCATGCGCACGAGTTCGGATTCGTTATCGCCGCCCGCTTCGAGCAGCAGCACGCGGCTCTTGCCGTCGCGGCTCAGGCGATCGGCGAGCACGCTGCCCGACGATCCCGCGCCGACGATCACATAATCGAATTCACTGCTTTCGTTGCTCATCGACATTCTCTCGATACCGGATTCAAAGGATCGCGACGGCGCGCGTCCAGCCCGCCGACGCGCCGCGAATCTTGTGGGGAAAGCACGACACCGTGAAGCCGTGGTCGGGCAGCGCTTCGAGGTTGTGCAGCTTTTCCAGGTGGCAGTAGCCGATATCGCGGCCCGCCTTGTGCCCTTCCCAGATCAGCGCCTTGTTGCCGGTCTCGGCCACGCGCTTCGCGGTATAGGAAAACGGCGCGTCCCAGCTCCAGGCGTCGGTGCCGGTCAGACGCACGCCGCGTTCGAGCAGATACATGGTCGCTTCGTAGCCCATGCCGCAGCCCGCGCTCACATAGTCGTTGTGACCGTAGCGCGATCCCGCGCGCGTGTTCACGAGCACGATGTCGAGCGGTTCGAGCGTGTAGCCGATTCGTTTGAGTTCGGCTTCGACATCGGCTGCGCTCACGACATAGCCATCGGGGAAATGACGGAAATCGAGCTTCACGCCCGGTTGAAAGCACCATTCGAGCGGCACGTGATCGATCGTCGTGGAAGGCTTCGGCTCGCCGAAACTTGCGTCCATCGTCGAATGAAAGTGATATGGCGCGTCCAGATGGGTGCCCGAATGCGTCGTGAGCGTGACCCATTCGGCGGCGGCCGCCTCGCCATCGGGAAAGTCTTGAGGCTGCACGCCCGGCAGCATCGCGAGAAATTCGGGCACGGTATCGGCGTGGCGCTGATAGGTGATCTTCGGCGCGAGCGGCGGCGGGTCGGAGAGCACGTCGTTCTCCAGATAGATCGACAGGTCGATGAACGTTCGCGGGGTTTTCATAGGGTTCCTGATTAATTATTCGAGTGATCGTGCGACGCGTTGTCGATGCGAACCACGCGCTGATCGATGACGCCGAACGGCGCCTGCATCCCGTCGATGCTGCGCGCTTCCATTCGCACGCGGTCGCCGAAGCGCATGAACGGCGTGCGCGGCTGGCCGCTCTCCAGCAGTTCGAGCACGCGCCGCTCCGCGATACACGCCGAGCCCGCGGGCGCGCCTTCGTTCGAGACCGTGCCCGAGCCGATCAAGGTGCCCGCGCTCAGCGCGCGCGTGCGCGCGGCGTGCGCGATCAACTCGCCGAAGTGGAAATGCATCGCGCGGCCATCGGGCTCGCCGAACCACGCGCCGTCGCGCTCGACATGCAGCTTCAGCGCGAGCCGGCCATCGCGCCACGCGTCGCCGAGCGCGGCGGGCGTCACGGCCATCGGCGCGAAGCTCGTCGATGGTTTCGCGTGCAAAAAGCCGAAGCCGGTCTTCATCTCGCGCGGGCCGAACGCACGCAGGCTCCAGTCGTTGAGCTGCACGACGAGCCGGATAAAACCGAGCGCCTCGCGAGGCGAGACGCCCATCGGCGTCGCGCCGACGATCACGCCGAACTCGCCTTCGAAGTCGATCTGATGCGCCTCATCGGGCAACGCGACATCGTCGCGCGGACCCAGAAAGTCGTCGCTCGCGCCTTGATACATGAGCGGCACCTCACGCGCATCGGGCATCGGCGCCGTGTTGAACGCGCGCTCCATCAACGCGCCGTGCGCCAGAAACGCCGATCCATCGCACCACTGAAACGTCCGGGGCAACGGCGCACGCAGGCGGGCCTGATCGAGCACGAAGCTCTCGCTCTCGATCAACGCGCCCGCATCGAGCGCGACGCGATGCGCGTCGAGCGCGGGCGCCACGGCGTCCCATTGCTCGATCGCGCACAGCAGGTTCGGCGCGATCTGCGTGGCGAGCGCGCCGCGCGTGCCGTCTGTCGACACGACGCAGAGCGCGCCGTCGGCGCTGCCGTCGTCGAGCGTGGCGAGCTTCAGTTTCATCGCTGTCTCCTTCATGCCGTCGCGCTCAGATCGGCTGCGCCAGCGCCGCGAGCGTTTCGCGCATGATGCCCGCGTGCTCCATGCGGTCGCCGCCCGCAATCTCGATCTCGCCGAGCCGCGCCGAGTTCTCCACCACCATGCGGCAGCGTTCCCAGCGGCGCGCCTCGAAACGCGCGAGCCGTTGCGTGAGCGCGCCCTCGCCCATGCACTCCTGCGCGAGCACGATGGCGTCTTCGATGCCGATGCACGCGCCCGACGCCATATGCGGCGTCGTGGCATGCACCGCGTCGCCGATCAGCACCACGCGGCCCGTGTACCAGGGGCGCGGCAGCAGCAGGCTTTCGAGCGGGCGATAGACGATCTGCGAGTGCTCGCCCAGTTGATCGCGCAAGGCCCGGACTTCCGGCGCGCCGAACGTGTCGAGCAGATCGCGCAATTGCGTGACGAATTGCGCGGGATCGACGAACTCGTTCGACGGACGGTTCTCCGTGAGAAAGAGGTACATCGCCTCGCGCGAAACGGGATTGACGCCCGCCTTCAGGCGCTCGCCGACCCACATCGACGCCGTGCTCACCTGCTCGGGCCGCTCGAACACGGCGCGCCACACGCCCTGGCCGCTATAGGCCGGTGCGGGCGCGTGCGGGAACGCCTGCTTGCGCAGCGTCGAGTAAAGACCGTCCGCGCCGATCACGAGGTCGTAGCGCCGCGCCGATTCATCGGAGAACGTCACCTCGACGCCCTCGCCGTCTTCGCGCCACGCGCTCACGGTGCAGCCCAGGCGCACATCGGCGCCGCTCTCGCGCGTGGCCTGCGCGAGAATCGCGGCCAACGCGGGCCGCATGATCGCGCCGCCGCCCGGCACATCGTCGCCTGCGATGCGCGGCGTGGGCAGCGTGCCGATGGGCGTGCCGTCCGCGAGCGCGACGTTCACGCCGTCGGCGGCATAACCGGTGGCGAGGAACGCGTCGAGCACGCCGAGCGTGCGGAACGCGCGCAGCGTCGCGCCGCCGAGGCTGATGCCCGCGCCATACGAACGCCAGCCCGGATCGATCTCGACGAGATCGACCGCCACGCCGCGCTTGCGAAACTCAATGGCGGCCGACATGCCGGAAAAGCCGCCGCCCACTACCAGCACACGAGAAATGCCTTCAGGCATGGTCCCACTCCACAAAATCGTTATCGGAATCGTTATTGCTCAACCACAGTTCGCCGCCCTCGGTCAGCGTGAGCGCGATGCGTTGCAGACGCGCGCCTTCGCACGGCCCGCGCACGCACACGCCGCTCGCGAGTTCGAACAGTGCGCCGTGCCCCGCGCAAACGATGTGACGTCCGTCGGCGCTCAGATAGCGGTCCTTGCGCCACGCGAGCGGCACCGCGTCGCCGGGCGGGTAATGCGGACACGCGTTGCGCCAGGCATCGACGCTTGCTGTGTGGTCCGCACGGCGAATCACGAACAGCGTGTCGCGCCCGCTGCCGTGCGGATCGAACCCGCGCGACGCGCCGGGTGCGAGGTCGTCGAGATGGCAGAGCCGCACGGCGCGCGACGTCGCTGCGTTCACGCGGCTGCGCCCTTCGGCGGCGGACCGCCCGGCATCCAGCGCTCGCGATGCTGGAACAGGAAGAGTTGCGACGCGTCCGCGCTCATCGGCGCTTCGCGCGCGATCCACTCGGCGTCGTGCAGATCCATGTCGGCGTCGTATTCGACGTGACAGCCGAGCGGGCTGTTGAAGTACCAGAACCAGTTCGAGCCGAAGCGATGACGCCCCGGTCCCCAGAACGACTGATAGCCCTTCTCGACGAAGCGCGTGCCCGCCTGCATCAGTTCGCTCGGGCCGCCGAGGTGGAACGTGAAGTGCTCGCAGCCCTTCATGAACGGCGGCGTCTGGATCAGGAACAGCGTGTGATGATCGTGCGTGCCCGCGGGGCGCAGGAACGGTCCCACGCCCGTGAAGCGGTCCGAGCAGACGAAGCCCAGACGCTCGACGTAAAACGCTTCGGCGGCTTGCGCGTCCGGCACGAAATAGACCACGTGCGAAAGCGAGCGCGGACGCACCGGCGCATCGGGATTCACCGCCGGCACGTTGACGCCGCGTGCGCGTTCTGCGCCCGGCGCGTTGCTCGCCTCGGCGGGCAACGCGAGCGGCTTGCGCACCGTGACCTGAAACGCGAGCGCGAAGCCCGCGTCGTCCACGCTGGCGATCGAGCCGTCCGCGCGGCGCGTCACTTCGCGGTCGCGGCCGAGTTCCTGCGCGATGGCGTCGAGCGTCGCGGCATTCGCCACGCCGTAGACGGTTTCGCGCAGCAGGTTCGCCGTGGCCATCGGCGGCGGCAGGCTTGCGTCGTCCTTGCGGCGAATCACGATGGCGGTGCCGTCGAGCGCCTCGAAGCGGCCGCCTTCGGCGCTCACGTCAACGGGGGAGAGACCGTAGTCGGTCAGATATTGCGCGCAGGCCGCGACGTCGTCGACGCCGAACACCAGTGCATCCGGTCCAATGATATTCATCTGGATTCCTCTTTAAATTCCATTCAGGCCAGTGCCGTGCGCGCGCCGAGGGTTTCGGCCACCCAGTCGGCGATATACGCGCCCGCGTTCGCGGAGTTGTCGAAGCTGCTGTGCTGCACGCCGCCCTCGCGCTCCGTGAAGATCTTCAGTTCGCGCTTCGGGCTGTTGACGAGTTGCTCGTAGGTGCGCTGCGCCCACTGCAGCGGGATCTGCGAGTCCTGCTCGCCGTGCGTGACGAGGAACGGCACCTTCACGCGGTCGAGCACGCCGTCGAGATGTACGTGTTCCGCGATCTGCATAAATTCGTCCATGTCGCGCGCGCCCCAGACCCAGCGCACGTGTTCCCAGTAATGCGGCACCGGGAAATTGCCTTCGCGTTGCAGGCGGCGCTTCTGCACTTCGCGCCAGTCGTGATTCGCGCCCCACACCACGCCGCACGCGAAGCGCGGTTCGAACGCCACGGCGCGCGGGCAGAAGTAACCGCCGAGCGACACGCCTTCGAGGCCGATGCGAGCGGCGTCGATATCGGCACGCTGTTCGAGCCAGTCGACGAGCGGCGTCGCCCAATGCTCGCTGTCATGACGCGCGTGCAGGCCATGCAGACGCAGCGCCTCGCCGCTGCCGGGCTGATCCACCACGAGCGAGGCCACGCCGCGTTTCGCGAGCCATTGCGGCAAGCCCACGCGGTACTTGAGTTCCTTGGTCGAATCGAGCCCGTTCACCTGCACGAGCACGGGCGCGCGTCCGGACACGCCCTCGGCGCGCACGTAGAGCGCGGAGAGTTCGGTGTCGCCATAGGGGATCGTCACGCGTTCGCAGTTTTCGCCGGAGAGCGCGAGGCCGCGCGCGAACACGTCGAGAAAGCGGCGATACAGTTCGACGCGCCCCGGCGCGCCATGCGCCTGCAAGCGCTCGCAGGTCAGCAGATAGATCGCGGCGCGGTTGTATTTGTCGCCCGCCGAGATCAGCCGGCCCTTTGCTTCGTCTTCGGCGGCGAGCACGCAGAGGCGTTCCGCCGTTTGCGACCACGCGTCGCGAAACGCAGCGGTGCCGACGGCGTCGCGGTCCTTCGAGGCGTCGATGAGCGGGGCGCACATCGCTTCGATTTCGCCGATGCGGCCGCCCATTTCGAGCGCGAGATCGACGGCGAGATTCCAGCCGTAATTAGTCGGGAAATATTTGAACATGGTTGCCCTTGTCAATAAGCCAATAAAGCCGATGAAAGAATCAGTTGATCGCGGGATCGCGCAGCGGCAGCCAGACGCCGCCTTCGCGCGACGACGCGAGCGCGGTGTGCACGAAGCGCATGCCTTCGAGGCCGTCGTCGAGCGTCGGAAACGCGCTCGCCTGCGCGGCGCGCTGCGGATCGTCGCGATGGGCGCGGACTGCGTCGGCGAAATCGCCGTATAGATTCGCGAAGGCTTCGAGATAGCCTTCGGGATGCCCCATCGGAATACGCGTGGCCGCCGCCGCAGCGGCGCTCAGGCTCGCGTCGCCGCGACGGATCGTGCGCGGGCTCTCGTTGAGCGGCGCGAAGCGCAGTTCGTCGGGCGTTTCCTGGCGCCAGCTCAGGCCGCCGCGCGAGCCGTACACCGCGAGTTCGAGATTGTTAGCATTGCCAGGCGCTGTCTGGCTCGCCCACAGCAGGCCGCGTGCGCCGTTGGTGAAGCGCAGCATGACCTGGGCGTTGTCGTCGAGACGGCGGCCCGGCACGGCGCTCGTGAGATCCGCGAGCAGGAGGTGCGGCGTGAGACCGGTGACGAAGCGCGCGAGGTGATACGCGTGCGTGCCGATATCGGCGATGCAGCCGCCCTCGCCCGCGAGCGCGGGATCGCTGCGCCACGCCGCCTGCTTGTTGCCCGTGGTTTCCAGCGCTTCGCTGAGCCAGTCCTGCGCGTAACGCACCTGCACCGAGCGGATCTCGCCCAGCGCGCCCGCCTTCACCATCTCGCGCGCGTGGCGCACGAGCGGATAACCGCTATACGTGTAGGTCACGCCGAACAGACGGCCGGAGATGCGCGCGACATCGGCCAGCGCGCGCGCCTCGGCGAGCGTGGTCGCGAGCGGCTTGTCGCAGACCACGTGCAGGCCCGCCGCGAGGCAGTCGCGCGCGACGCGCGCATGCAGATGATTGGGCGTGACGATCACGACCGCTTCGATGCCGTCCGCGCGTTCGCGCTCGGCGCTCAGCATCGTCTGCCAGCTGGCATACGCGCGCGAGGCATCGACGCCAATCGCCTCGCCCGACGCGCGCGAGCGCGCCGCGTCCGACGAGAATGCACCCGCCACCAGCCGGTAACGGCCATCGAGCCGCGCGGCCATGCGATGCACCGCGCCGATGAACGCGCCCTCGCCGCCGCCCACCATGCCGATCCTGATTTCGTCATTCATGCTTCGGTATCCTTTCTATTGCTGCGTGTGCGTCCGCTACTGCGCCTGCGATCAATCGAATCCGAGCAGACGCCGGTTCGCGGCCTCGTCCACGCCCGACGCGGCGAAGTCGTCGAACGCGCGCTGCGTGACCTCGATGATGTGATCGGCAATAAAACGCGCCCCTTCGCGCGCGCCCACCGCCGCGTCCTTGAGCGCGCATTCCCACTCAAGCACGGCCCAGCCCGCGAAGTCGTACTGCGCGAGCTTCGAGAAGATCGCGCGAAAATCGATCTGGCCGTCGCCGAGCGAGCGGAAGCGCCCGGCGCGTTCGAGCCACGATCCATAGCCGCCGTACACGCCGCGCCGTCCATCGGGGCGGAACTCCGCGTCTTTCACGTGAAAGGCCTTGATGCGTTCGTGATAGAGGTCGATGAACGCGAGATAGTCCATGCACTGCAAATGCAGATGGCTCGGGTCGTACAGGAGGTTCGCGCGCGCGTGGCCGCCGAGCGCGTCCAGAAAACGCTCGAAGCTCGCGCCGTCGTGCAGGTCTTCGCCGGGATGAATCTCGTAGCAGACGTCGACGCCCACGGCGTCGAACGCATCGAGAATCGGCCGCCAGCGGCGCGCCAGTTCCGCGAACGCCATGTCCACGAGACCGGCCGGACGCTGCGGCCACGGATAGAGAAACGGCCAGGCGAGCGCACCCGAAAACGTGGCGTGCGCGTCGAGCCCGAGACGGCGGCTCGCCTGCGCCGCCAGCATCAACTGCTCGACGGCCCATTGCTGACGCTCACGCGGCTGGCCGCGCAAGGCCTGCGGACAGAAGCCATCGAACGCGGCGTCATAGGCGGGATGCACGGCCACGAGCTGACCTTGCAGGTGCGTGGAAAGCTCGGTCACGGCGAGGCCGTGTTCGGCGAGCGTGCCGCGCACTTCATCGGCGTAAGTCTGGCTCGTGGCCGCGCGCTCCAGGTCGATCAGACGCGTATCCCACGACGGAATCTGCACGCCCCGATAGCCGAGCGCCGACGCCCAGCGCGCGATCGAATCGAGCGAGTTGAACGGCGCTTCGTCGCTCGCGAACTGAGCGAGAAAGAGCGCGGGGCCGCGAAGGGTCTTCATGATGGGCGTGCTTCCAGTCGTGGGAGTTCAGGCAAAACGTGAGGCAAATGTGGAGCCGATATCAAGCCAGGCTTACTCGGCGTCCTTGCGCGTGGCGCTCACCGGCCTCACGTCGCTCGTGCCGTGCGGATGCCTGGGCGCGCGGCTCTGCGGGCCGTCCTTGCGCGAGTTCGGCGGCGAAGGCGGCTGGTCGATGCGCGGCGCAGGCGGCGGCCCGCGCCGGATCGTGCGGCACTTTTCCTCGTAGTGATCGTGCTTCCAGACCTGGCGGCACACGCGCTTGACCTGCTCCGCCGAGCTGGCTGCGCTCGCGGGCGGCGCAGTGCTCTCCGCCGCGCCAACATTCAGGATTCCCGATAAAGCGAGCAAGACGCTCAAGATAATGCGTAGATACATGGTCGATCTCCGGTCGGCGTGGATCAGAAGCGGTGGGTGATACCCACACGCGCCACGGTTTGCGTGGCGCTGCTCGAGCCGACCATCGCATAGTTGATTTCGGCCGTCGCGCCTTCGCCGCTCGCGTGCTGCCACGTCACGGTCGCGTAGATGTCCGAGCGTTTGGACAGGCCGTAGAAAATGCCCGCGCCCAGCTGATTGGCGTGATAGCGGTTCTGCGCGGCGTTCGCCCAGTCGTAGTGGTAATTCACCGACAGGACCGTATTGCGCGTGACCGGATACTGGCCGCCCACGCCCACCACCTGCACGCCCGTGCCGAGCGCCGTATTGCGCGTGTTCGTGTAGACCGCGTCCACGGTGCCCGCGCCCACGGCGAGGCGGCCGCCGAAGCCCCAGTTGCGCAGCGCCTGGCCCGACTCGACGATGTCGGCCGAACGCGTGAAGGTGTACGCCGCATCGAGTTGCAGCGGGCCGACGCTGTAGTCGAGGCCGAAGCTGTTCGAATCGCCGCTGCCCATATGGCCCGCGACATTGCCGAACGCGTACATCGCGCCGAACGTGAGGCCGTTGATCGTCGGGGACCGGTAGCTCACCGCGTTATTGAAGGTGTACCAGCCCGCCTGGCCGTTGAAGTCCATCGAGCCGTATTTCAGGCCCAGTTTGCTGAACGGTCCGGCCGAGGTGTAGTACGGCGGCGCCGAATACAGTTGCGGGCCCCAGCGCGCGACGGTCAGCGAGAGGAACATGAAGTCGTTCAGCTGGCCCATTGTGAGCGTGCCCCACCGGTCGTTGCTGACGCCGAACGAAGGACCGAAACCGTAGTTCGCGCCGGTCGAGGTATTGAAGGTATTGCTCACGTCGAAGATCACCTTCGTGCCGCCGCCGATGTCTTCGGTGCCGCGGAACCCGTACGCGCTTTTCCACATGATGTTCGGCTGCATCTCGACGAGCGACTTGCCGCCCGCGTTCGAGATGTACGTGATACCCGTGTCGATCGTGCCGTACAGCGTGACCTGCTGCGCGCTCGCGGCGGTGCCGGCGAGGCACAGCCCGAGCGGAATGCCGAAGCGGCCGAGGCGGGTCCAGCGGCTTGCGCGTTCCTGCTGCCTCCAGCGGCTGCGCTTGCCGGCCGCGCTGCGCGCGTGCCAGTCGCATTGGGGGTTCATCGTGATCGTCTCCTGACCTGTCTGCGTCGTTATCGTGCGGCTCGCGCGGGTGGCGGGCCGTGCTGCGCCGCGCTGTCGTTCGCAGCGCGTGGATCGAATTATTGACAGGCGCCGGCATCACGAAAAATGAAAAATATCGCGCACACTGTATTGATTGCCGTGATACCTCGGCGAAACATTGAAGGCCGCGTCCAGACTGGCTTCCGGCGCGATTTGGCGGCGTCTGCGCCTGGGGAAATCACTAACAGCCGAACCGAACTATTGTTCCGCACAATTCGTCCCACGGCGCCTCCCACTACGCCTCCGCCACGCCCCCTTCAGCCCCACGCCTGCGCATGCGCCTCAAAGGACTCGATCTCAATCTGCTCGTCGTGCTCGACGCGCTGCTCACCGAGCGCAGCGTCTCGCGCGCGGCGTTGCGCATCGGCCTGAAGCAGTCGGCGGTCAGTTCGGCGCTCGGCCGTCTGCGCGAGCATTTCGACGACGCGCTGCTCGAATGGCGCAACCGCCAGATGACGCCGACCACGCTCGGCTACGAACTGCAATCGACGCTGCGCACGCTGCTCCAGCGCGCGGATGTGATCGCCAACGCCAATCACGCGTTCGTGCCCGCCGACGCGCAGCAGGAGTTCGTGGTGCTGTGTTCCGATTACGTCGCGCAGGTGTTCATGCCGCGCGTGATCGCGCGGCTGATGGAGGCCGCGCCGCACGTGTCGCTGTCGATCCGTCCGCTGATCAGCCTGCTGCCGCGCGCGCGCAATCTGATGGGCGATGAAATCGAGCGGCGCGGCGCGCATCTCGCGATCGCGCCGAAGGAGTTCACGTCGGCGGATCAGCCTTCCATCGATCTCTTTCACGAAACGTTCACCTGCATCGTCTCGCGCGACAACGCGCTGGTCGGCAAGACGCTGAGCACGAAGCAGTATTCGACGCTGCCGCACGTCATCGCGACGTTCATGGATTCGGCCGCGAACACGGTGGAAGGCCGCCGCCTCGAACGCGCGGGCGTGGCGCGCAAGGTCGATGTGATCGTGCCCAACTTTCTGCTGGTACCCGAATTCGTGATCGGCACCGAGCGCATCGGCACGGTGCCGTCGCGTCTCGCGCTCGACTGGGAGCGCACGATGCCGTTGCGCGTGGTGCCCGCACCGTTCGCGGCGATCGACGTCTGGGAGACGCTGCAAGTGAGCGCGGCGCACGCGGGCGATCCCGCGGTGGAATGGCTCGCGCGCACGATCGTCGACTGCGCGAGCGGCTTTTGATGCGGCTTTTGATGCGGCTTTTGAAGGACCTCGCGCCATGCGTTATCGCTCGATCGATCTGAACCTGCTCGTGGTGCTCGACGCGCTGCTCGACGACCCGAGCGTCACGCGCGTGGCCGACCGGCTCAACGTGGGGCAGCCCGCGATCAGCGCCATGCTCGCGCGCCTGCGCGAACATTTCGGCGATCCGCTGCTCGTGCAGCAGGGCCGCACGCTCACGCTCAGTCCCGTTGCGCTCGAACTCAAACCCGCCGTGCACGGCTGGCTCGAACGCGCGCGCGTGCTGACGTCCGCGAAACCCGGCTTCGATCCCTCGCGCGCGGAGCGGCGCTTTTCGATTGCCTGTTCGGAGATCGTCGCGGGCTTCGTGCTGCCGCTGATGAGCGCGCGTCTCGCGCGGACCGCGCCCGGCGTCAGCCTGAACGTGCGGACCTTCAGCGCGTTTCGTTCGGCGCGCGCGCCCGCCGTCGAAGTGCTCGAACGCCAGGGCGTGGACTTCGTGGTGCTGCCGTCGCTGTTCACGTCGGCGGACCATCCGCGCCGTCCGCTGCTCACGGCGCCGTATCGCTGTCTCGTGTGGCGCGGCAACGAAGCCGCGCGCGGCCCGCTCGACGAAGCGGCGTTCTACGCGCTGCCGCATATCGTGCCGACGCTGCTCGACGGCAGCGTGGCGACCATCGAGTCCGACGATGCGCTGATCCATCGCGCGCAGCGCGAGCGCGTCGTGCGCACCGAGCATCTGCTCGCGATTCCGTTCGCGATTCCCGGCACGCCGCTGATCGCCACGTTGCCGTCGTTCGTCGCCGAGCGCTTCGCGGCCCGGCAGCGCGAACTGCGCGTCGTCGATTGTCCGATCCCGTTGCCGCCGCTCGCCGAAGTCGTGCAGTGGCAGCAGACGCGCGAAAACGATCCCGCCTATGCGTGGTTCAAGGACACGCTGATCGACTGCGCGCGCGAGATCGCGCCGGTTGCCTGACGCGCGCGGCGTCGTCTGCAAAGCGTGAAAATCTGAAAGCCTGAAAAACAAAACGCCATGCCGGTATGCGCGGCATGGCGTCGATCAAGCGTCGAATCGAACGGTCACTGACCGGCGGTCGTCCCTTGCGGCACGCCCCAGCCTTCGCGGCGCGCACGCGGCACGGCGGCGAGCACGAGCAGCGCAAACACCGCGAGACTCATGCCGCCGAGCCAGCCGAGCGACACGCCGATGCTGCCCGCCGCCTTCATCGCGCCGATGGCGACCGGCGCGCTGATGAACTGGCCGAGGAAGAACGCGCACATCCAGATGCCGGTGCCGCGTCCGCGCAGTTCGAACGGCAGGCGCTGCAAAGCCATCGTCAGCAGCACGGGCAGCACGAAACCGCCGCCGAGCTGATGCACCGTGGCAGCCACGACGTCCATATGCGGATCGCCGGTGCGGCCGAGCGCGACGAGCCCCGCGCCCATCAGCAGGAAGGGCAGGCACACGATCACGTCGAGGCGGATGCGCAGCGCCGCGCGGCGGAACAGGAACGCGCCGATCGGAATCGCAATGCTCGCAATCGAAATCAGCACGCCAATGCTCGCGGGCGAGGTCACGCCGTGGCTCGCGAGCACGGCGCCCATCTGCACGGGAATCAGGTAGAACAGCAGCGAGCCGATCACCGTGAGCACGCCGTTGCCGAGCAGCATGCCCCACGGGAAGCGCGTCGTCTGCGAGGCTTCGCGCTCGCGCGGCGCGGGCTCCCAGGTCCAGAGCAGCGTGGCGGCGAACAGCACGAGACTGAGCGCGTACATCGCGAACGGAATGCGCCAGTTGTCGCGCCCGAGCACGCCGCCGAGCATGATGAACGCAATGCCCGAGACGGACGCGATGCCCGACTGCGCCGACAGCCATTTCACGCGTTCGGAGCCGGTGAAGTAGTCGCCGAGCAAGGTCGTGCTGCAGACCATGATGACGGCCTCCGCGACGCCCACGCCGAGGCGGCTCACGAGGATTTGCGGCAGCGTATGCAGATAGAGCGGCGCGGTCCCGCACAGCACATAGAACAGCAGCGCGAAGAGATAGGCGCGGCGCCGGCCGATACGGTCCGCCGCCAGCCCGATCACGGGCGCGAGCAGCGCCACGCACAGCGAGGGCACGGTCAGCGCCATCGGCACCAGGAAATCGACGCCGGGCGTCGCCGCGAATTCGGCGTGCAGGCTCGGCAGCAGCGGCGCCATCACAACCGCGCCCATCACCGACATCGTCGATGCCACGCTCAGCACGAGGCCTTGCGCCGTGCCGGCCTGCCGTTGCGGGCCGCCGGCTTGTGCTCTATTTGTCATACGCGTCTCCTTGCGGCCGTCGTGGCGGCCGTTGTCTCATAGGTGTGTCGCTACATCGGTTCGAGCCGGGCGCGCGAGCGCATGCTACCAGCATTCGCGCGCCCGGCGCCCGATTTCCCTCGGATCAGCCCAGCGTCAGGCGCTTGCGATCCTTCCCCACCAGCGTGAACGGCAGGTAGGAAATGCGCAGATGCTGCTCGATCTGCACGTCGTGCTCGCCCGTCGCGGGCAGCGCGCCGTCCACTTCGAGCCGCGCGACTTCGCCGAAGCCCCAGCGCGCGTCGTGCGCCGCGCCGAGCTGCGCGAGCGCGAAGCTGCCGTCGGCGACGCACAGCGTCATGCGCTCGGGCGCGACCGGCTCGCCGTCGATCGTCAGCGCGATCTGCTCGACCATCGACAGACCGAGCGCGCGGTAATAAGGCAGCCGCACGTCGACCGAGAAGCCGTTCGGCTCGCCCGCTTCGAGACGCGGGCGCAGGCTGTTTTCACAAAGGATGTATTTATCGAACATGGTGTGTGTCTCCGCGAATGGATGCTGTGAGCGTTCGCCGTGATTTGCCTTATGCCGCCACCGGCGCGTATTGCTCCAGCAGACGCTCGAACATCGCATGCTGCCGGCGCACCTGCTCGACGCTGTCGACTTCGAAGGCGTCCTGCACGTGGCGATTGCCTTCGTATTCGCTCGACAGATAGCCGTCGTAGCCGCCCTCCACGAGCACCGGCAGGATTTCGTCGTACGGGATGCTCGGCTCGATGCACTCGGGCGTCATCTCGTAGAACTTCGCGTGAATGTGGTGAATGCGCGGCATGAATTCGAGCAGCCGCTTCGGGCTCGACCAGATCGTGTGGCGCACGGTTTCGGCCATCGCCAGCTCGACGCCCGTGCCGCCCATCTGCCGCACGTCCTGCAGCAGATACTCGGAGAGCGTGCGATCGTCGTAAGCGGCGCAGATGAAATCGGCGACCTGCTCGCGCGCGCCCATGCGCACGAAGCGGTCGCGCATCACGCGCGGATAGTGCTTCACGAAAATGCCCATGTCGGGCATGAAGCCGATGTGCTGCGTGCCGAGCCGTTCCATCGACTCCGCGTGACGCATGATCCACGGATGGTCGAAATGCAGCGGCGAATGCACTTCGAGCAGCATCTTCACGTCGTAGCGTTCGGCCGCGCTCACGCAGCGCGCGAGGATGTGCGGCGAGACGCTCACGAGCACGCGCACGAAGCGGCAGCCGAGGCGATGCGCGTGGCGCAGGTCGGCTTCGATCGAGGCGACGCATTCGTCGTCGGTCAGTCGGCGGTCCGGGTAACGCTTGGTATCGAGAAAAAGGTCGTGGCAGACCGGCGTCGTGCCGTACTGCGCCATCCAGTCGTGCCACTGCGCGTAAAAGTCGTCGGATGCGTGCGGGGCGCGAGGAATCATCTGCTCGCTCACGATCTCGATGCCGTTCGCGCCGATTTTCGCCGCCTCGGCGATGCAGCCTTCGAGATCCAGCTTGCGCAGGAAAAATTCCTCCTGATAGCTGTAGAGGCTGATTCCGCGCTGGATGCGGGCGGGTTTGGACATGCTGTCTCCGTCTTTGTGGTGAGCCTGAGACGGATTATTCGGCGGCCGCGACGCAATGAAAATTGATAGTTTTCGCGTGTGAACTATTGAATTTCGTGATTCGACGGTTCGTCCTCAAAACCGCACACCGAAAAATCTTTTCGTTCTGAACCCAATGCCGTCGCCTTCTTCGCCGGAAGGCGCGCCTGCATAGTCTCGCCATGGATCGCCGTCCGGTTCGATCCGCGCAATCCGGAAGCAATCCGGAAGCAATCCGGCAGCAATACCGGGGCAATAACCCACGCAATACCCTGGCAATACGAAGCGCGACCGTTCATGCACAGGCCTCCAGCCACGAGAGGCCGCATGGCGCCGTCGAACGCTCGTCACGACCATCCATCAGGAGACAACGATGTCCTCACAGCCCGCCCTGCCCGCGGATATCCATCGCGCGTCCGCGGATGCCACGTTCCGCAAGGCCGCCTGGCGCTTCATGCCGCTGCTGTTCGTCTGTTATGTGGTCGCTTACCTCGACCGCGTGAACGTCGGCTTCGCCAAGCTCCAGATGCTCAACGACCTGAACTTCAGCGAGGCCGTCTACGGTCTGGGCGCGGGTCTGTTTTTCGTCGGCTACTTTCTGTTCGAGGTGCCCAGCAACCTGCTGCTGCATCGGGTCGGCGCGCGCCGCTGGATCGCGCGCATCATGGTGACCTGGGCGCTGCTCTCGCTCGCCACCGCGTGGGTCACCACGCCGACGATGTTCTACGTCGTGCGCTTCCTGCTCGGCGTGGCCGAAGCGGGGTTTTATCCAGGCATGATCCTGTACTTGACCTACTGGTTTCCGTCGCAACGGCGCGGCAAGATGATGGCCGTGCTGACCGCGGGAAATCCCGTGTCGGGCATGCTCGGCGGGCCGCTTTCCGGTTACATCATGCATGCCTTCGCGGGCGTCGCCGGTCATGCGGGATGGCAGTGGCTGTTCATCATCGAGTCGGTGCCGGCGATCGCGCTCGGCATCATCGTCTTCTTCTTTCTGGACGACCGCGTGAAAGACGCCCACTGGCTCAGCGACGAAGAAAAGGCGCACATCCTCCAGGAAGTCGAAGGCGACGCGGCCGGGCGCACGCATGGCTCGTTCAAGGACGCCGTGTCCTCCGCCTGGGTCTGGCTGCTGGGTCTGATCCTGTTCGGCATCATCATGGGATCGTATGCCATCGGCTTCTGGCAGCCGACCATCATCAAGGCCTCGGGCGTCAACGACCCGCTGACGGTCGGGCTGCTCTCGACGATTCCCTACACGTGCGCGCTGATCGCCATGATGCTGGTGGGCCGCAGCGCCGACCGCCTGCGCGAGCGCCGCTGGCACGTCAGCGCCCCCGCGCTCGTGGCCGCGCTGGGCTTCTGTCTCTGCGCGTTGAGCGGCAATCAGATCGTGCCCGCGATGATCGGGCTCTCGCTCGCCGCGGCGGGCATCATTTCCGCGCTGCCGATGTTCTGGGCGCTGCCCACCTCGTTCCTCGGTGGCACCGCCGCCGCAGCGGGCATCGCGCTGATCAATTCGACCGGCAATCTCGCGGGCTTCGTCAGCCCGTCCGTCATGGGCTGGCTCAAAACCGAAACGCATTCCCTGACCTCGGGGCTCTACCTCGTCGCGGGCAGTCTCACGCTCTCGGCGATCCTGATTCTGGTGTTCCTGCCGGCCCGGGTCGTCAACCGCTGAGGCGCGCGCCCGCCGCCGCCACCGGACGCATCGAACGAACGAGCGCCCAGGCACACCTGCAAGCGAAATTTTTGGAGAAACGTCATGGCTGACAAGATGGATAAGGCTGAAAACGCGGACAAGACTGACAAGCAGACCGCCCCGCACAACCCCGCAGAAACGACCGGCATGAAGCGCGGATTGACCTCTTACGGCGATCAGGGCTTCTCGCTGTTCCTGCGCAAAGCGTTCATCAAGGGCGCGGGTTACACGGACCAGGCGCTCGACCGCCCGGTCATCGGCATCGTGAATACGGGCAGCGGCTTCAATGCGTGCCATGGCAACATGCCGCAACTCGTCGAGGCCGTGAAGCGCGGCGTCATGCTCGCAGGCGGTCTGCCGATCGACTTTCCGACCATCTCGATTCACGAGAGCTTCTCGTCGCCGACCTCGATGTATCTGCGCAATCTGATGTCGATGGACACCGAGGAGATGATCCGCGCGCAGCCGATGGACGCCGTCGTGCTGATCGGCGGTTGCGACAAGACCGTGCCGGCCCAGTTGATGGGCGCCGCCTCGGCGGGCATGCCCGCGATCCAGCTCGTGACCGGCGCGATGCTCACGGGTTCGCATCGCAGCGAGCGCGTGGGCGCGTGTACGGACTGCCGCCGCTACTGGGGCAAGTTCCGCGCGAACGAAATCGATCAGCAGGAAATCGACGACGTGAACAACCAGCTCGTCGCGAGCGTGGGAACGTGCTCGGTGATGGGCACGGCGAGCACGATGGCCTGCATCGCCGAAGCGCTCGGCATGACGGTGCCCGGCGGTGCGACCCCGCCTGCGGTGACGGCGGACCGTATCCGTGTCGCGGAGCAAACCGGCACGACCGCCGTCAAGCTGGCCAGCGAGCGGCTGACCATCGACCGCATCCTCACGCCCAAGGCGTTCGAGAACGCGATGCGCGTGCTGCTGGCGATTGGCGGATCGACCAACGCCATCGTGCACCTGAGCGCCATCGCGGGCCGTCTCGGCCACACCATCGACCTCGATACGCTCGACCGCATGGGCAAGGAAACGCCGGTGCTGCTCGATCTCAAGCCGACCGGCCAGCACTATATGGAGGATTTTCACAAGGCGGGCGGCGTCGCCACGCTGCTGCGCGAACTGAAGCCGCTGCTGCATCTCGATGCGCTGACCGTGAGCGGCCAGACGCTCGGCGAGCAGATCGAGGCGAGCGGCGCAGGCTTCAAGCAGGACGTGGTGCGCTCTTTTGCGCAGCCGATCTATCCGCAGGGCGGCCTTGCGGTGCTGCGCGGCAATCTCGCGCCAGGCGGCGCGATCATCAAGCAATCGGCCGCCGACGCGAAGCTGATGGAACACGAGGGCCGCGCCGTGGTGTTCGAGAACGTCGAAGACCTCATCGCGCGCGTCGACGACGACGCCCTGGACGTGAACGCCGACGATGTCCTCGTGCTCAAGAACATCGGCCCGGTTGGCGCGCCCGGCATGCCCGAAGCGGGCTACATCCCCATTCCGCGCAAGCTCGCGCGGGCCGGCGTGAAAGACATGGTGCGCATCTCCGACGGGCGGATGAGCGGCACGGCGTTCGGCACGATCGTCCTGCACGTGACGCCCGAGGCGGCCGTCGGCGGCGCGTTGGCCTACGTTCGAAACGGCGACCGGATTCGGCTCAGCGTGGTGAATCGCGAGATCGCGCTGCTTGTTTCCGATGAGGAACTCCAGCGCCGCGCGCAAGCCACGCCGATCAAGCGGCCGACGGCCGAACGTGGCTATCGCAAGCTGTTTCTGCAGACCGTCACGCAAGCCGACGAAGGCGTGGATTTCGATTTCCTGCGCGCCGCCAGCCTTCAAAAAGACAAGCCGGATTGACCGGCGCGGGCAAGGCCGCGCGGCGCGTCACAACGGCCGGTTGAAAGTGACCGCGGCGGCCTGCGCGAACAGCTTCACCAACGCGAAGCGCGGCGAGTGCCGCGCGATCGCGAGCCCGATGCGGCGCACCGGCGCGCGTTCGGGCAGCGCAATCCGGGTAATCGCGAGACCGCTCGTCCACAGCGACGGCCAGTCGGGCACCAGCGAGACGCCGAGCCCTTTGTCGACGAGTGTCGCGATGGCGAGCAAGCCGTCGATTTCGAGCCGCTGCCTCGGGTGCAGATCGTTGTCCCGCAGGTAGCGGTCGGCCAGTTGCCCGCCGAACACGGAGCGCGCGTAGCGCACGAAGGGCTCGGACGTCAGCAGTTCGTGCGCGTCGCGTCCTTGCATCGAGGCGTGCGCCACCACGACGAGCGGCTCCTCGGTCAGCGGATGCCATTCGCACGTCTTGGGCATCGCGAACTGCGGCTCGACGACGATCGCGACATCGAGTTCGCCGGAGCAGACTTTCTTGCAGAGATCGACCGAGCTTCCCGTATCGACGAAAATCTTGAGGTCGGGATACGTGGCATAAACGCCCTGCAAAACGGACGGCAGGATGCTGACCATGGCCGACTGGAACACGCCGACCCTCAGCTCGCCGACCTGCATCTGGCCGTCCTGCGCGATGGCCTGCATGTCGCGCACGGCACGCAGCAGCGCATGCGCGCTGTCCAGCACCTTCACACCTTCCGCGGTAGGTCCGACGTTGCGCCCCGAGCGTTGAATCAGCGTGGTGCCCAGGCTTTCTTCGAGTGAGCGAATGCGCGCGGCAACCGCGGTTGCCGTCAGCCCAAGACGTCGCGCGGCTTCAGCGATAGAACCGCTCTCCACCACCGCGACAAAACTCTGCACATAACGAATGTCCATGACCTATTTTATGACACGGACGGGCGGCTTTGGTAGCCGCTTTCGCGTATGCACTCGCGCAGTGGAAAGATAACGTTAGGATCACAGAATAATATCGACCGACCTGCGGGCGGCGCAATGGCGTCGGCCCTTAATCCCTCGCCATGCGCCGCAGCCGGCGCGCGTGCAATTGCTGCGAAAACCCTTTGAACCGGCTGCGCTCGTGCGGATCGCCGAAATGCATGAGCACCGTGCAGCGCACGCTCGCGGGCAGACAGGCCTGATTCGCATGCAGCGAGCGCATGCCCCAGAAGAAGTAGAGATTGCCCGGCGTCAGCGGCACGATCTTCGCCGACAACCAATGCTGCACGCGCTCTTTACGCCAGAGCCGTTTCAGCAATTTCTCCATCATGAGCTTCTCAAGAATGTTCACGACCGCGGATCGCCGCGCGTCGCGCAGATTCGGAAACATCAGCAGATGGCCCGGCGGCTCACCCGGCGCGTTGGGTATCAAAACCGGCAGCAGCACCGTGACGACATAGGAGTCGTAGTGAAAGTTGAGCGCATGTCGGAGTCCGTGCGAGCCGGTCAGCACGCGCAACACCGGAAAAATCCGCTCGCTCGGCGGCGGCGTGCGCATTTTCCCTTCGTAGAGCGATCGCAACAGCGCGTGCAAACCCGCGTCCTCGATCAGCGGACGCAGACAGGTGTCGGCGGTCCACGCCGTGCCCTCGCAACTGAAATACTGACCGCCGCGCCGCGCGATCTGATCGCCGACGAAGCCTCGCATTCGCGCAATGATCTCGTCGGGCACGACGTCATGCAGCACCGCGACGCCGGTTTCGTCCATCGACTCGGCCAGGCTTTGCGCGCTGGCCGCGCTGACCCTGGCGTATCCGTCGATCGACATACCGTGGTTGAAAGCACTCATCGAAATCCCCCAGCGTGGTTTCGGAATGAAATGCAAATGCAATCTTAGCCAACGACGGATCGTGACCGAAATCGGTACTCCGTTACGTGCGGATTCGTACAGATAGGCGGCGTTGGCGCTTAAGCACGCCTTGTGGTCGCTTTGTGTTCGCCCTTTGCGTGCGCACTCCCGGGTCGTCGGGTCAGATCGGCTTATTTGAACGGCGCGCGAGGCTCGCCGCATGAACGACGGTCCGATCTTCAGTTCGCCGCATCGCTGCCGATAACGCATGAAGACTACTCATGCTTTATCCGTAATGCGCGCTTCTACCTGTCAGATACTCCGGCACGTTCTGGGCCTCGCGGCCACCGTGCTTGCGACGGTGTTCGCGCTATCCTGTCTCTGGGAGTTCAAGCTCGAACGCTGGGCCATGCACGCGCTCGGATTCACCTACGAACCGTCATTCGAGTTTTCCGAACGCTGGCGTTTCATCCTCACGTCGTCGAGCTTTGCAATCGTCGCGCTCATCGCTCCCTCAATCTGGTTGAGCCGGTCGTTGCGCACGCAAAAAGACGGCTATAGCGCGCTGCGGCGCGCGCAGGTGCAGAGCGAAAAGCTCGCACGCCACGATCCGCTCACGGGGCTGTTCAACCGGCGCGTCTTCAACGAGCACCTCGCGGCGGCATTCGACCACGCGCAAGGCGCGGCCGTCTTTCTCATCGATCTCGACGACTTCAAGCGCATCAACGACGGCCACGGTCACGCGATGGGCGACAAGGTGCTGTGCGAACTCGCCGGGCGGCTGCGCCATCTCGCCAGGCACTCGGAGGCCTGCGTCGCGCGTATCGGCGGCGACGAATTCGCCATGATCGTCAACGACATCGACAAGACGCGCCTCGCCGCGCTGGCGATCGACATCCTGGCCCATCTCGGCGCGCCGCTCGCTTCGCTGGATGACGCCACCACGGTGAGCGCGACCGTCGGCATCAGCATCGCGCATCTCGACGCGGACTTGCCGGATGCGCTGCTCCATTGCGCGGACCATGCCATGTATCGCGGCAAGAGCGCGGGCCGCGCGACGTTTCATTTCTACGAGCCGGGCTACGAAAAGGCGCAGCAACTCGCCAGCCAGTTCGAATCCGATCTCGCGCTCGCGATCGAACACGATCAGATCGAGCCGTTTTTTCAGCCGATCGTGAGCTTGCCCGAGCAGCACGTCGTCGGATTCGAAATCCTCGCGCGCTGGCGCTGCCCGCAGCGCGGCTTGCAGGCGCCGGTGAATTTCGTGCCGGTCGCGGATCGCCTCGGGCTGATTCCGAAAATGACGTTCTCGCTGCTGGCCAGATCGATCGAGTGCGCGCGCGACTGGCCCGATCATCTGACGCTCGCGATCAACGTGACGACTTCGATGCTCGAAGAAACAGGCTTCGCGGACCGGCTGCACACTGCCATCACCGAACAGGGATGGTCGGCGCGCCGGCTCGAAATCGAAATTACCGAGCAGGCGCTGGTCTCGGACATCGCGGCGGTGCGGGAAAACCTCTCGAAACTGCAGTCGCGCGGGATCACCGTTGCGCTCGACGATTTCGGCACCGGCTATTCCGGGATCTATCACCTGACTCACCTCTCGATCGACAAGATCAAGATCGACCGGTCCTTTCTCAACACGCGGATCCAGGAACACGAGAAGGTCGTGGCCGCCGTGCTCGGGCTCGCACGCAGTCTGCGCATCAAGGCGACCGCCGAGGGCGTCGAAGACGAGGACGTTGTGCTGTGGCTTTCGACGCAGCCTTGCGATTTCGCGCAGGGCTATCTGTTCGGCAAGCCGATGCCGGCGCAGCAGGTCTCGCAGCTTGTCGAAGCGCTGCGCGAACGGCCGCGTCCGCTGCGATCCGATTGCGGCACGGAGCCGATGCCGGGCATCGCGGCGAGCGAGGCCTAGAAACGGCGGCGGGCCTGTCGCTTGCTACGGATTTCGACATCGTCGAATCTGCCGGTTCGGCGCAACTCGTAGCGGGAGACGGCCACCATGCAAAAGAAAATGCTCGTCGCGGCGCTCGCCGGCGCCGCGCTGCTCGTGGGCGCCTGCGCCACGATTGCGCGTCCGGGCCCGGTTGGCAATCGCGCGGTCCCCGAGCCCGCAAGGCCCGTGGACCTGACGCAATACATGGGCCGCTGGTACGAGCAGTTGCGCTACGAGGCGTCGTTCGAAAAGGACATGGACGAGGTCACGGCCGATTATTCGCTCAATCCCGACGGCAGCGTGAAGGTCGTCAATCGCGGCCGTCGCGCCGGGGCGAAAGCGTTCAGCGAATCGGCCGGAAAAGCGAAAGTCGCGGACCCGGCGACGAACGCCAAACTCAAGGTCTCGTTCTTCGGGCCGTTCTATGGCGATTACTGGATTCTCGATCACGCCGACAATTACGACTGGTCGATCGTGGGCGAGCCCTCGGGCCGTTATTTGTGGGTGTTGACGCGCGCGGCGCGCCCGTCGCCTGACGTGCTCGACCGTCTGCGCAAACGCGTTGAGGCGCTGGGGTATGACGGGTCGCTCATCAGGGTGACCCGTCATGACACGGATTGATCGTGCGATCGCCGCTATAAAACCGGCGCGCGTCAGCACGCGCGCCGCCCTCGTCGTCAATAGCGCCAGGTGAGATTCACGCTGCCATTGAGCGGCGCCGCATACGTGCTGTAGCTGTATTCCATCGACGACCAATACTTCTTGTCGAGCGCGTTGTTCAGCGTGCCGGTGATCGTGAAGTGCTTGTTCACGTCGTAGCGCGCCATGAAATCCAGCACCGTGTACGCGCCCTGACGCGCCATGCCCACGCCTTCGTCGACGTAGCTCGTGGCGCTCTGCCAGCGCACGCTCGTGCCCACGGTCAGCTTGTGATCGAAGTACGGCAGGCGATACGTCGTCGACAGATGCGCCGATTTGCGCGGCACGAACAGTTGCGTCGCCTGGCCGTTGTCGTCGGTCACGCGCAGGATCGTCGCGCCCGCACTCACGTTCCAGTCGTTCGTGATCTGCCCGGACACTTCGGCCTCGATGCCTTCGGACGTGGCGTCGCCGCCCGAGTAATAGTATTGGCCCGTGTCCTCGTTGAAGCCCGCCTCGGTGGCGATATTCGACTGGTGAATGCGATACACCGTGAACGAGGTATTGAGCCGGTTATCGAAGAACGCGCCCTTGATGCCCGCTTCCGCGCTGCGGCCGCGCGCGGGTCCGAGCAATTGATTGTCGACGTTGAGCTGATACTGCGGATTGAAAATCTTGGTGAAGCTCGCGTACGCGGTGATCTGGTTCGTCAGATCGTAAGTCAGGCCGATATACGGCGCCGACCCGGCCGATTGCTGGTTATAGCTCGTGCCCGCCGAGTCGCCGCTGCTGGCCGCCTGCGTATAGTTAATGCCCAGCAGCAGATGCGCGCGATCGGTCAGGCTCCAGCGCGACGACGCGTAAAGCGAGCGCCGCACATCGAGATAATGCACGCGCGTGGCGTTCTCGCCCCACGACGTCGGCTCGGGATACGATCCCGCCAGCAGTTCGGCATAGCTGACCGGCACGCCGTCGCCCACGCCTTCCGACGACGGATTCGTGAATTCCGAACGCGAGAAATTCGCGCCGAAAGTCAGGTCGTGCGTGCGGCCGAACAGATCGATCTTGCCGCTCAAGCTCGAATCCAGCACGATCTGCCGGTTCGATGATTCGTAGGCCGAAGTATAGGAATTGACGCCCGAGCCATCCGATTCGAGCGATCCATACGGATAAAAGAACTTGGCGTTGTTGTAAATATCGCTCCAGTTGGCCGAGGTTTTCCACGTCCAGCGCTGGCCGAGCTGCTGCTTCACTTCCGCGAACGCGCGTTGTTCCTGCGTGTTGAAGAACGCCCATTTCGGCGCCATGCTCGCGTGCACGTCGTAGTTGAGCGCATTGCCCGACGCGTCGAGCAAGGGCAGGCCGCCCCAGCTTGCGCCGTCGAGCCGGTTGTACTCGTAGCTGAAGCCCGCGGTGGCCAGCGTGCTCGGCGTGAGGTTCGCCTCGACCACGCCGTAGATACCGTCCTTGCTCGGCTTCAGGCGGTCGGTATAGGAGTTGCCGTCTTCATGAAATGCGACCAGCCGCCCCGCCACCGTCCCGGCCTTGTTCAGCGGCCCGGAAATATCGACATCGACGCGCTTCGTATCCCACGAGCCATACGAAATACCGGCCTTGGCCTGGAAATCGTAGGTCGGACGCTTGCGGATGAAATTCACGGTCGCGGACGGATTGCCGGTTTCGGCGTTCAATCCGTCCGCGCCTCGCAGCACTTCGACGCGGTCGTAAAACGCCATGTCGATGTCGCCATATTGCGAGGTGTAGACGAGCGGAATGCCGATGCCGTCGAACTGCAGATTGGTGATCTGGAAGCCGCGCGAGGTGAAATCGGTCGCGTACGAATCGTACGGTTCGACGGTCACGCCCGTGATATGGCGCAGCGCGTCGTTCACGCCGTTGAGCTGGAAGTCGTCCATCTCCTGGCGCGTGAGCACGGACACCGATTGCGGCGTTTCCTTCGGCGATAAGGCGATCTTGCTGCCCGCCGTCGTCGACTTGATCGTGTACGAGTGGGTCTGCTCGGTGGGCCGCTGCTCACCGCCTTCGGCCGCGACCACGACCGCCGGCAGCGTGTTGTCCGTCTCGCTGACCTCGGCGGGCGCCGGCGCGATCGTCACCGTGCCGCCCTGGGTATCGGCGGCCAGTCCGCTGCCCTTGAGCACCTGGCCGAGCGCCGCGCCCGCCGTCATGCGCCCGGACACCGCGGGCGACGTCTTGCCCGCCACCAGCGACGACTTGACCAGCAATTGAAGATTGGCCTGGCGCGCGACTTCCTTGAGCGCGTCGCCGAGCGGCTGCGCCGGGATCGAGAAGTCGGTCAGCGCGGCGGGCGCGGCGGCCGAGGCCGAGGCCGAGGGAGTTTGCGCGCGGGCAGCGGGCGCCTCGAACACGGCCACGGCGAGGATGACCGAGGCCGCCAGCGTGGCGAGCGGAAAACGGGGGTACATCATCAGGGACATCTCCAACGGGTAACGTAATAAGAACCATTACCAATGAAGACGCACGACCCGCTCAAACCCTGACATTGCTAATAAACATTTTTTAAGCGGTCGCGGAAACCCGCCATTACAAAGTATTTCCGGCGCCGCCGGGGCCACGGCTCAGCTCAGCCCTGCCCTTCCGGGTCGGGCACGAAGCAATAGCCTTCGCCGCGCACCGTCCGTATCCAGCGCGGCCGCGTGGGCACGTCTTCCAGCAGCGCGCGCAGGCGCGCGACCGCCACCGTGATGCTGTCGTCGCGGACGCAACCGCGCATGAGCGTCACGAGGCGGCTGCGCGAGAGCGTTTCCATGGGCCGCTGCGCGAAGACCGTGAGCAGCGCGAACTGGCTGTCGGTCATCGCTTGCGGCTCGCCGTCGCGCAGCAGCGTGCGCGACGAGAACACGATCCGAAACGGGCCGAAGCGCAGATCGCGCAGCCCGCGCGCCTCGTTCCCGATCGCGGCCGCCGACGCGCCTGGTGCGCTCAGCGCGCCAGCGGGCGCGCGGCGCAGCACGGCGCGGATGCGCGCGAGCAGTTCGGAGGGCACGAAGGGCTTCGCGAGGTAATCGTCGGCGCCGAGTTCGAGGCCGATCACGCGGTCGATCGCATCGGCCAGCGACGAGAGCACGATGACCGGCGTGGCGTCGCCATGTCCGCGCAGATCCTTGAGCGACGCGAAGCCGTCGCCGTTCGGAAAGCTGCGCTCCATCAGCACGAGATCGGGCGACGCCGCGCGAATGTCGTGCGGCAACTGCGCGGGCGTGTGCAGCAGCGAGACGTCGAAACCCGCCTCGCCGAGAAAATGCGCGAGCAGCGCGCATAGCGTGTGGTCGGGATCGACCACGAGAATATGGGCCGACGCTGGTTTCATCTGCGGCTTGATCTGCGGCTTGATCTGCGGCTTCATCTGCACCTCTGTCGCCGCCCTCGCGCCGATGCTGCCCGCGCCGACGCCGTGCGTGTCGCGTCCGTCATCAACGTTGCGTCTCTTGCAGACCTTGCAGCCGCGACGCGTCCCAGCCGCCGCCCAGCGCCTCAATCAGGCTCGCGCTCGCGATCAGGCGATTGGAGCGCACCTGCAACGCGGTCTGCTCGTTCGACAGCGCCGTGGCCTGCGCAGTCACAACCGTCGTGTACGTGACGGTGCCCGCCTCGTACTCGTCGAGCGAGATCTGCACCGACTGGCGCGCGAGCTTCACGGCCTCGTCCTGCGCGACGGCCTGCTGGCCGAGCACGCGCAGATTCGAGAGTTCATCTTCGACGTCGTGGAACGCCGTGAGCACCGTCTGCCGGTAATTCGCCACGCTCTGGTCGTAGGTCGCGCGCGCCGCGTCGACGGCCGCCGAGCGCGCGCCGCCGTCGATCAGCGTTTCGCTGCCGCTCGCCGCGATCGACCAGAGCGTGTTGGCCGCGCTCAGCAGCGGCAGCACGCCCGAGTAGCCCGCCGCGCCCGAGAGCGAGATGGTCGGATAGTACGCGGCCACGGCCACGCCGATCAGCGCGTTTTCCTGCGCCATCGTGCGCTCGGCCTCGGCGATATCGGGGCGGCGTTCGAGCAGCGCGGACGGCACCACGAGCGGAATCTCCGGCACGTCGTTCGCGAGTTCGGCGGGCGCGATCGTCAGGCCCGAAGGCGGACGGCCGATCAGCAGCGCGATCGCGTGTTCGTACTGGTCGCGCAACTCCTCGGCGGCGATCGCCGACGCGCGCGTGGTCGCGAGCGTGGTCTGCGCCGTCACGACATCGGAGCGCGCGGCCACACCGGCCTCGTATTGATTGCGCGTGATCTCCAGGCTGCGCTCGTAGGCTTTCACGGTGTCGTTCAGCAAGCGCGTGAGCGAATCCTGATAACGCATCGAGAAGTAATCCGAAACAAGCGATTCCTGGGCCGAGAGCGTGAGGCTCGCGAGTTCCGCCGCGCTCGCCTGCGCGCTCGCCTTGTCGCTTTCGACCTGGCGGCGCACCTTGCCCCACAGATCGAGATCCCACGACGCACTTGCTTCCAGCGAACCGGTCGTCGAGACCGCGTTGCTGCTGCGCGCGCGCGTGACGCCCGGCGAAACCGACACGGTCGGCGACAGATTCGCGCGCGCCTCGCGCACGACCGCGAGCGCCTGGCGATAGGCGGCCTCGTAGGCCTTCAGGTTCTGGTTGTTGATCGCCACTTGCGGCACCAGCGAGTCGAGCACGGGATCGTGATAGACGTTCCACCAGTCGCCGCGCGCGTCGCCGTCGGCGGGCGCGGCGCTTTTCCAGCCCTTGGGCGCTTCCTTGAATGCGACGGGCGTGACGACGTCGGGACGCCGGTAATCGGGGCCGACCGTGCAGCCTTGCAGCGCGAGCAGGGCCGCGCCGACGGCGAGGGTCGTGCAAAGGGAATGGCGGATACGGAAAGGAGCGAGCTTCATGCGGAGGTGTCCGTCATCGCGCCACCGGACGAACCGGGACGCACGCGCCGCCAGAGGGCGCGCGCGCGATGGCGCAGGCGATCGAGATAGAGATAGACGACGGGCGTCGTGTAGAGCGTGAGCAACTGGCTGACGATCAGGCCGCCGATGATGGCGATGCCGAGCGGGCGGCGCAGTTCCGCGCCCATGCCCTGATCGAGCACGAGCGGCACCGCGCCGAACAGCGCGGCGCAGGTCGTCATCATGATCGGGCGAAAACGCATCACGCAGGCCGCGCGGATCGCGTCGGCGGGCGCGAGATTCTGCGTGCGCTGCGCGTCGAGTGCGAAATCGACCATCATGATGGCGTTTTTCTTGACGATGCCGATCAGCAGGAACACGCCGATCAGCGCGATCACCGAGAACTCCGTGTTGGTCGCGAGCAGCGCGAGCACGGCGCCCACGCCCGCCGAGGGCAGCGTCGAGAGAATCGTGAGCGGATGCACGTAGCTCTCGTAGAGCATGCCGAGCACCGCATAGACCGCCAGCAGCGCCGCGCCGATCAGCAAGGGCATCGCCGAGGCCGCCGCGAGCGCGCTGCCCGCCGTGCCCGCGAACGCGCCGTGCACCGAGTTCGGCATGTTGAGGTCCTTGACGGCCTGATCGACGGCGGCGGTTGCGTCGGCGAGTTGATGGCCGGGCGCGAGATTGAACGAGATCGTCACGGCCACGGCCTGGCCCTGGTGATTGACCGAGACCGGCGTGTGCGCCTGCACGAGCTTCGAGAACGCGGAAAGCGGCACCATCGTGCTGCTCGACGTGCTCACGGCCGCGCCGGTCGAGACGCTGCCGCCGGTGCTGGTGGCGATCGAATTGGTGGCGGCGTTGGTGGCCGAACTCGACGATGTGCTGCTGCTCGACGTGCTGCTCGAAGAAGACGAAGACGTCGAAGCGCTGGTGACCGTGCCCGACACCGCATTCGTCGACGACGTTCCGCTCGCCGCCGCGCCCGACGTGCTCACATAGATATCGTTCAGCGACGACGGGTCCTGCAGCCACTTCGGCGCGATCTCCATCACAACGTGATACTGGTTCTGCGCCTTGTAGATCGTCGACACCTCGCGCTCGCCGAAGGCGTCGTAGAGCGTCGCGTCGATCGTATCGGGCGTGAGGCCGAAACGCATCGCCGTCGCGCGATCGACCACAACCTTTGCGGACAGCCCGCCGTTCTGCTGATCGGAGCTGACATCGGCGAGCGCGGGCACGCGCTTGAGCGCCTCGGTCAGACGCGTGGCCCATTGCTGGACCTGCGCCGTGTCGTCGCCTTGTAGCGTGTACTGGAACTGCGCGAAACTCTGCCGCCCGCCCACCATCAGATCCTGGCGCGGGAACATCATCAGTTGCGCGCCCGGAATCGACGCGAGCTTCTGGCGCAGCCGCGCCATCACCGTGAACGCCGAGACCTTGCGTTCGTCGAGCGGCTTGAGCGTGATGCTCGTGAACGCCTGATTGGTGCCGTGGCCGCCCGTGAAACCCACCACGGTCTGCACGGCCGGATCGGCCTTGACGATGGCGAGCGCCTGCTTGACCTTCACGCTCATCGCCTGAAACGAAATGCTCTGGTCGGCCATCATGCCGCCGCCCATCAGGCCGCTGTCCTGCTGCGGAAAGAGGCTTTTCGGCACCACGGCGTAGAGCATGACGTTGAGCGCGATCGTGGCGATCAAGGTGCACAGCACAAGCAGCGGATGACGCAGCGCCGCGCCCAGCGTGCGCGCATAAACGCGTTCCGCCGCGTCGAATGTACGGCCCAGCGCGTCGCTCACACGCGCGAAGAAACGCGTGAATCGATTATCGCGGCGCGGCTTCGCCGCTTCGTCCTCGGCGCTGCGCAACAGCAGCGCGCAGAGCGTGGGCGTGGTCGTGAGCGCGAGCACCATCGACACGGCAATCGCAATCGAGAGCACGATCGCGAACTCGCGAAAGAGCCGCCCGACGAGTCCGCCCATCAGCAGGATCGGCAGGAACACGGCGATCAGCGAGACGCTCATCGAGATCACCGTGAAGCTCACTTCCTTCGCGCCCGCGAACGCGGCTTCGAGACGCGAGGCGCCGCGCTCGCGATGGCGCTCGATGTTCTCCAGCACCACGATGGCATCGTCGACGACGAAACCGGTCGCGATGGTCAGCGCCATCAGCGAGAGATTGTCGAGGCTGTAGCCGAACAGCTTCATCGCGCCGAAGGTGCCGAGAATCGACACGGGCACGGTCACGGCGGGTATCAGCGTCGCGCGCACGTTGCGCAGGAACGCGAGCACCACGAGCACGACCAGCACCACGGCGATCACAAGCGTGCGCTCGGTATGCGAGAGCGAGGCGCGGATCGTGCTGCTGCGGTCGTCGGAGAGCGTGACTTCGGTGCCCGGCGGCAGCGCGGCCTGCAATTGCGGCAGCACGGCTTTCACGCGGTCGACCACGTCGACGATATTGCCGCCCGGCTGCTTGAAGATCCACAGCATCACGGCGGGCTTGCCATTCACATAACCCGCGTTGCGCAGGCTCTCGACCGAGTCGTTGACCTCGGCCACGTCGCGCAGAAAAACCGGACGGCTGTTGCGCCACGCGACCACGAGATTGCGGTATTCGTCGGCGCGTTCGGCCTGGTCGTTCGCGTAAAGCTGCCAGCGCAGCGCGCCGTCGCTGACCATGCCCTTCGCGCTGTCCGCGTTCGCGGCCGAGAGCGCGGCACGCACGTCTTCGAGACCGATGCCGTATTTGAACAGCGCGCCCGCGTTCAGCTCGACGCGCACGGCGGGCAGCGAACTGCCGTTCAGATCGACGTTGCCGATGCCGTCGATCTGCATGAGCCGCTGTTGCAGCACCGTCGCGGCGCTGTCGTAAAGCTGGCCCGGCGTGAGCGTCTTCGAGGTGAGCGAGACGATCAGGATCGGCGCGTCGGCGGGATTGAACTTGCGATAGCTCGGGTTCGACTTGAGCGCGCTCGGCAGGTCGGCGCGCGCGGCGTTGATCGCGGCCTGCACGTCGCGCGCCGCGCCGTTGATATCGCGGTCGAGACCGAATTGCAGGATCACGTCGGTCGAGCCGACGCTGCTCTGCGAGGTCATTTCCGTGACGTCGGCGATCTGGCCCAGGTGGCGTTCGAGCGGCGCGGCCACGGTGGCCGCCATCGTCTCGGGGCTCGCGCCCGACATCTGCGCCTGCACGCGGATGGTCGGAAAATCGACGGCGGGCAGCGGCGCGACCGGCAGATGGCCGAACGCGAGCGCGCCCGCCACGGCAATCGCGATCGTCACCAGAATGGTCGCGACCGGCCGCCGGATAAACACGGCGCTGAGATTCATGACGCGCCTCGCTGCGCGCCGTTGAGCGTCCAGCCGCGCGCGCGCATCCATGCCGCCATGCGTTCCATCGCCAGATAGACGGCCGGCGTGGTGAACAGCGTGAGCGCCTGGCTGAACACGAGCCCGCCGATCATCGCGATGCCGAGCGGATGGCGCAATTCGGAGCCGCTGCCGGTGCCGAGCGCGAGCGGCACGGCGGCGATCAGCGCGGCCATCGTCGTCATCAGAATCGGGCGCAGGCGCAGCAGGCACGCGCGATGAATCGCCTCGCGCGGCGTGAGGCCTTCGTCGCGTTCGGCGACGAGCGCGAAGTCGATCATCATGATCGCGTTCTTCTTGACGATGCCGATCAGCAGCACAATGCCGATCACGCCGATGATGTCGAGATCCGCGCCCGTGAGCACCATCGCCAGCAGCGCGCCGACGCCCGCCGAAGGCAGCGTCGAAAGAATCGTGAGCGGATGCACGAAGCTCTCGTAGAGCACGCCGAGCACCACGTACATCACCAGCACCGCCGCGAGCACGAGATACAGCTCGCTAGACAGCGACGACTGGAATGCGTCCGTCGCGCCCTGGAAGCGCGTTTCGAAACTGTCCGGCATCGCGAGCGCCGCTTCCGCGCGCTTGACGGCCTTGACCGCCGCGCCCAGCGACGCGCCCTTCGCGAGATTGAACGAGATCGTCGTGGCCGGGAACTGGCCGAGGTGCGAAATCTGGATCGGCTTCTTGCTCGTGACGATGCGCGCGACCGCGGACAGCGGCACCTGACCATCGGTCGCCGTGGACGACGGCAGATAGACCGAGTCGAACGCATCGAGCCCGCGCGCGAGCTTCGGATCGATCTCCATGATCACGCGCTTCTGGTCCGACTGCGTGAAGATCGTGCTGACGATCCGTTGTCCGAAGTTATCGTAGAGCGCATTGTCGATGGTCGCGAGCGTGATGCCGAAGCGCGCGGCCGTCGCGCGGTCGACCTGCACCGTGGCGGCGAGACCGGCGTCCTGCAAATCGCTCGTCACATCGGCGAGTTCGGGCTGCTTGCGCAGTTCCGCGATCAGCCTGGGGGTCCACTCGCTCAGCACGTCCATCGACGGGTTATCGAGCATGAACTGATACTGCGTCGCGCTCACCTGCGTATCCACGCTCAGATCCTGCACGGGCTGCATATGCAGCGCGATGCCCGTCACGTCGGCGGTTTCGTCCTGCAGTCGGCGGATGATCTCGCTCGCCGAGGCGCTGCGTTCGTCCTTCGGCTTCAGGTTGATCTGCATGCGGCCCATGTTGAGCGTCATGTTGCTGCCGTCCACGCCCACCGACGACGACAGGCTCACCACGTCCGGGTCCTTGAGCACCGCATCCGCAAGCTGCGTTTGCAGCGTGCTCATGCGCTCGAACGAAATCGATTGCGACGCTTCGGTGATGCCCTGGATCACGCCCGTGTCCTGGGTCGGGAAGAAGCCCTTCGGGATGAACACGTACAGCGCCGCCGTGAGCGCGAACGTGCCCACGGCCACCGCGAGCGTGGCTTTTTCGTGGTCGAGCGCGAAGGTCAGCGCACGGTCGTAGCGCGCCATGATCGGGCCGAACCAGTCGCGGCCCTTGGGTTTTTTCGTCGCGACGTGCCCGACATGAGGCTCCGCGCGCAACAGACGCGCGCACAGCATCGGCACCAGCGTGAGCGAGACGAGCGCCGAAATCACGATCGCCACTGCGAGCGTCACCGCGAACTCGTAGAACAGCCGCCCGATCACGTCGCCCATGAACAGCAGCGGAATCAGCACCGCGAGCAGCGAGACCGTGAGCGAGATGATCGTGAAGCCGATTTCGCGCGAGCCCTTCAGCGCGGCTTCGAGCGGCTCCATGCCCGCTTCCACGTGGCGGCTGATGTTCTCGATCACGACGATCGCGTCGTCGACGACGAAGCCTGTCGCGATCGTCAGCGCCATCAGCGAAAGATTGTCGAGGCTGAAGCCCCAGAGGTACATCGCCGCGAACGTGCCGACCAGCGAGAGCGGCACCGAAAGGCTCGGGATCAGCGTCGCGGGCACGTTGCGCAGGAACACGAAGATCACCATCACGACCAGCGCGACCGCGAGCGCGAGTTCGAACTGCACGTCCTTCACCGAAGCGCGGATCGTGGTCGTGCGGTCCGTGAGCAGCGCGACGTGCACCGACGACGGCAGATCGCGCGTGAGCGCGGGCAGCATCGCCTTGATCGAATCGGCCACGTTGATGACGTTCGCGCCGGGCTGGCGCTGCACGTTCAGCAGGATCGCGGGCGTGTCGTTGCTCCACGCGGCGAGTTGCGTGTTTTCCGCGCCCGCCACCACGTCGGCGACATCGCGCAGACGCACGGGACGGCCGCTGCGATAAGCGATCACGGTATCCAGATACTGCTCGGGATCTTCGATCTGGTCGTTCGAGTCGATCGTCCACGCGCGATGCGGGCCGTCGAGCGAACCCTTCGGCGCATTCGTGTTGACGTTCGTGAGCGTGGTGCGCAGGTCGTCGACGTTCAGGCCGTAGGCGGCCAGCGCGCGGATGTTCGGGCGCACGCGCACGGCGGGCTTGTGGCCGCCCGAGAGCGTGACGAGACCCACGCCCGCCATCTGCGAAATCTTCTGCGCGATGCGCGTGTTCGTGAGCGCCTGCACCTCGGTCAGCGGCATCGTCGGCGAGGTGATCGCGAGCGTGAGGATCGGCGCGTCGGCGGGATTGACCTTCGCGTAGACGGGCGGCGCGGGCAGGTCGCTCGGCAGCAGGCTGTCGGCTGCGTTGATCGCGGCCTGCACTTCCTGCTCGGCGACGTCCATCGACACCGCGAGATCGAATTGCAGCGTGATGACCGAGGCGCCCGCCGACGAATGCGAGGCCATCTGCTTGAGGCCCGCCATTTCGCCGAGCTGCTGTTCGAGCGGCGCGGTGACGGCGGACGTCATCACGTCCGGGCTCGCGCCCGGATAGAAGGTCTGCACCTGGATCGTCGTGTATTCGACCGAGGGCAGCGCGGAAAGCGGCAGGAAACGCCAGGCCACGAGGCCGACGACGAGCAGCGCCGCCATCAGCAAGGTCGTCGCGACCGGCCGCAGAATGAAGAGGCGCGACGGATTCATGACTGCGGGCGGGCCTTCGCGCGGACGCGGTCGTTGTCGCTTGCGGATTTATTCGCAGCTTGATTTGCGGCTTGATTCGCACTCGCCTTCGGCTCGCGGATCTTCGCGCCGTCGCTCAGATGATCGGCGCCATCCACGACGACGCGCTCGCCTGCCGCCAGCCCCGCGAGCACGGCGGTGCGGCCATTGGCCGACGCGCCCACGCGGACCTTGCGCAGCGACACGGTCTGATTGTCGTTGACGCGATAGACGAAGGTGCCCGGCGTGCCGGTCTGCACGGCCTCGGAGGGAATCGTCACCGCGCCGTGCAGCGTGTCGAGCAGCAGCGAGATATTGACGAACTGGTTCGGGAACAGCGCGCCATCGGTGTTCTTGAACAGCGCGCGCAGCTTCACCGTGCCGGTGGTCGTGTCGATCTGGTTGTCGACGGTGTCGAGCACGCCGTCCGCGAGCTTGTCCTCGCCCGAGCGGTCGTAGGCCGTCACGGCGAGACGCGCGCCGCTCGCGAGACGCTGGTTGAGGCGGCGCAGATCGTCTTCGGGCAGCGTGAACACGACCGAAATCGGATCGGTCTCCGTGACGACGACCACGCCGTCCGTGTCCGACGCCGTCACGTAGTTGCCGACGTCGACCTGACGCAGACCCACGCGCCCATCCACGGGCGAAACGATGCGGCAGTACGTGAGATTGAGCTTTTCGGCGTCGACCTGGGCCTGATCGGTCAGCACCGTGCCTTCGTACTCGCGCACGGTGGCTTCGGCGGTATCGAGCGTCTGCTGCGAGATCGAATCGGTTTTCGCGAGGCGCTGATAGCGCGCGAGATCGAGACGCGCGTTGTCGAGCAGCGCCTTGTCCTTCACGACCTGCCCCTGATATTGCTTGAGCAGCACTTCGTACTGGCGCGGATCGACCTGCGCGAGCACGTCGCCCTTCTTCACGTGCTGGCCTTCGCGGAAATCGATCGACTGCAGATAGCCGCTGATCTGCGATTTGACGGTGACGGTCGCGAGCGACGTCACGGTGCCGAGCGAGCTGAGGCGCACGGGCACGTCGCCGGTCGCGGCGGCGGCGACGCCCACCGACTGGGCCATGCCGCCCATCGGGCCACCGGGGCCGCCCGGAAAACCGTGGCCGCCCGGAAAGCCCGGCGGACCGCCCGCGCCGGGTGCGTGCGGGCGCAGCGCGAACAGCGCGCCGCCCGCGACGGCGAGCAACAGCAGCGCCCACGGCCAGACGCGGCGACGCCGGTCCGCACGGGTTTCGTGCGGCTCGCGCACGCTGGTTTCGTCGGGTGCTCGAGGGGGCTCTACGCGCTTGTCCATGCCGTTCGCAATACGTGAATGAAGCCGCGAACGATACGGCATGGCGCTCATATCTTGTTGATTTTTAATGGAATCAACACAATGTAGCCAGATTGACACACGATTGACAGCCCGACCGGCGGCGAATTATCGGACAATGAAAGCGAACTCCACGCGCCTCTGCGCCACAGCCCTCCCTTGAATCCCATCCCCATTCTCATCGTCGAAGACGACCCGGACATCAGTGCGCCGCTCGCCCAATTTCTGGGCGGCAAAGGCTATCGCACACGCGTGGCCGGAAGCGCCGAACAGGCGCTCGCGCTGCTGGCGCAGGAGAGCGTCGAACTGGTGCTCCTCGACGTGATGCTGCCGGGCATGGACGGGCTGGAACTGTGCCGCCGGCTGCGCGCGTCGGGCGGGCCGCGCATCATCATGCTGACCGCGCTGGTCGAAACCACCGACAAGGTGATCGGCCTCGAACTGGGCGCGGACGACTACGTCTCCAAGCCCTTCGATCTGCGCGAGCTGCTTGCGCGCATCCGCTCCGCGTTGCGGCGTCCGCCGAGCGGCGCGGAAAACAGCCAGGCCGCGACGCCCGGCGAGACCGCGCGCGATCCCGGCGCCGAACTCGTGATCGCGTTCGCGGGCCACACGTTCTTTCCGTACCGGCGTTTCGTGCGCTCGCCCACGGGCCTGCGCATTCCGCTCACGGGCGCGGAAACCGACCTGCTGCTGGTGTTCTGCCGCCACGCGCGCCAGGTGCTCTCGCGCGAACAGCTGATCGCGCTTACGCGCGGCAAGGACTTCCCGATCGCCACGCGCTCGATCGACCTGCTCGTGAGCCGCCTGCGCCGCAAGCTCAGCGGCGACGATCCGCTCGACGAGACCATTCGCACCGTGCGCGCGGACGGCTATGCCTTCCAGCTCGACGTCTTTTTCGAGTGATGCACGCCTGATGCGCCGCTTCTTCACCACCACGCTCGGCCAGATTCTGGCGATCATCGTCTGCTCGTCGAGCGTCACGTTCGCGCTCTTTACGCTGCTGCTGCTCAACCCGAGCGGCCCGCCCAAACCGCCGTGGCCGTGGCAGCCGACCTATCGCATCGCGGGCATCGCGCGCGTGCTCGCGCAGCAGCCCGCGAACGCGCGCGCGCAATCGGCGGCCGCGATGCAGACGCCCGGCTACGTGATGACCATGACGTCCGCGCCCGCGCGCTGCACCGTCAACACGCTCGACAACGGCGAACTCTTTCGCACGCTGCGCGACGAATTGAGCGACATCGACGCGACGGTCAGCGTCCATTCCTGCGACAAGGCCGATCCCAGCGGCACGATCCAGGTGCTCGTGCAGTTTCCGAACGACGCCGCGCAACTCGAAGTGCGCACGCAGCACATCGGCCCCGAGCCGCCGCGCCTGCGCTTTCCGTTCTATGGCGCGATTCTGTTCATGTGCGTCGGCGTGCTGGGCATGTCCGTGTGGGCCGTGTCGCTCGTGGTGCGTCCGCTGCGCCGTCTCGCCGACAAGGCCGATGCGTTCGGCCGCGAGATCGCGCTCGCGCCGATCGCCGAGGAAGGGCCGCTCGAAATCCGCCGCGCCGCGCACGCGTTCAATCTGATGCAGGAGCGCATCACGCTCTCGCTGCATAACCGAACGCGCATGCTCGCGGCGGTGAGCCACGATCTGCGCACGCCGCTCACGCGCATGCGTCTGCAGCTCGACACCAACGAGAGCGAGACCATGCGCGACAAGCTGCGCAAGGACATCGACCTGATGCAGACGATGGTGTCGTCGGCGCTCTCGTATCTGAATACGGGCAACGACAACGAAAACAAGGAATGGCTCGACCTGAGCGCGTTGATCGCGACGGTCTGCGACGAATACGAGGAAGCGGGCGCGGCGATCCGCTACGAGGGGCCGCGCCAGATCCGCTGCTTCTGCCGCCCGGACAGCATGCAGCGCGTGCTGGCCAACCTGATCGACAACGCGCTGCGTTTTGGCGAGACGGTGGTGGTGGTGGCCTCGGTGCGCGAGGACACGATCCTCATCGACGTCAGCGACGACGGCCCCGGCATTCCCGAAGCGAGCCTGCGCGACGTACTCGAACCGTTCGTGCGCCTCGATCCGTCGCGCGCCGGGCAGCCGGGCAGCGTCGGCCTCGGCCTGGCGATCGTGCGCGACATCGTGCGCGCGCACGGCGGCCAGCTCACCATTTTCAATCGCCGCCCGTGTGGATTGACGGCGCGCGTCCAGTTGAGTCAGAACGCCGGGGCGTAAGGGCGAGTTCGGGATTCAAGGCACGCACCGCGCTCGCCGCTCACCCCCGCCGCTCACCCTCGCCGGTCACCCTTCACTGCGCGACATACACCGCCGTACCGGCCTGAGCGATGGTCTCGTCCATCGCCTCGGGCAGCGGCTTGTCGGTGAACAGCGCGTGGATCTGGCTCAGATGTCCCTGGCGCACGAGCGCGGGCCGGCCGAACTTCGAATGGTCGGTCACGAGATAGACCGTGCGCGCGTGCTGGATGATGGCCTCGGCCACGCGCACCTCGCGCGTGTCGAAGTCGCGCAGCGTGCCGTCGAGCTCGATCGCCGACGTGCCGATAATCGCGTAATCCACCTTGAACTGGCGGATGAAATCGATGGTGAGTTCGCCCACGATGCCCTTGTCCCACGGCCGCACGATGCCGCCCGTGATCAGCACTTCGCATTCGGGATAGCCGCTCATCATGCTCGCCACGTTCAGATTGTTCGTGATCACGCGCAGCCCGCGATGATGATTGAGCGCGCGCGCGACTTCCTCGGTCGTGGTGCCGAGGTTGATGAACAGCGAAGCCTGATCGGGAATATGCGAAGCCGCGAGCGCCGCGATGCGCCGCTTCTCGTCATGGAACATGTGCTGGCGCGCGCCGTACGAGACGTTTTCCGAACTCGTGGGCAGGCTCGCGCCGCCGTGATAGCGGCGCAGCAGATTCATGTCGGCGAGCCAGTTGACGTCGCGGCGGATGGTCTGCGGCGTGACGTCGAAATGCGCGGCGAGATCGTCGACGGTCACGAAGCCGTCACGCTGCACCCATTCGAGCAGCTCCTGCTGGCGCGCGTTGAGGGTGAGGCGGGGGTCTCGTGTCATGGTCTCGGAGCAGGCGGGTGAGCAACGCCGACTATTGTAAGGGTTGTCGCGCCGGGTGTTGCGCGGCTTAGCAGTTCTCGCGCGAAGCAACTGACGAATCGGACTTTGGCACGCGCGCGGCCGCCGATAAGATCGCCGCTCCAACCAACAACAAGTACTAGAACAACGATGAGATACCCGGCCGCCCTTCGCTCGTCCGCGCGCGCGTCACGCCGCGCGCGCGCTGCACATTCCCTCGATCAATCGACGCATTCCAGGCAATCGCCCGTATCGGCCAGGTCGGCGAAATCAGCGAAATCAGCGACGTCGCTGCGCCTGCGCGTCGCCGCCGCGTCCATCGCGGGCGCGCTCGCGCTCGGCGCGTGCGGCGGTTCGGATAGCGTCACGCAGCAAACGAGCGCGTCGGCCTCGTCGCACAAGCAGCCCAACATCCTCTACATCATGGCCGACGACCTCGGCTACTCGGACATCCACGCGTTCGGCGGCGAGATCAGCACGCCGAACCTCGACGCACTCGTCGCCTCGGGCCGCATTCTCACGAATCATCACGCGGGCACGGTCTGCGCGATCACGCGTTCGATGCTGATTTCAGGCACCGATCACCATCTCGTCGGCGAAGGCACGATGGGCGTGCCCACCGACGAACGCAAAGGTCTGCCCGGCTACGAAGGCTATCTGAACGACCGCGCGCTGTCGGTCGCGCAACTGCTCAAGGACGCGGGTTATCACACCTATATGGCGGGCAAGTGGCACCTCGGCTCGGGCATCGTGGGCAGCGCCTCGGGCAGCGGCCAGACGCCCGATCAATGGGGCTTCGAGCACAGCTATGCACTGCTCGGCGGCGCGGCCACCAATCACTTCGCGCACGAACCGGCGGGCTCGAAGAACTACACCGAAGACGGCGCCTACGTGCAGCCGGGGCAACCGGGCCAGCCCGGCGGCACGGGCGGCAATCCGGCCGTGTTCTATTCGACCAACTTCTACACGCAGAAGCTGATCTCGTACATCGATTCGCACAAGGGCGACGGCAAGCCGTTCTTTGCCTACGCGGCCTATACGTCGCCGCACTGGCCGCTCCAGGTGCCGGACCCGTGGCTGCATAAATACGCGGGCGTGTACGACGCGGGCTACGACGCCATCCGCAACGCGCGCATCGCGCGGCAGAAAGCGCTCGGCCTGATTCCCGCCGACTTCCAGCCGAATCCCGGCCTGCCCGAAACGCTCACGCGCTCGGCGGCCACGGCCAACAACGGCACGGCGAGCGCGAAGTACATCAGCGCGGTGCATCCGGCTTCCGACGGCTACGTCGATTACGGCCAGGGCAACGTCGACAAGGCGTGGTCGAGCCTGTCCGCCGACGAGCGCAAGTCGCAGGCGCGCTACATGGAGATCTACGCGGGCATGGTCGAGAATCTCGACTACAACATCGGACTCCTGATTCAGCATCTGAAGGACATCGGCGAATACGACAACACCTTCATCATGTTCCAGTCCGATAACGGCGCGGAAGGCTGGCCGATCGACTCGGGCGCCGACCCCACGGCCACCGATACGGCCAACGCGCAGGAACCCACGTATTCCGCGCTCGGCACCGACAACGGCCTGCAGAACGCGCAACGCCTGCAATACGGCCTGCGCTGGGCCGAAGTGAGCGCCGCGCCGTTCCGCTACACGAAGGGCTATTCGGCGGAAGGCGGCGTGTCCGTGCCGAGCATCGCGCATCTACCAGGACAAACCACGCAGGCGGCCACGCTGCGTGTCTTCACGCACGTCACCGACAACACCGCGACCTTCCTCGCCGTGGCCGGCGTGACGCCGCCCAGCACGCCCGCGCCCGCACTCGTGAGCGCGCTCACGGGCGTCGACCAGAACAAGGGCAAGGTGGTCTATAACAACCGCTACGTCTATCCGGTCACGGGCAAGTCGCTGCTGCCGCTGCTCGACGGCACGAGCACGGGCGAAGTACACACGGCCGCATTCGGCGACGAGTCTTATGGCCGCGCCTATCTGCGCAGCGCCGACGGCCGCTGGAAGGCGCTCTGGACCGAGCCGCCGCTCGGACCTGTCGACGGCCACTGGCAGCTCTACGATCTCGCCAGCGATCGTGGCGAAGTCAACGACGTGTCCACGCAGAATCCCACCGTCATCCAGCAGTTGATCCAGCAATGGAACGACTACATGACGAGCGTGGGCGGCGTCGAACCGCTCCAGCCGCACGGCTATTACTGAGGTAGCGGCGATGCGTTTCTGGCTCACCGGCGCGGCGGGCGGCGCCGCGATTTTCGCGGCGGCCTTCGCCTGGTCGTATGCATCGCAGGCGAACTCCGGCGCGCCCGCATTCGATGCGCTCAACACCGGGCGGCCGCTCGCGGCGCTCGGCAGCGAGCGTCAATGCGAGCGCTACGGCGGCCTGCCCGCGCGCTGGCGCGACGATCCGAAGGCGGGCATGGTGCATCTGCACGGCGGCGCGTTCGTGTTCGGCAGCACGCGCGGCTATCCCGACGAGCGCCCGGCCGGCGACGGCACGGCGCGCGTGAGCGGCTTCTGGATCGATCAGCACGACGTGACGATCGCGCAGTTCGCAGCCTTCGTCGCCGCTACGGGCTACGTCACCGAAGCCGAAAAGCAGGGCGGCGCGGCGGTCTTTCACGTGCCCACGCGCGAGGAGATGAACGCGCGCGATCTGGCGTGGTGGTCGTGGGTGAACGGCGCGACGTGGCGGCATCCGCAAGGGCCGGACAGCAGCGTCGACGGCAAGGGCAATCTGCCCGTCACGCTCGTCACGCTGCACGACGCGCTCGCCTACGCGCGCTGGCTCGGCCGCGATCTGCCGACCGAAGCCGAATGGGAATACGCGGGCAAGGCGGGGCATCAGGACGCGAGTCTCGACGCCGCGCCCGCCGACGCTCACGGCAAGCCCGCCGCGAACTACTGGCAGGGCGTGTTTCCGGTGCTCAACACCGCCGAGGACGGCCACGCGGGACTCGCGCCCGTGGGCTGCTACGCGGCCAACGACTTCCGCCTCTACGACATGATCGGCAACGCGTGGGAGTGGACCAAAGACGCCTACAGCGGCCCGCATCAGTCGCACACCAACGGCGACACCTTCGCGGTCGCGCCCGCGGGACGCCGCCACGACACGGCGATGGTCATCAAGGGCGGCTCGTTCCTGTGCTCGCGCGATTACTGCGTGCGCTATCGCGCTTCGTCGCGCGAGCAGCAGGAAGCGGATCTCGCGGCGTCGCATATCGGCTTTCGCACGGTGTTGAGGGACCCGGCATGAGGCGCGTGAGACTTGTATCGACGATGCTGTTCGCGGCGTCGGTGTGCATGGCGAGCGCGTTCGCGCATGCCGCAGAACCGTCCGCCGCGCCAACATCGGCCGCGATCCGCGTGGGCGTCACGCCCGGCACGCACGCGCAGATCATGGACGAGGTCAAGCGCGTGGCCGCCGCGCGCGGTCTGCCGCTCGATGTCGTGGTATTCGACGATCCCGCGCGCATCGACGCGGCGCTCGCGGCGGGCCACATCGACGCCGCCAGTTTCGAGGACGCATCGAGCCTCGACGCAACGCGCGCCGCGCACGGTTACGCGCTCGCGGATGTCGCGCCCACCGTCACCTTGCCGATGGCGCTCTACTCGCGGCGTCTGCGCACGCTGAGCCAGCTGCGGCCCGGCGCGACCGTCGCGATTCCCGCCGACGCGCGCGGCACGGCGCGCGCGCTCGTGCTGCTCCAGAACGACACGCTCGTGATGTTCCGCGACAGCGCGGGCCTGCACGCCACGACGCGCGATATCACGGGGAACCGGCTCAAGCTGAAGCTCGTCGCCGTGCCGCGCGCGCAGTTGTTCAAGGCGCTCGACACGGCCGATCTCGTCGCGATTCCGAACGAGGACGCGGCGCGCGCGGGCCTGCAACCGGCGCGCGACAGCGTGAGCTACGAAGACGCGCGCTCGCCCTACGCCGATGTGCTGACGGTGCGCGACGCCGACCGCGCCCGGCCGTGGGTGCGCACGCTGATCGCCGCCTATCACTCCGACGACGTCGCGCATTTCATCCTCACGCGCTACGCCGATTCGGTGCGGCGGCCGTGGTGATCGCCACCGGCTCGCTCGCCTGTAGCGCGTGCGGCCAATGCTGCAACAGCCCGCCCGCGCTCTCGCTGCGCGAGTGGTTCGCGCAGCGCGCGCTGTTCATCGGCAGCATCGCGATCGAGCGCGTGCCGCGGCGCCGCGTGGGCGAACGGCTCGGCGCGGATGGCGCGACGCATGCGCTGAACGAAGACGACGTCGCCGATCACGACGCGCTCGCCGACTCGCTTTTCGCTCGCGCGGGCGCGCCCGACGCGGGCTGGCTCTCGATCACGCTGCAAGGCTACGACTATCCGTCGGTGGCGCGCTGTCCGGCGCTCGCGCCCGATGGCCGCTGCACATTGCACGGCGCCCTGCACGACGAACTTAACGACGCACTTAGCGACGCAACTAAGCCCGCGCGCTGCGCCGCCGTGCCGCTCGATCCGCTCGTGCCCGACCGCTGGCAGCCGCTCGTGCTCGCCGCACGGCGCGCGAGCACGCAAGCGCCGCATTGGCGCGGCGCCGACTGCATCCGCGACGGACTCGAAACCGGCGCGACGCCGCTGATCGAAGCGGGCCGCGTGATCGACTCGCAGGCGCTCGAACGCGACCGCAATGCGCTGGTGTTCGAGCGCGCGCTCTGGCGCGACGCGGTGGCGGCGTCGCTGCTGGCGTCGGCGTCGGCGCACGCCTCGCTGGCCGCGCTGCGCCCCGGCGCGCGGCTCACGATCGCGCCCGTGCCCGCGCTGCTCGCCGTGGCGCGTTTATCGGAAACGTGCCGCGCCGCCTGTATCGACGTGATCGACCGCCAGCGCGCACTGATCGACACGACGATTGCCGCCGCGCTCGCCCGCCGCCGCCTCGACGAACGCGCCATCACGCAGGAATTGCGCGGCTTCGCGCTGGCACACGCACGGGCGCGCGAAGAACTCGCCTCCTCCCAACCTTCCTCCCAACCCTCCTCCACACCCTTCGCGCACGACGCCGAACGCTGGCTCAACCTGCGCTGATCGCAGCGGCCGCGCGCGCGTCGCCGCGCGCCGGATCACACAAATTCGCGCGAAATCGCGCAAAATCGCCCGCCGATCCCACCCCAAAAGCCTCCCGCGCCCGCCCTGCCAAGAGGGTAAATACCGAGAAAATCCTTCGGCGCCGGAAAGCAATCAGAAGGGCTTGCCTTTTTATACTTGCACCCAGTCAATCACAGTACCGCCAACAGGAGACACCCCCGCATGCTTTCCCGCGCCCAGCAACTCGGCCGCGCGCTGATGCTCTGCATCGCGCTGGGCGCCGCCGCGCAGGCGCGCGCGGAGCCGATCCGGCTGATGATGGGCGGCATGTCGAAGATCGTCTACCTGCCGGCCGTACTGGCCGCGCAACTCGGTTATTTCCGCGACGCGGGCGTCGACGTGCAGGTGGTCTCGCTGCCCGCGGGCATCGACACCTCGACCGAACTGATCGCGGGCGCCATCGAAGGCGCCGTGGGTTTCTACGATCACACCATCGACCTGCAAAGCCGCGGCGAGGACGCGCTCTCGGTCGTGGTGTTCCAGCGCGCGGCGGGCCTCGCCGAACTGGCGTCCACGCGCTCCGAAGCGGGCCGCGCGATGCAGTCGATGGCCGACGCGCGCGGCAAGCGCTTCGGCGTGACCGGCTTCGGCTCGTCGACGTGGGTGCTCACGCGTTTTCTCGCCACCCGCGCGGGCGTCGCGCCGGGCGCCTACACCGTCGTGCCGCTCGCGGCCGACACGCGTTTCGCCGACGCCATCGAACACGGCAGCATCGACGCGGGCATGGTCGAGGAACCCACCGCCAGCCGCCTGCTGACGAGCGGCGCGGCGCGCGTGCTGGTCGACATGCGCAGCGTCGAGGGCACGCAGCACTGGCTCGGCGGCCCGTATGCGGGCGCGTGCCTCTATCTGCGCCGCAGCTGGATGCGCGAGCATCGCCGCGAAACGCAGCAGATGGTCCAGGCGCTGGTGCGCGCGCTGCGCTTCATCGGCTCGCATCCGGCGGCGGAGATCGTCGCGCTGCTGCCGCAGGACGTGACCGGCAGCGACCGCGCGGCTTACACGCGCGCGCTGACCGAGGCGCAGCCCGCGTTTTCGCCCGACGGCACGATGCCGCCCGGCGCGCCGCAAACCGTGCTGAACGTGCTGACGACCGCCGGTTCGCGCGTGAGCGCGCGGCACGTCGATCTCTCGCAGACATGGACCGACGAATTCGTGACCGGCGAGCCGCCGCCGCAGCAGCCAACAGGACAAGCAGCACAACCGTAAGCGGGACGAACCCGCCGCAATCACCCGACCGAACACGGCAGATCAACGCAACCGGCCCGCACGACGGGCCAACACACCGGGCAACAAACGGGACGCCTCCTCCGGCCGACCAGGCCGCCACGACGCACACCGCGCCGCGGACGGACGCGCCCCTCAACCAAAGGTATTCGACATGACACCAGCCAGCAGCAGCACCGCATCGGCCAGCGGACATTCCGGCACGGCCGCCCTCGCGCCCGAATCGAAAGCGCGCACCGTGTTTCGCGCGGTGAGCGGCAACTTCCTCGAAATGTACGACTTCATGGTCTACGGCTATTACGCAGCCGCGATCGCGTCGACGTTCTTTCCGGCCGACAGCGAATTCGCCTCGCTGATGCTCGCCCTGTCCGTGTTCGGCGCGGGCTTCCTGATGCGCCCGCTCGGCGCGATCGTGCTCGGCGCGTACATGGACCGCCACGGCCGCCGCAAGGGCCTGATCCTCTCGCTCTCGCTGATGGCCGTCGGCACGCTCTGCGTCGCCGTGGTGCCGGGCTACGCCACCATCGGCATCGCCGCGCCGGCCATCGTGCTGCTCGGACGCCTGCTGCAAGGCTTCTCGGCGGGCGCGGAACTCGGCGGCGTGTCGGTCTATCTCGCCGAAATCGCCACCAAGGGCAATCGCGGCTTCTACTGCGCATGGCAGTCGGGCAGCCAGCAGGTCGCCGTGGTGTTCGCGGCCGCGCTCGGCGTCGCGCTGCACTCGCTCGTTCCCGCGCCGGAAATGCATAGCTGGGGCTGGCGCGTGCCGTTCGTGGTCGGCTGCATGATCGTGCCCTTCCTGTTCTACATCCGCCGCACGCTGCGCGAAACCGAAGAGTTCGAAGCGCGCCGCCATCATCCGGGCATCGGCGAGATCGCACGCGCCATCGCGAGCAACTACGGCATCGTGCTCGCGGGCATGGGCCTCGTCATCATGACGACGACCTCGTTCTACCTGATCACCGCCTACACGCCGACCTTCGGCAAGGTCGAGCTGAACCTCTCGTCGCTCGACGCGCTGCTCGTGACGGTCTGCGTGGGCGTCTCGAACTTCATCTGGCTGCCGATCGCGGGCGCGGTCTCGGACCGCGTCGGCCGCGCGCCGGTGCTGCTGGCCTGCACCGCGCTCGCCATCCTCACCTGCTATCCGGCGATGCAGTGGCTCGTGGGCGCGCCTTCGTTCGGCTCGCTGCTCGTGGTCGAACTGTGGCTCTCGACGCTCTACGCGTGGTACAACGGTGCGATGGTCGTCGCGCTGACCGAACTGATGCCCGCGCACGTGCGCACCACGGGCTTCTCGATGGCCTACAGCCTCGCCACGCTCATCGGCGGCTTCACGCCCGCGATCTCCACGTGGCTGATCCACCTCACCGGCGACAAGGCCGCGCCGGGCGCATGGATGAGCGTCGCCGCGGTGTGCGGCCTCGTCGCCACGCTGTTCCTGTATCGTTCGAAGGCCACGCGCGAACAGTACAAGAGCGCGTAACCCGTAACGGAAGGACCGAAGGACCGCCTGGGCATGAGACTGCTGCTCGTCGAAGACAACGAACAACTCGCGCATTGGCTCACGCGCACGCTGACCGATGACGGTTTCATGCTCGACCACGTCGGCGACGGCGAGGCGGCCGAGGACGCGCTGCGCGCCTCCTCGTACGACGTGGTGCTGCTCGATCTGAACCTGCCGCGCATGTCGGGCAAGGCGCTCTTGCGCCGCATGCGCTCGCGCGGCGACGCCACGCCCGTGCTGATTCTCACGGCCACGGGCGCGATCGACGAAAAAGTCGTGTGTCTGGGTGCAGGCGCCGACGACTACATCGTCAAGCCCTTCGACGCGCGCGAACTCGTCGCGCGCGTCAAGGTGCTGGCGCGCCGCCAGGCGCCCTCGCGCTCGAACCGCATCCGCTGCGGCGACCTGCTCTACGACATGGACAGCCGCCGCTTCTACGTGGAAGAAGACGCGCTCACGCTCACGCCGCGCGAACACGCGGTGCTCGAAACGCTGATCCTGCGCGCGAAGAAAACCGTCTCGAAGGCCACGCTCGCCGAATCGGTCAGCGACGCCGACGCGCCCACCAGCGAGGACGCGATCGAAATCTACGTTTCGCGTCTGCGCAAGAAGCTCGAAAAGAGCAGCGCCACCATCATCACGCTGCGCGGCCTCGGCTATCTGCTCGAAGACGCCGAAGCCGACGAGTGACGCGCCGCGCGAGCCCGACGCATGAATCCCACGGATGAAACCCACAAATAGCCTGCGCGTGCGCCTGCTGCTCTGGCTTGTGCTGCCGATGACGGTGTTCATCGCGGCGGCGGGCCTGATCACGCACGGCAACGCGTGGCGCACCGCGAACCTGCTGCAGGACGACGCCCTGCTCTCGGCGGCGCGCGTGATGGCGGGCGACATCGGCTGGGAAGGCAACACGCTGTCCGCGTCGATTTCGCCGAGCGCCATCGAGATCCTGCGCACGGCGAGCCGCGATCAGGTGTTCTTCCGCGTGCAGGAAATCGGCGGGCCGATCATCGCGGGCACCTCCGATTTTCCGCAGCGCGTGCCCGACGTCTCGCCGCAGTGGTACGACGCGAAAGTGGACGGCCTGCCGATCCGCGCGGTCTCGCTGATCCGGCCGATGTACGACGCGGGCGTGACGCGCCGCGTGGTGGTTTCCGCGGGCCGCACGCTCAATGAACGCGACGCGCTGGCGCTCGCGCTCTGGCGTCCGCAGATGTTTTATTTCGCCGCCATCGTCGCGGCGGCCATCGTGCTCGTGAGCGTCGCGCTCACGCTCGAACTGCGTCCGCTCACGCGGCTCGCGCGCGGGCTGCCCGAGCGCGTGCGCACGTCGTCGGTGCGCATCGACACCGAGCCGCTGCGCACCGAACTGCGCCCGATCGTGAGCGCGTTCAACGAATGTCTCGACATCATCGAGCGCAAGACGGCGATGCAGCGACGCTTTATCGCCGACGCCGCGCATCAGTTGCGCACGCCGCTCACGCTGCTCGGCACGCAGCTGCAGTACGCGCGCCGCCAGCAGGATCCCGAGCGTTTGCACGAAACGCTCACGGCGATGCATCAGAGCAATCGCTCGCTCGTGGGTCTCACGAATCAGTTGCTGACGCTCGCGCAGGCCGAAGCCGCCGATTACACGCAGTTCGAAGGCGCGCGCGTGGACATGCGCGCGGTGGCGACGGGCGTGATCGAACAGCTTGCGCTGCTCGCGCAGCGGCGGCGCGTCGAACTCGTTGCCACGCTCGCCGAGCAGGCCGTGGTGATGGGCAACGAGCAGTTGCTCTCGGTGCTGGTGTTCAATCTCGTCGACAACGCCATCCGCTATTCGCCCGAAGGCGGCACGGTGGCGGTGACGCTGGTGGGCGCGTCGGCCTCCGTGACGCTCTCGGTCGCCGACGAAGGCGCGGGCATTCCCGACGAGTTGCGCGACAAGGTGTTCGAGCCGTTCTTCCGTGCCTCGACGCAGCCGGGCAGCGGGCTCGGCCTCGCCATCGTGCGCGAGATCGCGCGCGCGCATCGCGCGGAGATCCGGCTGGAGCGCGGTGTGGAAGGGCGCGGGACGGCGGCGGTGGTGCAGTTTCCGGTGGGGTGAGGCGGTGGAGGCGTGATAACGCCCGGCACCAGCGCCCGTGGCGCTAACGTCACCGTCGCAATTCGACCGGTCGTTCTTTTTTACGCCGATTCTGCTATCGTGCACGAACCGTCCGGCCGGCCGCGACGGTTTCCCGCGTCATCAAAACGCCATCGCGCCTTCGTCAGACTGCTTCCCGTCGCCCCGACGCGCGTGGACCCATCGAGGACCTCATGAGCGCAGACTTCCAGCATCGTTACGCGTACACCAACGGCATCCGCATGCACTACGTCGAGCACGGCGAAGGGCCGCTCGTGCTGCTCTGTCATGGCTGGCCCGAGTCCTGGTACGCGTGGCGGCATCAGATCGAGGCGCTCGCGGCGGCGGGCTTTCGCGTCGTCGCCCCCGATCAGCGCGGATACGGCGACACCGAAGTGCCGCTCGACACCGCCGCCTACGACATCCTCAATCTGACCGGCGATCTCGTCGGGCTCGTCAACGCGCTGGGCGAGCGCCAGGCGGCGATCGTCGGGCACGACTGGGGCTCGATTGTCGCGGCGCACGCGGCGCTGCTGCGTCCCGATCTGTTCCGCGCGCTGGCGCTGTGCAGCGTGCCGTATCTGCCGCGCTCGCGCGTGCGCCCGGCCCTGCACTTCGCGAGCAACACACAGGAGCATCACTTCTATCAGGACTATTTCCAGACGCCCGGACGCGTCGAGCGCGAGCTGGAAGAGGACGTGCGCCGCGCGCTGCTCGGCGTCTACTACACGGCGGGCGGCGAGAGCCGGCGTCATCCCGAGCACGCGCGCGTCGGCTTCATGGCGTTCCCGAAAAACGCGCGCTTCGTCGACAGCCTCGCCTATCCCGACACGCTGCCGCCCTGGCTCAGCGACGCCGATCTCGACGTGTTCGCCGCGCAGTACCACAAGAGTGGCTTTCGCGGCACCGTCGACTGGTATCGCAATCTCGACCGCAACTGGGCGCTCACGCCCTTCCTCGACGGCGCGCGCATCGTGCAGCCCACGCTGTTCGTCGCGGGCGAGCAGGACGGCGTGATCCGCATGACCGCGAAGGCCTACGACGCGCTCGAAACCAACGTGCCGCGCCTCGCGCGCAAGGTGCTGCTGCCCGACGCGGGCCACTGGATCCAGCAGGAGCGGCCCGCCGAGGTCAACGCGCTGCTGATCGATTTCCTGCGCGGCGAGGCCGTGCAGCGCGAGTTCGACTGAATCGCGCCTCAATCGCGCCTGAGCCGTGCTCCAGCCACCGGCTAGCAGAAAAAACCCGCCTGAAACCCGCCGTCGCGTCCGCCCCACGCGACGGCGTTTATGCGTTGCGCAAATCGCCCTGTCTTGTTATAAATGAAAATAATTCTTATTTAGCAATGTGACCGGGCCGATCCATCGGCTGATGCGCCGGCCTGCCGCGCGGGGTGAAAAAGGGGAAGTTCGATGTCCGCCGTCCAACTCGACGTGCAGCGGGAGGTGCACGCGCTCTACCGTGATCATCACGGCTGGCTGCATGGCTGGCTGCGCCGCAAGCTCGGCAACGCCTTCGAGGCGGCGGACCTCGCGCACGACACGTTCTTGCGCATCCTCGGCGCGCACGAGCGGCTGGGCGCGCTCGAACTGCGCGAGCCGCGCGCCTACCTCACCACGGTCGCGCGCCGCGTGCTGCTCAATCACTATCGGCGGCTGTCGCTCGAACAGGCGTTTCTCGACGCCCTCGCCTGCCTGCCGGAACCGCAGGCGCCCTCGCCCGAGGAGCGCTATCTGATCCTCGAAACGCTGCATGAAGTCGATGCGATGCTCGACGGCCTCGCGCCGCGCGCACGCACGGCCTTTCTGCTCGCGCAGCTCGAAGGGTTGACCTACGCGGAAATCGCCGAACAGCTCGATATCAACGTGCGCACCGTGAAGCGCTATATGGCGAGCGCCTTCGAGGCCTGCTTGCTGATGACGCTGTGAAGCCGCCCTACGTGAGCCGATCCGCCGCGAGCAACGACAGCGCCGCGTTCGCCGATGCCGCCACGCACGCCCAGCACGACGACGACGACGCGCGCCCGCTCGATCGCGCCGTCGCGCGCGAGGCCGCGCAATGGCTCGTGCGGCTCGCCGACAACCCGACGCCCGACGACCTCGCCGCCTGCTCGCGCTGGCGCGCCGCCGATCCCGAACACGCGCGCGCGTGGCGCCGCGCCGAACGTCTGAACGCGAAGTTGCGCGCCATGCCCGCGAATCTCGCGATGCCCGCGCTCGCGCGCGCCGGGCGCCGCGAAGGCGGCGAGCGTGGCGCAAGCGTCACGAACGCCACGAATAGCACAAGCGGCACGCGCCGCTCGGCGCTCAAGGCGCTGACCGTGCTGCTGGCTGCGGGGCCGAGCGCGTATCTGGCCTGGCGCGCGACGCCGTGGCGCGTCTGGACCGCCGACGCGCGCACGGCCACCGGCGAGCGCCGCACCCTCGTGCTCGACGACGGCACGCGCGTCGAACTGAACACGGCCACCGCGCTCGACGTGGCCTTCGATGCGCACGAGCGTCGCGTGCGGCTCGACGCAGGCGAGATCTTCGTCGAGACCGCGCCGGACCGCGCCCCCGACCGCGCCAACATACCGACCAACCCCGGACGCCCGTTCATCGTGCAGACCGCGGACGGCCGCATCCGCGCGCTCGGCACGCGTTTCGTGGTGCGTCAGCTCGGCGACGGCCTCGGCAACGGCGACGACAACGACGCGGGCACCCACGTCGCCGTGCTGCATGGCGCGGTCGAAATCACGCCCGCCGACGCGCCGCATCTCACGCGCGTGGTCAACGCGGGCGAGCAGACGCGCTTCACGGCGCGCTCCATCGACGCGCTCACGCCCGCCGATCCGCACGCCGCCGACTGGACCCAGGGCGTGCTGTTCGCCGATCACGTGCGGCTCGCCGACTTCCTCACCGAAATCGGCCGCTACCGCAGCGGCCTGCTGCGCTGCGACCCGGCGGTGGCGGACCTGCGCATCTCGGGCGCGTTCCAGCTCGCCGACACCGACAGCCTGCTCACGGCGCTGCCCGCCACGCTGCCCGTGCAGGTGGTCTGGCGCACGCGCTACTGGGTGACGGTGGCCGCCGCGCCCGCTGCACCGGCCGTGGTCGACAACACCGCGCGCCGCGAATCGACCTGAAGTCCAACCCCGGCTCAACCGAAGCGAACTGACGACGACGCGCCTCGCGCGCGCCGGTCCTTTGCGCCGGTCCTTTGCGCCGATTCGTTCGCACCTCGCTCGCGCGCACCCACGTCATCGAAAAAAAATCGCCGCGTGCGTGTCCTTGCGTGTCCCCTTTTCCGCGTTCGCGTGTCAAGCACGTATCGACTCACCCAATTCACTCGATCGATCAGGAGTTTTCATGTCCGAACGCCGGCCCCGCCGCGCCTCCCGGGCCGTTGCGCGCCACGCCGCCCGCCGCCGCCTCCACACGCTCGCCTTGCGCGCGATTCCGCTCGGTCTCGTGCTCGGCGGCCTGGCCGCTGCGCCCGCCGCGCATGCTGCCGGTCCCGCAGCCGGACCCGCAGCCGCCTCTGTCGCTGGCTCGACGACTGCCGCCAGCACGGCGGCCGATGCCGCGAAGGCCTACGACATCCCGGCCGGTCCGCTCGGCACCGCGCTCTCGAATTTCGCCGTGCAGGCGGGCGTGAGCGTGCAGCTCGATCCGCATCTCGTCGACGGGCTCGACACGCGCGGTCTGCGCGGCAACTACACGGTGCACGGCGGCTTCAGCGCGCTGCTCGCGGGCTCGAAGCTGGAAATCGCGCAGAGCGCGTCGGGCGTCTGGTTCGTGCGCGCGCGCAGCGCCCAGTCCGCCGCCAACGACGACGCCAGCACGCTGCCCGCCGTCACGGTCGCGGGCCAGGCCGACACCGGCTACGGTCCGACCGAAGGCCTCGTCGCGAAGTGGAGTTCGACGGCCACCAAGACGGGCACGCCGATCCTCGAAACGCCGCAATCGATCTCGGTCGTCACGCGCGACCAGATGAATCAGCAGAACGCGCAGACGCTCAACGCCGCCGTGCGCTACGAAGCGGGCGTGACGCCCGAAACGCGCGGCAGCGTGGCCACGCGCTACGACATGCTGAACGTGCGCGGCTTCAGCGCCGACACCTACTGGAACGGCCTCAAGCAGATCAGCAACGGCATGTACTCGACGCCGCAGGTCGATCCGTATCTGATGGACCGCATCGAAGTGCTGCGCGGGCCGACCTCGGTGCTCTACGGCCAGGCGCAGGCGGGCGGTCTGCTCAATCAGGAAAGCAAGCTGCCGACGGTCACGCCCACGCACGAACTGGGCGTGGAGTTCGGCAACTATCGCCATCAGCAGTTGACGGCCGACTTCTCCGGGCCGATCGCGGGCGACCAGCACTACCTCTATCGCTTCACGGGCATCGCGCGCCAGGAAGACGGCCAGGTGCAGAGCACGCGCAACGAGCGCATCGCCGTTTCGCCCTCGTTCACGTGGCGCCCCGACGATAAGACCTCGCTCACGGTCTACGCGCTCTATCAGCGTGACCCGGCCAGCACGTCGTATGGCAGCGTGCCGTCGGTGGGCACGGCGATCTACGATCCGCTCGGCACCATCGCGCGCGACTTCTACGACGGCGAGGAATCGTTCGAACGCTTCAGCCGCACCCAGGAAGCCGTGGGCCTGAAGTTCGAGCATCGCCTCAACGACACCTGGCAGGTGCGCTCGAACGCACGCTACTATCACATCAGCCAGGACTACCAGAGCGTCTACGGCAGCGGTCTCGAAGACGACGGCCACACGCTCGACCGCGCGTCGATCGCGTCGTTTGAGCAGCTCAATTCGTTCGCCATCGACAACCAGCTCGAAGGCAGCTTCTCGACCGGCCCCGTCGATCACACCGTGCTCGCGGGCTTCGACTATCAGCACTTCGGCACCAACTACGCGACGGGCTACGGCAGCGCGCCGTCGATCGACGTGTTCGATCCCGTCTACGGCGCGACCATCGACATGCCCGCGCTCACCAAGACGCACGCCACGAGCAATCAGTACGGCATCTACGCGCAGGACCAGTTGCGCTACCAGAAGGTGCTGATGACGCTCGGCGTGCGTCAGGACTGGGCCAACACCACCACGCGCGACGTCACCGACAACGGTACGCCGCAATGGCAGAACGATCACGCGTTCACGTGGCGCGGCGGCCTCACGTATCTGTTCGACAACGGCGTGGCGCCCTACTTCAGCTACACGGAATCGTTCGCGCCGCAGTCGGGCACCGACATCAACGGCAAGGCCTTCGATCCCGAGCGCGGCCGCCAGTACGAACTCGGTATCAAGTTCCAGCCGAAGCGCTACAACGCGCTCTTTACCGCCGCGATCTTCGATCTCACGCGCAAGAACCTGCTGACCACCGACGCGGCCAATCCGAACTACCAGTCGGAAGCGGGCGAGGCGCGCTCGCGCGGCGTGGAACTCGAGGCGAAGGTGAGCCTGACGAAGTCGCTCGACGTGTCGGCGAGCTATACGTACCTGAACACGGTCTACACGAAGGACAACAGCGGGCTGCAAGGCAAGCACCTTGCCGCGATTCCGTCGAACCAGGCCTCGCTGTGGGCGTATTACACGATTCACGGCGGCCCGCTCGCGGGTCTTTCGTTCGGCGGCGGCGGCCGTTACACGGGCGCGACCTATAGCACCGACAACAGCTTCGAAGTCCGAAGCTTCTTCCTCGTCGATGCCGCGCTGCGCTACGACCTCGGTTACGCGATTCCGCGCATGAAGGGCGCGGAGCTTTATATCAACGCGCAGAACCTGCTGAACAAGACCTATGTGGCCTCGTGCTACTACGGCAACTGGTGCGCGTATGGTTACGGCCGCCAGGTGTTCGCGGGGATGAACTACCGCTGGTAATCGCTCCGGCCGATCGGGCGGGCGCGCTCAACCGGCTTGCGCGAGCAGGCTGGGCGCGCCCGCGTGGCGATGCAGCCAGCGAATCATGTCCGAGTGCCTGACGACGCCGACGAGCCGCCGCGCGTCGTCGAGCACGGGGACTTCGTAGTACGCGTGATCGGCGAAAATCGGCACGAGGCTCGCGAGCGGCGCGCCGCGATGCACCGCATGCACGCCGGCCGCCATGACGGCCTCGACCGTCTCTTCCATCTCATGCGTGCGGCGGCGCAGCACGCGCCATAACGCGCGCAACCGCCGCATTCCTCCCTCAGGCCGCCGCGCCGCCAGTTCCCGATGCGTCACCACGCCGACCACGCGATGCGCGTCGTCGACCACGGGCAGCGCATGCGCGCCGTGCCGGTGCAGACGCTCCCACGCGGCGTGGCGCGCCATCGTCAGCGGCACCGCGTGATCGGCGGCCGTCATCAGGTCTTCGCAGGTCAGTTCGTCGAAAGTTCTGGCGTGTGAAGTCGCGGCCTGCCTTGCCGCTTGTTGTGCGGCTTGCTGTGCGGCTTGCTGAGCCGCCGCGAGCGCAGCCGCCACATCGCGCGGATAGCGATGGCCCGTGAGCGCATGAAAGAGCAGCGCCGCACCGAGCAAGGCCATCGACTGGAACGCGATGGGCGCCGCCACGAAGCCGAAGCCCAGCGCATGCACCGGCGGGCCGCCGAGCACGGCGGTCAGCGCGACCGCGCCCGAAGGCGGATGCACGCAGCGGCACACGAACATCGCGCAGATCGCGAGCCCCACCGCGACCGCCGCGGCCACGACCGGCGCGCCGATCCAGCGCGCGCACGCCACGCCCACGAGCGCCGAGACGAAGTTGCCGCCGAGGATCGACCACGGCTGCGCAAGCGGGCTCTCCGACGCGCCGAACAGCAGCACCGCCGAGGCGCCCATCGGCGCGACGAGCATCGGAATGTCGCCCGCGCCGCCGAACACCAGATGGGTGGCGACGCCCGTGAACGCGATGCCCAGCAACGCGCCCGCCGCGCGCCGCGCCCCTTCGCGCCACGACGGCGCGGCGGGATGCGGCTTGAAGCGCTTGAGCCAGGCGAGGAGCGCGGTGCGAATCATGCGGAGTCCGGTAAAGGTCGCGGTGAAGAAGGCGTGAAGCCAGCCTACCCGCTCGCCTGACATACCGATAATTGATCTTTCTGAGCGTATATATAATTCATCGTTAATGCATGTTTTGTCGCATGACAGGTTTGCGTGTAGCCGTGGAAGTCATTGCCTGTGAACAGCGCGTTCACATAGGCCTGGTAACGCATCACCATTCCAGCCTGCAATTGAACTTGCCTTCGTGGCAGGACTACGAAGAATGACGACACAACGAATCAATTGACCTTGTTACCGACGTTCGTCCGGTTGTGATGTAGCCGGAACGCTGGATGCCGCCTGTTCGGGTGCGTCGATGAACTCGATGGACTCAAGCAGCTTGATGACCTGCGGCAGCACGGATTCTTTCGACCTTATCAGAAAAGCCACGGCCTGTACTGACCCGCACAGTGCAAGTTGTTTGTGGGGGATACAGAAATTGAACGCACGTGTGCGTTGCCGCTCGTCGCCGTTGGTCTGATCCTGCGTCGTACCCGCCCCCACCCACCCGTTGCCGCGAAGGAGATATAACGTTGTGCGCTGGCTGGGTAACGCAGGATTGTTGAGGTGCGTGCAAA
>NZ_CAJZAR010000037.1 GCF_914484835.1 Paraburkholderia tropica
GCGGCGGCGGTGGCGGCGGCCGTGGTGGCGGCAGACGCTAGACGCCAGGGAGCGATGCGATGAAAGCAGCGATGAAAGCAGCGATGAAAGCACCCATGAAAGCAACTTTGCAGGCATCTGTGAAAGACCGGTCGCGGCCTCGCGTGCTGCCCGGCCTGATCGCGGCGGCGTCGTTGACGGCGGCACTCGCCCTCGCGCCGACGCAGCCGTTCGCCGCGGCGGCGCAGGCGTCGTTCGCCTCGCCCGAAGCCGCCATGAGTGCATTCGGCGAGGCCGTCTCCGGCAATAACGAAGCAGAACTGAAGAAGTTATTCGGCGCCGATTTCCGTCGCCTCGTGCCGCCCGAGGGCGCACAGATCCGCATGCGCTTCCTCGAGGAATGGCAGGTGAGCCATTCGGTCAAGACCGACGGCGAGCATCGCGCGCATATCGCGGTCGGAAACGACGGCTGGACTTTCCCCTGCCCGCTCGTCAAGAACGGCCAGAGCTGGCATTTCGACATGGCCGCGTGCGCCGAGGAAATGCGCATCCGGCGCATCGGCCGCAACGAACTCGCGGCGATCCAGACCATGCTCGCGATCTACGATGCGCAGCGCGAATACGCCTCGTCGTATCACGACGGCCACGACACCTACGTGTACGCGCGCCGTCTCGCGAGTTCGCCGGGCAAGCAGGACGGACTCTACTGGCCGACTGCCGCCGACGCGGAACCGAGCCCGCTCGGCGAGGACTTCGCCGCCGCGGGTTCGCGCAATTCGCGCAGCGCGGGCTACAACGGCTATCACTACATGCTGCTGACCTCGCAGGGACCGCACGCGCCGGGCGGCGCCTACGACTATCTCGTGCGCGGCCAGTTGTTCGGCGGCTTCGCGGTGGTCGCGTGGCCGGTCAAATACGGCGACACCGGCATCAAGACTTTCCTCGTGAGCCACGACGGCCAGGTCTACGGACGCGACCTCGGACCCAGTACCGCGACCAAGGCCGAAGCGATGACCTCGTTCGATCCGGGCCCCGGCTGGGCGAAAGAGAAAGACACGGAGCAGGATGCGGGCGACGCCGCGCAGACGCCCGAGCAGTAGCGTCGTCGCAGGCTTTGATAACAGCGTTGATAACCGCGTTGGCGATCACGCAATCGATCCGCTCATCGATCACGCCAGGCGCGCGCGCCGGTCACGGCGCGGGCTGCCCCAGACGATCGGCGGCCGGATCGCGGCCCGCATCGCCGAGATAAGCGTCGACTGCACTACCCACGGTCGGATGAAAGCGCGCATCGCCGAGCAGATCGAGCAGTTCGAAGCGACGGAGCTTGTCGCGCACCGGGTCCTTCATCTCGGCGAAATGCAGCGCAATGCCTCGATGATTCAACGACTGGATCAGCTCGCGCAGCATGTCGGCCGACGTCACATCGACGCTGGTCACCGGTTCGGCGGCCACCACGATCCGGCGCACCGGTGTCGGCGATGCGTCGACGGCCTCCAGCAGACGCTCCTGAAACAACTCCGCATTGGCAAAGAACAGCGGCGCGTCCCAGCGAAACAGCAGCAGTCCCGGAATGCGCACGGCATGCGGATAGCGCGTGACGTCGTGATATCCGCGCACATCCTCCACACGACCGAGCACGGCGAAATGCGGCCGCCAGCCATCCCACAGAAATTCGATGATCGCGATCACCACCGCGATGCCGATGCCCGGAATCGCGCCGAACACCGCGACGCCCGCGAAGCACACCATGGACAGCCAGAACTCCCATTGCTGGATCCGGTAAATGCGCTTGAGATCGGTGATTTCGAACAGGCCGATCGCCGCCGCCACGACCACCGCCGCGAGCGCGCTGGTCGGCAGATAGCGCATCAGGTTCGGCGCGACGAGCAGCAGCAGCGCGACGGCCAGCGCGCCCACCACGCCCGTCAATTGCGTCTTGGCGCCAGCGGCTTCGGCGACCGGCGTGCGCGACGAACTGCTGCTGATCGGAAAGCCATGAAAGAAGCCCGCCGCCAGATTCGCGATGCCGAGCCCCACCATCTCCTGACTCGGATCGACGCGGCTGTTGTAGCGCGCCGCGAAAGTGCGCGAGAGCACGCTGGTATCGGCGAAGGAAATCATCGCGACCGCGCAGCCGCCGAGCACGATCTTGACCAGATCGGCGCCGCTCGCCCAGGGCAGCGCGAAGGTCGGCAAGCCCTGCGGAATCTTGCCGAGCACCTTGACGCCGCGTTCGTCGAGATGCAGCACGCTCACGCAGAGCGTCGCGAGCACCACGGCGATCAGGATGCCGGGCACCTTGTCGAAGCGCTTGAGCGCGAGGATCACCACGAGGCTGCACGCGCCCACCGCGAAGCTGATCCAGTTCGCCTGCCCGTCGGCGATGGCCGTGCCGAGGCTCAGCAGGTCGCGCAACGGCCCCGCATCGTCGATGGAGATCGCAAACAGCTTGGGCAACTGGCTGATCAGCACGGCGATGGCGATGCCGTTCATATAGCCGTATCGAATCGGCTTCGAGAGCAGTTCGGTCACGAAGCCCAGACGCAAGAGGCCCATGAGGATGCAGAACGCGCCGGACACGACGGCCATCATGCTCGCGACTGCAATCGCGCGCGCGGGATCGCTGCCGGCGGCTGCCACCACGACGGCCAGAATCGGCGCGGCGAGCGCCGAGTCGGGGCCGAGCACGAGGATGCGGCTCGGACCGAACACCGCGTACGCGAGCAGCGGCACGATCGTCGCGTAGAGCCCGTAGACGCCGGGCACGCCGGACGCCTCGGCGTAGGCGATACCCACGGGCACCAGCATGGTGGTCAGCACGAGCCCGGCGGCCACGTCGCTCGGCAGCCAGCTCAAGCGGTAACTCTTGAGCGTGACGAGGCCGGGCAGCCACTTCGACCATCCGTGCGTCGCGCTCGCGGCATGCGCGTTGTCGAGACCAGAGGTAGGGGTTTGCATGTGTCGAATGGATCGTGCGGCGTGGCGTTCGATTGCGAGTCCGTCAACGCGCGTGGTTCATCGGATTCGTGGATGATTCATGCAGGGATCGCCCACATTCGGCGCTGATACGGCCAGGCAGAACGGATGATGTGTCATGTCAAGAATAGTTCACGTTAGCGCTTTAAGACAGCGGGCGAACCCGCCTCACGCGCGGCGTGGCGAGGCCGATTCGACTCGCCGCGCGCGGATCGCGCGCTGCCTGCGGCCATGAGCCGCCTGACCGTTCGCATCGCACGCGGCCTCTGCCTGGCCGCGCTGTTCGTGCTCTGCGGCGCGCCCCGCGCGCAGGAACTGGAGCCGCGCAGCTATTCGCCCTCGCCGGTCGGCACGAACTTCGTCATCGCGGGCTATGCGCATGTGAGCGGCGACGTGCTCACCGATCCATCGCTGCCGATCAGCGGCGTCAACGCGCGCATCGACACCTTTCTGCTCGGCTACGTGCGCACGTTCGCGCTCGCGGGACGCACGGCTTCGGCGGGCTTCGTGCTGCCGTACGTGGACGCCAATCTCAACGGTCTCGTGATCGGCGCGCCGCGGGAGATCAACCGCACCGGTTACGGCGACCTGCAGATGCGCTTCGCCATCAATCTGTTCGGCAATCCCGCCGCCTCGCCCGAGGTCTTCGCCGCGACGCCTCAAGGCACGTCGGCGGGCCTCAGCCTCACCGTTCAGGCGCCGACCGGGCAGTACGTGCCGACGCGGCTCGTCAACATCGGCAATCACCGTTGGGCCTTCAAACCCGAAGCGGGCATCTCGCAGCCGTGGGGCGACTGGTTTCTCGAAGCCGCGGCCGGCGCGTGGTTCTTCACGCCCAATCACGACTTCTACAACGGCCACGACCGCAGCCAGGCGCCGCTCGTCATCGTGCAGTTGCACGGCGGCTACAGCTTCCGGCCCGGCTTGTGGCTCGCGGTGGACATGGGCTACGCGCAGGGCGGCGAAACCAGCGTGAACGGCGTGGAAAACGGCATCGAGCAGGGCAACCTGCGCGGCGGCGTCACGCTCGCCGTGCCGCTCGGGCGCGGCTGGTCCACGAAATTCGCGTACTCGCGCGGCTTCGTCACGCGCGCTGCGGGCAACTATCAGATCGTCTCGGTGGCGCTTCAGTATCGCTGGTTCGATCGTTGAATCGCGTGAGGTGTCGTGACACCGCGCGCGCCGCTCACTGCGGCACGCCCGCGCGGATCGCCGCCGCGATCTCCTCGCTGATCGCGCCGAGCGCGCGCTCGTGCGCGGCCACCAGCGCGCCATCATCGCGCCCGCCGACCGGCTCGCGGGCCACGCTGCGCCCGAGCAGCGCCGCGCCTTTCGCGGGCGGACGCACGGTCCATTGCGCGGCGATCGTCACCGCGTCGCCCGGCACGCTGTCGATGCTGACGATATCGACGCGCACATACCACTGCGGCAGCCCGCCCGCGCCCGTATCCAGCACGGACACGCGCGCCGTCGCGAGACGCTGCGAGAGATCGGCGGCGATCACGCGGGCGATATCGGTTTTCAGCGGCTCGGCCCAACGCGCGAACTCGTTCAGCTCGATGCGGTTGTCGGCGGTGCGCGTGACCATCTGCGGACGGTCGACGAGATCGGGCACCGTCACGGGACTCACGACGATGCTCATCGTCGCGGGCACGGACGCTTCGCTCATGCGCGCATCGCCGTGCATCGAGTAAAAGACCGGCGTCGGTGAACTGCAGCCCGCGCTGGCGAGCAGCGCGAGGGACGCGATCAGACCGCCAGCACGGGCACGCGCGCGCATCATGGCTTGTCTCCAGGCTTGCCCCTCACGACCGCCTCGGGATGCCGCTCCAGATAGTCCGTGAGGTTGCGCATCGAGGCCGCCGTGCGGGCCAGTTCACGCATGGCGTCGCTCGCGTTCTGCTGGAGCTGCGTGTCGGGCTGCAAGGCGGAATTCGCCGAATCGAGCGCCGAGCGCGCCGACGACAGCGTGCCCTGCGCCTGCGGCACCACGTCGTTGCCGAGCTTCGCGATCACGTCGTTGGTGTTCTCCAGCGTCTGCTTCGCCTGCGAGCCGATCTGCTCGAACGGAATGCCGTTGAGCTTGGCGAGCAGCCGCGTCAGCGAATCCTGCAACGATTGCAGCGTGCGCGGCACCGTGGGCAGTTCGGGCGGCGTGCGGCTCCAGTCGATCGTCGCCTTCGGCGAATCGGGGAACATGTCGAACGCCACATACAGTTGCCCCGTGAGCGGATTGCCCGAGCGCAACTGGAAGCGGAAGCCGTTGGCGATCAGGAAATCGGCGAGTTCGCGCGGCGACGACGTGAGGCGTCCGCCCTGCTGCGCATTGGTCCGGTAGCGCGACGTGAAGCGCTCGGGGTACAAGCTGATCTCGACCGGAATGCTGAACTGCTTCTTCACCGGATCGAAGCGCGTGTAGATATGCGTGACCTCGCCCACCTCGACGCCGCGGAAATCGACGGGCGCGCCCACGGTCAGCCCGCGCACCGAATCGAAGAACGTGACGATATAGGTATCGACGATGCGGTCGTGCTGCTTCATCGCTTCCCCGCGCGTCGCGTAGAGATCGAACGAGGTGTTGTCGGCGACCTCGGGCAGATCGCGGTCGGTGTCCGGCGTCTCGAACGCGATCCCGCCGATCAGCAGCGAGACAAACGACTGCGTGTTGATCTGCACGCCGTCGGGGCTCAGCGACACATCGAGCCCGCTCGCATGCCAGAAGCGCGTTTCGCTGCGCACGAAGCGGTCGTAGGGCGCGTTCACGAACACACGCATCGTCACGCCCTTGCCGTTCGGATCGAGTTCGTACGACGCGATCTGGCCGACTTCGAGGCGGCGGAAGAACACCGGCGAGCCGACGTCGAGCGAGCCCATGTCGGCGCTCTTGAGCACGAACTCGCGGCCCGGCATGTCGCTCGGAAACACCGGCGGCACTTCGAGACCGACGAAGTCGCGCCGCGTCGATTTCGAATTGCCCTCGTCCATGCCCACATACGAGCCCGACAGCAGCGTGCCGAGACCCGAGACCGTGCCGCCGGAAATGCGCGGGCGCACGACCCAGAAGCGCGTGTTCGCCACGAGCATGCTGGTCGCGTCCTTGACGAGTTCGCCGGTGGCGATCACGCGCTTGTGATCGCGCGAGAGCGTCACCGACTTCACGATGCCGATGTCGACGTCCTTGTACTTGATCTTGGTCTTGCCGGCCTCCAGGCCGTCGCCGTTGCGAAAGCTGATGGTGATCGTCGGGCCTTCTTCGAGGATCGCCTTCACGGCGAGCCAGCCGCCGATCAGCAGCGCGACGACGGGCACCAGCCAGACAATCTGCATGCGCCAGCGCGAGCCCGCGACCGGTTTCGCTTCGGGCAGATCGGGCAGGTTATCGCCAGGGCCGGAGTCAGGCATGATCGCGCTCCAAGGGGTCCCAGATCAGGCGCGGATCGAACGCGCTCGCCGCGAACATCGTCATGACCACGACCGAGCCGAAGGCAATCGCCGCCGGTCCGGCCTTGATGGTCGCGAGCGCCTTGAACTGCACCAGCGCGACCAGCATCGTGACGACGTAGATATCGAGCATCGACCAGCGCCCCACCAGCTCGATCATCCGGTAGATGCGCGTGCGTTCCTCGGGCAGCCAGTGCGAGGCGCGCTGCGCCGAGGCCGCGAGATAGCCGAGGCCGAGAATCTTCATCATCGGCACGGCGATGCTCGCGATGAACACCACGATCGCGAGCGGCCACGACCCCGACACCCACAGATAGACGACGCCGCTCATGATGGTGTCCTTTTGCGAGCCGAACAGCGAACTCGTGTCCATCACCGGCAAGACGTTCGCGGGCACGTAGAGCACGACCGAGGCGGTCAGGAACGCCCACGTGCGCGAGAGACTGCCGGCCTTGCGCAGATGCAGCGGCGTCGCGCAGCGCGGGCACGCGACCGCGTGGCCGTTCGCGGGCATCCGCACGATCAGCTCGCAGCACGGGCACAGCGCGAGGCCGCAGGCCGCGCCCGTGAGGCCGCAGGCCGCGCCCGTGAGGCCGCGAACCGGCCGGGTCGGCGCCGTGGCAGCCGATCCGGGCAAAGGCTTCGGCCCCGCACCGGGCGTCGGCGAAATGCGATGCCAGAGCGCGGGCACGTCGAGCGCCGCGCCCGTGCCCGCCAGCACGATCATCAGCGCGCCGAACGACCAGAGCGCGACGCCCGTCACCACCGTCGCGATATGCGAGAGCTTGACCAGCGCGATCAGCAGCCCGAGGATCAGCACCTCGGTCATGCCCCAGGTGCGCGCGACGCCCATCACGCGAAACACCAGATTCGCCGCGCGCGGCTTGCGGCCGAATTCGAGCGGCACGAGCAGCCACAGCAAGGTGACGATCTGCGTGGCCGGCATCAGGATCGTCGTGACGAACACGAGACCCGCGATCGGCCACATGCCGTCGAAATAGAGCACCTCGACCGCGCCCCACAAGGTCGCGCGGATGACGTTGCCGTTGACGGCGAGGCCCACGATCGGAAACAGGTTCGAGATGACATACAGCACGAGCGCCCCCGAGGCGAGCGCGAGCGAGCGGCGGCTGCTGTCGGTGTGATCGCGTTCGAGTTCCGCGCCGCAACGGCGGCAGCGCAGCACGCCGTGATGCGGACACGGCGCGCGCCGCTGCAGCAGGTCGCATTCGTGGCACAGGAGCAGGCCTTCGTGCTTCATGGCGGCGGCTCCCATGCGGGCATGCGCGGCGCGATCCGGCGGCGCGGCGCATGACGGCGGACTAGACGGTGGAGAACATCGGCCTCGAATCTCATGGCGGCTACTCGCTCACGCGTCGCGATCCTTGTCGAGCACGGAACGCACGGCGTCGATCAAATCGAGTTCGTCGAACGGCTTGCACAGATACGCCAGCGCGCCGCCCGCATGCGCCTGCTCGCGCACGCGCGGCTCGTCGTGCGCCGTGATGATGATGACCGGCAGACCCGAGCCCGCGAGACGCTGCTGCACGTCGATGCCGCTCAGCCCAGGCATCTGGAAGTCGAGAATCACGCAGGCGGGCCGATAGGGATCCGCCGCGTGCAGCGCGTCGAGAAAGGCCTCACCGCTCGCGAACGCCACCGCGTCGATGTTCGCGGACTTCAACAGACGCCGGATCGCACGCCCGACGGATGCTTCGTCGTCGACGATCGCCACGGAATGACTGGAAGCGCTCATTTGGTCCACCCGACAGCAAAACCGGTGCTGGCATTGGTCGCTCCCGAGCCATCAACGCCCGACAAACAGCGGCTGCGGACAGGTCGGTGCCGCGCATGCGCGTGCCAGGCATGCGGGCACGGCGCACTCACTACTTGGTGTGCGCGGGCTGAACAGAGATGGCCAGCGCCTCCGTGTAGACCGCCTCGACCTGATCGCCCTTCTTGATGTTCGCTAATTGTTCGGGATCCTCAACTTTGAGGTCGACCGTATCGCCCTCGGGTCCCTTGAGCGTCACCATCTTCGTTTTGTGGTTCACGCCGACGACGTCGGCGACCACACGCACCTGCCTGCCGATGGTCCCGCCAGGCTTCGCGCCCTGGGGCGCGCGTTCGAGCGAAGGCGTCTCCTCGACCGAGGTCGCCTCGCCGCCGCCCTTCTTCAGGCTCAGCGAGAGGCCTTCGCGATACGTCATCGTGACCTTGTCGCCGATCCTCAACTGATCGAAGTTGCGCGCTTCCTCGCCGACCTGCACTTCGAAGGTCTTGCCGTCTTCGCGCTTGAGCCGCACGGTGCGCGTCGCGGGATCGACGCTCAGCACCTCGGCCGTGACCGTGCGCTTCGCAGCGACCGCGGCCTTGCCGGGCGATTTCACCACGGCAGCGTCCGTTTGCGCCTGAACACTGCCAAGCTGGACGAAGCCGATGACCAACGCGGCTGCCAGCAGTTTGAGCTTCGGCATGAATGCCTCCGTCTGGGGATATGACGTCGCGGGCCGCAGCGCCCGCGCTACACGGCGGCGCACTTCCCGCATCGATCGAGATGCGCCGCCGCGTCGAATGCGCCGTCCCGGCCGCTATAGATTGAGCTTCGTGACCTTGGTGCCCGACAGCGAGGCGTCCGCCATCAGCCCGGTATTGGTCATCACGATCGCCGACACCGGCGCGGTCGCGGTGCGCGTGTCGAGCGTGCCGTTCGCGCCCACTTTCAGCAGCGAAACCTGCACGTCGCCGCCGACCGACCAGCCCGCCGAATTGCGGAACTTGTCGAGCGCCTCCTGCGTCATGAACAGGAAGATGATCGCCGTCGATTGCGCGCCCGCCTGGAATCCGAACGACGCCGCCGCGGAGCTGTAATAGCCGACGGTCGACCCGCTCACGCGCAACGAACCCTCGCCATACGCAGCGCCCGCGATGAACGCGGCCTTGACGACGGACGGGAACACGAGCACGCCGCGCGCCTTGGAGACCAGCTCCTGCGAGCCGCCCACCATCGCATAGAGCCGCGACATCGTGCCGTCCACCTCGGCGTCGATCTTCTGGCGCTTCGAGGCGTCGGTTTCCTCGCTCTTGCCGCCGCCGCTCGTCGTGCTGCAACCCGATACGGCCGCGCCCACGGCGGCGGCCATCACAGCGACCCTAAGCACAAAACTTCTTCGCTTCATTATCGTCCTCCGGCAACCCTCAAAGGCCATCCGCAACGCGTGCGCCCGTGTCGGCATGCAACGCCGCGTGACGCGTCATTGCATTATGTCGAAGGCAATCGCGAGCACCTATCGGGCCTTGGTCCTATATCGCCCCAATCGCCACCATCGCCACCCTCACCGCCAGCGAATTCGACACAGCACGGCGCGGCACACCCCATCACGCCTCCGCAACGACCGCGTCGGCGACGACTTCTCTCGACTCACATCGCGCGCGTCAATCCACGCACACGCCCATCCGCACCGGCACGCGCCTATTTGATCGTGTAGCCGCGGCCTTCCATGCACGCGGCGTAAGCGCGATTGAACGCATCCATCGCGCCCTGCGACTGCGCCTGCGAATTGGCTTGCGCGTCGCGCCGGTTCTGGCGCGCCCGCGCGCCGCCCACCATCGTGCCGCCGACCGCGCCGATCGCCGCGCCCTTGCCCGCATCGCCCGCGATGGCGCCGATCACCGCGCCGCCCGCCGCGCCGCGCGCGGCACCGCCCACGCGCTCACCGCCGCCGACCGCCGGACCCGATGGCGGAGGCGCCGACGTCACCTTGGTGGGGTCGACACCGGTATTGCTTTTTGCCCAGCCGTAGCACGCGCCTTCGTCGTTTTGCTGCTGCTGCGCGCTCTGCCCCTTCGCGGGATAGACGATCGGGCTCGCGCTCGCGAGGCTCGCCGGCAGCAAACCCGCGGCGATCACGGCACGAAGGCAGCGCTTGATTGACAGGCTCACGGCTCCTCCTTGGCGCTACGCCAGGTAGAACGAATCGTTTCCGTACAGGACCGGCCGACGCGCGTGGCATCGTCTTTCGGCGCCCGACCACGTCGGCCGCCGCGATGCACGGTCTGTGCCGTACGCTTCGTGATGCGCGCCGGACGGCATGCATGCCCGCTCCGCGCTTGATGCTCACTTGATGTTCAGAATGTGTCGGCGGCCTGCCTGGAGCAATCGGACCAAAGTCCTACTTGCCTTCGCGCGCTTGCGTCACGGCGCGAACGCGGCACGTTCAGCAGGAACAAGGGCAGGAAGGCGCGCGCCTCGCGGTGTGTCTGGGACGATCGCTGCGCGGGGGTTTGCGGATCGTTCGCGGACCGGTTCGTGGGCACTTTAGCTGCTGCGTTCGCGGGTTTTGTGGCGATGCACGCGCGGCGGATTGGCGTAATCGGTGCATCGTCGCGAGCGGTGCGAGTGGAGTCCGTCAAGCGCCGATTGGTTGCACACACATCCTTGTCACCGATAAAGCGCGCGCAACGGCACGGCCTTCCGACACGCCCACCGTCATCAATGTGCCATCTGCGCCTTGTACGCTAGGGGCCACAAAAACTCCCATCCTCCGCTTCGCATGCAACCCGTCACCCCGGTGTGCGACCGGGCATCCCTGCGCGCCGCCCGGTTCAGCGTCTTCGCGAGCGCATCGCTGGTGGCCCTGCAACTCACGATAGGCTGGTGCGCGGATTCGCGTGCGATCATCGCCGACGGCACGCACACGCTCGTCGATCTGCTCGTCGACGCAGTCCTGTTCGCTTCCCTGTTTCTGCGCGCCCGGCAATGGCGCGGTCTGTCGGCGGGCGCGATGTCGTGGACGCCCGCGACGCTTTGCACGGCGTTGTCGGCGCTCGCGGGCGCGACGCTGCTCGCGCAAGGCCTCGGGATCATCTCGACCGATCCGGCCGCGGCGGGCGACAGCGCCGAAAGCTGGGTGCTGCTCGCCGCGCTGCCCGTGATCGCGATCCGCGAATACATGGCGCGGCGGCTCAGCGCGACCGCCGAACAAGTCTCCGATACCGATTCGCAAGCCGCGAGCGTGCTGAGCGCGAGCGCCTGGCACGCCAGAATCGACGCGTTGTCGGCCTGCGCGGCGGCAGTGGGCGCCGGCGGCATCCTCGCGGGCTTCGGCGGACTCGACCAGATCGCCACCGGTTTGATCGGCGTGATCATGCTCGCCACCGCGCTTTTTTCCGCGAACAGCCCGGTGCGCAAAGGCCTCGGACACGTCCGGGCTTTCGCGTTCGGCACGCGCCGCCCAGGCGGCGCCGCGGAAAGCTGAGCGCTGGGCCGCTGCCGGGCCGACTGGCCCGGTGCACGCTCGCCCTCCCGGCTTTCAGCCTTCCCCACCCGTTCCGCCCCCCATCACCCGACACATAACCCAACTGCCACTCCGGTTATTTCCTCACCATTAAATGATAATGGTTATCATTTACAGATCCTGACGACGCGGACATCCGGTCTGCGTCTAGGCACCCACAGGAGCCTCGATCATGCACCGGCATGCCATGTTTGCTCCCGGCCATCCGCCAGCACGGGACTTGAGCTTGTCCCGCTGGGAAGCCGTCACGCGCGAGGCGCTGGCCGCCGCGCGCGAAACCGGCGCGATGGCCTCGCTCGCCAGCCACGAGGAAGCGCTCTCGATCGCGCACCAGCTGCTCGCCGACCCGCCGCCCGCGCGCGCCGAGGCGTGCGTCGCGGCCCTCGTCGTCTCCTGCCATAACCTCGCCGATCTGCACGCCGAACAAGGCGACGCCGACGCCGCCGTCCGCTATCGCTGCGAGGCGCACGAGGCGCTCATCGCGCTGATCGCCGATCCCGCGTGCGCGGCCCCGCTGCGCCAGGCCGCGTTGCGCCAGAGCCGCGCCACGCACCTCGCGCTGATCGCCCATGTGGCGAGCCACGGCCCGCATCCGCTCGTCACCGCTGTGCTGCGCCGCGCCTGCCTCGCGTTGAACGTCGACGGCCCCACGCGGCACTGAATCCCGCCACTAAATCCCGCCACTGAACTTTTTGCTGCGCCGCTTCGGCCAGCCCGCAAGGAGTGTTTCGATGTCCTATGTTTTTCCGGATTTGCCGTATGCGGTCGACGCGCTCGAACCGCACATCGATACCCGCACGATGGAGATTCACCACTCGAAGCACCATCAGACCTACGTCAACAATCTCAACGCCGCGCTCGAAGGCACCGAGTTTCAGGATCTGCCCGTCGACACGCTGATTGCGCGTATCGAGTCGCTGCCCGAGGCGCTGCGCCCCGCCGTGCGCAACAACGGCGGCGGCCACGCCAATCACAGCCTGTTCTGGACCGTGATGTCGCCGCGCGGCGGCGGCACGCCCGATGGCGCGCTCGCCGCCGCGATCGACGCCGATCTGGGCGGCTTCGAAGCGTTCAAGGACGCCTTCACGAAAGCCGCGCTCACGCGCTTCGGCAGCGGCTGGGCGTGGCTCAGCGTGAACGGCGCGGGCAAGCTCGTCGTGGAAAGCACGGGCAATCAGGACAGTCCGCTGATGGCCGGGCTGATGTCGGGCAACACGCCGATTCTCGGCCTCGACGTCTGGGAGCACGCCTATTACCTCAAGTACCAGAACCGGCGTCCCGAATACATCGGCGCGTTCTACAACGTCATCGACTGGCCGGAAGTGGCCCGCCGATACGACGCCGCACGTCAAACCGCACGCGGCTAACGCCCCGCATCAGGCAACGAACATGCGCGTGACGCGCGGCGTCATGCGGGAGGCGCGATGAACACGGCGACAGACAGCGGCACGCTCACCGGACGGGCCACGACAGCAATCCGCGAAGTGCTCGCAGGCGGACCGCGCGGACCGCGTTCGCTGCTGCTGTTCGCGGGCCCGGCGGTGATCGCCTCGATCGCCTACATGGACCCGGGCAACTTCGCGACCAACATCCAGGCCGGCGCGGGCTACGGCTACGCGCTGCTCTGGGTCGTGCTCGCGGCCAATCTCGTGGCGATGCTGTTTCAGGCCTTGTCGGCCAAGCTCGGCATCGTCACGGGCCGCAATCTCGCCGAACTGTGCCGCGAGCAGTTCCCGCGCCCCGCCGTCCACGCGATGTGGGTCGCGAGCGAAATCGCGGCCATGGCCACCGACCTCGCCGAATTCCTCGGCGGCGCGATCGCGCTCGCGCTGCTCTGCAATCTGCCGCTGATCGCGGGCATGACGATCACGGCCATCGTCACCTACGCCATCCTGCTGGTCGAGAAAAACGGCTTCCGGCCGATGGAAATCGCCATCGGCGCGCTCGTCGCCGTGATCGGCCTCTGCTATCTCGCGGAGATGTTCATCGCGCCCGTCGCGTGGGGCGAAGTCGCGCGCCATGCACTGCTGCCGTCGATGCCGGGCGGCGGCGCGCTCGTCCTTGCAGCGGGCATCGTCGGCGCCACGGTGATGCCGCACGCGATCTATCTGCACTCGGGACTCACGCAGGACCGCATCGTCGTCGGCGATGCGCGCGAGCGCCGTCTGCTCGTGCGTTTTTCGAATCTCGAAGTGATCGTGGCGCTGTCGATCGCCGGGCTCGTCAACATGGCGATGGTGATCATGGCGAGCGCCGCGTTTCACTCGGGCCACAGCGACGTGGCCGAAATCGGCACCACGTATCGCACGCTGACGCCTCTGCTCGGCGCGGGCGCGGCCACGTTGTTCCTCGTTTCGCTGCTCTGCTCGGGGGTGTCCAGTTCGGTCGTCGGCACAATGGCGGGCCAGATGATCATGCAGGGCTTCGTCGGCTTTCGCATTCCGGTCTGGCTGCGCCGGCTCGTGACGATGGCGCCCGCGTTCGTCGTCGTGGCGCTCGGCGTGAACGCGACGCAGGCGCTGATCGTCAGCCAGGTCGTGCTGTCGTTCGCACTGCCGGTGCCGATGGTGGCGCTCGTGTGCTTCACGCGACGCCGCGACATCATGGGTGAATTCGTCAACAGCCGCCTGACCGATATCGCGGCCATCGCCGCCACGGGCGTCATTCTGGTGTTGAACGGGGTGTTGCTGCTGCAGACGTTCGGCGTTGCGCTGCCGGGTCTGAGTGGAGTTTGAACGCGGACTCAGCGAGGATTGAACGCGCTTTGAATATGGCCTGAATATGGCCTGAAAGTGCAAAAAGCGGGCGCGCGCCGTCATGGCCCGCGCCCGCTTTTCATCCGGTCACGACTACGCGCGGCCGTTGTAGTCGGTCCAGTGTCCCGCGCTGAAATCGTAGAGCTTGCAGTGCTGCGCGGTCGAGAAATACCAGCGCCACGAGAACGGCTGGATCACGATGCGCTCGGGCAGCAGCGTTTCGAGCGTCGCCTGCGCTTCTTCGAGCCGGTACAGCGGAATGCTCATGTCCAGATGGTGCGCGGTGTGCTCCATGATGTGATGCATCAGCGCGCCGAAATGCCAGCGGAAAGTCAGATGCACGGTGGTCGAGATGAACGGCTGCGCATTCGCCCACGCCGTGCGGTCGTCGTACCAGCGCACGCGCTCGTGCGTATGGTGAACATAGACGACGAAGCCGATCATCGAGCACCAGAACAGGAACGGCACCACGAAGCCGAACAGCAGCAGCACCAGCACCGATTGCCCGGTCGCGAGCGCGGCCGCGACCAGCCCGCCGATCCAGAGCACGGCGAACACGCTGACGAGCCAGCAGTCGCGGAAGAACACGGGGCGGCGCGTCGGCATGGCGGTCTTCGTCGGGAAGAACATCTTGCGCCACCAGATCTCGACCATGTAGTACAGGCCCGGCCCCCAGCCGCTGCGATAGATGCGCTCCAGCATGCGGCGCGGACGCGACAGCGCGCGGAATTCGTCGAGGCTCAGCGGCGCCCAGATGAAGTCGAAACCCTTGAGGTTCGTGTAGCCGTGATGCACGACGTTGTGGCCCACTTCCCAGAGGCTGTACGGCGTCAGCGACGGCAGGAACGCGATGCGGCCCAGCCATTTGTTGAGCCCGCGGCGCGGCGTGAGACTCTGGTGACAGGCATCGTGCCCGATGATGAACAGACGCCCGATGACGAAGCCCATGAGCAGCGCGCCGGCGAACTTGAGCAGGAGGCTGTGCGCGAACACCACGAGCGCGATCAGCGCGGCGAAGATGGCGTAGTCGATCAGCAGCAGGACGATGGGATACGCCGTCGTGCGTCCTGAGAGCGAAACCAGCCACGAACGCAGGATCTTGCGATGCGGCAACGGGTCACCTGGCGGAATAGGCTGGACAGGTGCAGTCATAGGTCGAATTACCTCGATTAATAATAATAAGCGGGCCGCCAGCACGGAGCGCACAGGCGCGCGCGCGTACGCGCGGGCGGCAATCATACGATCGCGGCGGGGCAAAATCCGGCCGCGCGCCGCGCACCCGGAACCTTTAATCAGGATTCCGAGGTCTGTATTGATTGAGATCAAATTTCTGGATCGGGCTAGTCGGCGCTATCGGCCGATGCCGGGTTTCTGGACATCGTGACGCGGTCGAGCGCGTCGGGTTGCGCGACCAGCACGCATTGCTTGCCGGTGCGCGCGCAGTAGTCCTGCACGCGCCACCAGTCGCCGTGACTCACGCATCCCGCCTGGCAGATCACCAGATCGGCGTCCGCGAGTCCGGCCTTCAGCTGCTCCGCGCTCGCGGCGTGCGTGCGGAACAGGCGCACGCCGCTTTGCGCGAGCGCGCGTTCGGTGTGCGTGGAAGGGGCGCTATCAGTGGTATCCGCGAGATCGGCAGTGTCCGCAGTGTCGGCGGCGACTTGCCGATCCTGACTGATCCACACGACGACGCGTCTTCGCCCGGCGGACATCGCGCCGGACCCGGTTGCGGACGCCGCGGACGCTGCGCCCGACGCCCCGCGCGTCAGCGCCTGCACCCGGGCTTCGAGCACGCGCACCTGCTGCGCCAGCGCGAGCCGCTTCGGCAGCCCGGTGACGGCCGCTTTCACGTCCTCGAGTTCATCGCGCGTCCACGCGAGCGCGGTTTCGCGGATCACCACGGCGGCCCGCAACTGCATCGCCTGGGCCTCCAGCGCCGCGATGCGCTTCGCCTGCTCGACGATGATGGCCGACGCGCGCCGCTGTGCGCGCCCCAACTCCCGAACCACCCTGCCGTGCTCGTCGCACAGGCTTACCCAGTTCAGATCCGTCGCCACCATGTCCATTCACCCTCGCAGGCATCCGCGTCCGAATTGCTCGTCTTGATCCCCTCCATAATAGCAATGATTCTCATTTACTTGAAGTCACCCGGTGAGTCACCCTGCGGCGGCCAGGGCGATTTCGCCGCTCAGCGCGCGGGTGCGGGCGGCGCTTCCAGCGTCGTCGTCGACAAGGCCGGATCGGCCTCGATCTCGCGCCCGGTGAAGCGAAAACGCTGCCAGGTGCCGCTCGCGAACGCGCGCGTCGCGTCGCTATAGTGCGGCGAAGCGGGATCGTCGGAGAGCGAGTGCGCGAGCATCGTGTCGGCGTTCACGCCTTGCGGGCCGAAGCTCACGACCTGCACATAGCTGTCGCCGTGGCCGCCGCCATCCATCGCGTAGCCGCCCGCATCGAGCGGATGCTGCGCGCAGACCACGGTGAGATAGCCAGTGTCGCTGCAACCGCCGTAGAGCGGCACGCGCGCCGCGCCGCGCTGCGTGTAGAGCAACTGGCCGCGCGTCGAATCGGCCGCGAAGCCGAAGCCGCGCAGCGCGCGCACGGATTCGGCGAGCGCGTGGCGCAGCGCGGCGGCGGTCTCGGCGTCGCCGCTGTTCAGGCCGCTCGGCGTGGTGAGCGGCGCGGCCGGATCGAAGGGCACGCGATAGAGCTTGTCGGCGGGCAATTGGCTCGCGCGGGTCCAGAACTCGTCCCAGAGATTCGCGCCGCGCGCGTCGCGTCGCGCGGTGCCGTCCCAGTTCGCGAGCACCTTGCAGGCCTGCGCGACATCGGCATCGTCGGCCTGATTCGGCGTGCCCGGCGCAGCGCCCTTGCAGAGCGCGTCGAGCACCGGACGCCGCAGCAGTTCTTCCGACATCGAACGGCTCGCCAGCGCGCCCTGCTCCAGCGCCGCGCGCGTGACGCCGCCCGGCGCAGCCAGCCATTGCGCGGCAAGTGCGTGGCCGAGCCGCGTGCGCAGCGTCTGCGGCGTGCCGGTCAGCCCCGCCACGCGCGCGAAGCCCGTGAGCGGCGCGGCCGGATTCGTGAGCCAATAGCTGCCGTTGAAATTGCCGACGTAGTCGTCGTGTGCGAGCGATGGCATCTGCGTCACGCCCAATGTGTGCGCTTGCGGCGCGCCCGCCGCGCTCTGCCATTCGCAGGCGCTTGTCGAGCCGTCGAGGAACGGCACGCCCGGCGCCTTCGCGTCGAACGCGCGGCCCAGCGGCGGCGTGCAGGCTTGCGCGAGCGCGTCGTCGACGCCCGGCATCGCGCCGATATCGGCGAACCAGACGCGCGGATCGCCGCGCCCGATCGCGAAGGTGTTGACCCACGGCATCGCCGCGTAGCGCTTCTGGATCGCGATGAAGTCGTCGAGCGAGGCGGCGCCGCCCCACGCGAGGAAGTTCTCGAACACGCGTGGGTTGTCGGCGTTGACGTCGCGCAGCGCGAAGGCGTGCTGCGCATTCCACGCGAGCGCGGGCGACATCGTCGAGAGATTGATCAGGGGTCCGAATCGCGAGCGGTAGAGCGTGCGCGTCACGTTCGTGAGCGTACCGTCCGCGCCGCGCACCGGCACCGTGATCGGCACGGCCTGCATGGCTTCGTCATGGCCGTCGACGAGATAGTGCGTCGGCGCGCCCGGCACCAGCGCGAGCTGGAAGATGCCGAAGCGGCGCGCCTGCGAAACGGTGTGCGTCCATGCGATGTGGTCGTTGAAACCGATCATCACCACCGGCACGCCGAGAAACGCTGCGCCCGCCACGTCGAGCTGGCCAGGAATCGTCAGCTGCACTTCGTAGAAGCGGTCGGGGCCCTGCCAGAACCAGTGCGGATTGCCGAACAGCAGGCTCGCGCCCTCGCGCGTGCGCGCCGCGCCGAACGCCATCGCATTGCTGCCGATGCCCGCACGCTGGTCGATTTCGAAGCGCGTCGGTGCGATGTCGATTGAGGCTGATGTGTCTGTGGCCGTGCCCGTGTCCGCGCCGCGCGCAGCTTGCGGCGGCCTCGCGTGCACGATGGACTCGACGAAGCGCGCCTCGCCGCCCGCCAGCGTCGCCGCAATCAGACGACGATAGACATCGTCGGCGTCGATCGGGCGCAGCCACGCGGCGTTCGAACAGGCGGCATGCGCCCCGGCGAAGCGCCCCGCGCGCCAATCGTCGAGATAGCGGTCGTAGCCCGCCGCGTAGCCTTCGACGAGCGCACGCGTGCGCGGCGTCTGCGCGTTGCGAAAGCGCGCCACGGCGTCGTCGCCCGCGACGAAGCGGAAGAAGAAGTCGGCGTCGAGATTGTGCGGCTGGCCGAACGACGCCGCCGCGGGCGGACGCGCCTCGGCGCCGAACTGCGCGGAGCGCTCGCCGCGAAACGTCACGAAGGCGTCGGCGAGCGTGCAGAGATTGTCCTGCGCCTGCACGTAGCCCGCGCCGTAGCCCAGGCTGCCCCAGTCGTCGGCGCGCAGATGCGGGATGCCGTCGGCGGTGCGGCGGATGTCCACGCGATAGGGTTCGTGCGGCGCGAGCGCGTTGCGTTCGCCGCCGGACTGCGCGCACGCGGCGAGCAAAACGGCGCAGAGCGCGCCCGTGAGGAAACGGCCTGCTGCGGAGTCGCGTGTCATCGTGGTGGCGTCGGGCATGGTGGCGTCAAGCGGACCGAGGACGAACTTCGGGCGAACTTCAAGCGTAGTGCAAACGCACGGCGAGCACCGCGTCAATGCGCGAAACTGATCGGCATGCCGCCGTGCGGATGCGCGACCGTGCCCATCGGAATGCCGTAGATCGCGCTGAGCGTCTCGGCGCGCATCAGCTCGGCGGACGGGCCGTGCGCGAGCAGGCTGCCGCCCTTGAGCGCGATGAGTTCGTCGCAGAAGCGCCCCGCCATGTTGATGTCGTGCAGCACCACCACCACGCCGATGCCGCGCTCCTCGCTCAAGCGCCGCACCAGCGCGAGCACCTCGATCTGATGCGCGATATCGAGCGCGGAAATCGGCTCGTCGAGCAGCAGGCAGTCGCTGTCCTGCGCGACCAGCATCGCGAGCCAGACGCGCTGGCGCTCGCCGCCCGAGAGGCTGTCGACGGCGCGATCGGCGAAGCGCAGCACGTCGGTCTGCTCCATCGCGTCGAGCACTTTCTGCGTGTCGGTGCGCGAGAAGCGGCCGAGCGCGCCGTGCCACGGATAGCGGCCGAGCGCCACCAGTTCGCGCACGGTCATGCCGTCGGCGGCGGGCAGTTGCTGCGGCAGATACGCGACCTTGCGCGCGAACGCGCGGCTCTCCCACTGCGCGAGCGGCCGGCCCGCGAACGTGATCGCGCCCGCGGCGGGCGGCTGCTGACGCGCGAGCAGCTTGACGAGCGTCGATTTGCCCGAGCCGTTGTGGCCGATCAGGCCGACCATGCTGCGCCGCGCGAGCGTCAGCGACAAGGGCTTGAGCAGCGTGCGGCCGCCCGCCTCGAACGAGACGCCGTCTAGCGTGAACAGCGCGGGCGCGTGTTCGGTCGCTTCGGTCGCCGTCTCGTCGTGAGAAAAATTCATCGTTGTTAAACTCATTGGCAATCCTTATCTATTCGCATTCAGCGCGACGCCACCTTCGCATACGCGTCGCCGCTCCCCAACCCGCGCGCGCCCAGATCGGCGCCCGCACCGCTTTCCACCAGCTGCCCGTAATCGAGCTTGATATAGCGGTCGGCGAGATGGAAATAGCGGTCGTCGTGCGTGATGACCAGCACAGTCTTGCCCTTCGCCTTCAACTCGGGCAGCAGCGTGCGATAGAACACATCCTTGAACAGCGGGTCCTGATCGGCGGCCCATTCGTCGAACAGATAGAACGGCCGATCCTCCAGATACGCGACCAGCAGCGCAAGCCGCTTGCGCTGTCCCTGCGAGAGTTCGAGCGTGGAAAACGCGCCGTCTTCGATGCGGACCTTGTGGTCGAGTTGCAGTTGCACGAGCAGTTCGCGCGCGGTCTCGTAGAGCCCGTCGAGCCCGTCGATACGCAGGCCGAGCAGACTGTCGAACAGAAAAAAGTCGCTGAACACCACCGAAAACAGCTGCCGGTAGCTGTCGCGATCCGCTTCGCTCACGGGCACGCCGTCCACGACGATGCGTCCGCTTTCGGGCGCATAGAGCCCGACGATCATCTTCGCGAGCGTGGTCTTGCCGCTGCCGTTGCCGCCGATCAGATAGACCAGTTCGCCGGGCGTGAAGCTCAGGTCGATCGGCCCGAGCGTGAAGACGTCGTTCTCTTTCTCGCGGAAATAGCGATGCGTGACGCCTTCGAGCACGAGGCGCTCGAAACCGCGTTTGACCGGCGCGTCGAGCCCGCTTTCGAGCGGCAGTTCGGCGTTCACGGCCTCGATACGTTCGAGCGCCACGCGCGCGGTGCTGATGTTCGGGATCGCCGTGAGCAGCGACTCGATCGGCATGATCATGTAGAGAAATACCATCGCGTAACCCGACATCACGTGCGTGCTCACGGGAACAATCCGCGCGACCACGAACAGCGTAATGCCGATGAACGCGAACAGGATGAAGCTGCCCCAGCTCGCCGCCGCCGCGTAGAGCACGTAGCCGCGCGTGCGCTGCACGCGCACGGCTTCGACGTTCGGCGAGAGCGTGTCGTCGATGAAGGCGGCGCGGCGCAGGCGATGCAGCTTCAGTTCCTTGGCGCCGTCGAACAGCGCGCGGAAGTGGCGCACCAGATCGTCCTCGCGTTTGCGCGACGCGCGCAGATGAAACAGCGCGCGGCCATTGGCGACGCGAAAGCCCGCCGCGCCGATGCCGATCGTCACGATCGCCACCAGCAGGATCGGCCACGACAGCACGCTCAGATACGCGAGGCAGCCGACGATCACCGCGCTCTGCATCGCCAGCGCGGGCATGCGCACGAACAGCATCACGATGGCGTCGAGATCCTGCGTGAGCACGGCGAGCGAGCGCGCCGCGCCCTGCTGCTCCAGATGACGAAACGAGGCGTCGCCGAGACGCCGGATCGTCTGCATGCGCAGGTCCGCCTTGGCGCGCTGGCCGAGGTCCATGAACAGCGTTTGCGACAGCGTGCGCGTGACCAGCACGATCACGCCGAGCACGACGAACTGCCAGCCCAGTTGCGCGAGCTGCGCCGTGGAGGCCGTGAGCGCCTGATTGATGAGCGCGACCAGTCCGGCGTTGCCGAAGCCGCTGATCAGGCTCGTTGTTAGCGCAACGAACAAGGTCCATCGCGCATGACGCGCGAGCTTAAAAAGCAAAGACATGAGACTCCTTGGGAGAGTGCGTCATGCACCGGGCCGATCTTGCGCCGGTCGCCGGAACATTGTGAGGATCAGATAAAGTCCGCCGAGCAGCGTCGCCATCACGCCGGCCGGCATTTCCTGCGGAAACAGCACCCAGCGGCCGAGCCAGTCCGAGCCGATCATCAGCGTCGCGCCGAACGCGGCGGACACGAACAGCAAGGGCATGGCGCGGCGGATGCCGAGCATGCGCGCCATGTGCGGCGCCATCAGGCCGATGAACGAGAGCGGCCCGATCACGAGCGTCGCCACCGCGCTCAGCAGCGCGCTCAGCATCAGCAGGCCGAGGCGCGCCCCGCCGATGCGCACGCCGAGACCGACCGAGACCGCGTCGCCGAGCGGCAGGATCTCCAGCCAGCGGCGGCACAACGGCACGGCCGCCAGCGCGACCAGCGCGCAGACCGCCACGAGCGCCGCCATCGCCGGGCCGACGTTGTAAGTCGAGCCCGCCAGCAGGTTGTAGAGCACGATGACGCGCGGATCGCCGCTCGACACCGCGATCACGGAGACGGCCTGGAACGCGGCGCTCAGCGTCATGCCTGCGAGGATCAGCGTGTCGGGCGCGAACGACGAGGCGCGCGCGATCAGCACGAGCGCGCCCAGCGTCAGCATCGACCCGGCCGCGCACCAGACGAGCAGCGTCGGCAGGTCGGGATGCGCGGTCAGGAACAGCGCGCCGGTCAGGCCGAGCGCGCCGCCCGCCGACATGCCGAGCAGATCGGGGCTCGCCATCGGATTGCCGGTCATGCGCTGCACGACGCCGCCCGAGAGCGCGAGCAGCACGCCCACGCCCGCCGCCGCCACGACATGCGGCAGGCGCAGGAACAGCAGCGCGCCCGCCTCGCGCGCATCGCTCAGATGCCAGCCCGCGAGGCCGCGCCCAAGTGTGAGCGAGACGATCACCACCAGCGCCAGCGCGAGCACGCTCGCGAGCGCGACGACGCGCAGCCCGCGCGGCGAGAGCGGCGTGCTGCGCGGCGTGGACGTCTGCGTGAGATCGGGACGGCCGCGCAGACGGCGCAGCATCGCCAGCAGCAGCGGCGCGCCGATCAGCGTGGTGATCGCGCCCGTGGGCATCGCCATGCCGAAGCGCGCCGTGCAGAGTTGCGCGAATTGATCGGCGAGCCAGAGCAGCGCCGCGCCGAGCAGCGGCGACCAGATCACGCGCTCGCGCAGACGGCGCGCGCCCGCAAGCCGCGCCAGCGCGGGCGCCGACAAACCGACGAAGCCGATCACGCCCACCGCGCTCACCACGAACGCGGCGATGAGCAGCGTGAGCGCGAGCGTGAGGCCGCGCGTGAGGCGCATCGACACGCCGAGGCTCGACGCGACCGTTTCGCCGAGATCGAACACGGCCATCGGACGCAGCAACAGCAGCAAGGGCAACGCGCAGGCCGCGAAGCGCAGCGCGAGCGCGAGCGCCACGCGCCAGTCGTGCTGCGCGAACGAGCCGCCGCCCCAGACGAGCAGGCCGCTCAGCAGGTCGTAGTGCGAGATCGCCAGCGCGAGGCAGAACGCGCCGCCGCACAGATTGACGATCATGCCCGCGAGGATCAGCGCGAGCGGCGACATCCCGCGCCGCGCCGCCAGCGCGAACACGGCCGCCAGCGCCGCCGCGCCGCCCGCGAGCGCGACGAGGTCGCGGCCGCCCGTCAGCAGGAACGGCGCGTAGACGGTGGCGAGCGCGAGCGCCAGCCACGCGCCCGAGAAGACGCCGAGCGTCATCGGTTCGGCGAGCGGATTGCGCAGCACCTGCTGGGTTGCGACGCCCGCGAGCCCGAGCGCCGCGCCGCATAACAGCGTGACGGCCACGCGCGGGAAATCGCCGTAGTGAACCAGCAGTTGCGCGACGTCGTTATCGGACGGCGCGACGAGCGCATGCCACCAGAACGCGGGCGCGAGCCGCGCATCCAGACGCAGCGCGAACAGCAGCGCGGCGAGCGCGAACAGCACGCAGACCGGCCAGAGCGGCGTGCGGCGCATCGGCGCGAAGGGCGTGGTGATGGCCGGCTTCATGCGGCCTCCTGGGCCTGCGCCGTGGACGTCGCGGGCAGCGTCGATAGCGCGTCCACCAACGCATCCGCGAAATACGCCGCGCTCAGGATGCCGCCCTCGGGGGGCACCTCGGCCATGCCGGTCATGCGCCCCGCGCGCGCGAACGGCAACGCCTGCCAGACGCGGCTCGTCCGCATCATCGACGCGGTCATGGCGGGCAGCGGCTTCACGTAGACGAGCGTCGCGCGCGGATCGGCGTCGAGCGCATCGAAGCCGATCATCGCCGTGGACGCGCGATCCGCGTGCTCCCACGCATTGCGCAAGCCAAGCTGCACCATCAGTTCTCCGAACAGACTCGCCGTGCCGAACACGCGCAGACGCGATTCGTCGATAAAGCGCGTCATGTAGATAGGCGCGCCGCCCGCGCTATTTGCATACGCAGGCAGCGCATCGAGCCGCGCGCGCGCCGCCGCGATGGCGCGCCGCGACTGCGCCACGGCGGCCTCGCCCTGCGCCGCGCAGCCGAGAAGATGCGCGAGCCGCAGCGTCTCCTCGCAGGCGCCCGTGTACGGCGTCGGGCTCGCGCGAAACTGGCCGAGCGTGACGGTCGACGCGAGACGTTCGAGCGAGCCGCGCATCGACGCATGCGCGGGCGTGATGACGATCAGATCCGGCCTGAGCGCGAGCATCAGCTCCATGTTCGGCTGAAACATCAGGCCCAGATCGACCACCGAATCGGGCACCGGACAGGCCGCGAAATTGCGCCGGAAGCCCGGCGTGTTCGCCATGCCCACCGGCACCACGCCGAGCGCGAGCGTCAGCTCCGCGAGTCCCCAGTCGAGCACGATCACGCGGCGCGGCACGCCGGCACGCGCGACGGGGCTCGCGAGCGGAAGACAGCCGCCCAGCAGCGCGGCGAGCAAGGTCCGGCGCTTCATCGGATCAGACCTGCGAGAAGGTCAAGCGCAATCACCACTGATACTTCGCTCCTGCCGTCAACAGCCGGCCCGGGCCCCAGTAGCAGTAGTTCGCGCCGATACACGAGGCGAAGTACTTGCGGTCGAGCAGGTTCGACACGTTGAGCCATGTGGTCCAGCCTTGCAGGCTCGAGAAGCGGCGGCCGAGGTCGTAGCGCAGCGAGAGATCGACGAGCGTCGCCGACGAGGTCATGAACGTATTCGCCGTATCGCCATACGAGCCGCCGATGTAACGCACGCCGCCGCCGAACAGCAGCCCCGCGAGCGGTCCCGCCGAGATTGTGTAATCGGCCCACAGCGAAGCCGTGTTGCGCGGAATGCCGACCGGCACCTTGTCGAGCGCGGTATTGCTTTTCGTGTTGAGCAGGTTTGTGTAGGTGTAGCTCGCGATCAGTTGCAGGTTGTTGGAGAGGCTCGCGTGGCCCTCCACCTCGAAGCCCTGCGAGCGCACCTGGCCCGTCAGCACGCTGGAGCCGCTGTGGAGCGGATCGCTGGTCGCGACGTTGTTCTCGGTGATATGAAACGCCGACACCGTGACGAAGCTGTTATAGCCCTTCGGCTGCAGCTTCACGCCGAGTTCGTACTGTTCGGCCGTGAGCGGCGCGAACGCCTCGCCCGTGTACGTGGTGCCCATCTGCGGCTGGAACGAGCGCGAATAGCTGAAGTACGGCGCGATGCCGCTATCGAACTGATACACGCCGCCCGCGCGCCACGTGAAGGCGCGATTGAACTGCTCGGTCGTCGCGCCGGTCTTGTACGAGGTCTGCTCCTCGTCGGCCCAGTCTTCGCGCACGCCGAACAGGAACGACCACTTGCCGATGTCGATCTGATCCTGCGCGTAGACGCCCAACTGCTTGATCGTCGTGGCGTTCGAGGTCGCGAACATCGTCGTCGGATACGGAATCGTCTGGCCGTAGAGCGGATTGCTTTCGTCGAGCCCAGGCGCCGAACCCCCATAGAAATAGTGGTCGAATTGCATGTTCTGATAATCGAGGCCGAACGTGACGTTGTGCTTGAGCGGCCCCGTGTTGAACTTCGCGTTGACCTGGTTATCGACGGTATGCGAATTCACGCTGCCGAAGTTCAGATACGCGGTGCGCGCGAGCGTGTCCGTGCCCGCCTTGAAGCCGTCGTTGCCCACGTACTGGATCGTCTGCGTGTTGCGCATGAAGCGATAGCTCTGCTTGAACGACCACACGTCGTTGAAGCGATGCTCCAGTTGATAGCCGATCGATTCCTGGGTCTTGCGGAAGCTGTCCCACGTCGGCTCGCCCGGATATTCGCTGCGGCTCGTCCAGGTGTACGGCACCGAGTTGTAGATGCCCGCTTCCGGGTCCGACTGATAGTTCGCGAAGATCGTGAACGTGGTGTCTTTGGTCGGGCGGAACTGGATGGTCGGCGCGATCGAGAAGCGCTGCTGGTTCACGTAATCGGTCTGCGTGCCGGTGTTGAAGCCGTCGGCGGTCAGGCGATAGAGCACCTTGCCGTCCTGGTCGATCGGGCCGCTCATGTCGAAGAAGCCCTGAATGCGGCCATAGCTGCCGGTCTGCACGCCCACTTCGTGATACGGCGTCTCGGTCGGCATCTTGCTGACGAGGTTGACCGTGCCGCCCGGCGAGCCCTGGCCGTACAGCACCGAAGCCGGGCCGTGCAGCAGTTCGATGCGCTCGAACATGTACGGATCGAAGCTCGTCACGTTGTAGCCGAAGCCACCGCTCGGGCCGGGCGTGCGCAGCCCGTTCCAGAATTCGTCGACGAGAAAACCGCGCGCGTAGAGATATTCGAGCGAATCGGTGTTGGTGCCGCGCTGCTCGGGATTGATGCCCGAGGTGTAGCGCAGCGCCTGCGCCACGCTCTGCGCGCCCTGCACGTCCATCTGGTCGCGCGTGACAACCGAGATCGCCTGCGGCACCTTGATGATCGGCGTGTCGCTTTTGGTCGCCGTCTCGCTGCGCTTCGCCACGTAGCCGACTACCGGTCCGGTGGCCGTTTCCGTGCTGCCCGCGCCCTTCACGATCACGGCCGGAAGCTGCTGACCTTGCTCGCCCGCTTGCGTGGCTTGCTCGGCTTGCGCGGCTTGCGTCGCCGACGCATCCGACGCCGTCACGGGCGCGGCCGTCTGCGCACTGGCGATCTTCGCAATCGCCAGCGCCACGACCGCCGTCATGGTGCGCAGCCTGATCCGCCTGTTGCCGCCCGCTCCCGCTCCGCCCGCTTCGTTATTCATGTCGTTCGACAACGCCCCGCCCCATCCCCGATTCATGCCCATGCGCCCTGTTCAAAATTTAAGATTCGCCTCAATACAAATACGACTCATTACTATTGTCATTCGTAAGCGGCACGCGACGGATAGAATACGGGCTGAACTTCGCCGACGTCCTGTCAAATAGCTGCGCGAAACCTTCGAAATTTGACGGTTTCGCCGCATTTTTCTCCCCGACTCACAAAATGACCGAGATCTGGCAACGCTTTAACGGCATGCAGCGGCGCTATCTCAAGCGCCCAGTCATTGCCAAACGCTATGACTTTGAGACCGGAGATAGTGAAAGCTGGCACTCGCATACGCAGCCGCAATTCGTCTACACGACGCGCGGCGTGCTGCGCGTCATCACGCCCGACGGCGCGTGGACGCTCGGCCCGTACCGGGGTTTGTGGATCGCGCCGCTGGTCGCGCACGAGTTGCAGGCGGTCAGCCCGACGGTGATGTACACGGTCTATTTCGAAGTCGATGTCGCGCCGCGCGACGAGCCGCGCTGCCACGTGCTGATGATTTCGGCGCTGCTGCACGAACTGGTGGCGGCACTCGTGCTCGATCAGCAGAACGGCCAGCCCGAGCGCCGATCGACGCTGATCGACCCGCTGCTGCTCCAGGAGATGCGCGAGGCACAACTCGCCACCGAGGGTCTGCTGCCGCTGCCGAAGGACCGACGCCTGCAACAGATCTGCGGTCAGTTGATGGACGCGCCCGCCGACAACACGCCGCTCAACGATTGGGGCATGCGCGTGGGCGCGAGCGAAAGCACGCTGGAGCGCGCCTTCAAGGACGAGACCGGGCTGACCTTCGGCCAGTGGCGTCAGCGGCTGCGCCTTGTTGAATCGATTTCGCGGCTCGCCAAAGGCATGGCGGTCTCGACCATCGCGACCGAACTCGGCTACCGCAATTCCAGCGCCTTCATCACGATGTTCCGGCGCGCGATGGGAGAAACGCCGCAACGTTTTCTTCGCAATCGAAGCGGAATGGAAGCGGGCGCGGCGCAAACGGTTTCGGCCGAACCATAAACATTCTCGCGCACGCACATTACCGATTATTTAGATTGATTTCGTCGGCGACGATAAATATAAGAAAAGCCGGCTGAAATCATCGAACACCGGCTCTCCGAGCGGGCGATGCTACACGCCCGCGTCTCAAGAAAACGTTAACACTTCGCGTTTTTTCAACAAAACGGCCCTTTCCGTCAATCGAGATGGAAAGGCGTACTATTTATTCGCGTCGTTCATTCATTCATGAAAACGAGTAATTGGAATACACGGCTTTTTCCCGATACATTCGCGCTCAACTTCGCGGCACGCCGCTTGATTCTCCACGCTTCGTCTGCGCCTTTCAACCGTCATCCAGTTTATTTCGATGCGCTTTCGCTGTTTATACAATTTCACCCTGTTGATTGCGCTCGCGGGAGTTCTTCCCGGCGCGATGGCCGAGAACGTCGTCGTGCTGGATTCCGGCGAGGCGAAGATCAATCTGATCGACGAAGCGACACGCAAAGTCGTCGCGGTCATGCCCGCGGGTAAAGAACCGCATCATCTGATGATCACGCCCGATGGCAAAACGCTGATCGTCGCGAATTCCATTTCCGACAATTTCATGTTCCTCGATCCGCACACCGGCGCCGTGCGCGGCTGGCTTCAGGACATGGAAGATCCTTATCAGCTCGGTTTTTCTCCAGATGGCAAATGGTTCGTCACGAACGGGCTTCGACTCGATCGCGTTGATATCTATCGCTACGACGGCGAGCATTTCTCGCTCGCGAAACACGTGCCGATTCGCAAAATGCCCAGCCACATGACGTTCTCGCTCGACAACAAGACGGTGTTCGTCTCGTTGCAGGAATCCGGCGAGATCGCGGCTATCGACCTGCCGACGCAGACGATACTCTGGCGCGTGCATGTGGGCGACGATCCGGCGGGTCTGTGGATGGTGCCCGGCAACCGCTTTCTGCTGGTCGGCATGACGGGCGAAGACGACGTGACGGTAGTCGATACGCAGACGCACACCGTCGTCAAGAAGATTCATACGGGACGTGGCGCGCACAATTTCCGCTCGCTCGACGACGGCACGCATGTGGCCGTCACGAATCGCGTCGACAGCACCATCAGCATTCTCGATTACAAGACGCTCACCAATACCGGCGATATCACCGGCCTCATGCCCGGCCCCGACGACATGGAATTGCAAGCCGATCGCCGCCATCTCTGGGTGACGTTCCGCTTCTCGCGCCACGTGGGCGTGATCGACCTCGCGACGCGCAAGCTCGTGTCCACGATCGAAGTGGGCCGCTCGCCGCACGGCATTTTCATGGGCGACCGCGCGCCCGTCTACGCGCCCAATCCTGACTGATCGACTGGCAGGAAAGAACGATGTTGCATGCAATGGGAACAGGAATGGGCCTTGACTTTGAGCGCTTCGTTGGTTTGCTTCAAACCGACGCCTATATCTATATCGTCCAGCCCTTGCTGTTCCATCTTCATTTGATGGACTACGACGAAGACGCCTACGACGCGCTCTATTGGGCGGTGGTCGGCGTGCTTGAAATTGCGGTGACGTTCGCGATTCTGCGTCCGCTCGAGGCATGGCGTCCGATTGAACAATGGGAACAGCGTCGCGCTTTGTGGCCCGACGTCTGGTACACGTGGATCGCGAAACTGGGCATCGTCAATGCGCTCTTTTTCGTCTGGCTCCAACCCACGATCAATCATCTGGAAACGTGGATGACGGTCAAAAACATCTGGACCGTGAATCTCGATGAGATCGCGCCCGGCCTGACCGATCAGCCGCTCGTTTCATTTGCGATTTATCTCGTGGTGCTCGATTTTCTCGGCTACTGGTATCACCGCTGGCAACACCGGTTCGGCATCTGGTGGGAACTGCATGCGGTTCATCACAGCCAGCGCCAGATGTCGCTCTGGAACGACGACCGCAATCATTTCGTCGACGACATCGTGCAAACGGCTTTCTTTACCGTGGTCGGTTTGTTTATCGGCGTTCAGCCGGGGCAATTCGTCGTGCTGGTCGCGGTCAGCAATACCTTGCAGGCGATCCAGCACGTGAATGCGCGCCTGCCTTATGGATGGTGGCTCGAACGCGTCATCGTGAGCCCGTCGTTTCATCGGCGCCATCACGCCATGGAATACGGCCATACCGGCACGGCCTATGGCTGCAATTTCGGCGTGCTGTTTCCATGGTGGGACATGATTTTCCGCACGGCTTCCTGGGAAACCGCAGTGGAACCCACCGGCATTACGGATCAACTGGATCGGCCGGAACAGCGCGGACGCAATTACGGCAAGGGTGTCTGGGCTCAACAATGGCTTGCGCTCTGCCGTATCAAGGCACGCATGACGGCTGCATCGGCGGCCGCAGTCGACTCGCGTTATGAGCGTAGCTAACGCAAGTCCATCGATCGATCGTTCGTTCGTTCGTTTGTTCGTTTGTTCGTTCGATAGCCGCCGCTTTTCATTATTCAAATCAATCCAAACCCGATCATGCGCCGCACGCCCTGCCGCCTCTCGCTGTTTTCTTTTCCACGCCGTACCGTGTGCGCCGCGTTCATTACCGCATTGACTGCATTGACCGCATTAACGAGTGCCGAGGCCTCCGCGCAAGTGGCGCCGCCCGCGCTTCAGGCGCGCGCGTGGGTATTGATGGACGCCGGTTCGGATCAGATTCTCGCGTCGTCGAATGCCGATGCGCGCGCGGAACCCGCGTCGTTGACCAAACTGATGAGCGCCTATCTCGTGTTTCAGGCGCTGCACGCGAAGCGCATCACGATGGATCAGACCGTGCTGCCGGGCGAAGCGGTGCGCAGCGTCGGCACCGACGAGTCGCGCATGTTCATCGAGCCGAACAAGCCCGTGAGCGTGCATGACCTGCTCTATGGCTTGATCGTGCAATCCGGCAACGACGCCGCGATTGCCCTGGCCGAACTCGTGGGCGGCAGTCAGGCGCAATTCGTGCAGATGATGAATGCCGAAGCCGCCAGCCTGGGCATGGCGCATACGCATTTCTCCGACGTCAACGGCATGCCCAGTCCGCAGCACTATACGAGCGCGGGCGACCTTGCCACGCTGACCGCGCATATCATCAGCGACTTTCCCGAGTATTACCCGATCTTCTCGACGAAGACATTCACCTACGACCGGATTCGCCAGCCGAATCGCAACCGCCTGCTCTGGCTCGACCCGAGCGTGGACGGTCTGAAAACCGGGCACACGCAGGCGGCTGGCTATTGCCTGATCGCCAGCGCGAATCGCGATGTCGAAGGCGCACCCGGCACGTCGCGACGCGTGATCAGCGTCGTCATGGGCGAGCCCACGGAGCCCGCTCGCGTCGCAGACAGTCTCAAGCTGCTCAATTTCGCGTATCACGCATTCGATGCGGTACCGTTCTTCCGCGCGGGCCAGGCGATATCGCTTGCGCGCGTTTATAAGGGCACGCGTCTGAATGTCGACGTTGCGCCGACGCAGAATGTCGTGGCCACGATTCCCGCCGGAACGCGCGCCCAGATTACGTCGAGCATCAAGGTGAACACGCCGCTCATCGCGCCGCTGAGCGCCGGCGAACAGGTGGGCACGGTGACCATTCTCGATCAGGGCAAGGTGCTGACCCAGGTGCCGCTCGCAACGCTTTGGGCCGTGCCTCAAGCCGGTTTGCTCGACCGCGCCTGGGATTCGCTTCAGCTCATGCTCGGCAGCAAAGTTTAAACGCCCGCATTAGCTGGTCCCTCATTACCAGCCCTTCCCGCGCGCATCGTTCTGGCATTCGCGCTATTCAATCTCCAATACAGGACGCCGCCATGAAATCGAATAATAAGCCCGCTGCGATGCCGCAACCGCACCCGCGCAATCGCCATCCTTATGCACGGCGACGTCTGCTGAAACTCGGCGCCTCGCTGGTGCTCGTCGGCATCGATCCCGGACTCGCGCTCGCCAATACACGGCCGACGATACGCGGCGTGCGCGTGTGGCCCGCCACCGATTACACGCGCGTCACGATCGAGTCCACGCAACCGTTGCAGGTGCAGGAACACCAGCTCGGCTCGCCGAATCGCCTCGTGGTCGACCTGCAAGGACTCACGCTCGATCAGGCTTTGCGCGCGCTGATTTCGAACGTGCATCCCAACGATCCGTATATTCGCGCCGTGCGCGTCGGGCAATTCACGCCCGACGTCGTGCGCATCGTGCTCGATCTCAAGGGCGCGGTCACGCCGAAAGTGTTTTCGACCACGCCTGCGGGGCAATACGCGTATCGGCTCATGCTCGATCTTTATCCGGCGGACGGCAAACCGCAGGACGCACTCGACACGCTCGCCGCACAAGCCACTGAATCCACGCAACCCACACAAGCCACGCACAACGCGCCCGCTTCGGCGCCCGAGCGCGGCACGCAACGCAAGCTGATCGTCGCCATCGATCCGGGCCACGGCGGCGAAGATCCCGGCGCAATCGGCGGAGGCGGCACCTATGAAAAGCACGTGGTGCTCGATATCGCCCGGCGCCTGCGCGCGAAGATCGCCGCGTCGCCCGACATGGACGCGATGATGACGCGCGACGACGACTTCTTCGTGCCGCTCGGCACGCGCGTGACCAAAGCGCGCCACGCGCGCGCCGATCTGTTCGTCTCCATTCACGCCGACGCTTTCACCACGCCTGCCGCATCGGGCTCGTCGGTGTTCGCGCTTTCGGAACACGGCGCGTCGAGCGCGGCCGCGCGCTGGCTCGCGCAAAGCGAAAACGCGTCCGACGCCATCGGCGGACTCGATATCAAAAGCGCCGATCATGCGCTCGCGCCGGTGCTATTCGATATGTCGACGACGCAGCAGATCAACGACTCGCTCAAATATGGTGCGCTCGTTCGCGAATCGCTCGGCAAGATCAATCATCTTCACGGCAACGGTCTGGAGCAAGCGGGCTTTGCGGTATTGAAAGCGCCCGATATTCCGTCGATTCTCGTGGAGACGGCATTCATCAGCAATCCGAATGAAGAAATCAAACTCCAGAATCCCGCTTACCGTCAGCAAATGGCCGATGCAATCTATGACGGTATTCGCAAATATTTCGCAAGTCACCCGCCGCTCGAACGCCGCGTAACCGTCTGATCGACGACAGTCACGCGCGCGCCATTTCAGTCCGTCAACCCCGGAAGTTCGCTCCTCGGAGAAGCACCGAACACGCTGATGCCGCCTCCCAGCAAGTTTCTCAGTTTTTCCCGTCATGCGGCCTTGACGCTCAAACCGCGCCATGGCCGTTCAAGTACGCTTGGTTTTGTGTTCGCTGTCGCGTTTTTTTCGCTGGCGCTGCGCGCCGCGTGGGTGCAATGTTACGACGCGAGTTTTTATCAGCATCAAGGCGAGATTCGCCAGGTCAGCGATCGTGGACTGCCCGCCGCGCGCGGCCGGATTCTCGACCGCAATGGCAGCGTGCTCGCGATGAGCATTCCGACCGATACGGTTTGGGTCGATGCCGCATCGACTTCGCAACCGGCGTCGGCATCGCAGGTCCAGGCGCTCGCGCATCTTCTCCAGATCGAGCCCTCCGCGATCGATGCCGCGTTCGCCTCGCATCGCCAATTCGTCTATCTCGCGCGCCAGATTCCCACCGATGTCGCCGCGCTGACGCAGCAATTGAATGTGCCCGGCGTGTTTTATCGTCCCGATTCGCGACGCTTTTATCCCGAGGCCGGCATCACCGCCAATATCGTCGGCTACTCGGGCATCGACGGTAAAGGTCAGGAAGGCATCGAGCGCACCGCAGAGCCGCTATTGCGCGGCGCCAACGGCCGCGTCGACGTGCTGCACGACGCACGCGGCAATGCCATTGAAAATCTCACGCGGCTCGCGCCGCAAAACGGCAACGATATTCATCTCTCGATCGATCTGCCGATTCAATATGCCGCTTATCAGGCGCTGCAGGATACCGTCACGCGCTTCGCCGCGAAATCCGGTTCGGCCATCGTCATCGACCCGCACACGGGTGAAATTCTCGCGATGGCGAACTGGCCGAGTTACGACCCGAATAGCCGCACCCGCTCCGATCCGCAAGCCATTCGCAATCGCGCCGCAACCGATGCGTTCGAACCCGGCTCGGTGATGAAGCCGCTCACCATCGCGCTCGCGATTCAGCAGCAGCGCGTGACGCCCGATTCGATCGTGACCACGGACGGCGGCAAATTGAATCTCGACGGCCAGACCATTCACGACGACGCGGATTTCGGCACGCTCACGGTCGCGGGCGTGATTCAAAAGTCGAGCAATGTCGGCACCTCGAAAATATCGATGCTGCTTTCGGCTCGCGATATGTGGCACAACTTCCGCAATCTCGGTCTGGGTCTCGCACCGCACGCGGGTTTGCCGGGCGAAGCGGCGGGCACGGTGCGCGACTGGCATCACTGGCGGCGCATCGAGCAGGCGACGATGGCCTACGGCTACGGTCTTTCGGCGTCCTTGCTGCAACTCGCGCAGGCCTACACGACCTTCGCCAATGACGGCGTATTCGTGCCCGCGACGATCTTTCAGCAACACGCGCCGGTCACCGGCAAACGGATCTTCTCGGTCAAGACCGCGCAGTCGGTGCGCGCGATGATGGAGAACGTCGTGAGCAAAGGCGGAACCGCATCGCAAGTGGTGGTGCCCGGTTACACGGTGGCCGCGAAAACGGGCACCGCGTATCGCTGGACCCAGCACGGCTACGATTATCACCAGTATCGGGCCTCGTTCGTCGGCCTGATTCCGGCGCAGCATCCGCGCGTGATTATTGCCGTGTCGATCGAGTCGCCCACCAAGGGCTCGCATTTCGGCGGCGCGGTCGCCGGTTCGGCATTCGAGGCCATCGCCTCGCCCACGATGACGCGGCTACGCGTCGAACCCGACGCGGACGTTACCGCGCATCGTTGAAACATCGTGATTCAGGGATCGAGGCTGACGCCTCCGTCGCATTTCACCGTCGCCACCAGATTTTGGCCGTCGAGTTCGAACGGCACCTTCCAGCCGTGTCGAGCGGCCTGGCGCGAAGGAGCCGATTCGAAACTGGCGTGACCCGATGCGTCGATTCTGGCGCGTTCGAGAAAGGCATTCACGGACGTTTGCGCGGCGAATCGGCTTCTGATTGCGCATTGATCGTTCGCGTTCGCGCTTCTGGCGAATATCAGCACGAAGCCGATTGCGGCGACCGTGAGCGAGACGCCCACTATCCCAGCCGATAACTGCCGGGGTTCATGCGAGAACTTGCGATAGTGCGCCATGCTCGGGCTATCCGTGACGGAAACACACCGAAGTATGCGGCAGCCCTTATCAAATTTTCGTTAAGCGCGGAGGATTTTCCTGTGTCGCGCGGGGGCGACATTGGGCCCGCGCGCCGCCGTATCAACGACACCTTGACGACCGGCACGTACCGGGCCTCACCAACACGCTGCCGCTCTACGTGCAGGTGATGTACGACGGCTACAACTTCGCGGGCGCATTCGCGGCGGCGAGCCTGCTCGCGTTCATCGCCATGGCGACGCTCGCCGTCAAGCATGGACTCGAACGTCGTATCCGGCACTGAATTCACCGAGTGAATCGCCCGCGCGCATCGCTCAGGACAGCTTGTTTCGCTGCGCGCTGGTAAAATGCCGCCTGATTTCAGCTACGTATTCTGCGCGCCGACCATGCGAATTCTCGCCATTGAAGATGACCCCGACATTCTTGGCAATATCGCCAGCTATTTCGGTGCCCGAAACACCATGGTCGATTGCGCACTCGACGGCGTGCAAGGTTACGCGCTCGCCACGCGCAACGAATACGACGTCATCATTCTCGATCTCGCGCTGCCGCGCCTCGACGGCTACGAGTTGTGCCGCCGCCTGCGCGAAGACGCGCAATGCGAAACGCCGCTCATCATGGTCACGGCGCGCGACACGCTCGACGAACGGCTCGCCGGTTTTCAGGCGGGCACCGACGACTATCTCGTGAAGCCCTTCGCGCTCGCCGAACTCGGCGCGCGCGTGAAGGCGCTGTCGCAACGTCCGCGCAAACGCTCGGTCGTGCGCACGCTGCAGGTCGCCGACCTCGTGCTCGATCTCGACACGCGTGAACTTGCGCGCGCGGGCCAGACGCTGCGCCTGCCGCCCGCGCCCATGACCTTGCTGAAAATTCTCATGCAGGAAAGCCCGTCGGTGGTGGCGCGCGCGCGTCTCGAAGAAGCGCTGTGGCTCGATTCGCCGCCCGACAGCGACAGCCTGCGCACGCATATTCATCAGTTGCGCCAGGTGATCGACAAGCCGTTCGAGCGCGCCCTGCTGCACACCGTGCACGGCGTGGGCTACCAGTTACGCGCCGCGCAAGACGATGCGCGCTGACACGCCGCCCACCGCGAACGAAGCGCGCCAGGAAGTGCGCCCGGAAACGCGCCCACGCCGCACGCTCGCGCGCGACTTCGTGCTCGCCTATCTGGTGCTCGCGCTGCTCGTCGGCGGCCTGCTTTCGCTCGTGTCGATGTGGACCGTCAACCGGCTCGAAACGCATTTACAGCAGATCGACATGGGCATGGCGCTCGACCGCGTGCGCGACGAATATCTCGCGGGCAAGAGCGTGGGCCGCGTGAACCGCTTCTTTCACGGCGAGCCCGGCAGCGATACGTTTCCCACGTGGCTGCGCGACGTCGAGCCCGGCTTCTCGCGCCTCGAACACGGCGACCGCGACTGGCACGTGATGGCCGACGACCACGACGGCGTGCGCTACATGCTGCTGCGCGACTACACGGCCTTCGAGGAACGGCGCGTGCATTCGCACTGGCTGACCGTGCTCAGCGTGGGCGCGAGTCTGCTCGTGGCGTTTCTGCTCGGCGGCGCCGTCACGCGCCGCTTCGTGCGCCCGCTGATCCGGCTCGCGGAACAGGTCGTCAAACGCCCGGCGCTGCCGCCGCAAACGCGTCTCGCGCACGCGTATCCCGAGAACGAAATCGGCCGCCTCGCCGCCGCATTCGACGCGACCTACAACGAACTCGAAGCCGCGCTGCAACGCGAAAAGCTCTTTACCGCCGATGTGAGCCACGAATTGCGCACGCCGCTGACGGTTATTTCGAGTTCCTGCGAACTGCTGCTCGACGACCCTGCGCTCACGCCCACGCAGCGCACGAAGCTCGAACGCGCGCACGCGGCGTCGCGCGACATCCATCAGCAACTCGCGGCCTATCTGATGCTCTCGCGCGGTTCGGCCACCGCCACGGGTTTCGCGCAAAGCGACGTCGCCAGCGTGGCGCGCGAGGAAATCGCGCACTGGTCGCCGCGCGCGACGCAACTCGGCTTGCGCATGGAAGGCGAATTCGCCCCGGCTCAAGCATTGCCTGGGATGCCGAATCTTTTTCCGGCGGCACTGCTGCGCATCGTGCTGTCGAACCTGATCCGCAACGCGCTTCAACACGCGGCTAACGGCACGCGCATTCTCGTACACGCCGACACCGCCAGCTTCGAAGTCGCCGACGACGGCCCCGGCATCGCGGCCAGCGTCAAGCCGCACCTGTTCACGCCGTTCGTACGCGGCGGCGAAGCGGGCGCGGACAATCTCGGCCTCGGGCTCTCGCTCGTGCAGCGCATCTGCGAACATCAAGGCTGGCGCATCACGCTCGATTCGTCGCCCGGCGCGGGTACACGCTTTCGCATCGAACTCACGGCGAGCAAAGCCGCGATCGATTGAGAAAATGCCTTAAAAATAGGGCCAATCGATGTCTTGATGTATCGGCCTGCATCGCCCTCGCTCGAATCATAACGATCGACACCTCAAGAAAACGTTAAGACGCAGACGCGCGCGGAGATGAAAACCACACCATGCGCGCGACTCATGAAGTCAGCGAAATTATTCAACGTTGACACACGCATGCAACGGTAGGATGCGGAGTTTTCCGTCAATGCCCTTGCGCACGCCTGTTCATGAGCCCACGTTCCGCCGTCGCCACGCGCGCGATTTTCGCCGCCCTCCTCATGCTCGTGCTGCTCGGCGCGGGTGCATCCGTCTGGGCGTTTTCCGGTTACGTCGATGTGGCGGCGACCGACAAGGACAATCCGCTCGTCGCGTGGTTCCTGCACACGACCTACCAGCGCTCGCTCGACCGGCAGTCGGCTGCGGTCGTGGTGCCCGACAATCTCGTGAACGACGGCAACGTGCGCGCGGGCGCGCATCTCTATGCGCAGCACTGCGTCTATTGCCACGGCGCGCCGGGCGCGCCTCTCGATCCGATCGGCGCGGGCATTGCGCCGCGCGCGCCCGATCTGCTCGCCGCGAAGCGCCATAACGGTCCGCAATCGACGTTCTGGGTCATGCGCCACGGCGTCAAGATGACCGCGATGCCCGCCTTCGGCAAATCGCTCGACGACACGCAGCTCTGGCAGCTCGCGGCGTTCCTGCGCGCGAAGCGCGGCATCGACGCCGAGGGTTATCGCGGGCTCACCGGCCCCGTGGCGAGCACGACCGCCACCGGCGATCCTTCCGCCAGCCAGAACAGTGCCTTGGCGAATTAGTGGTTAACCCTGGGGAGCAAGATCTCTAGACTTTGGGTCATGGATTGCGGCGAGTTGCCGCAGCCAATCACGAAACAGATCGGAGGTCGTCATCATGAAATCGCTTTTCCCCGTTGCCGCTGTTGCCCTGGCTCTCACTCTCCCGGTTGCCGCGTTCGCCCAGTCGAACGGCGGCCTGACCCGCGCGCAGGTTCGCGCCGAACTCGTGCAGCTCGAACAGACCGGCTATCGTCCGGGCGACGGCGACAACGCCCACTACCCGGAAGCGATCCAGGCCGCCGAAGCCAAGGTCGCCGCGCAGAACAGCGCGGTGGGCGGCGCTGCGGTGGGTTCGTCGGCGGCGGGCGGTCCGGCGCTCGACGCGAAGTAAGTGACACGAAGTAAGCGACGCGAAGTCAGTGGGCGAAGTCAGCAGATCGGTCATCGCAGTGCGCGAATGTCTGCGAATCCCCGCGATGACCGCTAGGCCGCGATGAGCGTGCGCCGCACCTGAAGCGCACGCTCGATCGGCGCCATCGCGGCAATCCGCCGCACCTCTATCGCGCTGCGGACCTCGATTCCATCAAGCCGGCAGGTCTTACACTTTTGTACCGTCGCCCGCCGAGGAACCGCCCGTGCCTATCCAGTATCTGCGCAGCTTCACGTCCGTGGAACGCACCGAGAAAGCCAATCTGCGGCTCGGCCGCGCGCTCGCCTGCATCGCGGGCGCGGCCAACGCCGGCGGTTTCCTCGCGGTCGGGCAGTACACCTCGCATATGTCGGGCATCGTGTCGTCGGTGGCCGATAACCTCGCGCTCGGCGACATCGGCCTCGCGCTCGCGGCGATCAGCGCGATGTTCGCCTTCGCGGGCGGCGCGGCCACTTCGGCGGTATTGATCAACTGGGGCCGCCGCCGCGCGGTGCGCAGCGTCTTTGCCTTGCCGATGGTGCTCGAAGCCGCGCTGCTGATGGGTTTCGCGCTGCTCGGCGCGAACATGGAGCACCATCGCGTGCTGTTCGTGCCCGCTACCGTCGCGCTGCTCTGCTACGTCATGGGCCTGCAAAACGCGATGATCACGAAGATTTCGCGCGCCGAAATCCGCACGACGCACATGACCGGCATCGTGACCGATCTCGGCATCGAACTCGGCAAGGGTCTGTACTGGAACTGGGGCGTGCCGGCGAGCGCCGCGCAACACGTGCGCGCGGACATGCCGCGCGTGCGCGTGCTCTCGTCGCTGCTCGGCATGTTCCTGCTCGGCGGGCTGGGCGGCGCGCTCGCGTTCCGGCATCTGGGTTTTTCGTCCGCGGCCTTGCTCGCGGCCGCGCTGCTCACGCTCGCCTGCGTGCCCGTCGCCGACGATCTGCGCCGCTGGTCGCCGCGCGATCCGGCTTGAATTCGACGGACGACGCCGGGCGCGGCGGCTCGCGTCAGGCCGTGACGAGTTTCGCGGCGGCCGCGCCGCTGAGAAACTCGACGAGGCCGGCCGGCGCGCGCTCGTCCAGACACAGCGCGAGAATCGCGCAGGCATCCGCGGCGGCCGCCTGGCTGCGTTCGAACATCGTTGATTCGTAGGCCGCCAACGCGGCCTCGACATCGCCGGGATGCGCCGCGAGCGCCGCGCCGAGTTCCGCGCCGTCGAGCATGGCGAGATTCGCGCCCTCGCCCGCGGGCGGCGCGAGATGCGCGGCGTCGCCGAGCAGCGTCACGCCGGGCACGCGCTCCCAGCGATGATCGACCGGCAGCATATGGAGCGGACGTGGCACCGGCGCGGCCTCGCCATCGGTGATCAGGGCCGTGAGCGCAGGCGCCCAGCCGGCGAATTCCGCCGCGATCGTGGCGCTCGCGCGGGCCGCATCGTCGAAGTCGATCGACTCGAACCACGCCAGCGGCCGGTTCAGCGCGATATACGCGTGCAGCACGCCGCCGGGTTCCCGGTGCGCGAAGATCCCCTTGCCGGGCGCGGGCGCGAACATCCCGCCGCCGCCGACAGCCTCGGCCGATGCGGGGTGCCGCGTATCGGCGTCGTGCAGATACGTTTCGATGAACGTGGTGCCGATGTACTCGGGCACCGCGGCCGAGAGCAGAGGCCGCACCTTCGACCACGCGCCATCGGCGCCGACCAGCAACTGGCTGGTCACGGTCGTGCCGTCGGCGAACGTCAGCCGGTGCTCGCCGTGGCCGAGCGGCGCCACGTCGCCGAGTTTCTTGCCCCAGCGCACCGTGTCCGGCGGCAGCGACGCCAGCAGAATCCGCCGCAACTCGCCGCGCAGCACTTCGGGCCGCCCGCCCGTGCCGTCGTCGGACTCGTCGAACAGCAGCGCGCCGAGCGCGTCCAGCACGCGCGTCGCCTCGCCGCCCGCGTGAACGATGGCGCGGAACGCGTCGCTCAGACCGGCCGCCGCGAGCGCGGCCTGACCGTCTTTCTCGTGAATGTCGAGCATGCCGCCCTGCGTGCGGGCTTGGGCCGACGGCTCCGCCTCGTAAATCGTCGCGGCAATGCCATGCAAATGCAGCACCCTCGCGAGCACCAGCCCGCCGAGTCCCGCGCCGATTATGGTGACCGGAGCCGTCATCGAATATCCTTTCATTGAGATTGGAACGTCGTTCCAAAGAAAAAACATATTGGAACGAAGTTCCATCAGTGTCAAGCTATGGATATGACAACGGAAATTCGGACACGGCGACGCGCGGATGCGCTCACCCGGCAGCGGATCGTCGAGGCGGCGATCGAGATCCTCGACCGGGACGGCGAGGACGCGCTGACCTTTCGCGCGCTCGCGGCGCATCTGGCGACCGGCAGCGGCGCGATCTACTGGCACGTCGCCGACAAGCAGGCGCTGCTCGCGGCCGCCACCGATCCGATCATCGCCGCCGCACTGAGCGAGGCGGCGGCAAAACCGCAACCGCAGGACGCGATCCGCGCGCTGGCGCTCGGCATTTTCGATGCGATCGACGCCCATCCGTGGGTCGGCGCGCAGTTGTCGCGCGATCCGTGGCAGTACGCGGTGCTGCGGATCCTCGAAGGCATCGGCGCGCAGGTGCAGGCGATGGGCGTGCCCGAGCCCGCGCAGTTCAACGCGGCCACAGCGCTATTGAGCTTCATTCTCGGGCTTGCGGGACAGTACGCGACGCGTCCGCAGATAGCGCCGGAAGGCATGGACCGGGTCGAGGTGCTGGAGAGCGTCGCCGCGAAATGGGCGCAACTCGATCCCGCCGAGCATCCGTTCGTGCGCCAGGTGGCCGCGATGCTAGCGGGTCACGACGATCGCGAGCAGTTTCTCGCCGGGATCGATTTCATTCTGGCGGGTATTCAGCAGAATGCGGTGGCGAAGTGATTTTTGGCCTGATTTTCAGGCCGATTAGCGATTGATCAGTCATCCGAATCATTCATCGCGCGCGAATGAACGGAACATGTCCGCGCATTCGCCGCGCCCGCTTATCGCGCGGGCAGCAGTCGGCTCAATTCGTTTAACGCGAGACTTTGATACGCGGGACGCGACACCATCCACGTCGTGATTTCCGTGAGCGGAATGGATTGCACCGTCGACGCCACCGCCAGCGTCGCGAGCACCGACTTCGGAAATACCGCCACCGCCGTCCCGGCGGACACGGCCGCGAAAATCGCGTGATACGAGTGGTATTCCACGATCTCGCCGACGCTCTCGGGACCCGATCCCTGGTCCGCGCACTTCGACTCCAGCCATTGCTCGCCGATTCGCCGATACGTGCAGCCCTTCGCGAACGCGGCGAGCGGATAGTGCGTCACGCTTTCGGAAGCGGAACCGAGACGACTCGGGACCAGCAGCAGCAATTCCTCGCGAAACGCCGGGATCGCCGCAAGATCGGCATCGGCACCGGTATTGAATTCGATGGCGGCGCGCTCATCCGTTTCGGCGATAAAGGCGCAATCGAGCCGGCTGGCCTTCACGTCGTCGATGAGCGCGCGCGTGGTGCCCGTCGAAATATCCAGTTGCACGGCGGGCCAGAGACTTTGATACGCGCCCAGCAAGCCCGGCAGCCGCGCCGCCGCCGTGCTTTCCATCGAGCCGATTCTCAACCGGCCCACGGGGACGTTCGATTGCATCGCCTGGCGCGCCTCTTCAGCGAGCGTCAGCATGCGATGCGCGTAACCGAGCAGGCGCTGCCCGTCCCCGGTCAAGGTCATGCGCTTGCCTTCGCGCGAAAAGAGCTGCACGCCGAGTTCCTCTTCGAGCTGCTTGACGCGCGTCGTCACGTTCGATTGCACGCGTTGCAGCAACTGCGCCGCGCGCGTGACGCTCTGTTCCTTCGCGACCAGGCTGAAAATCTCTAGATCGAGCAGCTCCATCCGGCAAATTCCTGATTAACGAACACGATGCATAAATTAATCTCTCTACGAGATTTTACTGCAAGCCCTGGCGCGATCGGGAGCCACGCAGGAAACAAGGCAACGAACAAAGCATCGCGCGGCTAAGCGAGGTTCGAAACGGTCGAATGGAGTTGCGCAACCGCAGCCCGCATTTCCGCTTCAAGCGTGCGCATGAGTTCGGCGGCAGGCATCGCACGCGACAACGCGGCGGCCTGACCGGCCCATTGCGCGCCATAGCCGAATTCGCCCTTCGCCTTCGCGGCCGCATTCAACGCCTTGCCCGCATCGTAGGTGATGGGATACGCGGGCACGGTTTTCGGGCTGCCTTCCTCGTGTTCGAGCCGCGTGAATTTATTCACGATCGAACGCGCCGCGCGGCCTGAAATGGCGCGCGTGAAGGTCGTATGTTCAGCAGCCGCGCCGAGCAAGGCTTGTCGATAGCCGTCGTCGATCGACGTTTCCGGGCACGAAACGAAGGCGGTTCCGAGTTGCGCCGCCGATGCGCCCAGCGCCAGCGCCGCCACGATGCCCGCGCCGTCCATGATGCCGCCCGAGGCGATCACCGGCAGACTGCATTGGCGCGCAACGAGCCGCGTGAGCGCGAACGTGCCGAGATAATCGTCCTCCGTCGAAGCATCGAACAGGCCGCGATGGCCGCCCGCTTCGATGCCTTGCACGACGATCGCATCGACGCCCGCTGCTTCGACCTGGCGCGCTTCTGCCAGATTGGTTGCGCTCGCGAGCAGGCGAATGCCCGCTTGTTGATACGCAGCGATCAGCTTCGCGTCGGGCAAACCGAAGTGAAAACTCACGACTGCGGGACGCGCATCCAGAAGCATCGTCTGCATCGCTTCATCGGCGAGAAAGCTCGTATAGATTTCGCGCAGTTGCGCGGGCGGCTCGGCGCCGTATTGCGCGAAGTGGCGTTGCAGCCAGTTGAGCCAGGTCTGCTCGACCTCGCGATTCGCCACCGCAGGCGCGTGGCAAAAGAGATTCACATTGAACGGACGGGCGGTCAGCGCACGCGTGGCGTCGATGGCCTTGCGCGCGTCGGCGGCGTTCATCGCACCGAGGCCGAGCGACCCAAGTCCACCGGCATTCGACACCGCCGCGGCGAGCGCGGGCGTTGCCACGCCGGCCATGGGCGCCTGCACGATGGGCTTCTCGATGCCCAGGATTTCCAGAAGAGTGCCTGAAGATTTCACGCTCATAGTGACCTCATTTCGTTCGCTGACTCGATACTCGATCATCTTACATGGAAATCATGCATGCTATATCAATCTTTTTTTGAGATTGATAAACGGGACTGAATCGCGCTTCCAAGTGCCCTATCCGCGCCCGCCGACCGGCACATTCAGCGTCGTCTTGACCCGCTCCATCGCCACGAAGGTTCGGAAACTTTTCACATTGCCTTCCGCGAAAAACAGCGAGCGCGTGAGCGCGGTGTATTCGGCCATGTCCCGCGTGCAGAAAATCAGAATGAAATCGACATCGCCGGTCACGTAATAACACTGCTGGACCTGCTCGCACGCTTCGAAACGCGCTTTCATCGCGTCGAGCAATTCGACCGCTTCATTCTCCGCCGAAACATGCGTAATGACGGTCACATGCGCACCGAGTGCGCCCGGATTCAGCACGCTGCAATCGCTTTCGATCACGCCGCTCTTGCGCAGGCGCTGCAAACGCCGCGCGACGGACGGCACCGAGAGATTGATTTGCTGCCCGATTTCGCGGTGGGGAACCTGATTGTCCCGCTGGACGATGGCGAGAATCTTGAGGTCGAAGTCGTCGAGTTCTATACCGCGGTCGGTCGTGGCCATAAGAAAAATTCTCGTAGAGAAGTGCCGGAATGATCGCGATTCCAAGGGAGTTCGCCGCAATGCGCGAGAATTTATTGCATTTCAATGCCGAAATACGATTACAAATAACGCACGCATCGCAATATTATTTCACACATCGAATCGACGCCTGTCTTACGGAGTGAGTTAAATGCTAATTGCAAACCCGCGTGCCCTGTACACCCCCTATCCCTCTGCACTCCAAAGCATTTTGAACGTGCGCGCAGCGGATGAAAGCGGCGCGTGGCTCGCAAGCTGGGGCCAGATTTCCCGCTCCGCCACGCCACTGTGGGATCTGCCCGATGCCGCCGCGGCGCTGGGCATCGCGCGCCTCAGCGTGAAAGACGAAGGCCTGCGCTCGCCCCTCGGCAGTTTCAAGGCGCTGGGCGCACCGATCGCGTTGACGCGTCTGATCCTGCGTCTCTGGCACACGCACGATCTGAATCCGCAAGGCCTGCTGCGCGGCGACTACGCGGAGCTGCTGGCGCCCCTCACGGTCATCAGCGCAACGGACGGCAATCACGGCAAGGCGCTGGCCGCCGCTGCGCGCGATATCGGCTGCCAGTGCGTGATCGTGCTGCATGCGAACGTCAGCCGCGAACGCGAGGACGCGATTGCGCACTACGGCGCACGCATCGTCCGCATCGAGGGCGACTACGACGCCTCCGTCGAACACGCCGCGCAACTCGCGGCGGACAACCACTGGCACGTGGTCTCGGACACCTCGTATGAAGGCTACGAAACGATTCCCCGCGACGTCATGCAAGGCTACGGCGTGATTGCCGCCGAAACGCTGGCGCAACTCGACAGTCCCGTTACGCATGTGTTTCTCCAGGGCGGCGTGGGCGGCCTCGCGGCGGGCGTGGCCAGCTATCTCTGGGAGCACTTCGGCGCGCAGCGCCCGCAATTCATCGTGGTCGAGCCGCAGCAGGCCGATTGCCTTTATCAGAGCGCGATGGCGGGTCACGCGACCCGCGCGACGGGCAGCGTCGATTCGGTGATGGCCGGGCTGGCCTGCGGCGAAGCCTCGCCGCTCGCATGGAAAATTCTCGAGGGCTGCGTCGACCACTTCATGACCATCGCCGACGACGACGCCGTGACCGCCATGCGCACGCTCGCCGCCGGTTCGGAACGCGATGCGCCGCTGGTCGCGGGCGAATCGGGCGCTGCGGGATTCGCGGGCCTGGCCGCCTTGATTCGGAATCCTGAGTTGTCGGTGAAGGTCGGACTGGGATCGGCGTCTCATGTGCTCGTCATCAACACGGAGGCTGCGACCGCGCCCGGCGTCTACGAGGCGCTGATCGGCGAAACGGCGGCCAGCGTCAGCGCGCGCCAGGCCGAGTGGATGAGCGCGATCGAACACTGACATCGACAAACCGGAAGATCACGAGACAGGTCACACGATGGAAACGTCGCTGCAAGAAAAACTGCAAGGCTGGCGCCGCCAGTTGCATCGCAATCCCGAAACCGGTTTCGAGGAAGTGCAAACCTCCGACTACGTCGCCCGGATTCTCACGACGCTCGGCATGGAGGTGCACCGGAACATCGGCGGAACCGGGCTCGTCGCCAATCTGAAAGTCGGCGGGGGCACGCGCACGGTCGGGCTGCGCGCGGAAATGGATGCGCTCAAAATCGCCGAGAATGCGCCTGGCCGCGCCTATGCGTCGTGCAATGCCGGAAAGATGCACGCGTGCGGTCACGACGGCCATATGGCGATGATTCTCGGCGCGGCGCAACTGCTCGCCGAACGCCGCGATTTCGACGGCACCGTGCGCTTTATTTTTCAGCCCGCCGAAGAACATGGCCGCGGCGCAAAAGCCATGATCGCCGATGGCCTGTTTGAGCGCTTTCCGGTCGACGCGATTTTCGGCGCGCACAATATGCCGGGATTGCCCGCCGGCAGTTTCTCGACGCGGCCCGGCGGCATCATGGCGAGCGAGGATAATTTCGTTATCCATATCAAGGCGAAAGGCACGCACGCCGCGCGGCCGCATATGGGCATCGATCCGATTGTGATTGCCTCGCAGATCGTGCTCGCGCTGCAGACCATCGTGTCGCGCAACCTGGACCCGAGCCAATGCGCGGTCATCTCGTGCACCGAGATCATCACCGACGGCCTGCGTAACGTGATCCCCTCGAACGTCATCATCAAAGGCGATACGCGCAGCTATTCGCCCGAAGTGCAAAACCTGCTCGCCACGCGCATGCGCGAAGTGAGCGAAGGGATTTGCCGCACGCATGGCGCCGAATGCGCCTTCGAGTACACGCATGAATTCGTGCCGACGGTGAATACGCCGGAATTCGTCGACGTGGCCGTTGCGGCGGCGAGCACGGTCGCGGGCGCGGACCAGGTCGACGCGAATGTTCAGCCGATGATGATTTCGGAAGACTTCGGCGCGTTCCTGCAAGTCGTGCCGGGCAATTTCGTGTTTATCGGCAACGGCATCGAGGCGGACGATGGCGGCACGCCGCTCCACAACGCGAGCTACGATTTCAACGACCGCATTTTGACGGTTGGGGCGCGGTATTTTGCGGAGATCGTGCGGATGCAGCTTGCGGCGGCGTGAGGATTGCGGTCGGCGTGGCGTTGTAGATTGAACAACAGGCGTTGTAGATTGAACAACAGGCGTTGTCGATTAAACAACGGCGCCCCCTCACTTCGCCTTCGGCACCAACCTCAAAAACGCCCGCACCGCCGGCGCGCGCTCGTGCTTACGGCAGACGAGCGCCAGTTCAGAAGTAATCGGCTTACCCTCAATGCGCCGATAGACGATGCCCGGCAAGCTCACGCAGCCCGCCAGCGCGTCGGGAATCACCGCCACCCAGCCGTTCACCGACACGCACGCAAGCACCGCCAGCAAGCCGCCCGGCCGCGCCGCGATGCGCGGCACGAAACGCCCGCGGCGCGCGAGTTCGAGCGTGCCGAACTCCTGCTCCGGCACCGCGAAACTGGCCTCCGCGAGATCGGCGGGACGCAGTGTCTCCTGCGCCGCATAAGGCGAGTCCGCGGGCACGGCCGCCACGAACGCATCGCGCTGCAACGTGAACACGCGCACCGTGTCCGGCAGCGTGAGCGGCGGCCGCACATACGCGACATCGAGCAGGCCCGTCTCCAGGCGCCGCGCCACGTCCTCCATCGGGATTTCGGTGACGCTCACTTCCACGCGCGGCCACGCGGCGCGAAACTCGCCGATCGAGCGTTGCAGCGCGCCCGAATACACCGCCGACGACACATAGCCCGCCACGATGCGCCCCACTTCGCCGCGCGCCGCCAGCGCGGCGAGTTCCTGTCCGCGCTGCAAATGTTCGAGCGCCGCCGCCGCTTCGGGCAAATACGCCTCGCCCGCCGCGGTCAGCGACACCGCGCTGCGCGAGCGATGAAACAGCCGCGCGCCCAGATGACGCTCGGCCTCCTGAACGTGGCGCGTGAGCGCGGGCGGCGCCATGTCGAGCTCCTCGGCCGCGCGCGCGAAATGCAGATGCCGCGCCACACACAGAAAGGCCCGCACGTGGCGCAGTTCGAGACGACTCATGATTACCGGTTTCGTGAAGCAAATTGCTATTTTATGGCAATGACCGATAACCGTCGATGATGCGACGATGCGGGCTGCTTCTTGCGAACCCGCCTCGCGCTCACCGCCACTGCCATCGCCATGTCCGACTCATCCGTGTCCCGCGCAGCGCTCGACCCCGCCGCGCTGAGCGATCCGCACCCCGATCCCGATTCGTTTTCCCACCGCCATCCGAACATCACGCTGGCCGTCGCGTCCGCGACCTGCGCGCTGATCGTGCTCGATACCAACGTGGTCGCCGTCTCGCTGCCCTCGATCGCGCACGCTTTTCACGCGAGTTTCGCCGACATCGAATGGGTCGTGAGCGCCTACATGACCGCGTTCGCCGCCTGCCTGCTGCCCGCCGGCGCGATCGCCGACCGCTTCGGCCGCCGCCGCGTGCTGTTCTGCGGTCTCGCGCTGTTCGCGCTCGCGTCGTTCGGCTGCGGCGCGGCGCCGACGGCCGCGCTGCTGATCGCCGCGCGCGCCGTGAAGGGCCTGGGCGCGGCGCTGCTGCTCACGTCCGCGCTCGCCGTGATCGCGCATCGCTTCGCACAAGGCCCGGCGCGCGAACGGGCGTGGGCGGTCTGGGGCATGTGCATGGGGATCGCGACCGCCGTCGCGCCGTGGGTCGGCGGCGCCATCACGCAATGGGCGGGCTGGCGCTGGATCTTTCTGATGAATCTGCCCGTGTGCGCGCTGCTCGCGCTCGGCGCGCGCCGCGCCATCGACGAATCGCGCGACCCGCACGCGAAGCGCCTCGATCTGCCCGGCGGCGTGCTGTTCGCGGCGGCGCTCGCTTGCGCCGTGTGGATGCTGATCGGCATTCCCGCACACGGCTGGCAGTCCGCCTCGACGCTCGGCCGGGGCGCGGCGAGCATCGCGCTGTTCGTCGCCTTCGTGTGCAGCCAGCGCTGGCAAACGCGGCCGATGATCGATCTGAACCTGTTCCGGCGCGCGCGTTTCGTCGGCGCCCTGCTCGGCATGTTCGGCTATGCGGCCTGCGCTCAGGTGATGATGACGTTCCTGCCACTCTATTTGCAGATCGCGTTCGGTTTCTCCGCGTTGCAAGCGGGTCTCGGCATGCTGCCGTTCGCGGCGGCGATGATCGCCGGGCCATCGCTGGGCGCCGCGCTCGCTCGTCGAGCGACGACCGGCGGCGTGCTGAGCGCGGGCCTCGCGCTGATCGGCGCGGGCAATCTCGCGATGGCCGCGTGCGCGGCGGGCGGCCACTATCTCGCGGTGGCGTTCGCGATGCTCGTGACCGGCACGGGCGCGGGCGTCATGAACGGCGACACGCAGAAAGCCATCATGGCCTGCGTGCCGCGCGAACGCACCGGCATGGCCTCGGGCATCAGCACGACCACGCGCTTCACCGCCATCGTGACGGCCGTGGGCGTGCTCGGCGCCGTGCTCGCGGCGCACACGCAGAGCGCGCTCGCCCAGTTGATCGCCAACGTGCCCGCCGCGCGCCATGCCGTCGATGCGCGCTTCATGGCGAGCCTGCTGGCCGGCGATCTCGGCGAAGCATTGCGCACGCTCGATGCGCCCACGGCGCATCTGCTGTCCCGCGCCGCGCCGCTCGCTTTCGCGCACGGTTTCTCGCGCGCCCTGCTCGTGAGCGGCCTCGTCGCATTGGCGAGCGCCGTGGCAGTCAAGCTGATGGCCGATGCGCGCGACTGATTATTTCGTCATCCGAATCATCTGGCACAAAAGAAAATGCGGGCTCGCCGCAAAGGACGAACCCGCATCGCTCGATCGACGCGCGCGACATCCGCCGCGCGCGCGAGTCATGAGACCCGTCGATCAGAACGCGTGACGCATGCCCACCGTGACGGCAACCTGCGTATCCGTCGACGACGGCGACAGCGTGTTGATCATCGCGTGCGAGAGCACCGAGCCTTCCGGCGCGCCGTGGACGTTCTGGTAGACGCCTTCGAGGTAGAAGTCCGTGCGCTTGCTGATCGCGTAGTCCGTCTGCAGCATCGCCGTGTTCCAGCCCGGAGCCGAACCGTTGTACGCGCCGTGCGTGTACGTGTACGCGCCCGAGACCGACCATGCCGGCGTGATCGCGTACTTCAGGTTCGCTTCGTAGTTGTCCAGACGCAGCGAGCCCGAGAGCGAGCCTGCCGACGTGTCGTCGCTGCCGAGGTACGTGCCCGTGCCGAACGAGAACACGCCCGACGCGTTGTCGATCTGCGAGTGGCTCCACACGAGGCCGGCCGTGATCGGGCCGTACGTGTAGTTGCCGCCCAGCGACCAGACGCGCTGGCGTTGCGCGACGAAGTTCGCGCTCGCGTCGCTGGTTTGCACCGCGCCGCTGCCGTTGCCCGCGCCGTTCAGCTGCAGGTAGCCGGCCGCGAGGTTCAGCGGGCCTTGTGCGTACGACACGGCGAAGCCATACGAACGGTTGCTTGCGAAGGTGGTCTGGTTACTGAACGAGTACATCGTCTCGAACGTGACGCCGTACCACGTCGGGCTTGCGTACTTGACCGAGTTGTTGATGACGACCGAGTTCGCCGCGAGGTTGTCGTTCTCGAACGGATGCGCCGCGAGGCTGCCGCCCCACGTGTTGAACTCAGCCGTCAGCGGGCCGACGAGGTCGTTCATCACGTCGAACTGGCGGCCGAACGTGACCGTGCCGTATTGATCCGCCTGCAGACCGACCCACGCCTGCGAGCCGAACATGTCGCCCGAGAATGCCTGCGCGCCGTTGTTGAGGATGAAGCCTTGCTCGAGCTTGAAGATCGCCTTCAGGCCGCCGCCGAGGTCTTCCGTACCCTTCAGGCCGAACACCGTGTTCTGCGTCGAGCTGCTGTTGAGCTGCCAGTTGCTATGGCCCATCTGGTTGTTCGTGTAGACGAGACCCGTGTCGATGAGACCGTAGAGCGTGACGCTGCTTTGCGCATGCGCGGAGACGGCGAACGCGCCGGTGAGTGCGAGGGCGATTAGCGATTTTTTCATGTTTTATGGCTCCGAGTTTTGGCGTTAATTCATTGAATCGAATGCGCTTTCCACACAACACATGGTGAGGCGGCCCGCGCGTTTCGCAGATCCATGCGAATCGCGCCTGAATTGCGAAATACCTCAATAACGACAAGCGATTATTGCGAACAACGCAATGCCGGCCTTCACTTGCGAAATAAGGCAGGCATGCCGGGCAGCGCGCTCGTGGCGCCGTGCCCTGCGGCGGAAATAACGATCAGGCGCATCATAAGGCTTCGAAAATAAAAATTGCGTTGAAATTGAGGCAGGCGTTGCGCCGAAAGAACACCTGCAAATAATGCGTGCATCAGCGGTGCAATTCGCGCCCCAAAAATGCGCACGCAATGCATTAAATCGGCGATTCAGACTCGATCGTAAAGAAAATGAAATCTGAACCAGCGATATATCGATTTATTCGGACGTGAACATTACGCGCGGCCAATGCATGTTTCATATGTCGATTCACGCCCCGCTTCACGTTCGCTTCACGTCTGCTTCACGTTCGCTTCAGACCGGATTCAAATCGGTATTCAGATGACGAATCCGCGCGCCATGCGGCGTTAGAATCCGCATCACGCGTGCGCCGTGTCCTGTGCGCCGCGCGACCCGAACCGCATGACACGGAGACACCCCATGACGACCGCATCGCCGCCCGCCGCCGTGCTGTATCGCGGCGGCCTTGTCGAGACCACGCACCTCGCCCATATCGCCGTCGTCGATGCGCACGGCACGCTGCTCCATACGTTCGGCGATCCGCACCGGCTCACGCTCGTGCGTTCGGCGGCCAAGCCCGCGCAGGCGCTGGCCGTCATCGAAACGGGCGCGCTCGACCGTTTCCATTTCGACGACGCCGATCTCGCGCTCATGTGCGGCTCGAACAACAGCGAGGCGCGCCATATCGAGCGCACGCTCGCGATGCTCGGCAAAGTGGGCGCGCAAGAAGCCGATATGCGCTGCGGCGGTCATCCGCCCTTGTCGGACGCGGTGTGGCGCGACTGGGTCCAGCGCGGCTTCGAACCCGGTCCCGCATGCAGCAACTGTTCAGGCAAGCACGCAGGGATGCTCGCGGGCGCGCGCGCGATCGGCGCGCCGCTGGAGGATTACCACCTCGACGGGCATCCGCTGCAACTGCGCGTGAAGCATACGGTCGCCGATGTCTGCGATCTGCCCGACGACTGCGTGCAATGGGCCATCGACGGCTGCAATCTGCCCACGCCGGCCTTTCCGCTCGATCGTCTCGCGCGGCTGTACGCGAAGCTCGCCGATGCCGCGGATCACGCCGAGGCAAGCGGCGCACGCGACGCGTCGCCACGAACGCAAGCACTCGCCCGCATCTACCGCGCGATGACCGCGCACCCGGAAATGGTCGCGGGCGAGCAGCGCTTTTGCACGACGCTCATGCGGGCGTTCGGCGGCGAGGTGGTCGGCAAGGTGGGCGCGGCGGGCAGCTATGCGATCGGCGTGAAGCGCGCGAACGCGGGCGCGCTCGGCATCGCCGTGAAAGTGGAGGACGGGAATCAGACGGCGCTGTACGCGATCGTCGTCGAGGTGTTGCGGCAACTCGGTATCGGCACGCCGGAGCAACTGGCCGCCTTGCGCGCCTACGACACGCCGCACGTGCTCAACACGCGGGGCGTCGATACGGGCGCGCTCGAAGCGCGTTGCACGCTCGTCAAAACATGAAGCGTTGAAACGATAAACCCTGCCTGCGCCGCGCGATTTTCACCGCACGGCGCAGGCAGCGCGACGCGTTACAGCACCGCAACGACCTTCACGTCGCTGCGATCCGCCGAGGCCACGACCTTGCCGTCCACGCGACGGAATGTCAGCGTGACCGCCGCGTTACCCACACGCAGATGCCCCACTTCGAGCCAGTCGATGCCTTCGGGCAGCATCGGCTGCTCGACGCGCACTTCGCGGCGCGTGGCGTCGATGCTCACGCCCAGACACGCTTCCAGCATCATGAACGGCGAGCCCGCCGCCCACGCCTGCGGCAGACACGCGACCGGATACGCCGTGGGCGGCTCGCCGCGTCGGCGCGGGAATCCGCAGAACAGCTCGGGCAGACGCATATCGAAGGTCACCGCCGCCTCGAACAAGGCCTGCAGCAGACGCACCGCCGCTTCCTTGCGTCCATAACGCGCGAGCCCGCGCGCGCACAGCGCGTTGTCGTGCGGCCAGACCGAGCCGTTGTGATAGGCCATCGGATTGAAGCGCGCCTGACCGGCCGCGAGCGTGCGCACGCCCCAGCCCGTATGGAACAGCGCCGATTCGAGAATCTCCGCGACCGCACGGCCGCGCTCGTATTCGGGCAGCCCGAACGCGAGCAGATGCCCCGCATTCGACGCGAGCACACGGCACAGATCGCCGTGACCGTCGAGCGCGATGCCGTAGAACTCCGACTCCGGCATCCAGTACTTCTCTTCCACGCAGCGGCGGATCTTCGCGGCGCGGCCCGCATAGCGCGCGGCGTCTTCGATCAGTCCACGTTGAGTGGCGAAACGCGACATCGTCTCGAACGCCGCGCTCGCATAGGCCTGCACCTCAACGAGCGCGATCGGCCCATCGGGGAAGCGTCCGTCGGCATGAAAGACCGAATCGTGGCTGTCTTTCCAGCCTTGATTCGCGAGCCCGCCTTCCGACTCGCGCCGGTAATCGAGCAGACCATGCGGATTGCGGTCGCACACGCCCGCGACCCACGCAGCCGCGCGTTCGAGCGCGGGCCAGAGTTCGTCGATCAGCGCGAGGTCGCCGGTGCGTTCGACATACGCGCCCGCCAGCACGACGAACAGCGGCGTCGAATCCACGCCGCCGTAGTAGAGCGCGAACGGCACTTCGCCCGTGGCCGCCATTTCGCTCTTGCGCATCTCGTGCATGATCTTGCCGACCGCCGCGTCGCGAAACGCCGAGTCCTCGCGCGCCTGATGCGCCGCGAGAAAACGCAGCACGCCGCGCGCGAGCGCCGGTTGCAGCCACAGCGTTTGCAGCGAGGTGATGATCGCGTCGCGGCCGAACGGCGTGGAGAACCACGGAATGCCCGCGTACGGATACGGGCCGGTCGGCAGATCGGTCGTGAGCAGGCCGAGATCCGCGATCGAACGGTTGATCCACGAATTGAAAAGCGGATTGCTCGAACGCACGCGCGCGGTCTGTCGGCGGCGCTCGCGCATCACGATATGCGCGTCGACCAGCGCGGCGCGAATGGCCGCGCGGCCCACGCTCTGGCCGTTCGACTCGGCGAGACAATGGCTGGGCTTGATGATGCCCGCGCTCGGCGTGTCGGAGGCCGCGCCTTCGAGCGGCTCGACTTCGATCGCGACCGTGAGATAGAGCGAAACGCAGGCCTGCGCCGGCAGCGCGACGGTGAAGTCGGCGCGGTCGGCGAGCAGCTTGTCGGGCTTCGGCGAGAACTCGATGCGCACGCGCCGCGCGACCTTGTCGAGCCCGATATATTCGAGCCGCACCTCGCTGCCTTCCACGCGCGGCGGCTTGAGTTCGCCGCGCACTTCGCGCTTGAGGCCGCGCACTTCGAACATGTCGCGGAAGTCGCTCGCGAACGAAATCGACAGCGGCACGACCGCTTCCTGCGTGCCGTAGTTCGTGAGCTCGATGGCCTCGGTCATCATCGTGCCCGAGAGCACGCGCTCGCGTTCGACGTGAATCACGCCTTCGGGCGTGCTCGTGCCGCCGAGCGGCGGCAGCGGGCGATTGGTGAAATGCGCGGTGAACGCGGTGTTGTCGCTGCTCACGCTGCCCGAAAGCAGCGACGGCACGCGGCCGCCGAAGGTGAGACGCAGCGAGGACAGCACGCGCGTGTCGTTGACGAACAGACCGTCGTCGATGCCGGTGATATCGCCCAGCGGATCGTTGACGATGAAGGTGTCGCCCGACTTCAGCACATGCTGGTCGGCGCTTGCGACTTCGGGGGTTTCGGGCGCGATGAATGCGCCATCGGCGGGTTGATCGGGATGATCCACGCCGCTGGAGCGCGAGACGCCACCGAGTGTTTCAGGATCCTGCATTACGTTGTCTCCTTTAGAGCCGTTCCGTACACATCGCCTTCCGCTCGATTGTAGTGGCTCAACACGGGTTCGCGTCAAATCGTGCGCGCCCGACCGGCATGAAAAAACGCCCCGGAAAAAATTACGGGCGCCGGCACGGTAAAACGTGCGGGCGCCCGTCGATCGCGACGCGGCAGCTCGTGGCCGCCGCGTGCTCAAACGTTATGCAGCGTTAATGCAAGGTGTTGGCGATCGTCGCTGTGGTTGAGCGTGATGGCTCAGCGTGGCGGATTAGCGTTGCGAAATCGGCTTCGCTTCGCGCGGCGTGTTGCCGATGAACAGCTGACGCGGACGGCCGATCTTCTGCTCGGGGTCGCCGATCATTTCGTTCCATTGCGCGATCCAGCCCACCGTGCGCGCCATCGCGAAGATGCAGGTGAACATCGCGGTCGGGATGCCCAGTGCGCGCTGCACGATGCCCGAGTAGAAGTCGACGTTCGGGTAGAGCTTGCGCGACACGAAGTATTCGTCTTCGAGCGCGATCTTTTCGAGCGCCATCGCGAGCTTGAACAGCGGGTCGTCGTGCAGGCCGAGTTCGTTGAGCACTTCGTGGCAGGTTTCGCGCATCAGCTTCGCGCGCGGATCGTAGTTCTTGTAGACGCGGTGACCGAAGCCCATGAGCTTCACGCCCGAGTTCTTGTCCTTCACCTGCTTGATGAATTCGGGGATGTTGTCGACCGAGCCGATCTCTTCGAGCATGTTCAGCGCGGCTTCGTTCGCGCCGCCGTGCGCCGGGCCCCACAGACACGCGATACCAGCCGCGATACACGCGAACGGATTCGCGCCCGACGAACCGGCCAGACGCACCGTCGAGGTCGAGGCGTTCTGCTCGTGGTCGGCGTGCAGGATCAGGATGCGGTCGAGCGCGCGCACCAGCACGTCGTTGACCTTGTACTCCTCAGCCGGGTTCGAGAACATCATCTGCATGAAGTTCGCGCTGTACGAGAGGTCGTTGCGCGGATACACGAACGGCTGGCCGACCGTGTACTTGTACGCCATCGCCACCAGCGTCGGCAGCTTCGCGATCATGCGGATCGCCGAGACTTCACGGTGCTTCGGATCGGTGATGTCGAGCGAGTCGTGATAGAACGCCGACAGCGCGCCGACGGCTGCCACCAGAATCGCCATCGGATGCGCGTCGCGGCGGAAGCCACGGAAGAAGAAGTGCATCTGCTCGTGAACCATCGTGTGGTTCGTGACGGTCGCAACGAATTCGTCCTTCTGCGCCTGCGTCGGCAGTTCGCCCTTCAGCAGCAGGTAGCAGCTTTCGAGGAAGTCGGCGTTCTGCGCGAGGTTGTCGATCGGATAGCCGCGATAGAGCAGTTCGCCCTTGTCGCCGTCGATATAGGTGATCGCGGAGTTGCACGACGCCGTGGACATGAAGCCCGGGTCGTACGTGAACATGCCGGTCTGGCCGTACAGCTTGCGGATGTCGATCACGTCCGGGCCTTGCGTGCCCTTGTAGACCGGCAGCTGGACGCCTTCAGCCTGGCCGGGGATGGTGAGAGTGGCGTGAGTCTTCGAATCGATCATGTCTTTTCCTTGCATTGAATTGCAGTCATCTCGCAAGACGCAGCGCCGCCCGTCGCCCGGAAATCCGGGCCGGCCTCACTGCGACCACTTGACGCATTTTACGGCGCAATGCAACATCGATTGATAGCCCAGGCTGCAACAATGCCTATTGAACCCCGCAACACTGAATACTTGCAGCTTCCTTAACATCGATTCCTGCAACAATATTTTGCTCTGCAGCACAACATGAGCGGGTTTAGCTCTGACATACTGCTTGACATGCAACGACTTCCCCTGTCAGAGCATGCATCATTGGCCCGCCCTCGAAGGCGGGCCTTTTTTCTAAGGCCACACGCGCTGTACGCAAAACGTAAGGAATGAACAGATGAACATCTCGATCGACACCCTGTTCGCGGAAGACGAACTTGCCGAGGGCGCCGTCGTCACGGCCCTCAATCACCAGGACATCGTGGTCGCCCTGTCGGCGGCCCTCGCGAACGAACGGGTGGCGGTGCTCCACATGCTGTATCCGCGCACCGACGCGCGCACGCACCGCAGCCTCGACGCGCTCGTCGACGCGCTGAACGGCCACGGCCTGCATCAGGTCGCACGCCTCGTCGCGCAGGAAGCGCACTACCTCGTGTTCAAGGATCCGGTGAAGGCATGGAAGGCCTTCCACGAAATCCGCAACGACTCGCTCGCCATCGGCGTGCACCTCTACTACGCGGGCCTCGTCGGCGAAGCGGCCGAGCACAAGCTCGACGCGCACGCGCACGGCCGCGACTAAGCGCGACCAGGCATTCCCCGCGCGTCAGGCATTCCACGCGCGTCAGGCCTCGGGCGGCCCGATCTCGACTCATCGACATTTCGGACCGCCCCGCCTTCATTACTTTCTGCTTACGCCATACATTCGCGGATTTTCGTCCGCGCTAATTAATCAGGATTCCGATACGTATCGGCGGATGCGAAAAAGGCCGCAAAATGCGGCCTTTTTTATGTCATGAGCGACGCTCAGCGTCCGTGACCGCTCGCGAAGTGATCGACGAGATCGTTGAACGCGCCGGGACGCGCGAGATTCATGCCGTGCGACGCGCCTTCCACGGTCGCGCGGCGCGCATCGGGCATCCACTCTTCGAGCGCCGCCGCCGCGCGCTGGAACATCTGCGGGCTCAGTTCGCCGTCGATCAGCAGCACGGGGCACGTCACCTCGGCGGCCTCTTCGCGCGTGTACGCGCCGAGCGGATCGAGGAACTGCGGGCCGAGCGTGTGCGCATTGTCGGTCGCCATCTGGCGGAACGACTGCGTGCTTTTCGCCCAGAAACCAGGACGGCTCACCGAATCGACGAACAGTTCGAGGCCGCCGTTCACTTCGCCGGATTCGATCAGCTGCACCGCGCGGGCGCGCAGCGCGTTGACCGTTTCCGGCAGCTTCGCGAGGCTCTGGCCCGGCATCTGCACCGGGCCGCCCGGATCGGCGAGCATCAGGCTTTGCAGATGATCGGGATAGCGGCGCGCGAAGTGATACGCGACCGAGCCGCCGCGCGAATGGCCGATCACGTGCGCAGGACCGGCGCCGAAGGCGTCGATGAACTGCGCGACTTCGTCGGCGTGACGGCTCCAGCTAAACGGTTCGGCGGGCGTCGGCGCGGCTGCGGGCCAATAGTGCGTGAGGCTCACGGAGACGCAGCGGTAATGCTCCGAGAGTCCCGAGATTTGCGGCTGCCAGTAACGGTAGTCGCACAGCGACCCGTGGATGAAGAGGAGCAGCTCGCCCTCGCCGCGTTCGATATACGGCATGGGTTGCCCGCCGGGGAGTTCGACAAACGACCCGGGAGCGGGAAAAACGGCTTGATTCACGGCTGGATGATATGGAGACGACAAACCGGCTGCGCGTGCGCGAACGCGTACACAAAACGCGCGGCGCGCCGGGAAAGGCGCGTATTGTCGCACGTCGGCCCGACGTGCGTGAGAGGTGACCTGGGGAACGCCCTGGGCGGCGTGCGCAAACGCTCAGTCGTGGCCGTGGAAGTCCGGCTGGCCGGCCTCGACGGCGCCCGCCGCCGCCGCGCCCGCGCCGCGCACGGCGCAGGTGAGCGGCTCGTCGGCGATCCGCACGCGCACGCCGAGTTCGGCCTGGAAGCACTGGTCGAGACGGCGCAGCAGCGCGCCGCCGCCCGTGAGCACGATGCCGGTATCGGCGATATCGGTCACCAGTTCGGGCGGCGCGGTTTCGAACACCTGGCGCACCACGCCGATCACCTGGCGCAGCGGCATGGCCAGCGCGTCGGCGATGTCCTCGCTGCTGATCTCGACGGTGCGCGGCAGGCCGTCGTCGAGGCTGCGGCCCGTCGCGCGCAGGCGCTCGATGGGCTCGCCGCGCAACGCGCTGCCGATGGTCTTTTTCAGATGCTCGGCGGTCTGCTCGCCGATGATCACGCCGTACAGGCTGCGCACGTAGTCGATGATGGCGCGGTCGAACTGGTCGCCGCCCACGCGGATCGAGCCGCTGCACGCCACCGCGCCGAGCGCGATCACGCCCACTTCGGTGGTGCCGCCGCCGATATCGACGACCATCGAGCCGGTCGACGAGCCAACCGGCAGCCCCGCGCCCAGCGCCGCCGCCAGCGATTCGCCGATCAGGTTCACGCTCGCCGCGCCCGCCGAGAACGCGGCCTCGCGGATCGCGCGGCGCTCCACGCGGGTGGCCGCGCCCGGCACGCAGACGGTGAACGCCGAACGGCGGCCGAACAGGCGGCGCGGCTGCGCCATGGCGACGAAGCGGCGCATCATGTGCTCGGCGGCCGAGAAGTCGGCGATCACGCCGTGCACGAGCGGCTTCACGGTTTCGAGGTTCTGCGGCGCGCGGCCGACGAGCGCTTTCGCGTCGCGGCCCACGGCGGCGACCGTCGTTTCGCCGGCCTTGCCCAAGGCGCCGCCGCGCTCGAAGCAGACGACCGAAGGCTGATCGAGCACGATGCCCTCGTCCGCCGTATAGATCAGCGTGTTGGCGGTGCCCAGATCGAGCGCCACGTCGTGGCGGGACAGCTTGTGCAAAAAGGATGAGTGCCGCGCGGCTTGAGCCATGTCGTCTTGTGTGTGTGGAACGGACCTGCCGGCGGTCCGTCCCGGATCTCTGACCCGGTTGCCGTCGTCGAGAAAAATGGGCGAGACCTCGTGGGTCGCCATCGTCTGAACGCATGCGCGCGCTGTAAAGCGCAAACCGGGCGCGTGGGGCCCCGTGGCCCACTGGCTCCTGTTAACGGCCAAGCCGGGCGAGACTTTAATCGCGCCAAAAATAACCCGGCAGTTTAATTAAGGAATGTAAAGAATTAAAGTCGGACCGCGCGGATTCGGCACGGTTTCGGCCCGTTTTACAGTCGATTCTTCAGCGGATTACTCGGCGAATTTGTCTGCGGATTCGAGGCGATTTTCCGCCTCGGCCGCGCGATTTTAGCGCCCGCGCATTGCACGCGGGCGCGTGTGCACTTACGCCTGCGGCGTCTGCAACGCACGCACCAGCGCGTCGCGGCCGAGCATCGCGCCCTGCGCCGTGATCGTGTGACCCACGCCAGGCAAGGCGTAGGCGGCCACGGCATAGCCCGCGTCGCTGAACGCGACGGCCGCGCGTTCGAGTTCCTGCACGGGAATCACTTCGTCGTCCTCGCCATGCACGAGCGTGAGCGTCGTGCGGCTATGTGCGACCACGGGCGTCGACAGACGGCCCGCGTAAGCGACCACGGCGGCCGCGCCCTGCTCCTGCGTCGCCGCGTAATAAAGCGACATAATCGAGCCCTGCGAAAAACCCACCAGCGCGAGCGCGTCGAAGCCGAGGCCCCAATGCGCGAGTTCGTCGGCGAGACGTTTTTGCAGCACGGGCAACGCCGCCGCGACGCGTGCGCCGCGATTCGCTTCGTTCACGTCGCGCAGACTGAACCACTGGCGGCCGCCGAAGCCGCCGTCGAACGGCTCGCTGCCGTCGAGCGACGCGAACGCCACGCCCGGCAGCGCGTCGCGCCAGGCGTCGGCGAGCGGCACCAGATCGCGCGCGTTGCTGCCCACGCCGTGCAGCAGCACGACGAGCGCGCGCGGCGCGCCTTCGGCCGGCGCGAGACGCCAGCCGCCATCGAATTGTTCCCAGCTCATTGTTGCGATTCCTCTGTGAGCTTGATCGTCGGATGCATGCGCGGATCGCGGACCGGGCATCGCCCTTGCGCCCCGCGCGCCAGCCGCAAGCATACGACGCCCGCGCGCGGGGCGTCGGCGAGGCGGGCGAGCGAAAGGCGGCGGTAAGGTTGAGGCCGGATTTCGGCGTACGCGAATCGAATTCCCGCATTCGACGAAGCGTTTTCGTGCTGCCAGCTTCGTCTTCACGCGCGCGGACGCCACCCGACACACTTCGCCAGAATCGCGCCACGGCTCGACGCAGGCGCGCGCGGCGTCCGTCCTCGAAGGGCACGCGTGCACTGAGCGCGTCGTCGCCTGCTCGCGGCCTGCAACTGATCGGCGCCGATATCGCGTGGTATCGTTGCCGCCGCGGTCCACGACGGCCGCCCAGCCAATGAACGCCAGCAATCGAGCAAGGTTGTCATGACGCACACATCCCGAAGCCGGTCCCGCCTGCTTCGCCTCTGCATGCTGATCGGTATCGTCTGGGCGCTCGCGGCGCTGGCGATCGACGCCTCGGGCCTCGCGACGCCCGCCGCGCCATCGGAACTCGGCGCGATATTCGGCAACGGTCTCGAAGCCGACGGCACGCCCGCGACGCTGCTCGCCGAACGCCTCGACGCGGGTCTCGACTGCTATCGCGCGGGCCGTTGCAAGCGTCTCTTTATCAGCGGCAGCCTCGACGGCCCCGGACTCGACGAGACGCTCGCCATGCAGAACTATCTGATCCAGCACGGCGTCGAGCCGCACGACATCGTCCCCGACCACGCCGGCGACAACACGCTCGCGAGCGCCCAGCATCTGATCGCCTACATGCGCGAGCGCCATCTCGGCTCGGTCACGCTCGTCAGCCAGTACTACCACTTGCCGCGCGCGCGTCTCGCGGTCACGCGCGCCGGTGGCGACGCGTTCGCGGTCTACGGCGTCTATCCGCGCACGTTCCATCTGCGCGACCTCTATGCGAGCTGGCGCGAAGTGCCCGCGTGGCTCGTCTATCGCGTGCGCCTGGGCGCGAATCCCGATGCGCAGCCGGTGACGATCCGCCCGTTTCTGTCGCTGTTCAATCTGATCCGCAGTCTGTTCACGGGCGAGGCCGCCGATGTGCCGAACTACGCGCCGAACCGTGCACCGAACTACGCGCCCAGCCCGCCGTCCGCCCCTGCCTGGAAAACCTGACATGCACGACCCGCGTGAAATGAAGTCACCCGTCAAGAAACTGCTGGTCCTGAGCGTCAGCGCCGGTGCGGGCCACACGCGTGCGGCCGAGGCCATCAGCGCTTACGCCGCGACGCATCCGGCCGGTATCGAAGCGCTGCATCTCGATGTCATGGACTTCGTGCCGTCCACGTTCCGCAAGATTTACACGGACCTCTATCTCGCGCTGGTGCGCTCGCAGCCCGCGATCTGGAGCTACCTCTATCAGAAGACGGATCGCACCGATCCCGCCGCGCTCTCGCAGAAACTGCGCCGCGCCGTCGAGCGCCTGAACTGCCGTTCGCTGTTCGCCGAAATCGAGCAATGGCAGCCGGACGCCATCGTCTGCACGCATTTTCTGCCCGCCGAACTGCTCTCGCGCGAGATCCGCAAGACGCGTCTCGACGTGCCGGTCTGGGTGCAAGTCACCGATTTCGATCTGCACACGCTCTGGGTCGTCCCGCACCTGAGCGGCTATTTCGCGGCCAACGACGAAGTGGCGTGGCGCATGCGCACGCGCGGCCTGCCGCCGGACGCGATCCACGTGACCGGCATTCCGGTGATGCCCGCGTTCAGCCAGCCGCTCGACCGCGCCGAATGCGCGGCCTCGCTTGGCCTCGATCCGACGCGCCGCACCTTGCTGATGATGTCGGGCGGCGCGGGGCTCGGGCCGATGGATCAGCTCGCGGCGCGTCTGCTCGACATGGACGGCGATTTTCAGCTGATCGCGCTCGCGGGCCGCAATCGCGAGTTGCTGGGCGCGCTCGAAGCGCAGGCGAAGGCGCATCCGGGCCGCTTGTTTCCGCACGGCTTCACGCGTGAAGTCGAACGCCTGATGGCCTGTTCCGATCTCGTCATCACGAAGCCCGGCGGCCTGACGACTTCCGAATGTCTCGCGATGAACCTGCCTATGCTGCTGAATTCGCCGATTCCCGGCCAGGAAGAACGCAACGCGGACTTTCTGCTCGAACAAGGCGTGGCGCTCAAGGCCATCGACGACGACGCCCTCGCCTACCGCGTGCACACCTTGCTGCACGATCCCGCGAAACTCGACGCCATGCGTCAGCGCAGCGTGCCGCTCGGCCGCCCGCTCGCCGCGCGCGCGGTGCTCGATCTCGTGACCGGCGCCGGAGCGGCCGCTGGAGCGTCCACATGACGCTCGCGCATTTCGTGCCCGCGCGGCGCACCGTCGTGCTGGTCGCGTGGGTCATGCTGCTCGCCTTCTTTTTCGCCAACGTCGAAATCCAGATCGAAGGCAGCGCCGGCTGGGCCGCGAATCTGCCGACCTGGCGCATCGAAAAGAGCTGGCTCCAAGACATCTTCTGGGGCGGCCGCCCGATGACCGGCTATCACGCGTGGGTCTTTCCGTTCGTGGCGCTGTTCTTCCATCTGCCGGCGATCTTCAGCGCGCGATGGACGTGGCGCATCGAAGCGCGTCTGATCGCCTGCATCATGGTGTTCTGGATTACTGAGGATTTTTTGTGGTTCGTGCTGAACCCGGCGTTCGGGCTCGCGCACTTCCAGCCCGCCTACGTGCCGTGGCACATCCACTGGTTCGGCCCCGCGCCCACCGATTACTGGACCATGAGCGCCGCCGCGCTGGTGCTGTTCCAGCTGTCGCGCGGCTGGTGGCGCACTTCGAAAGACGCGTTTTATGGCCGTTCATAACCTGTTTCGCCTCACGCCTTCGCTGTTTCGCAGCGCGCGGCTTTCGCGCAAGGACGTCGCGCATCTGCAGGAACTCGGCGTGCGCAAGGTCATCAGCTTTCGCGCGTTTCATTCGGATCGCCGCATTCTCGCGGGCACCGGCATCGCCACGCTGCGCATTCCGATCAACACCTGGAACATTCGCGACCGCGACATGCTCGCCGCGCTGCGGGCGCTGCGCCACGCGGAGCGCGACGGCCCGATCCTCGTGCATTGCCAGCATGGCGCGGACCGCACCGGACTCGTCTGCGCGCTCTATCGCATCATCTATCAGGACTGGACGCGCGAGGCCGCGCTCGACGAATTGCTGAACGGCGGCTTCGGCTTTCATGCGATCTGGCAGAACATCCGCCGCTATCTGAGCGAAGTCGATATCGAGAAGTTGCGGCGGGAGCTTGGCATGCCGGTGCCGTCCAACTAAGGGCCCGAACTCCCCCAAAGCCCCTGCGCGGCATGGGTTTTGCGATTGCGGTTATCCTTGCGCGACATCCGGCCTGTCAGACGCCGGCACGCCGAAAGCCAGTCGTAGCCGAATCCGCGGAGAAGACGCTTGAACCAGCCTGCCGCCACCAACACGCCGGGCGCGCCGCCCGCGCCCCCGCCGCCGCTGGAAGGCGGCAAGCTGATCCTCGCGACCATTGCGGTCGCGCTCGCCACGTTCATGAACGTGCTCGACACCTCGATCGCCAACGTCGCCATTCCGACGATTTCCGGCGACCTCGGCGTGTCCGTCGACGAAGGCACGTGGGTCATCACCGTGTTCGCGGCGGCCAACGCCGTCTCGATTCCGCTCACCGGCTGGCTCACGCAGCGCTTCGGCCAGATCCGCCTGTTCGTCGCGTCGATTCTGTCCTTCGTGCTCGCCTCGTGGCTCTGCGGCGTCGCGCCGACGCTGCCCTTCCTGCTCGTCGCGCGCGTGCTGCAAGGCGCGGTGGCCGGCCCGCTGATTCCGCTCTCGCAGGCCATCCTGCTCGGCTCCTGGCCGCGCGACAAATCCGCCAGCGCGCTCGCCTTCTGGGCGATGACGACCACGGTCGGCCCGATCGCCGGACCGGCGCTCGGCGGCTGGATCACCGACAGCTACAACTGGTCGTGGATTTTCTACATCAACATTCCGGTCGGGCTGTTCGCGGCCTCGGTCACGTGGTCGATCTACCGGCAGCGCGAGTCGGCCACGCGCAAGCCGCCCATCGACGTCGTGGGTCTCGGTCTGTTGATCGCGTGGGTCGCCTCGCTACAGATCCTGCTCGACAAGGGCAAGGACCTCGACTGGTTCGCCTCGCCCGTGATCGTGGGGCTCGGTGTCGTCGCGCTGATCAGTTTTGCGTTCTTTCTCGTCTGGGAGTTGACGGAGGAACATCCGATCGTCGATTTACGATTATTCGGACAACGTAACTTCCTCGGCGGCACCGTGGCGATTTCGGTGGCGTATGGCGTGTTCTTCGGCAATCTCGTGCTGTTGCCGCAATGGATGCAGGAATATCTGAATTACCGTTCCGTCGATGCGGGCCTCGTGACCGCGCCGCTCGGCGTGTTCGCGCTGCTGCTTTCGCCGGTCGTGGGCCGCATTCTGCCGCGCTCGGATGCGCGCGTGATCGCCACGTCGGCGTTCGTGTTGTTCGCGGTAGTGTTCTTCATGCGCTCGCGCTATGTGATCGAAATCGACACGTTCCACCTCGTGCTGCCGACGCTGCTGCAAGGCGTGCCGATGGCACTCTTTTTCGTGCCGCTCACGGCGATCATTCTCGCAGGCCAGCCGCCGCAACGCATTCCGGCGGCGGCGGGTCTGTCGAATTTCGTGCGGGTGTTTTGCGGCGCGGTGGGCACGTCGATTTCGACGAACGCCTGGAATAACCGCACGATCCTGCATCACGAGCGGCTCACCGAGCAGGCGAGCATCAACAATCCGATCTTCCGGCAATCGATCGAGCAGACGCAGCAGGTGCTGCATCTGAGCGAGCCGGCGGCGCGCGCGCTATTCGATTTCCAGTTGACGACCCAGGCCGCGATGATGGGCCTGAACGATATTTTCTATATCTCGGCGATTATTTTTCTCGCGATCATTCCGCTTATCTGGATCACGAAATCGACCAAGGGTGGTGGTGGTGGCGCGGCGGGAGCGCATTGATTACGTAAATCATCTATGCGGGAGTCGCCGCCTCGGACGTCGCTCGCAGGGGAAATTAACCTCCCTGCCGCTGCAACAAACATTACAGATCCGCGCGGCCGACGCGCCTCAAGACACTCCGTCATGATCGCGCGACCAGATTGAGACATCGCACACAACTCTTTGTGCGACACAACGTGAACCGAAGCAGCATGCCGCGCAATTCAATAACACTCAATTGCGCGGTATGGCATTTCTCTCTCTTGATCGATCAGATTGGCTCTTGAATCGGCCGGACCGAATTCGATCGCAACATCCTTCGTTGCCATATATCAATCTGTGTTTTTTCAATATTGCATAGTTAATCGCGGCCATCTCAATTCAGAAAAATCTGATTCCTCCCTCGGACAACTGGCGTAACGCTAGCTCGTTCGGGCACATCACCTCCCGAATAGTTCCGCAGTTGAAATGCCGCGCAGGTCCTTTTCGGCCTTCTCGCATTGGATCGAACGTCGTAACCAGCGGAGCAACTGTGTAGGCGTAAGCGCACAACATACGCGGGAAACAGGACAGATCACTCATACCTCAAGCCCGCAAGCTAAAAAGGGAAATCATGGCAATTCACTATGCGGCTGTCGCAGGCGATCCACTCGACAGTGGGCCGGGAAGTTATGTGCTGGACTATGGCCGCCACGACTCAGTGATCGAAGGTCCGGATGGCTTACTACGCAATATGGCGTTGCTCGGTGACGGCGCATATTGCAGCCGTTGCGATAGCGTCGGACACATCATTGGCGGCGCGGCGGTCAAGGACGATAACCGAATGCTATTTGAGCAATACGGACGACGGCAGGCCGTGGGCGAAGACTATGTGGCCTGCAGGTGTTCCGTACATCCACGAATTGTGGCGACATTCGGCCGGAATTGGGAGCTGGTCGACTGGATCGCGGAGACTACCGCCGCCCGGTATGGTTCATCCGACCGCAATTTTGATAACGGAGCTTCACGTGGCTACAACGAACGATACCGCATCAAAGGCGGAGATGGCCAAGCACTAGCCGGCATACGCTATCGAATCGTCACCGATTGGGGACGTGTTTTCACTGGGATAACGAATACAGCCGGAGAAACGGATCGTATCGCCACCAATGGATCTGAAAAATTGAGACTCTACGCAGCGGGAGATGCCGCATATGAATGATTTCTCAAAGGGAAACCCTTATAACTTCAGAAGAAGCGAAGACGAAGAATGGTTTCTCATTCACGATTCGGCAGTGACAAATACGAATCCGAATTCTATCGTTGAGGTGACGATAGACACTACGCCGATTTGCAAGAACATGACCGACAGAGAATTTCGCAATATCGTTCTATCTCTGCGAGATGATGCTGTCTCTGTGATTCGCCAGCGCTTACAGGAACTTTCGTCGTGGTCACCCTCCGCGCGGTCCCGCGTGCGGACGTGGTTCGGTTCAGACGATGACGCAACACGACAAACACTCATCAACGGCTTAAATGCTCTCGCACCAATAATGAGCGAACTCAAAGCCACCAATTTTTGTTCGACCGGATTCCTACATGGATCGAGCGACCGGTTGTGTTCCAAACCGAAAGAACATCACCGGAGAAGTAGCTCACGTTTGTCGTCCTGACACCGCAACGCACACCATCGCGATACAGGAAAGATTTTGCACCTTGGATAACAAAAGTGCGGCAACGATGGATTCAAAGCAACTTACCATCGTTCACGAATGCACCCATTTCATCGATACGTTTGGATCAGTCGACTACAACAACACTTATGGACAATTTCTCAGCAAGCGCCTCGCACAGAGCGAACCCAAAATGGCAATCCAGAATGCGGACAATATTTCTTGGTATATCCTTTGCGTCGATTAATCTTGGCGCCATAACAGTCCCGATCACCGCTAGTGCCTGCAGCTTTGCCCTGCAATACGGAGGAAAGATGGAACGCAATGTGATCAGTCTTTCAAATTACGATCGTTTGAAGCTTGCGGACTTGCTCGTCACAGCTCGCGATAGTCCCGCGAAGGACGGCCCAGTAGTTATCTACGGTTTGGCGGACGACCGTGAACGAGGTGCTGAAACAATCGCGCGTAGCCGTGCACAATCGGTAAGCGACTATCTCCAGAGTCTGGGAGTCACCTCAAACCGAATCAATATCGACACAAAGATCTGGCGTACAAGTTCACCGGTGCCGACTCACGAGCGCAATCAGATCGAGGTCGAATTTGTGCCGTCGTGCGGTCCCGACGGATGCGAGAATCCGTGCGGCATCACTGAACCGAAAAAATAAGACGACAAACCGGCCCCGAACCAGCGGGGCCTTTTTATTAGAAAACAACCAAGCACCTCGACACGCTCCGAATCCGGTTTTCTCGGATGGTCTTCGCGTAGTGGCTGGAACACAAGGGGCGCAGGCTTTTTTCAGTCGGTTGACGAGTTCACTCGAAGCCAAGGAGAACGGCACGCGGTGCAACTGTCCCCCTTCATGCCATCACCCAAACCGCCCCGGAAAATACGGCGCGGGATCGGTAAACGGCGTCTCGCCCACAATCTGCTCCGCGAGCAGCCGCCCCGACACCGGCCCAAGCGTGAGCCCATGATGGTTATGTCCGAACGCGAACCATAAACCCGCGTGACGCGGCGCGGGCCCGAGCAGCGGGCGCATGTCGGGCGTGCACGGACGCATGCCCATCCACGGCGTGTCGTCCAGACGCTTACCCAGTCCAAACACGGGCCGCGCGTTGTGCTCCGCGCCGTCGAGTTGCGCATAGTTCGGCGGACGATCGCGCGTGGCGAGTTCGACGCCAGTGGTCAGACGCAGACCGCGCCGCATCGGCGCGACCACATAACCGCCTTCGATATCGACCACAGGCCGCGTCAGCGGCGCCGGCGCCTCGCTCGCGTAGTGCATGTGATAGCCGCGCTTGGCCATCAGCGGCACGCGATAACCGAGCGGCGCCGTGACCGTATCGGACCACGGTCCCATCGCGACCACGGCCAGTTGCGCGTCGAGCGGACCTTCGTCGGTCTGCACCGACCAGCCGCCGCCCTGCGCACGCAGCGTGCGCGCGTCGCCTTTCACGATCGTGCCGCCCTCGCGCTCGAACAGCGCCGCGTAGCCCTTCACGAGCGCGCCCGGATCGGCGACGCTGGCCGGATCGATCCAGTGAATCGCGCCCGCGTAACCCGCCGCGAGCGACGGTTCCGCCGCGCGCAAACCGGCGGCGTCGAAGGTCTCGATGTGCAGACCATGCTCGACAGCCACGCGCTGCGCCGCCGCGCGTTCGCGCTCGAACGCCTGCGCCGAGCGATACGCCTCCAGCCAGCCGATCGGCCGCACGAGCGCGCGCAAGTCGGTGCGCGCGACGAAGGCCTCGTGCTCCGCGACGCTGCGCTCGATCAGCGGCAGCATATCGCGCGCCGCGCCCGCCAGCCGCGCTGGCGATGACTCGCGCCAGAACGACGCGAGCCAGCGCGCGTAAGCGGGCATCGAACGCACGTCGTAGCGCAGCACCGTCGAGTCGTTGCGCACGAGCCGCAGCAGCGTGCGCCAGTCGCGCGGAAAGCCATACGGCACCACCGACGACGCCTCGATCAGCCCCGCGTTGCCGTGGCTGGTTTCTTCGCCGGGCGCGCGCCGGTCGACCAGCGCCACGCGCACGCCGCGCTGCTGCAAATGCAGCGCCACGCTCACGCCGACGATGCCCGCGCCGAGCACGATCGCGCTCTTGCTCATGCGATTCCTCTGGAGTCCATATCGTTGCGCTTCGATTAGCGTTACTTCGCGACGATGTCGCGGCCGAAATACTTCATCGACAGCTTCGTGAGCGTGCCGTCCTTGCGCAGCGAATCGAGCGCCGCGACCACCTTGGCCTTGAGCGCCGCGTCGTTCTTGCGCAGACCGAAGCCCGTGCCCTCGCCCAGCGTGGCCGGGTCCTTGAGCGGCGCGCCCGCGAAGTCGTAATCCTTGCCTTGCGGCTTCGCGAGGAAACCGTCGGTGGCAGTCTGCACTTCCTGGACCGCGCCGTCCAGACGGCCCGCCGCGAGGTCCGCGAAAATCTGGTCCTGATTCTCATACGTGACGATCGACACGCCCTGCGGCGCCCAATGCTTGCGCACGTAGTCTTCCTGCGTCGAACCTTGCAGCACGCCGATCTGCTTGCCCTTGAGGCTCGCGGGCGTGGGCTGCAAACCGGAGCCGCGCTTCGCGACCATCTGGATCGGCATGACGTAGACGGCCGGCGTGAAATCGATCTGCTGACGGCGCTTGTCCGTGATGTTCATCGCCGAATTGATGACATCGAACTTGCGCGCCTCCAGCGCTGCGATCAGGCCGTCGAAGCTGTTCTCGACCCACACGCATTTCACCTGCATGCGCTGGCAGACGGCATTGCCGATGTCGATGTCGAAGCCCTGCAACTGGCCCGAGGGCGCCTTGCTCTCGAACGGCGGATACGACGCCTCCACGCCGAAACGCAGCGTCTGCGGATCCTGCGCGTGCGCCACGCCCGAGGTCAGCGCGCTCATGCCGAGCGCCGTCGCGAGCAGGCCGGCCAGTCCCGCCACGCGCGCGCAGCGAATCGTCTTCGTGTTCATCGTCGTCATCCTTGGTCTCATGGGTCGGGCGGCGCGCCCCTGCGCAGTGTGCCTCGCAAACGTCGCGGCCGCAGAACGAATATAGACCAAAAATGAAAATAAAGTCTAGAATGGACAAAAATGTCTACACCCCAACCCCGTCCGGCGCGCCCCGCCCGCCGCGAGACTTCGAAGGAATTCAGCATGTCCGCCACGACCGCTTCGCCGACGCTTTCCCACGCCGCTCCGGCTGCCGCCCCCTTTATCGCCGATGCCGCGACAGTGCGCGCCGCGCTGCCTCATCTCGACGTGCGCGGCGTGCTCGCGCGCCTGTTCGCCTCGCTCGGACGCGGCGAAGCCGTGCAGCCGCCGCAGACGCTCGCGCTGTTTCCGCAGCAGGCGGGCGACTTCATCACCTATCTGGGCGTGCTCGCCGAAGCGGGCGTGTTCGGCGCGAAGCTCTCGCCTTACATCGCGGGGACGAATGGGGGCGCAAGCGCGCCCATCATCACGGCCTGGACCGCGCTGATGTCGATGCAGACCGGCCAGCCGCTCATGTGGTGCGACGCCGGTTTGCTGACGACCGAGCGCACCGCGGGCACCACGGCGCTCGCCGTCGACCAGCTCGCGCCGCGCGAGGCGCGCCGTCTCGCCGTGATCGGCGCGGGCGCGGTGGCGCTCGCGCACATCCGCCACACCGCGCCGCTGCGCGCGTGGGAGAGCATCCGCGTGTTTTCGCCGTCGCTCGCGGACGATGCCGCACGCGCGGCGCAAGTGCGCGCGACGGATGCACGCGTGAGCGTCGAAGCTTCCGCCGAAGCCTGCGTCGCCGATGCCGACGTGGTCATGCTCTGCACCTCGTCGGGCAAACCGGTGCTCGCGCTCGACGCGCTCACGAAACCCGCGCTCATCACCTCGATCAGCACGAACGTCGCGCAGGCGCACGAGATCGATCCGGCCGCGTTGGCCGCGCTCGATGTCTATTGCGACTATCGACTCACCACGCCGCAAAGCGCCGGCGAAATGACGATCGCCGCGCGCGAGCACGGCTGGTCGCCGGACGCGATCGTGGGCGATCTCGCCGACCTCGCCAACGACGCCTGCCCGCGCCCGGCCTACGCGCGCCACGCGTTCTTCCGCTCGATCGGCCTGGGCCTGGAGGACATCGCCATCGCTTACGCGCTCTACACGCATCTGCGCGCGGCGCGATAAGCAGTATCATCGACGTCCTTCACGTCACCTTCACTGCCGCTTCATTGCCGCTTCACGCCGCCACAGGTCCGCACCGATGCCGAAGAAAGATTCCGCGAAGTCCGCCGCGTCCCGCCCGTCCCGTGCCGCCAGCACGCCGGACACGCGCGCGCGTCTGCTCGAACGCTACGCGCACGTCGCGGACAGCATCACGACGCTGTTCTTCCCGTTCGCGGAAGTCGTGATCCACGATCTCGCGGATCAGACCGTGGCGTATCTCTCGAACAATCTCTCGAAGCGCGAAATCGGCGACGACTCCGCGCTCGAGGACATCGAGGAAACCACGCGCAACAAGCTGCTCGGCCCCTACGAGAAAGTGAACTGGGACGGCCGCCGCATGCGCTGCGTGAGCACCGCGCTATTCGACGACGAGGGCCGCGCCGCGGGCGTCATGTGCATCAACCTGAACATCGCGGCCTTCGAGGACATGCAGGCGACGCTCGATCTGTTCCTGCGCGGCGCGGGCGTGATCGCGCAGCCCGAGGAACTGTTCAAGGACGACTGGCAGGAGCGCATCAACACCTTTCTGCACGGCTGGCTGCGCGAGCGTCAGGTGGCGCTCAATTCGCTCACGCGCGAGCATCGGCGCGAACTGGTCGAGGCGCTGCATGCCGAAGGCGCGTTCAAGGGCAAGAGTTCGGCGAATTACGTGGCGAAGGTGCTGGGCATGGGCCGCGCGACCGTCTACAAGCATCTGCGCGAGATGAAGGGCGACGCGGCATAACAAACGCAGCCGCATCGTCTCGCGAGCGTCGATAATCGCGCGCACGCGCACACGAACGCAGCGGCCAAAAATGCCGGAGCCGCTACAATCGGCGGGACTGCGGCGCGCACTCCCGAACGTCTGCGCGCCGCCCTTCGCTCCTCGCCCTTGCCCGCGACGTCCATGAACTACACGCCCATCCTCGACGCGATCCGCCGCGACCTGCAACCGCATCTCGGCTCGGGCCGCGTCGCCGATTACATCCCCGAACTCGCCAAGGTCCGCGCCGATCATTTCGGCATGGCGATCGTCACCGTCGACGGCCAGGTCCACCGCACCGGCGACGCCGACGTGCGCTTCTCCATCCAGAGCATCTCGAAGCTGTTCGCCTGCACGCTGGCGTTCCAGCTGCTCGGCGACGCGCTCTGGGAACGCGTGGGCCGCGAACCGTCGGGCACGGCGTTCAACTCGCTCATGCAGCTGGAATTCGAAGCGGGCAAGCCGCGCAATCCGTTCATCAACGCGGGCGCGCTCGTGGTCACCGACGTGCTGTGCCGCCGCTTCGTGCAGGCCGAAACCGCGCTCGTCGATTTCGTGCGGCGGCTCTCGGGCGAGGCGGGCATCGGCTACGATCTGCGCGTCGCGCAATCGGAACTCGCGCACGCCGAGCGCAATCGCGCGATGGCGCATTTCATCGCCAGCTTCGGCAATCTGGAAATGCCCGCCGATACGGTGATCGACGCCTATTGCCGTCAATGCGCGATCGAGATGAGCTGCGTGGAACTCGCGCGCGCCGCGCTCTTTCTCGCCAACGGCGGCGTGTCGCCCGCGAGCGGCGACAGCGTGCTCGACGCGAGTTCGGCCAAGCGGCTTTCGGCGCTGATGCTGACCTGCGGGACGTACGATGCGGCCGGCGATTTCGTCTATCGCGTGGGGCTGCCCGCGAAAAGCGGCGTGGGCGGCGGCATCGTCGCGGTGCTGCCGGGCGAGTTCGCCGTGTGCGTGTGGTCGCCGGGACTCGATGCGACGGGCAACTCGGCAGTCGGCTCACTGGCGCTCGAATGGTTGACGACGCGCATCGGCCGCTCGATTTTTTGAGGCTTGTGGCAAGGGCAAACACAGGCAGGCACGCGGCGGGGCGCGGTATACTTGCGCGCTTTCGTTGCCCTGCTTCACGCACCAAGGAATCCCCATGAGCACTTTGCCGCCCTGCCCGAAATGCAATTCCGCGTTCACCTACGAAGACGCGGGCATGTTCATCTGCCCCGAATGCGCGCATGAATGGTCGGGCGAATCCAGCGCCCCCGCCGAAGCGGCGGCGAAGGTGTATCGCGATTCGGCGGGCAATATTCTCCAGGACGGCGATACCGTCACCGTCATCAAGGACCTCAAGCTCAAGGGCTCGGGCGGCGTGGTCAAGATGGGCACCAAGGTGAAAAATATCCGCCTCGTGGACAGCGATCACGATATCGATTGCAAGATCGACGGCTTCGGCGCGATGAGCTTGAAGTCGGAGTTTGTCAGGAAGGCTTGACGTTGTTTTGGGCGGCGGCCGTTCGTTCGTCGCGAAGCGTCGCCGTCAGCAACATCGCCATGCAGGCCAGCGCCGACGCGGTGATAAAGACCGCGTTGAGCGATCCCAGCCAGCCCGGAAAATGGCCGCCCAGCACGTTGCCCACTGTCGTGCCCAGGCCCAGCAGCACATTGGCCACGGCAAACACGGCGGTCGCGGCCATCGCATCGACCGTCTTGCTGATATAGGCGGGAATGAGGCCGTAAATCGCGTAGAACGACAGGCCGAAGCACACGGCGGCGGCACGCAGTTGCCAGACTTCGGCATGGAACGCGATCAGCAGACCGGAGCCGGCCAGCGCCGCGAACGAAAACGCGAGCGCGATCCGCACACCGGCCTTGTCCGCCGCCATGCCCGCCGCGAATCCGCTGAACAGCCCGACCACGCCGATCGTCGACCAGACCTGGCCGATGATGTCGAGCGAATGGTGCCGCTCATCGGCCAGAAAACTCGACAGATAGTTTTGCCACGGCCCGCAGGCCATGCCGCTCAATGCCAGCAGCATCCAGACTGTGACGTTGGGACGTGTCACGAGTCGCCACACGCCGCCGGATGCAGAGCGATGCTCCGCGCGCGGCGGCGCCTCGCGGACGAAAACCTGCGGTGCGAAAACGCGCAGCGCAAGCAGCCCGACAAGCGCGATGACGAGCGACGCCGAACCCGCCACGATCCAGATCGAGCGCCAGCCATGCTCCGGCAGGAGCCGCGCCACCAGCGCGCCATTCGCGAACTGCCCGTAGGCCGTCCCGCTGGATACGAGGCCGTTCACACGCGACCGGTAATCGAATGGAACCGTCTCCGAAATGGCGCCGACGGTCGGGATCATCATGAACGCCGCCGTCGCGCCCAAGCCCGCGAGAGCGAGCCCAACCGACAGAACGTTCTGGACCTGCGCGACCAGCAGCAACAGCAGCGCCGCCGCAACGACCGCACCCACGATGACCTGCCCCGCCCCGTAACGTTTGACGAGGCGCGGACAAACCAGCGCCGCGACGAGATACGCGGTCTGCGCCCCGCCTGTGACGAGGCCGATCGCCGTATAGTCGAAGCCGAGACGTTGGCGCATCACCGGCACCACGAGCGCAAACAGATAGAGCCCAAAGCCGAACACCACCGCCACGAACAGCGTAAAGACGACGGCCACGCTGATCGTGCGCGCGATCGACTGAGTGCTTGCAGACGTCATGGCGTTCGTCGTCATCGTGGCCTCGTCCTTTCTATATCGTTAAATATCTATATAGATAGACTACAATATAGATCGGACGAGTCAAGGAAAACGTGGAGGAAAAATTCAAGCCATGCCGAAAAAGGACACCTTCGATGAGGTCCAGTTGCAAGAAGCGCTGAACGCGCTTTCGAATCGCCACCGGCTGACGATACTGATCTGGCTCACCGAGCCGGAAAAGCACTTCCCGCCGCAGCGGGACGCCGATCTGGTGAAGGATGGGGTCTGCGTCAGTTTCATCACCGAGAAGACGGGCTTGAGTCAGCCCACGGTGACCACGCATATGCAGGCGCTGGCGGCGGCGGATCTGGTGACGTCGAAGAAGATCAAAAACTGGGTCTACTACAAGCCGAATCGCTCGGCGATCGACCGCTTGCTCGGCGATCTGGACCGCGCGCTGCGGCCCGCCTGATCGTGTTCAAAACCGGTGACGAATACCCGCCGTCACCAGCGTTTGATTGTCGCTGCGCGAAGCGCTCACGCCGCCGAGCGCCGCCACCGCCGGTAATCCGCGCGAATCCGTCCCGGACGCGTGCTGGTAAAACGCCATCGTGTAGAGATCGGTGCGCTTGGACAACGCATAGTCGAGCGCCAGATCCACCTGGTGATAATGCGCGCGCGTCACGCCGCTGCTCTGCGTATATGAATACGCCGCGCCCAGCATCAACGCGGGGCTCAGTTGAAACTTCAGATTCGCCTCGCCGATATTGAACGTGGCCGTGCCGCGAAACGCTTTTTCGGCCGCCGTGAGGCCCGTCACGGCCACCGTGCCCAAATCCGTGAAGCGCGTGTTGCTATACGCGAGGCCCAGCGTCGTCCGGTCGATCGTATAAGCCGCCGCGGCGGAGAAGATCTTCTGCGTGCCCGCCGATGCGAAGCCCGCATAAACCGGGCTGTAGATATTGTTCGCAGTGGCGCTGTCGTTTGCCTTGTTGCCGAAGAAGGAATAATTCGGCCGGTCGGCGTCCTGGTAACCGACGCCCAGTTTCAGCGGCCCGCGCACGAAACCGGCGCCCACCGCGACGATACGGTTGGTGGCCATCGATCCGGCCTGATTGCCGAACGCGTACATGCCCGAAAGCGCGAAGCCGTGGAAAGGCGGCGTCGTGTATTTGACGGCATTGTTGACGCGCGCGAACGTGTCCTGGTTGTCGACGTCGCCGGGATGCGCGCCGTAGCCTGCGCCCGACGCCGCCCAACTGCCACCCGCCGTGAGATAGCCGGTGTACCAGTAAGCGCTCGAATACTGGCGGCCCAACGTAAGCGTGCCTGCATTGCCCGACAGCCCGACGAACGCCTGCCGCCCGAAGAACGTGCCGTTCTGTGAAATCGTCCCCGAGGTCGCGCTATAGCCGTTTTCCAGCGTGAATATCGCCGATAGTCCCCCGCCCAGATCCGCGGCTCCCTTGATCCCCCAGACGCTCGAACTCGCGTTGCCGCTCGCGAGCGCATATTGATGCTTGCCGCCCGAGTTCGAATTGAACACCATGCCGACGTCGGCGACGCCGTAAAGCGTGACGCTCGATTGCGCGTGCGCCACGCTCGCAAGCGTGCCCGTCATCATCATTCCCATCGTCACTGCGACTGCGCGATTCCGCATGAAAAGAACTCCAGTTTCCACGATTTAGTTTTATTTCGATATCCGAATCAATCGCCGCGCGCGAATTCGAAAGAATTCGCGCGAGTGCTGCTATTGATCGTTACGCAGATACGCTTCAGTGAGCGCCACCCAACAGGCCGCGCCAATTGGAATCACTGCGTCGTTGAAGTCATAACCGTCGTTGTGCAGCGAGCAGCCGACCCATTCGCCCGTGCCGTTGCCCAGCGAGAAATAGCAGCCCGGCATGCGCTCCAGCATCCAGGCGAAGTCCTCGCTGCCCATCTGCGTGGAAGGCGGCACCTGAATCACCTTGTCCGCGCCCAGCACGCTCGCGATCGCCGCGCGCGCGATCTGCGCTTCGGCGGGCGTATTCATGATCGCCGGGACCATGCGTTCGTAGACGATCTCCGCCTGCACGCCCGCCGACATCGCCTGATGCTCGACCACCGCGCGAATGCGCGCTTCGAGCAGATCGCGCACGGCGGGCACGGTCGCGCGCACGGTGAGTTTCAGCGTGGCCGTTTCGGGAATCACGTTATACGTGCTGCCCGCCGCGATCTGCCCCACGCTGATGACGCCCGCATCCACGGGCGCGACGTTGCGCGAGACGATGCCCTGCAACGCCACCACCGTCATGCAGAGCGCGAGCGTGGGATCGACGGCGCGATGCGGGATCGCGCCGTGTCCGCCCTTGCCGCGAAACGTCACCGTCACGCGATCGGACGAGCCGCCGAGCGGCCCGGCCTGCACGACCGCCTTGCCGACCGGCAGGCCCGGCGCGTTGTGAAAGGCATAGACGGCATCGCACGGAAAGCGCTCGAACAAGCCATCGTTCATCATCGCGAGCGCGCCGCTCAGGCCTTCTTCGTCGGGCTGGAAAATGAGGTTCAAGGTGCCGTCGAAGGCGCGCGTGGCGGCGAGGTAGTCGGCGGCGGCGAGCAGCGTCACCGTGTGGCCGTCGTGACCGCACGCGTGCATGCGGCCATCGACGGTGCTCGCGTAAGGCAGGCCGGTGCGTTCCTGCATCGGCAGCGCATCCATGTCCGCGCGCAGGCCGATCCGGCGCGTGCCCTCGCCCACTTTCAACTGGGCGACCACGCCGTGACCGCCGATGCCGGTATGCACGTCGTAGCCCCATTCGGTCAGCAGTTGCGCGACGAGCGCGGCGGTATCCGGCACGTCGGCGCCGAGTTCGGGATGGGCGTGGATGCGATGGCGGATCGCGGCAAAACGCTCCGCCGAAGCCGCAAGAGCGGCGGGAACAGGATCGCGCTGATTCATGGCAGTGGGTCGAGTCGTGGGAATGTCGATACGGCGGGCAAGCGGATTCAATCGCGGCCCGGATGGCTCGGATAAAGCAGCAGCGCGACGAAGCTGATCAGCGACGCGCAGAGCAGATAGCCCGCGGGCGCCATCCGGCTGCCGGTCGCGCTGATGAGCCAGGTGACGGCGAGCGGCGCGAAGCCGCCGAAGATCGTCACGCCGAAGCTGTACATGATCGACATGCCCGTCGCGCGATGATGACGCGGCAGCGCTTCCATCATCATCGCCGTGCCCGCGCCCGTGCCGATCGACATCAGCGTGCCGGAGATCGCTACGCAGAGCATCACGAGCGGCAGCCCGGGCCCCGACGAAAGCAGCGTGAAGTTAGGAATCACAATCAACATCGAGAGCAGGCTGTTGGCGATCAGCAGCGGCTTGCGGCGCGGCAGTTTATCGGCGAAACGGCCGAAGATCGGCGCGAGCACCAGCATCGTGAGACCCGACACGCAGGTCGCCGCGAACGCGGTCACCGGCGGCATATGCAGCGTGCGCACCAGATAGGTCGGCATATAAAACACGATCACGTACATCGACGACGTCGTGCTCGTCATCAGAAACGTGCCGATCACGAGCGTGCGAGCGTGTTCGCGCATCACCGCGCCCACGCCGTTGCGCGCCGAAGGCTTTGCGCTCGCGTGCGTTTCTTCCAGATGTCTGCGGATATACAGGCCGACCGGCGCGATCAACAGACCGAGCAGGAACGGCAGACGCCAGCCCCACGCTTGCAGCGCGTCGGGCGACAGCGATGCGGACACCGCGACGCCCGCGAGCGCGCCCGCGAGTGCCGCGCCGCCTTGCGTCGCCGCCTGCCAGCTCACGAAAAAGCAGCGGCGCGCCTTGCTGCCCGACTCCATCAGCAACGCGGAAGCCGCGCCGATTTCGCCGCCCGCCGAGAGCCCTTGCAACAGGCGTCCGAGCACCACCATGATCGTTGCGCTCACACCGATGCTCTCGTAGCCGGGCGTCAGCGCGATCAATGCGGTGCCGGCCGTCATCAGCGCGATGGTCAGCGTGAGCGCCGCCTTGCGTCCGCGCTGATCCGCGAGATTGCCGATGATGACCGCGCCGAGCGGGCGCATCAGAAACCCGGCGCCGAAGGTCGCGAACGACAGCAGCAAGGATGTGAGCGCGTTGCCGCCCGGAAAGAACAGCTTGCCGATGGTCACGGCGAAAAAGCTGTACAGCGTGAAGTCGTACATTTCCAGCCCGTTGCCGATCGCGGCGGCAACGATGGCGCGGCGCGTGGGCGCGCGTCGGACGGGTTCGGCCGAATTCAACGTGTGGCTCATGGCGGACACGCCGTCGTTCAGCGCGTGGGGCATTTCGTTCATTGACGTCCTCTTGTCGGAGCGATCGGATAGCGGCGTGCGTCACCGGAAACCAGTGTTTGTTGCCAAAATCCACGCGACAAGTGACGGATTTTCAATCCATTGACGTCTGGTTATAGCGGCTCACGGTTTGAGCGTGTGCGGGCGCGTCGGGTCGTAATCGCGCAACGCGGCGGCGATGGCGTCGTGCAGCCGTTCCGCCGAGCCCGGCAGCGTATGACGGTCGCGCGTCACGAGCGAAATCACACGTGCCGGCAAGGGCTCGTCGAGTTCGAAAAAGTCCATCGTTTCGCGCATGAAACGGCTGCTCGTGGATTCGGCCGAGAGCAGGATGAGCGTGTCCATCTGCGAACACATCGCCAGCGCGAGCGACATCGACGAGCATTCGATCACGCGCGCGGGCACGGCCAGGCCGTGATCGGCGAACAGATGCACGAAGGGCGTACTCGCGTCCGCGAGCGGATCGAGCACGATCCATTCGGCCTCGCGCAAGGCGGCCAGCGAGCGCTCGCCGCTCAGCGGATGCCCCTTGCGCGCCGCCACCAGCGTGGCCATGTTCAGCACGGGCGTGCAGTCGAGCAGGCTGTCGGGCGCCATGCGCTGCGAGGTCAAGGCGAAATCGAGCGTGCCTTCGCGAACCTGTTCGAGCAACTGGTTCGGCCGCATTTCCAGCAGACGCAAACGCGCCTGCGGATAATCGCGCCGGAACGCCGAAAGACAATCGGCGAGCGGACGCAGCAGCGCGGTCACCGGCGTCACGCCGATGCTGATTTCGCCGACTGCGTTACCCTTCATCTCCTCCATGTCGTCGCGCGCGCGGCGCACATTTTCGCTGATGAGCCGCGCATGGCCGACGAGACGCTGCCCCGAAGCGGTCAGCTGAACACCCTTGCTGGAGCGCACGAACAGCGTCGCGCCCACCTGCCCTTCGAGTTCCTTGAGCGCTTTGCTCAATGCCGATTGCGTGACGTGCAGCACGCGCGACGCTTCGAGAATGCTGCCGGTTTCCGCCACGGCGGCAAGCGCTCTCAGTTGATGCAGTTTCATATTTGGACAATGGAACGAAAACGGGAAGGCAGATCGCAGTTTAACCGCAACGCCACGCGGCTTTTTTGGGTTCCCCGCATTCAATCCGGCAAAACCCTCATGCAAAACATCGCAGAGCGAATTTTGAAAAAGCGGTTGCCGTGCGCGCGGTGCGCGGCTAATCTTGACGCGTTCGCACACGCTGCATGGGAGAGATCGTTCGACCGGAACGACGCCGACGGAGCAACCGCCCCGGAAACTCTCAGGCAAAAGGACCACGCAGCCGGAACATCTGGAGAGCGGCGCATCATCGCGATGGCGCCCACCGAAGGGGAGCCACGCGCCCATTCAACGCGCGGGCGAAACTCTCAGGTACATGGACAGATGGGGCATCGGCGCCGGTTGCAATCGGCCGGCGATGCCTAACGCAATCACTGCGCAAACACAGCGCAATCACTGCGCGCAGCGATGCACACTGGACCATGTCATGTCACGAATCGCCGTTATCGGCGCCGGCATTACCGGCGTCACCACCGCCTATGCGCTCGCACGGCGCGGCCATCACGTCACCGTCATCGATCGTCACCGCTACGCCGCGATGGAAACCTCGTTCGCGAACGGCGGCCAGCTTTCCGCGAGCAATGCGGAAGTCTGGAACAGCCGCGCCACCGTGTTCAAAGGCCTGCGCTGGATGCTCAGGCGCGACGCGCCGCTGCTCATGAACCCGCGCCCGAGCTGGCACAAGTACAGCTGGATCGGCGAGTTTCTGCGCCAGATTCCGAATTACCGCAGCAATACGATTGAAACCGTGCGTCTCGCGATTGCCGCGCGCGAACATTTGTTTTCGATTGCGCAACGCGAGTCGATCGAATTCGATCACGAGCAGCGCGGTATTTTGCACTTCTATGCAACGCGAAAGGAATTCGAGTCGGCCACGAAAGTGAATGCGCTGTTGCGCGAAGGCGGACTCGATCGGCGCGCGGTCACGCCGGAGGAAATACGCGCCATCGAGCCAACGCTGCATGGCGATTTTCACAGCGGCTTTTTTACCGAATCCGATTCGACTGGCGACATTCATAAGTTCACACGCGGCCTTGCACTCGCGTGCGAACGGCTTGGTGTCGAGTTTCACTACGACACCACGGTGCAGTCGATTGACGATGCGGACAACGCCGGGGTCTCGATCGCCACGGTGCGCGATGCGCTGCCTGCCGTTTCAACGTTCGATCGCGTGGTGATCTGCGCGGGCGTGGGCAGCCGCGCGCTCGCCGCGCAGATCGGCGACCACGTCAACGTGTATCCGGTTAAGGGCTATTCGATTACCGTGTGCCTCGACGATCCCGAGAGCCGCGAGGCCGCGCCGTGGGTCAGCCTGCTCGACGACGCCGCGAAGATCGTCACGAGCCGCCTGGGCGCCGATCGCTTTCGGATTGCGGGCACTGCCGAACTCAACGGCGCGAATCGCGACATCCGCTCGGACCGTATCGAGCCGCTGGTGCGCTGGGCGCGCACGCATTTCCCGTCGATCTCGACGTCGCGCGTGATTCCGTGGGCGGGCTTGCGGCCCATGCTGCCGAGCATGTTGCCCCGAGTCGGCCGAGGCAGGCAGCGCAACGTGTTCTACAACACGGGCCACGGCCACCTGGGCTGGACGCTGTCGGCGGCGACGGCGGACGCGGTCGCCACGCTGATCAGCGATGAGATCGTGGAGTCTCGCCCGCTTGTCGTTGCGTCGACAACGACATTGGCGCGAGCCGTTCAGGCCGATTGATCGATTGATCGATCGACAGATTGAAGGACGAAAGGCGCTCGCGCGTTCAGGCCGCGGGCGCCACCGACGCCCCTTCGATCCCATGCCGCGCCAGCGCCTCGGCGACAAATCCCGACGCCTTCTTGTGCTCGACGAAATCCGCGAGCACGGCGGCGGCCTGCTCGCCACGGCTTTTGGCCACGCCCATCGCCTGGCGGATCACCATGAAGCGTTCGTCGAGCAAACGCAGGCCGCCAATCTGGCGCGCATCGGCCTGCAATTGCTGCTTCACGCCCGCGGCCACTTCGAGCCCTTGTTCGATGAAGGTTTGCACGACAGTCGGCGAGGTCGGCGCGCGCACGATCTGCGCGGCCTTCAGTTCGCGCGTGAGGAACAGATCGTAGGCGCTGCCCTTGCCCACGGCGACGCGATTGTGCGGCGCGTCCACCTCGGCGTTGCTGCGAACCGGCGAATCGTCGCGCACGAGATAAAACCCTTCGATCAGCACATAGGGCGCGGTGAACGCAATCGTCTCGCCGCGTTTGGGATCGACCGCGAAAAAGCCGAAATCCGCGCGCTCGTCGCTCACCGCTTCGACCGATTTGCCGGCCGCATCGAACACCACGAGTTCGAGCGGCACGCCCAGATACGCGGCGAAATCGCGCGCGAGATCGACGGACACGCCGAACGGTTCGCCCGTAGCCGGATCGCGATTCGCGAGAATCGGATTGCCGAGATTGATGGACGCGCGCAACACGCCCGTGGGTGCAAAAGCTTGAACGACAGCGGGATCGATAGTCATGGTGTGGGTGCAACGCCGCGTGCCGGGCGTCGATTCAGGGTTCAAAAATTTCGCGTATGTTCGACAGCGCGTCGAGCGTATGCAGCAAGTGCTGACGCAATTCCTCGGAGGCTTCTTCGTTGCGCTCCTGTTCGAGCAGTTCGAGCACATAAAGATGCTGCTTCGCGTGCTCTACATAGCGCTCGCGATGCTGCATCGAGCGATACGAAAGCAGACGGCGCACGCGATTCACGCGCCGGATCGTGTCGATGAAAAAACTGTTGCCCGACGCTTCGACCAGCGACTCGTGGAATCGCACGCCGCGTTCGTGCAGCTGATCGGCGGTATCCGTTTCGATGCCGCCCGCCAGCAGATGCTTTTCGACTTCACGGCAGCGTTCGAGCACCTTGCGATCGAGCTTGTAGCCCGGTTCGAGCAGCGCGGCCGGCTCCAGCGCGAGACGCAGACGATAGGACTTGAGCAGGCTGTCCGGCGTCGTCAGCATGGGCGAAAACTCCCAGCCGTAACCCGGCTTGCGCTCGGCCCAGCCCTCTTGCGCGATGCGGCCGAGCACGGCGTTCAGTTGTCCGCTCGTGAGGCCGTAGCGCGTGCGGATCAATTGCTCGGAAAACGTATCGGGCAGCTCGCCCTTGAGACGGTCGTCGGCGATCTGGAAATACACGCGCGTCACAAGGTCGGTTTCGGCAAGACCGAGTTCGTCCACCACGTCGGACAGCGAATCGAGCACCGGCCGCGCCACGAAAAAGCCGCGATTCTTCTCGCGCGTGAGCACGCCCTTCTCGTGCAGCAGCGCGAGCGCTTCGTTCACGGGCGAGCGCGAAACGCGCAGGCGGTCGGCCAGCATCTGCGCGGGCAGATGCGCGCCGGCCTCCATGCCTTCGGTACGAATCAGGTCGATAATTTGCGTCGCAATGGATCGGTCGATCATCTCATTCAGCCAGCCGCGCAACGTCTGGGCTTCGTTCAGCGGCCCCCTGTTGCGAGTGTGTTTTGCAGGATCAGCGGAATCACGCCGCCCGAGCGCAGCAAGCTGCATTCGAGTTGCGTTTCCACGGCGGCGCGCACGTCGATCGATTCGATGCGACCATCGGCGCGCACGATGCGGACCGGCACCGCGCAGCGCGGCGCGAGCGTCGCGGCATCCGCCTGAACGTCGAGCATATCACCCGGCTGGAGCGCGAGCGTATCGGGATGGGTGCCAGGCGCGAAACGCAGCGGCAGAATCCCCATGCCGATGAGGTTCGAGCGATGGATGCGCTCGAAGCTCGCGGCCAGCACCGCGCGGATGCCGAGCAGCCGCTGGCCCTTCGCGGCCCAGTCGCGCGACGAGCCCGTGCCGTAGCGTTCGCCCGCGATCAGCACGACCGGATCGCCGGCCTCGGCGTAGCGCTGCGCGGCCTCGAAGACCGGCAGCACGTCGCCGCTCGGCACGTGCAGCGTGTGCGCGACCCGCATGCCCGGCTTCAGGCGGTTCACGAGCGTCTTGTTGTAGAACGCCGCGCGCATCATCACTTCCCAGTTGCCGCGCCGCGACGCGAACACGTTCAGATCGTCGCGATCGTCGCCGCGCGAGACGAGGAAGTCCGCCACGAAACTGTCTTTCGGAATCGCGCTCGCGGGCGAAATGTGATCGGTGGTGATGTCGTCGCCAAGCACGAGCAGCGGATACGCGCGATAGCTGCCGAGCTGGCTGCCCTGATCGGCGGCGGCGAACGGCGGGCGGCGCAAGGCCGTCGATTTCGGGTCCCACGGAAAGCGCGCCGAAGACGGCGCTTCCAGGTCGTGCCACGCGGGATTGCGGCTCGCCACGGCGAACGCACGCGGATAATCCTCGGGATCGGCCGATTGCGCCACGAGCGCGGCCACTTCCTCGCGCGTGGGCCAGAGATCGCGCAGATAGACGGGCGTGCCGTCGGCGGCGGTCTGCACCGGCTCGCGGCTCAGATCGATTTCGGCGTTGCCCGCCAGCGCGAACGCGATCACGAGCGGCGGCGACATGATGAAGCCGAGATCGAGATCGGGATGAATGCGGCCCGCGAAATTGCGGTTGCCCGAGAGCACCGCGACGGGATAAATGCGGCCCTCGGCCTGCGCCGCGCGCACGCTCTCCGTGAGCGGCCCCGAATTGCCGATGCAGGTCGTGCAGCCATAACCGACGATATCGAAACCCACGGCCGCGAGGTCGTCGATCAAACCGGCGCGCGCGAGATACGTGGCGGCCGCGGGCGAGCCCGGCGCGAGCGATGTCTTGATCCACGCGGGCACGTTCAGCCCTTTCGCGCGCGCCTTGCGCGCCACCAGCCCGGCGGCGATCAGCAAGGCGGGATCGGATGTGTTCGTGCAGCTCGTGATGGCGGCGATCGCCACGGGATGACGCGGCATGCGTGGGTGCTGCGCGTGCGGTGTTGCCGGCACGAAGTCGAACTTCGCGAGCGCCTCGGGCAGCATCGTGTAATCGAGCAGATCCTGCGGACGGCGCGGCCCGGCCACGTGCATGCCGATCGACGCCAGATCGATTTCGATCGTGCGCGTGTAGCGCGGCGTAGCCTCGGGATCGAACCACAGACCCGCCGCGCGCGTGTACGCCTCGACGAGCCGGATCGCGTCTTCGCTGCGATGCGTGGCGCGCAGGTAATCGAGCGTGTGGGCGTCCACCGCGAAGAAGCCCGTCGACGCGCCGTACTCCGGCGCCATGTTCGCCACCACTGCGCGCTCGCCCGCCGTCAGCGTCGCCACGCCCGGCCCGAAATACTCGACGAATTCGCCGGACACGCCAATCGCACGCAGCCGCTGCGTGACCGTGAGCGCGAGGTCGGTCGCGAGCACGCCGGGCTTGAGCGCGCCCGTGAGTCGCACGCCGATCACGTCGGGAATGCGCTGCATCACCGGCATGCCGAACATCACCGTCTGCGCTTCGAGACCGCCCACGCCCCAACCGAGCACGCCGATGCCGTTGATCATCGGCGTGTGGCTGTCCGTGCCGATCATCGTGTCGGGCACCGCCCACGTTTCCCCTTCGCGCTCGACGCGCGTGACCACCGTCGCCAGTTGCTCCAGGTTGATCGTATGCATGATGCCCGTGCCCGGCGGATGGATGCGCACGCCCGTGAGCGCCTGCGAGGCCCAGCGCAGGAAGCGATAACGCTCGGCATTGCGGCGCAGTTCCAGCGCGAGATTCTTCGGCGCGGCGTTTAGCTCCCCGAAATATTCCACGGCGAGCGAGTGATCCACCGACGAATCGACCGGCAGCACCGGATTGAGTGCGGACGGATCGGCACCGGCTTCGGCGAGCGCGTCGCGCATTGCGGCGATATCGACGAGCGCGGGCGTGCTGGTCGTGTCGTGCATCAGCACGCGATTGGGCTGATACGCGATCTCGTGCTCGCTCGTGCCGCGCTCGCGCCACGCGAGGATCGCGTCGACGGCCGCGCGGCGCTCGTCGCCGTCCATGTTGCGGATGACGTTTTCGAGCAGCAGGCGCAGCACGACCGGCAGTTCGCCGAGCTTCGCGCCGAACATCGCCGGCAGATCGACGAAGCGCAAGCGGGCCCCGGCGACGTCGAGGTGGCCGGTCAGTGGGGTGTCAGTGTTTTCCATGACTGTATTTTTGCACTTTTCCAGGACAAAATGCAATCATAGTGAAAACCCCAAACATAACAATCTGGAGACAAGCATGGAAAAATCCGGCCGCGACGCCTCTGCTGCGCGCTTGAATACGAAGCGCCGCCGGCTCGTCCAGGCGGGCGCGGCGCTCGGTGCGATGGCGCTGGCGGGCAGCGCGCCGCGACCGGCTTTCTCCGCTGAAACGGCCTCTGGCCCACGCGTTTTAAAAGGAATGAACCCCATGTTTGCTTATGTCGGCTCGCGCACCACGCGCGAACGCAACGCCCGCGGCGATGGCATCAGCGTGTATCAGGTCGATGCCCAGACCGGCGCGCTCACGCTCGTGCAACTCGTCAAGGATCTCGTCAACCCGTCGTTTCTGGCGCTCTCGCACGATGGCGAGCGGCTCTATACCGTGCACGGCGATCTCAGCGACATCAGCGCGTTCAAGGTGGACAAGGCCACCGGCAAGCTCACGTTTCTGAACCGCCAGAGCACCGAAGGCAAGAACCCCGTGCATCTCGCGATCGATCCGGGCGGCCGTTACGTGGTGGTGTCGAATCACATCGGCGCGAGCCTGGCCGTGCTGCCCATCGCCGCCGATGGTTCGCTCGAACCGCTCACGCAACTCGTGCATCTGGACGGCCCGATCGGCCCGCACCGCATCGAGCAGAAGCAGGCCAAGCCGCACTTCAACCCGTTCGGTCCGGGCGGCCGCTTCGTGATCGTCCCGGACAAGGGCCTCGACCGCACGTTCGCGTTCCGCTTCGACAACGGCACGCTCACGCCCGCCGCGCAGCCCTTCGTGGAATCGCGCGAAGGCGCGGGACCGCGCCACATCGCGTTCCATCCGGGCGGCGAATATGCCTGGGTCGTCAACGAACTCGATTCGACGGTCACCGCTTACCGCTACGACGCCGCCACCGGCGCGCTCACGCCGCTGCAGGTGCTGTCGACCCTACCCGACACCTTTACGGGCAACAGCCGCGCGTCGGAAATCGAAGTGGATCGCAACGGTCGCTTTGTCTACGCCTCGAATCGCGGCGACGACAGCATCGCCGTGTTCAGCATCGACGCGTCGACCGGCCATCTGCGTTTCGTGAGCGCGGAGCCGACGCTCGGCAAGACGCCGCGCTTCATGACGAGCACGCCCGACGGACGCTTCATGTACGCGCTCAACGAGGACAGCGACACCATCGTCGCGCTCGCGATCGACGCGCAAACGGGCCGCCTCGCACCCACCGGCTTCGTCGAAAAATCGGGCAGCCCCGTCTGCATGGTGTTCTCGAACGCGCGGACCTGATCCGCCCGCTCATCGTCATTCCGCATTTCAGAGGCATGCGGCGGGCTCGCCCCGCCGCTGGAGACCTATGCACTTCCCCACTACGACCCTCGACGAACGCGCAGTCGTGCGCAAGATCGCCTGGCGCATCATTCCGTTCGTGTTCGTGCTGTACATCATTTCCTATCTCGACCGCGCCAATATCGGCTACGCGGCGTTGCAGATGAACCGCGAACTGGCGCTCAGCAGCGAAGCATTCGGCTTCGTTTCGGGCATTTTCTTCATTGGCTATTTTTTGTTCGAAGTGCCAAGCAATGTGATGCTCTCGAAGTTCGGCGCGCGCGTATGGATCGCCCGGATTCTCGTGACATGGGGCGCGATCTCGGTCGCCTCCGCCTTCGTGCAAACCGCGACGCAGCTTTATGTCGTGCGCTTTCTGCTCGGCGTGGCCGAAGCAGGCTTTTTCCCCGGCATCATCGTCTATCTCACGTACTGGTTCCGCGCGAAGGAACTCGCCACCACGGTCGCGCTCTTTACGGCGGCGATTCCGGTGTCGTACATCGTGGGCGCGCCGTTGAGCACGTGGATCATGGATCACGTTCAATGGTTCGACTGGAGCGGCTGGCGCTGGATGCTGGTGCTCGAAGGCGCGCCCGCCGTGGCGGGCGGCATCGTCTGCTTCCTGTTCCTGAGCGACCGCCCCGCCGATGCGAAATGGCTCTCGCCCGCCGAACGCGAATGGCTGCAAGGCCAGCTCGCCGCCGACGCCCGCGCGCGGCCGAATGCACGTCACTTCGGCTCGCTCAAGGCGATGGGCAATCCCAAGGTGCTGTATCTCGCGTTTATTTACTTCGTGTATCAGTGCGGCAGTCTTGGCGTGGGCTACTGGATGCCGCAGATCATCAAGGGATTTTCGACGGCGCTCACGCATACGCAGATCGGCCTGATCGCGATGGTGCCTTACCTCTTCGCCACGATCGTCATGGTGCTCTGGTCGCGGCATTCCGACCGCCGCAACGAACGGCGCCTGCATTCCGCGATTCCGCTGGGCGTGGCCGCGCTGGCGCTGCTCGGCGCGGGACTGTCGGTCAACCCGTATGTTTCGATCGCGATGATCAGCCTGAGCCTCGCGGGACTCTACGCGTTCAAGTCGCCGTTCTGGGCGCTTCCCACCTTGTTTCTGTCGCGCTCGACGGCGGCGATTTCCATCGCGGTCATCAATTCGATCGGCAATCTCGGCGGATTCGTGGGGCCGTTTGCGATCGGCTATATCAAGGGCAGCGGCTCCAGCGCGACGCCCGGCCTGCTGTTCCTCGCCGGTTTGCTGGTTCTCGCGTTCCTGATGACGCTGTTCCTGCGCCTCACCGAACAGGCCGAATGCGACGAGGCAGGTTCGATGGCCAATTCTCACCACTAATCGGAACCTGCGGCGCTTCGGGATGAAGCGCCGAAAAACAAAGGCACAAACGCGTACTGGAGACATCGCGAATGAAGAAGTCTGCAATTTATTTTGGCATCCTGATTACAGGCTCAGCCTATTCGTCGGCTGGCAGCGCGCAAAGCAGCGTCACGCTTTACGGCGTGATCGACAGCGGCATCAACTATACGAATAACATCCAGAAGGGAAAGACCGCGAACGGCTTTAGCGGCGGCCATCAGATCGCGATGATCGAAGGCGGCTCGGCAGGCTTGCAAGGCAGCCGCTGGGGCATCACGGGAAGCGAGGAACTCGGCAACGGCATGAAGGCGGTCTTCCTGCTCGAAAGCGGCTTCTACAGCAATAACGGCGCACTCAATCAAGGCGGCGCGATGTTCGGACGACAGGCCTACGTCGGCATCAAAAGCGATCTGGGCACCGTCACGCTCGGGCGGCAATACGATCCCGTCGTCGATTTCTTCCGGCCTTATCTGGCCTCGCCGCAATGGGGCGGTTACATGACCGCGCACCCCAGCGATCTCGACAATGCGCAGAACACCCGGCGCATCAATCACTCCATCAAGTTCCGCAGCGGCACATGGAACGGATTGACCGTCGAAGCGATTCTGGGACTCGGCGGCGTCGCTGGTTCATTCGTACAGAACTCGATCTGGGGCGCAGGCGCATCGTATGCGGCCGGACCGTTCTCAGCGGGTGCCGCTTACCTCAATGTGAGCAACCCCAATCTCTCGTTCTTTGGCGCGAATCCGAATGCGGGACCCGCGACGTCGAATAATCTCGGCAGTTTCGGCAGCGCGACGAGCCCCGAATCGAATCCCGTATTCGCGGGCTATGCGTCGGCGGGCCGAATGGAAATTGCCGCGGCTGGCATGGGATTGACGCTCGGCGCATTCAATACGAACGTCGCGTATTCGAATACACGGTTCGGCAATCTCGGCTCGGCGGCAGGACCTGATCCGCTGCACTATGCGGGCACCGCGGCATTCAATAACGTCGAAGTGAATCTGCAATACCAGATAACGCCTTCCCTGCTCACCGGCATTGCATACGATTACACGCGCAATGGCGGCGCGGGCGGCAAGGAAGGCGCCGACTATCATTTGTTTAGCGCCGGGATCGACTGGTTTCTGTCGAAGCGAACCGATGTGTATTCCATCGCGGTCTATGAGAAGGCTGACGGCATGGATTCCACCGGCCGCGCGGCGGTCGCGCAGATCACCGGGCTCACGCCTTCGTCAACCGATAAGCAGGTGGCGTTGCGGGTGGGGATCCGGCACAGGTTCTGAGCGCCAATCACGGAATAACTCCCCCACCCCGTCCGTTTAAGCGCTAGGACAGTGCGGATCGCCACTGTTCCAATACGTCACCGCGATTGCGCCGGGTCTGCACCTCGCCCCGCCGTGCGAATGCGTTGCGCCCTTTCCTTAAACGGACTGAAACCATGAAAAGAGCCCTGTTATGCCTCGCGGCCATCGCGACCCTCGCACTGCCCGTCGCGTCATTCGCGGAGACACCGAAAATCACCAATGGCATGGTGGTCGACGATGACGGGATGACGCTTTATGCATTCGACAAGGACACCGTACCGGGAAAGAGTGCCTGTGCCGGCGCCTGCGCCACGATGTGGCCGGCCGCAATCGCCGATTCGTACGACAAGGCAAATGGCGATTGGGGATTCATTGCGACCAGTGATGGCAAACATCAATGGACCTATAAGGGCCGGCCACTGTATCGCTTCGCGCAGGACAAACAGCCGGGACAAATGAACGGCGACGGATTCAAGGGGATATGGCATACCGTGAAGCCATAAATCCGATCGGTGCGTATTCGAGTTGCCGTCGAACGAGGGAAGCCGGTGAATCGACGTGTTGACGTCACGATCCTGATGATCGTGCGTCAGCGCGCTCGCGGCTTTCCCTTATTTCCAGAGATATTTCATTCACCGTGGAATACAGACACATCGGTGCCCGTTTAGACCACGTGAGTTTGCTGTGACGATGCCGGAGGTACCATCATGAGCCCGGGTCTTGTCATTCGTCTTATTCTTTCCGAAAGCGCCGCGCTGCTATTGCTGGCTGCGTGCGGTGGCTCTGGAAATTCCATGCCATCTTCCTCGATGCCCGCTGCCGCGACGCTGTTCACGGAAACAGCGCTGGTCTCGGACGGCGCGGTGGCGGCCTCGCACACCGATCCCAATCTGCAGAATTCGTGGGGCATCGCGTTCAATCCTTCGGGCTTCGTCTGGGTCGCTGACAACGGCAGCTCCGTTGCCACGCTCTACGACGGAAATGGCGTGCCCCAGTCGCTCGTCGTCACGCTCCCGACGGGCGCGAGCGGCTCCGCAGATCCGACCGGCATCGTCTTCAATGGCACGACCAGCTTCAGCATCAGCGCAGGCGGGAAATCCGGCGTCGCCGCGTTTATCTTCGATGGCGAAGGCGGCACGTTGACCGCGTGGTCGCCCGCGGTGAACGCCACCAACGCGATCGTTGCGTACGACGATCAAAGCGGCGGCGCCGTGTACAAGGGACTCGCGCTTGCGAGCAATGCGGGCGCGAACTTTCTCTACGCGACGGACTTCCATAACAACAAGATCGACGTGTTCGACACGCACTTCGCGAAAGTGACAATGCCCGGCGGTTTTCAGGACCCGACGCTGCCAGCCGGCTTCGCGCCATTCGGCATTCAGGCCATCGGCACGAAACTGTTCGTGACCTACGCCATGCAGGACGCGGCGAAACACGACGATGTCGCCGGCGCAGGCATGGGCTTCGTCGATATCTACGACACCGCGGGCAACCTGTTGCAGCGTTTCGCCTCGCGCGGGCAACTGAATGCACCGTGGGGTATCGCCCAGGCGCCCGCCAATTTAGGCAGCCTGAGCGGGACCATTCTCGTGGGCAACTTCGGCGACGGCACGATCAACGCATTTGATCCGGCAACCGGCGCATTCATGGCGACCGTCACGCTCTCGAACAACACGCCGTTCAAACAGGATGGACTGTGGGGCATCGCGTTTGGCAACGGCCTCAACAATCAGCCCTCCAATACGCTGTTCTTTGCGGCAGGCCCGAACAAGGAGGCCGATGGTCTTTACGGACGTCTTGATATGAAGATGTAAAAGCGAGAGTTTGCTGGTGCGAGGCACAGGAATGCCTGGTTCACTGAATCCGGCAAGCGGCATACTTATTAGCCCCCGGTATTACCGCGAGGTCATACCGGGGGCTAATGCTCGCCCTGCCATCATTCACGCCAACTTTGCTGATGACACGGGCTACCAGACGAAATCAGGCAGCCGAAAAACGCTTGCTCTTAACGATGGAAGCCAGCACTGAAGCGCTCGGTTTTGCGGTGCGAACGAAAGTCGTACGATCGACCGAATACAACCCGAACTTTGGCCCATAGCCAAACAGCCATTCGAAATTATCAAGCAGGCTCCAGTGAATATACCCATGTACCGGCACGCCATCTTTCATGGCGCGCTGCATGGCCTCGATGGCGAGTGGGATATAGCGTACGCGCTGAGCGTCATCGATCCCGTCGATGCCGTTTTCAGTCACGATCACCGGCAAACCGGTCGCGCTATGGGCGTAGCGCACTGCACCCTCCAGGGAGTCCGGGTAAAACTCTTCCCCATTAGCCGTCATTTCCGCCCCCGCGGGTGGCGGCATCGCGCCGTTCCGGTCCAGACGCTGGCGCCCATAGTTTTGAACGCCGATAAAATCCCCTGTACGCGCGGCTTCCATCCAGACACCATAGACATCCTGCCGCTTTTGGTCGCGCTTGCTGTCGGGGCCCACGGCCTGATCGTCCGTGATCGACAGGCTAACACCCACCTTGACTCGCGGATTAACGCTCTTTATCGCTTCAACGCCCTTTTTATGGGCCAGAATCATCTGTGCCGTTTTGGGCTCGGCATCGCCGACATTCGCTGACGAGAATCTCGTCGATCCGCTGGCCCTTGCTGCTGCGGCCAGCATCGCCTTTTGACCTTCCGCGAATCCGGGTGGAAATACCAGCGGCAACCACGAAATGATTTTCAGGATGTTTGGCTCGTTCAGCGTGGTCGCATAACTCAACCTGTCGCCCATGTGTCTCGCAACCCGCTCACAATACCTGGCGAAATGGTCGGCTGAGCCCTCCACTTCCCAACCACCCGCAGCGGCGAACCATATCGGCGTCGTGAAGTGATTGAACGTCACCATGGGCGTCAGGCCCCGCTCACGGCATCCATCCATCACCCTTCTATAGTGGTCGAGCATCGCAATGGAGTATTCGCCCTTTGCTGGCTCGATCCGCGACCATTCGATCGAGAAGCGGAATGTATTCAGCCCGAGATCGCGGACGATATCCAGGTCTTCCCGCCATCGGCTGAAACTGTCGACTGCATCGCCGGACGGCGTTTGAAAAATAGTCGGGGAAACGTGCTCGAGCATCCATGTATCGGCATTCGTGTTGTTGCCTTCGTACTGGTGACCGGCCGTCGCGACGCCCCAAAGAAACGAATTCGACCGGCTTTTGTAGCCTTCGGCGAAAGCTGCTTTGGATAATGGCATCGCTGCTGCGCTCGTTGCCATCAATTTCAGCATGGCACGTCTATCAAGATTGGCGTTCAATTTGTCCATATTCCTGTCGATATTAATCCGGTGACTTCGCTAGCCCGGTTGCGTCCTTCGCCAGACGAATCGCCCGCAAAAAATAATTACGCGTTAGAACTTGTGCGATATCCCCACCCGCAGGGCGAGTTGATCGGAATTGGAAGAAGGGCTGGCGTAAAGCAGTTGCGCCACCTGTCCCGCGCCGGTGACATGCTCGAAATCGGCGTCGAGATAAACGGTGGTCCGCTTCGAAAGGAAATAATTGATCATGGCGTTATAGACATGCCAACGCCCGCCGAGTCCGACCGAGTAGCCATAATCCGCTGCCACGTTCAAGTCCGGCCGGATGTCGTACATCACGCCCACGTCGCCGGTTTGAAGTCGATCTTTAGCGCCGTCGAGCGCGATAAAGTGGACATAGGAATAAGAGGCGACAAACCTGGCGGGACCCATCTGGTAGGCCGCACCGATGGCCGAAGTCGTGAGGTTGCGAAGCTCGATACCGCTGGACGCGGTTGACGCGGTTGATGTTCCGAACGCGTAAGCGAGACCGATTCCGGCAGGATTGATCGTCGTGCCATTAATATCGGTCATGGCCGCGCCAATGGCGAATGGCCCATTGTGATACTTCAGCTTCAGGCCGAAAGCCCGGCCGGTATTCGTCGCGTTACCGGAAGTCGAACCAAAACTGTAGATGGCTCCGCCCTGTATTCCGGCGATTTCCGGGCTATCGTACTTGACCGAGTTGTTGAGCTGCTCACCCGTAATGCGATCGTAATCGCCGGGGTGATAACCATAAATGGGCCCGACAATCCCTGTGTACTGCAACATCTCGACCATGAAATCGTTTTGACGACCAAGCGTGAGCGTCCCATACCGGTCGCTCTCCAGGCCGACAAACGATTCCATGCCAAAAGCGGAACCCGAAGCCATCGCCTTGCCGTTGGTCGACTGGAAAGACTGGGTAAGCCGGAATATCGCCCGGTTCCCGCCGCCGAGATCTTCTCGCCCCGTGAATCCAATCATGCTTGGCGCATTCACGTAACCGTCCTCGATCACGTTCGAATGTCCGCTTTGATTGCTGAAATACGTGATACCGGTGTCGATCATGCCGAACAAGGTAACGCTCGACTGCGCGTGTGCGGTACTTGCGGCGATCAGCGAAGCCAATGCAGCGATCTTTAGTTGTGTTGAGTATGCCATCCTGTCTCCGTGTCTATTTTGTTCATCGGCTGTACTTCGTGGTTGCTGCCTACGCCTCTTCGTCAGCCGAAGTGTTATGTGTTCAGAGGCTTCATACGGTCGTTACCTGATCTGGATGGGTCGATGCAGGCATGGCGTGCGTTCGTTGCCGATCGCGTTGTGCGTGAAGCGGAATAGGTCGTGCCGTTTTGACAGCCCCACTTCGCATGGAAGCAATGGCAAGGCAGCGGCTCAGTCAATCAGCGCAACGACGCACGACCGGGAACATCGGCCGACCGTTTGGTACGTGGGAACCTGTTTGTCTCCTGGTAGCCGGGCCGTTTGCGGGGACGCAGATCGGGTCGGCTGTTCTTGGGCGCGCGTAAGCACGAATCTCGGCTCGGCTATACGCGTCACATCAACATTTGATCGAATTTTATAGGGTTGCCTCTTCAGCAATCCGCCTCATTCTCGATACCCGCTATCGTGAATCGCGATGCGTAATCGGGAACGCGTTTCGCCTCGCCGTGTGCCTGGCGCCTCGTCTGTTTCGTTGTTCACGATGCCTGTCCGCAGGCAACCGTCCAAAAGCATGAAGCCCGCTGCGAGGCGGGCTTCATGACGCGGTCGGATGAGTCGGCCTGCTTCGAGATCGCGGCTGGTGCATCTTCGACAGCCGCGTCGCTCGATTAATTGAGGGCTTCGATGTCGTAAGCGCCGGGCCCCACGTCGTTGATATAGGCATAGGCGCGTCCGTCGCTATGCACACCGTGCGGGTCGAGCGCGGACACAGCGGACGTCGCCACGGTCTTGCCGTTCATGTGCACGCCACCGCGCGTTGCCGGGACCGCGATGGTGCCGCTCGTGCCCTTCGGCACGACGACATGCATGGCGATGGCGCCCTGCGCATCGATGCTCCACTTCACCGCGATGGCCCCGTGGGGCGTCGGCGCGCGGCCCTGCGCCCAGCGCAGATCGCCCATTTGCGGCTTGACGAGCCACTGCCCATAGCCCGGGCTCGCAGGACGAATGCCCAGCACGTATTGCGACAGCGCCGAGGTCGGTCCCGACGACCAGCCGTGCGCAAGACTCGTTTGCGGGCTGACGGGTTCGCCCGCCGCGCTCATGGCTTCCCATGTCGTGCCCGTGTAGTTGTCGCCCGGCGCGATCATCGTTCCCCACAGCGAGCGGATCAGGTCGAGCGCGCCCGTCGTATCACCCGTGGCGAGTCGCGCCCGCAACTCGGCGTCGCTCGCGAAGGGGCTGATCATCGATGCACGCCCGCTGTCGCCCGAAAACGCCAGGCGGCCATGTTCGCTGGCCAGGCCGCTCGCCACGCTCGTCAGCACCTGGCGCGCACGCTCGGGCGACGCCACGCCGGTCAGCACGGCCAGCGCGTTGGCGTCCTGGGCCAGCGCTCCCGGCCGGTTCGCGCTCATCGCGTAGAACCCGGCCTGTTCGTTGTAGAGCTGCTGGTTGATCGCATGACGAACGCGCGCGGCCTGCTGCTGCCATGCGCTCTGTTCGTCGGCCCTGGCGAGCGCGCCGGCCAGATAGGCCGCGTCGCCCAGTACCCCGTAATAGAGCGCGTTGGTCGCGGTCACCTCGCCGGTCACCGGATGCGCGAAATCGGGCAGCCAGTCTTGTGCCTCGTGCGCGTCCACCGAGATCAGTCCATTGGCGTCGACGTGATCGCCCAGATAGCGCAGTTCGCCTTCGAGCGCTGGCCACTGCGCACGCACGAGCGAGAGATCGCCCGTGTACTGGTAGTAGTCGCGCAGCAGCTTCACGAAGTACATCGAGTACTGCGTCGAATAGAAGCCGGTCATGCCGTAGGCGTCGGCAGGCGTGTCGATCAGCGGATCCTGCGAGCTATGGGTGGTCGAGACTTCGCCATTGGCGAGGCGATAACTGCCGAGCAGGCGAATCGAGCCTTCGATGGCGTCGACGCGATTCGACGTGTAGAACAGCGTGGGCGCGGCGACCGCGAGATCCGCGGACCAGATGGTGCGATCGCGCTTGGCGCCATCGACGAGCAAGGCCATGTCGTTCGTGTGAGCGGAGAAGTCGTTCAGGGCCTCCGGGTTCGTGAGCGCGTTCGCGTAGAGGACCTTGTCCGTCACGTCGGTAATCGACAGGTTGCGGTAGGTCGCCAGCGCGCCGGGCTCGTTGAAGAAACCCGCGCTGCCCACCGGCGCGAGCAGCATGCTGGTGGCGCCCAGCGCGTCGGCGTCGAGCGAGCCGACCGGCTTGCCGTCCAGGAATACCTCCAGCCGCGGGCCGCGCATGTCGGTGCGCACGCTGTGCCACGTGCCCGGCGACACGGTCGCGGGCAGCTTCAGCACGGCGACGCGCTTGTTGCCCCCGGCAAAGGTGCTGAACGCGCTGAATTCGAGCGTGTTCGCGATCTCCTTGTTCGCCGTATCGGCATGCAGCACGAAGCGCAGCGTGCTCAGGTTCGACAGATCGCGCATGACCCATCCCGCGCTGTCGCGATCCACGCGCACGTCGAACGACATCGCATAGTCCGCGGGCCACTGCCCGCTCTTTTGCACGATGCCGGTGCCGGTCGCGCCCAGCGTCAGGCCCGCGTCGCTGATCCGCCACGCCAGCGGCAGCGCCCTTGCATCGAGACGCGTGAGTTCGACCGTATACGCGCCTGCATTCCAGATTTGATTGAGCGCGTCCGAACTCGACATGAAAGCGCCTTCGTTCAGGGCGGCGTGCGTGTCTGCGCTCGCCGCGTTCAGCGCGCGGATGCCTGCGCCGGACAGCACGACCGTCCCCGGCGTCGACAGCGAGATCACCTGATAGCGCTCGCCGCCCTGCACGACCGGATGCGAGATCGTGCCGTTGCGCAGCACCGGAAATTGACTCGTGCGCGCCGGATCCACGGCGACCGTCAGTCCCGCCGTCACGTCGCCGCTCGCCAGGTGCGCGCGGCTCTCGCTGAAGGTCGCCGCGAGCGTGGGCTGGCCCGTGTGCGCCGTCACGTCGAAATACGGCACGCCGCCGACTTCGCGTCCGTAGTCGAGCACGACGACCGGCGCCGGTCCACCCGCGCGATAGCGCAAGACCGTGACGCCGCCAGTGACCAGCGCCTGCGCATTCGACACATCGCCCGACACGCTGACGATGCGCGCGGCGCGCAACGATCCCACGCCCGCGCGCCACGTTGCGACGCCAGCCTGTGCGGGCCACGGCGACGTCGCGACGGCGGCGGTCTGGGCACCCAGCGCAACAGGCGGAAGCAGTGACAGGGAAAGCACCAGCGCCGTGGCGCCGAGCGCGCCCACCGACGATTTGAACCGCGTGGTCATGTTGTCTCCATATTTCCAGACCGTCCGCCAGCGCGGAAGCAGCAGGTTGATTTTTTTAGCCGTGCCACAGCACGAATGGCTGACCGGCGCTTTGCGCCATGTCAAATGTGCCGGCAGGATTCTAGAGGCCGCCTCCAGGTCTGTAACGCCTTGTTTGGCGATACCTGCTATCTCGATTCGCGATACGTGACGCGGCGTTGGCACGTGCAAGGCACGCGCGCGCTCGGGGGCGGCGAGCCCTCGCGAAACGTGATAGCCCGTATCGCGAAACGCGTCTGCTCGTTGTGCGCCGAGCCCCTACACTCACCGCACACGCAATGCCTTGCGTCACATCAAAAAACATTGGAGACAGACATGTCAGCCCGACGCGGCTCACCTTTTGCGCTTGTCGCCGCACACGTCGCGGGAATGATCGATCTGGTCGCCCTGCCTGTGTGGGTCAACACCTTGATCGAGCGATTTCATTTCGACGCCCAACGCGCCGGTGCGCTCGCCACGGCCTACCTCGCCTGCGCGGTCGTCTGCTCGGTCTGCATCGCGCCGCTGATCGCCCGGCTGCCGGGGCGGCTCGCGGCCGCGAGCGGTTTCGCCCTGGCCGCCTGCGGCTTCGCGCTGGCGGCGCACGCCACGACCTTCGGCGGCATGCTGGCCGCCCACGCCACGGCGGGCATCGGCGTGGGCGGCGGGCTGTCGGTCGCGCATGGCGCCATCGGCAGGACGGCCAATCCTCATCGGCTGTTTGCGCTCGGTCATCTCGCGCTGGCCCTGTTCGGCGTCGTCTACTTTGCGGCCACACCGACGCTGATCGCCTTGCATGGCGGCGCGGCCTTGTTCGTGGTGTTCGCTGCGGTCTCGATCGCCGCCGCGCTGGCGCTCGCGCTCGCATGGCCCGCCCCGGCGGCAGCCGATGCGGGCGCGCCGCGCCGCGAAGCCACGCGTCTCATGGACACACGATTCGAACGCGGTTGCTGGAGCGCGATCATCGGTATCGTGTTCATGGCGATCAACCAGGCGATGGTGTTCAGCTTCGCGCAGCGCATCGGGCTCGCACACGGATTCGGCAACGCCCGCGTGAACGCCGTGCTCGTAGCGGTCGGCCTCGTCAATCTGCTGCCGTCCGCACTCGCCGCGCTGCTCCAGGGCAAGCTCGACGCGCGCAATGTCGCGCTCGCCGGCCCCATCGCGCAAGGCGTGCTCGCGCTCGTGCTCTGCAACACGACGTCGTTCGCTCCGTATGCGCTCGCGGCGAGCCTGTGGGTCTTCGCGATGATCTTCACCCACACGTTCCTGTTCGGCCTGCTCGCACGACTCGACAAGACGGGCCGCGCGGTCGCCTACACGCCCGCGATGCTGATGGCGGGCTCGGCCGTCGGCCCCTTGCTCGGCGGCATGCTGATCGTGCGCTTCGGCTTCGGCGCGCTCGGGTTCGCGGCCGTCCTGATCGGCCTGTTCAGCTTCCTCTTCTTCAGCCGCCTGCGCTCGGTGGCGCGCACGCAAACGCACTTCGAGCTTCCCCCGGCGCGCTGACGATCACTCTCCGACAATTCACTTGAGACCCCAATCATGGCAGGCATAGTTTTTCAGAACGTTCGTGTATTCGATGGCAGCGGTTCCGCGCCCTTTCCTTCGCAGGTGCGCGTGGAGGGCAACCGGATCGTCGCGCTCGCGGCGCCGCAGTCGCCCTCGCTCGCCCAGGACGGCGACGACCTCTACGACTGCGGCGGCGCCACGCTGATGCCCGGCCTCGTCGAGGCGCACGCGCATCTGTCCTGGCCCAGTTCGGTCGAGAAGTTCGTGCCCGGCATGGCATTGCCGCCCGAAGAACTCGTGCTCACCACCGCGCGCAACGCGCGCATCCTGCTCGATCACGGCTTCACGAGCGCCTATTCGGCGGGCTCGCTGAGCAAGCGCGTGGAAGTCGCGCTGCGCGAGCAGATCGAGAGCGGCGGCATGCCCGGCCCGCGGCTCGTGGCGTCGTCCATCGAGCGCACGCCGCCTGTCGCCGCCGACGAGCAGGAACTGAACCCCGGCGAGGTCGACCCGCACGGCGTGGGACCGGACGCCGTGCGCGCGTTCGTGCGCACGTGCGCGGAGATGGGCGCGCGCTCGGTGAAGTTTCTGCTCTCGGGCGAAGACGCCTTGCAGCCGGGCGCGTCGCAGCAACTGCTGTACAGCGAAGCCGAAGCGCAGGCGGCAGGCGATGAAGCCGCCGCGGCAGGCGTCTGGCTCGCCGCGCACGCGCAGGCCGCCGAAGCGGTGAAGATGGCGCTGCGCAACGGCTTTCGCGTGCTCTATCACTGCACCTACGCCGACGAAGAAGCGCTCGACATGCTGGAGGCCGCCCGCGACCAGATCTTCGTGGCGCCCGCCATCGGCATCATTCAGGCGACGCTCGACGCCTCGCCGCCGCCCCACTTCGACATGACGCACATGAAGCGCAGCGCGGCCGAAGTGCGCGAGCTGCAACAGCGCCTCGTGCCGGAACTGCGCCGCCGCGGCGTGCGCGTGCTGCCCGGCGGCGACTATGGTTTCCCGTTCAATCCGAATGGCCGCAACGCGCGAGACCTTCAGCTTTTCGTCGAACTGTTCGGCTACACGCCCGCCGAAGCCCTGCATGCGGCCACGGCGCTGGGTGGCGCGCTGATGGGCCTGCCCGATGAGCTTGGCCGTATCGCCCCCGGTTATCTCGCCGACCTGCTGATCGTGAACGGCGACCCGACCGAAGACGTCGCCATCCTCCAGGACAAGCAGCGCCTGACCGGCATCATGAAGGACGGCCGTTTCCACAAGACGCCGCACGCGCTGCGCGCCGCGCGCTGAACGAAGGAGCACACGACGATGAGCCAGAACGCCCCTCCGTGCGCCGATGAACTCGACCGGCTGATCCGTACGACGGGCGCCGTGATCGATCCGCCGCTAGTGAAAAGCTGGTACGCGCCGCTGCGCGAGACGCAGCGCAAAGACGGCGCCGACGTGCGCCACGACATCGCCTATGGCGACGACGAGCGGCACAAGCTCGACGTTTATCTGCCGACGACCGGCGACACGAAAGGCCGTCCGCTGCTGCTATTCGTGCACGGCGGCGGTTTCGTACGCGGCGATCGCCGCGACCGCGCCAACGTGGGCTGGTGGTTTGCGCGGCAAGGCTTTGTCACGGTCGTCCCCAGCTACCGGCTCGGCCCGGCGCACCGCTGGCCGGCCGGCGCGCAGGATGTCGCCGCAGCATGGGCGTGGGCGCACGCGAACGCTGCGGCATTCGGCGCCGATCCGCAGCGCATCTACGTGGCGGGCGAATCCGCAGGCGCGGCGCATGTCGCGGCGGCCACGCTCATGCGGCGCTTCCGGCCTGCGGGCGTCAGCGCGCCGCGCGCTGCGTTGCTCGTCTCCGGCGTCTATAACGTGCAACTGGAAAAGCTCGCGCGCCGGCAGTTCGGCATTCCGAGTCCCGATCCGCGCAACGAAGCGTATTTCGGCAGCGACTTCGCGGGCTACCCTGCCATGTCGACGGTCGAGAACGTGGACAGCGAACCGTTCCCGCTGCTCATCACGTGGGCCGAACTCGATCCGCCGCAAATGCAGATCCAGGCGGGCGAACTGTTTGCGCGGCTGACCACGCAACATGACTTCGGCCCCGACGTCGCCGTGATTCGCGGCCACAACCATTTGTCGCAGCTAGAAGCGATCAATACCGCCGACGACAGCCTCGCTTCGACGCTGCTCGACTTCATGCAGCGGCACTGAAACACCGGTAACCCAAGTACGACGCAAGGACACGGGATTGAACAGAGGATTCAATTCCGCAGTCCGCGCGTTGTCCGTTTCGGCATGTTTCGCCTGATGGCATCGGGTCTATGCGCGCCATGCCGCCAAAGGCGACCTTCTCTGGCTCAATGCCTTCCTCGAGTTCCGATCGGCGCGACGCTCATGCCGCCAGCCCGGCGGCCGCTTCGATCAGACGCTCCCGCAGCCACCGGTGGCACGGGTCCTTCTCCCTGTACTCGTGCCACTGCAAAAACTCCCTCACCGTGGGAATCTCGATGGGCGTGTCCACGAGGCGCAGCGGCAGTCTGCGTGACAACTCGTTCGCGAGACGCCGGTGCATGATGGCGATCATCTGCGTGCCGATCAGCGCGGTCGCGATCGAACAGAAGTCCGAGGTCGTCACGCGAACGCGCCGCTCGATGCCTTGCGCTTCCAGATAGCGGCTGTCGTAGGTCGGCGCGCGCGGCCACCCCAGCAACGCGGCAACATGATCGAGGCGCTCGAACTGCTCGACACTCTCCAGCCGCGCACAGACCTTCGTGTTCCCCTCCCACACCACGCAGGTGTAACGGTCGTCGAATAGCGGCCGATGCGGATGATCCGGTGCGATGAACGGCTCGGGAATGATCAGGAAGTCGTATTCGCCGCGGCGCAGCTTCTCCGCCGAATCCTCCACTTGCGGCATGAATTCGATCGTGATGTGCGGCGCCAGCGGCTCGATCACCGGAATCAGGCGATGCATGAGCACGTTGATCACATAGTCCGAAGTCGCGATCTTGAAGTGCCGCCGCGCATTCGCGGGCTCGAACTCGGGATCGATCGCGACGATCGTCTGCACCTGGAGCAGCAGATCGCGCACCGGTTGAACCAGCTCGCACGCGAGCGGCGTCAATTCCAGATTGCGGCCCACGGGGACCAGCAACTCGTCGTCGAAGTATTCCCTGAGCTTCGCGAGCATGCCGCTGATCGCCGACTGGCTGAGGTTCAGCCGCTCCGCCGCGCGCGTGATGCGGCGCTCGTCCAGCAGCGCATCGAGCGTGACGAGCAGGTTCAGGTCCAGCCTGTTAAAGCGCATTTTTCGCGTCTCCATGCGAAAGGCCGCCTCATCGGGCGGCCCTGTTATTCAAAACGATCGGCCTTTCGGTCGCGGGCGCTCAGCCTGCCACGCCGGGATCGTGCTGCGCATTCGCAGGCAGCGCAGCGTCGTCGTGCAAGATCGCGGCGTTCTGCGCCGATGCCGGCAATGCAGCGATCTCCGTCTTGCCGAGCGCGATCACGCCCGCCGCGAGCACCAGGGCGCCCGTGAACAACGCGAACGTCCAAACCGGATCGGAGTTGATCGAAGCGATGACGCCCACGATAACAGGCCCGAGTATGCCACCTATCCGGTTCAATCCGACCGCGACCCCCATGCCGGTGCCGCGAATTTCCGTGCGATAGCACATCGCCTGGTAATTGTTCATGATCGCCTGCGCGCCGAAGATGAAGAAGCCCACACATGCGATCAGCACCATCGAGCCCGCGTTGCCGAGCGTCACAGCGAGCACTGCCATGAACATGCCCGCCACGACATAGCCCACCACCATCGCCCGAATGCGGCTATGCAGGCGGTCGGCGAGCCAGCCCATGGAAATGCCGCCGAACACCGAGGCGATCATGACCACCGTGCCATAGCCGAACGCCGACGATACGCCGCCGCCCTTGTTGACGACCATGGTGGGCAGCCAGCCGGTCAGGCCGTGGATGCAGAACAGGCTCAATGCGCCCGCGACCCAGTGGACGAGCGTGTTGCGGCGATACTCGGCGGACAGCAGGTCGCGCACGGAACCGGGCCGCGAGGTCGCGCGCATCGGCAGGATATGGCCTTCACGATAGACGGGCTCGCGCTCGGGGCGAGCGGCCTTGAGGAGCGCGAGCACTTCGTCGGTGCGCCCGCGCAGGGCGAGATACTGGGCCGATTCCGGCAGCCATTTCATGGCCGCCGCCGCGACGAGCGCGGACAACACGCCCACGAAATAGAGCGACTGCCAGCCCAGATGCGGCGTGAGCGTGAGCCCGGCGACGCCCGCGAAAATGCCGCCCGCCGAGAAGCCGAACTGAAACACCCACGTCGCGAAGGTGTTCGCGTTGCGGCGCGGCGCCCACTCGTTGATGCAGGTGAGCGCGAGCGGCGTGACCATGCCGAGCGCGGTGCCCATCAGGAGACGCGCGAGCGCGAAGCTCGCGGCGGAGTGAACGACAGTGGCAAGCAGGCCGCTGGAAAGCGTCAGGGTCCACAGCGCGCCGAGCATCACCTTGCGCCGGCCGATGCGGTCGGCAAGCAGGCCTTGCAGCACCGAGCCGATCGAAAGGCCGACGATGCCGCTGGAGAGCATGATGCCGATCATCGCAGGCGATGGCTGCCATGCGTGCCGCACGAGCGGAATCACGTAGGCGGCGTTGAAGAGATCGTAGCCGTCGAAGAACATGATGCAGGCGACGAGGACCGCGAAGCGCAGATGGAAGCCGCCGATGCACGCGTGCGCCAGCTCCTCCCTGACATTGATGGGTGTTGCCAAGGTTTGTCTCCGTATTGTCGGGTGCGAGACCCGTGCCGCCTTTTTTATGGCGGTCTGAAACGAGGCTGCTGGACAGGCCGCGTTCTGCGGCCTGTCCGCGTGCGTTAGCCGTGCAACGCCGCGTCGAGCGTCGCGAGCGATTGCGCGAGATCTGCCGCGTCGCCCGCCACGCCGTACACGTAGTGATCGGGACGCACGATCGCCGCGCGGCAGCGATTGCGCTCGAACCACGCCGCGAGCACGCCGTCGACTTCGACGATGCGATGCGTGTCGGGCAGCACCGCCGCATGGTGGGCGTCGCCATCCGGCGCGAGTTCGACGATCTGCGCGCCGACACGCGCCGCGGCTTGCTGTGCGTCGCTCGACAGCGGCTCGCCGCCCAGCGTCACGACGCGCCAGTTGCCACCCGCCACGATATCGAGCAGCGCGGCATCGTCGGCGTGCTGCACGCGCGGTTGCGGGAACAGCGTGCCGTTCGCTGCGTGGGCGGCGTGCGACAGCAACCCTGCGTCGAGCTTCGGCACGATGTCCTGGCGCGCGATCGTCTTCACGACGCCGCCCGCCTCGCGCAGCAGCCGCGCATCGCGCTCGCGCGCGGCGTCGACGTCGCGTTCGCAGATCAGCTTGCCGATCTCCTTGATGCGCGTGGTGAGCTGGCGCACATGGAGGCTGCGTTCGGCCTGATAGCTGTCGAGCAGGTCGGACTGCGCCGTGCCCGCCATCACGGCGTCGAGCTTCCACACGAGGTTCACCACGTCGCGAATGCCCTGGCACATGCCCTGACCGATGAACGGCGGCTGCTGGTGCGCCGCGTCGCCGCCGATGAACACGCGCCCACGTCGCCATTGCTTCGCGACGAGCGCATGGAAGCGATAGCTCGCCGCGCGCCACAGTTCGCCGTCCTCGCGCGTGAGCCAGCGCGAGAGCAGCTTCCACACCTGCTCCTCCTGCTGCATGTCGCGCGGATCTTCGCCCGGCATCAGCATGATTTCCCAGCGCCGATGGCCGCCCGGACCGACGATGTACGTGCAGGGCCGCGACGGCTCGCAATACTGGATCGCGACCTTCGGCAGCTTCTCGATGCCGCGCTCGTTCACGCGCAGGTCCACGACGAGCCACGGTTCGTCGAACACGAGGTCCTCGTATTCGATGCCCAGCTGCGTGCGCACCGTGCTCGACGCGCCGTCGCAACCGAGCAGGTAATCGCACGTCACGGTACGCGTCGCGCCCGTGTCGTCCTTGAGATGAACCGTCACTCCCCCGGCCGTTTCCTCGAAGCTCACGAGTTCCGTGCCCAGCGCGATCTCGACCGTCTCATACGCGCTCGCATGCTCGCGCAGCGCGGCTTCGACGGGCGGTTGCGTGAACACCATCGTCGGCATGTAACCGAGCGGCCAGGGCTTGGGCACCGTGTCGATGCGCTTGATCAGCTGACCGTCCACGCCGTAATACTCGGAAGGCGGGAACACGGCCACATGCTCCGCAATGCGCTCGACCACGCCGAGCCCCTGGAACACGCGCATGATCTCGTGGTCGACGGCGATCGCGCGCGGCTTGTCGTACACCTCGCGCGCGCGGTCCACGCACAGCACCTTGCGGCCGCGCTGCCCAAGCAGCCCCGCCGCCACCGCGCCGGACGGCCCGAAGCCGACCACGACCACTTCGTAATGGTTGTTGCGTTCCATCGTCATGCGCCCACTGCGTTCTGCTCGTCCTGCACCGTGTTTTGCAGGCGGCCCACGCGTTCGATGTCCACTTCCACACGGTCACCGTGCTTGAGCCACACCGAAGGATCGCGCGCCCAGCCCACGCCTGCGGGCGTGCCCATCGCGACCACGTCGCCCGGTTCGAGCGTCAGGCATTCGCTCAGGAGTTCGATGGTTTCCGCCACGCCCCAGATCATGTCGCTCGTGCTCGCCTGCTGCATGACCTGACCGTTGAGGATGAGGCGCAGCTTTAGGCCTTCGGCGCCCGGCGGCAGGTCGTCGGCGGTCACGAGCCACGGGCCGAATGCGCCCGTGCCGTCGAAGTTCTTGCCGATCGTCCACTGCGACGTGCGCTTCTGGTAGTCGCGGACAGAAACGTCGTTGAAGCAGGCGTAGCCGTACACGTAGTCGAGCGCATTCTCGCGCTTCACGTGGCGCGCACGCTTGCCGATCACGATCATGAGTTCGGCTTCGTAGTCGAGCTTTTCCGAAATGCGCGGACGGATCACCGGATCTTCGTGTGCGATCAGCGACGATGCGCCACGGAAGAAGATGAGCGGATAAACCGGCTTGAGATTGCCGCCTTCCTTGGCGTGATCGTAGAAGTTATGGCCGAGGCACACGATCTTGCCCGGCTCCGGCACGACAGGCGCGAGCGTGAGCGACGCATACGGCGCGCGATGCTCGCCGCTCTCGATGGCACGCTGTGCAGCCGCGTTCAGGTCCACGCCGGCCTTGAGCGCCGCGCGCAGATCCGCGGGCACCGAAGCGTCGGCCTTATTGAGGTCGACGACATCGTCGCCGTCGATCACACCAAGGCGCGTCGTGTCGCCCGATCGGAAGGTAACCAGTTTCATGATGTTTTATCTTTCAAGAAAAATTGATTCGTTATGCGATATTAATTCGTGCTTCAGCGCGACCCGGTTGCAGAAGCTTGCGGCGCGCGAAAGAAAATCGTCTTTTGCGCGGCCTTCATCCGGTCCGAAGGATTGCGCCCCACGCCCCACTGGTCGATGCGACCTGGCGGCCATTTCCAGTCGTCCGGGCCGCCGGTGCGATAGCTCTCGTCCACCTGCTGCACTTCGGCGGTGTATTCGATGACGAAATCGAACGGCCCGAGGAAGTACGCGAACACGTTGTTGCCCGGACCGTGTCGGCCCACGCCCCACTCGATCGGATGGCCCGCGTCGTTCATGCGGCCGCCGCCGCGCATCACCGAGTCGAGGTCGGGCATGACGAAGGCGATGTGGTTCAGGCTGTTCTCCTGCGCGTCCGCCAGCGCAATGCTGTGATGGTCGCTGCCGCAACGCATGAAGGCCATGACGCGCGTGCGGTCCGAGAGCCGGAAGCCGAGCGCCTTTTCGAAAAAGGCCTGCGCCACCGCGACGTTCTCGCTGTTGAGCACCACGTGCGTGATCTTGATCGGGCGGTCCTTGACTGGCTCGATGTCCGCGTGGCTGCGCCCGCCTGCAATGAAACGCAGCGTGCGCCCTTGCGGATCGAGCACGTCGAGCGCGACGCCTGCGCCCGGCATCGTCGTGGGGGCCGGGCCGCTCAGCACCGTGCCGCCCTGTTCTTCGACCGCGCGCGCGATCGTGTCGAGATGCCCGATTTCGGCCACATCGAACTCGATGGCGCGCACGTCCGCGTGCTCGCTCTGCGTGAGCGTGAGAATGTGATGCGCCGCGCCCGTGCCACGGAAATAGACTTTCTCCGGGCGGCGCGTGAGTTCGGTGAGATGCCAGGTATCCGCGTAAAAACGCGCGGCGAGTTCGAGATCCGGCACGCCGATCTCGATGCCTCTGAGGCCAGTGACGAGGCACTGCGTCATGTCATGCTCCATTCCTGATGCCCAGGAATTCCCGGGCGTTGCGATAGATGAGCCGTTCCGCTGCGGCCGCGTCGAGGCCGAGCGCTTCGACGCCGCCCACAGGATCGCGCTCGCGGAACGCGAACGGGTAATCCGTGCCCAGCATGATGCGCGTATCGCCGAACGACTCGACGAGATGGCGCAACGTGGCCGGGTCGAACACCAGCGAGTCGTACCAGAGGCCGCGCGCCTGCTCGCGCGCGCTTTGCTGCAGCGTCTCGCGCAGCGGCGCGAACACACGGCTGGCTTGTTCGAGGCGCGGCAGCAGCGAGGCGAGCGTGCCGCCGCCGTGGCTGAAGGCGATACGAAGATTCGGATACCTGACGATCAGGTTCGAGGTGATCGCCGAGGCGGCGGCCAGCCCCACGTCAGTGGGAAACGCCAGCGCCTGCACGAGTTGCGCCGGCCCCACGAGGCGCTCCTTGCCAGCCGGACGCAGCGCGTGCACGAATACGGCTGCGCCAAGCGCGGCGGCGGCCTCGAAGAAGGCATCGAACTGCGCCGCGCCGATGGGCGCGCCATTGATGTTGCTGCCGATCTCGACGCCCGCGAAGCCCGGCGTGACCATCAGGCGTTCGAGTTCGCGAATCGCCATGTCCACATCCTGCAGCGGCACCGCGCCGAGCCCGACCATGCGGCCCGCGCTCGCGTCGGTCATTTGCGCGATCGTGTCGTTGAGATATTGCAGCAGCGGCAGCGCGTCGGGCGCTTCCATCCAGTAGGAGAGCAGTTCGGGCATCGGCGAAATCGCCTGGATCGCCACGTTCTGCGTGTCCATGTCGGCGAGCCGCTTTGGCGTGTCCCAGCACAGGTCGGAGACCGTGCGATAGATCTTCTCGTCGATCACGACATGTCGATGGCACGCATGCGCTTCGCGCATCGACGGCCACTCGCGTGGCACGCGTGCGCCCAGATAGCGCGGGAATTCGGCGGGCACGATATGCGCGTGGACATCGATGCCCTGGCACGCGCAGCGGTAGGTCGGATGCATGGCGAGCGGCTGCCTTATCGGTACGCAAGGCCTGCGTGGCGCAGACCTTCGATACAGATGGCCTCGTCCTCGTCGCCGGTGCCGCCGCTCGCGCCAATCGCGCCGATCACCCGACCGTTCGTGGAAACGATCACGACCGCGCCCGTCTGCGGGATGAACTTGCCGCCCGCGGCGGGCGCGATGGCGCCAAAGAACACCGGATTGGCGCTGGCACGCTCATGCAGCGTGCGCGACGCGACGCCCATGCCGAACGCCGCCGCGGCCTTGCCGTGCGCAATGTCCACGCGCAGCGGCGTCGCACCGTCCTCGCGCACCATGGTTTTCAATTGCCCGGCTTCGTCGAGCACGACGACTGCCATCGGTTTGAAGCCTTCGCGGCGCGCCGCGGCAAGTGCCGTATCGACGACACGCTTTGCCTGATCCAGCGTTAGTGAGTCCACCTTGCTCCCCAGTCACGATTCGATCTGCTGAGGATCATAATATATACAAAATCAGACTGTCTAACGTTTTGTGTATTTGACAAGGGAAAACACTGAAGCCCTACCGTGGATCGGTGTTGCCGCCCAAATCAGATATACTTCATCCCAGATCGATTCCTCATGAGGTGTGACTTGTCCCGCATCGTAGCTAACCCCGCTGCGCCCGCAGGCACGGGGGGCGCGAGCGTCGCAACCCTCGCAACGAACCTGTATGACCGCATTCGCGCGGACCTGCTCGACGGCAAGCTCGAACCGGGGCGCAAGCTCCAGATCGAGTTTCTGTGCGACCACTACCAGGCAGGCCAGACGCCCGTGCGCGAGGCGCTCAACCGGCTCACCTCCGACGGTCTCGTCGAACGCCGCGACCAGCGCGGATTCGCCGTGGCGGGCATCAGCGCAACCGACCTGCACGAGATCACCAAAACGCGCTGCTGGCTCGAAGAAATTGCCCTGCGCGAAGCCTTCGCCACCCGTTCGACCGAATGGGAAGAAGACGTCGTGCTCGCGTATCACCGGCTTTCCAAGGTCCCGCGCTCGCTTTCGGAGAGCGAGTACAAGGAAAACCCCGAATGGGAGCGCCGCCACCGCGAGTTTCACCGCGCGCTGATCGGCGGCTGCCAGTCGCGCTGGCTCATCAACTTCTGCGAGCAGTTGGCCGATCAGCTCTACCGCTACCGCCAGCTCTCCGTGCGGCGCGTGTTTCCCAAACGCCATGAAGGCGCCGAGCACAAGGAAATTCTCGACGCGGTCGTGGCCGGCGATGCCGCCCGCGCCATCCAGCTCCTCACCACGCATTACCAGCAGACGGCGGACATCATCCTCACCGACGCCGATCTGTTCCCGCCCGCCTCCCGCTAAGCCGCTCCCCCGTCAACGCAGCCTCTCGCCCCTTCGGGGCGCGGTTGCGCTCGTCCGCGCACTCAACATACACAACCTGGTGTTTTCGATAGTTTTGTATATTTTTTGTTGACGGAATATTACTCCGTACACAAAACTCCTGATTTCATAGAGTGCTGCGTCCCGACGGCACCGTTCAGGAGACTTCATGAAGCTATCGTTCGCGCCGTCCTTTCCGCTTGCGCCCGTCGTTGCGCCCATCGCTGCGCTCGCCGCTGCCGCGCTTTTCGCGCCCGCTGCCCACGCACAATCGTCCGTCACGCTCTACGGCATCATCGACACCGCCATCCAGGTCGCCCGCACGGGCGGCAACACCGTGGTGCGCGAGGCGTCGAGTTCCGTCGCGCCGAACCGTTGGGGCCTCTTCGGCAAGGAAGATCTCGGCGGCGGCTATAGCGCGGTCTTCAAGCTCGAAAACGGCTTCAACCTGAACTCGGGCGCGATGGCGAGCAGCACCGCACTCTTCAACCGCGAGGCGTGGATCGGCATTCGCGGGCCGTTCGGCCAGATCCAGGCGGGCAACAACTACACGCCGCTGTTTCTCTCCTACGTGACCTACTCGATCGGCGAACTCAACGCGCTCGCCTGGGGCAACGCCACCAACAACTACGTGTTCGTGCCGGCGGCGCGCACGGCGAACTCGATCCGCTACACGTCGAACGAACTCGCGGGCTTCACGTTGCGCGCGCTGTATGCACGCGGCGCAAACGGAACGAGTGGGGTGCCCGCCTCGCTCGGCGACACACTTTCCGCAGGCGTGAACTTCAAGGCCGGCCAGTTCTCTGCCGACGTCGACTATCTGCAGCAGCGCTTCGCCAATACGGCGACGCTAACCACCACCACGTCGGTCGGCACGGGACGGTATTACCTGATCGGCGCCTCGTACGACTTCGGTTTCGTCAAGACGGCCGCGCTCTACCAGATGCACCGCAACGCGACCGGCGTGAGCACGTCGATTTCGAGCGCCTATGCCACGCCGAACCACGACTTTTATGAGGTGAACGCACTCATTCGCCATCTGGGGGGCGGCTCACTCCTCGCGAGCTTCGGGCAGTACTTCCTGAAGTCGGGTGGCGACGGTCACGCCACGTCCTGGGCCTTGCGCTACGACTACCCGCTATCCAAACGCACGGGCCTCTATGCCGGTGTAGCGGGCGTACATAATCACGGCACGACGGCGTTCACCGTGACGGACGCAGCGGGTCCAGGCATTGCCGTTTCGCCGGGCAAGGACATCACGACCGGGATTTTCGGCATCGTTCACGCTTTTTAGGCGGGATGATGATGAGGGGGAGAGTTGGCACGGAGCGCTTTCGCTTCCCCCTGCGCGGTAGAGGTCAAACTATGCGGCGTTCAACCTGACAGCGCGCCAAACCCACCCGGGCTTGCGCTGATATTCAATGTCTTCAGGCAATACCCGGGCAAAGCCGCGTTGCTCGTGATCACCGGACAACCGACTTCGTCTTCGATCGTCTGATCACACCGCTCACGTGGATGCCCGCGCAACGGATCAGGATCGCATCGAATTGGCGCGGCAAACGCAGAGCGATGTCCGCCCACGTTTGCTTCGGCATTCAGGTCTGAAACTGTCAATTTCCAGCGATTCCCACGCGCGTATGCGTGGGGCTGAATTGGTGTGCCGGATATGGTTGAATCGCCGGCCTTTCATCGTCAACGCGACTCATCAAAGCTTCGCCATCAGGCACGGTGTCGGGATGGCGCTGAATACAAAGCGCGTTCGTGCGTAACGGCTAACGGCGCCTGATCCGGCCTGCACCGGTTCCCCGGTTATTTGCCGGTCGTGGCTGCGTGTCGCTCGTATCCCCTTTGCCCAGGAGGTAACCGACGATGGTGCCCAAAAGGCCCATCATTGGAGCGATCTGCGTATTGTCGTAGCCAGCCGTGATAAGCAGCAGGCCCACCGTGATCACCAAGGTCAAGCCGAACACGCGCGTTGTGACGATGCTCCAGGACTGCTTTCGAAGGATCATCACGACGAATTCGAGCAATATCACGAAGGAGCCGAACGACAGAACAAGGATCGCTAGACCCGTTATTTTTAGGCTACGCCCGAGGAGTTCCAGGTCGTTGCTGCCCGAACTCTGCGAGGCGCATGCAGGCGGTTCGGCCCGCGGCTCGGTTTGAGTTCCGGTGGGAGGCCAGTTCGATGAGTATTTTCCGATCGATGGTTGTCCAGTCCCGCCACTCGGTTCGAAACCTTGAGCGTAGGTTGGCAAATACGCCTGGGTGTTATTCGGTATGTAATTCGGTACTTGCCAAAACGGCACGGTAGCGACGCCCGCTGGGGTGCTCGCGGGGCGTAGATCCGAGATTTTCTGAGCCCAGGCCGAAGGCAACACGAGCGCGGCGAGGATGAGCAAAACCGTCAATGCACCCTTCATATGGCCTCCCACACGAGCGTGATTGCGGATCAGCCTGCGCCGCGCCCAATCATCATCGTCTGAAGTTTGACCACAGATGGCGCTTTCGCACCGTGCGGTCGACCACATTGCGACCGCATTTTTTTTGTCGCGCCGCGTCAGTTTGAGAGCGGGCCTTCGACGCGAGCGTAAATGGTCCCATCAGGAATTCATCACGCGTGTGGAGGTTGTGCACAAGACGCTCGTCGCGGTTTGTGCTTCCGCGTGACACGGCTGGAAACACAGAGCGATCCGAATCTCCACCGTTAGCGAGCGAACCGGAAAGCCCGCCCGCCAATCGTAATCAGGCATAGCCCGTGCGCGACCACGACCTCTCCACGTAGCGCCGGTCTTCGAAACCCGATACATTGCAGCGCCCTCCTGAACCAGGCGAGGATGCTGTGGACAGCTAGCCAGACTCCGAGGACAACTAAGCACGAAGCCGCTAGCTTGCCGTGGATGCGCAGTTAGAACAGCACATCCAGACCCACGGTTACGGCAGTCTGGCTCGACGCACCGGCTGGGTTCAACGTGCTCACCACCGCATGCTTGTACGACGTGTAATCGAATTCGCCGTAAAGCGTCGTGCGTTTCGAAAGCAAATAAGCGAGCGAGACGATCGCGAGGCCACGGCGGCTCGCCTTGTCGGTTGACACCGTGGTCTGATAGTAGCCACCGCCAAGAATCAGGTACGGCTGGATTGACCAGGAAAGGCCTCCGAACGCGTTATTGGTCACCTGATGCGGCGCTGCCGGGTTCTGGAGATCCTCCGACATGAAGCCGCCCGAGACCCGCACTGTGCCGATCGCGTAGGCGGCACCCGCCATGTAGTAGCTGTCGCCGACGTAGTTCGTGCCGGTCAGGATGTTTCGATGTCCATAGACGCCGCCTACGCTGGCCGGCCCCATGTCATAGCTCACGCCGACCGAGCGCGTCGCGCCGCTGCTGAAATTTCCCGCCACGCCGCCAAACGAATTGTCGACCTCGAATAGCAAGGGCCCGAAGTCGTTCTTGTATTTGATCGAGTTGTTGTTGCGCGTGCCGTCCGACGCCTGCGTCAAAGGCAGAATCGGCGTGTAGTGAAAGCCGAATGGGTCGTAAATACTGATGATGTCGTGCGCGATGGTGTACTGGCGCCCGAGATCGATCGAGCCGTATTTCCTGTTGCCGATGCCCACGAACGACTGACGATTGAACAAGGTGCCGGTGGTGTTGTCCAGTTGCCCATTGCCCAGATTGAAGCCGCTTTCCAGCCTGAAGTGCGCGTTCCAGCCATCGCCCAGATCCTCTTTGCCGAGAAAGCCCAGTTTGTTCGAACTGTAGTAGCCGTTCGAATTCATGGTCACTACCGTACCGCCGCCTTTTACCGCGTTGGTCGGATAACGGATGCCGCCGTCTGCCGTGCCGTAGATCTGAATGCTGCTCTGCGACCAGGCAGGCACCGCACCGGCAGCCAGCGACAATCCGACGCCAATGCCTCTCCATGCGACTCTTTTCATCTAATGTCTCCATCTATATGTTTTTTATTTTTTGCATGTGACGAATAAACTCGCCCATACGATTTGGATGCCTAACTACACAGCGAAGACCGTATGCACGATCGCCACGGTTTTCTGCCCTGACTCCTCGTCAGCGGACCCGGTCTCCCGGTTCCGCCGGCCTCGCGCCGCTAGTTGCCCGCGTGTCCGCTGGGGGTCTGATTGAGCCTGCCCGGCGAAGCGGCAATGGGCTTGAAACCCGACTTCAGCTCGCGACGCAGCGCAACGCGGTCCAGCGCCTTTTCCCAGTTCGCGACGACAATGGTCGCCACGGTGTTGCCGACGATGTTGGTGAACACAAAGCCGCTCGACAGCGCCTTGTGAATGCCCAATATCAACGCGATGGATTCCACGGGAATCGTGTTCGACGCGGCAAGCGTCGCGGCGAGCACGGCAATGGCCGCGCCGGACACGCCCGCCGCGCCTTTCGACGTCAGCAGCAAGACAGCGAGCAGGACCAGTTGATCGTGCCAGCTCATCGTCGTGTTGGTGGCCTGCGCGAGAAACACCGCCGCCGCGGCGAAGTAAAGACACGTGCCATCGTGATTGAACGTATAGGCCGTCGGCAGCACCAGTCCGACCACCGACTTCTCGCAACCGAGCCGCTCCAGCTTGTCGATCAATTGCGGGAAAACGGTCTCCGACGAACTCGTGCCGATCACGAGCAACAGTTCCGCACCGATGTAACGCATCAGCCGCAGCAGACTGAAGCCATTGACTTTCGCAATCGGCCAGAGGATCAGCAGAATAAACAGCGCGCAGGTCAAATAGAATTCGAGCACGAGTTTGCCGAGCGATATCAGCGTGCCGAAACCGAACTTGCTGACCGTGAAGGCAATCGCGCCGAATGCGGCGAGCGGCGCGATTTTCATCGTCAATCCGATGATCCAGAACAGCGCGCCCGACACGGAATCGATCAGATTCAAAGCCGGCTGCGCCCGTTCACCGATCGCGGCGAGTCCGAACGCAAATAGCACCGAAAAGAACAGCACCTGCAACACATCGCCGCCCGCGAAAGCGCTGATCGCCGTATGCGGAATCACATTGAGCAAAAATTCACTCGTCGTGACGACATGATGGGCCTTGGCGACGTAGCTATCGACTGCGGCCGAATGCATGCCGTGAAGGTCCACGTTCATGCCGACGCCCGGCTTGAGCACGTTGACGACAACGAGCCCCAGCACCAGCGCGAGCGACGTCACCGCTTCAAAGTAAAAGAGCGCCTTGATAGCCACTCGCCCGACTTTCTTGAAGTCGTTGACACCCGCAATCCCGCTGCATACGGTGCAAAAAATAATGGGACCGATCAGCATCTGAATGACGCGAATGAACGCGTCGCCGACCGGTTGCAGATTGACGCCGAACTTCGGGAAAAAGTAGCCCGTGGCGATACCCAAAGCCATGCCGGCCAGCACCTGGAACGACAGGTCGCGATAGAACGGACGCCGCTCCCTGGGCTTCGCGGCAGAGGATTTGCCCGGCAGGCTCATAGTGTCTCCTTGTCAAACTCTGGCGAATTCGAATTCGCTCAAACATCGTGAAGCAGACGAACACCGCGTCAGCGCGCGGCGTCGCCCAGAATGCGCATGCTGTCGGCAAAAATTTCCTCGACAGTCAGCTTGCGCGGCAGCAGGCCCTGCTGCTCGCAGTACGCGATCGTTTCCGCAAGCGGCTCACGCAGCGCGTCATAACCGAACAGCAGCTTGTTCGCTTTCCCGGCGTCCTGCGCGGCCACCGATTCCTTGCCACGCAGCAGCAGGTCATACACCGCGCGAACGGCCTGCGGATTCGAATCGGCAAGGGCCTGCGTCACCACGACCACATGATTGATCGGCACATAGCGATGACGCCCGTACCATTCGCGGTCGGCGGCAGCGGCATCGTCGATCAGCGGCTTGAATTCCGGGCCGTCCGGCAAATCGTTGCCGAGGATTGCGGCGTCGATCTCGCCTGCACGCAGCATCGGCAATAATTGCTTGCCCGCATCGGCGCGCCGGACGAAAGCGGGATCGGCATATTCTTCCAGGTGGCCGCCCTCGATTGTCACCCATTCGATCTCCTCCAGCGGCACGCCGTACATTTCACGAAGAATCGCGCGTACCCACATGCCCGTGGTCTGCGCATAAGTACGCACGCCAATGCGCTTTCCCGCGAGATGGCCGATGTCCGGCTTCGCACGCTGCGCGTCGTAAATCAGGCAGCCTTGCTGAAAGCGCGCGGCCACGACGGCGGGCAACAGCACGACCGGTTTGCCGTAGGCTTTCGCTTGCAGGTAGCTCACGATGGCCAGCTCGCTGACGTCGTATTCCTGGCGGCGCGCCATCGGTGCGAACGCGCGATGAATCGGCTCGACGTCCTCGAAACGAAGCTCGACGGCCGGATCGCTCAATTCACCCGCTTTCAGCGCTTGCGTGTGCGGATAGGTTTTCAGCGCGGCCTTCAAGACCACGGGATGCATGGGAGTGCTCACGATCGGGTATTCCTGTTGCAAACAAAATCTGCGCCGTGCTCGACGCGTCAGTTGGCGAGCGCCGGATAAATGGCGCGTGCCGTGCCGCCGAAAATTGCTTTTTGTGCGTCCGGGGGCAGCATCGACAGGCTCTCTCGCGCCTGTGCGAGCAACTCGGGCAACGTACCTTCGGCAGCCGGGAAGTTCGAGCCCCACGCAATACGGTGCGCGCCGAATGCATCGAGCACGCGCGGGAAAAACTCGGCAGGCGTCGAGGCGCCCCGGCCCGCTTCGGCGATCGTGCGGTTCGTGAGCTTCAGATACACGCCCTGATGCGACGCCAGACTAAAGAGCGGCGCAGCGGCTTCGTACGGCGGGCCGCCACCGAGTTCAGGGCGCGCAAGGTGGTCGAGCAGCACACGGATGTTCGGGAAGCGTGCGAGCATGTTCAGCAGCGCGGGAATGCCTTGCGCGGTCATCTGCAGGCAGATCGACACGTTGTGGCGCTGTGCGTATTCCCACACCGGGAACGAGCGCTCGTCGTCGAGCCAACCCGCTTGACCAGGCATCGTGCTGCCGGTCGTGAAGAGACGCAGACCCGAGAGGCCCGCGTCGAGCCAGCGCTGCATTTGCGTGACGGCATCGCTCGCCAGCACGTCGATGGAAAACACGCCGGCGAATCGGTCCGCGTGACGTCGCACCGCCTCGACCACATAACTATTGTCGTTTCCATAGACCGTCGACGCTTGCACCACCACGGCGCGGTCAATGCCTGCCTCGTCCATCGACGCGAGCAATGCTTCAAAGCTGACGGGACGCTTCGCCGACCATTCCGACTGATGCCCGCCCACGGGCGCGAGCGGATAACGCTGTTTATCGGCGGAAATGGCGTGCGTATGCGTGTCGATGACAACGGACATGAAGGGGCTCCTGACTGGAAATGTCTTGCTGAATTGAGCTTCACTGTAAGCGAGGTGACGTCCAACGCCTCAATACGAAGTGAGGCCCCTCCCATCAATTTCCGTTAAGCTAAGGGTTTTGGAGCGGGCAGTCTGGAGGCTCGATGCAGGCGGATGGACAGACATCGTCAGGTGACGATCTGGCGCGATTAAGGCAACTCTTTCTGTTCGACGCGGTGTGCGAAGCCGGTGGCATCGGCCAGGCCGCGGTTCGTGCAGGCCGCACGCAGCCGGCCGTGAGCATGGCGATCAGCAAGCTCGAGGCCAGCTTTGGCTGTCAGTTGTTCGAACGCGGCTTTGGCGGCAGCGAATTGACGAGCGACGGCGTGATCGTGCAGCGGCGCGTGCGCCGCATGCTCGATCAGATGGAGCGCGCCGTGCTCACCCTCACCGGCCAGTCTGCGGCCCATGCGGCCAAGATTTGCAGACGCCTGACCGATGCGCAGGTTCGCTGCCACATCGCCATCGCCGACGCGGGGTCAGCCGCCGAGGCAGCGCTCTCACTGGACATCTCGCAACCGGCGGTGCATCGGGCAGCGCGCCAGATTGAGCAGAACGTCGGCGTGTCGCTGTACCGACGCCGTGTGCATAGCGTCTCAGCAAACGCCGCGGGCAGCGAGTTCGCGCGCTGCCTGAGGCTCGCGCTCTACGAAATAACCCAGGCTGTCGACGAACTGGCTTACGCGCGCGGACAACTCACCGGCAAAGTCTCGATCGGCGTGTTGCCGTTGTTGCCGCCCCGTCTCGTCGCGCGCGCGATTCAACGTCTGCGCGAGCGCTATCCGGCGGCGCGGGTCACCGTCGAGGAAGGATCGCATGCGCATTTGCTGCGCGAGCTGCGCAGCGGCGGAATCGATTTCATCGTCGGCGGGCTGCGCGAGCCTCGCCTCTCTGGATCTGTTCTGGAATCCGAACTGTTTGCCGACCCTTACGTCGTCGCTGTGCGCAAAGGGCATAAACTGGCGAGGCGAAAAAGCGTGGTCCTTGCCGATCTGGCCGATCACGACTGGGTCATGCCTCAACACAATGTGCCGCGCCGCGCGGTCATCGATTCGATTTTCGCGCAGTTGCCCGTCAAACCACCACTCGTACTGGAGACCAGTTCCCTTGCGATGATGCTGGCGATGCTCATGGAGAGCGATTGCCTCACGCTACTTTCACGCGCACAGATTCGCGACGCTTATCCGGGGCGCGAGCTGGTTGCCTTGAACCTCGAACTACCTGGCGCGAGCCGAGCGGTGGGTTATACGGTGCGTGCCGACTGGCTCGGCACGGCGGTGCAGCAGACTTTTGTCGAAATGCTCTGCGCGGAAGGCGCGATGGAGCCCGAAACCGAGTCATAACGAGTGGCGCTCGCTCCCGCAAGCACTCACGTATGAACACTGCATTCCTCGATAAATTGCTTAACCGTGTCCGGTCAAGCTGGAACGTTGCAGTAGCGGTCAGTGTACTGAGCCGCTATCGGTTCGACGAAAGAATACGCGCGATATCGGCGGCAGCGACATGCAACTGGTCCGCGATCTCATGCAGGGGCCGCTTCTTCATCCGCTCCGACGGCCCCGTCACCGAAAGCAGGCCGATCAGATCGCCGCGTTCGTCGCGAACCGGCACGGAAATGGCGAAGAGACTCTCCTCCAACTCATCGTCCACCGTCGCATAGTTTTGCTTGCGCACTTCCTGAAGCGCGCGGATCAGCTTCGACCGGTCCGTGATGGTCCGGCTTGCGAATTTCGGCAAGGTCTTCGGCAGGCGGGCTTCGAGTTCTTCATCGCTGAGTTCGGCGAGCGCCACTTTCCCGGTCGCACTCGCGTGGGCGGGAAACTCCGTGCCGATATAGCCCTTCGTCAGCGAAATCAGGCGCGTCGAATGCGCCTCGGCGACGAGGTCGAACTGGCCGTCGCCGCCGTAGACGGCGTAGCCGATCATCTCGTTGAACTCGTCCGCGAGCGCGCGCAGCGTTGGCTGAAGCCGCGAGATGATGCCCCGGTACGGATCGGCGAGACGACCCAGACGCGCGACGCGCCAGCCCAGCCGGTATTTGCTCTCGAAGCGCTCGACGAACCCCGTCTGCTCAAGACTGAGCAGGAGACGAAACACGGTCGGCCGCGACATGCCGACCTGCTGCGCGAGATCCGTCACATTGATGCCGTCGAGGTGGCGGCCGAGTTCGGTGAGCAGGGTCGTCGCCTTGATCACCGACTTGTTGGTCAGATCGCCGGGTTCGTTCGCTTCGTCTTCTGCCCCGGCTTCAGGAACGTCGTTCGTTACCGCGAGTTTCGCCTTTCTTCCAGCCGCCACTTGTTGCCCCCATCCGGCTCCGAGCCTTCCCCGCGCTTCGTTGTCGAATGCGAGTTCAAATCGGACGCTATTTGTTCAAAAGTTGAACAATAACATGCCTCATGGGGTTGGTCACGGCGCTGGGCCGTGAGCGGCACAGCGGTTCTAGCCTTTCACCGATGCGACGATGTTGCGGGCCGCGACGGCGAGCAAGCTCGTATCGGACGCAATCGGCATGAAGCGGTAGCCGAGATTCGCCATGCGTTTCGCGAGATCGGCTTCGCCCGCATAGACGCCGGGAACGACGCCCGCGCGTTCGCAACGGCGTGCGATATCGGCCAGCATCCCGTCGCTGCCTGCGCCGAGCAACACCTCCAGATCGATGCCGAGACTCAGCGAGAGATCGTAAGGTCCGACGAAAATGCCGTCCGGCTGAGTAGCGAGAATGGCGTCCAGATTCCTCAGTCCGGATGCGGTCTCGATCATCAGGATGCAGAGCGGGTCCGCTTCGACGTTGCCCGGCGCGGGCTTCGGATAGCGCGGGCTCAGACGCGTGGGCCCATAGCTGCGCGTGCCGCGCGGCGCGAACCGGCAGGACGATACCAGCGCGGCGGCGGTGGTTTCATCCTCCACGGTCGGCACGATGATCGCGGCGGCGCCGGCATCCACGACGCGGCCGATCATGCCCGCGTCGTGCCCGGCCACCCGCACGGCCGTCGGAACCGAAAACAGGTGCGCCGCCTGAACGAGCGTTTGCAGATCGGCCAGCTCCGCGCCGCCGTGCTGGGCATCGATGCAGATCCAGTCGAAACCCTCGGCGGCCAGCAGGTCGATCGACAAGGGATCGCGCAAACTCGACCACGCGCCGATATGTGTCCGCCCGTCGTTCAAGTTCCAGCGTGGCGCTTGCATCCCGCTGCTACGATCGCTTTCGCCATATATCTTCATCGTCTTGCTCATTGCTCGCTATTTAGTTTGCATCCCGAATTATCTAAAACTGAATGAATCCAGTCTATATTCGTCCTGCCGCCGTTTCTGAATCAGGTGTGCCTAGCCTTTCAAGCTACCTTCGGGATTCGAGGATTCGCCGAGCGTCAGCCCTTTGGTTTCCGGTGCGAGAATCTGCGACACGATCGCACCGAATCCGCAGATCAGCGCCGCAATCAGCATCGTGGGAGCGACGCCGTAATGATTCAGGAAGACCGGCAGCACAAACGTGCCCGCCGCCGCGCCGATACGCGAGACCGCCATGCCGAAACCCACCCCTGCTCCGCGAATCTCGGTCGGATAGACCTCGCCCGGATAGACGCCGGTCAGCGCGGTCGGGATCGCATTAAAGAACGAGAACACGGCGAAACAGAGAATGACGATGACCGGCGAAGCGTGAGAAAAGAGACCGATCACGACCAGCGCGATCGTGCAGATCCACAGAGGCGGAGCGGACAGTTTGCGACGGCCCGCGCGCTCCACCAGCAGCATCGCCGCCAATGACCCCAGAACCACGACACCGTTGATCAGTAGCGCACCGGTCAGCCCGTTCTCCACGCCGAGCCCGTGCAGCACCGCTGGCGCGAAGGTGCCGATCGCGAAATAAGGCGTGACGGTCGTGAGAAAGAAGACGCAGATAAAAAAAGTGGTCTTGAGATATTTCGGCGAGAACAGCAGGCGGAAACTGGTTCGCGTGCGCTGAGTCGTGGCCGCGATTTCCCGTTCGAGATCACGGACATCCTCTTCCTGCATAAACTCCCGCGCGACCGCCATGCCCTCGTCCACGCGGCCTTTGCTGATCAGCCAGCGCGGCGACTCGGGCGAGCCCAGCCGAAGCAGGAACACAATCAGCGAAGGAATGGTACTCATCCCGAGGATCAGGCGCCAATCGGAACTGAACGTCTCCACCATGAAGTAGCCCATCGCAAACGACACCAGATAGCCGACATACCAGGCGACTTCCTGCACCGTAAGCAGTTTGCCGCGCATGCGCGCGGGCGAAAACTCCGCGAGCAGCGGCCAGCCGATCGAATAATCGGCGCCGATGGCCATCCCCATGAATAGCCGCACGGCGAACACTTGCCACGCGTCGTGAAGAAAGAACTGAAGCACGGAGCCGCTCAGGAAAATGCCGAGCGTGACGATGAACATGGGCTTGCGGCCGATGCGGTCAGCGAGATAGCCGCCGATGGGTGCGCCGAAAAAGATCCCGATCAGCGTCGATGCGCCAATCAAGCCTTGCCAGGCCAGCGAAAGCCGCAGACTTTCGGTGATCGCGGGCATGACCACGCCCACGCCGCCCAGAATGAAACCATCGATAAACATGCCGCCTGAAATCAGGAAGGTCAGTTTGGCGATGAACTTTCGCTGCGTCTCGGACATGGGTCGAGGAGGCTGCGCCTCCATAGGCAATGCGCGCGAGGCGATTCTTGAAACCATGAACGTCTCCTTGTCTCTTTGATTCGTCTGATGGAAATCCGTCCTCGCCTGCCGATCAGGATACAGCCTGCGGGAGCGGATTCCTCGACGCCTATTTCGTTCACAATGTAAACGCGGCGTTCATTTATAGTACATCAAGGCCAAGTACTTTGCGCTACATCAATATCCAGGGATGTCCCTCATGGCAGGCGAATTCGTTCGCGCAATTCATTACGATCCGGATACCTAACTATTTCCGTTATTCACGCACGATCGTCACAATGACGACATCGTGCGGAGAAGTGAATGGCCGCGCCGTACGCGGCGCGAGCAGGAATATGTGCTGTGCTGGAGCTACTTCAGCAATTCGCGCGCGGAAAGCCATATGCCGGCAATCGCCAGCACCATGCCCGCGGCCTGCGTTATCGGCGGCATGGTCTGCTTCCACATGCACGTGTAGACGATGCCGAACACCGTCTCGAGCACGATGAGTTGACCCACGAGACTCATCGGCAGCACATGCGAGGCGCGGTTGAAAAGCACCGCCCCAAACCAGGACGCACCCAGGCCCAGCGCGGCGGAAGTCAGCATGAAAAGCACGCCGCTCTGACCATGGAAGATCGATGCGCTCGACGCCAGTCCGTGCCCGCTCAGCGAAGCCACGCAGGCGATCACGACGCCGAGCGCGAACGTCGCCGCGCCGACCGCGCATGACCATTGCGCGCCGCTGATCGACGGATGCGCGCGCAGAAATCGCGCATTCGACAAGGCGTACCACGTCCACGTCACGACGGTCACGACGACCGCACCAACGCCTGGCCAGGACAGCCGCGCTTCATGATCGAGGATGCCGCTTTGCACGACGAGCACGACGCCCAGGCCGATCGCCAGCATCAGGAACGGCACCAGCAGTTTGCGCCACGCGCTCGCCGTCAACGCACCGCTTCCCGCGACCGAAATACAGATCGGGATCAGTCCGGTGATCGGCACCACGACTTCCGCGCCGGTGTCCTGAACGCCGAAGCTGACGAGCAGCGAAAACAGGATATTGCCGACGAATCCATAGAGCGCGGCGCGCATCCAGTGGCCGGAGCGCAGGCGCATGTTGCGATAACGCGTGAGCAGCGCGGCGATCGAGACCAGCCCGTAGAAAAAGAAGCGGCCAACGGTAATCTCGACCGGCGAACAGGCGTCCAGCCACAGCGGCGCGACGAACGACAACGCCCAGAGCGCGGTCGCGAGGATCATGCAGATCAGCGCGCCGTTGAACGACAGGGAACGGGATTGCGGCAAATCGGTTGCGTCCATGTCATTGCCTGGAAAAAGTGTGCGACCTGGCGCGCGCGGGCCGGGAATATCAGCGCGAGCGCGATGAATGTCTGTCGGGAGCCAGCCGTCGTGGCGCGATAACGGCACGATAGCGGCCCGATTGCAACCTGATAGCAGCCGGTTGGCTCCCCGCCCGTTTCAGGCGACGGCTGCGGGCAGCGCGGCCAGCCTCGCGACGGTCTGCGCGCACGCATGCGCGACCTCCGCGCCCTTGACGAGAAAGTGCTCGCGAAAGAAGTCCACGTGCTCGTCGCCGCCATGAAAGTGATGCGGCGTGAGCACGGCGGAAAACACCGGCGTCCCGGTTTCCAGTTGAACGTGCATCAGCCCGTCGATTACCGCGCGCGCGACGAAATCGTGTCGATAAATCCCACCATCGACGACGAGACCGGCAGCGACGATACCCGCATAGCGGCCGCTGCCCGCGAGGCGCTTCGCGTGCAAAGGCAATTCATAGGCGCCGGGCACTTCATGGAAGTCGATATCGCCGGCGGCATAACCGTGCGTCTGGATCGCCTGCAGAAACGCCGTCCGGCATTGATCGACGATGTCGCGGTGCCAGCAGGCCTGCACGAAAGCTAGGCGCGGGCGCGAACCGGCGGGTTGAGCGATGGCGTGGGCTTCGTGTTGGGTGGTCGTGTTCATCGACTGTCTCCTGGAGTGACTCGATACGTCGGCGGCTAAACAGGTTGGCCGCCGACGTCGAATTGATTCGTTATACGTATGAATGATTCAGAGCCGCAATGCGTGCGTATTTAACGCACTGCCGGTTGCCACCGGCCATCGACACGGCGCGTGATGCCGCACGGATTGCCGTCGCGCAGCGCCAGCGGAAGCTGTGCGTCGGGGAAGGTCTGATACGCAACGGGCCGCATGAAACGGCTGATCGCGGCGGTTCCCACCGAGGTCGTTGAAGGCGCGGTCGTGGCCGGATACGGACCGCCGTGATGCTGCGCATACGACACCGTCACGCCCGTGGGCCAGCCATTCCACAGCACGCGACCGCCCTTTTCGCTCACCACGCTCAGCAGCTTCGCGACGTCTTCGTCGGACTCAGCCTGCAAGGTGCAGGTGAGCTGGCCTTCGAGCCGTTGCGCGAGTTCGGCAAGCTCGGATTCGTCGCGGTATTGCACGATCACCGTCGCGGGACCGAACATTTCTTCCTTGAGCACGGCTCCCTGCGCGCGAACGTCGGCGGATGCCGCGATCAGCACGGTCGGGCTGGGCGCGCGTGCGCCATCGCCTTCGATCAGCACGCGCACGCCGGGCAGCGCGCCCACGGCCTTCACGGCGGCATCGAAACCTTCGCGCAGGCGCGGCGTGAGCAGCGGCGCGGCCTGCTTCGACGTGAACACGGCCTGCAATGCCTGCGCGACTTCAGCGGCATCGCATTCGGGAATGAACAGCAAACCTGGCTTCGTGCAGAACTGGCCCATGCCCATCGTCGCCGCGTTCGCGTAGCCCGCGAGAATCTCGTCGCGGCGCGCGGTCCACGCCGCCTTCGTCACGAACACAGGATTCATGCTGCCGAGTTCGCCGAAGAACGGAATCGGCTCGGGGCGTCGGCTCGCGCGATCGAACAGCGCGCGACCGCCTGCGATCGAACCCGTGAAGCCGATGGCCTTGACGAGCGGATGATCAACGAGCGCTTCAGCGGCAGCGTGCCCGCTTATCGTCGCGAACAGACCCGCCGGTGCGCCCGCTTCGCGCAGCGCCGCGACGACAATTTCGCCCGTGCGCAATGCCAGCGTGCGATGGCCGTCGTGAATCTTGTGCACGACGGCGCAGCCCGCCGCGAGCGCCGCCGCGCTGTCGCCGCCGATCACCGAAAACGCGAACGGAAAGTTCGACGCGCCGAACACACCCACCACGCCCAGCGGCACGTTCATGCGGCGGATGTCCGGGCGCGGGCCCATACCCCACGTTGCATCCGCGTGATCGATCGTTGCACCGAGGTGCTCGCCACGCACGATCTCATCCGCGAAAAGACGCAACTGGAACGCCGTGCGCTTGAGCTCGCCTTGCAGGCGCGCCTCGTCCAGATGGGTTTCCTCGCGCGCGATCGGCACGAGTTCGCCCGCGTGCGATTCAAGCGCCGCCGCCACGGCCTCCAGCCACGACGCGCGCTGCGCGAGCGTGGCCTCACGGCTGTGCTCGTAAGCGGTCTGTGCTGCCGTCACGCAGTCGGCGAGCTGCTCCACCGAAGTCGGCATCGATTGATCGGACATATCTGTGCTCCTCACATGTATTAGTCGCCCGCTCCATTGCAGGGCGAGGTTTGAGTCAGCAATCGTCCGATTTATGAACGAAAAAACAACCTTCGTTCACTGCTTGACGACGCATGCGGCTGATTCTACACTACGTTCACACATCAAACATAGTGTTCATTTTGTGAACGTTAGGAGATGAAGATGAGCAAGCAGATCAAGCTTTTTGCCTTTGACTTCAATGGCCCGGCGCACCTGTCCGCCGGCCTGTGGCGCCATCCGCTCGATCGTGGCTGCGAATACAAGTCGCTGCAGTTCTGGGTGGATTACGCAAAGCTGCTGGAGCAGGCATGTTTCGACGGCATTTTCTTCGCCGATAACGTCGGCTATCACGACGTCTACAAAGGCAGCGTCGATGCCGCGCTCAAAGACGCCGCGCAGATTCCCGCCAACGACCCCGCCTACCTGATTCCCGCAATGGCCGCGGTCACCCGTCACCTCGGCTTCGGTGTGACGTCGTCGACGGCTTACGACCATCCTTATGCGCTCGCTCGCAAGTTCGCGACGCTCGACCACCTGACCGGCGGCCGCGTGGGCTGGAACGTGGTGACGTCCTATGCGGACAGCGCCGCGCGCAATCTCGGCAGCGGCGTGCAGCGCGCGCACGACGACCGTTACGCGGTCGCGGGCGAATTCATCGAAGTCGCGCTGAAGCTCTGGGAAGCGTCGTGGGACGAAGACGCCGCCGTTGCCGACAAAGCCAGCGGCACCTATGCGGACCCGCGCCGCGTGCATCCGATCGCGCACACGGGCGAGCATTTCAAGGTGCCGGGCATCTTCCTGTGCGAGCCGTCGCCGCAACGCACGCCGGTGATTTTCCAGGCGGGCGGCTCCAGCAAGGGCGTGGCGCTTGCGGCACAAACCGCCGAGGCCGTGTTCATGAACGCCGTCTCCAAGGCGGGCCTCAAGCAGCAGGTCGATCGCCTGCGCGAGCAAACGGCAGCGGCAGGCCGCGATCCGTCGCACGTCGCGGTGCTCCAGATGATCACCGTCATCACGGGCGCCACCGACGCGGACGCCCAGCGCAAATACGACGAATACCGCGCGCTGGTCGATTACGAAGGCGCGATGGCGCGCTACAGCGGCTGGACCGGTCTCGACATGTCGACGCTCGATCCCGACGTGCCGCTGCGCCATGTGAAAACCAACGCCGGCCAGACGATGATCGACATCTTCTCGAAGCTCGATCCCGAGCGCGAGTGGACGCCGCGTGACATCGCCGAGTACATCGGCGTCGGCGGCACGGCGCCCGTGATCGTCGGCGGCCCGCAGACCGTCGCGGACGAACTGCTCTCGTGGGTCAACGACACCGGCATCGACGGCTTCAATCTCGGCCACGCGCTCAAGTATCAGGACATGAAGGATTTCGCCGATCACGTCGTGCCCGAACTGCAAAAGCGCGGCCTGATGCGCACCTCGTACGACGGCGAGACGCTGCGCGAGAACGTATTCGGCGCGGGCCAGTCGCGGCTCGCCGACGATCACCCCGGCGCGGTGTATCGCAAGAACGCAGTTGAAATGGCCTGAACGGCCGGGACAGCCAAGAGGAGACAACCATGCTGACCGCAACGCAATCCACCGCACCAACCTGCACGCCCGCCGAACAGCGCAAGATTTTCGGGCTTCTGCCCACGGGCGTCGTCGCCATCACGGGCATGACCGCTGACGACAAGCCCACCGGCTTCGTCGTCGGCACCTTCCAGTCGCTTTCGCTCGAACCGCCGCTCGTGACGTTCTGCGTCGCGAAGTCGTCGAGCACGTGGCCGGTGCTGCGCTCGAAAGGACGCTTCACCGCTAACGTGCTCTCGACCGCGCAACTCGACGTCTGCAAGGCGCTCGGCCGCAAGGGCGAGGACAAGTTCAGCGGACTCGCCTACGACAGCAGCGCGATCGGCACGCCGCGCCTCGCAGGCTCGGTCGCGTGGATCGACTGCCAGGTGCTCTCGGAAGTGGTGGCGGGCGATCACTTCATGATCGTCGGTTCGGTCACGGCCATGACGACCGGCGCGGGCGACGCGCTTGTTTTCAGCGGCGGCAAGTTCGGCGCATGCAGTCTGTTCGATGCCCCGGCCGCGCCTGCGGAGATCGACGCCGCCGCCCTGCTGCCGCGTATCGCCGACGCGTGGACCCGCGCGTGGGGCCAAGGCGAAACGGCCGCGTTCGAGAACATCGTCGCGCCCGGCTATGTGCGCTATTCGAAGAACGGCGAGCAGGTGCGTCTGCCCGAAATGCTCAAGCAGATCGAGGAATCGCATGCGGCATTCAGCAATTTCAAGGTCGAGATCCTGCACGCGATCGACCAGAACGACATGGTCGCGCTGCACTGGCGCACGACCGCGTTGCATACCGGCATGTTCATGGACGTGCCGCCCACGCAACGCAAAGTGACGGTGCATGGCTCGTCGTTCCTCAAGCATCGCGATGGCCGCATCACCGAGGAATGGGTTGTGTGGGACCCGCGCGAACTGCTGTCGTGCATGCATATCTGGCACCTCGGCGATCAATCTGCACAATCCTCGCAACCCGCTTCGCGCGCGGCCTGAACGCCCGCCGTACCAAACCGATTAGAACAGTCAAGGAGATTCAGGAATGCCAATCAATATCGACGACCTCGCCGGTCGACTCATCGAGGCGCGCCGCACCGGCACCCCGCTCGACTCGCTGGTGCCAGCCGGCACCGAAACCACCGTTGCCGACGCCGTGCGCATCCAGCGTGAAGTCACGCGCCGCAGCGTGGAGAACGGCGACCACATCGTCGGCTTCAAGCTCGGCAACATCGCGAAGGCCATGCAGAACAAGTTCGGCGTCGATCAGCCCGACTTCGGCTATCTGCTCGACAGCTATCTGCGTTACGAGGGCCATCGCCTCGCGCCGTCCAGCTTCATCGCGCCTTATGTCGAACTCGAACCGGCCTTCGTGCTCAAGGACGATCTCGGCGGCGCGCAGGTCACCGTCGCCGATGTGATCCGCGCGACCGACTTCGTGCTCCCCTCGCTCGAAATCATCGATTCGCGCATCAAGGACTGGCGCATCGGCCTGTTCGAAACGCTCGCCGACGGTGGCTCGGTCGGCTCCGTGCTGCTCAGCTCGCAACCACGTCGTTTGAGCGAAGTGAATCTCGCGGGCACGGCCGGCGAAATCCGCTTCGACGGCGAAGTGGTTGCGCGCGGCAATACCGCCGACGTGTTCGGCAATCCCGTCTCTGCAATCGCGTGGCTGTGCCGCCGCGTCGCGGAGTTCGGCGTGACGTTCAAGAAAGGCGAAATCATTCTGCCGGGCAGTTGCCTCGCCGCGGTCGAACTCAAGCCCAACACGCGTATCACTGGAAGCTTCGCGGGCTGGGGCGAAATCAGCTTCGAATACGGAGATTAATCACGGCTTGAACACACAGGGCGACGATGCATCGCCCTGGCACATTCAACGCTGATTGACCGACTACGTGCCCGGAGGCAAGCCGCAATGAGGTTCGAAAACAAGACCGCTTTGATCACCGGAGGCCGCAGCGGCATCGGGCGGGCGATTGCGCAAAGACTGCGTGACGAAGGCGCGCGGGTCTTCACCGCGCAGCGAGGCGCGGACAGCGAATTCGATGGCATCGCCGCCGATTTCGCCGATCCGTCGGCTGCGGCCAGTGTGGTTGACGAGGTGATCCGACGAGCCGGACGACTCGATGTGCTGGTGAACAGCGCGGGCATGATGCAGGAACGGCTCGCAGAGGAGATGTCGCTCGAGGACTGGTCGCGCACGATCGCCGTGAATCTGACGACGCCTTTCATGCTGATCAAGGCCGCGATACCGCACCTGCGCGCCGTGAAGGGCACCATCGTCAATATCGGGTCGACTGAGGGCATCGGCGCGAATCCGAAACACGCCGCCTATTGCGCGACGAAAGCCGGACTGCATGGCCTGACCCGCGCGATCGCCGTAGATCACAGCCCGGAAGGTGTGCGATGCAATGCGGTCGCTCCCGGCTGGATCGACACCGATCTGAACATGGAATTTATCGAGAGCATGCCGGACCCCGAGCTCTTCCAGCGTGGGCTCGGCGTTATCCATCCAGTCGGGCGAACAGGCAGACCCGACGAAGTTGCAAGCCTCGTCGCCTGGCTCGCGTCTGGCGAATCCAGCTTCGTCACCGGTCAGGTCTGGACCGTCGACGGCGGCCGAATGACGAAGCTCAGTCTGCCGCAATAGTGCGCATCCATCACGCGTCTCTGGACGCGTTTGAAGTGCGCACGTATTTCGGGCGTTCTCCATGCTTCGCTGTTTCGTGTCGCGCTTTGTCCGACAACGGTGTCGAATGGATGCAACATGCGTGCGTCCGCAGTCCGGCGAAATGTCGGTCATTCGGAGATAGCAGGTCGTGTGATCGTATTGGAGCGATACCCGTCCGTCGCACCGGAGATAACATTCGTGAGTGCATAGTCCGGCAAAGATCGGCGTAATGCGCACACACTCTCATACACCTTCCGGGCGGCGCCGCGTTTCCGTCGACCATTCCGGAAACGTCTTCCAAATCTATACCAAGCCACCGCACGGCTTTACGCCGAGGTAGCGCCATCAGCGCTGCGGCAACCCACTCGAATCGATTCCACGTTTCACCAGACTCTCGTGCGCCGCCTGGATGGCGGACAACGCATTCGGCCATCCCGCGTAGAACGCGAGTTGCAGCAGCAATTCCGAAAGCTCGCTGGGCGTCACGCCGTTATCGAGCGCGCCGTCGATGTAATGGCCGTAGCCGACCTCCTGGCCTCGCGCGACGAGTGCCGCCACGGTCACGAGACTTCGGTCCCGCTTCGAAAGACCTGGCCGGCTCCACAGATCGTCGATAACGTGTTTGCGCGTGTACTCCGCCAAAGCCGGCGACACCGCCGCGACCTGCGCAAAATCGACACGCGGCGTGGAATGGTCCTCATGAGTCATGGACAGCCCTCGCAGTGAATATCGGCAGATTATCGATGCGAGCGGCGGCCGTTAAAACCGGCGTGGCGGTCGAAGGTGTTTCAACCCGAGGTTGAAACCCGCGCGATGGCACGCATCAGGTCAGCGCGCGAACTCGTCGAGCGCGGCGAGCGGAATATGCAGCGCGGGATCGGCGGCAAACGCTTCGGTGAGGTAGTCGATCGTGGCCCGCACACGCGGCGCGATCAAGGCGCGATGCGGATACTGCAACACCATTTCGTACGTGCCCGGCAGATGCCACGGGTTCAAAACGACAACCAGCGCGCCCGAGCGCAAATGCGCCTGCGCCAGATGCACGCCGACCTGCGCAATGCCCGCGCCATCGCACGCGGCCTGAATTAGCGCTTCCGGCGCGGACAGCGTCAACACGGCCGACTCGGTGGGATCGAACGTCGTCGTGCTGCCGTCTTCGCCCCGGAAATTCCATGCCGAGACGCGCCCGCCCAGAAAGCGTCGGGCAATCAGCGCGTGACGCGCCAAATCGTCGGGCAATTGCGGAATGCCCGCTCGTGCGAGGTAAGCGGGCGACGCGACAAGCGCGAGATTGATGCGGAAGATCGGGCGCGAGACCAGATTCGAATCGGGAATCGCGCCGCCGCGCAACGCAATATCGTAGCCGTCGCGCACAAAGTCGACTACACGGTCGTCGAAATCGACATCGACCGATAAACCCGGATGACGGGCCAGCAGACCGGGCAGCACTGGCATCAGGTGGTCGCGCCCAAACGCGGCACTGGTGGAAATGCGAATCCGGCCACTCGGCCCGCTGCGTCTCGCCGCAATCGTATCGACGGCCGCATCGAGCGCCTCCAGCGCCACACGCGCCTGCTTGAGAAACGCGCTGCCCTCTTCCGTCAATTGCAGCGCGCGCGTCGTGCGATTCATCAGCCTGACGCCCAACGCACGTTCGAGTCCCCCGACGTTCTTGCTCACTGCCGCCGACGTCACGCCGAGCACGCGGCCGGCCGCCGCGAAACTGCCTGCATCGGCGGCCTGGACAAACGACATTATGGCCCGTACCCGCTGGGACGAATCCATCTAACCTCCGTCACGAAAAATGCCGATACCGCGCGATTATCAACCTTGAGTTTAGGGCCATTCAACCGTCCGGCAACTTCTTGGCGGCCATTCAAATGAAGACAATGCATGCACCGAAACGCACAGAGGTTGGTGATGAAAATTGCAATTGTCTACGACAGCGGTTATGGCCACACCGCCAGACAGGCCGAGGCGGTCGCCGACGGCATTCGTCGAGTGGCGGGCGCCGAGCCGCTGCTGATCAAGGTCGCGGACGGCGAGACGCCGTGGGCTACGCTCGCGGACAGCGACGCGATCATCTTCGGCTCGCCGACGTATAACGGCACGCTCAGTTCGCGGCTCAAGAAGTTCATGGAGGACAGCACACGCCCGGCGTGGCTGCCGCTCGCGTGGCGCGACAAGATCGCCGCCGGGTTCACGAACTCGGGCGCGCAAAGCGGCGACAAACTGAACTCACTCATTGCGATGGCGCTGTTCGCCGCGCAGCACGGCATGATCTGGGCGGGCGTCGACATGATGCCCGGCCGTGGAGCCGACGACATGAACCGTCTGGGCGGCTGGCTCGGCGCCATGGCGCAATCCGACGACGTCGCGCCCGAACTGTCGCCGATTCCGAGCGATCTGCGCACCGCCGCGCACCTCGGCGAACGTGTGGCCAAACTGGCCGCGCGGCTCAAGTCGAACGCCTGAGCTCGCCGCGTGCGAGCCCCTCGATGCTCTATCCCCATGAAAGGCAATTCGATGCTGATGACCGAGCGTTTTCCCCTCAACGACGACACCGCCATTCCCGCAGTGGGATTCGGCACCTATCTCATCGCGCCAGGGCAGACGGCCGACGCCGTGAGCACGGCGATATCCGTCGGCTATCGTCATATCGACACAGCGGCGGTCTACGACAACGAAACGGAAGTGGGACAAGGCGTGCGCGCGGGTCTTCAGCAACTCGGGCTCGCGCGCGCGGATATGTTTCTCACCACCAAACTCTGGCCCGGCTATCCGGGCTGGGGCGAAAAACCCAAATCCGGTGAAGAGACGATCGCGGAATGCCGCGCGAGCCTGCACCGGATGGGTGTCGATTATGTCGATTTCTATCTGATCCATTCTCCGCACGGCGGCAGCGCACGCGTCGAACAGTGGCAGGCACTCGTTGAAATCCAGCGAATGGGGCTTGCGCGCAGCATCGGTGTCAGCAACTTCAATCAAGGCCATCTCGATGAATTGAAATCGCATGGACTGCCCGCGCCCGACGCGAACCAGATCGAACTGCATCCCTGGTCGCAAAAACCGGAACTCATCGCCCATATGAAGGAACAAGGCATCGCGGCGATTGCCTACAGCAGCCTCGCGCCGATGTCGACATGGCGAACGCAGCCTGGCCAGGAAAGCGGCAAGACGGAAACGATGAAGGCCGAAGCCGGTGTACTGGCGCAAATGGCGCAGGCCTATGGCGTGACCGAAGCGCAGTTCCTGCTGAAATGGGGCGTTCAGAACGGCTATGCCGTGCTGCCGAAATCGCTCAATGCCGCGCGTATGCGCCAGAACCTCGATCTCGCGGGATTTTCCATCAGCCATGAAGACATGCAAAAGATCGCGACGATGGACCGGGGCCCCGGAATTGCATGGGCGAGCGGCGATCCCAGCCTCGCGTCATAGCGCATCGGTCAACGTCTTTCATCGCCGGAGCGCTTGTGACCGTTGATGCCGCCACGCGCCACCTACTCCTGATCGATCTGCAGCGGCCAGGCATCAATATGATCGGCACGGTGTTGCCCGATTCACTTTTGCGCGCGGCTGCCGCGCTGAGAAACGCCGCCCGTTTGCTTGGATGGCCGATTACTTATACGGTAACCGGCGACCGCGCATCACCTGGAAAGCTCGCGGGTGAATTGGCGAAGCAGGCTCGCGCTCATGAAAAACTCGTTACCCGCACGACTACGAGCGCGTTCCTGAATGAATCCATCGTAGGCGAGATCGCCGGGGCGGGATGCAACACCCTCGTGATCGCGGGCGCGCCGCTCGAAGGCAGCGTTATTCACACAGCACTGGATGCAATCGAACGAGGTTATACGATCGTGGTTCCAGTGGAAGCCGTCGGCAGTGCATCCGCACGGGTGGAGGCCGCGGCGCTTCGCGAGCTTGAGCGTGCAGGCGCGACCGTCACGTCGCTTCGAACCTTGCTGCTTCGATACGCTCCGGATGACGCGACCACGCTCGGGACTGCCGTTCGCACGTGCCTTGCAACAGTGCTCGACTGATCAAGCCACGCACTAACGCACGCTTGCTCATTCACGATGGCCTGTACTCCATATGACATCGAGAATTGCCATCGTCTGACACGCCGCGCGCACAACGCTTTCACTTACTTCGCGCTTCTGTACACGGTACCGGGCCGTGACGCCAATGCTAGTCAACGCGGAGCAAGCGCCCCGATTGCGGGCACACGCCGGCGGGTGAGCCGTTGGACCAGAGTTGCTCTTTATCGAGTTGCAGCGACGTCTCGGGAGCAATATCGAAATCGACCTTCAGCGCGCTTGCAATATCGGCGTCTTCGATCGGAAGTTCCCACGTCAGGAAAATCTGGACGAAGTCCTGGTCCGGGGCGAAGTCGTCCGCAGAAAAACTGTCGCTGCCGCGCCGAATGACGCCGTGGGGCTGAACCGGATCGAAAATCACGGCTGTTCCCCGCTTGAGGGGGATGCGTTGGCCCGTCAAGGGAAAGTGCACGTCCAGACCCTTGTCTTCACTCAGGAAGAGATTGCAGAAAGCGTTACCGCCGTACTGTTCGCCATCGTGGTGATACCTCGCGCCACGACATCCCATCAGCGCCATGTCGCTATCGGCAAGCACCGCGGGCAGTCCCAGGGCGACGGTCCACTCGGACATCGCCTGCACGCAGCGCCTGTAATCCGGCCAGCGCATTTGCGTGCGCGCCAGAGGCATCACCTCGACATCCCCAGGTTCCAGAGCGAGCCGCACCGCTATCTCTCTTTGCCAATCCGCGCGCACGGCTGCAGAAGGCGTCGGCAGATCGAGCGTTTCGGATAAAACGATGTCGCTTACGCCGCGACTGCGGATGGCGTCGCCGCTCCAGAAAAAGGAGGTCAGGGTATTTCGCATTCAATTCTGTCGATGGGAACTCGTCGACGCATTGTAACGATTCACCCTGGCCAACCCGGCAGAGATCGGGCCGACATCGGAACTCCGGCAGGCGCCCCGCCGCATCGCTAAACGTCGACAGCTGCATCGCCGGGTGCGTCCACAAGATGGCCGCCCACTTTGCAAAGGCCGATGAGTTGGTCCGCGATTTTTGCACCGCATCCCCGCGGATCTGCCACCGGTGCGGTGATTGCCACAAATCAACGCTGGCAGTCACGCGCTTCTCAGGCACCCACTCCAGCAGCCGAAAGCACATTTCACATTACGGAATTTGCGCCATTTTTTTGCGATGCCGTCATTTTGCCCGCTGAAAACCTGTTTTGCATCGCAAAAAATGCAACGTATCTCTTTGAAAAATAACAATTAATTATGTCTTATGTCTTATATAAGAGTTGGCGCCGTGGCGTTACCATTTAGTCATGCAGTCCACGGGACTACCCCGGTTACCCACGCTTCCCTCTCAGGAGATACTCATGGCCCAATATCAAGACGACATCCAGGCAATCGCCGGGTTGAAAGAGCAACAAGGCAGCGCCTGGAACGCGATCAATCCCGAATACGCCGCACGCATGCGCGCGCAGAACAAGTTCAAGACGGGCCTGGACATCGCGAAGTACACCGCGAAGATCATGCGCGCCGACATGGCCGCCTACGATGCCGACCCGGCGAAATACACGCAGTCGCTGGGCTGCTGGCACGGCTTCATCGGCCAGCAGAAGATGATCTCCATCAAGAAGCATTTCAATAGCACCGAGCGCCGCTACCTGTACCTGTCGGGCTGGATGGTGGCCGCGCTGCGCTCCGAGTTCGGTCCGCTGCCCGACCAGTCGATGCATGAAAAAACCTCCGTCAGCGCGCTGATCCGCGAGCTGTACACCTTCCTGCGCCAGGCCGACGCCCGTGAACTGGGCGGTCTGTTCCGCGAACTCGACGCAGCCCAGGGTCCGGCCAAGGCCGCCATCCAGGCAAAGATCGACAACCACGTCACGCACGTCGTGCCGATCATCGCCGACATCGACGCGGGTTTCGGCAACGCTGAAGCCACCTACCTGCTGGCCAAGCAGTTCATCGAAGCGGGCGCGTGCTGCATCCAGATCGAAAACCAGGTGTCCGACGAAAAGCAGTGCGGCCACCAGGACGGCAAGGTCACCGTGCCGCACGAGGACTTCCTCGCGAAGATCCGCGCGATCCGCTACGCCTTCCTCGAACTGGGCGTGGACGACGGCATCATCGTGGCGCGTACCGACTCGCTGGGCGCGGGCCTGACCAAGCAGATCGCCGTGACCAACGCGCCGGGCGACCTGGGCGACCAGTACAACTCGTTCCTGGATTGCGAGGAGCTCTCGGCCGACGCGCTCGGCAACGGTGACGTCATCATCAAGCGCGACGGCAAGCTGCTGCGCCCCAAGCGCCTGCCGAGCAACCTGTTCCAGTTCCGCGCCGGCACGGGCGAAGCGCGCTGCGTGCTGGATTGCGTCACCGCGCTGCAAAACGGCGCGGACCTGCTGTGGATCGAAACCGAAAAGCCGCATATCGCGCAGATCGGCGGCATGGTCAGCGAGATTCGCAAAGTCGTCCCGAACGCCAAGCTGGTGTACAACAACAGCCCGTCGTTCAACTGGACGCTGAACTTCCGTCAGCAGGCCTACGACGCGATGAAGGCAGCGGGCAAGGACGTTTCGTCCTACGACCGCGCGCAATTGATGAGCGTGGAATACGACCCGAGCGAACTGGCGCAGATCGCGGACGAAAAGATCCGCACCTTCCAGGCCGACGCGTCGCGCGAAGCCGGGATCTTCCACCACCTCATCACGCTGCCGACGTACCACACGGCCGCACTGTCGACCGACAATCTCGCGAAGGAATACTTCGGCGACCAGGGCATGCTGGGTTATGTGGCGGGCGTGCAGCGTAAGGAAATCCGTCAAGGCATCGCGTGCGTCAAGCACCAGAACATGTCCGGCTCGGATATCGGCGACGATCACAAGGAATACTTCAGCGGCGAAGCGGCCCTGAAGGCGGCGGGCAAGGACAACACGATGAACCAGTTCTGATCGCCGTTGCGACTCAGGCAAAACGCCAACCCAGCCGGGTTGGCGTTTTTTTTGCTATCGGACGGCGGCTTCTTTCCTGGGCGCCGCTGACGACTAGGCGAACGACGCTGTCCGCATCAATTCCGACTTCAGCCACAGCGCGATCGTCCCTGGCGTGGATTCCGCCTTCCAGAGCAGATCGAGACCCACCGTCCATTCGGTGAATGGGTAGGCCTCGAGCTTCAACTCCACCAGTTCCCCAGCCGCCAGTTCTTTTTCGATGGACCATCGCGGCACGCTGGTCCAGCCGACGCCGTCTTTCAACAGATCGACGAGCATCGCGTGACTCTGCACGGTCCATGTTCTCGGCGACTTCAAGTACTCGGCGGTGAGCAGATGCATGTTCTGCCCCGCCAGCAACAGGTGAAGCTGATCCGACAATTGAGCGAAGCGCACGTTCTCATACCGGGCAAGCGGATGATCGCGATGCGCGACATTCACGAACGTCACCTGTCCCAAGCGGCAAAATCCGATCCCCGCAGGATATTGCGCGCGCGCACAACCCAGCCCAAGCGAAACACGCTCTTTCAGCACCATTTCGAGGAGATCGTCATCGGAAGGCTGGCGAACGTCGACCTGTACGGCGGGAAACCGCTCAGGCAAACGCTTCAGCACGGGCACCAGCGCCGCGCGCGGAAACGCGTCTTCGACGCCAATCGCAATCCGCGCCTCCTGCTTGCTCGTGAGCGCACTCGCGCGCTCACGCAACCCATCGCAACGCGAAAGCACGGCTTCGGCCTCGGACAACAAGGCCTCGCCTTCGGGCGTGAGCACGGGGTAACGGCCGCGACGGTCAAACAGCGTCACGCCGAGATCGATCTCGAGTTCCCCGATCGCGGTGCTCACTGCGGACTGCGCTTTGCCGAGGCGGCGCGCCGTCGCCGAGAAAGACGGCTCACGCGTCGCCGTCACGAAGACCTCCAGCTGATCGAGCGAGAATTGCATCGGACCTATCTCCGTTTCTGATAGATCCCATTTTTACACAAGCGTTTTGCCTGTCGAAAATACGCAAACAGCGTCTGAAACGCCGTACTTTCCACACGACAGGTTCCCTCATGCATGCCTTGATACTTCACGCCGACCATCTTCTGACGATGGACGCCGACAACACGATCGTATCCGACGCCACCGTCCTGATCGGCGACGACGGAAGCATTTCGGCAGTGGGCAAAGCCGCCGATCTCCTCGTTCAGCACCCGACTATTCCGGTCAAGCGACTCAAGGATCGGCTGCTGATGCCGGGGCTGATCAATACGCATGCACACTCCGGGCTGTTGCGCGGCACGGCGGAAGGTCTGCCCGTGTGGGACTGGCTACAGCAATATATCGATCCGATGCATCGCGTCGTTAATGCACACGAAGCCCGAATCGCCTCGCAGCTTTGCTACGCCGAAGCCCTGCTGTCCGGCACCACGACCATCGTGGACATGTGGCGCTTCATGCACGGCAGCGCCCAGGCCGCGAGCGATCTCGGCATTCGCGCCGTGCTCGTGCCCTACGTGGCGGAACATCCCGAGCACAACTATTTCGAAACGCTCGACGCCAACGAGGCCTTGATTCAGGAGTGGCACGGCGGCGCAAACGGACGCATCAACGTCTGGGTCGGGCTCGAACACATGTTTTATGCGACGCCGAGCGCGTGGACGCGCGCCATCGACATCAGCCAGCGTTATCGCGTCGGCTTTCATACGCACAGTAACGAAAGCCGCTTCGATGTCGAAGAAACGCAACGTCGATATGGCGTGCGCCCGATCCAGGCACTGGAACGATTCGGACTCCTCGACGCGCCGCACGTACTGCTGGCGCACGGTGTGTGGCTTTCCGACGAGGAAATCGATATTCTCGCGCGTCGCGGCATTGGCGTGGCGCACAATCCGGTCAGCAATATGAAACTGGCCAGCGGCGCCGCGCCGGTCGAAGCGCTGCTCGCGGCCGGTGTTCCCGTCGGGCTCGGCACGGACGGCGAGAAGGAGAACAACAACCTCGATATGTTCGAGGAGATGAAAACGGCTTCGCTGCTCGCCAAGCTATCGATGCTCGATGCGTCGGCGCTCGGTGCCTGGCCGGTGTGCCGGATGGCGACGATCGGCGGCGCGCGTGCGCTCGGGCTCGATGCGCAGATCGGCTCGATCGAAGCGGGCAAGCAGGCCGACCTGATCGCCGTGCGCACCGACACGCCGCGCATGACACCGCTGCTCGGCGGCGCCGATGGCAATCTTCACCACAACCTCGTCCACGCCGTGCAAGGAGGCGATGTGACCATGACGATGGTGGCGGGTCGCATCGTGGTGGACGATGGCCGCCTCTGCACGGGCGATTTGCCGTCGCTCATCGACGAAGTCAACCGGGCGGTGCCGGATCTCTTCCGCCGCAGGGCGCAATGGCTGCGCGAACACGGCACGGTCGATGCCCTGCGCGCCTAAACGTTGACACCCACGCGAAAGCGCCGCGCGCGCGACGCCTGCATTATTTTCGTTTGCGCGCGGGCGCAGCCGATTCACTCGCGACCGAAGCCGTTTCGCCGAGTTTCTCCATCGCCGCGATCACCTGCTGCATGACCATTTGCGCGGCGCGCGAAAGCTGACGCCGCCGTGCAACGCACAGCGCAAGCGCCAACGGCCGGACCTTTCGCCCGCGCAACGGCACGAATGCCAGCGCGCCGCTCTCGACGTCGCTGGCCACATCCAGCAGGCTCAACACGCCGATCCCGGCGCCGCCGCGAATCAGCGAACGCATCATGCGGATGCTGTTGCACGATACGCTCTCGCTCCCTTCCGCCTGATGACTCGCATAGAGCACGCGCGTGCGCTCGTGCACGATCAGCGGCGCGGCGGGCACGAGCTGCCGATAGTCGAGCAGGCTGCCGAACGTCACGTCGCGGCTCGCGCTCAGCGGATGACCGGGCGGCACCACCGCGCCCAGCGGCACGTCGACCAGCGCGCGAATCTCCAGCCCGCCATGCTCGGTCGGATCGAGCATCAGCCCGAAATCCACTTCCGATGCGGCCACCAGGTCCGCCACGCGCCGGTTCTCCACCACCTGCAAATCGAACGAGAGTTGCGGATACGCGGCACCGACCTGCGCGACCGTATTCGCCACGAGGCCGTCGCTGAGCGCGTCGATCACGGCGATGCTCACATGCCCGCGCCGCAACCCCTGCAACTCGTCGAAACGCTCGACGGTGCGGCGGTACTCCTTGCGCCAGCGCCGCAGATCGTCGAGCAGCAGTTCGCCCGCCGCCGTGAGCTTGAGCCCGGACGGCAGACGTTCGAACAATTCCGTTTCGAGTTCGCGCTCGGCCAGCAGGATCTGCCGGTCGATCGCCGAGGCGGAGACGTGCAGTTCCTCCGCGGCCTTGCGCAGACTGCCCGACTGGGCGACTTCAACGAAGTAACGGGCGAACCGCGAGAATGGCAGCATGGTCGAGGTGTACGAATTTTTGCAACAGGTTCCTGAATTATCTCTGATGGATTGCAATGGGCAATATTCTTAAAGTGGGACTCAACGAAACCCGCCAGACAACGAGCCCCCACCCTCATGAGCGAACTTGCCCCCGTCATCATCCCGATCAGCCCGCCGGTTTCCGCGACGCCTATTCGCGCGCTACCGCCGCATTGCACGTTCGACGCCGACGACTGGCATCGGCTGTCGCGTCACTGGTATCCGGTGGCGCACGCCGACGCAGTCGGTGAAGCGCCCTTCAAGGCCACGCTGCTCGACGAAAACCTCGTGCTCTATCGCGCCGACGGCGAACTGGTCGTGGCGCGCGACGTCTGTCCGCATCGCGGCGTGCCGCTCACGCTCGGCACGCACGACGGACAGGGCGTCGTCTGTCCGTATCACGGCCTGCGCTTCGGCGGCGGCGGACGCTGCAACCGCGTGCCGTCGAGCCCCGACCAGGCGATTCCCGCCAAGCTGCATCTGACGACGTATCCGGCCGTCGAGCGCTACGGTCTCGTCTGGACCTGCCTCGCGCCCGAAGCCGGCGCGGAGCCGGCCATTCCCCGCATGCCGCACTGGGACGATGCCGACTTCCAGCAGATCGTCTGCCCGAAGTTCGATGTCGCGGGTTTCGCGGGCCGTCAGGTCGAAGGCTTTATCGATGTCGCGCATTTCGCGTGGATCCACACCGAGACGTTCGCCGATCCCGACAACCAGACCGTGCCGCCCTATCAGCCGAAAGACACGCCGGAAGGCTTCGAGGTGGACTACCGCAGTTTCGTCGGCAACTATCCGATCGGCGTCGACGGCCGCGCGCCCGCCGAATTCGAATGGCTGCGCCATTTCGAGGTCCATCTGCCCTTCACGGCCACGCTGACGATCCACTTCCCCGAGAACGCGCGCCTCGTCATCATGAATGCGGCGTCGCCGGTCTCGGCGCGCAAGACGCGCCTGTTCGCACCGATCGCGCGCAACTTCGACAAGCATCTGCCGATCGAGGACGTGCATGCGTTCAACCTCAAGGTGTTCGAGGAAGACCGCCTGATGGTCGAAACCCAGCAACCCGAGCGCCTGCCGCTCGACCTCACGCTCGAAGCGCACATTCCGGCCGACCGCAGTTCCATCGCGTATCGGCGCGGACTCAAGCGCATGGGCTTCGGCGACTTCTTCCTGGTGTGATCGTCATGTCGACTATTGCGGTGATCGTGGACACACTCAGCGCGCAGGGCCGCGGCAATCTGGCCGTGCGGCTGGTCTGCGCCGACGGCAGCGCGCTGCCGCCATTCGATGCGGGCGCACATATCGACGTGCATTTCGCTCGCGGTTTGATCCGCCCGTATTCGATTGCGAGCGCGCCGCACGAGCGCGACCACTATGTGCTGTGCGTGAAGCGCGAAGCGGCGTCGCGTGGCGGATCGGCTTACGTGCATGAGCGGCTGCGCGTGGGCGACCGGCTCGATGTGTCGCTGCCGCGCAATCTGTTTGGATTGCGCGAAGGCAGCCGGCATGTGCTGATGGCCGGCGGCATCGGCATCACGCCGCTGCTCTCGATGGCGGAGAGTCTGGAGAAATCAGGCGTGCCGTTCGAATTGCACTACTACGTGCGCGAGCGGATCGACACGGCGTTCAAGGCGCGCTGGGCCGCCGGATTCACGCATGGGCGCGTGCACGTTCATAGTTCGATCGATGGCGAGAGCGCACGCGACGCCCTACCCGCCGCGCTGCACGCGCCGGTCGATGGCATGCAGCTTTATCTCTGCGGGCCAGATAGTTTCATGCGTCACGTGGCGCAATCGGCGCGCGAATTCGGCTGGCAAGCCGGGGCGATCCATCAAGAAGCATTCGGCGCGCCGGCCGTGCAGGCGCGCACCGACGACGAAAGCTTCCAGGTCGTGCTCGCAAGCAGTGGCCAGACGTTCGAAGTGACGGCGCAACGCAGTATCGCTTCCGTGTTGCTGGAGGGCGGCGTGAGCGTGCCGCTTTCGTGCGAGATGGGCATTTGCGGCGCGTGCCTCACGCCGGTGATCGACGGCGTGGCCGATCACCGCGATACGGTGCAAAGCGATATGGAAAAGTGCGCGGCGAATCAGCAGATCGCGCTCTGTTGTTCGCGTGCGCGGACGCCGAGGATCGTTATCGGCCTCTGACGGCAAGCCACCGGTCCCTCACGGCGCGACGCCATACATCCGCTCGCACAAAGCCACGCTGGCGCCGAGTTTCCGCGACAACTCCGACGCACCCCGCAGCATCTGCGCCGCGACATCGCCGGACGTTCGCGCCGCATCGAGCCGCGAAGCCGGACCGGAAAGCGTGAGCGCCGCCATGAACTTGTCGCCGGCCCCGAAGATCGGCGCGGCAAACGCCGCCGTGTGCTGGTCGCGCGCCCCCGACGTGAAGAGTGGCAATTCCGGCGTCGTGTCGAACACCGCATCGCCGAGCCCCCAGAACCTCAGCACCAGACCGATGGCGGTATCGTCGAGCGGAAACAACGTGCCGGGCAAGCGCGTCTCGCGCAACCCTTCGGACGGCTCCGCGCGGAACAGGCAAAGCCGCTGCGCGTGATCGATGACGTAGTACGACGCGCTCTCTTTCGTCGATGTCGCCAGCGCATGCAGCGCCGGTTCGACCACCGACGACAGATGAAACGACTGCTCGTAAAGCTTGCCGAGATACAGCACGCGCGGCCCGAGCGAGTACGAGCCGCTCTCCGCGCGGATCACATAATTCATCCGCTCCAGCGAATTCATCAGCCGATACACGGTCGTCTTGTGCATGCCCGAGGCCTGCGAGAGCGCCGCGAGCGACAGCGACTCCGCGCCAGGCTTGAAGATGTCGAGCAGCGATAACGCCTTCTCGACCGACTGCACGCCGTCGTTACCCATCATCCCCTCCGTTTTTTCCGTTTCGGGATTGTACATCGTACAACTTTCCGGTCTTTTTGTTTTACTCTGTACACCCATGTTGTACATCGTGGAGGGTAAACGCGGATGGCAGGCCAATCCGCTGCGCCGTTATAGTGATTTCACTTTGTACACCACCGTTGTACTAGGTACAACGCAATCGAAGAGGTCGAATCACCATGAGCGCATTTCCCAACACCACGCCGTCCATCGTCCGCGATATCACGCGCGTTTCGCCCGAGCTCGTGCAAGCCGCCGCGCAGTTCCAGGCGGCCATTCTCGCCGACGTCGCGGGCCGCCGCGGCACGCTGCACGGCCGCGTCAAGCCCGTCGCGCCCGGCATGAAGCTCGCCGGCCCGGCCATCACCGTCGAAGTGCGGCAAGGCGACAACCTGGCGATTCACGCCGCGCTCGCAATCGCCCAGCCTGGCGACGTGATCGTGGTCGACGGCAAAGGCGATCTGTCCTGCGCGCTGATCGGCGAAATCATGACGACGCAGGCGCAGGAAAGCGGCCTCGGCGGTCTGGTCCTCGACGCCGCCGTGCGCGACTCCGCCGAACTCGCGAAGAACGGTTTTCCCGTGTTCGCCGCCGGCCTCAACCCGTGCGGCCCGACGAAAAGCGTGGCCGGCCGCGTCAACTTTCAGATTTCCGCCGGCGGCGCGACGATCAATCCGGGCGATCTGATCGTCGGCGACGCCGATGGCGTCGTGGTGATTCCGCGCGAAGACGTCGAACGCATTCTCGTGCTGGCCCAGAAGAAGGTCGATGCCGAAACCGCCCGCATCGCCGCCATCCGCAAGCGCGAGGCGCTGCGTCCGGCCTGGCTCGACAAGGAACTGCGCGCCGTGGGCATGCTGGCCGAAGGCGAGGTTCTGTAATGAACGCGTCGACGCACAAGCCGGTTCTGATCGTCACCGGCAACGATCTCGCCCCTGAAGCGCTCGAGATGTTGCGCGATTTTGAAATCGTGTACGCGGGCCGCACCCCGACCGAAAGCGATCTGGTCACGCTCTGTTCGGCGCACAAGCCGACGGCCATCATCGTGCGCTACGGCAAGATCAACGCGCGGGTGATGGATGCGTGCGGCGGCCAGTTGCAGGTGATTTCGAAGCACGGCAGCGGCATCGACGTGATCGATCAAAGCGCCGCGGCCGAACGCGGCATCGCGGTGCGCGCCGCCGCGGGCGCCAACGCGGCGGCCGTCGCCGAGCATACGTGGGCGCTGATTCTCGCCTGCGCGAACTCCGTCCCGCAGCTCGACGGACGTATGCGCGCGGGCCACTGGGACAAGTCCACGCACAAGTCGCTCGAACTGGCGGGCCGCACCATCGGGCTCGTCGGCCTCGGAGCGATCGGACGGCGCGTCGCGGCGGCGGCCAGCGCGTTCGACATGCGCGTGCTCGCGCACGACCCGTATGCGAAGGAAGCGCCGGACGGCGTGTCGCTCGTCGGCCTCGACGACCTCTTTGCCAGCGCCGACATCGTCTCGCTGCACTGCCCGTTGACCGACGAGAACCGCCAGATGATCAACGCCGCGACACTCGCCCGATTCAAACGCGGTGCGATTCTCGTCAACACGGCACGCGGCGGCCTGATCGACGAAGTTGCGCTCGCCGCCGCGCTGTCGAACGGTCAACTGCTTGCCGCGGGCCTCGATAGTTTCGACGTCGAGCCGATGCCCTCGCCCCATGTTTTCCAGGGCCTGTCGAACGCAATCCTGTCGCCGCACATCGGTGGCGTCAGCGACGCGGCCTACGTGAACATGGGCAAAGGCGCGGCCGCGAATGTGCTCGCTGTCGTCGATTCGCACGCGCACAGCGCTGCGTAGTCCTGAACGAAATCGCAGGTTCGACATGTTTTATCTCAAGCAGCCGGAAGTCAGCACCGCCGACGTATTCACGCGCATGCCCGAGCGTTTTCGCAAGCCGGACGTGCAAACGGACTGGTCGCGCGCGAATCGCGGCGGCCAGCCGACCGACTCGTTTCTCGAAGGTCCGGTCTGGAGTCCCGCCGGCCATCTGTATGTGACCGACATTCCGCATGGCCGCGTGTTTCGCATTTCGGCCGATGGCGACTGGGAACTCGTCGTCGAATACGAGGGCGAGCCCAACGGCATGAAGCTCGTCGACGACGGCCATCTGCTCATTACGGATTACCGCAACGGGCTGATGCTGCTCGACATCGCGCGCGGCGTCGTCACGCCGTATCTGGAGCGCCGCAACACCGAGCGCTTTCGCGGCGTCAACGACCTCACGTTCGACTCGAAGGGCAACCTGTACTTCACCGATCAAGGTCAGACCGGTCTGCACGATCCGACCGGCCGCGTCTACAGGCTCTCGCCGACAGGCAAGCTGGACATGCTGCTCGGCAACTGCCCGAGCCCGAACGGCCTCGTGCTGTCTCCCGACGAAAAAGTGCTGTACGTCGCGATGACGCGCGGCAACTGCGTGTGGCGCGTGCCGCTTCAGGCCGACGGTTCGGTCAGCAAGGTGGGCCAGTTCTTCACGTCATATGGTCCGAGCGGCCCGGACGGTTTGACGATCGACAGCGCCGGACGCCTGTTCGTCGCCAATCCGGGGCTCGGCCGCGCATGGGTGCTGAACCACCTGGCCGAGCCCGAGCGGATTCTGCTCAGCCCGGCCGGCGCATCGCTGACGAACCTGTGCTTCGGCGGCCCGGACATGAAGACGCTGTTCATGACCGAGTCCGTCTCCGGCACCGTGCTCAAGGCCGAACTGGATATTGCCGGGCCGTTGCCCCACCAGGCCCAAGCCACGCGCTGACTCGCGCGGCAAAACCATGACCTGCCCGGCGGCGCGCACGCGAGCGCCGGCGCCAAGACAGCAAGTTGCATCCGACCGAGGTGCAACGGAGGAGCGCACATGCACATTTCCCAGCCCATTCGCGCGGAGAACTCGCCGGTGGCGGCACATCCGCAGGACGAGACCGATGCATCGACGTCGGCCGCGATGCCGGCCGCGATGACGCCGGATCAATTCGCCGCCAGCGAACGCACGCTCGAAAAAGCGTTCCGCCGCATCCTGCCGTTCATTTTCGCGTGCTACGTGATCAGCTATCTCGACCGCACCAACGTCGGGTTCGCCGCGCTCACGATGAACAAGGATCTCGGCCTCACCGCGCAACAATTCGGACTGGGCGCGGGGCTGTTCTTCATCGGCTATTTTCTGTTCGAGATTCCCAGCAATCTGATCATGCAGAAGGTCGGCGCGCGCATATGGATCGCGCGCATCATGATCACGTGGGGCGTGATTTCGATGGCGACGGCCTTCGTGGCCGGGCCGAAAAGTTTCGCCGCTGCGCGCTTCCTGCTCGGCGTCGCCGAAGCCGGTTTCACGCCGGGCATCTACCTCTATTTCACGCAGTGGTTTCCGGGCAAGTGGCGCGCGAAGGTCACCGCCGCGTTTCTCGTCGGCATTCCGGTGGCGAACATGATCGGCTCGCCGGTGTCCGGCGCGCTGCTGCAACTCGGCGGTCTGCATGGCTTGCGTAGCTGGCAATGGCTGCTGCTGATCGAAGGACTGCCCGCGATCGCATTGGGCGTCGCGTGCCTCTTCATCCTCGCCGACCGCCCCGAACGCGCACGCTGGCTGAGCCGCGACGAAAAGGACGTGCTCGCGCAGCGGCTCGCACTGGAACAGCGCAGCATCGCGGGCAAGCACGGCTCCAGCCTGCGCGACGCCATGACGAACTGGCGCGTCTTCGTGCTCGCGCTCGTGAACTTCTGCGGCATCGTCGGCTCGATCGGCGTGGGACTCTGGATGCCGCAAATCATCAAGCAGTTCGGCGTGGGCCACGCGACCATCGGCTGGCTCACCGCCATTCCCTATGCGCTGGGCGCCGTGGTGATGCTCGCCTGGGCCCGTCTTGCGAATCGCTCGGCGCGCCGCATCCCCTACGTGGCGGGCGCGCTTCTCGTCGCCGCCGCTGCGCTCGCGGTCAGCACGATGCTCGATGCGCCGGCGCTCAAGCTCATCGCATTGTGCTTCACCGTGAGCGGCATTCTCGCGTTCCAGGCCACCTACTGGGCGATTCCCTCCGGCTTTCTGACTGGCCGCGCCGCCGCGGGCGGCATCGCGCTGATCGTCTCGATCGGCAATCTCGGCGGCTTCGTCGGACCGTCGATGATCGGCGCAATCAAGGAGCTCTCGGGCGGCTTCACCGCCGCGCTGCTCGCCGTGGCCGCCGTGCTGCTGATCGGCGCGCTGATGATCGCCTGGCTCGGCGACCCCGGCGCGGGCGTCGGCGAAGAACCGCACGCCTGAACCCGCTTCACGCTTTTCGCTTCACCTTGTTTCGCTGCTCACTTCTCGCCCATACCAACACAGATAAACACATCAACGGAGACACCATGCAGGAACGCTTTTCCCCGACGTCGAAGGTCATCAAGCGCATGTCGAGCGCCACGGTCACGGTCTCGGCGGCCGCGGCGACGCTCGCCCTCGCGCCGCATGCCGCCCACGCGCAAAGCAGCGTGACGCTCTATGGCATCGTCGATGTGGGCATCGAACATATCAACAACACGCAGAGCGGCGGCGCGCTCACGCGTGAGGCGTCGGGCAATCTCTCGGGCTCGCGCTGGGGACTCAAGGGCGTCGAGGATCTCGGCGGCGGCCTGAAAGCGATTTTCACCCTTGAAAATGGCTTCAACGTCAACGACGGCACCAGCGCGCAATCGACCAAAGGCCTCGGCTCGAACGCCACGACCACGTCGCGCCTGTTCGGCCGCCAGGCGTGGGTCGGTCTCACGACGCACGGTCAGACGCTCACGCTCGGCCGCCAGAACTCGGTGCTCTACGATCAGGCCGTCGTGTTCGATCCGATGACCGCATCGTCGCGCTACTCCACGCTGTCGATCGACTACGCGATGGCGGGCCGCATCGACAACTCCGCGAAATACGTGGGCGTGCTCGGCCCCGTGACCGTGGCCGCGATGTACAGCACGCGCTACGACACGGGCTATGGCAGCGAAGTGGCGGGCGCCCAGCTGACCGGCCGCTACTTCGGCGGCGCGCTCACGTATGCACGCGGCCCCTTCGCCGCCAGCCTCTCCTACGAGCAGCGCAACAGCAACACGGTCGCGACCAACACCGGCTCGGAACGCCGCGCGACCGCCGCCGCCACCTATGTGATCGGCGGCTTCAAGGCCTTCGCGGGCTATCGCTATCTGCAGGCTTCGCGCGCGTTCGTGCCCGCGAACCCGATTCTCATCACCGCCAACGGGTCGCAATCAAGCTCGGCGAATCTCTACTGGGCCGGCGCGAACTACATGTTCACGCCTGCGTTCTTCATGACGGCGGCAGCCTATTACCAGGACGTGCACTCGACGGGCGCCGATCCGTGGATGGCGGTCCTCAACGCCGATTACCTGCTCTCGAAGAGTACCGACATCTACGCCACGGCCGCGTTCGCGCGCAACAAGGGCGGCTCGGCGCTGGGCGTGAACGGCTATGGCACGGTCGCGGCGAACTACGACCAGACCGGCATCGTGATCGGCATGCGCAAGAAGTTCTGAGCGGATCGACCATGCAGATTGTCCACGCCCCGCACCTTCCCGTCCGCGACGACTGGCTCGCGCTGCGCGAAGAAACCGCGTTGCAGCCCGACTTGCCGATCGTCGATGCGCATCATCATCTCTGGGACCGGCAATCGGGCCGCTATCTCGCCGACGAACTGCGCCGCGACATCGAAGGCCATCGCATCGTCTCCACGGTGTACGTGCAATGCCGTTCGATGCTGCACGCGAGCGGTCCCGAAGCGATGAAACCCGTTGGCGAAACCGAATTCGCCAACGGCGTCGCGGCGATGTTCGCGAGCGGCGCCTACGGATCGACGCGCGCCTGCGAGGCGATTGTCGGCGGCGCCGATCTGTCGCTGGGCGGCGATATCGCGCCGGTCATCGAAGCGATGCTCGCCGCAACGGGCGGCCGCCTGCGCGGCATGCGCAATCCGCTCGCGTGGCACGCGAGCGAGGCCGTGCGTTCGAGTCCGGTCGTGCCGCCCGCCGATCGGATGGAGCAGGCGTCGTTTCGCGCGGGCGTGAGAACGCTCGCGCGCTATGGCCTCGTGCTCGACGTCTGGGTCTATCACACGCAGCTCGACCAGCTCTACGCGCTCGCCGCCAGCGCGCCCGAAGTGACGATCGTGATCGATCACTTCGGCGGCCCGGTGGGCGTCGGACCGCACGCGGGCCAAAGCGCACAGACGCGCGCGGCGTGGACGGCTTCGCTGCGCCGTCTCGCGAGCCTTCCCAACACGCGCATGAAGCTCGGCGGCGCGGGCATGGGCGTATTCGGCTTCGACTTCGCCACGCACGCGCTGCCGCCCTCGTCCGAGACGCTGGCGCGCGCCTGGGCGCCGCTCGTCGAAACCTGCGTCGAGCTGTTCGGCGCGCGGCGCTGCATGTTCGAAAGCAATTTCCCCGTCGACAAGGGCATGGTCGGCTACACGGTGCTCTGGAACGCCTTCAAGCGCATCGCGAGCGGCGTGTCGCCCGACGAGCGCGCCGCCCTCTTCAGCCAGACGGCCGCCTCGACCTACGGACTGGATCTCCCTGGAGACAACACGTGAAGTCAGACACCCTCAATCCCGAAGCGCGCCTCGCTACGCCCGCGGCGGGCACCGCACCGGGCGCCGCGACGAGCCACGCCAGCAAGCGCGTCACGGCCCCCGAATGGCGCGCGCTGTCGCTCGCCGGTCTCGGCTGGACCTTCGAGAGCTACGACTCGTTCCTGCTCTCGCTTCTGCTGCCCACGCTCGCGCTGCAGTTCAGCCTCACGAAAGCGCAACTCGGCCTCTTCACGAGCATCACGGCCGCCGGGCAGATCATCGGCGGCATTCTGTTCGGCTATGTCTCCGACCGGATCGGACGCGTGCGCACCGCGCTGCTGTGCATCGGCATCTATTCGCTGTTTTCGGGGCTGCTCGCGTTCGCGCCGAACGAACACTGGTTCGCGGCGGCGCGTCTGTGCGGCGCGCTCGGCATGGGCGGCATGTGGACGGCGGGCGCGGCGCTGGTGGCGGAAACGTGGCACGCGAGCCGTCGCGGCAAGGGCGGCGCGCTGATGCAGATGGGCCTGCCCGTCGGCGCGATCATCGCGATCACGATCTCGGCCGTCGTCAGCGGCATCAACGGCGGCCTCGCGCACGACGGCTGGCGCGTGCTGTTCCTGATCGGCGCGCTGCCGTTCTTCATCCTCTTCTGGGTCGCGCGCAAGACGCCCGAATCGCCGATCTGGCTCGAACGCCGCGCCGCGCGACAGCAGGCAGGCGCGCGCGCCAAAGAGGCCGGCTCGCAGGAAAAATCACCACTCAACGTGCGCGGCCTGCTCACCGCCTTCACGTTCATTTTCTTCCTGCAATACCTCTACTGGGGCGTTTTCACGTGGACGCCCACCTTCCTCGTGACGGTGAAGCATCTCGACTTCGTGCACAGCCTCAAGTTCGTGCTGGCGTTGCAGTTCGGTGCTATCACCGGCTTCCTGTTGTTCTCGGCCTTTGTCGACCGGCTCGGACGCAGGCCGATGTTCATCGCGTATCTGCTGGTGGGCGCGGCGGCGGTCGGCGTCTATATCGTCAGCGCGAATGCGTGGCTGTTGATGGCGGCGATCTTTCTCACGGGATTCGGCGTGAACGGGATCTTCGCGGGCGCGGGACCGTTTCTCGCGGAAGTGATCGGCGATACGGCCTCGCGCGGCTTTCTCATGGGGCTCGCCTATAACGGCGGCCGGCTCGGCGGCTTTATCGCGCCGCTTGTGATCGGCGCGCTGGCCTCGACCTCGGGCGGCTTCACGATGGGCCTCGCCACCACGATCGTCGCGTTTCTCGCGGCGGCGATCGTCGTGCTGTTCGCCCCCGAAACGCGCGGCAAGACGCTGGCATGAGCGCGACGCCCGACAACACGGCTCGCGCGCAGCCGGGCGCGGGCCTGTACGGCCGCCTCTTCCCCGCGCTCGCGGAACCGGCGCTGCGTCGCTATGCGTGCGGCCAGGTGGTCTCGGTGCTCGGCAGCTGGACGCAGAACATCACGCTCAACCTGCTCGTCTATCACCTCACGGGCATGGCCTCGGTGCTGGCGCTGCTGAACTTCCTGCTCTACGGACCGCAGCTCGTCGTGGCGCCGCTCGCGGGCTCGCGCATCCGCTCGGGCAATGCGCGGCGCGCGACGCTCTGCGTGCTGGCGACCTCGACGCTGCTCACGCTCAGTCTGCTCACGCTCTGGATGCTCGGCTTGCTCGGCGTGAAGCTGATCCTGCTGCACGCGCTCGCGATCGGCATCTCGAGCGCGATCGAAACACCTTCGCGCCAGATGCTGCTCGTGACGAGCCTGCGCGATCCGCGCCTGACCTCGAACGCCGTCGCCATGAACACCACGGTCTACAACGTGGGCCGCATGGTGGGGCCGAGCATCGCGGGCTTCGTCTATCCGGCGTTCGGTCCCGGCGCATCGTTCGGCCTCTATGCCTGCGCGCTCGCCGTCATGGCCCTGTGCGTGCGCTCGATGCCGGCGGGCGGCGCGGCGCGTCCGTCACGCGGCGACAGCAGCCTGCGCGATGCCGTGGGCTACGTGATGTCCGATGCGTTTTCGGCGCGCTATCTGCCCACGCTCGCCTGCATGGGCCTGTTCGCCGCGAGCTACCAGACGCTCGTGCCGCTGCTCGCCGATCACGCCTTTCACGATGCGGCCCATTACACCGGCCTCTTTTTCGCGGCGGCGGGCAGCGGCTCGCTGAGCGCGGCGATCCTGCTTTCGTCGGCATGGGGGCCGAAGGCGAGCGCCCGCTGCATCGCGCTCGGCCCGTGGAGCGCCGTGGCCGCGCTGCTCGTGCTTGCGTGGACAAACGCCGCCGCGCTCTCGATTCCGGCGTTCTGCCTGCTCGGCTTCAGTCTCACCTTTTCGGCGACATCGACCAACGCGACGATCCAGCAGCGCTGCCCCGAGCACGTGCGTGGCGGGCTCGTCGGCATGTACGGCATGGCCTACAACGGCACGATGCCGTTCGGCTATCTGCTCGCGGGCACCGCTTCCGAAGCGCTCGGCGTGCGCAGCACGTTCAGCGTCATGGCCCTCGTGCTGGCCGCCTGCGCCGTCGCCATCAACGTTTTCCATCACATCAGGCAGCGTCGCTCTGGCGCACAATAAACGCAGGAGACATTCATGCACATGCAATCCCGGCCCGACGCCTCCGCGCTCGAACAGCGCACCCTCCGCAAGGTGGTCTGGCGTCTCGTGCCCTTTCTCATGATCTGCTATCTGCTCGCGTTCATCGACCGCGGCAACGTCGGTATGGCGTCACTGCAGATGAATCACGATCTCGGCCTCACCGCGCGCGTGTTCGGCTTCGGCAGCAGCCTGTTCTTCGTCTCGTACTTCTTCTTCGAGGTACCGAGCAACATGGCGCTGCAACGCTACGGCGCGCGCCTGTGGATCGCCCGCATCATGATCACATGGGGCCTGATCTCGGCGGCGACGGCGCTCGTCAGCACGCCCACGGCCTTCTACGCGCTGCGCTTCCTGCTCGGCGCGGCGGAAGCCGGCTTCTTTCCCGGCGTGCTGCTGTATCTCTCGTACTGGGTGCCGGCACGCTATCGCGCGCGCATCATCGCCACGTTCATGGTCGCGATTCCGGCCGCGAGCTTCATCGGCTCGCCCATTTCGGCGGCGCTGCTGCAAATGGACGGCTTCGCGGGCCTGCGCGGCTGGCAGTGGCTTTTCATCCTCGAAGGCATTCCGACTGTGCTGCTCGGCTTCGTGTGCCTCGCGCTGCTGACCAACAAACCGGCTGAAGCGCGCTGGCTCGACGACGACGAGCGGCAGTGGCTCACGGCGGAAATCGCCGGCGAAGCACGCGCGCCCGCCAAGGTGGCGTCGATGCCGCTCACGAAGCTGTTCCGCAACCGCTACGTGCTGTGCCTCGCGCTGGTCGATGTGTGCGCTTCGGGCGCGGGCAGCACGCTGTCGGTCTGGCAGCCGCAACTGCTCAAGTCGTACGGACTGAGCGTGATGGAAACCGGCCTGCTCAATTCGGTGCCGTACGCGCTCGCTTCGGTGCTGATGGTCTGGTGGGGCCGACGCTCGGATCGCCGCCAGGAACGCCGCTGGCACACCGTGATTCCGATGCTGTTCATCGGGCTGGGCCTGTTCGGCACCTCGCTGAGCGGCTCGCTCGTGCCCACCATGATGATGCTCTGCGCGGTGCTCGTGGGCGCCTACGCGTTCAAGGGTCCGTTCTGGGCGCTCGCCTCCAGCATGTTGTCGAACACGACGGCCGCCGCCGGGCTCGCGACCATCAACGCCATCGCCAATCTGCTGGGCGGCGGGCTGATGGTGAACGTCTACGGCTGGGTGAAGGAAGCCACGGGCAGCTACGCGCTCGCGCTGATGCCGCTCGGCATCCTGACGCTCGTGAGCGTCCTCACCTTGCTGCTGCTGAGCCGCACGAGCCGCCGCGTCGAAAACAAAGTCGGGGTGGCCTGAGATGAGCGCATTCGATCGACGCGCCTTTCTCGGCGCGCTGGGCGCGGGCTCGCTCGCGGCGGCGCTGCCGCTTCGTGCGGGCGCCATGGAAACCTGGTCCAGCGGCGCCGAAGCGCCCGCGTTCCGCTTGCCCGAAGGCGCCGTGGACTGCCACATGCACATCTACGACGACCGCTTCCCCAGCGCGCCGGGCACGCAATTGCGGCCGCCCAACGCGAGCGTCGCCCAGTATCGCGCCTTGCAGCAGCGCCTGGGCGTGCGCCGCAACGTCTGCGTGACGCCCTCGACCTATGGCACCGACAATCGCTGCCTGCTCGACGCGCTGGCGCAATTCGGCGCGAACGCGCGCGGCGTGGCCGTCGTCGATACCTCGGTCAGCGACGCCGATCTCGCGCAGATGCACCAGGCAGGCGTGCGCGCGATCCGCTTCAATCTGAGCTATCCGGGCGCAACCACCATCGACATGCTCGCGCCGCTGGCCGCGCGCATCGCGCCGCTCGGCTGGCACATCGAACTCGTCGTGCAGGGCGCGAAGTTGCCCGCACTGGAAAAGAACCTGAGCGGGCTGCCGTGCCCGTTGGTGCTCGACCATATCGCGCATATCCCGCAGCCGGACGGGCTCGATTCCGAAGCGATGAAAACCGCGCGGCGTCTCGTCGACGGCGGCAATACCTGGGTCACGCTTTCGGGTCCGTATGTCGATACGAAACGCGGCCCCCCCGACTATGCCGATGTCGCGCCCGTCGCCAGGGCGTTTGTGGCGATGGCCCCCGAACGCATGCTCTGGGGCAGCGACTGGCCGCATCCAACGGAAAAGACCCGCAAGCCCGACGATGCCGCGCTCGTCGATGTCATCGCCTCATGGATCGGACGCGCCGACTGGCAACGGATGATCTTCGCCGACAACCCGGCGCGGCTGTATGGGTTCACGGTGTAGAGGTTGAGCACGCGCGATGGTGATCGGGTCGCTACGACTTTATGTGAACACGATCGCGCGCATTGCGGCTGCAAACCCACAAAGGCTTGATCGCCGGATCACCGAGCCAGCTCACTGTTTTCCACTATCGTTCGGAGGCGGATAAACGCCTGCAAGCCGCGCGATCAAAATGGCAACGAACAGGGCACCGACAATCTGCTCAACCACACAAATCCCGCGTGCCTGGCGACTGATGGGCGTAATGTCGCCAAAACCGGTGCTGGTCAAAACGGTGAAACTAAAGTACACGAAATCATAGAACGTCAATGACGTTTGATTTCCAAAGAGCGCAAATGATCCTTCATAAAAATACGCGACCAGTGCGTAGATAAATGACCAGAAGACCGCTAGAAGCAGATACGCGGATGCTGCACCGAACAGCTTGTCGGCGGTCATCACCTCATGCCGAAAGACGTAACGCAGCAGATAGATGATGGTTGTCGCGTACAGCAACGCGCCAAAGCACCACGATTTGGCGACGGCGTGCGGATCGGTACCGGACACCGCAATCCATTGAAACGCCAACGCAGGACTGGCAAGAAGTACGGCGATCACGAACGATAGCGTCGAGCGGCCGACTGAGGCCACTGTCGCAATGATAATCAACGCGTTCGAACAGTTGATCGTGAAACGTCCGATCGGCGTCGGCTCGACGAACGGCGCGGTGCAGATGAAGACCATCAGCACGACGAACAAATAGAAGCATCGCTGGAAAAAAATTCTTCCGAAGAATGCCCCTACTGCATTAATTAACATGTCGATACCTCTGGGTCTTCGCCGCCAGGCGGACTAGTCAACGCATCAACAGAAGTTCAACAGCCCGCTGGAATGCGCGTCTGTAAGACCAAGGTCCGATTGACGTCAAATCCCTACGCAACAAGATAGCGCCACGGGCTCGCTGACTCGCGATCAGACTGGATCGTGGTCGATTCGCGACCCGCTTCAGGTCGTGCGCCCTGCCGCACCCTCACCTGCATGATTCCGCAATTGCACAGTCCCGATGCACAGACTGGCTCCCGTTTCTGCGGTTCGTCGTCCGCACTTCAGAAGGAGGCAATCATGAGTCGTCGCGAAGTGATCTTGATGTTAGCTTTCTCGTTTGCGTTGCCACAGATCGCGCTCGCCGCCAGCAAGGAAGAAAAACAGGCCGAAGTTAAAAAGGCGGCTCGAGACGCATTGAGTGCGCTCTACGCGGCCCAACCGTCCGCACGCAAAGCGGTGCAATCTGCCGCGGGTTACGCGGCCTTCAGCAACTTTGGCATGAAGATCCTCCTCGCCGGCAGCGGCAAGGGCGAGGGCCTCGCGGTCAACAACAAGTCCAAGGCAACGACCTACATGAAAATGGCCGAGTTCCAGGCGGGACTGGGAATGGGCGTCAAAAAATTTCAGCAGGTCTGGGTGTTTGAAAACGAAAGCGCCCTGAACCAGTTCATTACTTCTGGATGGCAATTCGGCGGGCAGGCGACGGCCGCGGCAAAATCGGGCGACACCGGAGCCGCATACGAAGGCGCCATTGCGGTGGGGCCGGGCGTCTGGCTTTATCAAATTACGGAAAAGGGTCTCGCGGTCGAATTCACCGCCAAAGGGACCAAATACTATAAGGACGATGAACTCAATTGACCGCATTTCGGCACAACCCTTTCGTGGATGAACAGGGAAAGCCGAAACGCCACGGGGATGTCGTATCGCTCTCGCATTGCGCGAGAAGATGTGGTGCTTTTTAAACTTGAATGAGAGGCCACTGCCATGAGACATCTGATCGTTATTTCCACACTTGCCGTCGCCGCGTGCGCCGCACCGGCACCCGACACCAGTATTCAATCGCTGGGCCAAAGCGCCCACCCGCCAGCCGCCGTCGCGCAATGTATCGCCGCCAACTGGGCCAACAGCTCGGGGCAAACGGTGTATATGCAGCACGTACTCGCGAACGGCACGGCATTCGACGTCTACGCGCCTGGCCAACAACCGCCGGGCGGCACCGCGGCTGTCGTCCGGCCCGCCATGAGCGGCCCGGGATCTTCGGTAGGCTTGCGTGGCAGCGGCGGTAACGCGGCCGGCTCAGTCAACACCTGCCTTTGAGCGGAAGAAGCGATGCCGCGGTCGAGCCCGGTTTGAACAGCGCCTGTCATGTGCCCCTTCCGTTCTCCGTTGCTTGTCGCGGCGCTCGCTGCCATCGCATTGGCGGGTTGCGCGCGCTCTCCGCCGATCAGCGCGGCATCCGACTATCAAAGCCGCGCCGTCACGCGTACCGACGGCGCCGTGATGATTTCAGCCGCAACGCTTTCGGCAGACGAGAGTCAGGCGATTTATGGTGTCGCTCTCGCGGAACACGGCATTCAGCCCGTCTGGATCGAAGTAAAAAACGGCGAAGATCGCGGCTATTTTCTGCTCTCGCCGGGCGTCGACCCGCGCTTCTTTCCGCCTTCCGAAGTCGCCGAAACCTTCGCCGGCGCGCAGTCCCAAAACGCCCTCGCGGCACTCGATCTCCACTTCAGCGAACTCGCCTTTCACAATCCCGTGGCCCCCGGCCAAACAACGTCTGGATTCGTGCTCACGCATCTCGACGAGGGCGTGAAGTTCGTGCAGGCCGATCTGGTCGCGAGCCGGCGCGCGAGGACCGCTTCGCTGTTCACCGTGGTGCCCGGTTTCCAGGCCGATTACAAAACGAGCCGGGTGTTTTCGCAGGATCTCCATGCACACGGAAGCGCCGAAAACTACACCGACGACGAGGCCTTCAGGACAGCGCTCGAAGCGCTCCCTTGCTGCGCGACCAACGCGAGCGGCACGGAAAACGGCGACCCGCTCAACCTCGTGATCGTGGGCGGTCTGGACGACGCGTTCCCCGCACTCGTGCGGCGCGGCTGGGCGCCCACCGAAGAAAAATGGTCCGGCGCGATCATGAAGATGGTGGGGTCCTTCCTGGCGGGCAAGCCCTACCTCAACGCGCCGGTCAGCGACCTTTACCTGTTCGGTCGTCCGCAGGATCTCGCGTTGCAGACCTCGCGCGAAACGATTCACGAACGCAATCATCTCCGGCTCTGGCTAAGCCCGATGCGATACCACGACAAGCCCGTGTGGATCGGCCAGATCAGCCGCGACATTGGCATACGCATCACGACGCGTTCGCCTACATTCACCACGCACAAGATCGATCCCGATGTCGACGAAGCGCGCGCGGCGCTCACGGAGGACATGGCGTACTCGCAGAATCTCGTGAAGATCGGCGCCGTGAAGGGCAGCGCCGCCGCGCCCCAGAGCGCGCCGAAAGATAACCTGACCGGCGACCCGTACTACAGCGACGGATTGCGCGTGGTGCTCGTGTTCGATCAGCATCCCACGTCGCTGGCCGGCATTGCCTTTTTCGAGTGGAGCGAAGGCAACGACGGACAAGGGGCGATCCCAGGAGCCGGTCGATGACCACACGATGGCTATCGGCTCTCGCGTGGCGGCGCGCCTGCATCGGGCCCATCCTGCTGCTTGCGCTCGCGGGCTGCGCGACGTGGCACGAACCCGCAAGCGTCGACGACGCGCCGCTGCGCGAACGGTCCGTCTCGGCGACGAACCGGGGCGTCCAGGTGCGCGCCGCCGTGCTCGGCAAGGACGACACGAAGCGCATGCTCGGCGCCGACCTGGCCAATACGCATGTGCAGCCGCTATGGGTCGAAGTCAGCAACGGTACTTCGCAGACTGTGTGGCTGCTGCGCACCGGCACGGATCCGCGATATTTTTCGCCGCGCGAGGTTGCGTGGTCGCTGCACTCCACATTCGGCGGCGACAGCAACACACGCATCGACGCCTGGTTCGACAAACTCAGTTTCAGAAACCCGATACCGCCGGGCACCACGCAGGCGGGCCTGCTGTTCACCAATCCCGATCGCGGAACGAAGCTCTGCAACATCGACCTGTTCGCAAACAGGACGCTCATTCCGTTCTCGCTCTTTCTGCCGGTGCCGGACGATGTCGGCGATCCACGATTCGCGGAAACGCAATACCGTTACCCCGAATACGCCGTCACCGACTACCACGATGCCGGCGCGTTCAGGGCCGCGCTCGAACGCATGCCGTGCTGCGCGACCGACTCCACCGGCACCGTGCACGGCGATCCGCTCAACGCGGTCTTCGTCGGCAAGATCGACGATCTGGCGACCGCGCTGGTCAGGCGCGACTACCACGGTTACACGCGCGCGGACGATCTGAGCCAGCGCTTCGACGGCCGCGTGCCTGATGTCGTGCTGCGCAAGGAGTCGACGCGCGCGGCGCCCGCGACGTGGCTGCGCATGTGGATCGCGCCGCTGCGCTTCAACGGCGAGCCGGTCTATCTGGTGCAGATCGGCAGACCTATCGGCGGCCGGTTCACCTCGCCCGAGAGAACGATTTTCATCTTGCAGCAGAACGTCGACGAGGCCAGAAATCACTTCGTTCAGGACATGGTGTATTCGGGCGGTCTGGAAAAGATCGGCTTTGTGAATGGCGTCGAGCCCGCGCCACGAACGCGCCCGAACACCACGCTCGACGGCGCGAGCTACCATACCGACGGTTTGCGCGCCGTGCTGTTCTTCACCACTCGCCCGTTGAGCCTGACCGACGTCGAATTTCTGGACTGGGTGCCGTATCTGCAACCGCACGAGTCACTGGATGAAGGGGCGGACGACAATGTCAATCCGTGACCGCATCGAGGGTGTTTTCCATTGGGTTTTCCATTGGGTTTTCCATTTGTCCCGCGCGTTATGTCGTGCGCGCGTTGCGTTTGAAGCGCTCGTGCTGATCGTCGCATTCAGCGCCTGTGCGACGAAGCCGCTGGCGCCCTTCTCGACCGACACGCCGCCGCTGATCCTCGTTCCCGCCGCGCAAGCGGGCGTGATTGACCAGCGCGCGCGATTTCGCGAGATCTACTGTGCCGTGCTGAACGCACACGGACGCGACCTGCCCGATTACCGCCCCTGCGACGACGCCCTCACGCGCGTGGGCAGCGAAACGGCGGGCACGGGCAAACCCGTCGATCTCGGCCCTTCGCGGCTACGGCTGGTCGCCGCGATCGTGGCGGGCGTGGGATACGAATGCTTCGAATCGTGGCTGAATCCGGCCGGTTCCGTTGCCGTGCATCTGCGCGAGTACGGCTATGACGCGATGCTGCTGCCCGTCGACGCGTTGTCGGGCTCCGCGCACAACGCACGCCAGATACGCGACGCGGTCATGGCCATGCCTGCGGAACCGGGCGCACCGAAGCTCGTCTTGATCGGCTATTCGAAGGGCGCGCCCGACATTCTGGAAGCACTGGCCGACTATCCCGAGATACGTCCCAGAGTCGCGGCGATGGTGAGCGCGGCGGGCGCGGTGGGCGGCTCGCCGCTCGCGAACGACGCCGACCAGTCACAGGCGGAATGGCTGCAATACTTTCCCGGCGCCACCTGCACCAAGGGCGACGCGGGCGCAGTGGAAAGCCTGCGGCCCGCCACGCGCAAGGCGTGGCTTGCGCAGCACGCACTTGCACCCGGCCCGCGTTATTACTCGGTCGTCACGTTTCCGCAACCCGAGCGCATCTCGTCGATTCTCAAAGGAAGCTACGACAAACTCGCGCGTATCGACGCCCGCAACGACAGCCAGATGATCTTTTACGATCAGGTGGTGCCGGGCAGCACCTTGCTCGCTTACGTCAACGCGGATCACTGGGCGATTGCCGTGCCGGTTGCGCGCACGCATTCCACCATCGGCGCGATCTTCGTCACGGGAAACGCCTACCCGCGCGAGGCGCTGGCCGAAGCGATCCTGCGTTTCATCGAGGAAGACCTGACGTCGGCACCGCGCTGAATATCGGCGCTAATCAACCGCCCTGGGAAGACACTGAATTACGAATCGCCGGAGAAATAGCGCTAGCCTAGCCACCCGATCTATCTGCGCAGAGTACGGCCAAAATTATCAGTTATGCAGAGCACTTCCAAATGCAGACCGATACGCACGATGTGCATCGCGATGTGCGTCGAGATGAACGAGGTCAGGCAGCGAATTCGCCCCCATCTTTTCCATCACGCGCGCGCGATGAATCTTGATTGTTTTCTCGGCCGCGCCCAGTTCGTCGGCGATGACCTTGTTGGCCCGGCCCGCGACGACGAGTTCCATTACCTCACGCTCGCGCGGCGTCAAAGTGGCAACACGACGCTGGATTTCCTCGCACAACTTCCGGCGTTCGAAGCAACGCCTTCCCGCTTCAAGGGCGCGCTCAACCGCGTCGAACAGGACGGACTCGTGAACGGGTTTTAAAAGGTAATCCATCGCGCCAGCCTTCATTGCCGCGATTGCGGGCGCAAATTCGTCCCGGGCCGAAATGAATACGATTGGCACATTGCCGTCGAGCTGCCGTTGCAACTCGATCCCGCTGATGTCCGGCAACTGGAGATCGAGCAAGAGGCACGCCGGTGCGAGCCTCAGGTCCGCTTCGTGAATAAAAGCGCTGGCGCTCTCATAGATCTGGACGCTATAGCCGTTCGAGCGTAGCAAACGACCTAAGGCATTGCGGACATGCTGATCGTCATCCACAACGAAGACCACGGGATTGGGCGTATTCATGGTGACGTCCACGAGTTCGCTGTCGCGCGTGCCGTTCAGAATTCACGAAGGAAGAACACGCTGCGATCGGCGTTGCGCGCGGTTGGCCGCATTGATTGAGTGGCCGGACGTAAGCGCAATACTCGCTTGCCGACCTGGCCCCGACGAGTCCCGCTAAACCGCCCGATGGCTCCTTACGCTTTCTTTCATGAAACGATTCCGAGCGAGAATATAGGAAAAGAATTCCGCCTGACAAGCCGCAATTCGCGCCTTTCAGAAAATTATTCCCGCTGCATAATTTACGGTACCGAAACGTTTTCAAATATGGACGGAATCGGGAGTGGGTGATAGTTTGTGCGCTGATTGCGTTTTGACACTCCGCAATCATCGGCGCCCCGGCGCCGGCGTGTGAACTCGCCGTCGCGTCGGCTAGATGCGGCGGCCTTTTTTTTCTGGCAATCACCGGTGGCTCTCTCTCTGCCGGGAACTCGCCAGGGCCGCCGCACTGAAACGTTGCGGCGGTTTTTTCCTGTCACCGATAGAGCGCCGCCCCGCTACATCGACACCAAGGCGGCTGGGCATTGTCTCGGCTATCGAAGACGAGTCGAACGGCCATACCGACGCAGAAGGCGACGGCATCCTCTCTCGTTAGCTATCGCCGCATCACTACGTTCGAGTTACGCGACGCGAAAACGGACCGGAACGCACAGGCAATCGTCGGATCAATCCATGGCTATTCTGCGGCCTGCACAATGCCGCGATCGCGGACCCAAATCCTTTCGGAGTGCCACAAATCTATTGGACCAAAGTCCCATTGCGAAGCCGAACGGTCTGTGCCAATACTTTGAGACATCGTTGACGTCTCCCGTTACTCCGATCGATGAGGAAGGGATAACACATGAGCACAAAACGACCCATGCTGCGAGGCCTCAGCTCTGCTTGCCTCGTCTGCGCGCTCTGCACGATGGGCGGCCTGCCAGCTTATTCGCAACAGAACTCGACAGCCAATCCGAATCGAACCGCCGCCGCGAATCCGAGCGCATCGCAGGAGGAAGCCCGGGCGATCCTCATGAAGATGGCCGAGTTCCTTGGCAACGCCAATGCGTTCAGCGTCAACTTGCGCAGCGGCTATGACGCCGTCCAGCCTTCCGGACAGAAAATCGAATTCGGCGAACTGCGAACGATCACCGTAAGCCGGCCAGACCGGTTACGTGTTGAAAGCGAACGCAGCGACGGCACCAGGACCTTGGCCGTATTCAATGGCAAAGACATCACCGTGGTCGATTCTGTGAATAAGGTCTATGCGACCGAGCCGCAGACCGGTGACGTGGACGCCACGCTCGTCCATTTTGTCCGGGATCTCCACCTGCGCTTTCCATTAGCGATGCTGTTGACGACCCGGCTGCCCACGGAATTCGAAGATCGCGTGCGGCAGGTCGATTATGTGGAAAAGACCAATATTGAAGGCATGCCCACGCATCACCTTGCCGCGCGCACCGATACGGTGGATTTCCAGGTCTGGGTCGCCGACGGTAACAAACCTTATCCGGTCCGCGTTGTGCTGACTTATAAGGATGCGCCAGGCCAGCCGCAGTTCTGGACGCAGTTGTCGAACTGGGACTTCGCGCCAAAGCTCACCGACGACACGTTCACCGTGAAAATCCCGGACGGCGCGCAGAAGATCGCGTTCGCCGCCGAGATTCCCACGATGCCCTCCACGGCACGCAGACCGCCCTCGGCCAAAGGAGCCACGAAATGAAAAGCCTTTCATGGAGCCGCGTCGGCACCGTGGTGCTGGCTAGCCTTGTTCTAGCTGCGGGCATGCTCGACGCCGATGCGGCGGGTCGTGGTGACCGTGCTGAACGCGGCGGCCGCGCTGGCGGCGAGCGTGGCGGCGGAGAAGGGGGTTTCTCGCGTGGCGGAGCGGCGGCCGGCGGATCGTTCTCGTCGGGGCGTGGAGGAGGAGCGAGCGCCTCGGCATCCAGCGCAGGCGGCGGGCAAGCAGCCGGTCAGCGCAGGCAGGCGGCCGGTGAAAATCAGGCGCAACGGCAGTCAGCAGCAACGCAGGCGCAACAGACATCGGGCGCCAATCAGGCGCAGCGGCAAGCCTCGGTCAACCAGGCGCAACAGACGTCGAGCGCCAATCAGGCCCAGCGGCAAGCTGCTGCCAGCCAAAACCAGTCACAACGGCAAGCCGCCGCTAGCCAGAACCAGTCGCAACGACAAGCTGCCGCCAGCCAGAACCAGTCGCAGCGACAAGCAAACGTCAACAACAACTGCTACAACTGCGGCAACTCCGATTGGGACAACGACGCAGCCGCCGGATTTGTCGCGGGCGCGATGGTGGTCGGCACGACGGCAGCCATCGCGAACGCGGCGACGGCGCCGCCTCCCGTGAGCACCGCGGCGCCCATGCCCGCCCCGCCACCGCCAGCGGCGCCACCGCCCTGCAACGTCGCCCCGATCCAGGTCAACGGCGCCGCTTATTACAAATGCGGGGCGACGTGGTACACGGCGGGGTACGGAAGCGGCGGTGTGGTGTACGTGCCGACCCAGCCGCCACCGGGACAGTCATAGCGGCGCGGGCGTTCAAGCGCACGGGTGAATCAGGTTAAAGCGCCCGCCTGCTCGCCAACCGATCACGCAGCGCGTTGCGGTTTCGAGGCAGTCCGAGCCGCATTCAGAAGCGGAAGATCACATTCACGCTCGGACCGCTGAAGCGCAGTGTTTGCACGAGCTGATCGCCCGAGCCGTAGAAGGCCAAATATCGATAGGTCAAGCTGAGGTCGCCCCACTTCATCGCGTAGCCTATCCCGGTCATCGCCTGCCATGTGAACGCCGACGTTCCCGCACCCACGTCGAGATAGAACGGCACGTACCAGCGGCCGTCGCCCGTGATCGACACGCGTCCCCGCACGCCCGCGAAGCCGTCGTAAATGTTCTGCACCTGCGAAATGTCGAGTTGCCGGTTCGCGCCGACGCCCGCACTCGTGGTCGACACGGCGGTCGCATCGAGCGTGCCCCTGACGCCGAGATAGCGCATCCCCACCACCGCATCGACATAGCCCCACGACTGCCGCATGACCGTGTACCCGCCACCGATCTCGACCAGCGTGCCGCGAAAGCTCGTCTCGACGTTCTGCTGCGTTTCGCGCGGCCCGAACAGGCCGTTCGCCGCATTGACCGTGCTTCCGTGGCGGCCGAAATCCAGATAGATCCCGTCAGCGAAGATGCTCCAGTCGCCCTTGCGCGCCTCGCCCTGAATCATGAAAACAAACTTGAGATTCTGCAGATAATCGTAGGGACCGGTCGACGCATCGGCGCCGCCGCCGGGCACCGAGAAGTGCATCGTCCCGTCCACGGATGGGAGCCACAGGTAGGGCGCTACGGAGAAATGCCACGCGTTGTCGGCATCGTTTTGCGGCGGCGCAGTGTCCGACGCATGGGCGAACGTCGCGACGAACGCGAGGGCGGCAAAGCATCCGCAGTATCCACGCATGAAAGGCCTCTCCTCTGCTTCCGCTCGCATGCATGAACGCGTGGCGCGTTGGCCGGGCTGCGTCAGCCGCCCCAGGAATGGGCGCTCAACGACGCCGTGTACACCGTGTACCTTGTCGCCATGTCGGCCTGCAACGCAAGCCTATATCGTGACTGCATGATGTCAAATGACGGCACCTGGACCTATCGGACTTTGGGCCTATATCACGCCGGTCACGACAGGTGGATGTAATGCGCGGATCGGCGATGCGATGAGAAGTTTCGAGGTGAGCGCGAGGCAATTTGGCGTTCGCGCTGCCGGTTGCTGGCGCAACGATCGGCACGCTACTTTCCGGCGAGATCATGCTGAAGCAGTCGTCTCCCGCAAAAGACGACTGCTGTTCCGCTAGCGCATCAGAAGCGATGCATGATGCCGACGCGATACACCATCTGGTTCACACCCGACGATGCGCCCGCCGACGCATCGACAATCTGCGCCTCGTCGAAGTCGGTGCCGGTGTGCGCGCTGACCACGTGCTGCCATGCGCCCTGAACATAAAGCGACGTGCGTTTGCTCAGGTCATAGTCGAGCATGACGCTGATCTGATGCCACTTGGGCACGTAGCTGCCGGCCGTCGAGGACAGATGCGCCATCGTGAAGGTGTAGGCCGTTCCGAGCCAGAGCGTCGGCGTGAAGAAGTACTGCGAATTCAGTTCGAAGTTGTCGAACTTCCACGCATTCCAGCTTGCGCCGTTCGAAAGGCTCGTGTTGTTCAGCCAGACATTGCCGGTCGGATCGTACACATCGACATGCGACCACGCGGCCGCGACGGCCACCTTCGGGAAGCGATAGCTCGCCGAGAGACCGATCGTCTGCTGCGATGCGCCGTCGAACAGATCGCCGGTCGGAATCGCGCCGGTCGTGGTCAGGCCCGGGTTGTTCATCTTCAGATACGAGGCTGCGGCCGTAAAGTTGCCGTTCTGATAGTTGAGCGTCGCGCCCCACATGCGGTTGTCGGCAAAACCGCCCGCCTCGTTGCTGAACCCGTACATCGCTTCGCCGGTCAGGCCACGCCATGTCGGCGAGACGTATTTGACGGCGTTATTGACGCGGTAATCCCAGTCGGCGTTGTCGTTGTCGAACGGATGGGCGGAGATATCGCCGGCCCAGTTGCCCGCTGCAGTCAGGCTGGCGAAGCCGTAGTCATCGACGCTCGTATCGTATTGCCGCCCCAGCGTGAGCGTGCCATAGCGCTCCGACGACAGTCCCACGTAGGCCTGACGCCCGAACATGCTGGAGTCCTGGCCGAGCTTGCCTGTGTTGATATTGAAACCGTTTTCCAGTTTGAAGATGGCCTTGTAGCCCCCGCCCAGATCTTCGCTGCCCTTCAGGCCCCAGCGGCTGCCCGCGGTGTCACCGCTCGACATGGCCCATGCCGAATGTCCTCCGGCATTGCTGGTGAAATTGAGACCTTCATCGATGAGGCCATACAGCGTCATGCTGCTCTGAGCGTGCGCAGCGCTCGCGAGAAGAAAAAGCGGCATCACCGCTGCTACCGACATTGCGGTCTTTTTGATTTTCATCGAAACCCTTCGAGACATATTGGATTAATGAAGATGATTGCCGGTGCACCGTCGTGGCGGTCTTGTGCGGCCCTGCTGCGCGTTGCGGCAACAGCAGAACGGGCAGTCTAGGTTTAATCAAAAGTCGCGAGAAATCAGGGATTGAAATTCTGAATTCAAGAAATCGGAATTAGCCGATGATCGGCGGCAAAGCGCGTCTGCGCGGGCCTTTCGTGTCGCGACTCACTTTTTTGGCGGCGGCGTAGTTGTTGGAATTTCGCCAAAGACGAGAGCGGTCGGACCGGGTAGTTCGCCTCATAGTTCGCTTCATTTTCATTCGGCGATCGGTCCCCGACTCTGGAATTTCCTTGGGGAGCACGCCAAATTTCTCGACGTCAAACGAGGACGCGTTAGGAGCCACAGGAAAAACGATAGAAAAAATGCTTCGCTCGCGACGCCGCTCGACGGCGCATCATGTCGGATTGTCCTTCACCACAGATGATGCTCATGTCTCACCCGCTGCCCCGCTTCGGTGTCTGGGCCCTGGTCCACGGCAGCCGCGCCGCCCTGCAAGATCCCGACGAGCCCTACGACGCGTCGTGGGCCCGCAACAAGGCCCTCGTGCTGGAGGCCGAGCGCCTCGGCTACGATTCCGTGCTGGTGGCGCAGCACACGATCAATCCGCACGATCCGCAACTCGACCAGCTCGAAGCCTGGACCGCTTCGGCCGCACTCGCGGCGCTCACGGAGCGCATCGAGATCATCGCGGCGATCAAGCCTTATCTTTACCACCCCGTCGTGCTCGCGAAGATGGCGCAGCAGATCGAACACATCAGCGGCGGCCGCTTTGCGATCAATCTCGTCAACGCATGGAACCGGCCGGAACTGGAGCGTGCCGGTATCGGTTTCGCCGAGCACGACGCGCGCTATGCCTACGGCCGCGAGTGGATCACGGTGGTCGACGCGCTGTTGCGCGGCGAGCGCACGTCGTTCGCCGGAGAACACTTCCGCATCGACGACTACGCGCTTCGCCCCGCCGACCCTTATCGCGAGCGTCCGCGCATTTACGTGGGTGGCGAATCCGAACCCGCGCGTCAGCTCGTGGCGGATAAAGGCGATGTGTGGTTCATCAACGGCCAGCCGCTCGACGACGTGCAGCGCCTCATCGGCGACGTCGGCGCCCGCGCGCGCCCCGCAGGACGCGCCGCGCTGAATTACGGACTGTCGGCCTTCGTGATCGCGCGCGACACCGATGAGCAAGCGCACGCACATCACGCGCATCTGTTCGCGCTTGCCGAGAGGGACCGTCCGCTGCGCGAGCGCCAGCAGGCGAACATCGATCCGAAAGCCGTCATGTTCCAGACCTTCGCGCAGTCAGCCCGCGTGGGTTCGAACGGCGGCACGGCGGCGCAACTCGTGGGCAGCTACGACACGGTCGCGCAACGCATCGCCGAATTCCATCGCGCAGGCGTCGAATTGTTCATGCTGCAATTCCAGCCCTTCGAGTCGGACATGCGAGCGTTCGCGCAACACGTCATTCCGCGCGTGAAGGCTCTGCTCGGCTAATTCCGTCGAAGCCGCGAGATTTCGCGGCTCAAACTCTCTCACTTTGATCAGTCATCCTATGGATATCCGCCGTCGCCGATTCGTCAATACCCTGACTGCCGCCACCTTCGGCGCCGTCGCCGTACCCACGTTCATGTCGCTCGCGCACGCGGCCGAGACACGCACATTGCGGATCGGCTACCAGAAGTTCAACACGCTCAACATTCTCAAAGGCACCGGCAATCTCGAACGCGCGCTCGAACCGCTGGGCTGGACCGTGCGCTGGTCCGAGTTCACCGCCGGGCCGCAACTGACGGAAGCGCTCAATGCGGGCGCGCTCGATTTCGGCCACGCCGCCGATACGCCGTCGGCCTTCGCCAACGCAGCGGGCGTCAACGCCGTCTATCTCGGCGCCGAGCAACCGTACCCGAAGGGCATCGGCATCTTCGTGCCGGACGGCTCGCCGATCCGTTCGATTCGCGATCTGCGAGGCAAAAAAGTGGCGATCGGGCGCGGGTGGAACGTGCAATATCTACTCGTGCGTGCGCTGAACGAAGCCGGATTGCAGTACACGGATATCCAGCCGGTCTACCTCACGAGCGCCGCCGACGTAAGCGCGACGTATCTGTCCGGCAACGTCGACGCAGCCGGTCTCTGGGACCCGTTCCTCGCGAGCCAGCAACTCGCCACGTCGCCGCGCGTGCTGCGTGACGGCACCGGGCTCTCCAATAACCGCACGTTCCATCTCGCGCGCCCGGAATTCGTGAAAGACAACCCGGATGTGATCCGCCTGTTGTTTCGCGAACTGCGCAATGCGAACACGTGGACGCAGAGCCATCCCCAGGAGACGGCCCGACTTCTCGCGCCGCAACTGGGCGTACCGCCCGCGGTACTCGAACTGTCGACGGAACGCCGCCATTACACGACCGTCGCCGTGACGCCCGACATCGTCAAGGAGCAGCAGGACATCGTCGATACGTTCCATGGCCTCGGGCTCATCAAGGAACGCGTCGATGTGGCGCGCTTCGTGTATCCGCAGGTCTTCGTCTGAAATCAATCGGAAAATTGCCCGGCGTAAGACGCTTTTCGCAAGCGTCGTAGCCGGGATTGGCGCCGATCATCCGGCTCGCCGCACGCCGGACCGAGGTTCAGGGCGCCAGCGCCGCTTGAGCGCCAGCGCCCTGACCCAAAGGCTAGCGCCGCGACACGAGCCGCCTCACCACCGCCACCAGCGCATCGACTTCGTCGCAGGTGTTGTAGAACGCAAGCGACGGACGCACGCTCGCTTCGAGACCGAAGCGCCGCAAGATCGGCTGCGCGCAATGATGGCCCGCGCGCACGGCGATGCCTTCCTCGCTGAGCGCCTGCCCGACTTCCGCCGTCGTATAGCCCTTCAGCACGAACGACAGCACGCTCGCCTTGTCGCGCGCCGTGCCCACGAGCCGCACGCCGGGTACGGGCGCGAGCACACTCGTCGCGTAAGCCAGCAGATCGTGCTCGTAGCGCGCGATGTTCTCGATGCCGATGCGGTTCACGTAATCGAGCGCCGCGCCCAGCCCCACCGCGTCCGCGATGTTGCCGGTGCCCGCCTCGAAACGTGCGGGCGGGCCATGAAACACCGTGCGCTCGAAGGTCACGTCCTCGATCATGTTGCCGCCGCCCTGCCAGGGCGGCATGTCGTCGAGCACCTCGCGCTTGCCGTACACCACGCCGATGCCCGTCGGCCCATAGATCTTGTGGCCCGAGAACACGAAGAAGTCCGCGTCGAGCGCCTGCACGTCCACACGCATGTGCGAGATCGATTGCGCGCCGTCCACGAGCGCCTTCGCCCCCGCGCGATGCGCCAGCTCGACGATCTCGCGCACCGGAACCACGGTCCCCAGCGCGTTCGATACCTGGGTAACCGAAACAATTTTCGTGCGATCGTTGAGCAGCTTTCGGTACTCGTCGAGCAGCACCTGGCCCGAATCGTCGACGGGAATCACGCGCAGACGCGCGCCCTTCTGCGCGGCCAGTTGCTGCCACGGCACGATGTTCGCGTGATGTTCGAGATGCGACACGATGATCTCGTCGCCCTCGCCCACGTTCTGCGCGCCCCAGCTTTTGGCGACGAGATTGATCGCCTCGGTGGTGCCGCGCACGAACACGATTTCATCCGGCGACGACGCGTTGATGAAGCGTTGCACCGTCTTGCGCGCGTGCTCGTAGGCGTCGGTCGCGCGCGCCGCCAATGCATGCGCGGCGCGGTGGATGTTCGAGTTCTCGTGCGCATAGAAATACGCGAGCCGGTCGATCACGGCCTGCGGCTTGTGCGTCGTCGCCGCGTTGTCGAACCAGATCAGCGGCTTGCCGTTCACGCGCTCCTGCAAGATCGGAAAGTCGCGGCGCACGGCGTTCACGTCGAACAGCGGATGCGCCGACGATTTCAACCCGTGCGGCACGGCCGCCTCGCGATCGTCGATGAAATAGCGCGCGTTTGTGCCGGGTACGCCCGCGTCGCGCTGCTCAAAGCTGACGAGATCGCGCAACGTGTCGTCGCCGGGCAGGCCGAACGCTTGCGGCGAGGCCAGGCCGTGCGCGGGCACGCCGATGTCCTGCGCCTGCCCCTGCCAGCCGTTCTGCGCGCCGTGCAAAAAGTAGAACGGCGACGGACTCGCCGGCACCGGCGCGGCGCTCGCGGCATCGTGCGCCTGCGGCACGCCGAGCAGCGCGCCGCCCGCGCGCGGTTCGAGCGCGGGCGCAATCGAAACGGCCTGGTCCGGCAGCCCGTTTGCAGCGGCGGCATGCGGGGCGAGCGCGGGCGCGCGATTGCCGAGCGAGAGCACGTGAGTTGGCGCGGACGGCGCGAGGTTCAGGCCCGCGACCTTGCCTTGCGGCGGTGCGAAGCCGGGCACGCCGGTGCCCGTGCCGCCCGGCCCCGCCAGGGGCGAACCGGCCGGCGCGGGATTGCAGACCGAGGCCAGGATCGGCGCGGCAGCCGGCAGCGCCGACGGCACGCCGCCCACCGCGCCACTGCCTGCGGAAACGCCGGGCGTCGCCACGCCGGGCGTCGCTACGCCGGGCGTCGCTCCACCCGGCAGCGAACTGAAGAACTCGTTGGCGAGCCGCGCCAGCGTCGCCGGATCCGGCAAACCACCCGGCAGCGGCGGATGCGCGATCGCCGCGGGATTAACGGTAGGTGTCGGGGTAGTCATGGAACTTGGCGATCTCCACATCATCGAGGACGGCCAGCGCATCAGGAGAATGCACCGCGAGCGAGCAGTACAACGAGATCAGATACGAAGCGATCGCCTGATTGTTGATGCCCATGAAGCGGACCGACAGCCCCGGCCCTTGCTCGCCCGCCACGCCCGGCTGGTAGAGACCCACCACGCCCTGGCGCTTGTCGCCCACGCGCAGCAGCAGGATCTTGGTCTTGCCGTCGGCGACCGGCACCTTGTCCGAGGGAATCAGCGGAATGCCGCGCCACGTGAGGAACTGCGAGCCGAACAGGCTGACCGTCGGCGGCGGCACGCCGCGTCGCGTGCATTCGCGCCCGAACGCGGCAATCGCGAGCGGATGCGTGAGAAAGAACGCGGGCTCCTTCCACACCTTCGTCAGCAGTTCGTCGAGATCGTCGGGCGTCGGCGCGCCGGTCAGCGGGAAAATGCGCTGTTCTTCTTCGACATTGGCGAGCAGGCCGTAGTCGGGATTGTTGATCAGCTGGCTCTCCTGCAACTCCTTGATCGTCTCGATCGTGAGGCGCAACTGCTCCTTGATCTGATCGTGCGGACTGCTATAGAGATCCGAAATACGCGTATGCACGTCGAGCACCGTGCTCACCGCGTTCAGGAAATACTCGCGCGGCTGCTCCTCGTAAGGCACGAAGGTCGTCGGCAAGGTACCTTCGTCTTCGCGCGCGGTGCAGGCCGCGCGCACCGCTTCGGGATCCTTGACGCGATTCAGGCGATAAATGCCCGCCTCGACCGGCACCCATTGCAGCAGATGCGTGAGCCAGCGTGGCGTGATCGTGGAAAGCTGCGGGACAGTCTTGGTGGCGTTCGCCAATTGACGCGCGGCGTTATCGCCGAGCGCCGTCTGACTGCTCAAAGTCGTGGACATGGACAAGGGCTCCGGTTGCTTAGAACAAAAAACACATTGCTTATGACGAGTGGCGATTATGAAAAACCGTTTTGCGCGCTTCAACCGGCTATAGGCGTCAACGCGCAGCGCGGATGCGATCGCGCACGCGCAAGGTCAAACAATCAGGTGGGAGAGAAACAGACTCAGGGGCGCAAGCCGCCTGCCGCGCGCGCGAGTTCGCCCGAGACGAGCAAGGCCGATCCGGCCAGCAGTTCGGCCACGCCCACGCCGAACGCGAGCGCGAGCTTCTCGACAGTGACGATCGACGCAATCACGGTCCCGCGTTCGATCTCGCCGACGTAAGTGCGATTCAGGCCCGCGTGTTCGGCGAGGCGTTCCTGCGACCAGGCGTGCGCCTCGCGCAGGCGCCGCACCGTCGCGCCGAAGTCGTGAACGATGGCGCTCATGAAGGCACACCCGCGCGCAAATCCGCCGATGTGGCCGATGCCGCCGATGCCGCCGACGCCGCCGATGCGCGCGTCTCATGACGCGTCACCGCCTGCGTGACGTGCGAAAACGGCGGCACGCTCTCGGTGAGCCAGACGTTGCCGCCGATCACCGCGCCGCGCCCGAGCGTGACGCGGCCCAGAATGGTCGCGCCCGCATAGATCACGACATCGTCCTCGACGATCGGATGACGCGCGAGTCCTTTTTCGAGGTTGCCCGCCGCGTCGCGCGGAAAGCGTTTCGCGCCGAGCGTGACGGCCTGATACACGCGCACGCGCTCGCCAATCACGGCCGTTTCGCCGATCACCACGCCGGTGCCGTGGTCGATGAAGAACGCGCTGCCGATCTGCGCGCCCGGATGAATGTCGATGCCGGTCGCCGCGTGCGCGAGTTCGGAAATGATGCGCGCGAGCAGCGGCAGGCCGAGCCGGTAAAGCTCGTGCGCGAAGCGGTGATGAATGATCGCGAGCACGCCCGGATAGCAGAGCAGCACTTCGTCCACGCTGCCCGCCGCCGGATCGCCCGTGTAAGCCGCGAGCACGTCGCTGTCGAGCAGCGTGCGGATCTCGGGCAGACGCCGCGCGAACGCCTGCACCGCCGCCGCCGCGCGCGCGTCGATGTCGGCGGAGAGATCGGCATCGGCGCGCCGCGCCTTGTAGCGCAGTTCGAGCCGCGCCTGCGCGAGCAAGCCGTGCAGCGCCGCATCGAGCGCGTGGCCCACGTAGAAGTTTTCGCTTTCCTGACGCAGATCGGGCGGACCGAGCCGCATCGGGAACAACACGCCCTTGAGCGTTTCGACGACCTGCGCGAGCGCCTCGCGCGCGGGCAGGTCGCGGCCGCCCGGTTCCAGCGCGCGGCGCTGGCGCTCGCGCCACTGCTGCCTGACGGCCTGAAGCGCGTCGACGATTTCAGTCACATGAAATGCGGTCACGCCGGGTTCCTCTCTCTGATGGTTCGGGATGTGGCGCGCGGGATCGAATCCGATCTGCGATCAGTCCTGCACCCACGGCAAGCCGCGGAAACGCCAGCCATTGCGCTGACCTCGGTGGCGCGTCTCGTCGAGATCGCCTTCGAAGCCCTCGCTCACATTGAAAACGTGCGCAAAGTCCGCTTTCGCCGCCGCCTCGGCTGCCTGCGCCGAGCGGTTGCCGCTGCGGCACAACAGCACGATCGCGGCGGACTTGCCCGTCTTCGCTTCCAGCTCGCGCACGAAGCGCGGATTGCGTGTGAGGCTCGTGCCCGTCGCCCACGGCACATGCAGCGTGTCGGGCACGTGTCCGACGAATTTGCGCTCCTCCGCCGTGCGCACATCGACGATCACCGCCTCGCCCGCGCCGTGCAGCGCCCACGCCTGCTGCGGCGTCACGCTGCCCGCGTAGGCCAGCCCCGCCGATTGCGCGGCGGCGCGCGCCGCTTCGAGATCCGCGTGCAGCGGCTTTTCATGCAACTCCACCGTCATGTGTGCCTCCATGAGAACAGCGGCAGCGTGCCGGCCATCCCGGCCGCTGCCGTCTATAGACGTCTGGATTCCACTATGCGAGCAAAGTGCAGGGCGCCCAACCAATAAAAGCTGCTATCCAAATACGCGCGCCGACGCTGGCGTGCACGCGATTGATTCCACGATTGATTCCACGATCGATTCCACGATTAATTCCACGATTGATCCGAGGATTGATTCGGTACTTAAACGCGCGAACGGTCACGAACGATCGGCGAAAGCAGCGACCCTTTCCACGAATACCGCGCAACGGTCGGCGGGCTGGGTCAGGCGGTCGTGACGCAGACACAAGCGGCTCTCGCCGACACTCGCGCCATACGCCGAGCCAAACGAAGCCAGCCCCGCGATGCGCGCTTCGAGCAACGCGCGGTCGTCGGCCCAATGCACGCAGCGTGCGCATCCCACGCATTGCGCGCCACGCGAGCGAGCCTCCGCCGCGTTGCCGTTCGTCGTGCGAGCAGGCGCGTTCATTGCCCGAGCGCGAGCCAGTAAGGCGCGAACACATGCACCGACAGCACGTAGCCGATCACCACGTTCACCGCGACGCCCGCCGTGAACGCCGCCAGCGGTTTGAGTCCAGTTGAGGAAAGCGCCGCGAAACGCGTTGTCAGGCCGATGCTGAGAAAGCAGAACGTAAACGCCCAGGTGCGCAAGGCGACGATCGGTGCGACGAACGCAGGCGTCACCACGCTGCGATAGTCGGCCAGTGTGTAGTGCGAAGCGATCCAGGTGACCAGTGCCGAAGCAATCACGAAGCCGATCACGAATTTCGGAAAGCGCGTCCAGATTTCCTTCGCGCGCGTGTGCGTCTGCACGTCGGCGCCCGCCTCGCGGTCCCAGCGCGTCGCGGCGACGATGGCGAGCACGAAGGCCCAGATGCCGATCCAGATGTCGCGGCCCACCACCTTCATCAGCACGAAGGCCTGTAGCGATGCGTCGGGCGCACCGGCCACCGCGCCGGTGGCGTGACGCGCGAAATCGCCATACGCCTGCGCCGCCGCGATGCCCGCCGCATCCGCGAATTCGGATGTGCCGATCCACGCACCGGCGACGCCCGTGGGCAGACCGAACGCCCGCGAGAGCGCAGGCAGCGCGAACACCATGACGATCGCCCAGACCACCACCAGCGAGATCGCCACCGAGGCCTGCTCGCGCCGTGCGCGCACGGCGCCCGCGATAGCGATGGCCGCCGATACGCCGCACACCGCGCCGCCCACGCCGAGCACCGCCGCGAAGCGCTGCTCGATCTTCAAGGCGCGCGCCACGCCGTAAATCACGAAGAAGGTCGCGAGCGACACGACGGTCGCCTGACCGATGGCCACGGGGCCGGCCCACACGATCAGCGTGAGCGGCAGCGTTGCGCCGAGCAGCACGATGCCGACCTTGATGTAGAACTCCACACGCAACGCAGGCACGAGCCACGCGGGCAGCTTGAACAGATTGGAGACGATCAGGCCGAGCGCCAGCGCGATCAGCGGCGGCTCGAAGTTGTAGCGGCTCGCCTCGCTCCAGGCGCCGAGCGCGAAGATCGCCGCCGAGACGACGAACACCACCGCGAAGCCCGCCACGAATTGCAGGACCGGGAAACCCAGTGCTGCAATCGCCACGGAAAACACCACGGCGAAGGCCGCGAACAGCGCCAGATACGCACCCGCGTGCGCGCCCAGATCGCGTCCAAGCACGCCGAGTTCAGACCAGCGCGCGGGCGCGACGGCGAGCGCCTTGATGCTGCCGCCCGAAGCGAACAGCAGGTACGCCACGACGATGGCGAACAGGCCTACCGCCACGGCCCACCAATCCTCGGTTCCGAACGGCTTGCGCCGCTCCTGCACCGCCGCGGCGCTCGCGGCCGCCTCCTTGCTCGCGCTCCCGGCAATCGACGTCTGACTCATGCATGACCCCTGTCTGGTTTGTACGCTATCGGCGCTGGATTTCCACTCGTTCTACGCGAGTGCTGATGGCTAGCCGAGTATAGAAAGCGTGCACACCGCGCTCCAATAACGGATTGGCAATTCGATATCGCACGATTGCTGCAATCGATATGGCGGGACGTGTGGGTAATGCGTCGAAAAAAACGGCACGCCGTTTTCTATAACGAAGTCTTCGCGCTCTGCTCGAAGAGAGTCATCCAGTTTTATTGAGCGATTGCTGTATGTTTTGCTCCGCGCGAGGCGCACGCTTATGCCGGACTGGAGCATGACGGTGCGGTGAATGCGTCGTTCAACGACTCTCTGCCGTTCACAGGTTGGGGCGACCGGTTATCTCAAGTGCGCGTGGCGACGCCAACGCCATCACCCTTTCGAACCGTGATAACGATATCGCCATTTACTGGTTGGGGACGCTACGGTGCGCCCGTATGATCGCCGCTCGGAGGTAACGAGACGATGATCCGCATTCTTGATGGCGGCCTGGGCCGCGAACTCTTGCGCATGGGCGCGCCGTTCAAACAACCCGAATGGTCTGCGCTGGCGCTGATCGAAGCGCCCCACTACGTGCGCGCCGCCCACGACGCGTTCGTGCGCGCGGGCGCCGATGTCGTGACGACCAACTCCTACGCGGTCGTGCCGTTCCATATCGGCGAAGAACGCTTCGCCCAGCATGGGCTCGAACTCGCCGACCGCGCGGGCCGGCTCGCGCGCGAATCAGCCGCCGATAGCGCGCGCGCCGTGCAGGTCGCGGGATCGCTGCCGCCGCTGTTCGGCTCCTACCGCCCCGATCTGTTCGACGCCGAACGCGCCGCGCCGCTGCTCGATACGCTCATCCGCGGGCTCGCGCCGCACGTCGATCTGTGGCTCGGCGAAACGCTGGGCTCGACCGCCGAAGCGCGCGCGATCCGCACCGCGCTGGGCGAAGACGCGCGGCCGCTCTGGCTCTCGTTCACGCTCGACGATGCGGACGACGTGCCCGCGATTGCCGCGGGCCACGCACCCGCGCGCCTGCGCTCGGGCGAAAGCGTGAGCGCAGCGGTCGAAGCCGCGCGCGCGTTGAACGCCCAGGCACTGCTGTTCAATTGCAGCCAGGCCGAGATCATGAAATCCGCCGTGCTCGAAGCGCGCGAACATGCGGGCGCGGCACTCGCGCTCGGCGTCTACGCCAATGCGTTCGAACCCGAGCGTCAGCGCAGCGCCGCAAACGCAGGATTGAGCGCACTGCGCGCCGATCTCGAACCCGACGGCTACCTCGCCTTCGCACGCGAATGGGCCGCTGCGGGCGCATCGCTGATCGGCGGCTGCTGCGGTATCGGGCCCGAGCATATCGAACGCCTGGCCGAAGCGCTGCGCGAAGCTGCGTAGTTGTGTAATCGCTTGATCGCGTAGTAGCCCATCAACAAGCACGTCATAAAGCCGCGATGCGCGCGCCACGCGCGTTCGCTGGCCCGGCTCCTTCACCTCTCTTTTCCCCGCTTATGTCGAACGATACGGATACGTCCGCACCGGCCGCTTCACGCCGCCGCTTCCTGCAACTGACCGGCGGCAGCCTCGCCGCGGGCGCGGCCGCCGCGCTGCTGCCCTTGAGCGCGCGCGCAGCCAACACGCCCAAACGCGGCGGACATCTGATCCTCGGCATCGATACGGCGTCGAGCACCGACCGCATCGACCCGGCGTTCTACTTCGAGGAGTACATGTACAACGTCGGCCGGCAGATCTTCAATACGCTGACCGATCTCAACGACGACGGCACGCTGCGCCCCGGCCTCGCGACCAGTTGGGAAAGCCGCCAGGGCGCGACGGTGTGGGTGTTCAAGCTGCGCCAGGGCGTGCAGTTCCACAACGGCAAGACGCTCGAACCCGCCGACGTCATCTACTCGCTGAATCATCATCGCGCGAAGGACTCGCAATCCGCCGCGAAAAGCTATCTCGATCCGGTACGCGAAATCGCCGCGACCGGGCCGAACGAGCTCACGTTCCGCCTCGCCACGCCGAACGTCGATTTCCCGTGGCTGCTCGGCGACGTTCACTTCGGCATTACGCCGGCAGGCGCGGATTTCGACAAGGGCATCGGCACGGGCGCGTTCGTGCTCGAACGTTTCCAGCCCGGCGTGCGCACACTCACGCGTCGGAATCCTGACTATTGGGACGCGTCGCGCGGTTTCGTCGACTCGGTCGAGACCGTCGCCTACAACGACAGCGCCGCGCGCGTGGCCGCGCTGCTGAGCGGCTCCGTGCATCTGATCAATCGTGTCGAGCCGCGCGTGACAAAGCGCCTCGAAACTGCGCCGAACATCGTCATCCATCGCGCGCGCGACACGCAGAACATTCTGTTCCCGATGCTCGCCGATACCGCGCCGTACACCAGCAACGATCTGCGCACGGCGCTGAAGTACGCGATCGACCGCGAGCAATTGCGCAACTCGCTGCTGAGCGGCTATGGCTCGGTCTCGAACGACAATCCGCTGTTCCCGTCGAACCGTTTCTATACGGCTGACATTCCGAAGCACAGCTACGATCCCGACAAGGCGAGCTTTTACTGGAAGAAAGCGGGCGTGAGCCAGCCGATCGTGCTCACGGCGGCGGACGGCGCGACCTTCAACGGCGCGGTGTCGGCGGCCGAGCTCTATCAGGCGTCGGCGACGCGTGCGGGCATTCCGTTTCACGTCAACCGCGTGCCCGCCGACGGCTACTGGACCCAGGTGTGGATGAAGCAGCCGTTCTGCGCGTCGTCGTGGGCGAACCGCTCGACCGCCGACGCGTATCTCTCGATGGTCTGCGTGTCGGACGCGCCGTGGAACGAGTCGAAGTGGAAGAACCCCAAGTTCGATCAGCTGGTCGCGCAGGCGCGCGCGCAATCCGACGAGACGCGCCGCCGCCAGCTCTATCACGACATCCAGGTGCTGTACGCCGAACAGGGCGCGTCGGTGATTCCGCTGTACGCCGATTCGCTGCGGGCCTCGCGCGCCAATCTGCGCGGCTATGTCGACATTCCGGGCGAAGTCGGCTCGCGCGCCGCCGAGCGGGTATGGTTCGCGAGTTGAACGCGCGCGCAGCGCCCGCCGTGCGCGTCTGGCAACGGGCCTGGCAGCGCACGCGGCCCATGACGGCCTTCGTGCTGCGCCGCCTCGCGCACGCCGCGCTCACGCTGTTCGCGACGGCCACGCTGATCTTCGCCGCGACGAGCCTCCTGCCCGGCAACATCGCCGCGACGATACTCGGCCAGAGCGCGACGCCTTCAGCGGTGCAGTCGCTCGAACACGAACTGGCGCTCGACCGGCCGCTCGCTCAACGATACGGCGACTGGCTCGGCGCGCTGCTGCACGGCGACGCCGGCAAGAGCTTCACCACGCGCACGCCCGTGATGCAAAGCGTGCTGCCCCGTCTCGCCAACACCCTGCTGCTCGCGGGCGCGGCCGCCGCCATCGCGTTGCCGCTCGCGCTCGCGGCGGGCATTGCGGCGGCGCTCAACCCCGGCAGCCTCGTCGATCGCGTCGTGCTCACGCTGATGCGCGTGTCCGTGGCGCTGCCCGAATTCTTCACCGGCTATCTGCTGATCCTGCTGTTCGCGGTCGCGCACGCGTGGCTGCCGAGCAGCGCGGCGAACTTCGGCGCCGACGGCTCCGCGCGCGACAATCTCGCCGCCCTCGCGCTGCCCTGCGCGACGCTCGCGCTCGCCGTGATCGGCCATATGGCGAGCATGATCCGCGCCGCGCTGATCGACGTGCTGGCGCAGCCCTACATCGAAATGGCGCGGCTCAAGGGACTCGGCGCCGCGCGCATCGTCTGGCGCCACGCGCTGCCTTGCGCAATCGCGCCGATCGCCAACATCGTCGCGCTCAATCTCGCGTGGCTGACGGTGGGCGCGGTCGTGGTCGAGACGATCTTCGTCTGGCCCGGCCTCGGCCAGTACATGGTCGACAGCGTCTCGAAGCGCGACATTCCCGCTGTGCAGGCCTGCGGCGTGGTGTTCGCCGCGATCTACACCGGGCTGAATCTCGCCGCCGATCTCGTCGCCATGCTTTTCGATCCCCGTCTGAGACCGACTCGATGACTACGCCCACCGACGCCGCCTCCGCGCGCCACGTCACCGCCGCACGACTGCGCGGACCACGGCGACCGTGGCTCGCGCTCGCCTTTCTGCTCGCGTGCGCGGCGATCTGCGTCGCCGCCCCGCTGCTCGCGCCCCACGCCGTCGACGACGTGATCGGCGGCAACTGGGAACCGCCCTCGCGCCTCGCCTGGCTCGGCACCGACAATCTGGGCCGCGACATGCTCTCGCGCCTGCTCTGGAGCACGCGCACGACGCTCACGCTCGCGCTGCTCTCCGTGCTGCTCGCGGCGCTCACAGGCGGCGCGGCGGGGCTCGTTGCGGGTTTGCGCGGCGGCTGGATCGACAGCGTGCTGGCCCGCCTGAACGACGTGCTGATGTCGATCCCCGCGCTGGTCTTCGCGCTGATCGCGCTGTCCGTCGTCACGCCGGGCGCGCTGACGCTGTGCATCGTCGTCGGCCTGCTCGAAGGCATGCGGCTCTTTCGCGTAACGCGCGCGCTCGCGGCCAGCGTGAGCCCGCTCGATTACGTCGATGTCGCGCGGCTGCGCGGCGACCGGCTGGCGACGATCATCGTGCGTGAAGTGCTGCCGAACATCGCCACGCCGCTCGTCGCCGAACTCGGCTTGCGGCTCGTGTTCGCCGTGCTGCTGATCGCCACGCTGTCGTTTCTCGGCCTCGGGCTGCCGCCGCCTGCGACGGACTGGGGCAGTCTCGCGAAAGACAACAAGGACGGCGTGCTGTTCGGCGTGTCGGCCGCGCTGTTTCCCGGCCTGTTGATTGCCGCGTTCAGCCTGAGCGTGAACCGCGTGCTCGAATGGAGGACGCGCCGTGGCGGATGAAATCGTACTGCGCGTCGACAATTTGTCGGTGCATGGCGACGCGCACAGTACCACCGTGCTCGACGACGTCTCGCTCACATTGCGGCGCGGCGAAACGCTCGGCGTGATCGGCGAGTCCGGCGCTGGGAAGACCACGCTCGGTCTCGCGCTGCTCGGCCATCTGCGCGACGGACTCACGCGCGGCGCGGGCCGCGTGCTGCTCGGCGAAACCGACGTGCTCGCCCTGCGCCCGCGCGAACTCGCCGCGCTGCGCGGCGTACGCGTGGCCTATGTGGCGCAGTCGGCGGCGGCTTTCAATCCGGCGGCGCGCCTGATCGATCAAGTCGTGGAGATCGCCGTCGCGCGTGGCCTGCTTTCCAGGCGCGCCGCGCGCGAGCGCGCCGTGGCCTTGTTCGCGCAACTCGGCCTTCCCGACCCCGAGCACTTCGGCGAGCGTTACCCGCACGAAGCCTCGGGCGGACAACTGCAACGGGCGATGACCGCGATGGCCTTGTGCGCGTCGCCCGATATCGTGGTCTTCGACGAGCCGACCGCCGCGCTCGACGCCGACGCGCGCGCACGCGTGCTCGGCCTGATCCGCGAAACGCTGGCCGCGAACGGCACGGCAGCGGTGTTCATCAGCCACGACCTGCCGTCGATCGGACGCGTGTCCGACGCGTTGCTCGTGCTGCGTCACGGCCGCGTGATCGAGTCGGGCCGCGCCGAGCAGGTGCTCGCCGCGCCGCGCGACGCCTATACGCGCGCGCTCCTCGACGCTCAGCGCGCCGGACGCGACGACAAGCCCCTTCACGCCGACGACGGCGCTGCGTCCACACCACATGACACGCACGCGCCGCTGTTCGAAGCCCGCCACATCGACGCGCGATATCCGAACGGCCGCGTGGCCTTGCGCAATGTGTCGATCGCGCTGCACGCGGGCCGTACATTGGCGGTCGTGGGGCCGTCGGGTTCCGGCAAGTCGACGCTCGCGCGCATCGTCACCGGCTTGCTCGCGCCGTCCACGGGTGCGCTGCGCCTGAACGGCGCGCCGCTCGCACCGGCGCTGCGCCAGCGCGACCGCGAGACCTTGCGCGCCATCCAGTTGGTGCACCAGATTCCCGATCTCGCGCTCAATCCCGCGCAGCGGATCGGCGAGACCATCGGACACGCGCTCGCACTCGCGGGCGTGCCGTCCCGCGCGGCGCGTGACGCCGAAACCGCCGCGCTGCTCGAACAGGTCGGGCTGGACGCGAGTCATGCGCGGCGTTATCCGCGTGAGTTGTCGGGCGGGCAGAAACAGCGTGTCTGCATCGCGCGCGCATTGGCCGCGCGCCCCGCGCTGCTGGTCTGCGACGAGCCGACCTCGGCGCTCGATCCGCTCGTGGGCGCGAAGCTGCTCGAACTGCTGGCGCGGCTGCAGCGCGAACGCCGCTTCGCCATGCTGCTGATCACGCACGACAGCGCGACGCTGCACGCGCTCGCGCATGACGTGCTGCATCTGCGTGAAGGCGCGCCCGTGGGTGAGCAGGCGCGCTATGTCGCGCACGATGCGCTCCCAGTCGGCGCGCCGATCTGAACGCGTCTGATCGGCTCCGGTCACGCGTTACTCGCCGGCCCGCGCGCGATGCAAACGGGCCGGGCTCAGCACCTCGGGCGCAACCCCGCCAACCCTCAACCAACTCAACGCGACGCGTTGACCGTCAGTCCCGGGTGTCGCTTGCGCGTCTGCATCACGGCGGCCACGAGCAGCGCGCCCAGCACGAGTCCGCCCGCCACCACATACAGCGCGACGTCGGTGCGGCCCGTCATCTGCTTGAGCGAGCCGATCATGTACGGCGAGACAAAGCCCGCGAGATTGCCGATCGAGTTGATCATCGCGATGCCGGCGGCAGCCGTCACGCCGCTGAGGAACGAGGTCGGCACGGCCCAGAACAGCGAGGGAATCGACAGCACGCCCATGTTGGCGACGCACAGCGCGACAATGCCGAGCACCGGCTCGCTCTGCCACACCACGCTCAGCACGAAGCCCACCGCCGCCATCGAAAACGCCACGATCAAATGCCATTTGCGCTCGCGGAAGCGGTCGGCGCTGTAGCCGAACGCCAGCATGCAGACGATCGCGCAAAGACCCGGCACGGCATTCAGCAGGCCAATGGCGAGCGCGTCCTTCGCGCCCATGCGCTGAATGAGCGTCGGCATCCAGAAGCTGATCGCGTACAGCCCGACGTTGTAGAGAAAGTAGATCGCGACGAGCGCCCACACATAGCCATTCGCGAGCAGCCCGCCGAAACCGTGCGCCACCTTCGCGCGGTCTTCGGCGGCCATCGCGTCGCTGAGCCAGTTCTTCTCGTCGTCGCTCAGCCAGTTGACGGTGCGAATCTGTTCGCTCATGCGCATGAAGATGTACACGCCGAGCACGATGGTCGGCACGCCTTCACAGAGAATCAGCCATTGCCAGCCGCTCAGCCCGCCGAGCCCGGAGAAGAATTCGAGAATCGAGCCGGAAATCAGCCCGCCGATCACGCCCGACGACGCCAGCGCGATATAGAACGTGCCCCAGGCGCGTCCGCGCCGCGCGGCGGGAAACCACTGCGACATGTAGTAGATCGCGCCCGGAATGAAACCCGCTTCAGCGAGACCGAGCAGGAAGCGCATGACGTAAAACTGCATCGGCGTGCGCACGAATATGGTCGCGCACGACAGCAGGCCCCACGTAATCATGATGCGCGAGATCCAGCGTCGCGCGCCTACGCGATGCAGGATGACATTGCTCGGTATTTCCAGCAGAAAGTAGCCGACGAAGAAAATGCCCGCCCCGAAGCCATAAACGGCGTCGCTGAATTGCAGCTCGTTCGCCATCTGCAATTTCGCGAAGCCGACATTCACGCGGTTCAAATAGGAAAAGAAAAAGCCGAGCATCAGCACCGGCAAGATGCGTAACGACACTTTGCGAAACAGGGCGTTTTCGTCGATGGACATGCTTGTCTCCTGATATATATTTTTTGCGCGCAGCGCGTGCGCGACTTGATCGAGCGTTGCTCGTGCGCCGCTCGCGCATTGCCTTATCAACCGACGCGATAAAAGCGCTGCGCCGTGCCCGCGAACAGCGCGCGCAACTCGCTTTCGGTGGCGTGGGGCAAAGCGCCGATCACATCGGCCACGATCTCGGTGAAGCTCGCCGAGAGATTGCCCACCGGCAGATTGCTCGCGAACATCGACCGCTCGAAACCGAACAGATCCACGGCCTCGCGAATCACGCGGCGGTTGCTCGCGCTGTCCCACGTCCCGTTCGGCAGACCTAGTTCGGAAACCTTAATAAATACGTTGGGGCAATCCGCCAGCGCCTGCATGCCGCGCCGCCAGATCGCCACGCCCGCGTCCGAGCGGTCGAGCGGCAGACCCAGATGGTTCGTCACGATGGGCGTATTCGGAAACGCGCGCGCGACTTCGGCGGCTTCTTCCAGATGCCAGTACGGCACGCGCAAATCCCACGAAAAACCGAAGCGTTCGAGCATGGCGAGACCGCGCAGCCACGCCTCGTCCTGCATCGTGCCGGGCTGGCCGCGCACCGACTCGCCGGGACCCGACGAGATTTCCGGCTTCGAGCGCACGCCGCGCGCGAGCGGGCTTTTCGCGTGCCCCGCGAGGACCGCTTCGCAGTCGGGCTGCACAAAGAACACATGACCGACGATGGCGCTCGGCAAGCCCGTTGCCGCGTTCAGGCGCGTGAGAAATTCAGTTTCCTGCACCTGCTCGCTGCGCGAGCGTTCGGCTTCCACATGCACGGTGCCGATCACGTCGAAGCCCGCCGTCGCCGCGCGATATTGCGGCGGCAGGAAGTTCTGGCACATGCGGCGGTAGTCGCCGAGGAAGAAGTGCTCGTCGTAGTCGTCGGTGAGCCACGGGAAATGGCCGTCGTCGAGATCCCAGAAGTGATGGTGCGCGTCGAAGATCGGCAGATCGAAACCGAGCGCGTTGGCCGGTGCGTTGCCGCTTGCCGTGGAAGTCATCGTGAAGTCCTTGCAGAAGGATTCGACAGGTCGACGGGCCGGTACACCCGCGTCGCCGTGTCGTGAAAAAAGGCGCGCTGCTCCGCGGCGCTCCACGCCGACACCAGCGTTTTAAAGCCGTCGATGAGCGCGTCGAGCGAGAGAAACAGGCCGTCGACGGGAAAATTGCTGCCGAACATGAGCCGTTGCGCGCCGAACAGTTCGCGCAGCGTGCCCAGCACTTCGCGGTTCGCTTCCACGCTCCACGGCTGGCCGGCTTCGCACAGACCGGACACCTTCACGGCGGTGTTCGGCCGCGCCGCGAGCGGCGCGAGCGCTTCGCGCCATCCGTGCAGCGTGCTGGCCGAGCGGTCGCCGGGCACGCCCGCGTGATTGACGATCAGCAGCGTGTCGGGAAAATCGCGTGCGAGCGCCGCCGCTTCGCGCAGGTGATGCCACGGCGTTTGCAGTTCGAAATGCAGGCCGTATTGCGCGAGTTGCGCGTAGCCGTCGCGCCAGCGGCCGTTCGACATCAGCGTGTTGCCCGACGAGGCGTGCGCGTGGGCGGGTTTGTGGCGCACGCTGCGCACGAGTTCGAAGTGGCTTTGCGCGGCCAGCACCTCGCCGACATCGGCGGCGTCGAGCCAGGCCTGCGCCGCCATCGCGTTCGGCAAACCGTGCTCGCGCGCGAGCGCCGTGACGAAGCGCGTTTCGTCGAGCGGCGTGGCCGGGTCCCATTCCGCTTCCACGTAGACGGTGGCGGCCACGTCGTGGCCGGCCGCGTCGCGGCGGTAGTCGGCGGGCAGATAGTCGCGCTTGATGGCGTCGTAATCGCCGTAACGATGCGGCACGCGCACGCCCGGCGCGAGCCACGGATGATGTCGCCCCGCGAGCGCCCAGAAGTGCTGGTGCGCGTCGACGATGGGGCCGTCGTACTTCGTGTTCATGTGCGTTCCGCCGTGTGCGTTGCGGCGCTTGCTGCGCTCGCGCTGCCTGTATGGCCTGCATGGCTCGCAACCGGCTTCGCGCCGAAGTCGATCAGCAGCGAGCCAATCAAATAGGTCAGCGCGCTCGCCGCGAGAAACAGCAGCGCCATGTGATAACCGCCCGTCATCTGCACGATCACGCCGACCACGATCGGCACCGCGATCGCCCCGCCCGTGCCCGCGAAGTTCATCACGCCGCCCACCAGGCCGACTTGCTCGCGCGGCGCGAGCATCGCGGGAATCAGCCAGTAAAGGCCGCCCCACAAGTGGAAAAACACGCCGATCGAGAGCACGGCTACGGCAAGGCGCACGTCCTCGACGAACGGCAGCGCGACGAGGCACAGCAGCGACATGCCGCCCGACACGCCGAACAGCAGTTTCATCGCCCGCGCGCGCGGCATCACGCGTTGCAGCCAGTCGGCGATCGCGCCCGAGAAAATTTCGCCCAGCGCGCCCGCGAGAAAGATCGCGAACGTGGCGATGCCCATGCTGCGGATATCGAGTCCGCGTCCCGCCGAGAGATAGTTAGGACCCCAAGTGACCAGACCGAAGAACACCGTGGCCCAGCCGATGCGCCCGATCACCATGGCGGCGAGCGTGCCGCGCGAGAGCGGTGCGCGTGCGGCGCCACCTGGCATTTCGCCGGCCACGCGTTTGGCTTCGCGAATCTCGTGCGCTTCCGCGGCGTCGAGGCGCGCGTGCTGTTCGGGCGTTTCGCGCAGCATCAGATACACGGCGACGCCGAGCACCACGGTCGAAATGCCGACCACGATGAACGCGGTGCGCCACGAGCCCGACGCGCCAATCAGCGCGCTGATGACGAGCCCGCCCACCGCCGATCCGAGCGGCGCGCCGCTGTCGATCAGCGTGAGACCGCGCGCGCGTTCGCCGGGCGGCAGCCACGCGGCGGCGAGTTTGGTCGCGGAAGGCATGTAGGGCGCTTCGAACACGCCGAGGCCGATACGCGTGAGCAGCAGCATCACGCCGTTGATCGCGAATCCGGCGACGCACTGGAAGCCGCCCCACAGCACCGCGGCGATGCCGATCATGCGGCGCGCGCCGAAGCGGTCGGCGGCCCAGCCCGCGGGAATCTGGAACGTGCTGTAGGTCCAGAAGAACGAGGAAAGCACGAGACCTTGCATCGCCGGACTCAGCGCGAATTCGTGCACGATCGACGGCATGCCCACCGAGAGCGACATGCGGTCGATGCAGTTCACCGTGTAGAGCGCGAACAGCATCAGGATCATGCGCCAGCGCGTGGTGGCGAGCAGCGCGCGCAGCGAGCGCGGCTTGCCCTGCGCCGGCTGAAGCGCATGGGGCGCGTTGGGCGCATGGGGCACGTCGGGCGAATGAGCGTCGGTATCGGTTTGCATGGTCTCCTCCGGGTATCGTCTCGTCTATCGCGTGGCGGGCGTCGCCGCCGAATCCGCTTACCAGCGCGCGCCGAATGTCGTGCGCAACTCGTCGATCTGTTCCTCGCCGAGCGGCTCGACGCTCCTGCCCTGCGCTTGCATCATCAGAACGAGGCGCGCCGTTTCCTCGAGTTCTTCGAGCATCGCGGACGCTTCGCGCAGGCTGCGATGCCATACCACCGGCCCGAGCCGTTCGAGCAGCACGCCGCGCACGCTGCCCGCCAGCTCGCGCACGCGCTCGGCCACCTGCGGGTCGCCGGGGCGGCAATAGGGAATCAGCGGAACGTGGCCGACCTTCATCACGTAGTACGGCGTGATCGGCGGCAGCACATCGTCCGCGCGCCACACGCCCGCGAGCGTGAGCGCGACGAGGTGCGTCGAATGCGTGTGCACGACCGCGTGCATGTCGGGCTGATGGTCGTAGACGGCGCGATGCAGCGCGAGCGTCTTGGACGGCTTGTCGCCGGCCACCCACTCGCCCGCCGCGCTCACCTTGGCGATGCGCGCGGGATCGAGATCGCCGAGACATGCGTCGGTGGGCGTGATGAGCCAGCCGTCGTCGAGCCGCGCGCTGATGTTGCCCGCCGAGCCCGCCGCGTAACCGCGATCGAAGAGACTTTTGCCGATGCGCGCGATCTCTTCGCGCAGCGTGCTTTCCTGATTCATGGAGATCCTGGTCATGACTGAAGCGCGAGGGCGCGCGTGAAGAAGTCCGTGCCGCCGAAATTGCCGGATTTGAGCGCGAGCGCGATGGGGCCTTGCGGGCCGTCGCCGAGCGTCCAGGGCACACCCGGATCGATGGGCGCGCCGATGCGCAGCCGCGACACGTCCAGCGCCTGCACCACCGCGCCCGAGGTTTCGCCGCCCGCCACCACGAAGCGATGCACACCGCGCTGCGCGAGTGCGCGCGCGATGGCGGCCAGCGCGCCTTCCACGAGTTGCCCGGCCCGTTCGACGCCCAGTTGCGCCTGGATCGCGCCCAGTTCCTCGGGCGCAGCCGTCGCGTAGATCAGCACGGTTTCGTCGGGGTGTTGATCGAAGAACGCGAGTGCCGCGTCCACGACCGGCTCGCCAGCGGCGAGCGCGAGCGGATCGATGCGCAGCGCGGGACGGCTCGCGCGCCAGTGCGCGACCTGCGCCTGGCTCGCACGCGAGCTGCTGCCGGCGAGCACCGCCGCGCGGCCGCCCACGGCGGGCAGTTGCGCGGCCTCTTCGCCCGCGCCGAGCAAACCGGCGCGGCGGAAGTTGTCCGGCAGACCGATGGCGAGGCCCGAGCCGCCCGTGAGCAGCGGCGCGTCGGCGAAAGCCTGGCCCAGCGAGCGCAGGTCGTCGTTCGACACGGCGTCGGCGATCGCGAGGCCCACGCCTTGCGCGCGCAGCTTCGCCGCCGCCTCGCGCGTGGCCTGCTCGCCCGCGGCGATGGCGTCGTAGCGCAGCAGGCCGACCGGCAGCGTGCTTTGCGCGGCCAGCACGCGCACGAGGTTCGGGTCGGTCATCGGCGTGAGCGGATGCTTTTCCATCCCCGATTCGCTGAGCAGCGCGTCGGCGACGAACAGATAGCCGCGATACACCGTGCGGCCGTTCTCGGGGAACGCGGGACAGGCGATGGCGAAATCCGTCCCGAGCGCCTTCATCAGCGCCTCGGCGACCGGGCCGATATTGCCGGCGGGCGTCGAGTCGAAGGTCGAGCAGTATTTGAAATAGAACTGGCGGCAGCCCTGCGCCTGAAGCCAGGCGAGCGCGGCGAGCGACTGCGCGACGGCCTCGTCGGCGGGAATCGTGCGCGACTTGAGCGCGACCACGAGGGCGTCGGCCGCGACGGGCTCCGCGCCGCCCGGCACGTCGATGAGCTGCACCGTGCGCATGCCGCCGCGCACCAGCATGCTGGCGAGGTCGGTCGCGCCGGTGAAGTCGTCCGCGATGCAGCCGAGCAGTGGCGCGTTCGGGGCTGTTTGCAGAATAGGGGTCATTGCCTTCTTCTCCTCAATGTCAACCGATTATAGCCTCGATGTTCGAATATGTTAAAGCCTGATAGAAAAGTTGACGACGATGGTAATGAAAGTTAAATTCGCGTTCAGACAACGTGCGATCCGTAGCTCGCGCATCCGTTCGCTGGCGAAGTGCGCAGCCGAGCGGCCACCCAACCACTGGGGACACCCTTTATGAACTTCGAACTGCTTTTCCGCGCGGCTTCCGCGTCCCGCTCGCCCGCCAGCCCGGTCATCCGCTACGCGCTGACCGGCGCGGGCGGCGGCTTCGCGCGCACGCTGCTCGCGCAAACGCGCCTGATCGACCGCCTCGCGCCCACGGTGCTCTGCGATCTCGATCTCGCGGGCCTGCGCGCGCTGTGTCTCGAACTCGGCTACGACGCGGCGTCGCTCGTCGAATGCAGCGACGCCGCCGCCGTGCGCGCGCTCGCGCCGGGCCAGATCGCGCTGGTGCGCGACGTGGCGCTGCTCGATCCGGCCGCCTTCGACATTCTTGTCGAAGGCACGGGCAATCCGTCGGTCGGCTACCGCGCCGCGCGCGCCGCGCTCGAAGCGAAGCGCCATGTCGCGATGGTCAGCAAGGAAGTCGACGCCGTGGCGGGCGTGTCGCTCGCGCAATTCGCGGCGCAGCAAGGCGTGGTCTACACCACGGCGGACGGGGACCAGCCGTCGAACCTGATCGGCTGGGTCTCGTGGGCGCGCACGCTCGGTCTCGACATCGTGGCGGCGGGCAAGTCGAGCGAATACGACCTCGTGTTCGACGAGGCCACCGGCGAAGTGACGCAGCTCGATCAGCGCTTTGCCGCGCCGGAACTGGCGAACCTGATGACGCTCGGCGACGACGTCGCCGCCACGCTCGCCGCGCGCCGCGAAGCGCTGCGCGGCCGCAAGACCTCGGCCACGGCCGACTACTGCGAGATGACCGTGGTCGCGACCAACACGGGTCTCGTGCCCGACGTCGAACTGCTGCACTACCCGGTCGCGCGCACCACCGAACTCGCCGATATCTACGCGCTGCGCGAAGACGGCGGCGTGCTCTCGCGCACCGGTGTGATCGACGTGTTCAACATGCTGCGCCGCCCGGACGAGGCGAGTTTCGCAGGCGGCGTGTTCGTGGTCGTGCGCACGACCGACGCGCCCACCTGGGCGCTGCTCGCGCAGAAGGGCCACGTGGTGAGCCGCAACGGCCGCTATGCGTGCCTCTATCTGCCGTATCACTTCATGGGCGTCGAAACCCCGATCACGCTGCTCGAAGCCGTGCTGCACGACCGGCCCACGGGCGCCGCGCAGCCGACCCAATGCGCGGTGCTCGCAGGCCGCGCAACGAGCGACATCAAGGCGGGCACGGTGCTGCACATGGGCGGCCACCATCACGACGTGACGGGCGTGCAAGCCGTGCTGCTGCCGCGCGAAGCGGCGGGCGCGAACGTCGCGCCGCTCTATCTGGCGGCGCATGCGACGCTCGCGCGCGACGTGGCGGCCGGCGAACTGCTGACGCTCGATCATCTGCAAAACGCGGACGAAGCGCTGCTGGCCGCGTGGCGAGCCGGCGCGAAGTGAGATCGGCGTCGGCGACGCGGCCCGGCAGGCGCTTCGTCGCGGCGATTGCCGCCAGGGCTCCGGTTGCAGCGATGCGCGCCTGAGCCCGCGCGGCGACGCGAAATAAAGACAGGGAGACACCATGCGGGGAGAGATCGCAACCATCGCGATGGCCGTGAGCGCCATCGTCGTGCTGATCTTGCTGATTGTGCGCGTACGGCTGAGCCCGTTCGTGGCGCTGACCTTGTCGGCGCTCGGGCTCGGCCTGCTGGCCGGCGTCACGCCGGAGCACAGCATCGAAAGTTTCACCAAAGGCTTTGGCGGCGCGCTCGCGCGCACGGGGCCGGTCGTCGGTCTGGGCGCCGTGCTCGGCGGCATCCTGATCGGCACGGGCGGCGCGGATCGCATCGCCAATGCGTTCGTCGGCAAGCGGCCGCTCTGGCTCACGCCGTGGACGATCTGCGCGGCGGCGCTGCTGGTCGGCATGCCGCATCTGTTCGACGTGAGCTTCATCATGCTCGCGCCGCTCGTCTACACAATCGCGCGGCGCACGAACAGCCATCTGCTCTATATCGGCTTGCCGGTCGCGGCGGGGCTGTACGTGTCGCACGGCTTGCTGCCGCCGCATCCGGCGCCCACGCAGGCGGTGTCGGGCTATCACGCGAATACGGGGCTCACGCTGCTCTACGGGCTGATGATTGCGATTCCGAGCGCGATTCTCTGCGGCCCGCTATTCACGCTCGCGGCGCGGCGTTTCTTCGGCCCGGCGCCCGATCTCGCGGCGGGCCCCGGCGGCACGCGCGGCGAGGACGTGCGCGAATCGACGGCCTCGCTGCCGTTGTCCGTGATCTCGCTGCTGATACCGCCAGGCTTGATGTTGGCGGGCACGGTGGGCATGGGACATGTCGCGAAAGACAGCAGCGCGTTCGTGTTCTTCCAGGCACTCAACGACCCGATTCTTTCGCTGCTCGCCGCCGTGGTGTTCGCGTGGTTCGCGCTGGGCGTGCGCGGCGGCTACGCGCTGGCGACGATGCAGAAAATGGTCAACAAGGGCGTGGCGCCGCTGAGCACGATCCTGCTGATTCTGGGTGCGGGCGGCGGCTTCAGCCAGATGCTCAAGTCGATTCACCTCGACACGATCATCGTCGACCATTCGATGCACTGGGCGATCAGCCCCCTGCTGCTCGCCTGGGCGCTCGCCGCGCTGCTGCGCATCTGCGTGGGTTCGGCGACGGTGGCGACAGTCGCGGCGAGCGGTATCGTCGCGCCGCTGCTCGTGGCGCATCCGGGCGTCTCGCCGGAACTGATGGCGCTGGCGACGGCCTCGGGCGCGGTGATGCTCTCGCATGTGAACGATTCCGGCTTCTGGCTGTTCAAGGAATACTTCCAGCTCTCCGTCGCGCAGACGCTGCGCACGTGGACGCTCATGCTCTCGCTGCAATCGCTGGTCGGGCTCGCAGGCGTGATGCTGCTGAGCACGTTGATCGGCCGTTAACATCGGTTAACATAGCGGCGTTCCGAACGGCCCCCGCAGAGATTCCGTATGCCGAGCAAGACCAAACCCGACGAAACCCAGACGACGCCGCTGATTCCCGATCAGCGGCGCGAAGCCATGCTGCGCCTGCTGCGGCGCGACAAGGTGCTGTCGCTGCATCAGTTGATGGAGTCGCTGGGCTGCTCGCACATGACGGTGCGGCGCGATATCGCGCTGCTGGAGCGCGAAGGGCTCGTGCATTCGGTGCCCGGCGGCGTGCGCGTGGCGAGCCAGCTGGCGACCGAGCCGAGCCATGTCTCGAAGGCGCTGATCGATCCCACGGAAAAGCGCGCAATCGCGCAAGTCGCGGCGTCGTTTCTGCGACCCGGCATGACGGCGTATCTGGACGCGGGCACCACCACGCTCGCGCTGGTGCCGCACATTCTCGCGCTGCCCGACATCACGGTCATCACCAACGATTTTCCGATCATGCAGGAGTTGATGAACGCCGGGCATGTCGCCGCGATCCACACTGGCGGCCTGCTGGACCATGCGAACCAGTCGAGCGTCGGCGAACTCGCGGCAGCGACGCTGCGCCAGCTCGCCGTGGATGTTGCGTTTATCTCTGCGAGTTCGTGGGATTTGCGCCGCGGCGTGACCACGCCCTCGCCGCCCAAGATCGACGTAAAGCGCGCGGCGATGGAAGTGGCCGAGCAAACCGTGCTGCTCGCGACCAGCGCGAAATACGGCACCTTCAGCACGTACAAGATTGCCGGGCTGGAGCGCTTCGACCATATCGTCAGCGACTCGGCGCTGCCCGAGGCTGCCGCTTCGGGCATTCATGCGGCGGGGCTTTCGTTGAAGCTGGCGTCGATGGGTAAGAAAGCGGTTGATTCGTAGGGGGTGCGGAAGCGGCCTACAACTCTCACGCCATCCAACCGGAAACGCTGCGCTCACGAACGTAAATCCTGCTGCTTTCGAGAACCATCGCCATGGTGAATGTGGCCAATGAAGATACTCGAAAGGCGGGCGGTGACGCCTCTGGTGCTTCTGCGATCGCCATTATGATGATGGTCATCGCGGAAACTCAGGGTGAAGTGGTCGATCAACTAAATAAAGAATATTCAGCAGATCTTCCAGAATTCACGGCATTCGTGGAATCGCCACCGGAACTCGATGAGCTACGTACACTCTACGATGCCTCCCATGCAGCGATTGTTGCGTCTACAAACGCCGCTGTGCGGTTGAATCAGGCATTGGGCGCAGGCATAGATAAATGGCGGCTATTTGCGTAGTCAAGTGATGCTTGCGGGTGGCATTCAGTTGGTCGCCCTGCTTCGATGTCGTTTTGGTTCAGGCGGAGCGCATGAGACGTTACGTGACCACGAACGGTCATACTGCCTCATACCGGAGATCGTCGACAACCTTGTCACCAACGCACGTTTTCATCGCAATATCCATCGTGGCCCAGCGATCGCAGCAGTCTGAATCCTTCAGGCCAATCGCCCAGGGTGCTATCTGCATTGAGATGTCCTTGCCGTCCGACTTCCACAAGCTTGCTGCCCCACGCTTTCGCACAGCGACCTGCGTGCTCTACGCTGCCATACGGGTCATTGGAACTCGATACAACGACGGTAGGAAAAGGTAGCTGTTGCGATGGCAAAGGAGCGAATCCGGTTGCGGCCGCCACGGGAAACGCCGATGCGGAAGGATCCGGCACCGCGACGAGCTGCGCTCCACGAATTCGGGGCGAATATCGACTTCCCCAATGCGCCACCGCGAGGCATCCGGGGCTGTGCGCCACGATGAGCGTGTCGTCGTCGCTTTGCGCCAATTGATGTTCGATTGCAGATACCCAATCTTCGCATGCGACCTGATCCCAGTCTTCGACAACGAGTCGCTTCCAGTCGGGATGCGATGCCTCCCATACACTTTGCCAGTGCAGTGGGCCGGAATTCCCAATACCGGGAACAACGAACACGGGGTAGACCATCTGCAAGCGCTCAGCGCCACACGACCCGCCCCCCACACGGACATGACGGCATCGAGCGTGTCGAACAGAAAGCGCGCGCGAATTTCAATCGCGCCGCCATATTGGTCCGTACGCTGGTTCGTGCCGTCCAGCAGGAACTGCTCGAACAGGTATCCGTTCGCACCGTGCAGTTCCCCCCGTCGAAACCCGCCTGTTTTGCGAGTTCGGCGCCACGTCGAAACTGCGCGACGATCACCGCGATCTCTTCGATCTCCAGTACGCGAGGCACCACCAGTTCCGCTTCGACAATATTTCCATATCCATCGCGGATCACGGCATGTTCGAGTGATCGCAACGCCGACGGTGCAACGGGCGTCAGCCCGCCTGTGTTGGCCGGATGCGCCTGACGCCCTGCATGCCACATTTGCAGGAAGATGCGGGCGCCCTTCGCATGCACGGCGTCGGTCACACGTTTCCACCCCTTCACCTGTTCTTCCGTATAGATCCCCGGTGCGTCGACATAGGCAATACCGAGCGGCGAAACGGCGGTTGCATCGCTGATCAGCAGACCGCCGCTGGACGCACGCTGCGTGTAGTAGTCGACCATCAGGTCGCCCGCGACGTTGCCTCTTTCGGTGCGCATGCGCGTGAGCGGCGCAAGCACGACGCGGTGATCGAGTTCGAAAGGTCCGACGCTAATATGGCTAAACAGTTTGTCCATGTTGTTCACGTAGTTGTTGATGAGAGGATGGCAAATGCTGCGCGGCATCTAGACCATGCCGAAGCCCATGACCCGGGCAAGCTCCGCGCTCACCTCTGCGCCAGATAGCGGCACGGATCGTTGTGTCGGGGCAGGACGGCTAATAACGATCCCCGCTGCGATCGAAAGAATGGCGAACGCAATCAGCGGCCGGGATTTCGACGCGGCCTTTTTCATGCCGCCTTCCTGTCTTCGGCGAGCGATTCGATTCTTGCGATTGCCCGTCCGACCGCCGGGCGATTCGATACAGCGTCGTACCAGCGTTGCACGTTCGGCGTGTCGTCCAGCGTCAGGTCCGGAAATGTCCGGCGCCAGATCCAGCCAAAATGGGCGATGTCAGCGATGGAGAAGTCATTGCCCGCGACGAAGGCGCGTACGGAAAGCACCGCGTCGAGCAATCCGAGTTGACGACGCGCTTCCTGCGCGAAGCGGTCCAGCGCGTGCTCCGATGAACCGGACGGCGCGGAGCGCAGAAAATATCCCGCCTGCCCGAAGGCAGGACTGAGCCCGGACGCATGCACAAACAGCTGCTCGAAGGTGCGCGCGCGTGTGAGCGGCTCCTGCGGCAGCAGCGCGCCGTGACGCTCAGCGAGATAGACCAGGATCGCCGCCGACTCGCTCAGCGTGAAGCCATGCTCATCATCGCGAAGCACCGGCACCTTTCCATTCGGATTCAAGGCGACGAAATCGGCGTGCTTCTGCTCGCCCTTCCTGACGTTCACCGAATGCAGCTCGTATTGCAGACCGAGTTCTTCGAGCGCAATCGGCACCTTGACGGAATTCGGCGTGGAAAACGCGTAGACCTGATACATGGAATTGACTCCTGAGACCGTGAATGGGATGACGTAACTTTCGGCGATTGACGTCTGCCCCGGAAGCGCCGTCGCGGCGATAGAAGTTATTCCGTGCAGGCATGGGCAGGCAGTGTGTCGGTCGCGCAGCGCCATTGCCACGCGGCGCTCGCGGTATCAGGCTGCTGTATAGTTGCGCGGTCATCCGCGTTGAACGCGATACTGCTCGCGCTGAGCAGCGCTGGCCCGCTCTCCTTTCCCCCATTCCCGAGACCCCGCTCGCATGGATCGTCTGGCCGCAATGGAAACCTTCGTCGCCGTCGTAGAGGCCGGCTCGTTCTCGGCGGCGGCGCGCAGGCTCCAGATTGGACAACCCGCTGTTTCGAAATCGATCGCGCAGCTAGAGGAGCATCTGAACGCCCGGCTCCTCCTGCGCTCGACTCGCGGCCTGACACCGACCGATGCTGGCCAGCGGTTCTACGAACACGCGTGCCTGGCGATCGAAGAAGCCGATCGCGCGGAACATTCGGTGCGTGAGTCGTCGGAGGGACTGGTCGGGAGGCTGCGTGTGGGCGCGGCCGTGACCTTCGCGAGGCTGCACGTCATCCCCGCGCTTGGCGCGTTCCTCGAGCAGCACCCGAGACTCGATGTGGAAATCGTGATGGACGACCGTCCGATCGATCTGCTCGAGGAAGGCGTCGACGTCGCGTTGCGCATGGGCCGACTCGACGACTCCGCGATGACGGCGCGTCGCATCGCAAGCGGAAAGCGCCTGGTGGTCGGCACGAAAGCGTACTTCGCACGGCATGGCGTGCCGCGTACACCGGCCGAGCTCAGTCAGCATCGGGCGATCGTTCACGCCATGCGCAGCGGCGGAGACGCGTGGGCGTTCGGACACGCGGACGGCACCGAAGTGGCCGTCACGGTGTCGGGCCGCGTGCGGGTCAGCGCAGCCGAAGGGATGCGCGCCGCCGTCCTCGCCGATCTGGGACTGGCCGTGGCCTCGGAATGGATGTTCGCACCTGAACTCGCGGACGGCTCCGTTCAGGCGGTCCTCACGGACTGGACGCTGCCGGGCGTCGACGTATGGGCGGTCTTTCCTTCCGGACGGATGGCAACGACGAAGGCGCGTGCCTTCGTCACCTTCGTCGAAAGCCTGTTTGCTGGACAGCCCGACAACTTGCCTTCAGATTCCGGCCTTGCCGATTGAGGCGCCACCGTCAACGAAAAGCGTCTGCCCGGTGATGAAACCCGCGTCATCGGAAAGCAGGAACGCGATGGCTGCAGCGATCTCTTCCGGCGTGCCGAAGCGCCCCATCGGCACGCCCGACAGATAGCGCTGCTCGCCTTCGCTTCCAGGTGGATTATTCGCGCGGAACAACTCCGTTTCGGTGGGACCGGGCGCCACCGAATTCACCGTGACGCCTGTCGTTGCGAGTTCCAGCGCCCAGGTGCGGGCAAAGCTCACGAGCGCGGCTTTTGCAGCGGCATAGGCCGTGCGTTGCGTGATGCCCAGAATGGTCAGGCTGGAGATATTGACGATGCGCCCCCAGCCACGCTCGCGCATGCCAGGCAAAAACGCCTGCACGCTCTGAATGGCCGGATGAAGATTCACCGAGAAGACTTCGTCGAGCACATCGAGATCCACAGCTTCGACGCGTTGCGGCCGGACCAGGCCAACATTGTTGATGATGCCGTCGACGCGATGGCGTTGCGCCAACTCGTGTAGTGCAACGTTGGTGGCAGCGCGATCACCGAGGTCCAGCGTGACGAGTTCCCCAGGAAACGCCGCGTGCGAACGCGCGATGCCGATGACTTGATGCCCTGCCTCGACGAGCCGCTCGCTGAGCGCGAGACCGATGCCTTTGGTGGCGCCCGTCACCAGAAAAGTGCGCTTTGTCATGATGGTCATTGGATATGAAAATAAAGCACGCGAAAAGAAAAGCCGCCCGAAGGCGGCGATGACCTGCGCGTTCGCTTACACCTTTGCGTTCGCGCGCCCCAGCACCGGGAACATATCGACCGGATCGGGGCGATGCGTGTAATCGGGATTCACTTCCGAATACAGCACGACGCCATCCTGGCCGATCACGTAACGCGCCGGCATTGGCAATGTCCATGACGGGTCCGCGTTGAACGCAGGTAGATCGTTTTTCAGGGCCTTGTAGAGATCGACCAGGTAATCGGGCAGCGCGAAGCGCAGGCCGAACGCGGCACCGACCTCGCCGTTCGTGTCGCTCAGCACCGGAAAGCCGAGCTTGTTATCGCGTACCGACTTGCGGCTATTCACGGCCGTCTGCGGCGAGATCGCGACGACGCTCGCGCCATATCCTTCGATCTGCGGCAGCACATCGTTGATCGCCTGCAGCTCGATGTTGCAGTACGGGCACCACACGCCGCGATAGAACGTGATGACGAGTGGGCCGCGACGCAGCAGCTCCGCCGACGACACGTCGTTGCCGTCCTGATCCTTGAGCGTGAAGCTGGGCGCGCGCTCGCCCGCCTTGATTGCGCGGGTCGCCTGACCGCTTGCGATCAGTTCGGCGGTGGCGCGCTCCATGATCGGGTGAATCTCGGGCGGCGCGTAGTACGGCGGCTTGCCGCCCTTGAAGTCCGCCTTGAATGCGTCGAGTTTGTCTTGCAGTGACATGCCCTTCTCCTGTGTCGGGTGATTGAGCTCGGACCTGCGCTCACGCGCTGGCCGCAACGGACGTCTGCGGCTTGGTCCACTCGTTGCCCTTCATGAAGGCGTCGTAAGGCGTATGCACGATGTGATTCGTGTAGTTGCTCATCACCTTCGTCGCGACGCCGAGAATCACTTCGAACACATTGCGACGCGTGTAGCCGGCGGCGAGGAACGCGTCGATGTCCGCATCGGTGGCGAATCCGCGCTCACGCACCACGAGGGTCGTGAAGCGATGCAAGGCTTCGAGCTTCGCGTCGGGAAGTTCGGTACCGGCGCGCAGCGCGTCGATCACGGCCGGGTCCATCTTGATCATCTTTGCGAGCGTGCTGTGGCCGGCCATGCAGTAGTGGCAGTCGTTCTCGAAGTTCGAGGTCAGATAGACGACCTGCTGTTCGTGCGGCGTCAGCGTGCTTTTGGAAAACAGGTCCCAGAGCGCCGAGTAACCCGCCAGCAGTTCAGGCGATTCCGCCATGAAGGACTGGAGATTGGGCACAAAGCCGAAGGCGGCTTTCGTGCCTTCGAGCAGGGGCTTCGAGGCGGCCGGCGCGGTGTCGATGGTGTAGGCGTTGAAGGTGTTCATCGTTGATTCCTCGGTGGGTTGACGGTGAACACATGATCGGGCAGACGCCGCGCTGCAAGAAGGCAGGCGGCGGTGATAGAACTTATTCCCTTGCGGAATGGCCAGCCACGTTTGCAAGCGTCAGCGATACTGTCTTGCCTATAGCCCTATTCTTTGCGTGAGCGCGCAGTTCCCCGAAAGATGTTCGCGACGCATCCGGCTACCCGTCACAACTCGCTGTGCGAATTCCGTCCCGCGCATCACCGCGCCACTGCAAGCCGGAATCTGTCACTGAAACGCGCTGCAGGAATGTCCCTTTCCATTTGGTTTTCAGACATTATTTGCCGCTTGAACTGGAATGTCGTAAAGCGTCGCGCGCTACCAATAGCGGCCTTGCGAAATTGAATGTTTTATGCGCCTTGGATTTATTGATAGCCAATCAAAATGCAACATTCGCGCATGCCAGCAAAATTTAAAACAATCGGCTCCAGACGTGACGGCCGCTTCCATTTCACGAAATTATCCAATCAAGGTAACGATTGCGTACATCGAAGAAGTCAATGACTCCATTGATTTGGCCGACGCGATTTTTCGACCATAACGGACACCTACATACAAGATCTTATGCTACTGTACTTGTGCGCCGGTCTACACGCCTTTTAGTAGCCTGCTCGCTAACTCCAAGTCATCTAAACCTATAACGGCGCAGGTTTTCAGAGATATAACAAGTCGGAGTTAAGGAGACGGGCACCGAAGTGGGGTGCGCAAAACTGCGCCCCGAATCAAAGCCGGTATTAAGTTCAGCTCGTTTTCAAGCAACTAAACCGCAGCACCTTCGGTAAAGGATGAGATATGTCTCAAGATAGCTCACAAGATTTCCCCGTCCCAAACCCGGACGATTCCCCTACTGGACCAACCGGAACTCAGCACGACCTCTCCGCGGAGGACTCAGCTTCAATAAGTCGTGCGCCCGGAGAATGGTTTTATCTCCAGGTGACCTATACCGACAAAGGAAAAACTGCTCAAGGATATGTGACCCAATATATAAGCGGAGCGATGTATTGGGATAGCTACATAATCATAACGGATAAACCGCAAACGAAATTTAAAAGCGTTGATTCCGGATCATGGATAAGCGACGTGAGTCAAGTAACGTATAAAAACCCACCGTTTTATCTATGCGTGACAGCCCAGCCAAGGTATTGGGTTTATCTATCAAATTATTATACCAACGTAAAATGGTGGATCGCTGACGGAAAACTGTACAACAACTCTGCGCCCGGCCCTGCTGGTTGTGTTCCCCAGGATCCGCCATTCTACAGCCGGCAACTTTGGGTCTGCTTTAATGCGGGAAATTCTCTGACCGATTGTAAGGCGATTCCAGCATGATGTTACCGGTAGCTGACCTGGAGCGCACGACGTGATTCGCAAAGGTTACGCGGCGTACAAGCGACGATCCTCCGCAATGAAGAGACAAAAGCGCGATAGCCAGGCAACCCCGGAATGCTCTCCGAAAGCGGCGACCCAACAACACCGCATTAGCGGTGTTGTTGCGAAAATTTCTGATCGCCCGATCCCAAGATTGCCTATCTGAATTCCAGTTTGCGTTGGCAACCCGTGACAACTGGCCATAAGTTGGATAAAGGCTAACTATGAGAATCTGACGCATTCGGACATCGACATCAGCAATGTTTGACGATTCAGCAACGCGACAGGTCACAGATCTCCGACCAACCAACGACCGCTTTCGCGGAAGCCGAGCGCCTGCTTAGAGTCAATTACAGCAGTTGCATGCTTTAATGCAGCACACGCAACTGTTGAATCAGGGTCGTTTCCTCCACATCCAGTATGGATTTTATGCATCTCACCACGTGCTATCCGAAGTCGTTCTCGCATGGCCGCTGTGCCTGCGTGGCCCAGCCTGGTTCGTATTCAGGATGATTTTCCCGACGTTTGCCGACGACTCCATACTTCGATGAGCATCGGCTGCGCGCGAAAGAGGAAACGTACTGTCGACAACGGGCTCAAAGGCGCCGGCTACCGGAGAAGCGGTTGAGCCAATGTTCACGGAAACGCCGGACCATCGCGTGCTTTTCAGCTTGGGCGCGCGACGTCATGACCGTGCCGATAATCTGGATGCGGCGATACAGAATGGTCTCCGGGTCCACACTCATTCCGATGTCGCCTGCAGCCATCAGGCGGCCATTCAACTTGCGCTTGCCAGCTACACCTTTTCTCATCATCAGCAAACGTCGCCGAAAGGCTCTAACTTCTCACGCTCAGCACATAGTGCGGCGACATCTATAGCTCGACCACCGGAGCATAGGCGGCCAGCAACGGGCGGTGCCCAGGTACTTTATCTAGCGCCGTCGATGCAGGAGGAGCATTGCCCTGTCGCGGTAGATGATCTCGTTGGTGATGACGTACGAGAGCTTGTTTGCCAGAGCGAGTGATGCAACGTTCTTGGGCGGGATGAGAAAGTCGGGGGCCCCTTGTGAGTCGGAGCCAGCCCCAAATCGATGCAAATTGCATGCGTCGACCGTCGACCAGAAGAGACGTACAGCACTCTGCTCAGCATTGCGAACAATTCATCTGAAAGCGTCTCAAGCCGCCGCCCGACGCTCCGATGGAAACGCTCGCATGACTACTGGTGCGAGGCCAAGGACCACAACGAGTAAACCGACCTGTGCCAAATCGAATCGTGCAAACCATTGATTGTTCGTGGCCACATAGTACGTGTTGTGTATGACGTCGCTCGAAATGATCAAGACTTTAAGCCAGATACCCACTCGTGGTTTTACCAATAAAAGTAAAGCGGCGAGCGGGTCAAGAATGGTCAGCGGTAGTCTCCCCGCTTTTAACGCGGCTCAGAAGTAGATGTCATGTCGCGATGGGCATTTTCTGTTTCGGCGGCACGCCGCCAATGACGGTGTTCGGTCGCTCGTTATTGTATGACCACAGCCGCTGCGTCGCATACTGCTGAACCTCGGCCACTGTCTCGAACAGATAATGGGCGAGCCAGTCGTATCGAACCGTTTTGTTATGGCGCTCGATGTACGCGTTCTGTTGCGGTTTGCCGGGCTGGATAAATTGCAGGACGACGCCGCGTCGAACGGCCCAGTCCCTGAGCGCACCACTTTCCCTTATTTCGGACATTGTCGAAATTTGCGGACCAGACGTGACCGCGGTGGCACTGCCAGGTCAAATGCGTCCGCGCGTTGACGTACGCTTGCGACAAACACGCGCCTCCTCGCTCGCGCACAACCGCCCGGGCCTCCTCAATCGCGCAGCGCTGGCTGTCAACGGCGCATCGCTTACACCATCGGCCTGCCAAAATCGCACTCCCCTTGCCCGACCATTCGTGGCCCTTTGCACAACGAAAGCGGTACGAACGCGCGGTACCGATGAATGTCTCGTCGAGGCATTCCCACCCGAGCGCCTCAGCACGTGACCTGAGCTACTCGAGCCCGTCGCTCAGACGGAGCGACTTGCCCGCCGAGGCCTCCGCGCAAGTCGGGCACCACGCGCCCCTGAGCACCGACTGCGCCGAGGTTACCCAGCGATGCCCTGCGCGCACAAAAACGGTGCCTACCGTGATAGCCGGCGTATCGCTTCGAGAGGCAGCTTCCCTCGCGGGCCTGCGCGGCTTGTTGCAGTAGCACGAGCCTGTCCGCGGCGCGCGAGCCGTCGCGGTGGCAGCGGCGGCACCAGCTTGACGTGTAAAGAACCATCCCTGCGAGTGCCGTCCACGTATGGCCGTGGGCGCATCTGAACCTATGGCGTACAGCGGTCCCGAGAAACCGTGGAGATAGGCACACACCACCGCGGGACTTTGCGGCCGCCTGGAGCCGCTCCAAACCATCTGCGAGCACTTCCCTCGGCAGTTAGCACTCAGAGCACCAGACGCCGCGCTGGAAGACTGCTGAGCCGGGCCTCTCAAAGATGTGCCCGGCGTCGCACTCGAACCGATACGCGTGAGCCATCCCCATGTACGAGTCGGAGAGACACTTCCCCCCCTCGTTCTCGTGCGGCGGCGTTCAGCCGCTCAAGTCCGTCAGAAAGCAAATCGCCGGGTAGAGGCCCCAACTCCCGCTTGCACGCAGCGCAAGCCGCGCCCCGCAACAGGACCTGCCCACCGCACGTCCATTCATGCCCGTGCGAGCAACGAAGTCGATACCTGTCCGCCGTACCACGCCACGGCGAGTCCAGCCACGTGAGACCTGCTCACGCCGACTGTGCATCGCCCGCGCCGTTATGCCTTCTGTCGCGCATTGCTGGCAACCTGCCACGCGCTGGCGGATGAGGTTGCGTGGCGCTACCACGCTTGTGTGCCCGCGGGGGCATGTGAACGGCTGCGCCATCCACATGCCTTGCCACGAGTCGCCAGCAAACACCAGCGCGTGACGCTGCATGGCTGGCACGAGCGCCGAGCTTGGCACCGCACCGGAGGTAGGCGTGAGGGCCGAGCCATCGAGGGGGTGTGCTTCATCGCAGGTCTACAGTTACAGAACCGGAACGGCGCCCGGAATGAGTTGACCGCGCGCCAGCTCTGCGCCATTCGCCGCCGATACGATCACGACCTGCACGAAGCTATGCGCGGGGGCATACCGCACGAAAACGCTCTCAAGCACTCGCGCGAAAATGGCGATCGGCGCTCCGGCCAGCCCTTGCTCGTCAACGGTTAGCCGCACACGCAGACCCCGCGCCATCCGTGACTGGGGTTTCTCGACAATCCACTCCATCGCGGTTTCCCGTGACAGCCCGACTATCGCGTCGATTTGGTCCTCGTTCGTCTGCCCCCGGATTGGTGCGTGAGCTGAAAGCAGCGACTTCAGAGCCGGCAATCCGCTCTGATCGAGGCTGAACGGCCCAGCAGACAGACTCTGAACGACGGACCAGTACTGATTTTTGGGGACCAGGCGCGCGGTGGCACCACTCGGCCGCCGCAGCAGGCTCACCCGGGCAACGACACTCCGGTCAGCAAGGGTGAAGTCGCCACCTCGCTGCCCCCACTGCATCGAGCCGGGCCCAACACCGTTGGTGCAAAGCAGCGTCGCATCAATCTGCTCGTCGCGCGGCGGCTCCGCTGTCTCTCCGCGTGCCGTCACAAATTCAAGCTGGCACCCGCCACCTGCGACGACCGCCTCGTGGCCGCCTGGTCGTGACGCAAGCCAGTACAGCACCTCCCGCCGGTCCGTAGAACTCGCGAGTCCAACACTGTGGTCAAGCGAGTGGAAAGGCTTCACGCCTCGCGTAATCGCCGCGCCGTCGCCGTCCCGCGTGAGCCGTACACTTTGCACAGCCCAGACCTCGGCGCCTTGTGGGTTCACAGTTTGCGCGACCATCGGGTACGCGGAAAACGTCGCGTCCTTCATCGCGATCGGCTCGGCCGCACACGGGAACAGATTCACGACCGGTGTACAGCGCAACCTGAAAGCCGACGCCGACAACGTCGCCAATGCGACCGCTGGTGCCGAATCAGGGTGAAGACCAGAAACCGGCACGTGAATGGACAGGCGCCTGTTCACACGCCGTACAGCGAGAAGTTGGCCAAGCCGGAAATCGAGAAAGTGGAACTTCTCTGGATACGCGAAGTACTCAAGGAGAAGACGGTACGAGGACTCACTGCCGAAGTCGATGAGAGTTTCTCGCTCGCCGAAACCAACCGGAGAGATCGGAACGGAATCGAGCGCAGTCCAGCGTCCACTGGAATCAACTTCCAGAAAGGCGTGTTTGCTGCGATGGACCAGAGCATCAATCACCGCAGCAACTACGGCTTCCTGTGCGTCCACAAAGACCCGGACGTCACCGCGCACGGCACTCGCGAAATCAACCGCACCGGACTGCACCGCAAAGCTGATCGAGAAAACGCCGCTTGTTCCTTCGGGCAACCGGACGTTACTGGGCACGGCGGAAGGTATCTGGTACGCAGCGTCTTCGATGCACAGCGCCGACACGGTCGTATCATAGACCGTCCTGAAGCCGTACTCGCCTGCCCGCGTCGTGAGATGGCTACCCCGTGGCATAACCGCTGGCGACGCAAGCCGCTCAACCGCGGCACTGGGTTCGAAACACGCGATCGAACACGACGGAAATGGTCGAAGGAATTCCGGATAGAGCACTTCGAGCAACGGAACCGTGAAATCCGGGACATCGTCATCCAGACGTTCGCGCACGCGTGCATTGAGGAGCGCGGCAGACTGGATCATCCGCTCGACGTGCATATCCTCTGAGTGCTCGCCGTGCATCGAGAGGCGCCCGGCCGCACGTGAATTACGTGCAGTAAATTCGGCCAGGCCGCGCCGCAAAAACTGCAGCTCGCGCTCGTAGCTCGATTTGAGATCTGACATCAACCGCCCCAATCTGAGTGGTTCACTCTCGCGCCGCATCAGCAGAGCGGCAATCAGAGTGATGCGTGCCGTTTAAAGACACGCCGGGCCCATACGGGCCTATCAGCCCAGCCCCGACGTTGGCACCGACGAAATGAGCGTCGCGCCACATGAAATCTTGTGGCCGTCAAAGGCCACGGCGCGGCCGTTGACGAGGACCGATTCATCGCCCTCGATGATCACGCAGTCATTGTGGCCCGATTGCGGGCAGGTGCACCGGTCGCCAACGCATGCGACCGCTCGGCCCATCACCGTCGAACCGTCGCGGCCAGTCACAACCTTGCCGCCGTGACTCGTCGAATCACCTACACGAATAACGCCGCGCAATACAGCCTCCCAAATTCAGGTTGTCTATTCTCAGCACTGCGCTACATGAGAGCGCACTGCCCGTGCTCGAAGCCATTCACGATCGCCGTCACTAGCCAACCAGCGGCGCCGCCGGCTACCACCGCCACAATCAGGACGCGAAGACCCGGCCTTACGGGCGACCATTTCGCGATCGCAAGCACAACAGCAACGTAGGCCACCACGCCCATCGCGAACTCGCCCGGCCAAGTAACTGCGACCTGGCTTCCCATGACGATCCCGACAATCCCGGCCCACAGCAGCGCGAGAGCAACACCACCCGCGCAATAGGCGAAACAACCGCCTATTAGCGCCGCCCATGCCATCGCGAACAGTATCGCAGCAACAGCCAGGAAGCTTGATAGCAGCCCCCGGCCTTCGCTTTCCGCCTCTGCACGCGAGCCCGAAGACTCCGCCTTGTCCATAGCACCGCTCACCGGTTTGCGTCTACATAAATGCGCAGTTGGTATGGCCGAAGTGATTGACCATGGATGTCACCACCCAGCTTAAGCCCGCGCTGCCCAGGATTGCCGGAACGACGATGCGCACGCCAAACTTTAGTCGCGACAACTTCGCGACTATCAAAACCACCGCGATATACCCCAGCAGCCCCAAAACAAATTCGCCGGGCCACCTCATCAATGCTTCAAACGGAATACCCAAGGTAAAAAACAGCGTCGCGAGCATCGCGCCACCAACGCCGTCGCAATACGCAGATGAGCCACCAACGATCCCACCCAATGCCATCAGCAAGATTGCCACGCCCGCACGGACAATGCTCGATCGCGCTTTGCCGTGCGCCCCCGTCGCCGGGGTACCCGTGCGTGCTCGCTCTGCCCTCTCGATAGATCCCGTCATCGGTAAAAAATATTACGGCTTCAACTGGAATGGATCAGCGCCCTTGGTTTTCTGCGACCAGGCCGCTTTCACCGATGCGTCCGGTGGACTGACCATTACGATGCTCGCCGTGCCGTTTGGCCGGCGATTCACTGTCGCGCTGGCACCACCGTCATCGTAGCTCGCAATCAGGCCCAGACCGATCTGCACCATCGGCGAACTGACTCCGGTGTTACCGATACGAGCGCCAATGTCATAGCCTTCCTTCACCTCATCGATATTAGGCGCCGTTCCGCCCGTCTGAGCCAATGCCTGGCTCAACGGAATCACCCATTGGCGGTCTCCCGTCGTGTCATAGAACACACGCTTCGGCTCCTGGCCGCCGGGCAGCGTCGCGATCGCCGACGCCCATCCTGCCTTCAGCGCTTCGGCTTGCTGCGCAACTTTCAACGGACGTCCGTGATCGTCGGTGAGCTTGACATCAACCGGCCGGTGCAGGTAGCCGAACAACGGGGCATTGTCGAACTGCTTGAGCTGCCATGTTGTCCAGCGCACCGGGATATAGGGCGTCGGCGTAAATTGGCCGGCCCCCTGGTTGCCAAGCGTCCCCCAGAGTTCAGGCAGGCGGGCTTGCCACCAGTCGGCGCGTGGAACGACAGCATTGAAGAAGCCGCCGTTTGCGCGATCGACTTCTTTCTGAAACGCCCTCGATTCGCTCCAGTAGAAATTCCACAGCTTGATGATGTCGTATTCGGTGTTCGTCTTGTTAATGGCGGCTGTCTGGTCAACCGCAAACGGGCGGATCAGCCGATCGACGCGGTCCGAGCGACTCACCATCAATACGCCGATACTGTTGGGTATGGCGGGAATGATGTGCTCGAACGACGGTGCTTTACCGCTACCAGGAGGCCCTAGCAAATCGCGCGTCAACGACCCATCGAAGCTGTATACCAATGCGGCAGGCACGTCCGGGTGCGCATCGAAGAACTGAAACAGCTTATCGAGCATACCCGCGCCATCGTCGGTATTAGCATCGTCCTGCCACAGGAACAACGTCACACCCAGGCCAGCGTCCTGACGGCTGCCCGCGATTTCCGTTGCAGCCCGAAAACGGTTTGCCTTGTCTTTCGGAGGCCCCCAGACGATGACGGGTACCGGCCACCGGTCAACAGCACGTCCAGCGCCAAATTGAAATGCAGCCGAGGTAGCAACCTGCAGATCAGTGAGGCGCTCATCGTCGCTGGCCGGATAGTCCTCCGGATTTTGCGAGAGATACGTCGCGTGGTTGTTCGCTTTCGTCTCGATCGCCTGCCAGATTTCCGAATTACCTTCCCGCCCAGTTACGATCCCGACACCCCGGACTTCGAGCACGAAGTCCGGTCCGGTTTTTGACAGTATCGCCGGTGAGCCGTTGAAACCCGACGCCGTGACCAACGGCGCTTTCTGCTGGGCTATTGTTGTCGAACCGACAGCGCTGGATGCAGCAGCCGACCGGTGCAGCCATGCAAAACTTGCCCCAAAGGCTACGGCGGCAAGCGCCATCACCACTAGAACACCATTCCGAATACTGCTCAACATGCCCGGCATCTCCTGTCCTGTTTCCCGCCAGTAACTATAGTGTCCCGCCGTCACGTAGGCGGTCCAGATGATTGACAGCACGATAAACGCTGCCACGTAAGGCCAGATACGTAGCTTCATCAGAGACCTCCCAGCTTGCCCCAGTTCTGGGCGGCCTGGTTCTGGTAGAAGCGCTCGTCCGCCGCCCTCTGTTGCTCAATGGCCTGCTGTTGCGCAGCGCTAGCCTTCGGCGTCAGTTCGCTGGTCACCAAAGACGGCGGGAGATCAGAAATCTGTCCGTCTGGGAAATCACCGTTTTGGTAGTACGTGGCGCAGGCGTCGATCAAGGCGCTCGTTTGCGGAGGCAGACGGTCATAGTTGGCATTACTCTTGATTTTCGTCATGGCTGCTGGAGTCAGCTTCCAATCCGCGATGCGTACTAGCAAGTCCCCCCACACCGGATCGTCCAGCGTCACCGCCTGACCAACCGCTACGTCCATTGCAGTGACCCATCGGTGATTCTCGGCGCTATGCAGCACCCCTGAATGGTAGTTGTTCGGCTCGTAGCTTTCCGGAAGCGCCAATCGGGCGCGCACCTCATTCGGTGTTTCTTCGCGCAGGATCGCAAAGCCGCCGAGCCCTCCAACCTTCCAGTTCTGCGACTGATCGTCAATTGCCTGGTTCGCGTTGAACGCCGCCTTACGCTCTTCCAATTCTCCAATCGGGTCCATCGAATGCGAATCCGTTACCCAGTTTAGCTTCGCGTACTGGTTCCCAAGAATCACGTCCTTCGTCACGTCGTCATCTGCCATCTGTCCGGCCGCATCAGCGTGGCCGGGGCGGGGGCCGCCCTGAACAGCTTCGCCCCCGTACATCTGTGGCTCGTACGGCGGCTTGAGTTCCTCGCCATTAATGTACCGGATGTCGTTGCGCGCAAAATTCTGCTGCAACGCTGCATTCGTTCCCATTGCCGTAGCTGTCCCAAGCATTGAGGCACCGGCATCCGGGCCTGGCGAGAGGCGTTCGAACGCCTCTCGCACCGGCACCCGCGCAGGCTTCAGGCCGACCAGTACTTTCTTGAATTTCCCGTCGCCATTGTGGTCCCTCTCCATACGCGTCCACATCCGCTGGAAGAAACGCTTCGGCTCCAGCGCCTTCATGGCTGGCATGGATTTCTGTCCGGACTGGGGCTTAAGCGCTGCGCCGTCGGCCGGAACATCATCGGGCACGCCGTACGTGCCGATACCGCGGACGCTCTTCAGACCGACCACCGTGTCCTCCGGGCAAAAGTACAGGTACACCTTGCCGCGGTTATCACGCTCATCGAACGTAATCCAATTCTTGCCGCTCGGGTCAAGACGCTTTCCCTGCGTAGGCGTCCATCCGGTTCCCGCCCGACCAGCGTGCTTCTCCGCGCCGATCAGCAGATCGGCGAGCTTCGGGATGCTGTACGGCTGCTGTGTAACCTCGTTGACGATATCGATCAGCGTCTTCAGCTTGGCGTGCCCGGTCTGGTTGCAGCCGTCTGTTTCGTAAAGGCTGTATGGACTGTCGACCATGATGATGCAGTCAGCGTACCGCTGCCCCTTCTGCTTCAGGATCGCCTGTGCCAAAAGCGTCAGGATGGTGCCCTGGCTGTGGCCCATGACCGTGATCGTTTCGTGCTGTGGATCAAGGCCATGAGCCTCTGCTAGCGCCTTCGGCTTGATCGCCCTAATTGTGGCGATCAGATTGGCCAGCCGCGTTGCGGCTAGCACGAAATACCGTCGGTCCGGGCCGTCGGCAGCATACATGGAGTTGCCGCCCAACGCGTTTTTGGTCACGCGCTGTGTTTTCCAGTCTGCCTTGAAGCCCGGACCATACATGTCCGGGATGTTGTTTGTGGCGTTTGCGAAGAAGCCGCCACCCTTCGCGAAATGCTTGTCGAGCCGGTTGCCGTGGATGTCCTGATACTGGCCGCGCGTCATCAGATTGCCGTCGGCGTCTGCTGTCCGGCTGGTTACGTCGCCCGGATTGTTCACGCGGGCAATATCCTCGCTTTTAGCGCGATAACCCCAATAGAACGGGACGAAGCCGCTGTGCGTACCTTGGACGTTGGCACGCTGGTACAGATTCAGGTCAGGGTCGTCCAGCGTCTGCGCGTCAAGCATCCCGGGCTTTTTCCCCGGTTTTTGCCTCTTTGCCGCCGCTTCGTAAGCCGCGCCATAGCTACCCGGCTTCAGGTCGGCCCGTGACAGGCGTTCGTTTAAGCCCGTACACAGGCCATTCTCAACAAATGAGTACACTGCGCCCGGATCGTTGACGCCATGGATGAAGATGACAATGCCCGGCAGATCACCGGGTAATAGTACCGGGCGGTCACCCGCGCGATTGGCGTGGGTTACTGCTGCCGCCTGGTTCGTCACGTGGTAGTCGTTGCTTGAGTTCGCCATGATTGTGTTGTCCGTCGCTCAAAGAACGGGCTTCAGGATGTCGATCTTCACTACGCGCATCGCGTCATCCTTCACAAGATCGGTCAGGCCGTTCGCGTCGCTCTTGCCCTCGATCACGCGTCCGTCGTCGAGTGCGATGCGGTATGGCTGGTTGGCCGCAGCCGCCGTCTGTCCATCTTCACCGGGATAATGCAACCGGAAGCGCTGATCGGTCGGGACGTTATTGAAGGCGGATTTAGCCCCCTGCTGCGTCGATGGGCCGCCCCACTGATGCGAGGCTGACAGCAGTTTGATGTCACCGTTAGTCCCCAACGTCACACCACCGCCGATCTTGATGAAGCTGCCGTCTTCGGCGACCAGGCGCACGGTCGGCGCCGAAAGCACAATCTCGTTTTCGTTCGTGCTGATCGCCACGCCTTTCTGCGCCGCTGCAGTCAGCGTGTCTGCCTGCGCCTGCAAGATCACGGGGCCTTCACCCGCGACCGCCTGAAACCCCTTACCGCGCGCAAAGAGTTGCATGCCCTGTCCTGCGGTCGCGTTCAGGCGCTGGCCGCTCATGAGCTGCAAATGCTGCTGCGCAATCTGGTCGATGTTCTCTCCCGCATAGGTGACGTGTGTCTTGGGAGTGAGGTTTGCGGAACCCGACTGCGCGCCGAACGCCATCAATGCCTGCTCGCCTCCTTGAGCTGTGCCGGACGTGCCAGACGTGCCAGTTCCCGGTTTCCAGTTCTTCAGCGCGTTCGCGACTTCCGTCTGTCCAGTGCCATCGGCAGCCACGCCACCGTGCTGTCCGGCATAGTCACCCAGCGACTTGAACAGCTCCGTACATTCAGAGAGCAGCGAGACCAGTTCGTCGCGATCCATCTGCCCACCGGCGGCCTGCGATCGGGCATAGGTCGTCAGCAAGATGCCTTGTGCTGCGCGAACGGAGGCCGCAGCGTCGGTGCGCAGCTCGGCGCCCTCACCACGATCGGCGCCGTTACCATCGGAGCGAGGCTGTGTCAGATAACCCAGATTCAGCTGTGACGAAGCATGGTCGCTCGCGAGTTGCGCGCTAATCTGCTGCGGCGTGTCGTCCAGCCGGAGCTGATTCGAGCGCTGTCCGTTAATTTCCTGACTCACGGTTCCGCTCAGGTAGCGGTTGCCCGGGAGCGCGCCAGTGCGGCTAAACATGGCCGGCATATTCTGGCCGTTAGGAAACACGCCCGCCACGTACATACGATCGGGATCGCCATTCAGGAACTCGAGCAGGACCTCCATACCCTTTCGCGGAAGAGCGTTCTGGCCGAAGTTTGCGCCAGACCAGTTACCAAGCACACGAACGGCTGCGCTGTCCGCCGGCGTGCCCTGTGTACCGGCGCCTGCGGCATGGGTGTGGTCCGCCTCGTCGAGCCCCTGAATCTGCACAAAGATGCGGCCGTATTCGTCGGTGTGAACCTGTTCGCCGTCTGGCACGACCACGACCCCGGTAATCGGATAGACGCGGGGAAGATCGACGCGTGGATCGTAGACAGGCGTAAGCGGCGTGCCACGCGGCACACCCGTAAACGTGTTCTCGTACCGGCTGGATTCGGAGTCGCTGTCCTGCGCGCCTCGCATCCGGGTGGCGACAGACGCTGGCGGCGTATCAGACAACCACCGGCTGGCCGTGAACAGCGATTGCGCACGCGAGGAAAGCTCCTTGGGCAGGTTGTTCTCGCCGCGGTGGTGAAGCGACGTGAAGATCACGCGGCGGTCGACTTCCTCGGCCTGATCCAGTTCGGGGTGCCCCGAGACCGTAACCCACGTGCCGACTTCGAGGTTTCGAACGCCACTCGCGCCGTCGATCCTCACGGCTTGCCCACCGTGAGCCATGATCCGCGCCCGGCCGAGACGCTGGTTGTCGTCCGCCGAATCTGCAATGTGAGGCGCGTCGATGCGTGAATCCGACAGCAAACGGCCGAGGTCATTACCAGCAGCACCCTGGTCGACGCGGGTCGGCGCCTGCAGCTTGTCCATCTGGCTGGGCTTGTAATCCCAGCTCACCCGGCGCACCGAACCCGCGACCAGCTGCCGCCCCATCGAGAGAAGCGTGATTGAGTCAGACGTGCCGACGCTGGCGTCCGAGTGGTAAGGAACCGTTCCTGCCGGGCCTTGCTCCAGCTTGATCACGCTGTCGAAGAGCACCAACGTGTGAAAAGGCGATTGGGTGAGGTCCGAACTGCCCTGTCCTCCCGCCTTGATGAACCATGAGATGCCTTCCCGACGGCAAAGACGGCGGATAAAGTCGGCGTCCGACTCATCAAATTGCAGCGTCTGCTCGCGAGTCGGATATTTCGAGGCGTCGATATTCGACATGTCGATGTCGAACGTGGCGGCCAAGGTTGAGCTCTTTGTGCGCCACTCGCGCACGAGCGTCTGAATAATGTCCAGCGCACTCTTCGTCCGGAATATCCGCGTGTTGATGCGACGCTCGAGAACCGACAGCGCATCGCGCACCACCAGCTGATACGTTGCTAGCGATCCATCTGACTCACCCTCGTGGGCGTCCGTCACGATCCCGCATATTGACTGAAGCGCACCGGTATCGGTGACCAATTGCACGGTCACCGGTTGCCCGAGGAAATTCTGGAGCGCAACGCCAGTGCTGGTCGAAATGCACGACAGCCGCCCCTCGATACCGCCGCAAAGATCTTCACGAATATCAAGCCTTTGCAGAAACAGCAAGCCCGCAAGATCTGACTGGGAATTGCGCCAGTAGAGGCGAAAGGCGCGCGTGTCCTGGGACGGGAGCGCGCCAATAAATATTCGCTGAATGTTCACGACCTTCTCCCCCGGAGGATTCTCATTTTATGCGATTTGAATTAGCCTGATATTCACCGCCGATAATCGTGCCGCATAAAACACGAGAGGCCCAAGATTGCGGGGCGAAAATAACAGGCGTTTAAGCTGCTGTCAAATTCTGTAAGAATCACTTTTAATAACCAGCATTAATTGCCGAAACATCTGGCATTTGTGCCAACAGGAAAAATATTCCGCCCCTTCCTGATTCCGGCTATCCTGCTTTGCGCCACTCATCAGAGCCGCACCACAACGCCTACCCAGGCCAGCCTAAGGCACCAAGCGCTCATGCCGAATCTTCCCAAGCCCACCGGATCGAGCGAGACAGAGGCAGACGCGCGAACGGCCGCCTACGCGTGGCACCAGTGAATCCGCATCGGCGCATGGTCCGCATCTGCACTGCCCGTTAATCTTCAGCATCCGACGGCCCGACGCTCGGGTCGGGATGGATAGAGCGTGTTAAGCACTTACGGCCAGACCCGCAGAAGGAACAATTCAATGCGACCAGTCGATGGCACTGGAAATTGCCGCATTGTCATGCTCAGTTCTCGCTGCGGACGACGCTTACCGAATCGCGAAAGGATTGAACCAGCACTACGTTCTGATCCACTCACTCCGGCGGTTCCCTTGACACCGAACGCTAACTTCGACACACCGAATTCATGGAAGAAAGGAGATAAGCATGGTCACGCGCTCGATGCCGGTAACCGATCAAACAGCATGGACAACAGCCAGCCTGCAGGCCGCAGAAAAAAGCTGGATTCTGTGCTTCACCGCCGCGAACTCGCGGAGCTGGACGCCGCCCTCAAGCGCGTACAGCATCTGCCGATCACGGAAATCACCAAGGCTGATTTCCCGTTGGATGTTCTCTTGCCCACGCTGGAAACTGCGTCGCGCGAAATCCATCACGGCCATGGGCTCGTCGTTCTGCGTGGCTTGCCGGTCGAGCGGTATTCGAAAGACGATGCTTCCCGGATCTATGGGGGCGTGGGTCTGCATCTCGGTACGCCCGTCACGCAGAATGCCCGCGCACATCTGCTTGGTCACGTGAAGGACGAGGGGGTGACGTACAGCCAGAAAACCCGTGGCTATAACACCAAGGCTATGCTGAATTTCCACACGGACAATTGCGACATCGTCGGCCTGCTGTGCCTGCGCACGCCGCGAGCCGGTGGTCTCAGCCGCTTCACGAGTTCCACGACGATCTTTAACAGGATCCGCGAGCAACGTCCGGACCTTCTTGCGCCGCTATTCGAAGGCTTTTACTACGATCTCAAGGGTGAAGGTCGCCCCGGCGCAGGCGAGCTGAGCGATCACAAAATCCCGTTCTACAGCGACTTCGAAGGACACCTCAGCTGCCGCTATGTTCGTAACGCGATCGAACCCGCGTTCGCGAAGAGCGGCGAGCCGAAAACCGACGCGCAGGAAGAAGCGCTCAACCGCGTCGACGCGCTCGCCACCTCGGCAGAGTTGTGCTTCGAGATGCAATTCGAGCCGGGGGACATGCAATTGCTGAACAATCACGTGATCGTTCACTCCCGCACTGAGTTCGACGATTTTGAGGAAGATGACCGCAGGCGACACCTGCTGCGCCTTTGGCTGCGTAATGACACGCGCCCGCTCGCGATCGAATTCGCTGAACGCTTCGGCCCTGGAACGGCTCGCATGGGCGTTCCCAATTTCGACCGCACACAGGCAGCGTAAGGGACTAGTCGCGATCGCCAGAAGGAGATCGCGATTCCCCTACCCGATCCCGCGATCGCCGGCTTGCCAGGCATAGCGTCGTCGATGCAACACCGCCGCCGGCTCTGGAACCGGGCTGGATGCTACGGCACGGTGCGCCCGGTCGAACCCGTCTCGTCACCCCGCTCAGTGGGGCGAATCGTCCGCCGAAAGCGAACGCAAGCCCACTGGAAGCCCTACGCCTAACAATCATTTTCCACAGGAATATCCCTTGAATAATTCCAGCCAATCCCGAGCCGTCGTCACCCAGATTGAACGCGTTGCACCAGCGCTCGTTGAGCGCGCGCGGACGGTCCAGGCGGCCATTCTCGCTGACGTCGCCGGCCGCCGCGGCACGCTCAATGGTCGCGTCCAGGCGTTGGGCGCCCACATGAAAGTTGCCGGCCCTGCGATCACTGTCGAAGTGCGCCCGGGCGACAATCTGGCCATTCACGCCGCCCTCGCGGTTGCGAAGCCCGGCGACGTGATCGTCGTCGACGGTAAGGGCGACGTGAGCTGCGCCCTGATCGGCGAGATCATGTCGACGCAGGCGAAGGCCACCGACATCGCGGGCTTTGTCATTGACGGCGCGGTCCGTGATACGGACGAACTCGCGTCCGGCGACTTCCCTATTTTCTCGGCGGGACGCAATCCTTGCGGTCCGACCAAGAGCGTTGCCGGCCGCGTCAACGGGCAGATCTCGGCGGCCGGCGCTTCGGTTAATCCGGGCGACCTGATCGTCGGCGACGCCGACGGCGTGGTCGTCGTTCCACGTGAGAGCGTTGCGGCACTGCTCGATGCTGCGCAAAACAAGGTGAATGCAGAAGCGAAGCGCATTGCGGCGATCCGCGCGGGCGACACACGGGCTCCTTGGCTCGAGCGGGAACTTCGCGCGGTCGGCATGCTGGCCGAGGGCGAAACGCTCTAGTCGACAGGACTGGCCGGCGGCGCATCATCAAATGAACCAGGCTTTTTGGCTTTCTTCTTACAGAGTTTGCCGGACCAAACTCAGGCGCCGCTACTTGAACACGGTCCGTTGGGATATGAGAATAGCGTCGTAGTCTCATGCAATTTCGGGCAAGTCCTCGCTTCGGACTCTGTCCTGATCCCCTTAGACCGGTCGACATAGTCATGGCGCCTCAATTCGAAATTACCGAAACCCTGGTCGGCGCGCTGTCACTGCGGGCCATCAAGTCATTTCTTGCGGCAGCAAAGTTCAGCAGTTTTACGGGGGCTGCCAACGCACTGAGCGTGACCCCGGCAGCCGTAAGCAAACAGGTGCGGGAACTGGAGGACTACCTCGGGACGGCGCTGTTTGTCCGATCGGGCAGAACCGTCGCACTGACGGCCGATGGCGAGATGTTCAAGGATGCCGCCCAGCTTTCGCTGATCAATATTCATCAGGCCGCCGAACGCCTGCGCAAGAGGATTCCCGCCAGGCAGACCCTGATCGTGTGCTGTTCGCCGGCGTTTTCGGCGCTGTGGCTCCACAGGCGGCTCCCCGAATTCCTCCAGGACGCGCCGGATATCGAACTCACCGTACTGGCGACGCAGAATTTCATCTCGATGGAAGCGGGAATGCAGCCGGACGTGTACATCGCGAAACTGGCGAGCTTACGTGAGGGATACGACAGTGAGCATTTGTTCGACGACGAGGTCTATCCGGTTTGCACCCCGCAGTATCTGCAGCGCCATGGCCCGATCTCGGCACCAAAAGGATTGCTCGACATGTCGCTGCTGGATCTCAGCGCTTACGGTCGCTCGCAGATTTCCGAGCATATCGACTGGAAGGTCTGGCTTGCTCTGCATGACGTGGACACCAGCTGGGGCGCCGATATCCCCCGCCAACTATTCACCAGCAGTGATTATCCAGCCATCGTGCAGCTGGCCCTGGCGCATCAGGGGGTGACCCTGGGCTGGCATCATCTCGTCGGACACCTGGTCGACAGCGGCGACCTCGTGCGTCCGTTACCGCAAAAGACCGTCATGAGGAATCGCGGCCACTACCTCTCCGTGCGCAAAGACAAGGCCGACACGAGCGTGTGCAAACGATTCTGCCAGTGGATCAGGCAACAACTCGCCGCGCAATCTTCAACGAAAAGTTGAAGAACTGCCACAGAAAATGTCGTTTTTGTTACCGACGAAACCAGCATAAATTTCTCTTCACGCCGCACAGGAGCGGCGGCACGAGAGAGGAATCAGCACATGGGTTTCAAGAGAAGTATTCAGGCCGTGGAGACCCATTCGGGCATCCCCATGCGCGTCGTGACCGGCGGTATCCCGCACATTCCCGGCGACACGGTCCAGGCCAAGATGAAATGGCTGGAGGCCAATGACGACGGGCTGCGCAAGCTGCTGCTGCGCGAGCCACGCGGTTACCCGGCCCATTGCTGCAATATCGTCGTGCCGCCCTGTCACCCGGAGGCAGACGCCGGCTACATCATCCTTGAGCAGGTCGAATACCCAATGATGTCGGGCGGCAACACCATCTCCGTCGCTACCGTGCTGCTGGAAATGGGCATGCTGCCAATGCAGGAGCCGGTGACCGAGCTGACACTGGAAGCACCGGCCGGCCTGATCCGCATCACCGCCGAGTGCAAGGACGGCAAGGTCAAGAGTGTGAAGTTCACGAACGTACCGGCATTTGCCGCGCATCTGGATGCCGTCATCGACGTGCCGCATCTGGGCAAGGTACGCGTGGATGTCGGCTGGGGCGGCATGTTCTATGCGATCGCCGATGTGCGCCAGTTTCCGGGCCTCGAGCTAAAGCCCGAACACGGCAAGGAGATCGCACGTGTCTCGGCCATGATCCGGCAAGCCGCCATCGAGCAGTTACCAGTTGCACACCCTGACTATCCGGGCGTTGGCATCACGATTTCGCAGCTCTCCGGCCCCACCGACGATCCGCGGGCCGACTGGAAAAACGCGGTCACCATGCCCACCGGGCCGCTCTCGTGGGACGATCCGGCCACCTGGACCGGCGCGATCGACCGTTGCCCCTGCGGCACCGGCACCTGTGCAAAGATGGCCGTGCTGCACGCCAAGGGCGAACTGCCACTCCACCAGGACTTCCGTCACCAGGGCATCCTCGGTACGGTCTTTACGGGCAGCCTCCTGGAGACGACCCGAATTGGCGAGCACGCGGCCGTGGTACCGACACTGGCCGGCACCAGCTGGATCCATGGCATCAACACGATCGTGCTGGATCGCGACGATCCGTTTCCTGAGGGCTACACCCTCGGGGACATCTGGCCGAAACAGTAGGAACGCTGAGCATGCAGACCATCTCCGCGCAACAGATCCAGTCGGTGCTGAACTGGAACGGCGTTCTCGACGCGTTACAGCAGGGGCATTCGGGATCCCGGCCCGTAGGCGACGGCTACTTCATTCGAGATGCGAGCTTTGGCCTGTTCAGCCGGGGTGTCATTTTGCCGGGCGTAGGCGCTGGGGTAAAAATTGCCTCGATCCAACAGGGCAACGGCGCTGCGGATCCGCCCCTACCGACCGAGCAGGCCGCGTTTCTGGCGTTGGACGAACGTACCAGGAGTTTCGTCGCCATGCTTGACGGTCCCGAAATCACGCGATGGAAAACCGCAGCCGACTCGGCGCTGGCAGCACGCATGCTAAGCAGCGAGCACAGTGAGGTTCTGCTGGTCTTGGGCGCGGGTCCGATTGCGCGGTCTATGACAGATGCCTACCTGCACATCCGTCCGTCTATCCGCGAAGTGTTGCTGTGGAATCGACGACCTCGCTCTCGACCTTCTGGAGCAACGATTGCAACGCGCCGCTCACCGCGTCCGGGCGCTCCAGCATTAGTTGATGGCCGCATCGGGCAACGACTTCGAAACGTGCTTGAGGCAAAGCGAGCGCCAAAGCGCGCCCGCCTTCCGCAGGCGTCAGCCCATCCGTATCGCCGGAAAGCACGACGATCGGCAGATCCAGTTGCGATAACCCAGCCGGATTCGCCCACGGCGCGTCTTCGATAATGGCCTTGAAGGTCGCCATGCGATTGCGGCGTGCGACCTTCGACTCATAGCGGACCAGCACGCGGCTCGCATCGGGATGCCATGCAAGACGTCTGAAGCCGCGCGCGAACCACGGCTTCAGCCATTCGAGCAACCAGACAGGCAGCGATGGTGCGCGCGGCTGCGGCCGCGCCAGTTGCGTCCCCAACAGCAGCGCGGCATCGATTTCGCGTAGACGTCCATCGCGCGACAGCCTGTCCAGCAACGCGAGCGTGCTGCCCGTGCCAAGCGAATGCGCGACCAGCACATTGCGTTTGCCTTTGAAGCGCTCGAACAGCGCGAGATAGTCGGCGATTGTTTCCTCGCCGCGGTAAGCACCGCTTTCTGGCGGCGCGTCCGGGCTGTCGCCGTGGCCCGTGAAGTCCCAGGCGACCAGTTCGTAGCCGTCGGCGGCGAGCGCGTCCCACTGATAACGCCACTGGTTCTTGTTGCCGCCGCCACCGTGCGCGAAGAACAACACCGTCCCGCCATGTGGCGAACCGGACGGCGCCGCTCGATGGGCGACGCTCAACGCCCGGCCCGGACGCACTTCGATACGGTCGCCCGTCACCACGACCGACGTCGCGATGTCTCGTCCCACATGCTCGCTCATGAAAGCTCCTTATCTATCGCTGGATCGAGCGCGCGTACGCGCTCGGGCAAAGCCGGCGTCGCGGCGATGAGACTGCGCGTATAGGCCTCGCGCGGCGCCTCGAAAATCTGCCTGGCTGTGCCGGTCTCGACGACGCGGCCGTTGTGCATCACCGCGATCCGGTCGCTGATCTGGGCCGCGACACGCAGATCGTGCGTCACGAAAATCGTCGCCATGTCGCGCTCGCGCTGCACCGAGGCGAGCAGGTCCAGCACCTCGGCCTGCACGGCGACGTCGAGCCCCGAGACAATCTCGTCGGCCACGAGGACCTTCGGTTCGAGCGCGAGCGCGCGGGCGAGGCCAATGCGCTGGCGCTGTCCGCCTGAGAACTCATGCGGATAGCGATGCAAGGCGCCGGGCGGCAGCTTGACCTGCGCGAGCAGTTCCGCCGCGCGTTCGAGCGCCTGGACGCGCGGCATGCCATACGCGAGCAGACCCGTGGCAACGATCTGGCCGATCGTATGGCGTGAGTTGAGCGACGCATACGGGTCCTGAAACACCAGCTGAATGTGGCGGCGCCACGGCCGCAGCGCGCGCTCTGGCATCTGCGCGATGTCCTGCGCGCCGTCGAGCACGATGCGTCCCGCGTCCACGCGAACGAGCCGCGTGAGCGCGCGCGCAAGCGTCGATTTACCGGAACCCGATTCGCCGACGATACCGAGCGTCTCGCCTGCCCGAACGGCGAGGCTCACGCTCGACAGCGCATCGACCGCGTGGCGTCCGCGGCGCGCCCGCCATAACCCGCCTCCGCGCGCCGCGTAGCGCTTGTGCAAGTCTTCGGCGAGCAGAGCGGGCATCCCGCCATCCGCCTGCGGACGCGATACGAAACGCCCGTGCGGAATCGCATCGAGCAACGCCTGCGTGTACGGATGCGCGGGCGAGCGCAGCACATCGGCGGCCGGCCCGCTTTCGACGATCTCGCCGTCGCGCATCACGGCAACGCGGTCGGCGATTTGCGCGACCACGCCGAAGTCGTGCGTGATGAACAGCACGCCTGTGCGCGTGGCGCGCGTCGCCGTGCGCAGGCGTTCGAGGATGCGCGCCTGCGTCGTTACGTCGAGCGCGGTGGTCGGCTCGTCGGCGATCAGCAGCCTGGGTTCGAGCGCCAGCGCCATCGCAATCAGCACGCGCTGACGCTGGCCGCCGGAAAGCGCATCGGGAAACGCGTGACGCAGCCGCTCCGGTTCGGGCAAACCGACGTCGCGCAGCAATTCGATCACACGCGCCGCGCATGCCGCCGACTCGCGGCGCGACGACAGCACGCCGTGCACGCGCAGCACCTCGTCGATCTGCGCGCCCACGGTCATCAGCGGATTGAGCGCGGAGAGCGGCTCCTGAAAGATCATCGAGATCTCGCGCCCGCGCAGCGTGCGCCAGTCGGCCTCGCGCTGGCTGCTCAGATCGCGTCCCTGCAATACGATCCGCCCGCCCGTGCGCAGCACGCCGCGCGGCAGCAGCCCCGCAATCGATGCGGCCAGCAGCGATTTGCCCGAGCCCGACGCGCCCACCACGCACAGCACCTCGCCCGCGCCGATCGTCAGCGACACATCGCGAACGGCGTAAGTGCGCTCGGCGCCGGGCGGCAACGCAAGCGTCAATCTGTCGATATCGAGTAGCGGCGCGGTGCTCATCGTCCCCGCTCCCCGCCTGCCGCCATCGCCAGCCGCAAGCCTTCGCCGACGCGATTGATCGATAGGGCCGTCGCCACGATCGCCAGGCCCGGCCAGACGCTCAACCACCACGCTTCGCGCATCACCGTGCGCGCCGCGCCGATCATGAAACCCCAGCTCATCTGCGAGGCGTCGCCGAGCCCGAGAAAGGACAAGGCCGATTCGGTCAGGATCGCCCCCGACACCATCAACGCCGCGAGCACTGCGAGCGGACCCAATGCATGCGGCAGGATCTGCCGCCAGACGATCACAGCGGGACGCTCGCCCGTCACGCGCGCGGCCAGCACGAATTCGCGGCGCGACAGCGTGATGAATTCGCCACGAACGAGCCGTGCGATCGCGGGCCACGACGCCGCCGCAATCGCCACCACGGTCGATTCGAGCGACGCGCCGAGCACCGCCGCGATCGTCACCGCGAGCGCGAACTGCGGAATCGTCTGAAACAGCGCGATCACCGCGCTGAGCACGGCATCGATCCAGCCGCCGCACCAACCCGCCAATGCGCCGATCGTCGCCCCGACCGCAAAGGTCGCGACCGTCGCCGCCACGCCGACGAACAGCGAGACGCGCGCGCCCCACAGCAGGCCCACGACTTCGTCGCGCCCGAGCATGTCGGTGCCGAGCGGATGCGCGAATTGCCGGAACGGCGCGAGCAGCGGATCGGCGGCGATGGCCCAAGGCGACGGCAGCCAGAACGGCGCGGACAGCGCGATCAGCGCCACGATTGCGAGAAACGCACTGCCCGCCAGCGCGCCCGGCGCGCGCGCGAAATCGCGCATCCATCGCTTCGGCGGCGTCGCGGAGACCTCGGGGTACGTCGTGCTCATGCGGCCTCCCGGGCTGCGCCATGGCCGATCCGTGGATCGACGATGCGATACAGCACGTCGGTCAGCAGATTGAAGAACACGACGAGCGCTGCAATCACCGCGAGCAATCCCAGCAGAACCGGATAGTCGCGCTGCACGAGCGAGTCGTACATCAACCCGCCGAGTCCCGGCCACGCGAAGACGATTTCGGTGACGAGCGCGCCGCCCGCCAATTCCCCGAGTTGCAGGCCGCCGAGCGTGACGACCGGCATCAGCGCGTTGCGCAGCACATGGCGGATCATGACGCGCGGCTCGGAGGCGCCCTTGGCGCGCGCCGTGCGCACGAAGTCCTGCGTGATCACGGCGAGCATCGACGCGCGCGTGAGCTGAAGATAGACGGCCGCATAAACGAGACCCAGCGTGCTCGCGGGCAACACGAGATGCTGCGCCACGTCGAGCGCGTGCCGCCAGCCCGTATAGCCCGCGCCCACGCTCTCCATGCCGAACGACGGCAGCCAGTCGAGCAGCACGGAAAACGCGATCAACGCGAGCAGCGACATCCATAAAACCGGCGTGGCATAGACGATCACCGCGAGCGCGCCGAGCACACGTGACACCGCACGCGCGAGCACGCCTTCGTGCGCATCGCCCCACGCGGCCAGCGCGCCCGTGCTGACGCCCACGACAATCGACACGGCAAACGCCGCGAACATCAGCAGCAGCGTCGCGGGCAGGCGGTCGGCGATCAGTTCGAGCACCGGCATCTGATTGCGATACGAATAGCCGAAGTCGCCGTGCAAAAGCTGGAGCAGGTACTGCGCGAACTGCGTGCCGAGCGGACGCGCCAGCCCCAGTTGCACGCGCAGGTGCTCGACGTAGGCGGCGTCGCCCGCGCCCGCGTCGCCCGCGAGCGCGAGCGCGGGGTCGCCGGGTGCGAGCCGGATCAGAAAGAAGTCGACGATCAGCACGCCGAAGACAATCGCCAGTCCCCGCAGCGCCGTCGTTGCAAAGCGCAACACAGTCGTCATCGCGTCAACCTATCCACGTGTCTTCGAGGCTGTCGTTGATGCTGGTCGCGGTGCGCAACAGGTTGTGCACGTTGCGTCGGTAGAGCGTCGGATTGACCATCTCGAAGACGTTGGCGATCGCCGCATCGTTGGCGAGCGCGGTCTGGATCTGCGCGTAGAGCGCGCGGCGGCGGGCCGGATCGGTGGCTTGCGCGGCTTCGTCCCAGAGCGCGTCGACTTTCGGGTTGCGGTAGCCCTCGACGTTGCCGAACGGCGAGCCCTTGGAAATGTTGTCCGAGCGGTACAGCGGCGCGACGCTGAATTCCGGGTCGCCATTCTGGAACAGGAAGTTGTAGCTCAGATCGAAGTCCCAGTTCGCCACGCGCGCGTACCAGCCGGCAGCGTCCGTGGTCTGCACGCGCACGTTGAATCCCACCTGGGCGAGCGCCTGCTGCGTGTATTCGGCCACGCGCTCCCACGCCCCGCCCTTCTCTCCGTTGATGAGCACGAGCGGCGTCTTGCCGACATCGACGCCCGACTGGCGAATCAGCGCACGCGCGCGCTCGGGATCGTGCGCAAAGCGCGGCACACCCGGATCGTAGTAAGGCGACGTCGACAAAAACGGCCCGTTCGCAACCTTGCCGTAGCCATAAAAAATCTTGTCGACGATGAACTGGCGATCGAGCGCATGCAACACGGCCTGGCGCACGAGCACGTTGTCGAACGGCGCCTTGCGCTGGTTCAGTTCGAGAAACGCCATGCCCGAAAACAGTTCCCAACCGCGCGTCGTCAGCTCGACACCGGGCAGCTTCGCGAGCCGCGCGATATCCGAGTAATCGACATCGCCCGCGCGCAGCGCATGGACCTGACCGCGTTCGAACGCGATCGATCGCCCTGCCGCGTCGGGCACGATATTGAAGACGATGCCGTCGAGATACGGCAGACCGGGTTTCCAGTAATCGGGATTGCGCGCGAGGCGGATATACGCGCCGCGCTTCCACTCGCGAAACACGAACGGCCCCGTGCCGACTGGATGCTGATTCGCGGGATTGGTGCGCGCGTCCTTGCCAGCGTAAAGGTGCGCCGGAAGGATCGGCAGCAGGCCGCTGCCGAGCAGGTTCCAGAGACCGCCATACGGCTTCTTGAGTTTGATCGACACCTGCAGCGGCCCGCTGGCTTCGACGCTGTCGATATACGTGTCGTGAATGATCTGCAGACGCGGCAAGGCCTTGGGCGCGATCTCGCTGAGCGTGACGACCACGTCGCGCGCGCCGAACGGCTGGCCGTCGTGCCAGCGCACGTTCGGTTGAAGCTCGAACGTGTAATGCAGGCCATCGGGACTCGCCTGCCAGCTACGCGCCAGCACCGGCACGAGGCGCTGTTGCGTGTCGTAAGCGAGCAAGCCCTGAAAAATCTTGCCGCCGACGTATTGCGACGCGACGTGCGGCGTCAGCGCGTTGATGAGCGACGGCGGCTCCGGCTGCGCGAATAGCGAGAGCGTGCCGCCGCGCACGGGCGACGAAACGCTAGTTGCACTCGCACCGCTGACCTTGCCGGCCTCCGCTGCGAAGGCGAACGGGATACCGCCCGCCAAACTCGCCGCGCCACCCGCGAGCGCGAGCAGATAGCGGCGGCGCGCGGCGTCGGCGATCGTTCGGTGGGCGTCGTCGTCCTCATTCGGCGTGGCGGGACGGAGAGTCTTCTGCATGCGCTCGCTCATCAGAGATATCCGTGACGGGGCGGATTGACTTCGTTGAGCACGAAGTTGCCAATCGCGTGATATTTCCAGCGCACCGGATCGTGCAGCGTGTGCGTGCGCGCGTTGCGCCAGTGCCGGTCGAGGTTGTATTCGGCGAGCACCGAGCGCGTGCCCGCCAGCTCGAAAAGCTTGTTGGTCGCGAGTATCGCCAGTTCCGTGCTCAAGACTTTCGCCACAGCGACATCGACGGACGCGCGGGCAACCTGCGCGTCGTCGACAGTTGCGGGCAAGGCGTCGAGTTGCGCCGCCACGCGATCGAGCACCGCCTCGGCGGCCACGAGGCGCACCTGCAGTTCCGCAACGTCGCGAATCACATAGGGATCGTCGGAGGCGCGGGCAACACCGCTGTCGCCCCACGGACGGCTGCGCGTGCGCACGAAATCGACCGTGTCCGCCAGCGCGGCGCGCGCAATGCCCACGTCGATGCTCGCATGCAGCAACTGCGAGACCGGCCCCGCGAGCGTGGGCGTCTCGAACGCCGCCTGGATCGACACCACGTTTTCCGGCTCGATTTCGACGTCGGTGAACGTCACCGTGCCGCTCGCCGTCGTGCGCTGGCCGAACCCGCTCCAGTCGTCCGTGATGACGATGCCGGGACGCTCGCGTTCGACGAGCACCTGCACGTAGCGGCCGTCGTCGTCGAGCGCCAGCACCGCGATCCAGTCCGCGTACAGCGCGCCGGTCGCATAGAACTTCTGCCCGTTCAGCACCAGACGGTCGCCTTGGCGTGACAGGCGCGTCGAAATTTCGAGCGCCGTCTTCGTGCCGCGCTCCGAGGCCGCGTGACCGATGCGCGCGCCATCGAGCGCGAGCGCAAAGAACTTGCGGCGCTGCGCCTCATTGCCCGTGAGGCGAATCACGTCGAGCGCGTGGAAATGATTCTTCGGCAACTGGCCGATCGACGGGTCCGCCTGCGCGACGATGCGCACCACTTCCCCGAGCGTGGCGAGCGACACGCCCGCGCCGCCATAGGCTCGCGGCACGGTGATGCCCCACAGGCCGCTGCCGGAAAAGAGATCGAGTTCGGCAAACGGCAGACGGCGCTCGCGGTCGCGATGCGCGGCTTCGCGGCCGAGTTCGTCGGCGAGACGGCGGGCGCTTTCGAGCGCGTGCGCATCGTCTGCGATGCGGCTCGCACCTGGGCGCGCCAGCGACGGCGCGGCTTGCTGCGCTTGTTGCGGGCGGCTCGTTACGTCGTCCAGCGACGCCGGCGATGAAGTGGCAGACATGAAAAATCCTCGTCGAGAAAAAGCGTGTGCATACACACACAAAGCACGCGAAACGGATGAGCCGACGGCATCGGCCCGGGATCGTCCGCAATGCAAGGGTCATGCCATTGCCGATTCACGGGCGTTTGCGCCGCTCGTCGCTGCTTGTGCACGCTGGATTTGCAGCGAGATGCGGCGAATCCAGCAGGCGAGCGCGGAGCCACTCGTGCTGCTGGGTTTTCAGCAAAGCGGCTTGAATCAGCCAGCAACGAAGCCGCATCCCTTCACGTTTGCCGCCCGCAAAAGTCCGCAAGCGCCCGTGGCGCAAGCACAAACGCGCACTGGCATGGCTGTTGCAAAGCGTCGCGCCATCCCCGGCGAACGATCGGGGCACGGGGACAGCACGCCCACACATCACACGCAGACACAAGACAGGGATATCGAATGAAAGACACGTTGCTCAGGGCGTCGATAGGCGCGTCGGCCCTGATGGCCGGTTTGCCGGCCGCGCTTCACGCGCAGGAAGCGGCCACGGCCGCACCGGCGAGCGCTGCCGTCGCGACATCGAAGACAGCACCAACGACAGCACCGAAGGCCGCATCGAAGAACACCGCGAAGCCTGGCGAGAAAGAAGCCTCGGCTGCCGCGCCGGACGCCGCGTCCGGCACGCGGCTCTCGGAAGTGGTCGTGACGGCCGAACGCCGCACGCAATCGGCGCAGCGTGTCGGCGCGTCGATCTCGGTGCTGCGCGGAAGCGCCCTCAAGGAACTGAACGTCAACACCGTCAACGACCTTCAGCACGCCACGCCGAGCCTCGAAGTCGAGCCCGCTTTCGGCGGCGGCCAGCCGCAATTCCGCATTCGCGGCGTGGGCTTCAACGACTACACCTCGAACAACGCCTCGACAGTCGGCATCAATGTGGACGATGTCGCCTACGCGCTGCCTATCCAGACACAAGGGCAGTTGTTCGACCTCGCCCGCGTCGAAGTGCTGCGCGGCCCGCAAGGCACGCTCTATGGCCGCAACACGACCGGCGGCACGATCAACTTCATCACCAACAAGCCGACGAAGGATTTCGAAGCGGGCGTGACCGCCGAATACGGTTCGCACAACCTGCTGACCACGGAAGGTTACGTGTCGGGCCCGCTGAGCGACACCGTGCGCGGCCGGATCGCCTTCACAACGCAGGACTTCGGCGCGTGGCAAACGAACCGCGACACCGGTCAGTCGCTCGGCAATCACAACAGCGCGGCCGCGCGCGGACAACTCGACTGGGACGTCTCGCCTGATTTCAAGGTGCATCTCGGCGTGCACGGCGGCTTCGACAAATCGGACGACCAGGGCCTGTATCTGTTCACGCCGTACACCTCGACGCTCACCGGCGTCACGATCCCCGCCGACACCGACATCACCAAGACCGGCTGGGGTGTCAGCCCCGCGTTCGCGCACGTCACGGGCCTGTCGACCGATTCGAAGCCCGGCAAGAACAACGTGAATGCCGGTTTCGATCTGAGTGCAACGTGGAATCTCGGTCCGGTCGATCTCAAGAGCATCACCGCGTTCGACTATCTGCATCGCCGCGAATACATGGATTGGGATGCCACCTCGTATCACGATTCCGACGAGTATTTCGACGACACGATCAACGAGTTCACGCAGGAGCTTCGGCTTTCGTCGCATGCCGACACGCGGCTGCGCTGGGTCGCGGGCCTGTTCTATTCGCACGACGATCTGGACGAAAAGTTCTACTCCGACTTCACGGACCGCCTCGGCTTCATTGCACTCACGCGTTACAAGCAATCGGTCGATACGCTCGGCGCGTATGGTCAGGCAACCTACGACATCACGCCCCGGCTGCGCGGCATCTTCGGCATTCGTCAGGAGCACGAGCATCGCGATCTGACCGACTTCGCCTCGGGCGAACTCACGCCCTCGTTCGTGCCGTTCTCGGGCTTCACGAGCGGCGACGGCAATCAGTCGCTCACGTCGAACGGCACCTCGGGCAAGGTGGGACTCGAATTCGATCTCGCACCGGCCACACTGCTCTATGCGAGCATCAGCCGCGGCTACAAGTCGGGCGGCTTCACCGCGCACAACACGGCGAATTCGAATGCGCTCGTGCCGTTCGAGCCGGAAACGCTGACCGCCTACGAGGCCGGTTTCAAGAGCGACCTCACGCGTTCGCTGCGCTGGAACTTCTCGGCATTCCATTACGACTATCGCGATCAGCAGGTGCTCTCGGCGACCTACGATCCGACTTCGCAATCGCTGATCGGCACCTTCGTGAATGCGCCCAAATCGCGCATCGACGGCTTCGAAACGGAGCTCGACTGGCATCCGGTCAACGGGCTCGTGATCTCGCAATACGTCGGCTACAAGTACGGCAAGTACACCGCGCCGTTCGTCACCTACAACACGGTCGCCTCGGCCGCCGCGGGCACCAACGTCTTCAGCGACTACAACGGCACGTCGCTGAGCTTTCCGCGTCTGAGCTACGGCGGCCAGGTCGCCTATAGCTGGTTCGCGGGCGGCTACAAGTTCCGCGCGGAAACCAACTACAGCTATCGCGATGCCTATTCGCAGCTGCTGTTGCTCGGGCCGAATTACACGGTCGACGGCTACTGGCTGTTCAACGCGAGCGTGACGGTCTCGACGCCCGATCGCCACTGGGACGTGTCGCTGTGGGCGCGCAATCTGTTCAACCGCCAATACGACCTGACGAAAAACTACTTCCTGCCCGGCACCAATGTCGCTGCGGCGGGCGAGCCGCGCACCGTCGGGCTGCGCGTGACGTACACCTACTGAGGAGGATCGCGCATGACCCATCAGACTCATCGCACCGATCGCACCGGCCAGTTGAAACTCAACGCGATGCTCAACGGCGGCGGCAGCCATGTCGCCGGATGGCGGCATCCCGATTCGCATCCGCACGGCACGCACGATTTCGCGCATTGGCGGCGGCTCGCGCAGACCGCCGAGCGCGGCAAGTTCGATGCGATCTTTATCGCCGACGTGGTCGCCACGCAGGGCAGCCACATCGACTCGCTGCGGCGCAGTGCCCGCGCCGAGACCTTCGAGCCGCTCACGCTGCTGGCCGCGCTCGCGGCGGTGACGGAGCGCATCGGCCTGATCGCCACCGCGACGACGACGTATAACGCGCCCTACCATCTCGCGCGCAAGTTCGCCTCGCTCGACCATCTGAGCGGCGGACGCGCCGGCTGGAATCTCGTCACCTCGGTGGTGCCCGACGAAGCCGCCAACTTCGGCGACGCGCCGCATCTCGCGCACGCCGACCGCTACGCGCGCGCCGACGAATTCCAGCGCGTCGTCGCGGGTTTGTGGGACAGCTGGGAGGACGACGCCTTCATCGAAGACAAGGCCGCAGGCTTGCACTTCGACCACGAAAAGCTGCACGTGCTCAACCATCGCGGCCCGCACTTCTCCGTGCGCGGCCCGCTGAACGTGTCCCGGCCGCCGCAGGGGCATCCGGTGCTGGTGCAGGCCGGTTCGTCCGAAGCGGGACGCGAACTGGCCGCGCGCTGTGCGGAAGTCATCTTCACCTCGCAGCATCGTCTCGACGACGCCCGCGCGTTTTACGCCGATGTGAAAGACCGCATGCGGCGATGGGGACGCGATCCCGACCATCTGAAGATCCTGCCTGGCATCGTACCGATCGTCGGCGCGAGCGAAGCCGAGGCGCGCGAGAAACTGGACGCGCTGCAGGCGCTGATCGATCCCGTGCTCGGTTTGCGCCTGCTGGCCGATAACGCGGGCGACTTCGATCTGTCCGGTTATCCGCTCGACGGTCCGCTGCCCGACCTGCCGCCGAGCAATCGCAGCAAGAGCCGTCAGCAACTGATCGTCGACCTCGCGCGCCGCGAGAACCTGACGATCCGCCAGCTCTACGAACGCTTCGCGAGCGCGGGCATCGTGACCGGCACGCCGAAGACGATCGCCGACCACTTCGAAGCGTGGTTCCGGGCATCCGGCGCGGACGGTTTCAACGTCGCCTTCGCGTGGCAGCCGGGCGGCCTCGACGATTTCGTCGATCTCGTGATTCCGGAATTGCAGCGGCGTGGCCTGTTCCGCACCGAGTACGAAGGGCCGACGCTGCGCGATCAGCTTGGCCTGCCGCGTCCGCCGTTCGTCCGGCCCGCCACGAGCGTGCGTGGCGACCAGGCCCCGCCAGTCGACGGGAGGTCGGTATGACGCGCCGCCTGCGCCTGGGGCTCCTGACGCGCGTGTATGCGCCCGACGCGTCGCCGCGCGTCTTGCACGAGACGCTCGAACTGATCGAAGCGGCCGAAGCGCTGGGCTTCGACAGCGCCTGGGTCGCGCAGCATCATTTCGGCCGCGAGACGGGCCGCCTGCCCGCGCCGCTCGTGCTGCTCGCCGCCGCGGCGCGGCGCACGCGGCGCATCGCGCTCGGAACCGGCGTGATCGTGCTGCCGCTCGAGCATCCGTTGCGAGTCGCCGAAGATGCCGCCGTGCTCGATGCGCTATCTGGTGGACGCGTGCAACTCGGTCTCGGCGCCGGGTTCGAGCCCGACGTGTTCGGCGCATTCGGCCGCGACTTCGGCGCACGGGCTGCGCTTCAGGACGCGGCGCTCGGCACGTTGCAAAGTGCATTGGCCGGAACGCCCCTGGACCGTTCGCCGACGGCGGGCAGCGCGAGCGCGGCGCCGTCGCGAGACACCGAGCCCACACTTCAGCCACCCGCGCCAGGGCTCGCGCAACGGATCTGGCTCGCGACTGGCGACGTCGACGCCGCCGTGCGCCATCGCACCGGCCTGATCGTCGCGCGTTCGCGCAGCCACGAAGGCGGTGAAGCCTCGCTGATCGAGCGCTATCGCAGCGCGTGGCAGCACACGCATGCGCCGCGCGTAGCGCTCGTGCGCGCGGTGATTCCGGGCAGCGATGCGCGCAGCGTCGAAGCCGCGCTTGCGCCGGACATCCTGCGCTACGCATCGCGCCTCGCTCAGGCCGGCAGCGGCGCGCCAACGGCGACGCCGGACGCAGGCGCGCTGCTCGACACATTCGGCGTGCTGCGCGGCGAGACGGAATCGATTGCCGCCTCGCTACGCGCCGACGCCGCCCTCCCCATCGCCGACGACCTGATCGTCCAGGTCCAGACGTTCAGCACCTCGCACGCCGATGCCATCCGGCGCATCGAAGCCGTCGCGCGCGAGATCGCTCCGGCGCTCGATTGGCGCGCCGCGTCGGCATCCGAACAGGCGACTTCCGTCGCCGCTCATCTTTCCACGCCATGACATCGACCACATCGACCGCATCGACCACATCGACCACGCCGCATGCTGCGCGCCCTTTCAAACTCGGTTTCCTGACCCACGTGCACGGCACGGGCGACGCCGCGAATGTCTATGCGGAACTGGAGGCGCTGTTCGTCGCCGCCGAGGAACTGGGCTTCGATGGCGGTTTCGTCGCGCAACATCACTTTCGCGCGTCGCACGGCAGATTGCCGTCTCCGCTCGTCCTGCTCGCCTCGATTGCGCAACGCACGCGCCGCATCGAGCTGGGTACCGGCATCGTCACGTTGCCGCTGGAAGATCCGATCCGGCTCGCCGAGGACGCCGCCGTCCTCGACACGCTCGCAGGCAGGCGCGTGCAGCTCGGGCTCGGCAGCGGCGGCGCGAACGTGGATGCGTTTGCGGCTTTCGGCGTCGCGCCCGACACGCGTCAGCGCGATTTCGCCAACGCGCTGACGCGGCTCGAACAGGCGGTCGAAGGACAGCCGCTCGCCCCAACCGCCGATGCCGCTGACGACGCGCCGCTGCGGCTCCAGCCCGCCGCACCCGAATTGCGCCAGCGCCTCTGGCACTCGCATTCGACCGTGGACGGGGCCCGGCTCGCGGCCCAGCACGGCAACGGTCTGCTGCTCGGCACCGCCGTCCACGATCCGCGCACCGTCCAGCTGCCGCTCGCGCGCGCGTATCTCGATGCCTGGCGCGAGCACGCGGCGGCGGGCTCCCACGCGTACGCCGGTGCGCGCGCGGGCGGCCCGCGTCTCGGCATTGTGCGCGCGGTGTTTCCCGCTGCGGATCGCCGCGCGGCCCTCGACGCGCTCGCGCCAGACGTCGTGCGCCACGGCCCGTGGCTCGCCACGGTCGGCCATCCCGGTGTGAGCGACCCCGAACAGATCCTGCGACTCTTGAACGTCCACTACGGACCGCCCGACGACATCGTCGACAGCCTGCGCGCCGACCCCGCGCTGTTCCCATTCGCGAGCTACTTCCTGCCGGTCGTGCAGTCCGAAAGCTCGACGCTCGACGAGGCCATCGACCGCTTGCGCATCCTCGCCGAGATCATCGCCCCGGCACTCGGCTGGTCTCCCGCGAGCGCGAGCGCGAACGCATGAAGCCTCCCGCGCTGCTGCTGAACCTCGCCGTCGACCCCGGCACTTCGCGCGCGGACCCCGCCGCCGACTGGATCGCGCTCGCACGCGCGAGTCTGGCGGCGGGCTGCGACGGCCTGCTGCTGCAGTGCAGCCCCGGCGGCGAGGACCCGTGGACGCTGGCCGCCGTGCTGGTCGATGCGCTGCCCGCTGCGCGCGTCGTGGTCGCCCTGCCGGTCGGCGCGATGCTGCCCGTGGCGGCGGCTCATCTCGCGCAAAGTCTTCAGTCGATCAGCGGTGGCCGCGCGGCGCTCGCCTGCACAGCCGACTGGCCAGGCGGCGCAACGGATGTCGAGCGCGCCTCGATGAATCGCGACCAGCGGCTCGCGCAAGGCATCGAATTTCTGGCGATCCTCGATGCGCTGTGGACTGCCCGCTCGCCGCTCGATCATCACGGTGCGTACTTCCGCGCGAGCGCCGCGCGTTTGCCGGACCTTTACGCGCAGCGTCCGCCGCTGTACTGGTATGGCGCCGAGCCGGATCTGCGCAAACTCGCGGCCAGCGGATGCGACGGCGTGCTGCGCGAAACGCACGCCACGCCACGCCTGCAGGCCGAGATCGGGCGCGCGTATCGCGATCTCGATCTCGCCGCGCCGCCGCCCGCGCAACGCTTGCGCCGCGTCGCGGCGTTCGGGCACGATGCCCCCTGCCGCCCCTGCCTGTAGCCCGGCTCGACACTGAACTGGCCCATCCCGACGGAACGCCTCATGAGCATCGAATTCGGCTGGTTCCTGCCCACCAATGGCGACGGACCGCATCTCGCGAACAGCGGCCTGCCGAGGCCGCCGAACTACCTGCGCGATTTTCGTCCGGCAACGCCCGACTATTTGCGCCGTCTTGCCGCCGCCGCGGAAGCGGCCGGCTTCGACCATCTGCTCGCGCCGACGGCAGCGGGTTTCGAAGACCCATGGCTCGTCACCGCGATGCTCGCGCGAGCGACCCGCCGCATCGACTTCATCGTCACGTTCAGACCGGGCCTCGAACAACCGGAATCGCTGGCGAAGCGCGCCGCAACGCTCCAGCGCATGAGCGGCGGCAGGCTGCGCCTGTTCGCCGCGAGCGGGTCGAGCGCTCACGATCAGCGCGCGCTCGGCGACTTTCTCGATCACGACGCGCGTTATCAGCGGACCTCGGAGTACCTGCGCGTGCTGCGCCGTCTCTGGCAAGGCGCGGGGCACACGGTCGCCGGGCAACATTACGCGCTCAATGCCGCGCATCCCGGCGTGCCGCTCGAGCCTCCGCCGCGGTTATATCTCGGCGGTGCGTCGGCGTTCGCGGAGCGCGTCGCAGCGAGCCAGACCGACACCTATCTGCTCTGGGCCGAACCACCCGCGCTCGTGCACGAGCGCGTCAGGCGGCTGAAGGCACTCGCGGCGATGCATGGCCGCACGATCCGCTTCGGGGTGCGCGTGCATGTCATCGCACGCGAGACGGGGCGCGCGGCGTGGTCGCGCGCCGACGAACTGCTGCGCGGCATTTCCGATCGCAACTTCGTCGATGCCCAACGCGAGCTCGATCAATACGAGTCGGTGGGCCAGCAGCGCCAGACTGCGTTGAGCCGCGGCGCGATGCGCTCGCTACGCGAACTCGAAGTCGCGCCGAATCTGTGGGCCGGTGTGGGCTTGACGCGCGGCGGCGCCGGAACGGCGCTCGTGGGCAGTTACGACGAGGTCGCGCGGCGCATCAGCGAATACCACGCGCTGGGCATCGACGAATTTCTGCTGTCGTCGTATCCGAATCTGGAAGAAGCGACGCGCGTCGGCGAGCATCTGCTGCCGCGCGTGCGCCTGCTGGAGCGCGAGCCCGCGCGACGGCAGACTTGACTTGCATGAAAGCGCTCTAGACCGGCGGCTCCTCGTACAGCGCCTCGGGACGCGGGTCGTTCAGGAGCCCGTAACGCGCGAGCAGCGTGCGCATGGTATTGCGCGTCACGCCCAGCAGCGCGGCTGCGCGCACCTGACTGAACCGGCAATGTTCGAAGGCCTCTTTGACGATCAGCTCCTCCACATCGCGCAGCAGGCTCTCGCCGGGCGAGCGAAACAGACGGCGGACGCCCGCGCGGATATCGTCCTGCGGCAGCGTCGGCGCAGGCTGGTCCGGCGCCGCATTCGCTGCGAGCGCTTCGGAAAATTTCAGGTGCTCGGCGCGGATCAGATTGCCGCTCGACACCAGCAGCGCGAGGTGAATGACGTTTTCGAGTTCGCGGATATTGCCGGGCCACGGATAGGCCAGCAAAGCCTGCACCGCGTCCTCGGAGAACATCGGCTGCGCGCGTTTGAGTTGCGCGCAGTAGCGCGAGCGGAAATGCTCGGCGAGCAGCACGATGTCCTGCGGTCTTTCGCGCAGCGGCGGCAGGCGCACACTCGCCAGATTGATCCGGTAGAGCAGATCCATGCGGAAATTGCCGGCGATCACGGCACGCTCCAGATCGACATTGGTCGCGGCCACAACCCGCACGTCGACGCGCCGCGCGCGCGTCGCGCCCACGCGCGTCACCTCGCCCTCCTGCAATACGCGCAGCAGTTTCGACTGGAGTGGCGCCGCGAGATCGCCGATTTCGTCGAGAAAGACCGTGCCTTCGTGTGCGTCCTCGAAATAACCGGCGCGGCGGCCTTGCGCGCCCGTGAACGCGCCCGCCTCGTGACCGAAGAGTTCCGCTTCGGCCAGTTGCGGATTGATGGCGCCGCAATTCACCGCGATGAACGCCCCCTTGCGGCGGCTGACATGATGGATGTGACGCGCGACCAGTTCCTTGCCGGTGCCGGTCTCGCCGAGTATCAGCGCGGGCGCCGCGCTGGGTCCGATCTGCTCGATGAAGCGCAGGACGGCGGCGGACGCCGGATCGGCGAAAACGAGGGCTTTGGCTCGAATCGAAAGAGGCTGCTGGTCGCTTTCCGGCAAGGCGATCAGATTGGGACGGTGGGCGTGGTTATCCATGATCCGACAGTTAGCGGACCGATGATCAAATTGCACCCGCGTCCGGAGCTTTGATATTAATCAAAATATGCGGACGGCTTAAATGCGAATTGATGCATTACTTGTCGTTACGAACCCGATAACGAAATGAGCGAAATTGGGCTGGGTGGTACGCGCCTCCGAAGCAAGCCGCGTTTTCGCAGGTCGATCCGGGCCTGTCCAGGTTGATCACCGCTATCCAAGCAGCCGCGCTTCCAGCGCGCTGCGCGTCACCAGATCGAATCGCTCCGGGCGGATATGAAAGACCGTGGATTCGCACGCGCGGCCATCGGCGAGCCGCGACGTCCGCCGCAAGACCAGCAGGGGCGCCTGCGCGGGCACGTCCAGATACGCCGCCATATCGCGTGACGCCGCCACCGCCGTAATCGACATATCCGCATCGACGATGTGCCAGCCATCGATCTTCTCCAGCATGTCGTATGACGGCAGCGTTTGCGCCTCTTCACGCGAAATCACGCTGGCCTCCGGCAACATGCAGGTTTGCGCGAGCGCGACCGGCACATCGTCGACGCAATGCAGTCGTTCGAGATAGACACAGTCCGCCACATCGGCAGGGAAAATCTCGCGCAACCCCGGAGGCACTTCGCACGTTTGCATGCGCAGCAACTGCATGCTCGCGCGCGCGCCCTGCGCGGCCAGCGAGTCATAAAAACCGCGCAGTACGTCCAGCCGGTGCTGCAGGCGCGCGGGCTTCACGAACGTGCCCTTGCCCTGCTTGCGCTCCACCACGTGCGCGTCCACCAGCCGCCCGAGCGCGAGGCGCACCGTCACGCGGCTCACCTCGAAGCGCGCGCTGAGTTCCGCTTCCGACGGCAGCCTGCCGCTCGGCGCGTAACAGCCCTGCTCGATTTCCTGCTGCAACGTCGTCGCGATCTGCTCGTAGAGCGACGTCACATCCTCTCGCACCAACGTCATTGATGTCCCTCGTTGCGCGCGCCTCGCGCCTTCTGCGCGATTCGCCATATCGATATGAAAAGCAATTGGATGGCTCAACTTGTATTAATACGTATTATGCCATCCTGATCCACAGCGAGCCGCCTCATTGGTCTCACCGGGCACCCTGGCTCGCTTCACGAACGCACGGAAGCATAACAGTGACAGACAAGACTCTCGACGCCCCGCCGATCGAGCACGCGCCCCACGTCCATCGTCCGCACGCGATCGCCCACGGCCACGCAGGACCTCGCAGTCGTGCCGCATTGCTGCGCGCGCGCCTCGGCTTCGTCGCCGCGTGGCTCGCGTTCTTCGCCGTCGCATGGCTGCTGCCGACGCCCGCCGGTCTCGACGCCGCCGGCAAGGCCACGCTCGCCGTGGTGGCCTGGGTGGCGATTGTCTGGGTGACCGAGGCGATTCCCGTGGGCGTGAGCGGCATCCTGCTGCCGATGCTGCTGGTACTCTCGCACGCGAGCCCGAGTTTCCCGAAAGCGGCGAGCGGTTTCGCCGCGCCGGTGGTGTTCCTGTGCCTTGCCGCGTTTCTGTTTTCCGCGATCATGCAGGCGAGCGGGCTCGACCGGCGCATCGCGCTGGCACTGCTCGACCGTCTCAAGGTGCGCACGGCCAACGGCGTGATCTGGGCGATGTTCGCCGTGAACTTCGTGATGTCGATGGTCGTGCCCGCCGCGAATGCGCGCTCGGCCGCGCTGCTGCCGGTGACCAACGGCATCGTCAAGCTGTTCGGCGACTCCGCGCGTGAACGCGCCGCGAAGAAAGCCATCGTGATCCAGTCGCTGGTGTATGGCGCAATGATCAGCGGCATGTGCATTCTCACCGCGCATTTGCCGAACATGGTGGTGTCCGGCCTGCTCGAAAAGCAATTGGGCATCCGCATTTCGTACTTCACGTGGTTCAAGCTGCAATGGCCGTATCTCGGCATGTTCGCGATCACGCAATGCTGGGTGCAATACTATTTCCGCTCGCGCGCCGTGCAGATTCCGGGCGGCCGCGCCGCCATCACGTCGATGCGCGAAGCGCTGCCGCGCGCGTCGGGCAACGACTGGACCGTGCTCGCGCTATTCGCTTGCGTGGCGATTCTGTGGGCGACGGAGCCGCTGCATCATCTCTCGTCGGAGATCGTCGCGCTGATCGCGCTCGCGATCCTGTTCGCGCCGGGCGTGCTGCGCTTCGGCTGGGCCGAGGTCGAGCAGCGCACGATCTGGGGCACGCTGTTTCTGCTCGCGGGTGCGCTCTCGCTGTCTTCGGCGATCAGCGCATCCGGCCTCGCGCAGTGGGCCGCCGATCACATCTATCTCGTCGCGCACGGGCATGGCTGGTGGCTCGCCATCGGCATCGTGATGCTGGGCACTCACGTCATCCGCATCGGCATGCTCTCGAACGTCGCGGCGGTGACGATGATCGCGCCCATCGCGCTTGCGCTCGCGCCGCGTCTCGGTCTGCATCCGGTGGCCTTCACGATGCTGATCAGCGACACCGACAGCTTCGCCTATCTGCTGCCCACGCAGATCACCGCCGGCGTCATCGCCTATAGCAGCGGCGCGTTCACGACCGCCGACTACGCCAAGGTGGGCGTGGTCTCGGTGCTGATCGCGATCCTCTACGGCCTGTGCGTGATCGCACCGTGGTACGCATTCATGGGCGTGCCCGTGTGGGATGCGTCCGCGGCGTGGCCGTTCGCGCATTGACTTGCCCTACACCTCATCCTCTTTCCCCTGCTTGACACGATCTACCATGAGCGAAGCGAACGAAATCGACCTAAAGGCGCGCGCACGCGCTTTGCGCGAGCGCCTCGGCCAGCACGTCGCCCCGGCCGGCCTCTACGAACAGCTGAAACAGCGCCCCTTCGCGGGCAGCGTACGCTGCAACGTCTCGCGCCTCGAAGCGGGCGACTGGGCCGAAGTCGTGCTCGACTACGAGGTGGGCTCGTCGGGCATCGCCGACGGCGGCTGGCTCAAGGCGACCTTCAAGTTCTATTCCGACTGGGCGCTGTTCCAGACGAGCGACCCGAGCGCCGCGAACTACATCAGCGCGGAATATCATGCGGCGCCGCTGGTGCCGGGACAGAGTCCCGCCACGGTGCAGGCGCTGAATGTGCGCTTCGACCAGAAGGGACACGAGCGGCCCTATCAGAAAGCCGTGATCGTCGATGTCGTCGACGGCTATCTGAACGCGGGCGACCGCATCGTCATTCGACTCGGCGACCGGCGGCGCGGTCCGGGCACGCGCATCCAGACGTTTGCGGAAGACAACTTCCGCTTCCGTCTCTATGTCGATCCGTTGGGCACTTCGCGCTTCGTCGCGGTGCCCGGCGACATTTCGATCGACATTCAGGCGGGCGCGCCGTCCGACGTGCTGCTCAACGGTCCGCGTTTCGTGCGGCCCGGCGAGCGCGCGCCGTTTCGCCTGGTGTTGCAGGATCGTTGGGGCAATGCGTGCCGCGACCTCGGCGCGCGCGCGAACGTGGTGCCTGTGGTCGCGCGCGTGAGCGCCCGCGACGCGAACGGCGAAACGGTTTATGAGCGCGAGCATGCCGTACCTGCGCAGGACTTCGCGACGCTCGCGCTCGACGACCTGCCCACCGGGGCCGGTACGCTGCACATCGTCGCGGATGTTCCCGCGCACCCCGGCATCCGCGCGGCCGAGGCCTGGTTGACCGTCGATGCCGCGCTGCCCGCGCCACGCGCGCTCTACGCGGACCTGCACGTGCACGCGCACGACACGGTCGGCACCAACAGCCCGGCCTACAACGCGCAGTACGCGCGCGACATCGGCGGCATCGACGTGCTCGGCTATACCGCCAACGACTTCCAGATCACCGATGCGAACTGGCAGCTTGGCGTGGAGGCGGTAGAACACTTCAACGAGCCTGGCCGCTTCGTGGTCTATCCGGTGCAGGAATGGTGCGGCAGTTCGACGGCGGGCGGCGATCACAACGTCGTGTTTCTCGGCGACGAGCGACCGGGCTTTCCGTACAACGCACGCGGCGAGCACAACCGCACGCTCGTCTGGAACGAGGATATGAAGGGCAACGCGGTCGAACTCGGACGCTGGCCCGTCGAGGAGTTGTGGGACGCCTACGCCGACGACGCCGAACACCATCTCGTGATGCCGCACGTGGGTGGCCGCCGCTATATCCCGGACTGGCATCATCCGCAGCTCGAACGGCTGGTCGAGATCGCGTCGACGTGGGGCCATTTCGGTTGGCTCTATCAGGACGTGATCGCGCGCGGCTATCAGCTCGGCGTCGCGGCGAGCGGCGACGAGCATCGTGGACGTCCCGGCGGCGGCGCACCCGGCGTGCAGGTCTTCGGCGTGCATGGTGGCCTGACGGGCGTGCTGGCCGACTCGCTCGACCGGCGCACGGTCGCTCAGGCGCTGCGCGCGCGCCATACGTGGGCGACCACCGGCGAGCACAGTGCGCTGCTCGTGCACAGCGGCGACCACCGGCAAGGCGATGCGTTCACGCAGCGCGGCCCGGCCACGCTCGACTACCGCCTGCTCGGCCGCGCGGGCTGGGAATACGTCGCGGCCTACGATCACAACGGCCTGCTCTGGGAGCGCAATCTGCACGAAGAACTCGGTTACGCGGACCGCCTGATTCGCGTGCGCTGGGGCGGCGCACGCATTCGCGATCGCTATCGCTGGGCCGCGTGGCGCGGCCGCATCTGCATTCTCAACGGCACGATCCACAACTTCGGGTCGCACGGTTTCGAGCACGTAGAAGAATCGGCGTGGCGCACCGGCGCGACCGACATCGAGTTCAGCAGCGATACCTACGGCGACGCGGACAGCATCGAGATTGACGTCAGCAATCTGGCCTCCGCGACGATCGTGATCGAAGGCACGATCGATGGTTTCGTGAAGGTCGGCGACCCGCTCGCGGGCAATCCGTTCGCGCATGCGCCGACGTTCCGATTCGAGATTCGCGGCGCGGATCTGCTCGCCCAGGGCAGCGCCACGCATGCGCTCGGCGGCACGGAATTGTTCGTCGCGGTGGAGCGGCTGACCGATCGGCCGTTACCGGTCGACCTGGCGGGCAGTATCAAGATCGACGCGAAAAACGCGCCCTTCGGTTTTCGCCCGGTGTACTTCTTCGGGCGGCAACGCGACGACAGCAAAGTGTGGTCGTCAGCGCAGTTCATCACGTTCGAGTGACCGTGTGCGGGCCGATGTCGCCCGGGAGTGGACGATCGACTGCATCGTGCCATTCATTGACAATCAAGGGGCGGGGATAAAGCTTATGGAAGGAATCTATGCACACCTACTCTGAAAGCGAACGGCGCGAACAGTGGCCAACCTCCAACCGCGCCCGTGTGGTTCAAGCGGCTCGAACGTCTAGAAGGTGAGGTTCAAAGGGCTGCCGAGAAATTGAAAGACAAGGCCACTTCGGGCCTGGCCCGGACTCACCGGAAAATTTCGCGAGAATCAAAACGAACCCCACTCAAGGTCCCGCGAACTCTTGTCAGCAGGCTGGATGAACAACAAGAGTTCGCTGCCAATCAACTACGGACTTATCGGAGATTTCCCTCGTTATAGCGTTGTAGTGACGCCGCCATCGACATAGAGCACATGCCCATTTACGAAATTTGATGCATCGCTAGCCAGGAAAATCGCCGCGCCTGCGAGGTCCTCGACATTTCCCCATCGGCGTGAGGGCGTCCGACCAATCAGCCAGTTGCTGAACGCCGCGTCGTCAACCAACGCCTTCGTCAGTTCAGTCTTGAAGTAGCCCGGTCCAAGACCGTTGACCTGAATCCCATGCTGGCCCCAGTCAATCGCCATCCGCAGATTCCGGCCTTCCCGCAGACTTTTTTGTCTCTGAACAGGGTTTTCGTCGCTCCCGCAGACTTTAGTGTGCGCGGATACCCCAAAAAATAACTTTGACAAACACTCTTAAGATATATATCTTAAGACATGTTTTAAGACACTCAGAGACAAGGAGGCCCCATGCGCCACCCTCATCACGCGTCCGGTCATCACGGACACCCCGCACATCACGGCCGTCGGGGCCGTCACGGCCAGCCGGAGCGCGAATTCGCCGACCGCCGCCGCGAAACGCTCGACCCTTCGGAACGCGCCGGGCGCACCGAATCCGCTGAAGACCGCTTCAACGCCGGCCGCCACGGCTTCAACGCCGCCCGCTTCGCCCTGCACCATCCGCTGCACGCGCTGCGTCACGCAATGGGCCGTCATCGCGGCGGCGAAGGCCCCGGTGATTTCAGCGAGGGCTTCGGCCGCGGCGGCGGTTTCGGCAATTTCGGCGACGGCGACGGTTTCGGCCGCGGCCGCAAGTTCAGCTCGGAAGACCTGCAGCTGATGCTGCTCGTGCTGCTCGCCGAGCGCCCGAGCCACGGCTACGAGCTGATCAAGGCGCTCGACGCGCGCTCGAACGGCTTCTACAGCCCGAGCCCCGGCATGGTCTATCCGGCGCTCACGTATCTCGAAGAACTCGGCTATGTGAGCGTGACGCTCGAAGGCAACCGCAAGCGCTACGAGCTGTCCGACGAAGGCCGCCAGTATCTGGATGCCAATCGCGAACGCGCCGACCTGATCCTCGCCAAGCTCACGCATTTCGGCCGCAAGATGGAAGTCATGCGCCGCGCGCTCGCGGGCGAAGATCCGTCGGACGGCACGGGCTGGGTGCGCGAGCTGATCGAGGCGCGCCGCGCGCTCAAGCGCGCGCTGCTGCGCCGAACCGACGTCGCGCCCGACGAGCAGCGCCGCATCGCGGCGATCCTCGCGCGCGCCACTCAGGAAATCGAAGGCAGCAACGGCGGCGGAGAGAACAGCGGCGCCTGACGCCCCCTTCTCGTTCCCCGTCGATCGACCGCCCCAACATCGGAGTCAAAGATGCAGAATCAAAGCAATCTCGAAGTCGTCCGCGTGCGACATCCGCTCAAGTTCCGCCTGCTGCGCGTGGTGCGCGTCGAGGCGCTGTCGTCCGCGCTCGTGCGCGTCACGCTCACGGGCGATCTCAGCGACTTCGTGTCGGCGTCGTTCGACGATCACGTGAAGGTGTTCTTCCCGCCCGAGGGCGCGAACCAGCCGGTGCTGCCGAGTCTCGGTCCCGACGGCATCGTGTTTCCCGAAGGCGTCGAGCGGCCCGCCGCGCGCGATTACACGCCGCGCCGCTTCGACCCGGTCGCCAACGAGCTCGATATCGAGTTCGCGCTGCACGAAGCCGGTCCCGCTACGGCGTGGGCCGCGCAGGCGCAGCCCGGCCAGTATCTCGGCGTCGGCGGCCCGCGCGGTTCGATGGTGATTCCCACGGGCTTCGACTGGCATCTGCTGATCGGCGACGAAACCGCCCTGCCCGCGATCCAGCGCCGCCTGAGCGAGCTGCCCGCCGGCGCGCGCGTGGCCGTGGTCGCCGAAGTGGCGAACCCCGCGGCGCGCATCGAACTGCCGACCGAAGCCGATCTCTACGCGACCTGGTGCTATCGTGAGGAATCCGAATCGGCAAACCCGCTCGTCGATGCAGTCGGCGAAGTCTGGTTGCCGCCCGGCGACGGCTACGTGTGGGCCGCGGGCGAAGCCTCGGTAATCCGCGCGGTACGCGCGCATCTGTGCAACGAGCGCGGCGTCGACAAGAAGCGCATTCGCGCATCGGCGTACTGGCGGCGCGGCGCGCAGGCCGCGCACGAAACGATCGACGATTGATTCACCGTCGATTGCCGATCGTCGAAACCCGCGCGCGCGGCCCCGCACTTTCGCGGGGCCGCGCGCGCTTGAACAAGGTCCCTGAATGACCCTAACGCTTAATCCGCTGCGCGAACGCACGCTGCTCTGGCTGCTCGCGCTCACGCAGTTCACCATCATCATGGACTTCATGGTGATGATGCCGCTCGGCCCGCAGATCATGGACGCGTTCGCGATCACGCCCGCGATGTTCGCGACGGCCGTGTCGGCGTATTCGTTGTGCTCGGGCTTGTCCGGGCTGTTCGCGGCCACCTATATCGACCGCTTCGACCGGCGCCGTCTGCTACAGGTCTCGTATGCGCTGTTCGCGCTCTCGAACCTCGCCTGCGCGTTCGCGACGAACTTTCATCTGCTGCTGTTCGCGCGCGCGTTCGCGGGTCTCACGGGCGGCGTGCTCGGCTCCATCGTGATGGCGATCGTCAGCGACGTGATTCCGGTGCAGCGCCGCGGCGCAGCGACCGGCGTGATCATGATGGGCTTCTCGATGGCCGCGATCGCGGGCGTGCCGGCCGGCATCGTGCTCGGCGCGCACTTCGGCTGGAGCGCGCCGTTCCTGCTGCTCGTCGTGCTCTCGGCCGTGATCTGGGTGGCGGGTTCGCGCGTGATTCCGCCGCTCACGGAGCACGTCGACCGCGACACGCCGCTCGGCGAAATCGTGCCGCGTCTGTGGCAGTTGCTCACGCTGCCGCGCCATATGAAGGCGTTCGCGCTCACCTTCACGATGATGTGCGCGCACATGCTCGTGATCCCGTTCATCTCGCCGATGCTGGTCGCCAACTACGGCGTCGCGCCCGAGCAGCTGTCGTGGCTCTATGTAGCGGGCGGCGCGTCGACGTTCCTGACGGCGCGCGCGGTCGGCCGTCTCGCGGATCGCTACGGCAAGCGCCGCGTGTTCCGCGTGATGGCGCTCGTGTCGATCGCGCCGGTGCTGTTCGTCACGCATCTGCCGGTGCTGCCGTTCATCGTGATGGTCGGCTTCTTCGCGGTGTTCATGATCGCGCTGTCGAGCCGCATGGTGCCGATGCAGGCGCTGCTCACGACGATTCCCGAGCCCGCGCGGCGCGGCGCGTTCCTGAGCGCAAACAATGCGGTGCAGGCGCTGGGCACGGGTATTGGTGCATGGGTCGGCGGGCTGCTGCTGCAGAACGGTCCGCACGGCACGATTATCGGCTTCGGCTACAACGGCTGGCTCGCGGCGGCGCTGGCCGTGGTGGCGGTGCTGTGGGTCGGCAAGGTGCGTGGGTTCGGCGATGAAACGGGCGATGATGCCGAGCATCGCGCGCCAGACGCGGGCGCAGCGGCCAAGGCCTGATCCAACTTTTACGACGCCCATGAAAAAACGCGCGGCGGACTCGATGTCCGCCGCGCGTTCTTTGACGTCCAGGCCAACCGCGCCGCTTACCCCGCCCGCGCCTTCCTGCGCGCGCGCACCGCTTCCGCGAGCCCATCCAGCACGGGCTCGGTTTGCGCCCAGCTGATGCACGCATCGGTGATCGACACGCCGCGCTTGAGCGGCACGCCCGGCTGTTGATCCTGGCGCCCTTCTTCCAGATGGCTCTCGATCATCACGCCGACGATGCGCGCATCGCCGCCCTTCAACTGTTCGCCGATATCGCGCGCGACATCGATCTGACGCTGATGCTGCTTGCTCGAATTCGCGTGCGAGCAGTCGATCATCACTTCCTCGCGCAGCCCCGCCTTCGTCAGCGAAGCGCAGCACGCGGCCACCGACGCCGCGTCGTAATTCGGCCCGCTCTTGCCGCCGCGCAGAATCACGTGGCACGCGTCGTTGCCGCGCGTTTCGAAGATTGCGGCCATGCCCATCTTCGTCATGCCCATGAACGCGTGGCTCGCGCTCGCGGCCACGATGGCGTCCGCCGCGACCTGCACGCCGCCGTCGGTGCCGTTCTTGAAGCCGATCGGGCAGGACAGCCCCGACGCCAGTTGCCGATGGCTCTGGCTCTCCGTCGTGCGCGCGCCGATCGCGCCCCACGCCACCAGATCGGCGATGTATTGCGGGCTCAGCAGGTCGAGGAATTCGGTGCCGGTCGGCAGGCCGAGCGCGTTGATGTCGAGCAGCAGCTCACGCGCCTTGCGCAGACCTTCGTTGATGCGGAAGCTGCCGTCCAGACGCGGATCGTTGATATAGCCCTTCCAGCCCACCGTCGTGCGCGGCTTCTCGAAGTAGACACGCATCACGATCAGCAGATCGTCCTTCAGCGTGTCGGCCTTCGCCTTGAGCAGCTTCGCGTATTCGATGGCCTGGTCGTGGTCGTGGATCGAGCACGGGCCGACCACGATCACGAGGCGGTCGTCGCGCTGCGCGAGCACCTCGGCGATCTGCGCGCGGCTCGTTTCGACGAGCGTCTGCGTGCTCTGCGGCACCGGCAGTTCGTCGAGCAGCAGCGCGGGCGAAATGAGCGGACGCACGGCGCCGATGCGCACGTCGTCGATGCGGGTGGTGTCCTGGGTGGCGTCGGCAAAGCCGACTTCCTGGTCGTGCTGCGGGTTGTCGATACGGCTCAAGGTGCTCTCCAGTCTCATGCAACGCCTGCGCTTTCCATGCAGATTTCGTGCAGATGAAGCGGACGCGGCGCACGCGTCTCGCGGGGGACAAGCCGCGATTATCGCATCTGCCGCATCTTCGCCGTAAACGAAACGAGGCGGCTCGCGGCCGCCTCGTTGTGTGTTTGCGTCACATGAACGCGAAAGCGCACAGGCTCAGTTCGCCGTGCCGCCCATCGGATAGCCCTTGCCCGCCAGCCGCTTCGCGATGCGCACGAGCGCGAGCCACTGCTGGGCCATCAGGCCTTCGCCGTAGTTCACGCCCTTGCCCTGCGGCGCGGGAAGCTGGTCGCGGATGCCCGTGGGTTCCAGCGTCTTGTCCCAGGACGCCGTGCGGAACATCACGTCCCACCACGAAAACAGCACGCCGAAGTTGCAGCCGTAGCGCGTGCCTTCGTGACCATAGCCAATCGCGTGATGGCGGCGATGAAACGCCGGGCTCACGAGCATGCGCTCCAGCACCCAGCCGTAGTCGAGCCGCGCGTTCACGTGCTGCACGGCCTGCAGGAAGTTGCTCACCGCGATCAGCACGACGAACTGCGCGGGCGGCACGCCGATGAACAGCGAAATGGCCGCGAAGAACGCCGCCTGCACGATGTCGTCGAGAAAATGATTGCGATCGTCACACCAGAGCGACATCTGCTGCTGGCTATGGTGCACCGCGTGCAGTTCCCACCACACGCCGAAGCGATGCTGCCAGCGGTGATACCAGTAACCCGCGAAATCGAGCACGACCAGATAGATCACGAACGAGACGTAGGGCTTGTCGGTCACGCCGGGCCAGAGGCTGTCCACTTCGATGTTCGGAATATTGTGGATCGCCATCGCGCTCTGCAGCCGGTTGAACAGCGGCGTGAGCATGAAGAAGAACGCCATGTTCAGAATGCCGAGCTTCGCGATCCACGTGTACCAGACGTCGGCGCGCAGCGCCTTGCGGTCCTGCCACGCTTCGGCCGGGCGCAGCGCTTCGAGCGGACGCAGCAGCACGTAGGTCAGCAGGATTTCGAGCACGCCGACGATCACCCAGTAGAGCGCGTCGTAGGTGTCCTCGTCGTAGCCCATCAGGCCGACCTTGTAGAAGATCGGCTGCACGACGTCCACGTAGACGAGCGTCTGCAGCCACGAAACGAGGTTGTCGGCCTGCGAAAGCAGCGTGTCAAGCATCGGGACTCCCGCTCGTCAGTCTGGATTCGGCGCGTAGAACGGCGCGCTGTTCGCGAAGTAGATGCCGTGCGGCGAGCGGCCCACGGCGATCGTGTCGATCAGCTTGCGCGTCGTGAGGTCGATGACGCCCACGTGCTTCGCGAAGCGGAACGTAACCCACAGATAGCGTTTGTCGGCGGAAAGTTCCATGTCGTCGGGACCGGGGCGCAGGCCCGTGATGTCGGCGACCTTGGTCAGCGTCGTGTAATCGAGAATACTGATGGTGCTTTCGACGCGATTCGACACGGCGATGTGCTTGCCGTCGTCGAGATTGCGGAAATTGTGCGCGCCGCGCCCGGTCTGGATCTTCTTGACCAGCGTGCGGTTGTGCCAGTCCACCACGGCCACGTCGTCCTCGCCCGTCATGCCGACCAGCAGGTACTTGTCGCCGGGCGTCATCCACAGGCCCGCGGGCGTGTTGCCGATATGCAGCTTCCAGAGCACGGTTTGCGTCGGCAGGTCGATGGCCGCCACTTCGCCGGTGTCCTGCAGCGTCACGAACGCGGTCTTGTTGTCCGACGCGAAGGTGATGTGGCTCGGCGTCTTCGCGAGCGGAATGCGCTTGACGAGCGTGACGTCGTGGCCGTTGTAGCTGTAGATGTCCACGCGGTCCAGACGCAGGCCGGCGGTCACGAACCACTTACGGTCGGGCGAGAAGCCGAGCTGGTACGGATCTTCGATCCCTTCGACGCGACGCTGCACCTTGCCGCTGTGCGGGTCGAGGAACATCAGGTCGTTCGAGACCGAATCGGCGACGATCAGCGACTGGCCGTCGGGCGTGATCATCAGGTGATGCGGTTCCTTGCCGGTGGGCTCGGTGCCCACGACGGTGCGGCTCGCTTCGTCGATCAGCGAGAGCTGCGCCTCGCCGGAGTCGAGCACGATGACCTTGTCGTTCGGATTGACGTTGGCGTCGGCGTGGGCCAGCGCGCTGCACGCGAGGCCGCCCGCGAGGAGCGCCGCTGCGGCGCGTTTGCGGGTCAGGGAGAAAATCGGGAAATGGGACATTTCTTAAGGGCGTCAGACCGGGGGGGATTGCCGGGAAAAGCGCGCGGGGCCGGTTTGTGCTGAGATAGGTGCTGGTGCGCCGCAACGCGGGCGAAAGCCAGATGAAACCTCATTGAAACCGGGCAGCGAATCGCGCGCCGAGGATCATCTGCTTAACGCGCGAGCGATGCATTCCGATGACGCGCGCGGCACATTCTGACGCGCTTTTCTGCTGATTTCCGACAATTTGTGAGCGGCGGCGCGCGCCAGGCGCGTGTGTTCCGGCCCCGCAACCGCGACGAGGCGCCCATGCACCACCGCACCCGCGACGACGATCTGCGCGACGTGCCCGACGGTCTCTCCGCGGGCACGGTGCGCAAGGTACGCGAAGCGCTCGAGGGCCGCCGGCGCGGCGCCGCGCTGCTGCTGCCGCTCGCGGGCCCGGCCGTGATCGTCTCGGTCGCGTACATGGACCCCGGCAACTTCGCGACCAACATCCAGGCGGGCGCGCGCTACGGCTACGCGCTGCTGTGGGTCGTGCTGCTCGCGAATCTCGTGGCGATGCTGTTCCAGGGCCTCTCGGCGAAACTCGGCATCGTCACGGGCCGCAATCTCGCCGAACTGTGCCGCGAACGCCTGCCCGCGCCGCTCGTCTGGTGCATGTGGATCGTCAGCGAGATCGCCGCCATGGCGACCGATCTCGCCGAATTCCTCGGCGGCGCGATCGGCCTCGCGCTGCTGTTCCATCTGCCGCTGATCGCGGGCATGGCCGTCACGGCGCTCATCACCTACGGGCTGCTGTTCTTCGAGCGCGCGGGTTTCCGGCCGCTCGAACTCGTGATCGGCGCGCTCGTGGGCATGATCGGCCTGTGCTATCTGCTCGAACTTTTTATCGTGCCGGTCGCGTGGCCGGGCGTGCTGCGCGGCGCTTTCACGCCGCATCTGCCCGACGCGCAGGCGGTCACGATCGCGGTCGGCATCGTCGGCGCGACGGTCATGCCGCACGCGCTCTTTCTGCATTCGGGGCTCACGCAGGCACGCGTGCAGCCGCGCAACGACGGCGAGCGCGCGCGCCTGTTGCGCTATTCGAACGTCGAGGTGGTGGCCGCGCTCGCGTTCGCGGGCGTCATCAACATGGCGATGGTGATCATGGCGTCGGCGTCGTTTCATCAGGGCCACGCCGATGTCGCCGAAATCGAGACCGCATGGCACACGCTCGCGCCGCTGTTCGGCGTGGCCGCGGCGGGCATCTTTCTGGTCTCGCTGATCGCCTCGGGCATTTCGAGTTCGGTGGTCGGCACGCTCGCGGGACAGATGATCATGCAGGGTTTCGTGGGCTTCCAGATTCCGCTCAGGCTGCGCCGCCTCGTGACGATGGCGCCGAGCTTCGCGGTCGTGGGACTCGGCGTGAACGCCACCGATGCGCTGGTCGCGAGCCAGGTCGTGCTGAGCCTCGCGCTGCCCTTTCCGATGGCCGCGCTCGTGAGCTTCACCTGCCGGCGCGACATCATGGGCGCGTACGCGAACCGCGCGTGGGTGGCGTGGCTCGCGGTGCTCGGCGCGGTGGCCGTGCTCGCGCTCAACGCGCTGCTGCTCGTGCAGGCGCTGGGCGTGAGCGTGCCGGGATTGGGCTAATGGGCTATGAACGAACGCAGCGCCATAAAAACCCTGCACAAAGCGGGGCTAAAAACCTCGACGAGTACCCGCCCTCACCAGACCGCCAACCAACGTTAGCAACGCTTCAGCGCGAAGCGTGCAGCACGCGACGCCCAATCCGAGCGATTCGCGCAAGATCGCCCCTATGCGTGCGCGAACCGTTCATCGACTACCGCGTCGGCGAACGCCGATCGGCGTGACGCGTGCAAACTCGCGCAAAACCATGCACCATTACCGTTTTCAACGCGCCGGCCCTCGCGCCGGATGCACACTTCGCAACTTAGCGCCACACATCGCCACAACCGAGCGACCTGCCATGACGAATCAGCCTGCCCAAGCCGCGCCCGAACAGCCCGTCGACATGATCATCTTCGGCGGCGGAGGCGACCTGGCCGCGCGCAAACTGCTCCCCGCGCTCTACATGGCGCATCTGCACGGCAACCTCCCTGCCGAGACGCGCATCATCGCCGTCGGCCGCAAGAACTGGACCATCGACGACTATCGCAAGTTCATGGACGAGCAGTCGCGTCCGTTCATCGACGCCAAGGCCTTCGACGCTCAAGCGTGGGACCGTTATCTGAGCCTGTTCCAGTACGTGATCATCGACGTGAACGATCCCGCCGATTACGCGCATCTGAAGCAGGCTTCGCGCGAGCACGCGCTGCGCGTGTTCTATCTCTCGACCTCGCCCGAACTGTTCACGACGATCTGCGACAACCTCTCGGCCGGCGGTCTGCTCGACAGCCAGTCGCGCGTCGTGCTCGAAAAACCGCTCGGCCACGACCTCGCTTCGGCGCAGGAGATCAACGAGTCGGTGGGCCGTCACTTCGCGGAATCGCAGATCTACCGCATCGACCATTATCTCGGCAAGGAAACGGTGCAGAACCTGATGGTGCTGCGCTTCGGCAACCCGATCTTCGGGCCGCTGTGGCAAGCGCCGTATATCCGCAGCGTGCAGATCACGGTGGCCGAAACGGTGGGCGTGGGCAGCCGCGCGGGCTTCTACGATCACACGGGCGCGCTGCGCGACATGGTGCAGAACCACCTGCTGCAACTGCTCTGCATCGTGGCGATGGAGCCGCCCGTCTCGCTCGATCCTGACGCGGTGCGCGACGAAAAGCTCAAGGTGCTGCGCTCGCTGCGTCCGATGTCGCTCGCCGATATCGCGCGCGACACGGTGCGCGGCCAGTACGCGGCGGGCGCCGTCGACGGTCAGCCGGTGAAGGGCTATCTGGAAGAAGACAATGTGCCGGCCGACAGCAAGGCCGAGACCTTCGTGGCGATCCGCGCGCACATCAACAACTGGCGCTGGGCCAACGTGCCGTTCTTCCTGCGCACGGGCAAGCGCCTGCAAAAGCGCCAGTCGGAAATCGTGATCGAATTCGCGGACCTGCCGTTCTCGATCTTCCCGAGCGGCCCGCGCAATTACGGCAATCGCCTCGTGATCCAGTTGCAGCCGGAAGAATCGATCCAGTTGCAGATGCTCGCGAAGGAACCGGGCAGCGGCATGAACATGCTGCCGGTGAACCTGAATCTGGACCTGCAGCAGGCGATTCCCGAACGCCGCGCGGAAGCGTACGAGCGTCTGCTGATCGACGTGATTCGCGGCCGTCTCACGCACTTCATGCGCCGCGACGAACTCGAAGCCGCGTGGACGTGGGTCGAGCCGATCCTCGACGGCTGGAAGGAACTGAACGACCGCCCGCGCACGTACACGGCGGGCACGTTCGGCCCGGCGGCTTCGTCGGCGCTGCTCGCGCGCGAGAACATGTCGTGGGCCGAAGAGGCTTGATCGTTTTGCTTTGAGTTTTCAGGCATGAAAAAACGCCGCGCTTCGTGCGCGGCGTTTTCGTTTGAGCGTGCCTGAGTCTGCTTGAGTCTGCTTGAGTGACGATATCGCAGCGATATCCGCCCACTGCGGACTAGCCGCGATCGTTGCGTCCGTCGCCAGGCGGCGCGCTCTCGGCGCCCGCGCGCTCGGGATGAAACAGATCGAGCCCGGCGAACACCACCACGCCGCTCAGCGCCATCATCGGCACCGAATGGCGGCCCAGAAAGAGAATCAACGCGGCCAGCCACGTCGAAATACAAAAAGCGCCGATGCGCCGCATGTTGCCACTCCACTGACTGCCCGCGCGACGTTGGCCCTCGATGGACGGAACGCGCGCGTTCTGCTGTTGTCTGCCTGAAAAAAATCGATGCGTGCTAGCCGAGCGTCGCGCGCGCCGTGCGCAAGCGGCTCACGGTGTCGACGAACGCCTCGCCGCCCAGCGAGCGCTTGATGCGTCCCGTGACCGTCGCGCTCGCGTGATGCAGCGCCTCGCGAATGGCCTGCGCCTGCGCGGTGGGCACGATGGCCACTTCGCGCTGGTCGCCTTCGGTGCGCTGACGCTCGACATAGCCGCGCGCCTCCAGACCGTCAATGACGCGCGTGGCCGTGGGCCGCGCGATCGAGAGCATTTCCGAAAGCTCGTGCTGCAACGAACCCGGCCGCTCCAGCACCGCGCGCAGCATGAAACCCTGCGGCGGCGTGAGGCCGAAAGGCTCGAAAGCTTCGGACCACTCGCGTTCGAGGCGGCGGGCCAGCGCCGACGTGTTGAAGTAAAGACACTGATCGAACATGGCCACAGGATAACCGTTTGTCGTTAGCCATGCAATCAATCGCACGCGATCGAGTCCTTTTTTAAGGCACTTTCGAATTCGTCCGATGCGACTTCGCGCATGTTTCGAACGCGCTTCGGGCACCTTCAATCCGCGAACGAGAGCGCGCGCGAATGCGCCTTCGCGACCTGCTGCAACGCGCGCCGCAACGCGCTGTCACGGCGCAGCAGTTCCTCCATCACCGCGATCGACAACGTGCCCGCCGCGCCTTCGCCGAGCAGTTGCGCCTTGAGCGCTCCATACGCGCCCTCCATCGACTGCGAGAGATTTTCGATCAGCGCGCTGTCTTCGCCGGGCGATCGCGGACGATTTTCCGTGTCCTGCCCCGGCTGATCGGCATGATCGACGGCCTCGATCGCATCGAGCAACGCGAGCGCGCGGCGCTCGAACACCGCGTAGCTTGCGGCGATGTTCGCGTCGGGCAACACGCTCGCGAGCGCCGCCGCCTGCATGGCCTGCTCCGCCGCGCTCTCGTGATAACGCAACTCGCGCAACGACTCCGCGAGCGCGGCCGCCGTCGCGGGCACCATCTCCTGCCGATTCATTCGCTGTGCGAACTTCTGTGCCGCGTTGAACAATCGCGTGGTCGCGCCTTGCTCGTGCGCGAGCGCGTGAGCGTCGCCGCCCGCAAGCGTCATGCGCACCATGCGGCGCACGATCGCGCCGATGCGCGTCACTTCGAGTCGCAGCGCGTCCGCGGCGAGTTCGGGCACCACGGCGACGGTGTCGTCGAGAAATTGCGGCGCGCCCTCGTCGCCCTCGCGCGCGCGAAAGCGGCGCAGCAGCCAGCGCGTGAGACGCCCCGCCAGCGGCACCATGATGACGAGGCCCAGCACGTTGAACGCCGTGTGAAAAAGCGCGAGCGCGATGGCCGGATCGTGCGGCAGATGCAGCCAGTCGCCCACGCGCACGATGAAGTCGATCATCCACGGCAGCAGCGCCGTGGCGACGAGTCCCGTCACCACGTTGAAGATCACCTGCGCGACCGCCGCGCGCCGCGCGTTGGGCGTCGCGCCCACGGCCGCCAGCAGCGCCGTGGCCGTGGTGCCGATATTCGCGCCGATGATCACGGCCGCGCCGCCCTGCGTGCTCAGCATGCCGCCCTGCGCGGCGGCCAGCGTGATGGTCATGGTCGCCGACGACGACTGCACGAGCAGCGTGATCACGAGGCCCGCGAACACCTGCATCAGCACCTCGACGAGCCCTTCGCCCTGCGGCAGCCGATATTGCGCGACGAGGCCCGTGAACGCGCCCTGCAACGTGGCGATGCCGATGAACAGGATGCCGAAGCCTGCGAGCGCGTCGCCGAGCGCGCCGCGCCGCTGCCCCACGCCCGTGAGGCGCAGCGCAATGCCGATGCCGACGAGCGGCAGCGCGAGCGCGTCGATCTTCATCTTCAGGCCGAGCAGCGAGACGATCCAGCCCGTGGTCGTCATGCCGAGATTGGCGCCGAACAGCACCCAGAGCGCGCCGCCGAGATCGAGCAGGCCCGCGTTCACGAAGCCGATCACCGCGACCGTCACCGCGCTCGACGACTGCACCAGCGCCGTGACCAGTACGCCCGACGCGAGACCCGCTGCGGGCGTGCGCGTCGCGCGGCTCAGGATCACCTCGAGCGCGGGACCGGCCGCGAGCTTCAGGCCGTTGGTCATCATCGTGATGCCGAGCAGAAACAGACCGATGCCGCCGATCAGCACGCCCAGCGATTCGACGAGGCCGCTCATGCGCGCGCGCCTTTATGCGCTGCGTGCGCACGCACGCTCGCGGGCATGGGCGATCCGTTAGCGAACCTGAGGCGACGCATGGCAACCTTCGCGCTTTGAACGTGTTGGACCGGCCAATAGTACGTGACCCGCTTTTTATATGACCGCAAAGTGAACGCTCATGCGCGATCATGCTTTCCGGTTATCAACTCATAACAAGCGCCGCATTAAAAACGAACGACCGGACGAATTTCTTCGCGATCCGCTATGATGCAAGGGATTCGACATCGCCCGCCTGCTTGACACAACACACACGGAGACATCCATGCAGATGCGTTGTTATTGCGTGACCCATCACGGCCAGCCGCTCGAACTCGTCCAGCGCGACACGCCGCAACCCAGGGGCACCGAAGTGCTCGTGCGCGTGAAAGCCGCCGGCCTGTGCCATTCCGACCTCCACATCTGGGAGGGCTACTACGATCTGGGCGGCGGCAAGAAGCTGTCGCTCGCCGACCGCGGCATCAAGCTGCCGCTCACGCTGAGCCATGAAATCTGCGGCGAGATCGTCGCGGCAGGCCCCGAAGCGGGCGACGTGAAAACCGGCACGGTGGCCGTGGTGCATCCGTGGATCGGCTGCGGCGAATGCGCGGCCTGCAAGCGCGGCGAAGAGAACATCTGCACGAAGCCGCAATCGCTCGGCGTGATGCGCGACGGCGGTTTCGCCGACTACGTGATCGTGCCGCATCCGCGCTATCTGGTCGATCTCGGCGGGCTCGATCCCGTGAAGGCCGCGCCGCTCGCCTGCGCGGGCGTCACCACGTATTCGGCGGTGAAGAAGTTCGGCGATCGCATCCACGAAGACGCGGTCGTGATCATCGGCGCGGGCGGGCTCGGCATGATGGCGATCGAAGTGCTCAAGGCGCTCGGCGCGAAAGGCGCGATCGTCGTCGACGTGGACGCCGCCAAGCGCGAAGCCGCGCTCAAGGTCGGCGCGCTGGCCGCCATCGACGCGCGCGCGCCCGACGCCGCGAAGCAGATCGCCGAAGCCACGGGCGGCGGCGCGCGCGCCGTGCTCGATCTCGTGGGCGCGACGCCCACGGTGAAACTCGCGCTCGATGCGTGCGCGCGCGGCGGTCATGTGGTGGTGGTCGGCCTGATGGGCGGCGACATCACGCTCTCGCTGCCGATCATTCCGATGCGTCCGCTCAAGATCGAAGGCAGCTATGTGGGCACGCTGCCCGAATTGCGCGAACTCGTCACGCTGATGCGCGAGGGCAAGATGCAGCCTTCGGCGGTGGTGCCGCGACCGCTCGGCGAAGTGAACGACGCGCTCGACGCGCTCGCGCACGGCAAGGTGATGGGCCGTCAGGTGTTGGTGCCGTAGAGGCGCTTTCGATCGATCCAAATAACAAGGTGCTATCGGAAGCGGCGCATAACGTCCCGGATGTTGTAACCCGGGACGGCTCTTTTAAGAATGCAATGGCACGCCCGATCGCGGCCATCGGAATGGTTCGCTGGCCGCTTCAAAGTAACTCAACGCGGCCGCGATCCCGTTTCGATTTTGGAAGCAACGTCAGAAGGCGTATCCGGAGATACCCATCCATGCTGAAATGGCCAGTATTGACCGCGATAGAACGTCAGTACGACAGGGCCATCTTTCAGCAAGTCGTCGAGGCGCACGACGATTCCATGACGTGAGTGCATCGAGTTGAGAGGCGAGTGATATCGCAATGCTCCTTGTTGAAAGACTTAACTCCGATGTGCAGCGCACGCTGCGAGATCGCTCTTCTTTTGCAATGTTCGCAGCGCGCGCTTGATGATTCTGTCTGTGGACGGATCATCCGCAGTCGCCCAGCGGGCACACAGTGCAACGACCCAGTCAGGTTGCGTCTTGCTTGCGTCGTTGAGCCAGTTGGCTACCGAATCCTGAACATAGCGAACGTCGTCTGTCTTAAGCGGCTCCAGCAATGGCAGGGCTATTCCTGGCTCGGCCTTGAGTCGTGCAATGTGTTCGCTCCACACCCCGCGCGGCCGGGTGCTCTCCACGGCGAAGCGGCGAATATTCGCATCCGTTGAAGTTGTCCAGACTCGCAGCAGCGTTATGGCGGATTCGATGTCACTCGAGATATAGGGCCGCGCTGCCATCCACGCCCACTCCCGCACGCCGAAATGACTATCCGCAGCGAATGGCCGTACCGAGTGGAGCCTGTCGTCCAACGAACGTGTTTCATCCGCACACGTCAGTGCGAAGACTGCCCAGGAACGCACCGTGTCCGATGCATGACACTGCAATCGCTCAGTCACCGCAGCAATCGCAGCCCTTCTGGATCCTCGCAATTCCTCGGCAATCGCCATCCCAATTGCACGAATCTGATAGCTGATTCCCTTGTTGGCTACCTCGTTGTGCGCGGCAAGGATGCGAGGTAACGCCTGCTTCAGCCCTACACCCGGAATTGCAGACTGCGCCAACAGGGCTTGGTCGATAGCCAGGCACTCAGCGAGGTTGCTGGTCGCTTCGGTGCCATCGTTCAACGCGGCAAGTCTTTCAGACGTCAATCGAGTCATTCAGGTGCTCCGAATATCAATCTTAAAGAAACGATGCTGCAGTATCTGAAGTCCAACGGACAGGTGACAGCATCTCAAGTGGATCGAGCGCGTTTCTGATTCGTTCGACCGTGCGCCAGTACGGGCTCTCCTTGCCCGCAATCAACGCCCCATGTCCCATATGGACGCGATAAGGCATGCATCCCGTCTCGCGTCCAGTTCGAAACAAGGCGTCCCAACACTCATCTGCGCGAGCGCAGCCCGACGCGTCGGCACCATTGAAAAGCAACGGCAACGTGCAGTCGAAACTGCGTTCCGAAAGGCATATAGCGTCACCGCGCTTTGAGCGAAAGCGTCTTGATGACATGCAACGAATGCAGCCAATCCGAGACAAGAGTCATTCACCTTTCACCTTATTTCGTCTAAATTTTAATTCGCATGACGAAATTATATAATTATTAAAAATTAAGGCGAGGCGAAGTTATTCAACAGTCGATCCTTCGTCACAGAAAATGTTGTAATCGTGGGCTTTTTGTTTAAATAGGAATTTACTGGTTTACGAATCAACTAACTGCGCGGCGGTACCAGTGATGCGCGCACGTGCCTGACTGGTGGCCTTACCCCAATCTTCACAAGTTAAGCCTGCCAAACTAGTTCATCGCGCATCCTGGCGAGCGCATCGTGCTCACCAGGATATGATCACCCAATTAATTCGGATACCTGATCAACGTGCCGCGTCGCCCATACGGTATTCGTGGCTCGCTTCGTCGAGTTGCTGCTTGAGCGCGGGGTCGAGCACGAGATCGGCGGCGGCAATCGACGCATCGAGTTGCTCGGGCCGGCTCGCGCCGATCAGCGCCGACGTCACCTGCGGATGCGCCAGCACCCACGCAATGGAAGCCGTCGTCAACGATTGCCCGCCCTGCTCCACGATCCCCCGCAGTTTCTCGATGCTCGCGAACTCGCGCTCGTGCCAGTAGCGGTCCTGATACATCGAACCGGCCACGCCCACGCTCTGCGTGAAGCGGCCTTCGGACGGCGCGCTGCCCTGCTGATACTTGCCGGTCAGCAGCCCGCCCGCGAGCGGGTTGTACGGAATCACCGCGAGCCCTTCCTCCTGCGCGAGCGGCAGCAGTTCGCGCTCGATCTGGCGGAACAGCAGGTTGTAGCGCGGCTGCACCGAAACGAAGCGCGCGCAGCGCAGAAAATCGGCGCGGCCGAGCGCACGCGCGAGCCGGTACGCCAGAAAATTCGATACGCCGATATAGCGCGCCTTGCCCGAACGCACGATCGTGTCGAGCGCTTCGATCGTTTCGTCGAGCGGCGTGTTGGCGTCGTCGGAGTGGAGCTGGTAGAGATCGACGTAATCGGTGCCGAGGCGGCGCAGCGAAGCGTCGATGGCATCGAGCAGATGCTTGCGCGACGCGCCCTGATCCCACGGCGACGGCCCGACCTTGCCAACCGCCTTGGTCGCCACGATGAAGCGCTCGCGGCGGCCCTTCTCCGCGTTGAGCCAGCGCCCGACGATCTCCTCGGTGCGGCCCGCGCATGTTTCGCCGCCGCCCAGCGGGTAGACGTCGGCGGTGTCGATGAAGTTGATGCCCGCGTCGGCGGCCTTGTCGAGAATGCGGCGGGACACGTCCTCCTCGGTCTGCAAACCGAAGGTCATGGTGCCCAGGCAAAGACGCGAAACGGTGAGGCCGGTCTGGCCGAAACGGCGGTATTGCATCGATGTCTCCTGTGGAAGCGGCGCGCGAATGACGAACGAAACATGCAGCCCAGCGAATGCAGACCGCACGTCAGCGCACGTCGGCGCGCAATGCTGCGAAGCATAACGCGGCTTTGCAGCGGACGCAGAAGACGCCCGCATCGCCTTACGAATCTGCAATCGAACTTCCCGGATTTTTCTAATCCTTTCCGTGCTTTCGCGATCCGTTCGGCGCGCATGGGGACGTAACCGCAATGAAGGTCTTATCGGCGGAACAACCGCAATCTGTGCGCTCTTATCGCGCCGTTGCCCGGGCCGCGCATGCTTTAAGCTCATACGGTCCTTTATTTCGCCCAGCACCACCGTGACCACGACGACGACCGACGCGCCCCTTCGCCCCGACCGCCAGCAAGAGGCGGCCGCCCTGTGCGCGCAAGGCCGTTTCGCGGATGCCTTCGCCGCGATCGCGCCGCTCGTGGGCCAGCAGGCCTGCGCCGACGACGGCACGCGCATCGACGCGCTCAATCTCGCCGCGCTCTGCGCGATGGGATCGGGCCAGGCCGCCGCGGCCGAAGCGCTGTGGCAGCGCTGCATCGACGCGCAGCCGCAACACATGGAGGCCTACAACGGCCTCGCCGCGATGCTCACGGCGCTCGGCAAGCTGCCCGCCGCCGAAACGGTGTGGCGCAAGCTGCTCGCCTTGAACCCCGCGCACGTCGATGGCTGGAGCAATCTCGGCACCGTGCTGCATCGGCTCGGCCGCCATCGGGAAGCGGAAGACGCCTACCGCGCGGCGCTCGCGCTCGCGCCCGCGCACGCCGACGCGCACTACAACCTCGGCCTCGCGCTGCATGAAACCGGCCGCTACGACGAAGCCGAAACGGCCTACCGCGCGGCGATCGAGGCCAATCCGCAAGGCGCGCGCGCGCACAACAATCTCGGCAATCTGCTGCGCGTCAGTGGCCGTCTCGACGAGGCCGAAGAAGCGTTTCGCCAGGCGTTGAATGTGCAGCCTCAGTATCCCGAAGCGCTCAACAACTACGGCGCGCTGCTCAAGACGCTGGGCCGGCTCGGGGACGCGGAAATGGTCTGCCGCCGCGCGATCCAGATCCGTCCCGATTACGTCGAGGCGGTGATCAATCTCGGCTGCGTGCTCGTCGATCTCAAGCGTCTGCCCGAGGCCGAACAGGTGTTCCGGCAAGCGCTCGCGCTGCGCCCCGATCATGCGGAAGCGCACTACAACCTCGGCGTCGTGCTGCGGCAGCTCGAACGCTATCCCGAAGCCGAAACCGCCTATCGCAACGCACTGCGCCTCGCGCCGACGCACACGGAAGCGCTCAACAATCTCGGCGGCGTGCTCATCGCGCTCGACCGATTGCAGGAAGCGCTCGCGGTCTTCGAGGAGGCGCTCGCCTGCAACCCCGGCTTCGCGCTCACGCACTTCAACATCGGCAGCGCGCAGAAGGAACTCGGCGCGTTCGATGCAGCGGAAGCGGCCTACCGGCGCGCGTTCGAACTGAATCCCGCCTACGGCGACGCGCAGTTCCGCCTCGCCACGCTGCTGATCGCGATGGGACGCTACGAGGAAGGCTGGCGTCTTTATGAACGTCGCTACGACAACACCGGCTTCATCCACTATCGCTCGCGCGACATGCTCGACTGCCTGCACTGGCAAGGCGAGCCGATCGCGGGCAAGACGCTGCTGCTGTGGCAGGAAGACGGACTCGGCGACATGCTCCAGTTCGCGCGTTACGCGCGGCTGCTGAAGGCGCAAGGCGCGCGCCATATCGCGTTCGCGTGCGTGAGCACGCTGCATCGCGTGCTCGCGGGCGTCGAAGGGATCGACATCGTGATCGATCATGCCGACGCCGTTTCGCGCGCCTCGCAATTCGATTACTGGGCGAGCCCGCTCAGCCTGCCGATGCATCTGGGCACGACGCTCGACACCACGCCCGCGCCCGCGAACTTCCAACCTGAAGCGGCGCTCGTCGAGCAATGGGGCGCGCGCCTCGATACGCTCGGCCCGGGCACGCGCGTGGGCCTCGTGTGGCGCGGCAACCCGCAGCACCATAACGATCACCATCGCTCGATTCCGTCGCTGGCCGCGCTCGCGCCGCTCTGGCGCGTGCCGGGACTACGGTTCGTGAGCCTGCAAAAAGGCGCGGGGGAAGACGAGGCGCAGCGCCCGCCGCAGAATCAGCCGATCCTGCATCTGGGCAGCGAGGTGACGGATTTCGTCGATACGGCGGCGATCCTTTCGCAACTCGATCTGCTGATCTGCGTGGATACGTCGACGGCGCATCTGGCCGCCTCGCTCGGCGTGCCCTGCTGGGTGATGCTGCCGCGCCGCGACGTGGACTGGCGCTGGCTGCACGCGCGCCAGGATTCGCCGTGGTATCCGCATACCGTGCGGCTCTTTCGACAGGGCAACTACGAAACGTGGGGCGCGGTCATTGAGCGCGTGCGGGAAGCGTGTGCGCAGGAATTTGGTGACTGAAAGCGCGATGCGTGCGCGATTGAAGCCGCGATTGAAGGCGCAAATGAAGGCGCGGCGCGGGTCCGCTGACCCGCGCTAGTCCCAGAAATTGCGGAACGCGACGGCGACGATCACCGGCACGCACATCACGAGCGGAATCGCGAAGTACGGAATTTCCATATCGACGATCCAGCTGCGGATCAGCCAGCCGACGCCCAGCGCGAGCGTGAGCACGCCGACGAGTGCGGTCAGCGTATTGAGCACCCAGGTAGGCGGACGCTTGCGCTTGGGTTCCTGCGCGGGAGACGGTTTCATCGGGATGTCGGGAGCGGAGCGTCGCGAATGGACGCCAATAACGCTATTTTACTCTCGATGGATCGTGACAACCGATGCGGGCGAAGCCGGGGATTACGCGGTAATACGCGGACTCAATCCCACTTGCAAAACCGGCGCCACAAAAGAAAAAGCCCACCTAAGTTGGCGGGCTGAATCCATATCAGGAGGAGACATGGAGGAGACGAGTCAACTATAGGGTTTTCCCCTAAACTTTGCAAGCGATTTTTTGGGTATTTCAATAACTTTCTCTCGATTCAGCCTTCGCTTAGTTCAGACGTTATTTAACGTCGTTGTCATTGGCTTACGTTACCTCCCACGTAATCGCCCCGCCGCGGCACTCGCCCTATCCTCGGTTGCATCGTTTCGCTCCGCGCCACCCGCACCCCGCCCCGAGGACAGCCATGACCGCTTACGCCATCGCCCATTTGCACCGCTGCGAACCTTGCGCGGAGATCGTCGAATACCTGGAGAAGATCGACGCCACGCTCGCGCCGTTCGGCGGTCGGTTCATCGTTCACGGCGGACGCGTCGAGCGGCTCGAAGGCGCATTCAAGGGCGATCTGATCATCATCGAATTCGAGGATCGCGAACGCGCCCGCGCGTGGTATCGCTCGCCCGCCTACCAGGCGATCCTGCCGTTGCGCACGCGGCACGCGAGCGGCGACGTTTTCCTGATCGATCAGGTCGCGCAGCCGCATCGCGCCACCGATGTACTCGCGCGGCACGATGCGTAATTCCGGCACGCGATTCGAACTGCACGAAATGCCCGAAATGCGCGAAATGCGCGATACACGCCGCCCAATCCCCGAACTCGCAAATGTTGTGGAAATGCGACTCAATGGACGCACCGGGCGCTCACATCCTTACTGATTCTTCGGCGCAAGTATTGACTGCGCATGACTTGCGCCGATTTATTTCAATTTTTTGAATCCATTCTTCCAATTCACGGAAGAGTCCTTGCGGACCGCCAATCGCATTTCGCGAATCGACCCTTCCTATACTCGCTCCCGTCTCAACCCGGCGTTTCTACAGGACTGGAGTCCCACAGTGAAAAAAATCTCTATCGCCGCCGCGTGCGTTACTGCATTCGCCGCCGCGTCCGCCCACGCTCAAAGCTCGGTTACCCTCTACGGCCTCGTCGATGCCGGCATCGCCTATACGAACAACGTGGGCGGCAGCGGCCGCGTTGCGCTCGCGAGCGGCAACATCAGCGGCAGCCGCTTCGGCCTCAAGGGCGCCGAAGATCTCGGCGGTGGTCTGAAGGCGATCTTCGTGCTCGAAAACGGCTTCAGCGTCAATAACGGCCAGCTCGGCCAGAACAGCCGCATGTTCGGCCGCCAGGCGTATGTCGGTCTGAGCAGCAACGCGTTCGGCACGCTCACGATGGGCCGCCAGTACGACGACGTCGTCGACTTCGTTTCGCCGCTCTCGGCCACGGCCGGCACGTTCGGCGACTCGGGCTTCGCGCACCCGTACGACAACGACAACCTCCAGCACAGCGTCCGCTTCAACAACTCGGTCAAGTACACGAGCCTGAACTACGGCGGCTTCAAGTTCGGCGGCATGTACGCCTTCAGCAACAGCACCGACTTCGCCGTCAGCCGCGCGTACAGCGCCGCCGCGAGCTACACCTACGGTTCGTTGACGGCCGCCGCGGGCTACCTCCAGACCAACGGTTCGGGCGCGAAGACGGTCACGGGCACGACCAGCGCATACACGAACACGGCTGGCGCGGTCGACCAGGCCGAAGTCAAGGGCAGCCTCACGTCGGACGTGCAGCGCACGGTGGCCGCCGGCCTGAACTACGGTTTCGGCCCGGCCGTTGTCGGCTTCGTCTACTCGCACAGCCAATATCAAGGCACGAGCGCATTCGGCCTGAGCAACGGCTCGGTACGTTTCGACAATTACGAAGTCAACGGCATGTACAACTTCACGCCGGCATTCAAGGCCGGTCTGTCGTATGCGTACACCGATGCGCATCTGAGCGGCGCGACCTCGTATGGCGCCGATCCGAAGTGGAGCCAGGTGAACGCGATCGCGCGCTACTCGCTGTCCAAGCGCACCGAGCTGTACGCCGAAGCGATGTACCAGCACGCGACGGGCAACAAGAACGTCGCGGTGATGTACAACGCGGGCGGCTCGTCGTCGACGGGCAACCAGGTGATGGGCGCGGTCGGCATGCTGACTCGCTTCTAAATCACGCTGCTCGCGCGGCAAGTTTCGCGCGATACGAAAAGCCCGTCTGCGGACGGGCTTTTTTTCGTTCCGCGTTTTTATTCAGCGCAGCAATGCAATAGAAAGCATCGAGAAAGTTTTGTCGGCGATTGGAAAGAATTAAATCGCGCAGCACGCGCTTTTTACGCATTTCGCATTCGCCCAATACCGTTTGCAAAAGAAAATTCATCGCGCGCAAACGTTTTCACTCGTTTCACAATTCTTTCTTCTCCTTACCGGAAACTGTGCGCCGATCCATCTTCGGGAGTGCCCGCGCACATGACTCGACGCCCTCTCGCCGTTAGCACGGCGACCGCGATTTCCGTTGTGCTCGCAACCATCATGCTCGCCGCATGCGGGCCGGGCGACAACGCGTCGTCGGCACCGCCGCAGCAGCAGAGCACGCCGAATCTCACCGCGAACGCCGAAACCAACGCCAAAAACGCTTACGCGAGCGCTGGCAACACCAACGCAGCCACCGCCAGCAGCGACACCCTCGCCGCCGCCCCCGCGAGCTACGCGAGCGACCCGGTGCAAAGCGTGCAGGCGAGCCTCGCGGCGGACAGCGAGCAGATCGCGCCCGTCATGAGCTACGCGCCGGGCGACGAGCCGCCGCAAGCGACTAACGCCAACACAGCCGGCGCAGCCGCCACGGCCGCCCCCACCGGCAACGATTCCAGCAGCACCGTAACAACGAGCCAGTAATGCACCGTTGTGTGCTTATGCACACCTAATTCCATCCGCAAGCAGAAAGGTGAACAACAATGACGTCAACCAGCCGTCGCCGTTTCCTGCAAACCGTCGCTTCCTCGGGCGCAGCCGCCGCCGCGATGACCGTGCTTCCCGAATCGATCCGCAACGCGCTCGCGATTCCCGCGAACTCGCGCACGGGTTCGATCCGCGACGTCGAGCACATCGTCGTGTTCATGCAGGAGAACCGCTCGTTCGACCACTACTTCGGTCATCTGCGCGGCGTGCGCGGCTATAACGACCGCCTGCCGATTCCGCTGCCGGGCGGCCTGCCGGTCTGGTATCAGCCGTCGAAGGAAGATGCCACGAAGCCGGTGCTGCCGTTCCACCTCGACACGCAGACCACCAGCGCGCAATGCGTCGGCGACCTCGATCACTCGTGGTACCCGACGCAATACGCGATCAACAACGGTCTCTACAATCAGTGGCCGCAGTACAAGACCGACATGACGATGGGCTATTACCTGCGCGCGGATATTCCGTTCCACTACGCGCTGGCCGATGCCTTCACCGTCTGCGACAACTACTTCTGCTCGCTGCCCGGCCCGACGCATCCGAACCGTTCCTATCTGATGACCGGCATGGTCGATCCCACCGGCACGATGGGCGGCCCGCTGCTCGACAACAACGATTACGTCGACGGCGACGTGCCGCCCGCGTATCAACTGCTGTCGTGGACGACTTATCCCGAGCGCCTCCAGGCCGCAGGCATTTCGTGGCAGATCTATCAGCAAGGCACCAACGGCAGCGATCCGCTGAACGGCAACTACGGCACCAACATCCTGCAGAACTTCGCGAACTTCATCAACGCGCAGCCGGGCTCGGCGCTCTATCAGCGTGCGCAGACCGCCCGCACGATCGCCGATCTCAAGCAGGACGTGCTCGCGAACAAGCTGCCGCAAGTGTCATGGCTGCTGCCGCCCGCCGCGTTCTCGGAGCATCCGAAATACACGCCCGCGTACGGCGCGGAATACACCTCGCAGATTCTCGATGCACTGACCTCGAATCCCGAAGTCTGGAGCAAGACCGTCCTCTTCATCATGTACGACGAGAACGACGGCTTCTTCGATCACGTCGTGCCGCCGCAGCCGCCCACGACGTCGGCGCAGGGCAAGTCAACGGTGAGCGTGGAAGGCGAAATCCATAACGTGGTGAATCCCGCACGCGGCGGCAAGTACACCGCCGACGGCCTGCCCTACGGGCTCGGTCCGCGCGTGCCGATGACCATCGTCTCGCCGTGGAGCAAGGGCGGTTTCGTCTGCTCGCAGGTGTTCGATCACACCTCGGTGATCCGCTTCATCGAAGAACGCTTCGGCGTGCAGGAGCCGAACATCACGGCATGGCGCCGCGCCGTGTGCGGCGACCTCACGACGGCCTTCGACTTCCGCACGCCCGATGCGTCGATGCCCACGCTGCCCGACACCAGCAATTACATGTCGATGGCCGATAACCAGTGCTCGGTCAACGCCGCGCCGACGGTGCCCGCCACGCCCGGCCCGATCGATCCGCAGGAACCCGGCGTGCGTTACGCCCGCGCGCTGCCCTACGAACTGCACGTGAACGCCCACGTCGATACGACGAAGAACGCGCTCTCGATCACGTTCGCGAACAAGGGCCGCCAGGGCGCGCACTTCTACGTGTACGGCACGAACCGCACCGACGGTCCGTGGCGCTACACGGTGGAAGCGGGCAAGTCGCTCGACGATACGTGGGACCTGAGCGCGACCAACGGCGTCTACGCGTTCGAAGTGCACGGCCCGAATGGCTTCGTGCGCCGCTTCTCGGGCACGGCCGCGGCGTCGCAGACGACGCAGCAAGGCAAGCACACGAGCACGCCGCAACCCGAAGTCACGGCGCAATACGACGTCGCCAACGGCAACCTGTTCCTCAAGTTCACGAACACGGGCAGCGGCCTCGCGCGCCTCACGGTCACGGACAACGCCTACGGTGCGCGCGAGCGCCTGGTCGTGGTGCCCGCGGGCGGACGCATCGAGGAACCGTGGGTGCTGGCGTCGAGCCATCACTGGTACGACCTCACGGTGACGAACCGCGACGACACGAGCTTCGCGCGCCGCTACGCCGGCCACGTCGAAACCGGCAAGCCGAGCATCAGCGACCCGGCTGCGGTCGCGCCGATCACGCAGATCAGCTAAACACCCACTCGCGGCGGGCGCTCGCCCGCTGCTCCGATGTCCTCGCACGGCGCCTTCGGGCGCCGTGTGCTTTGGCGCGCCCGCCTCGCCATCAATCCGCAGATTTCCTGCCACGCGCGCCGGGCTTGGGCACAAAAACGCCGCCCAGGCAAGCCGGTTTCGTACGATTCAGCGCCTTTCAGACACCTTTATGCGTTTTGTTGTAGATGCGAATCATTTCTATTACCATCTGCACGTTTCTTTCATCGCACTTACACGCGAACACCGTCTGCCGGGGGCGCCCGGTCATCCGACTCACCAGAATAATATGAAGAATACTGCTGCCGCGCGCCGATCCGGCCCTGGCTTCGCCGCTGAAAATGTTGGGGGCGCACGCATCTCGTTGAGCGCCGCGCTGCTCGTCAGCGCCGGTATCACGCTTTCCACGCTGTCGACCGCCGGCTGGGCGCAGGCCACCGCGCAGACAGAGGCGAAACCGGCGACGAATAACGACAAGAGCGACAACAACGACAAGAGCGACCCGGCAACCGACACCGCCGCCGACGGCAAGGCGCTGCCCACCGTCAAGGTGAACGCCGCGCGCGACAGCGAAACGGCCTCGCCCAAGCGCGTGACGGCCGGCGCGCTCGGCAACCGGCGCCAGGTGGACACGCCGTTCTCGACCGATGTCGTGACGACGGAGCGCGGCAAGGATCTGCTCGCCAACACGGCCAACGATCTCTTCAAATACGATCCGGCGGTGACCATCGTCGGCGACAACGCAACCGGCGAGAACTCCGCGTTCGCGATTCGCGGCCTCGCCGTGGACATGCTCAACGGCGTGAAAGTCGACGGCCAGAACTTCCCTTCCTGGGACACCGAACTATCGCTCGAACAGTTCGAGCAGGTGGAAGTGCTCAAGGGTCTTTCGGGCTTCATGTACGGCTTCAGCACGCCCGGCGGCATCGTCAATTACGTGCTCAAGCGCCCCACCGACGACCCGTACCGCAGCTTCTCGATCGGCTATCAATCGGCGGGCGTGTTCAGCGAGAAGATCGATCTCGGCGGCCGTTTCGGCAACGACAATCGCTTCGGCTATCGCCTGAATCTCGTCAACGAAGACGGCAACACCGCCGAGGCGAACGGCCACGTGCGCCGCCAGGTAGCGTCGCTCGCGCTCGACTTCCGCATCACACCGGACCTCACGTGGACCGCCGACGCGTTCTATCAGAAGCGCAAGACCAACGGCACGCTGTTCGGCATCTATGTGGGCGGCGGGCTCGGCATTCCCGACGCGGGCAAGGTCACGCGCGACCTCACGCAGCCGCAGAACTTCTATCAAACCGAGATCGCCTCGTTCGGCACCGGCCTCGACTATCGCATTTCGGATGCGTGGCACGCGAGCCTGAAATACCGCTTCGCGAAGGAAAACCGCACCAACTCGGACAGCCTGCTCTACGTCTATAACGCTGCGGGCGATTATCAGAACACGCTGTATGCGGCGTTGACGCGCTACTTCTATCAGAACGTCGACGCAATGGTGGAAGGCAAGTTCGACACCGGTCCGTTCAAGCACGACGTGGTGATCGGCGCGAGCTATCAGACCCAGCAAAGCGAATACGACGACAGCGAAGGCTGGAACGACGGCTATAGCCTCGGCACCGGCAATCTGTACCAGAGCACGCTGCTCACGAACGACGCGGTGCATATCGGCGAAAACCTGTTCCGCCACGAACGCACCACGCAAACCGCGCTCTACGCGAGCGACACGGTGCAGATCACGCCGCGTCTTTCGGCGCTGCTCGGCCTGCGTTATACGCAGTTCCGCGACCGCGTCTATAACGTCGATCAGTCGGTGCAGGCCGATTACAGCGCGAACCCCGTCACGCCCACCGGCGCGCTGATGTTCAAGCTCGATCCCGACACCACGGTCTACGCGAGCTATGTGGAAGCGTTGCAGCAAGGCGGTTCGTCGAGCAACACCAACGTGAACTATCCGCAGACCTTCGGTCCACTCAAGAGCAAGCAGTACGAAGTGGGCCTCAAGGCCGATCATCGCAACTGGGGCGCGAATCTCGCGCTGTTCCGCATCGACCAGGGCTACGAGTACACCAACTCGGCCAACGTGTTCGTGCAGAGCGGCACGAAGCGTTATCAGGGCATCGACGCGAGCGGCTGGCTGCAACTCGCTGCCGACTGGCGTCTGATGGGCGGCGTGATGTGGCTGGACGCGAAGGCCGTCGACGTCGACGATCCGAGCGTGGACGGCAAGCGCGTCTACGGCGCGCCGCGCTTCACGGCGACGGGCCGCGTGGAGTACAACCCGTCCTATCTGCGCGCGCTGACCGTGGCGTTCGGCGGCAAGTACGTCGGCAACATGGCGGTCGATGCGGCCAACACGCAGTTCGTGTCGGCGTACACCACGTGGGATCTGAGCGCGAAATACGAAACCCAGGTTGCGGGCAAGGACGTGACGCTGCGCGCGGGCGTGAACAATCTGTTCAACCGCCGCTACTGGACCGCCGCGTGGGGCTATTACGTGATGCCGTCGGCCACGCGCACGTTCGTTGCGAACGCCACGCTCGAATTCTGATGCGCGCCGTATAGACGCTCTCCGGCGCAACGCGCTTCGGCCCCTGAAACACGGGGCCGTCCACAAGGCCTTTCGCATTTGTCGAAAGGCCTTGTGCTTTGGGGGCCGCCTGCAAGCCTCGCGAAGCGATGGCACAATGAGCGGTCTCGCGGCCCACGCGACGCGCGTTGCCGAGCGCGCCGCCGGCTTCCCCCCACCGTTGCATCGTTGCAAAGGATCGCCCCATCATGAGTTCCAGCGTGAAGCCCTATCCGCATACCCAGATCTACGTCGACGGCGCGTGGCGCGCCGGCGCGAAGACGATCGCCGTGATCGACCCGGCCACCGAAGCGGAAATCGGCCGCCTGAGCCTCGCGAGCGAACAGGATCTCTCGGACGCCGCCGAATCCGCCGCGCGCGCCTTCAACGCATGGCGCAAGGTCTCGCCGCTCGAACGCAGCAAGCTCATGCGCCGCGCCGCCGACCTGCTGCGCGAACGCGCGGGCGACATCGCCGCGATCATGACGCGCGAACAAGGCAAGCCGCTCGGCGAAGCGAAGGCCGAAACGCTCGCGGGCGCCGACGTGATCGACTGGTTCGCCGAAGAAGGCCGCCGCACCTATGGCCGCGTGGTGCCCTCGCGCACCGACGCCGTCCGCCAGATCGTCACGCGCGAACCGGTCGGCCCGGTCGCCTGCTTCACGCCGTGGAATTTCCCGCTGAACCAGGCCGTGCGCAAGGTCTCGGCCGCGCTCGCCTCGGGCTGTACCGTCGTGCTCAAGGGACCGGAAGAAACGCCGGCCAGCTGCGCGGCGCTGGTGCAGGTGTTCGTCGATGCGGGCCTGCCGCAAGGCGCGCTGAACCTGGTGTTCGGCGTGCCCTCGGAAGTGTCGTCGTATCTGATCGCGCATCCGGCGATCCGCAAGATTTCGTTCACGGGTTCGACGCCGGTGGGCAAGCTGCTCGCCTCGAAGGCCGGTGAACACATGAAGCGCGCGACGATGGAACTGGGCGGCCACGCCCCCGCCATCGTGTTCGCCGACGCCGACGTGCCGCGCGCGGCCAAACTGCTCGCGAGCGCGAAGATCCGCAATGCGGGTCAGGTGTGCATTTCGCCGACGCGCTTCATGGTCGAAGACGCCGCCTACGACGAGTTCGTCGAGCACTTCGTGGCGGCCATCAAGACGGTGAAGGTCGGCAACGGCCTGGAAGAAGGCGTGCAGATGGGCCCGCTCGCGAACGACCGCCGCCTCGCCGCGATGGAACGTCTCGTGGCCGACGCACGCGAACACGGCGCGAAGGTGCTCACGGGCGGCGAGCGCGTCGGCCGCGAAGGCTACTTCTTCGCACCGACCGTGCTGACCGACGTGCCGCTCTCCGCGCGCATCATGAACGAGGAGCCGTTCGGCCCGCTCGCGCCGATCACGCGCTTCTCGCGCTACGAAGACGCCATCGCCGAAGCGAATCGCCTGCCCTACGGCCTCGCCGCGTATGCGTACACGCGTTCGAGCGCCACTTCGGCGGCGCTCTCGGAAGACGTGGAAACCGGCATGCTGTCGATCAATCACCACGGCCTCGCGCTGCCCGAAGTGCCGTTCGGCGGCGTGAAGGATTCGGGCTACGGTTCGGAAGGCGGCACCGAAGCCATGGAAGCGTATCTGGTCACGAAGTTCGTCACCGAGCATCGTTGATCGACGCACACGCCGCGGCGCGCTGCAATTGCGCCGCGGCGTTTTTTATCCGCGTATTAATCAGGATTCCGTAGAACTTCGCGGATGCTGCGGCAGATCGTCGGCCAGCTTCACCCATGCGAGCCGTTGGGAGACCCACGAGTGGCGGTCGGGCGGCGCGTCGTCCGGCCGATCGAGCGTGCCGGTCGCCACGTCGATCTCGTCCGCGAATGCCGCGCTGTGGTACGTGACCGGCGTGCCGCAGTCGGCGCAAAAGCCACGCTCCACGTTCGGGCTCGACGCGTACCACTTCAAACTGCCCGCCGTCACGCGAAACGCCGTGCGCGCCACGCTGAGCCACGCGACGAAGGGCGCGCCCGACGCGCGGCGGCAATCCACGCAATGGCACGCCGTATTGCCGATCGCCTCGCCCGCGATCTCGTAGCGGATCTTCCCGCATAGACAGCCGCCCGTCAGCTTCAGCATCGCCTGCTCCTGTGGGGTTTCGTGCGCCTTACGGTTGGGCCGCGGAGGTTGGGCCGCGTAGGTCGGGCCACGTAGGTCGGGCCACGAAGGTCACCGCGAAAAAACTTCTGCACACGTGGAATAGACCGCGTGCCCGCCTTGTTGACGCCAGTAACAGCCCTTATTGGCCACCGACAGGACCGATCATGCCTCATCGTACCCATTCGCGGCGCAGGAGCGCGCCATGAGCCAGAACGCCATCTGCCTGCCGTGCCGGCTCGCGGCCATCGCGGCGGTCGTCGTTGGCGCGGCCGGCGCGTTCGCCTGGACCGCCGGCTGGCTCACGCCCAAACGCGTGAACGCCCCGCACATCATCAACACGTTCGAGTCGAATTACGGCGTGCATGCGGGCTTCCGCCGCAATCACGCCAAAGGCCTCTGTCTCGAAGGCGAATTCGAAAGCAATGGCAACGGCGCCCGCGTCTCGCGCGCGGCCGTGTTCGCGCCGGGCGAGACGCCGGTGATCGGCCGCTTCGCCATTCCGGGCAGCAATCCGTCCGCGCCCGACGCCAGCACGCCGGTACGCAGCATGGCGCTGCTGTTCCAGCTGAAGGACGGCGAGCAATGGCGCACCGGCATGAATTCGACGCCCGTTTTCGTGGTTCGCACACCGAATCAATTTTATCAGCAACTGGTCGCCTCGAAACCCGATCCGGCCACAGGCAAGCCCGATCCCGCGAAACTCAATGCGTTTTTCGCGGCGAATCCTGAAACGCTGCCGTTCCGGCAATGGCTGAAGGCGCATCCGCCTGCGTCGAGTTTCGCCAACACGGGCTTCTACGGCATCAACGCGTTCCTGGCCACCGATGCGGAAGACAATACGCGCGCAATCCGCTGGCAAACCGTGCCCGAGATCGCCTATGCGCCGCAGACCGACGCGCAAAAACGCGATCCCGACTTTCTCGCCGACGATCTCGAAGCACGGCTCGCGCAAGGCCCGCTGCTCTGGCGTCTCGTGCTGACGGTCGGCCAACCCGGCGACCCGACCAACGACGCCACCCAGCAATGGCCCGCCGACCGCGAGCAGATCGATGCGGGCACGCTGGTGCTGCGCCGCGCGACGCCGCAGCGCGAAGGCGCCTGCCGCGACGTGAATTACGACCCGACGATTCTGCCCGACGGCCTGAAGCCCTCCGACGATCCGCTGCTCGCGGCGCGCTCGGCCGCCTATTCCGTTTCGTTCAACCGCCGCACGCGCGAAGAAGCCGCGCAATCTCACGAACAGCACGGAGGAGCCCAGCCATGAAAACCGGCGCCACTCATTTCAGCGGCCTCGCGCGGCTGATTCATTGGTCGATGGCAGTCCTGATCATTGCGATGCTGTTCGTGGGCGTGGGCATGGTCTCGACCGTGTCGCGGCTGCACGAAACGCTGATCGCGCTGCATCGCCCGCTCGGCATCGCACTGCTGCTGCTCGTGATCGTGCGCGTGGCCGTGCGGCTCACACGCGGCGCGCCCGCCCTGCCCGACGATATTCCCGCGTGGCAGCGCGCCGCCGCGCACGCCTCGCATCTCGCGCTCTATGGCTTGATGATCGCGATGCCGCTGATCGGCTGGTCGATGTTGTCGGCGGGCGGCTATCCGGTCGTGCTCGCGAGCGGCGTGCAGTTGCCGCCGATCGTGCCGCGCGACGTCACGCTCTACGCGTGGCTGCGCGCGGCGCATACGTGGCTCGCGCTCGCGCTGTTCGCGACCGTGTTGCTGCATCTCGCGGCGGCGCTCTTTCACGCGCTGATCCGCCGCGACGGCGTGCTCGCAAGCATGGCGCGCGGCGCGGTGCGAAACTGACGCGGCGCGCGCATCGAGCAGAGCGCGGGGCAACGCGAACACCACGCGAGCACCACGCAAGCACGCATCAAACGTGCGCGTCCTGCCCCGTCACGGGCTGCACCGGCGGCCCCATGAACTCCTCCCGCAAGGCCTCGCGCGCGCTCTTTCTGCGCACCCACAACGCGGTGAGGATCGGCACGAGAATCGCGGTGACGAGACACGAGGTCGCGACCATCGCCGTGGCGGCCGGCACGAGCGGTTTGAAACGCGGAATCATCTCGCCGATGATCGCGGGATTCGCGACCGCCGCGCCCGCCGTCGACGACGCCGCGAGTCCCGCCGCGCCATTGCCGCCCGCGATCAGACGATCGGCGAGAATCAGCGGAATGCCGGTCACGACGATCACGCCGAGGCCCAGCATCACGCCCGCGAAACCGCTCGTCGCGATCACGTTGAGGTCGATGCCGTTGCCGAGCGCGAAGCCGAAGAACGGTATCAGCGGATGCACGCAGCGCCCGAACAGATCGCGTAGATCGTGATCGAGATTGCCGAGCACGAAGCCGACGAGAAACGGCAGCACTGCGCCCGCGAACAACCGCGGCTCGAAGAAGGCCACGCCCGTCGCGCCGAGAATGATCATGCTGACGAGCGGCCCCGATTCGATCGACATGAGCACGAACGCGCCCGCCTCTTCCTTCGTGCCGTATTGCTGCATGACGGCGGCATAGAGGCCGCCGTTGGTCATGTCCATCGAGGTCGTGATGGCGAGCACCGAAAGCCCCGCGAACAGCCCGGCCTTGACGCCGTCGGCGGGCAGATAGCGCGCCGCGACCAGCGTGGCGACCCACGCCACCGCCGTTTTCGTCGCGAGCAAGGTGCCCGATTTGCGCAGCACCGCGCCGGTCGCGCGCAGGTCGATGGTCGCGCCCATGCAGAAGAACCAGACCGCGAGAATCGGCACGGTGCCGGCGATCAGTCCATTGGTGAACGACCCGAAGTACTTGCCCGCGCCGGGCGCGAACGTATGCACGCAGGCGCCGAGCAGCAAGGGCACCAGCATCAGGCCGCCTGGCACGCGGTCGATGGCCTTCTTCAGCTTCATGCCTCCTCCTGGATGTCTCATCCACGCCGGATCGGCACGCACGCGCATGGCGTCCGGGTTCTAGTCGCGACTCCCTGACGAAAAAATATAGCAGCCTGAAAGGCGCGCGAATTCGATTTTTAATCGTTGCACGCTCATCGTTTACCCCGCAAATTCAAGGCGTTTTCCCACTATCTGGGGTTTGATGTGTCGTGAATATTTTCGCCGCGCGAATGCGCCCGATGCGAGCGCGCGGCGATTGAATCCGGTCGATCGACCGGAGAGCGTGAAGGACGGCGCGAACGCGCCGCCCGGTTCATTCGTGAGTTCAGCTTTGCGAACTGCTGCGCCAGCCCAGACCGAGACTTTTCTGCAGCGAGACGAAGTCCTTGAGCAACTGTGCCTGCGCCGACACCACGTCCTGCTGCGCGGTAAATTCGGCGCGCTGCGTATCGAGCAGATCGACGAGACTCGATGCGCCCGCGCGATAACGCTGGCGCATCAAAGTCGCCGAGCGCTCCGCCGACGCCTGCACCTTCTGCAAGGTCACCACATGATCGCGCTGATAGCCGTAGCGCGAGAGCGCGCCGTTGGCGTCCTGCAACGCGGCGAGCACGGCCTTTTCGTAACGCGCCTGCGCTTCGTCGCGCGAGGCTTCCGCGCCGCGCACCGCGCCGGCCGTGCGGCCGAAGTCGAGCAGGTTCCATTGCAGATACGGCACGCCCACCCAGCTGAAATTACTCTTGCGCGCGAGGTGGCCCGGATCGGCGGCCGTGAAGCCGAGATCGCCGAACAGCGTCAGCTTCGGAAAATAGTCGGCCACGTGCTGGCCGATCTGCGCGTTGCTCGACGCGAGGCGGCGCTCCGCCGCGCGAATGTCGGGACGCTGCGCGAGCACGGTCGCCGGATCGCTGACCGTGACCGTCGCGGGCAGCGTCGGAAACGGACGCGGCGTGGCCAGCTCCGCATCGAGCGCGCCCGGCGCCTTGCCCGTGAGCACCGCGAGCTGATCGAGCGACATCTCCACTTGCGACGCCAGCGGCGCGAGCCTCGAACGCGTGTTTTCGACCTGCGTGGTCAAGCGCTCGACGTCCACGTCGGCAGCCGTGCCGCCCGCGCGGCGCTGCGTGGTCAGCGTGAGCGACTGCTGCTGGATCTCCGCCGTGCGCTGTGCGATCGCGAGACGCTGCTGCTCGTCGCGCAGATCGATATAGGCCTGCGCGACTTCGGCCGCGAGCGACACCTGCGTGTCGGCGAGATCGGCGGACACGGCGTCGGCCTCGTCGCTGGCCGCTTCCACCGCGCGGCGCGTGCCGCCGAACAGGTCGATTTCCCACGAGGCGTCGAAGCCCACCGTATAGAACTGCAGCGGACCGCGCCCCGCCCCCGAACTGCCCGACGATTGCGAGAACGAGCTGAGATCGGGTTCGCGCATGCGCGGCGCGGCGGCCACCGCCGAGACTTTCGGCATTTCGGCGGCGCGCTGCTGCTGCAATTGCGCGCGCGATTCGCGCAACCGCGCCTGCGCGACGCGCACATCGGGATTGTGTTCGAGCGCCGCCGCGATCAGCGCGTTCAGTTGCGGATCGTCGAGCGCGACCCACCAGTCGCTCGGCGCGCGCGCCATCGTCACGCCTTGCGCCGGCGTGCGCACGAAGGTCGCGGCGCTCGCGGCTTCGGGCGCGACCGCGGGTGCGCCGCGATAGTCGGGGCCCACGGTGCAGGCCGCGAGCAGGCACGCGCCCGCGATCAGCGAGAGTCGCGCGACGGGAAGTGCGAACGGAAGTGCGAAAGGGACTGCGAAAGGGACTGCGAACGGGAGTGCGCGTGGAACGCGGTAAGAACGAGTTGCCGTCATGTGTCGAAAGTGAAAGCGTCAGTGGCCGGCGGACGGCGTCTTCGCGCCGGGCTGCGGTTTCTTGAGCATCAGCGCGAGCGGCACGCACGCCGCGAGCGCGATACCGAGCACCCAGAATGTTTCGGAGTACGTGATGACCATCGATTGCTGGTGGATCTGCGAAGCGATCTGTTCGAGCGAGATCATCTTCGAATACGCCATGTCGCCGGTCTGCGCGAACCAGCTGGCCGCGCCGCTCGCGACGCGTTCCTGACCGATCAGCGAATTCGCGCTGATCGACTCGCGCAGCATGGCCGTATGGAAGGTCTCGCGCCGATCGATCAGCGTGCCGATGATCGCGAGCCCCACCGAGCCGCCCAGATTGCGCGCCATGTTGTAGAGCCCCGCCGCATCGCCGGAATCCTCGCGCGCGACCGCCGCCATCGAGGCCTGATTCAGCGGCATCATCGCGAGCATCTGCGCCACGCCGCGAATGAGCTGCGACCACACGAAATCGTGGCCCACGCTTTGAGCCGTGAGCGAAATATCGAGCATGCAGCTCAGCGTGAACAGCAGCAGGCCGCTCACCACCAGCACGCGAAAATCGACTTTCGCGAGCAGGCGCGGCAGCACCGGCATCACGAGGAACGCGGGCAGCCCGGAAAGCAGCATGATCGCGCCCGACTGCTCCGCGTTATAACCGGCGACGAGGCTCAGGAACTGCGGCAGCAGATACGAAATGCCATAGAGCCCCGCGCCCACTGCCGAGACGATGATGATCACGCTCGCGTAACGCGGATTGCGCATCAACGAGAGCCGCAAGATGGGTTTCTTCGCGACGAACTGCGAGATCGCGATCAGCACCATGCCCGCGAACGACACGCAGGAGAGCGTGACGATCATGCTCGATTCGAACCAGCGCTCGCGCTGTCCTTCTTCGAGCACGACCGTGAGCGTGCTCAGGCCGACCGCGAGGCCGACGATGCCGAGCCAGTCGGCCTTGAAAAAGGCCTCCCAATGCGGACGATCGGCGGGCAGGCCCACGATCAGCAGCGTAATGAGCGCGATACAGACCGGCAGATTGATAAAGAAGCACCAGCTCCAGCTGATGTTTTCCGCGAGCCAGCCGCCCACCACGGGACCGAGCAGCGGCCCGAGCAGCACGATGAGCCCGAACACCGTCATGCCCACCGGTAGCTGCGAGAGCGGCAACCGCGTGCGGATGATGGTCTGCGCCGTGGGAATCATCGCGCCGCCGGTGAAGCCCTGGCCGATGCGGCCCGCGATCATCACGCCGAGCGTGCTCGACCAGCCGCACATCATCGAGAAGCCGATGAACAGCGCCGAATTCGCGAGCAGGAAATTTCGGAGTCCGAACACGCGTGTGAGCCACGCGGCCAGCGGAATCATCACGATCTCGGACATCAGATAGCCCGTGGAAATCCACGTGCCCTCGGTGCCCGTCGCGCCAATTTCGCCCTGTATCTGCGGCAGCGCCGAGTTCGTGATGGAGATGTCGAGCGTGGCCATCAGCGCGCCCAGCGCACCGGCGGCCACCGCGATCCAGTCGGCGACACCCGCGCGCTCGCCGTGCGGCTGCGGCGCGGCGGGCGCGTTGCCCGCGTTGCCGGCCTCAGCCACGATGGTTCTCGGCGTCGATGCGGCGATCGTCCTCGCTCGCGGAACGCGTGTCGACATCGACATTCACGGACATGCCCGGCAGCAGCACCGCGCGCGTTTCCGGCCCGATGTCGAGACGGATGCGCACCGGCACGCGCTGCACGATCTTCGTGAAGTTGCCGGTGGCGTTTTCCGGGGGCAGCAGCGCGAACTGCGCGCCCGTGCCAGGCGCGAAGCTGTCGACCACGCCATGCAGCGTGTGACCCGACAAGGCGTCGACGCGCATTTCCACGGGCTGGCCCACGCGCATGCGGCCGATCTGCGTTTCCTTGAAATTCGCCGTGAGATAGGTCTGCTGCACCGGCACCACGGTCAGCATGCGCGTGCCCGGCTGCACGTACTGGCCCACGCGAACCGTGCGATCGCCCACACGGCCCGCGAGCGCCGACGTCACCACCGTGTGGTCGAGATCGAGCTGCGACTGCGCGGCGCTCGCGCGCGCCGCTTCGAGCTGCGCGCGCGCCTGCGCGAGTTGCGCCGTGAGCGCGGCGGTTTGCGAACGTGCCGCCTCGACCGAGGCCGTGTCCGCCGCCAGCGTGGCCTGCGCCTGATCGCGCGTGCTCTTGAGTTCGGTGAGACGCTCGACCGTTTCCGCGCCCGTGGCCGCCAGCGGCGCGTAACGCGCGACTTCGTCCTGCGCATGACGCAGGCTCACGCGCGCCACTTCCTGCTGCGCCTGGGTCTGCGCGATGTTCGCGCGTTGCTGCACGAGTTGCGCCTCGGCGTGCTGAATGTCGGCCTGGCGCGCGTCGACGGTGGCGTTGGCCTGATCGAGCGCGACCTGATACTGGCGCGCATCGAGTTTCACCAGCGGATCGCCGGCCTTCACGGCCTGATTGTCGGCGACGAAGACATCGGTGATATAGCCGCTGACCTTCGGCGCGACGGTGACGCTGTCGGCCTGCAGATAGGCGTCGTCGGTGCTCTCGATGAAACGCCCCACCAGCCACCAGTGACCGAACCACGTTGCGCCCGCAAGCAACGCGACGACGCCGAGGCCGATCATGACGGCACGCTTATTACCGGTCTTTTTATCGGCCTTGTTATCGGCAGTTTGGATATCGCGTTTATCGGGCGAATTGGCGTCGCCCGACGCATCTCGTCCCGGCGCGCCCGCAGTCGTTGACATGTTTTTGCCAGCCTTAATTTATTCCAGTCGGCAAAATTATTCCATCCGGCAAAATTGTGTCAAGTGATATATTTCGAAAGCTCAGACCGCCACTCGAATCACATGAACGACACGAAACCGCTACGCCGCCCCAAAGCGGGCGGCTACGCCCGCGGCGACGAAACTCGCCGCAAGATTATCGAAGCGGCCATCAGCTTGTTTGGCCAGCACGGTTTCGAAGGCGCCTCGACCCGCGATATCGCCGCACGCGCGGGCGTCAACGCCCCCGCCCTCCAGTACTATTTCGAAAGCAAGGAAGGCCTCTACTGCGCGTGCGCCGAATCGCTCGCCGACGAGTCGTGGCAATCGTTCGAGCCCGCCGTGCTGCGCGCGCGCGCCGTGCTCGACCGCGACGGCAGCACGGCCGAGATGATCGACGCCTTCCTCGACATTCAGCGCGCGGTCGCCGACCGCACCTTCGTCAAGCGCAGCGACCCCGACCAACGGCTGTTCTTCGCACGCGAACAAGGCGGCGGCGAGCCGGCGTCCGGCTCCGAAGTCCTGCGCCAGCGCGTGCGCGCGCCGCTCAACGACGTGAACACCACGCTGCTCTCCCGCATCAGCGGCACGCGCGCGGACGATCCGCTCACCGTCATGCGCATGCTCAGCCTCTACGGCCAGTTCCTGATGTTCTATATCGCGCGGCGCGCAACGCTGACGACGCTGAAATGGGACGACATCGACGCTGAAAAGGCCGAGTTTCTGAAAGCGAACGTTGCCGATCAAACGCGTGTGCTGCTCGAACACTGGAGCCGTCAGGGCGGCACGGACGGCGAACAAGGCGCTGAGCAGCGCATTGAGAAGAAGGCGGAAGCAACGCCCGATCAAGCGGCGGCTTCAGCGCCCCAAAAGACGCGCGCCGCGAAAGCCGCCGCACAATAAGCGAACACACTGCGCGTTTCCTTAAAGAAACGCGAGCGACGATTCATCGCTTATCGGAAACAAGGGAAACCCGCACGCACGCGCGAGTTTTCCTGGTTTCCGATGCGAAACGCACGGCGATGCGCATTTCGGCGTGCTACTGTTAAAAACCCTTTCACCCACTCGCCACCCGCGCGCGATCGCCATGTCCCCCACTACCGCTGTCGTCAGTATTCTTGCCGCCCTGCTGCTGGGCGCCATGAGCCCCGGCCCCAGTTTCGTGATGGTCGCGCGCAACGCGATCGGCCTGTCGCGCCGCGACGGCGTCGCCACCGCGCTCGGCATGGGCGTCGGCGCGATCTGCTTCGCGGGTATCGCGCTCGCCGGTCTCTATACGCTGCTCGCCACCGTGTCGTGGCTCTACGCGGGCCTGAAGATCGCGGGCGGTCTCTACCTGCTCTATATCGCCTCGCGGATCTGGCGCGGCGCGGGCGAGCCGATCGCGATGAACCGCGATGTCGCGGGCGGCACGCGGCCCGGCAAATCGTTCTGGATGGGCCTCACGACGCAATTGAGCAACCCGAAAACCGCCGTCGCCTACGGCAGTATTTTCGTGGCGCTGCTGCCGCAACATCCGCCGACGTGGTGCTACTTCGCGCTGCCGCCGCTCGTGTTCGCGATCGAAACCGGCTGGTACACCGTGGTCGCGCTGTGCTTTTCGAGCCAGCGTCCGCGCGATCTGTATCTGCGCGCGAAGGGCTGGATCGACCGGCTCGCGGCGGGCGCGATCGCCGCGCTCGGCCTGCGCCTGATTCTCAGCGCCGGACGCCGCGGGATCTGAAGCGCCGGGCGCGCGACGCGCCCACCCAACGCGCGCCCGCTCAGCAATCGGCCCACATGCGCAGCAGATTGTGATAACAGCCGGTGAGCTGCACGAGCGATTCGTCATTGGCGTTCTGCATCGTGAGCCGCTGGATCGCGACATCCATATCGAGCAGCAGCGCGCGTTGCGCATCCTCGCGCACAAGGCTTTCGATCCAGAAGAACGACGCGATGCGCTCGCCGCGCGTCACAGGCTCGACCTTGTGCACGCTCGAACCCGGATACAGGATCATGTGCCCGGCGGGCAGCTTCACGCGCTGCTCGCCGTAGGTATCGCGAATCACGAGTTCGCCGCCGTCGTAGCTGGCCGGATCGGCGAGAAACAGCGTGGCGGAAAGATCGGTACGCACACGCTCGCGCGAAGCACGAATCCCGCGCACGGCATTATCGATATGGAATCCGAATGATTCTCCGCCCGCATAGCTATTGAACAGCGGCGGATAAATGCGCTTGGGCAGCGCCGCCGACATGAACACCGCATCTTTCGCGAGACGGTCGATGATTTCATCGCCGATCTCGCGGGCGAGCGGATCGTCGCCGGCGAGTTGCCGATTATGTTTGACGCGCTGCGATTGCGCGCCCGCCGTCGCCTTGCCGTCGATCCACTGCGCCGCGCGCAGCCGCTCGACCAGCACCTTCGATTCCTGCGGGCTGAATACGCCCGGAATTTCCACGATCATCGTTTCACTCTTTGCATCGTCATGAATGCGCGAACGGCGGCACCTCTGGCGACGCGCCGCCGTACCGCTCACGAACACGGGTTAGAAGCGCACGTCCGCCGACAGCAGCACCGTGCGCCCCGCGCCCGGCACGCCATAAAGCTGGAAGCCGTCGAGCGACGCGCCCACCGCCGAGTAGTAGAACGTGTTGAACAGGTTCTGCACGTTGAGGCTCAGCGAGAGATTCTTGTTGACCTCGTAGCGCGCCGCGAGCGAATGCAGCCAGAACGCGGGCGCTTTCTCCGCGTCGTACACATAGGCCGGATGCGTGCCGTTCGCGCCGCTCACCGTGCTGCTGTTATTGCTCTGTCCTCCTACGTATTCGTTGTCGGTATAGCGGCGCGTGCCCACGTACTGCACGCCGTAGCTCACCGAGAACTTCGGCGTGACCGCATACGAGGTCCAGAGATTGAAGGTCGCGTTCGGCACATTGGCCGGACGCTGGCCTTCGTTGATGCCCTTCGTGATGCGCCCGCGCATCGCCGCAAAGCCCGCGAACGCCGACCACTTCTCGGTGATATTGCCCGACACGCCCAGCTCGATGCCATCGACACGCTTGGGCGGCAACTCGCGCACCACGCTCGACGTCGTATCGCCGTAATCCCACGAATCGCTGAGTTCGGTGCGAAACAGCGCGCTCGTGATCGACAGACGCCGGTCGAGCAGATCCCACTTGGTGCCCAGTTCCCACGTCTGCGCGACGGCCGGTTTGAGGCTCGCCGTGGCCGCCGAGGTCGCGCCATAGATCGTGTTGTTGGTCGTCGCGCCCACCGCCGAAGGCTGCGCCGCGCGCCCATAAGTCGCGTAGATGCTGCCGAACGGCAGCGGCTTGTACGTGATGCCGATGCGGCCGCTGAACGCGCCGTCGCTCGTCGTCAGCACCGAATGCGCATTGGCCGCGCCGCTCACCTGCTTGACCCAGAAGCGGTCGTAACGCGCCGCGCCTTCGACGATCCACTTCGGCGTGATCGTCACGGTGTCGCGGATATAGACGCCCGCGTCGTTCACCGCCGCGTAGTCGCCGGTCGTGCCTTCCATCGTGTTCACGCCGCCCATGCTCGTGCCATACGCGTTCGTGAGATCCATCACGGGATTCGTCGATGGCGCGAGCACGCTGCGTGGCAAATCGCCATAACGCTCGTGATAGAACTCCGCGCCGATCACGACGTCGTGATGCAGCCCCGCCGTATCGAACGACGTATTAACGTTGGTCTCGTTGGCGAGAATGTCGTAGCGCTTCGAGGTGCCGTAGTTATTGCCGCGCAGCACCGCGAGCGGCGAGAGATTCGGGTCCGCCGCCACGCCGCTATACGAGAGCACGCCCGACGCGCTCGTGACGAGCGAGCCCGTGCCCACGTATCCGTACGACGTGCCGCTCGTCGAATTGAAACGTGCGGGCGCGAGCACCGTGGTGCGATCGGTCTGCTCCCAGCGCGTCATGTTCGAGATGCGCAGATTGTCGTTGAAATCGTGCTCGATCTTCACGCTCGCGCGGTTGGTGGTCGAGTGATCCTTATAGAGATCCGGGTCGCCGTACCAGCCGTTGCGCGGCACGCCGGGCATGCGCTGGCCGCCCGTGCCGCGCTCGATCGGCACGCCGGTGTCGGGCACGTTGTTGTCCTGCTGATGGAAGTAGTCGAGCGTCACGCGCGTGGGCGTGCCGAGCCCCATCGCGAGCGAGCCGGCCACGCCCCAGCGGTCGTCGTGCACGTTGGCGCGCTCGTCGACATCCTGCGTGTGGCGCATGAGATTCAGGCGCAGCGCCGAATGCTCGCCGATCTGCTTGTTGAGGTCGGCGGTCACGCGTCGATAACGCGCGGACCCGAGCGTGGTCGCGAGGTGATACGCATCGTTGAGATGCGCTTCCTTCGTCACGAGATTGACGCTGCCGCCCGGCGCGGCCACGCCCGATTCGATCGTGCCGGTGCCCTTGAACACTTCGACGCGATCCACGTCGAAGGTGTCCGAACGGCTTGCGAGCCCCGCGTCGCGCAGACCGTCGATCGTGATGCTCTGCTCGCCCGAAAAGCCGCGGATCGTGAACATGTCGCCCCAGCCGAGATTGCCCTCGCCCGACGTGAAGGTGATGCCCGGCACGTTCTTGAGAATGTCCTGGAGACTTTGCGCCTGCTGCTCGTCGAGCACGCGCTTGGGCACGATCGCAATGCTCTGCGCGATATCGAGCAGCGGCGCCGTGAACTGATCCGACTCCACGTACTTCGTCTGATAAGGCGAGCTTTTGCCGCTCACGTTCACGGCGGGCAGCGTGGTGCTGGCTGCGGGTGCCTGTGTGGTTTGCGCTGTCTCTGCGGCTTGCGTCGATTGCGCGTGCGCCGCCGTGAGCGCGACGCACCCGAACGTCGCGCCGAACAGATTGATCAGCAAGCCCGACGGACGGCCTCGCGTTCCCCGATTCAACTGCATGTTGTATTCACCCCAATGACCTGTTGGCATCGCCATCGCAAATAAGAATGATTGCGATTTGCAATGGTAAGAATTCGGGCATCAAGAAAACGTTAAGATCGGGGTTCGATCGGGCAGGCAGGCCGCCGGGCGCCGTTTTCCGACACGAAAAAATATTTCGCTTCGGAAACTTGACAATCTATCTTCCAGTAGATAAATTAACACCCATGGACACGCAATCGACCGTACGCGAACAGCTTCTGGATCACGCCATCACCTTGATGATGCTGCGGGGTTACAACGGCTTTAGCTATCGCGACCTGTCGGAGCTGGTGGGCGTGAAAACGTCGAGCATCCACTACTACTTCCCGTCGAAGGACGACCTGGTGCTCGAAGCGGTGAAGCAGTACAGCGAAGAAGTCGTTCGCGCGCTGCAGTCGATCGACCCGGTGCTGCCCGCGAACGAAAAGCTGAGCCTGTACACGCGTTTCTTCGGCAAGACGCTCGGCGACGGCAACCAGATCTGCCTGTGCGGCATGCTGGCCGCCGACATCGAAACGCTGCCGGAAACGGTGCGCGAAGCGGTGCAGGCGTTCTTCCGCACGAACGAGGCGTGGCTGGCCAAAGTGCTGGCGCAAGGCGTCAAGGAAGGCACGCTGATCGCTCGGGACAAGCCCGAGAGCGCGGCGCGCACGCTGTTCGCGGCGCTGCAGGGCAGCGTGATCGCGAGCCGGCTGTTTCACACGAAGTCGCGTCTGGAAGACGTGGAAGCCATGTGGCGAGTCGCGGCCTGACGGGCGAAGCGGCGCGGCCACAGGCACGAATGCAGAACCGGGGCGGCTCGCCGCCCCATTGCTGGACCCTGATATCTATCTTCTGGTAGATAGTGATGCAGAAATGTTGCAGTAACACTTGCGTCAACATATCTATCTAGTGATAGATAGCATTAGAAGCATAACGATGACGATCACGCGTACGCCACGAATGATTGTTATCGTCGCTGTAGAACCTGTCGCGAAGATCGCCATCGATCTGGACGACTAACGAATCAACCTTGTTGCTTGACCTATCGTTTCTCACACAGGAGAGTCAGTCATGTCGATCGAAAAAGTCCTCTACACCGCCGAAGCCACCGCAACCGGAGGCCGTGATGGCCGCGCCGTCGTGCCCGAGAGCAACCTCGACCTCAAGCTCACGACGCCGCGCGAACTGGGCGGCGCAGGCGGCGCCGGCACGAACCCCGAGCAGCTGTTCGCGGCCGGTTACAGCGCGTGTTTCATCGGCGCGATGAAGTTCGTCGCGGCGCGCGACAAGATCGCCATTCCGGCGGACGTCTCGGTCACGGGCCGCGTCGGCATCGGCCAGATCCCGAACGGCTTCGGCATCGAAGTGGAACTGCGCGTCTCGCTGCCGGGCATGGACCGCGAAGCCGCTCAGGCGCTGGTCGACAAGGCTCATATCGTGTGCCCGTACTCGAACGCCACGCGCGGCAACATCGACGTCACGCTGACGATCGCTTAAGGCCGCGAGACGATCGGAAGCTGCATCGGGAAACCAAAGTTTTGCTGATTGTTTTCCCGATTTCCGATCGGAAATAAACGGGCCGCGCCGGATCATCTGCATGATCCGGCGCGGCCCGTTTGTTTCGTGTGTTACCCGAAGGTTTTCTCGTTTTCCGATGGGAAACGCGAGCGCTCAAGCAGTTAAGCGGTCGAACCTTCAGCCCGCGGCGTCGAACAACGCCGCCATCAAGCCGCTCGCGCGCTGCACGCGGGCGCAGACCGCGCGCTCCAGCACCGAGCGCCCTTCCGGTACGGCCAGCGTGAACCACGTGCGCGCGCGCGTGATGCCCGTGTAGACGAGTTCGCGCGTGAGAATCGGGCTGTACGTATCGGGCAGCACGAGCGCCGCGTGCGTGAACTCCGAACCCTGCGACTTGTGAACGGTCAGCGCGAACACGGTTTCCACGCCCTGCAAGCGGCTCGGCGACACCCACTTCACGCCGCCCACGCCATCGCCCGACGGAAACGCCACGCGCAACACCGGCGGCGCGCCCTCGTCCACCGGCAAATCGAGCGCGATGCCGATATCGCCGTTCATCAGCCCGAGTTCGTAGTCGTTATGCGTGACAAGCACGGGCCGCCCCGCGTACCAATCGCCGAGCGGATCGATCAGGCCGTCTTCCTGAAGCAGCCGTGCGACGCGCCGGTTGAGTCCCTCCACGCCCCAGGCGCCGCGCCGCAACGCGCAGAGCAACTGGAACTGCGTATGCGCCTGCAAAACCGCCGACGCCCATTTCGCCAACGCTTCGGGCGTCGCGCCCGCCTCGGGCCGCAATTTGCGCATGGTCGTCAGATAGTGCCGATAGCCTCGGCGCTCTCCTGCGGGCGCGCCATCCTCGCTCACGTTGCCGTCGGTGATCAGCGCGCGCAACGGCGCATCGTCGCCTGCCGGGCAGACGAGACGCGCGAGATCCGCGTAGCCGCGCGTCCAGATCTTCGCCACGCCCGTGGCATCGCCCGCATTGACGAGATCGGCCAGCGCGCCAATGCCGCTTTCCGACGCGAAGCGATGGCTTTCGCGCAGCATCGCCACGGCCTGATCGAGCGGCATGCCGTGCGCGTCGAGCATCGCATCGTCGATGCGCTCGCCGGTGGCCGCTTCGAGCCACGCGCGCGTGGCCTCCGTATAGTGGCCGTCGCGCGCGCGCTCGCAGAGTTCGCCGAGCACCGCGCCCGCTTCGACCGAGGCCAGCTGGTCCTTGTCGCCGAGCAGGATCAGACGCGCATTCGACGGCAGCGCGTCGAGCACCGCCGCCATCATCTCCAGATCGACCATCGACGCCTCGTCGATCACGAGCACATCGACGGGCAGCGGATTGCCCGCATCGTGACGGAAACGGCGGCTGCCGGGCCGCGTGCCGAGCACGCGATGCAGCGTCGTCACGACGGTGGGAATCGCGCTGCGCAGCGCCGCCGCGTCCACGCGTTGCGCGAGCGCGTCGAACGGCAGACGCTCGACGGCGCCCGCGATCGATTCGTTCAGGCGCGCGGCGGCCTTGCCGGTCGGCGCGGCGAGGCGAATGCGCAGCGGCCGCCCGCCCGTGCCTTCTCGATCGAGCGCGAGAGTTTGCAGGAGTGCCAACAATCTCACGACCGTGGTCGTCTTGCCCGTGCCGGGACCGCCCGTGATGATGCTGAAAGCGCTGCGCGCCGCGAGCGCGCAGGCGAGCTTCTGCCAGTCCGCGCCCTTCGCTTGCGCCGGTCGCGACACGAACAAGGCATCGAGCGCGGCGCGCGCCGCCGCGGCGGGCAGCGCCGCTTCGAGACGCGGCCCCCGCGCGAGCCGCGCTTCGATTCCGGCACGCACGTCCTGTTCATACTGCCAATAACGGCGCAGATAGAAACGATTGCAGGCCAGCACAAGCGGCGCGCTGTTTTGCATATCGTTTTGCGTATCGTTCTGCGCATCGTTCTGCGTATCGTCTTGCGTGCCGTCGTGCCAATGCCCGACCAGTTCGGGCGCGTCGAGCGCCGCGCGCCAGCGTTCGAGCGTCACGCCCGCCAGCACCTCGGCGGGCGGCTGCGGCGGCTCGGCCGTGGGCGTTTGCGGGCCGTCGGGCGGCAGCGACAGCGCGAAGGCGGGATCGTCGAGCGTGGCCTGCAAGTCGAGACAGACGTGACCGCGCCCGAGCTGATGACTCGCGAGCGCGGCGGCCAGCAGCAACAGCGGCGGCGCATCGGGCGTCTCGTCGAGCAGAAAGCGCGCGAACGCGCCATCGAGTGTGCGCAGCCAGCCGCGCTCCACCCAGCGGTCGAGCGTGGCGAGCATCTGCGCGGCGGATTCGCAGGCGTTCGCGCGCGGCGCGGCGGGCTCTGCAGGCTCTGCTGACGCTGGCTTCGCAGGCGCGGGCTGCGCGTCCTGCTCGATCTCTTCCGGCAGGAACGCGTCGAACAGATCGCCGGTCGTGCCGATGGCGCCTTTCGGCAAATCGCTGCGCGTGTTACGTCGCGGGCTCATGCTGCATCCTCAAGCGCGTCGTGATGCGCGAACAGCGCATCGAGTCCTTCGATCAGCTCGCGCGGCGGGCGCTCGCAATGCAAGCCCTGACTCGGCGAGCGGCCGCCGCGCAGGAACATGTAGACCGCGCCGCCCACATGCCGGTCGTAGTCGTAATCGGGCAAGCGCGCTTTCAACAGACGATGCAGCGCGAACAGATACAACGCGTACTGCAACTCATAGCGCGAATGCAGAATCTGCGCGCTCATTCTCGATTCGGTGTACGCATCATCGTCGGCGCCGAGCCAGTTCGATTTATAGTCGGCGACGTAATAGCGGCCCTCGTGCTCGAACACCAGATCGATAAAGCCCTTGAGCATGCCGTTCAAACGCGTGGCGTCGAGCGGCGGACGCGGCGCGCCGTCGAGCGTGAACTCAGTCACCAGCGCGTCGAGTTCGAGCGTGTTCACCCTGTGCGCCGCGACCCAGAATTCCATTTCCGCCATATACGAGGCGCTATCGAGTTTCGCAAGCGTGACGGGCGACACCGCTTCGCCGTCGATCGACGGCAAGCGCAGCGGCGTGCCGATCAGCCCGAGCATCCACGACGTGAGCGTATCGATCCATTGCGACCAGCCGCGCACGTTGCAGCGTCGCGCGATCATGTCGCGCAGCCGCGTGGCATCGTGCGCGACTTCGGCGAAGCCTTCGTTCGCGACCCATTCGATCAGTTCGTGCAGGAAGCTGCCGGCATCGGCGCCACGTTCGAAGCCGTGCATCGGCGCGCCCTCGGGCGCGAGTTCCGCCGACGTTTGCAGCGCGTCTTCCGCATCGGCGTCGTCGAGAATACGTGCGTCGAGCAGTTCGCGAAACACGTCTTCGCTGCGCGTGTCCGGCGCGATGTGATCTTCTTCGGCCATCTGCGCGGCGTACGCGACCTGTGTGCCCTCCACGGTCTTCAGGCTCGAATAGCTCGCGATCCACCACGGTTCGCGGCCACGGCGCGGGAACATGCGCGCGCGTCCGCGCACGACGCCCGGCCCACGCAACGCGAAAGCTTCATGGCTCGGCGCGGGTGCTTCCATGACGTCGATATCCGTGCACGCGCCACGCAGATCGTTTAGCAGTACCGCGCTTTGCTCGGCGGGCAGCTGTGCGCCGCCGCCCATCAGATAGCCGAACGCGCTGCCCTCCACGTTCTGCACGGGCGCATAGCCGATCCACGTCGCGTAGCGCGCGCGCGTGAGCGCCACGTAGAGCTTGCGCAGATCCTCGCCGAGCCGTTCGCGGTCGGCCTGCGCGAGCACGGCGTGATCCGCTTCGAGCGTCACACGCAGATTGCCCGCCTCGTCGTGCCACTTGAACGGCACGTCGTCGGCCTTCACCGCGCGATGCGCGCAAGCGAACGGCAGAAACACCAGCGGATATTCGAGGCCTTTCGACTTGTGGATCGTCACTACCTGCACGAGGCCCGCATCGCTTTCGAGCCGCAACTGTCGCGCGTCGCCGCCTCCGCCCGCGCTCTCGTCGTCGCGTTGTTCGTCGAGATAGCGGATCAGCGCGTGCTCGCCGTCGAGCTGCGTGCTCGCCTGCTGCAACAGCTCGGCCAGATGCAGCAGATTCGTGAGCGCGCGCTCGCCGTTCAGGCCCGCCGCCGCGCTCGCGCCAAGCAGACGCTGCGGCACATGAAAATCGTTGAGCAGGCGGCGCAGCATCGGCAGCACGCCCTTCTTGCGCCACACTTCGCGATAGCCGCGGAATTGCAGCACGCGCGCCTCCCACGCGATCTCGTCGCGGCCGAGCGCATCGAGTTCGTCCCAGCTTAAGCCGAGCGATCCGGTTGCGAGCGCGCTGCGTACGAGGCGGCCGTCGTCGGGCTCCGCGCACGCGCCGAGCCAGTAGCGCAGTTCCTCCGCTTGCGGCGTTTGATAGACGGAATCGCGATCGGACAGATAGACGCTGCGCACGCCGCGCGCCGCCAGCGCTTCGCGGATCGCGCGCGCCTCGTCGCGATTGTTCACGAGCACGGCCATGTCGGCCGGCTGCAGAGCCTTCATGCCCTGCTCGCCTTTGAAGCCCGCCGCGCCCTCTTGCCCGAGATTCAGCAGCCGCGCCATTTCGGTCGCGCAACTCGCCGCCATGCTCGCGAAGTACGCGGTCTTGCTCAACGGCTTGCCGTCCGCCGAACCGGGCAGCCACCACACGTTCAGCGCGGGCACGGCGGCACCGGATGCGATCAGTGCGTCGGGGCGTCCCGCCGCATCCGCCGCGACGAAGGGCAGCGCATTGGCTTCGCCCGGCGCGCCGCGAAACAGAAAGGCGCCGCTGCCTTCGGGACGCTGTTCCGCCGCCTCGAAGCAGCGATTGACCGCATCGACCATCGCGCGCGTGGAGCGGAAATTCTTCTTGAGCGTATAGAGCCGCCCCGCACAGGCCTCGCGCGCGCGCAGATACGTATAGATATCCGCGCCGCGAAACGCATAGATCGCTTGCTTAGGATCGCCAATCAAGACGATAGCCGTCTCGCTCCGGTTCGCCTGGATCGCGTAGACCGCGTCGAAGATCTGGTACTGGACCGGATCGGTGTCCTGGAACTCGTCGATCAGCGCCACCGGATACTGCTTGCGGATGATCTCGGCCAGACGCGCGCCGTTGGGCTTTTTGAGCGCGTCGAGCAGACGCGTGAGCAGCTCGTCGAAGCCCATCTGCGAGCGGCGCGTTTCTTCCTCTTCGAAGCGGCGCGCGATCCAGCGCGCGGCATGGCAGAGGATCGGCAGCTTCGCCGTGGGCCGCGCGGCCAGCGCCTCGCGCAATGCTTCCATCGCCACGAAGCAATCGTGTTCGGGCGGCGGGCCGTCCTTCCAGATTTCCGCGAGACCGGCGGGCGTGAGACGCGTCCACACGGCGGCATCGTCCTTGAAACCCGGATGCAGGCTGTCGGGATCGTTCGCCCATTCGCGCAGCTTGCTGAACCACGTTTCGCAGTTGCGCGTGTTGAGCTTCTTGGCGTCGAACAGTTTCTTTTCGCGCGCAGCCGCGAGCAGGCCTTCCGCTTCGTCGATGCCCGCGCGCCACGGCGCCTTCAGCAATTCGAGCGCGTCGTGCGCCTGCTTGCGGGCTTCGCTCAAGGCGGCGGCGGGCACGTCGGCATCGGGCAGCAGATTGGCGTGACCGAGCAGGCTGCGAACCGCGCCGTGCAACGCGTCGGGACTCGCGAACCACGCGCGCACCTGCGCGGCATCCTGCGCGTCGAGCGGCGCGAGAAACGTGCGCCAGTAATCGCGCACGACTTCGGCGCGCAACTCGGTCTGATCGGCCTCCAGCGTCTGCGAAAACAGGCTGTCGCTGTCGAAGGCGTGTTCGCTGAGCATGCGATTGCACCAGCCGTGAATCGTCGAGACCGCGGCCTCGTCCATCCATTCGGCCGCGAGTTGCAGGCGCCGCGCGCAGGCGGGCCATTGTTCGTGCGGATATTCCTCGCGCAAGTCATGCAGCAGATCGGCGCCCGCCGCGCGCAACGGCACGTCGTCGGGATCGGCGCGGAAATACTCGGCCGCTTCGATCAGCCGCGCGCGGATGCGGTCGCGCAGTTCCTTCGTCGCGGCGTCGGTGAAGGTCACGACGAGAATTTCCGGCGGCGTGAGCGGGCGCATGGCGGGCCGTGCGTCGGCTGCGATCCCGTGGTTCTCGTGTTCGTGCTCGTGCTCGTGGAATTCGTCGAGCGCTTCGAGTCCGTCGAAGTCTTCGTCGTCGGACTCGTCGTGCGCTGCGCGCGCGCCCGTATGGCCCAGCACGAGCCGCACATACAGCATCGCGATCGTGAAGGTCTTGCCCGTGCCCGCGCTCGCTTCGATCAGGCGGCTGCCGTAAAGCGGAAACGACAGCGGTTTCAGTTCGTTCGGGATCATGTCGTCGGCTGGAATCATGCGGCATCTCCCGCGCTCTCCGCGGAACCCGCGGAAGCGCCTTTCTTCTTCGATGAGGCGAGCGGCGCACGCTGCACCGGCAGCAGCAGCGTGGACGCCAGCGTCGCGAATTCGTCGCCGGCGATCAGCGTGTCGAAGTCGGGGAACGCGCGGCGCAGATACGGATTCGTCTCGCACTCGCCCGCCATGCGCGCCGCGCCTTCGAAGGCCGTGCGCGCCGCTTCCCACGCTTCGGCGGGCACCGCGCCCGACGCCGCGTCGTAATCGCCCGGCAATTTGCGCAGCCACGCGAAGGCCGTTTTCACCGCGAGCGGCAACGGCCGCCGCGAACCTTCGTCCCACGCCGCGAGCAGTGCGAGCAGCCACGCACGCGCGGTCTCGCGCGCCAGCGGCGCGAACTCGGCCACGCCCACCTTGCTCACCACGACCGTCGTCACTTCGCCCACCGCAAGCTGCGCGGCGACGTGTGCGACCCAGTACGCGACGAGCCGTTCGCCGCGATACTTGTTGTCCTTGACGAGCGTGCCCGGTTCGAGAATCACACGCCCGAGCAAGCCGTCCTCGCCTTCGCGAATATCGTCGAGCCAGTCCTGCACGTCGAGCGTGCGGCCTTCGCGCTGCGCATCCAGACGAATTTCATATTGATCCGTGCGCAGACGCGGCCAGCGCGCCAGCGCCTTCCGATATTCGATGAACAGTTCTTCCATCGGCGCGAGCAGTTCCTCGCCGATCACTTCGCCGAAGCCGCCGCTCGCGAGATCGCCGCTGCGATGCATGCGTTCGAGCCGTTCGCGCGCGACCGGCTCGAGATCGGTTTCGCCGCGCTCCATCGCCGCCACCTGCGCGCGAATCAGTTCGCCCTGCAGTTGCCACGCCTGCAACGCATCGACTTCGAACGGCTCGTGGTTCTCGCTCGCTTCGTCCTGCATTTCGAGCGCGACGCGCAGACGTTGACGAAAGAAGTTGCGCACCGGATCGCGCAGAAACTCCGCGAGTTCGCGCAGCGAAAGCGGCTCGTCGCGCTCGGGCGCGGGCAGCGTCGGCGCATCCGCGTCTTGCGATGCGCCCGACACGTCGTTCGCAAACGGCGCGGGACGGCTCCATTCGTGCGCAAAGGTGTACAGCGGCGCATGACGCGGATCGGCGGGAAAGTAGTCGGCGCTGAACGGCTGCAAGCGATGTTCGATCGTGAGCGCGTGGATCAGCGCATCGGGTTTGCCAGGTTCGTCGTCTTCGGTTTCGAGCCGCCAGCCCGACTTGATGTGATCGCGCAACTGCGCGACCAGCACCGAGGGCGGACGCGGCGTGTTGTCGGTCACGCTACGGCCGACCCACGAGATATGCAGATGCTCGCGCGCGGACAGCAGCGCTTCGAGAAACAGATAGCGGTCGTCCTCGCGGCGCGAACGGTCGCCGGGACGATAGTCGCGCCGCATCAGGTCGAAGTCGAGCGGCGTGCGGCTGCGCGGATAATCGCCGTCGTTCATGCCGAGCAGGCACACGTGGCGAAACGGAATCGCGCGCATCGGCATGAGCGTGGCGAAGGTCACCGCGCCCGCGAAAAAGCGCTGCGAGAGTCCGCCGCCGTCGAGCTGGCCGAGCCAGTTTTCGGCGACGATGGCGAGCGGCAGCGCGTCCGTGAGTTCGGCTTCGCTGCACGCGTCGCGCCACGTTTCGAGCGCGCTGTCGAGGCGTTCGAGCGTGTACGCGTCCTCGCCTTCGTCGGTGGCGAAGAAGGTCGTTTTCAACGCGCGCAGACGCTCGCACCAGACATCGACGCTCGCCGGTTCGCGCAGCGTGCGCCAGGCGTCGTCGAGCGCATCGATCAGGCGCGTGAGCGGGCCGAGCAAGGCCGCATCGAGCCCGCCGATCTCCGCATACGGTTCGATGCCGCGCCACGCGCTCGCGCGGTCGCCGGCCGCATAACCGAGCAGCATGCGGCGCAGCCCGAAGGCCCAGCTATTGGGCGCGCCGCTTTCGCCGTTCGGCAGCCCGAGGCTCGCGCGCTGTTCGGCATGCAGGCCCCAGCGGATATTCGCGCCGTCGATCCAGTTGCGCAGCGTGGGCACATCCTCGGCGTCGATCTCGAAGCGCGCGCGCACGGCGGGCACTTCGAGCAGGTCGAGCACGTCGCTCACGGTGACGCGTCCGTGCGGCAGCGCGAGCAGCATTTCGAGTGCGCCGATCAGCGGATCGAACGCGCGCTGCGCGCGGTCCGCGACGCTGAACGGGATGTAGCGCGGATCGTCACTGTCGACGAGACCGAACACCGCCTGAATATGCGGCGTATAGATCTCGATGTCGGGCACCATCACGATCACGTCGCGCGGACGCATCGCGGGGTCGGCGGCGAAGGCGGCGAGCAGACGGTCGTGCAGGATCTCCACTTCGCGCTGCGCGCTGTGCGCGACGTGAAAGCGCACCGACTCGTCGGTCTGCGGATCGACGGCGGGCCAATGATCGCGCGTTTCCGGCAGCGGACGCAGATCGCGAATGTCGTCCTGTAGCTGTTGCAGCAGCGTATGCGCGTCGGCGCCGTCGAACAGATCGATACGCTGGCCGATACGCGTGAAATGCGGCGTATAGGTCTCGCGCGCTTCGTCGCTGTCGTATTCGTCGAGCAGGCCGATGAAGTCGCGCCCCTGCTTGCCCCACGCCGCCAGCAAGGGCTGCGCGTGCAGATGCAGTTGCGATTCGTCGAGCACGGCGGGCGCGCCCGCGCGGCGGCGCTGACGCGCGTGACGCGCGCGCAGCAGATCCTGATCGGCGACGATATCGGCCCAGTAATGCATACACGGGTTATGCACGCAAAGCAGCACCTGGCTCCAGCGCGCGAGCGCCGCGAGCACTTCGAGCGACTGGCGCGGCAGGCTCGAAATGCCGAACACCACGAGACGGCGCGGCAGGCCGCGCGGCCTCGGCTCGCCTTCCTGCCACGCTTGCGCGCGGCGCATGAAGAGATCGTGCACGGCGGCGCGGCCGGTTTGCGCGAGCGCGCTGCCGGCGGGCGCGCGCTCGCTCACGTCGGCGAGCAGCGCGCGCCAGAGGGCGGCTTGCCAGCGCGCGTCGTCGGCGAGCGGCACGCGATTGTTGCGCGCATCGATCACCACGTCGTCGTGATCTGCCCACGCCGCCAGCCAGTCGGCGCGATACACCTGGTACTGGTCGAACAGGTCGGCCACGCGCTGCGCGAGCTGGAAGCACTTGCGCTGTTCCTCGTCGTTGGCCATGAAGCGCTTGAGCGGCTCGTAACCCGGCTCGTCGAGCAGCGCGGGCAGCATGCGCATCAGGCGCCAGACGAGACGCGACTTGTCGAACGGCGAGACGGCCGGCACCGCCTCCTCGCCCAGCACCGCGCGATAGACCTGCCAGAGAAAACGCGAAGGCAGCGACATTTCCAGCGCCGCCGCGATCCCGCAGCCGCCGTCCTCGGGATTGGCCGCGAAGGCAAGCTTGAGCCACTGCGCGATGCCGTTACTCTGCACCAGCAGCATTTCTTTTTCGAGCGGCGCAATGGGATGCTGGCCGATCCACTGCACGATCAGATCGCGCAGCCGTTCGGGCTCGTTGCCGTGAACGAGCATCAGGCCGGGCGGCAAGGCGCGCGCGTTCAAACGCGGCTCCCCGGCATCACGCGAGCGGGACGGGAAAGAAGATCGAGCGGGTGGAATGCGGCCATGTCGCCTGGTCGTAGATGTCGCAAATGTTGCCGATAGGAAACTCGGGCGCGGCGCACGGTTTCCCATGCTGCCCAGAAGTTTCGCAAAGGAAACCCGTCGCCCGATGCGACAGTTTACGACATTGGCGGCCCGGACGAGGCCAGGTTTTCAGGCCGTCCCAGCGCGTCTCAGGCCGCGTGTGCCTGCGAATCCAGCATCGCGTCGACGACCCGGATCACGTGGGCCGCCGTGATCGCCGTCGTGCACTGATAACGCATGGCGTCGTGCGCGTGGCGCGGGCACCAGCCGAAATCGCCGTCGAATTCGACGCGCGTGTCGTTCGCGCAGCTATTGCAGGCGTGGAAGTTAATCACGCGCCAGGGCGTGCGGAACTCGGTGTGCGGATGCGAGAAGCCGCTGATCATCGTGACGGGCGCGCCCACCGCCCACGCGAGCCACGACAGCCCGCTGCCCAGGCCGACGAAGCCCGCCGCGTGCGCGAGCAGGCTCGCCCGCTCCTGCAAGGGCCGCTCGCCGGTGTAGTCCTCCGCGCCTTCGGGCATCGTGTTGAGCGCGCCGGGCAAGCCATATTCGCGATCGCGGTCGATGCAGAGCACGCGATAGCCGCGCGTGTTCAGATGCGCGACGAGCGTGCGCCAGCCGTCGGGATGGTTCCAGTATTTGCACTGCGTGGAGGCCTGCGCGGCAATGCAGATATAGGGTTCGGCGATCGTGCGCGCAGGCTGCGCGACGACGACATGCGGACGCCGCTCGATCGCGTCCACGCCCAGCATGTGCGAGGCGAAGTCCTGCAGGCTGCTCACGCGCGGATCGGTGGGCTGATGGTCGCGGTCGGCGTAAGGCGAATAGCAGCCCACGCGATAGGTCGCATAGGGGGCATCGGTGGCATCGGTGCCTCGGCCCGTTTCGCCGCTATCCGCTGCGTGTTGCGCCGTCGTTTCCGATACGAAACGCAGCGCCGGATAGCCCGCCTCGAACAGCGCATGCAGATACGGCCGCATCACCACGCTCACCGTGCAGCCATGGCGCTGCCGGAAAGCCTCGATGGCGGGCACCCAGGCGATGGCGTCGCCGAGCGCGCCCGAGCCGATCACCATCCGCACGTGCTGGCCGGCCGCATCGTATCGATGCTCGAACACGCGCCGCGCGCCGTCGAACACCTCCAGCAGAAACCGCACGAAATACTTGCGGCGGCTCGCGACGATCTCGCCCGCCCCGGCTTCGGCGTCGAACACGAGATTGCCAGTATCGAGATCGTGCAGGCGCACGCGCCAGCCGGCGCGCGGCACCTGCACGCGGCAGCCATAGTTGAAGTCGTAGCGGATGCCTTCCGGGCCGCTCAGCGCGGGCGCGTCGACGCGCGCGAAAGCGGCGGCCGCGCGGCCGCGCTGCTTATCGGAAACTTGTTGATCTTCGGAAACGTTTTGCGTGCGGGAAGGCAGCGGGGGCGGCGTATTCATGATGTGGGGGGGCTCCGTCGGCGTGCGCGCCGGATCATAGTACGCGCCGCCTTCCCCCTACGCCCACGCAGATCAACAGATCGCGTGTTTTGCCCCCCGCGCGCTCAGGCCAGCGTGGCCGCCGCGAACTTGCCGATATCGGTGGCCGGATCGCGCAGCGCCGCGACATCCAGCGTCTTGCCCGAGCCCACCAGCTTCTTGCCGCAGAGGAAATCGGGCATCGAGCTGACCGCGTCGACCGCCAGCAGCGCGCCGTTCTTCAGGTAGTAGACGGCGAAGCGGCGCGCCGCCGGATCGCCGCGCAGCACGGTCTCGTCATAGCCTTCGAGCAGGCCCACGGTCTGCAGCTTGAGTTCGTACTGGTCGGACCAGAACCACGGCGCATCGCAGGCCGGACGCGGCTTGCCGACGATGGCCGCCGCCGCGAGCTTCGCCTGCTCGACCGCGTTATGCACGCTTTCGAGACGGCCGGTGCGGCTGTAGTGCGAGAGCGGACGGCTCGCGCAGTCGCCGATCGCGAACACGTCGGCGTCGGACGTGCGCGCGTCGTCGTCGACGCGAATGCCGTTTTCGCAGACGATGCCCGCCGTCTCGGCCAGCCCCACATTCGGCACGATGCCGATGCCGATCAGCGCCAGCGTGGCCGGCACGACTTCGCCGCCCGCGAGCTGCACGCCCGTGAGCTTGCCGTTTTCGCCCACCAGCGCCTCGATCTTCGCGTTCAGGCGCAAATCGACGCCCTGCGCGCGATGCAGGTCGGCGTAGAACGTGGACACCGTTTCGCCCGTCACGCGGCCGAGCACGCGCGGCGCGGCTTCGAGCACGGTCACGGCGTGGCCGAGCTGGCGCGCGGCGGCCGCCGCTTCGAGGCCGATATAGCCCGCGCCGATCACGACCAGTTTTTCGCCGGGCTGCACGCGTTCGCGCAGCACGTCGGCGTCGGCGAGCGAGCGCAGCGCGACCACGCCCGCGAGGTCGTGGCCCGGCACCGTCAGCGCGCGCGGCAGCGAGCCGGCGGCGAGAATCAGCTTGTCGTAGTGCAGGCTGCTGCCGTCGCTGAGCGTGAGCGTGTGGCCCGCGCGGTCGAGCGATTGCGCGCTCACGCCGAGCTTCAGCTCGATGCGCTGATCCTCGTAGAACTGGCGCGGCTTGAGCCAGAGGCGCTCGACATCGGCCTCGCCCTTCAGATACGCCTTGCTGAGCGGCGGACGATGATACGGCGGCACGGGCTCCTCGCCCACCAGCACGATGCGTCCTTCGAAACCGTATTGACGCAGCAGCGCCGCGGCGTTGCCACCCGCGTGCCCTGCTCCGACGATCACCACCGTGCTGCCCTGTTCCTGCATGTCCGCTCCCTCAGGTGTGCGTGCGCGCGGCCCGCGCGCCTTGTTCGTGTTTCGTATCGGCGTCGCCTGTTTCGTTCAGGCGCGCTTCGAACCCGCCATTTTCGCATCGGAAACACGCGTCTCGCGCCCTGTTTCCGATCGGCAACGCGCGTTCGCGCCGCTGGCCGGGACCGAGATCATCTCACGATCGCGGCGCGTGGCCGGTAAAAGTCCGCCTCGGGATCTTCGGGTTCAGGCGCTTATTCGAGCGATCGAGCGGCCACGCCATCGAACGCCCGATCGACCTCAATCGACCTCAATCGAGCGCGTGGTCGTTCGGCGCGGCGTAGAGCTTGCGCAGCGCGTCGCTCATCGGAAAGCGCAAGTCCGCGCCGCTGCCGGGCACCGGCTGCTCGAACCATTTCGCGTAGAGCTTGCTCATTTCGCCGCTCGTCATGAGGGCGCTCATCGCGTCGTCGACGACCTGGCGGAACGCGGGGTCGCCGTTGCGCATCACGAACGCGTAGGCCTCCGACGACTGCGGCGTGCCGACGATCACCCAGTCCGCCGGCTTCGCCATGTGGGCGCGCGTGCCCGCGAGCAGCACGTCGTCCATCATGTAGGCGACGGCGCGGCCCGATTCGAGCATGCGGCGGCCCTCGCCGTAATCGCGCGCGCTGAGCACCTGCATGTTCATGTGGCGATCGAGATTCATGCGCCGCAGCATGCGCTCGGACGTCGTGCCCTGATTCGTCACCACGGTCTTGCCCGCGAGATCCGGGAAATCGTGGATGCCCGAATTGCGGCGCGTGAGCAGCCGCGTATCGGCGATGAAGAAGGTGCTGGAGAACTGCACCTGACGCTGGCGCGCGTGGGTGTTGGTGGTGACGCCGCAGACCAGATCGACGCTGCCGTTCTGCACCAGCGGCATCAGATTCTGCGAGGTGACGGCGATAAAGCGCACGCCCAGTCCCGGACGCTGCGTGCGCGCCTTCACGGCCGCGATCACGCGGTCGCAGATGTCCTGCGAAAAGCCGACGACCTTGCCGTTCGCGTCGACCGACGAAAACGGCACCGAGGTCTCGCTATAGCCGATCGCGATCGCGTTGGCGTCGCGGATCTTGTCGAGCGTGGGCTGCGCGACCTGCGCGCGCGCCGGTCCCGGCCACGCCACGGCGGCGGCGATCACGACGAGCGCGGCGCAGGCGGCGTGCGCGCCTCGCGGCAGGCGCCTCGGTCGGCTCAAGCGGCTCATGACGGTCTCTCTCCTTGTTGATGGGCAAGCGGCGGTGCACCGCGCGGGCATCCCGAAATCCGATGCCGCCCTGCATCATGCCATGCCCACCGCTTCCCTTTGACGGACGGCAAGCCTGAGATAACGCGGCGCGGCTATCCTTGCGCCCGGCTCGCGCGGGCCGCCACGCGGGTCACGACGCGGATTGCAACGCGGATCGCCACGCGGGTCGCAGCACAAACCGCAGTGCAAGCTGCGGCGCAATCCGCGACGCAATCCGCACCGGAATTCACGCTGCCGTTCGCATCGAAGTCCGTCCGGCTGTCCGCATCGAAATCCGCACCGAAGTCCGCATGACGGACGCGCCACGCTCGCGCCGCATTCGTTCCGCACTCCCATCCCACGGAAAGCATCATGACCAAGGCAATCCTCCCCGCGCTGGCGCTCGCCGCCGCGTTCGCCGCCGGCAGCGCAGCGGCACAAACCGCCCCCGCGCCCGCCGCCAGGCCCGCGCCCTCCATCGATCAGGCCGACGTGTTCTACGCCGCCTGCCAGCAGCCCGAAAACCGCGACGCCTGCCTGCTGTACATGGCCGGCTACGCGAACGGCGCGCTCGTCCAGGCGCTCCTCGACCGCCAGCAGCCGCGCTATTGCCTGCCGCCGAACGCCACGCGTCCGCAGCAGCTCGGCGCGGTGCTCGCGTATATGAAGGGCCATCTGGAAAATATGCTCGAACCCACGGGCGCGGTCGTCTACAAGGCGCTGATCGCCGCGTACCCCTGCCAGGCGAAGCGCTGAAGCTGCGCGCACGCGGGCAACGGGACTAGAATCGGCAAACGCCCCGCCCGCCCGTCCCACCGGAGACTCCGACGCCATGACACTCGCCGCCTCGCCCCGCCGCCCGCGCGTTTATCTCGCGGGCTTCGACGTCTTTCGTCCCGATGCGCTCGAACACGGCGCGCGGCTCGTCGCCGCGTGCGCGGAGTTCGGCTTCGAGGGCGTCTATCCGCTCGACGCCCAGGCGCCCGCCGATCTCGACGGCCCGCGCCAGGCCGCCTGGATCTACCGCGCGAACATCGAGTCGATCCGCACCGCCGACATCGTCATGGCCAACGTCGACGACTTTCGCGGCCCCGGCGAGCCCGATTCGGGCACCGCGTTCGAGATCGGCTTCGCCGCCGCGCTCGGCAAGGAAATCTGGGCCTATACGACCGACGCGGGCACGCTCGCCGAACGCGTGCCCTCGCACGCCGGTCCGCGCGGACGCGTCTGCGAACGCGGCTTTCTCGTGGAAGATTTCGGTCTCTCGAAGAACCTGATGATCGCCTGCGCCGCGCGCATCGTGCAGGGCGACGCGCGCGCGTGTCTCACGGCGCTGTCGCAAGGGCGCACGCTTTAACCCAGCCTCGCGCGCCCTTGCGCACTACACACCACGCACCACGCACCACGCACCACGCGCTCAGTGATGCAGCGCGCTCATCGTGCTCATGCGCTGCAACGCGCGAATGCGCGCCACGGCCGGACGGTTGGCCACCGCGCTATCGTAGAGCTTCGCGAGATCGGCCTTGAGCGCCGTGCGCGACGCGCCGTCGAGATACACCATATGCCCCGACGGATAGAAGCGCGCGCTGAGGTTGTCGCGCACTTTCTGATCGACGAGCGGCATCTTCTGCAAGTCGATCACGGTCTGATAGAACGGCGTGACGAAGTCGTAATAACCGTTCGCCGACAGCACGCGTAAATCGGGATTCAAGGCCATCACCGCGGCCAGATCGCCCGCCGTGTAGAGCACGATATTGCCCTGCGCATCGACGCCCTTCTGCGCGCCGGTCGGATCGATATGGCCGAAGTCCCAGTTCTTGAACGCCTGGTCGTTGAGGTCCGTGAACGACGAGTTGGTGCGGAACTTGAGCGTCTCGTTCAGATAGCTGTTCCACATCGCCGTATAGACGCCGCTCACCGCCGTCATGGTCGGATCGTTGCCGCCCGCGTTCGGATCGACGTTGCCCGCGATGCCCGTGTCGATGGCCGTCACGCGTCCGTCGTAGGAACCGAGCGCCACGCCCTTGTCCTTGAGCAGCGTAGTCAGAAACAGCGAATTGCCGCGGCTGTCGTAAGCAGCGATGTCGAGATTCCACGACTGCAGCGTTTGCGTGTCGATGCCCGTGTATTGCGAGAGTTTCTTCAGCGTCGCCGGAATCGACGGGTCTTTCGGATCGGGAAATTTCGCGAGCGCCTCGCGGTAATCGGTGCGCGCGAATTGCGCGACCTGCGCGACGAAACTCTGTAGATCCTTGGGCGCGGGTTTCACGCCGAGACGCTGATGAAACCACGCATCGGCGGCCACGGTCGGCAACGCGCCGATCGGATTGCCGCTCTGCGTGTAATCGAGTATCGACGATTGCAGCGTGATGCCGTTCAGGTCCACGCCGTCCTCGTGCAGCCGGTACGCGAGCACGCAGCTGCGCGCGGTGCCATACGACTCGCCGAACAGAAACTTCGGCGAATTCCAGCGATCGTTCGCGCTCAGATAGCGCTTGATGAACTGCTTGAGCGAGTCCGCGTCCTGATCGACGCCCCAGAAGTCGCGGTTGTGATGCGGCGCGATGGCCGCCGAATAGCCCGTGCCCACCGGATTGACGAAGATGAGATCGCTCTTGTCGAGCAGGCTGTCGGGGTTGTCTTCGAGCGCATAGGGCGCGGGCGGCGTGAAGCCCGGCATCGACGTCTTGATGCGCCGCGGCGCGAACGAGCCGAGCAGCACGAACACCGACGACGAACCCGGCCCGCCGTTATAGAAGAACGTGACCGGCCGGTCCTGCGCCTGCACGCCGTCCTTCGTGAACGCCACGTAGAAAATCTTCGCGTTGGGCTGCGAACTGCTCGGATCGACGGTGACGAGGTGGCCCGCCGTCGCGGTGTAGGCGATCACCTCCTTGCCGATCTGGATCGCGTGATGCGTGATCGCGGCGTTCTCGGTCATGTCGGTGACGAAGTCGTCGGGACCGTTGCCGTAGGCGGTGGGATCGAAGCACGGCTGGTCGGCGGGGCTGCGGTGCTTGCCGTTGCCGCTCGACGGACCGGCCTGGCCGCCGTTGCTGGACTGAGCCTCTTCGTTCATGTCGTCTCCTTGCTCGTGGTACGCCGGGGGGCGTTCAGCGCCGCGCCTGGCGGCAGGCGTCGGCGGGCTGCAACGTGACGCACCGCGCGCCCTGCGCGCCGGGTCACAACCCACGGCGCGGATGACACGCGGTTTCGCTTCGGAAACCAGGAAAACTTTTGTGCGCGCCGGCATCGAGCCGGGTGAAACGAGTCGATGAGCCGATGTGAGTCGATGCAGGCGCGCCGGCACTCGATGCTACGCCGAGCCGAGCGCCGCTGCCACTTTGCTGCCCACCGGCGTGCCGAGCCCCGTGCAGGCGTCCCAGCCCGGCCCGGCGGTGTAGTCGCCGTTGCTGCCGCTCGTGATGTCGTTGAACGCGCCCGGCTGCGCGTAGAGCTTCGCGTTGACGAAGCCCGCCGCCTTGCCGTTCGCCGCGTTGATGCGCGCGATCAGCGCGGCCCACAGCGGCGCGACCGCGCTGGTGCCGCCCACCACGGTGTCCGCGCCGCCGATGTGCACCGCATAGCCGCTGGCCGGATCGGCGTCGGCGGCCACGTCGGGCACGCCGCGCCGCACCAGCGCGCCCGCCCCGCCGCTGCTGCGCACGAGCCGCAAGCCCTTCTGCCACGCGGGCAGCGCGAAGGTGGCGCTGACGCCGCCGCCCGTCGCGCCGTCGCCCTGCGCGGCGGCGTTGCCCCAGACGGTTTCGCGCGTGATCTGCGCGTTCGCGGCCGTCACGTGCGTGCCGCCGCAGCCGAGCGCGTAGGGGCTCGACGCCGGGAAGTCGACGTGATCGGCGCCATCGCTCAGGCCGTCGGACGAGCCGCTGTCACCCGACGCCGCGCACACCGTCACGCCGAGCGCGACGGCCGTTTGCAGCGCGTCGTTGAGCGCGCCGAGCGTCTGCTGCGACCACGCCGATTCGGGCGCGCCCCAGCTGATCGAAATGACCGAGGGCTTGCGCTGGCTGTCGTGCAGCGCGGCGCTCACCGCATCGACGAAACCGGCTTCGCTGTTGGGCGCGAAGTAGACCGCGATCAGCGCGGCCGGCGCGAGCGCGCCCGCGATTTCGACGTCGAGCGTCACTTCGCCGTCGGGGCCGTTGGGGTCGCCGGTGGGCGCGTTCTTCGCCTGATCGACGGACACCGCTTCGACCTTCGGCATGGCCACGCCGAGCGCGCTGAAATAGGCCTTGAGGTCGGACGCCGCATAACCGCCGCCCATCTCGATCAGCGCGATGCACTGGCCCTTGCCGTCGCCGGGCGGGAAGTCGTAGAGCGTCGCGAGTTCGAGCGGCGTGAACGAACGATTCACCACGCGCGCGGGACGGATGGGCGCGTGGATCGGACTGTCGCCGGACGTGCTCTGGGTCGATTCGATGCGAAAGTGCGGCCGCACCTTCGCGCGATTGTCGAGGCCGACCACGGCGGTGACGATCTCGTGCATGTCGTCGGGCAGATGGACCGGGCCGTTGGGCTGGCGAAAGTGCTGCTTGAGCGTGCCGACCTGATGCTCGAAGCGCTGAAGATCGACGCCGAATGCCGCGTTGTACTGCTGCACGGTGCCCGAGAGCACCACGCGCCGCGCGCCGGAATCGGCGCTCACGACACTGAGGCCGTGCGCCTTCGCGAAGGTCTCGACGCGCTGGATATCGGCCTGTGCCGCGCCGAAGCGCTTCTCGTAGTCCGCGCGCGAAACGGGCTGCGCGCCCGCCGCGCCCGAGGCGATCTTGTCGACGAGTTCGTTGAACGCGGCCTGCGCCTGACGCCGCAGGATGAGGACGATGTCGAAATGCTCCGCGGGATCGCAGGCGCCGACGCACTGCGCGCCGGTCGGCGCCGGATGATCGCTGCCTGCCACGGGATGACGGGTCATGAACGGCTCTCCTGTTTTCGTCGTGAATCCGGGTCGTGAATCTGGGTCGTGAATCTGGGTCGTGAATCTGGGTCGTGAATCTGGGTCGTGAATCCCGGCCGTGCGTCTCTCTCAAATGGAAAAGACCGGCGGCCCGGTGATCGGGTTCCGCACGGCGACGCAGCACCGCGCGGCGTCATTCATCGCGCATCAGTCTTGCGTTCATCGCGTGTTAATCGCGTGTTAATCGCGTGTTCAGCGATGCAAAACGCACAGTCAAAACCGCCCCGCGCGCAACCGGTCGGCGAGCGCATGCGCCATGCCCACACGCCTCATCGCTACTTTGACGCAAGTGCCTTTCATATCCATTCTGTTATACCCGCAATAAGGGACACAAATATTTCCCATATATTTGGCTCGCGAACATGGCGTCGACACGACTTTGCCCTTCACCGGAGAATTCATGAAATTACGCCTGTCCCGCGCGCGCCGCGTCTGCGCACCGCTCCTTGCCGCCCTGTTCACCGCCCTCACGAGCGGCATCGGGCACGCCGCCACCGCGCCGATGGGCGTCGCCTTCGTCTACCTCGGCAACCCCGGCGACGCAGGCTGGACCTATGCGCACGAACAGGGCGTGAAAGCCGTCGAGGCGCAGTTCGGCGACAAGATCAAGGTGACGCGCGTCGAGGACGTGCCCGAATCGGCCGACTCCGAACGCGTGTTCCGCGACCTCGCCGCGAAAGGCAACAAGATCATCGTCGGATCGAGCTTTGGCTTCCAGGACTTCGAACTCAAAGTCGCGAAGGACTATCCCGACACCGTGTTCATGCACGCGACGGGCTACAAGAAAGCGCCGAACTTCGCGACCTACGACGTGCGCACGTATCAGAGCGCGTATCTCGCGGGCGTGGTGGCGGGCTACACGACGAAGTCCAACACGCTCGGTTTCGTCGGCTCGGTGCCGGTACCGGAAGTCGTGCGCAATATCGACGCGTTCACGATGGGCGCGCGTTCGGTGAATCCGAAGGTTCGCACCAAGGTTATCTGGATCAATAGCTGGTTCGATCCGGGCAAGGAAAAGCAGGCCGCCGAAACGCTGATCGGTCAGGGCGCCGACGTGCTGATCCAGAACACCGATTCCACCGCCACGATGCAGACCGCCGAGCAGAAGAAAGTGCACGCATTCGGCTGGGATTCGGACATGAAGAAGTTCGGCCCGAACGCGCAGCTTGGCGCGTGCGTGAGCTACTGGGGCGTGTATTACTCGCACCTGATCCAGCAGGTGATGTCGGGCACGTGGACCAACGCGCCGGTCTGGTGGGGCCTCAAGGAAAAGGCCATCGATCTCGCCAATATCAACACGCAGGCCGTTTCGCCCACCGCGCAAAAGGCGCTGGCCGAGAAGCGCGACGCGATCATCGCGGGCAAGTTCGATCCGTTCGCAGGTCCGATCAAGGATCAGTCGGGCGCGGTTCGCGTGGCCGCGGGCAAGTCGCTTTCGGACACGGATCTGCTGCGCCTGAACTGGTTCGTCGAAGGCGTCGACGGCACGGTGCCGAAGTAATCGCTCGCTCGATCAATACAGAAAAGGCCTGTAAAACAGGCCTTAAATAAAGTCAACAGGAGACAGACGCTCATGACCGCAACACCGGAATCGTCCACCGCGCCGCCCCGCACCGCGCCGACGCACGAACAGATCGTGCGTCATCTGCGGCGCTCGGCGGCCGTGGGCGAACGGGCCGCGTCGTTCGGACACCATCCGTTCGGCGCGATCCTCGTCGGCCCCGATCACGAGACCGTGCTGATCGAGCAAGGCAATGTCGATACCGTGAATCACGCGGAATCCGTGCTCGCGCGCATCGCCGCGATGAATTTCAGCGCCGAGTATCTGTGGGCGTGCACGCTCTACACCTCGGTCGAACCGTGCTGCATGTGCGCGGGCACGGCCTACTGGGCCAATATCGGCCGCGTGGTGTTCGGCATGACCGAAGCACGTTTGCTCGAAGCGACCGGCAATCACGCCGAGAACCCGACGATGAGCGTCGCGTCGCGCTATGTGTTCGATCACTGCCAGAAGCCCGTCGATCTGATCGGCCCCGTAGCCGATGTGGAGGACGACGTGATGCGTGTGCAGCGCGCGTTCTGGCAGCCGCGCGCCTGATTGCGCGAAAACGCATGGCGCGCGTCACGCGCCATGCGCTTCCTGTACTAGTGTTGCATTACGCTGCCGCAGCGAGCGCTTGCGGCAAATGGTTCTGCAAATAGGCCTCGAATTCGTCCTTCACCTCGGGGTGACGCAGCGCGAATTCCACCGTGGCCTTCAGATAACCGAGCTTGCTGCCGCAATCGAAACGCGTGCCCATGTAGCGATAGGCGAGCACCTGTTCCTCGGTCAGCAGCGATTGCAGGCCGTCGGTCAGTTGCAGTTCGCCGCCCGCGCCCGGCTTCAGCGCGCGCAGGTGATCGAAGATCGTCGGCATCAGCACGTAGCGGCCCACCACGCCGAGATTCGACGGCGCGACTTCCGGCGCGGGCTTTTCGACGATGCCCGACAGCTTGAACACGTCCTCTTCCCACTCGCGGCCATCGACCACGCCGTATTGCGCGGTGTGCTCGCGCGGAATGGCTTCCACGCCCACCACCGAGCTGTGATAGTGGTTGAAGGTGTTGACGAGCTGCTTCATGACCGGCGTCGGGCTATACAGCAGGTCGTCGGCGAGAATCACGGCGAACGGGCTGCCGCCCACGAGCTTTTCGGCGCACAGCACCGCGTGGCCCAGACCGAGCGCTTCGGCCTGACGCACGTAAAAGCAGTCGACATTGCTGGGTTTGATGCTGCGGACGAGGTCGAGCAGCTTCTGTTTATTGCGGGCTTCGAGTTCGGCCTCGATCTCGTACGATTTGTCGAAATGATCTTCGATCGCGCGCTTGCTGCGCCCGGTCACGAAAATCATTTCGGTGATTCCCGCAGCGATCGCCTCTTCCACCGCATATTGAATGAGCGGCTTGTCGACGATCGGCAGCATTTCCTTCGGGCTGGCCTTCGTGGCAGGCAAGAAGCGCGTACCGAGGCCCGCAACAGGAAATACCGCTTTGGTAACTTTCAGCATGATGTCCATTCCCAGTTCGATCGTTTGAGTAACGGTCTCGCAGCAAGGCAAGCCGGCATCCCCGAGTGTTCTGTTACAGCAACTTTTTTATATTGAAAGGCATCGGCCTCGTCTTTTGCAGAAAAATAAAAAGACAAAAACCGAATAAAATTTGACGCGGCCTCGATGTCGCCGATTCATCGGCGATACACGGCAGATTCATCGGCGTTGCGCGGAAATTATTACCATGCGATTTGAATAACCGGCATGATTTTCCGGGCGAACTTATCGGCGCGAACCGATGCGTCCAGGCTGCCGCGCGATGCACGGCACACCGAACGAAATGGTACGAAGGGCACGAAATGGCACAAGCATGCCCGCGCAGTCTACTCCGCTTCGTCGGCGGGCGGCAATCGCGCCGATTGCGTGCGCGAGCGCCGGATAGGCTCGTTTCGCAGCGCCTCCCGATACGCCGACACCGCGACGAGTATCAACAGCACGGCAATGCCGGCCAGCAAATGCAGGTTCATCGAAATCTCCAGCGACCATAGGCGATCCCCTTCACGCTAGCATCTAAATTCGCGCAAATAAATCGCTTTAAGGTTACAAGGTTTTATTTCCCGATTTCGACGCATCCGGCGATTTATTCACCGGCCAATTTCCCTCGACGTCCCAATTGCCAGGAATACTTTTCGAAAAACTTTTGCATATTTTCGGCGCGCAGGCCGCCTAAGATCGCGAAGTACCCTAGCCTACCTGTGCACACGATGAGCGAACCCGCATTCGAAACCGTTCTGCCGCCCGCATCCGCCGTGCCTGCCGCCGCGCGTCCCGCTGCCAGCGTCGTCTCCAGCGATCATCTGATCGACGCGCTGCGCGGCTTCGCCGCCTTGCTCGTGGCCTATTTCCACTGCCGCCAGGTCACCTGGATCGGCATGGGCGCGTTCCACCAGACTCACGCGAGCCTCGCGAGCCCCGGCACGATCGCCGCATGGCTCACGCTGCCCGTGGCGTGGGGATCGGCGGGCGTGCCGATTTTCTTCGTCATCAGCGGCTACTGCATTCACCGCAGCGGCGCCGCGCGCCTGCTCGCGAATCCCGGCTTCCAGCTCGATGCGAAACAATTCTGGCTGCGCCGTTTCGTGCGGATCTATCCGGTGCTGCTCGCGGCGCTCGCGCTGACCTTCGTCGCCGATTCGTTCAGCCTGACGATGACGCCCGTGAGCCACAAGATCCTCGACATCGGCCCGCAGTCCTTCCTCGTCAATCTGCTCTCGCTGCAAGGCGTGGCAGGCAAGACCTACGGCTCGAACGGCGCGCTCTGGACGCTCTCGCTCGAAGTGCAGTTCTACCTGCTCTATCCGCTGCTGTTCGCCGCGCGCCGCCGCTTTGGATTCCATGCCGTGCTCGCCGCCGTCGCCGCCATCAACGTGGTGTCGGCGCTCACGCTCGCGCCGCACGACATCGTATTCTTCACGTCCTACTGGTTCTCGTGGATGCTCGGCGCGTGGATTGCCGAAGCGCGTCTGCGTGGCTCCGAGGGCTTTCGCTTCGCCTGGCCGGCCGCTGCCGTGTTCGCGGTCGCGGGCTGCGCCGCGTTCCACTTCGGCCAGTACGGCGCGTTCCAGCTCTGGGCCTGCGCGTTCGCCTGCTATCTCGTCAAGGCGCTCTCGCGCCCGGTCGCGAGCGGCGGCGTGTTCCTGCCGCTGTTCTCGAAGCTCGGCGAATTCAGCTACTCGCTCTATCTGATTCACCTGCCGCTGTTCGTGCTGCTCGGCTCGCTGCTGTTCCGCTCGGAATTGCAGACGTCGATCTGGGCGTCGTTCGGCTTCACGCTCGCGGTGCTGCCGGTGGCGTGGGTGTTCTATCGACTCTTCGAGCGCCCGGCGCTCAACGTGGCGGCACGCTTGCGCAAACGCGCGGCTTGATCCGGCGATCACGCGGCGCGATGGATCCGCCGCGCGATCTTTTCAGATCGCCACGAAGAAAGGGGCCGCACATGCGGCCCCTTCGTTTTGCTGCGTCGGCCTGCGTGGGCCGACGCTTCCTCCCTGAATGTGCTTGCCGTCTCCTTCGAACCTGCTAACTGCGAACCTGCTTACTGCGAACCTGCTTACTGCGAACCGGCTAACTGCGAACCGGCTTATCGCGCGCGCGCCGCCACGCCGTCCAGCACGCGCTCGACCGCCTCGACGTACTGCTCCTTGCCGAAGCGTTCGCGCGCCACCGCGAGGCCGTTCTGCGCAAGACGCTCGCGCAGATTCGCATCGTCGTGGAGCGCGGCCAGCGTCGTCGCGAGTTCGCGTGCGTCGCCCGGCGTGCAGAGCAAACCGCTCTTGCCGTGCGCGACGATCTCCGTCACACCGCCATCGCGCGACGCCACCACGGGCCGCTGCGCGAACATGCCTTCGACCACCACGCGACCGAACGGCTCCGCCGTGATCGAGGTATGCGCGATCACATCCATCGCGCGCATGCAGGCCGCGATATCGTGACGGAAGCCGAGAAAATGCACGCGCGCTTCGAGGCTGTTCGCCTTCACGAAATCGTGCAATTCCTGCGCGTAGGCATCTTCGCCAAACAGCGGCGCGCCGACGAACACGGCATGCGCGCGCGGTTCGAGCAGCAGCGCTTCGAGCAGCACATGCTGGCCTTTCCAGCGCGCGAGACGGCTGAATGCGCCGACCAGAAACGCGTCCTGCGGCAAGCCGATCTGCGCGCGCAACTGCGCCTGCGGCACGCGCGCGAGCGCGCGGAACGGCGACTCGTCGACACCGTTGTGCACCACGTCGATACGGCGCGCGTCGAAGCGCGTGAGATCGGCGAACACTTGCGCCGACGCGTGCGAATTCGCAATCACGTGCGCGAGGCCGAGCTTCGCGCAACCCTTGATGACCGCGCGCTGCACGCGCCCGAAATGCTCGTCGCTGACGATGTCGCGCAGATGCCAGACCACCGGCTTGCGCGCGAGCTTGCCTGCCAGCACGCCGATCACCATCGCGCGCTGCGTATTCGCATAGAGCACGTCGGCTTCGCGCGCACGGCGGCGCGTTTCGCGCACCAGCGAAGCGATGCCCGCGAGCACGCCCAGACGCGGCGCGGCACCGCCGTCACGGCGCACGTTTTTCAGCGCGCCCGAATCGAGCACGTCGACGCGCGCGCCCGCAGCGTCGAGCGCCTCGCGGAACGGCCCATCGTTGAACAGCAGCACTTCGATTCGCGAGCGCAGTCCCTTCACGACTTCGAGCAGCGAGAGTTCCGCGCCGCCGAGCACACCGCTTTGATCGATGGCGAGCACACGCGGCGCATCGCTGGCTTGTGCGTCACCCCGCGTATCGTCCGGCGGTGCATTCGGAGCACGCGGCACGCGCGGAAGTCCCACTTCGGCAATCGCGGGCACGGCTTGCGCGACGCGCGCGAAAAACTGCTCGCGGAAATGCTGCGCCGAAAACTGCTCCGCATTCGCGCGGCACGCCTCGGCGCGAAAGCGCGCGGGATCGCGCTCGAACGACGCCACCGCCGCGATGATCGCCTCGGCGCGCTGCTCGTCGAAGAACAGGCCAGTCTGATGCGGGCCCGTATCGCGCACGGTTTCGAGCGCGCCGCCCTTGCCGTACGCGATCACTGGCGTGCCGCACGCCTGCGCCTCCACCACCGAAATGCCGAAGTCCTCTTCCGCTGCAAACACGAACGCCTTCGCGCGGCGCATGCGATCGTGCAGCACGGCGAATGGCTGATAACCCATCACTTCCACATTCGGCCCGGCTTTCGCGCGGACCTTCTGCATGTCGGGGCCATCGCCGATCACGACGAGCTTCTTGTCCGGCATCCGCGCGAACGCCTCGACGATCAGATCGATCTTCTTGTACGGCACGAGCCGCGACGCGGTCAGATAAAAATCTTCCTTCTTCGTTTCCAGCTCGAACGCATCGACATCGACGGGCGGATAGACGACGTCCGCTTCACGCTGATACACCTTGTGAATGCGCCGCGCGATGAATTCCGAATTCGCCACGAACTGATCGACCGAATTCGCCGTGCGCACATCCCAGTTGCGGATGTAGTGAAGAATCAGCCGCGCGAGCATCGACTTCGGACCGCGCGTGAGACGCGACTCCTGCAAATACTGATGCTGCAAATCCCACGCATAGCGGATCGGCGAATGCACGTAACTGATATGAAACTGGTCCGGCCCGGTCAGCACGCCCTTCGCGACCGCGTGCGAACTCGAAATCACCACGTCGTAATCGGAGACGTCGAGCTGCTCGATCGCGAGCGGCATGAACGGCAGATAGGCGCGATATTTCGTTTTCGCTTTCGGCAGACGCTGCACGAACGAGGTCGTCGCGCGCTTGCCCCGCAGAAAGCCGCGATCCTTGTCCTCGACGAAATCGACCACGGAGAACAGATCGGCGTCGGGGAAACAATCGATGATCTGTTCGAGCACGCGCTCGGCGCCCGCATAGGTGACGAGCCAGTCGTGCACGATAGCCACACGCGGACTGCGCCGCGCGGCGCGTCCTTCGTGCAGCGGCCGCAGCTCGGTAACCGTGCGCGAATCGCCGCGCGCGGAAGCAGTGGAGTCGCGCCGTTGCACAGGCGCGGCGGCGCGTTCGGACGGCGCCGCTTCGTCGATCAGTTCATGACTCATGCGCTTTTCCGTGAGTTGAGACGAAACAAAAGGGAACGGACGTAGCCGCGCAGCAACGGCGTCGTGATCACCGACCACGCGCAGTTGGCGAGCGCCAGCACCACGCCCGCGCCGATCGCGACGAGCGCGTCCGGCACCCACCACGCAATCGCAAGCGCGGCGGCGAGAAAACTCAGGTGTGCAAACATATCGACGACGATCGCGCGGCTATGAATGCGCGACAGCCACAGCAGCACGACGTAATCGAACAGCGAGCGGAACAGCACCGCTGCCGCCGCGCCGGGCAGACCAAATCGGTCGATGCCGAGCCACAGCAAACCCGCGAACAGCGGCAATTCGATCAGGCCCACGCGCGCGGCCACGGCCGGGTTGTTCTGCGACTGGATCAGAATGCGCGTGACGCCGGCCTGCCCGATCAGCCACACGGCGACGATCAGGAAACGGCCCACGGGCGCGCCATGTTCGGCAATCACCGGACCGACCCACACGCGCAGAAACGGTTCGAGCACGACGATCGCGCCAATCGCGACGGGCGTGAAAATCGCGTTGAGAAATTGCAGCGACTGCGCGGCGATCTCGTCGGCGTGTTCGCGGCGCAGCGCGGAAAGACGCGGGAACAGCGTGCGCACGAGCGCGTTCGGCACCATGTTCAGGCGCGTCACGAGGTTCTGCGGCACCGTGTAATAGGTCACGAAACGCGCGCCCAGGCCCGCGCCGAGCATCATGCGGTCGAGCGAGTCGGCGACCATCGTCGTGATGCTCGCGACCAGCATCCAGCCGCCGAAATTGAACAGCGCCTTCGAGGTGTCCAGACGCGGACCGAGCACGCGGCGAATGCCGAGCACGCGCAATGCCGAACGTCCGAGCAGCAGGCCCGCGAACAGGCGCGCCATCACGGCGGCGGCCAGCACGGTTTGCAGATTCGGCGCGATGGCCCAGGCCGCGCCGAGCGGCAGGAGCTGGAACAGGAAGGTGCCGAGCGTCTGATTCGTGTTGTAGATGCCGAAGCGTTCCGCGCCGTTGATCGCGCCCGCGAACACCCACGAAACGTTGGCGATGGGAATCGCCACCGCGAGCCACGGCAGCGCGAGATAGACCTCATGGCGCAGTTCGGGCGTGACGTGCGTGAAGTACGCGGTGTAGAACGCGCCGCCCGAATAGATCAGCAGGCCGCCGATCGCACCCGTGATGAAGTTGAGCCAGAAGGCGCTCCAGAACACGCGCTCGCAGGCGTCGGCGTCCTTCGACGCGTAGGCCTTCGAGATCTGGTTCTGCGCGGCCATGCTCATGCCCAGATCGAGCACGCTGAAATAGCCGATCAGCGTCCACACGAGCGCGATCACGCCGTAGCGTTCGACGCCGAGCATCTTGATGTACGAGGGCACCGTGACGAGCGACACGAAGGTCGGCAGAATGAGCCCGAACAGGTTGATCGCAACGTTGCGCAGAATGCCTTTATCCATAGATTGTCCAGTAGCGTGGCGAGGCGGCGGGCGCGCGCATCAAGCCGGTTTCCAGCGGTACATGAGCACCTTGCCGCGTGCATCCTCTTCCACGAAGATCAGGTATTCGCCGTTCGGCTGGCGATGCGCCGTGATGCCGAAGGGCACATCGACCCAGCCCGACGCATTGCCCACTTCCGCGCCGGGGCCGAAGGTGCCGATCTCCTTCGCGCTCGTCTTGTCGAACACGTGGACGTTGCCCGCGGGCTCGACCACGAAGATGTATTGCCCTTCCACGGTCAGGCCCGCGGGCGTGACGGGCGGCTTCGCCTTCGGGTCCCACGGCAGGCGCAGCACGTAGCGCTGCTCGGGCTGGCCGGTCGACCATTTGTCGTAGCGCACCAGCACGCGGCCCGCTTCCTTCCAGAAGCCCGGATCGTGCGGCGCGTCGGCGGTGTAGCCGGTCACGTAGAGCGTGTCGGTTTCCGGTTCGTAAATCGCGCGATGCACCTCGGTAAACGGCGCGGGAATCGCGTACTTGTCGAGCTTGTCGTACGAGTAGATCGGATTGCCCTTCGCATCGAGGCCGCCGAAACGGAAGCGCCAGATGCCCTTCTCGTCGCGCGCGCGCCAGATGTCGCCGCGCGTGTCGATCCACCAGCCCCAGCCGCCGCCGAGTTTTTCGCGGCCCGGATTGCGCGTGTATTCGTCGGTGTCGAATGCGCCGTTGCCGTTGGTGTCGCGCCAGATCCAGTCGCCGCCCGGCGGCGCGTTCGGCACGTGCAGCACGGGACGCTCGCGGCCCGCGATGAAGCCCGAAGGAATCGCGGTCTCGCCCTGGTGTTGCGGATCGAAGCGATAGATCTTCAGGTGATCCGCATACATGTCAGTCAGGTACAGGAACGTGTGGCCGTTGAGCTGGCGCGCCGTGGGCAAGCCGGGCCACTGATCCGTGTGGAAAACCGGATCGTCTGGATACCTGAATCGATTAGACAGGAACCCTACATATTTCGAGTCCTGCCCCGGCGGCTTCGACAGATCGAGTTCGAAACGCTTGTTGCCGGTGTAGACGCTGTTGGGCCGCGCCGGGTCCATCCACGCGCCGTCGACGAACAGCAGCCCTTCCACGTACCACTGGCGCTTGCCGTCGGGCGCGTAGCTTTCGAGCGTCGCGCCCAGACCCGCGCCGATCGTGTCGTGCTTCGGGCCGATGCCGTTGGTCGAGACGTAGATGTTGCCCTTCGCGTCCGTGCCCACGCCCGTGAGTCCGTTGAAGCGGCCAGGGCCGGGGCGTCCCGCGACGCCCGAGAAGATGCCGCCGCGCTCGCCGAGCGTGCCGCTCGCCGTGTAGCGCTTGCCGCCGCCTTCGCGCGCGTAGATCAGGATCTGCTGGCGCGGGCCGTTGTCGGCGACCAGAATGCGTTGCGACGGGTCCACGGCCAGATCGACGGCCTGCGTATCGGCGGGCAGTTCGAGCGTGTCGCCGAGCAGCTTGCCGTCCGGCGAATAATGCGCGACGCGCGGCGCGCGATCGTCCACGGTGCCGGTCAGCACCCAGAGCGAACCGTCGGCGGCCAGCGCGATGCGGCCCGGCTCGTGCACGTCGAATTGCGATTTACGCTGCATCGAATTCGCGTCGTACACCTCGATGCGGTTCATCGACGTATTGCTCACATAGAGCAGCGCATCGGTGGCCGCGAGACCGCCCACATCGGCATGCTGGCCCGTGGGCACATCGGCGATCTTCAGGAAGGCGCTGGCGAGCTGCGCATGCGGATTGAGCGGCTGTGGCGAGGCCTGGAACGCAGCAGCGCGCTTCGGCTCATCGAGCGGACGGCGCGTGATGCCGAACCACTGGCGGCCCTTGTCGGGCCACACGCCGCCCCCTACGAGATGGCCCTTTTCGTTGCCCACGCCCACGGCCGCATACAAATAGCGATGATTGAGCGCCACGGCGTTGCCGCCCTGCCCGCCCCAACCGTGCGTGCCACCCGCGAAGCCGAGCGACTTGCCGTCCTGGTAGGCGCTGATCTCGCCGCCGCTTTCGTCCCACGGTGCGTTCGTGAAGACCTTGCCTTCGGGCGTCACCGCGATCGCGGTGATATTGATCTGCGTCCACGTCCCCTGGCCATAGCCGAAGGTATTGCCGATCCACGAGGTCGTCACGTTCAGTTGTGGCGCGGCGAGCGTCTGCACCGACGAGGTACAGACGAACGCGCTCAAAGCGGCCAGCGCCAGCGCCCTGCGCATGCGGCGGTCGGGAATCGGAAACGGCAAGGCAATTCCTCCGGTCAGAATACGGCGATTCCGCTGGATCATGCCGTACATTCACGGAGAAAAATCCCCCCACAAAAAGCGAAAATAATTCAAAAAAATTCAATCAAAGCCGGCACCCGTTTTTGCTCTGCGAAATAAATCCGCGCGCGCCGCGCCAAGCCATGCCGCATGGGCGATCAGCAAGTTTTTCCCGATTTCGCAAAGGCCGCTTTGGCACGTGCCGACTCATATTTACCGATCTAAATCGGTTTTCATTTTAAAAATCGGCCCATCAATATATTTCGGCTTTTTGACCATTTAATTCTTTCTAGAATGATCCGGACTGTGCACGTAAAACTGTGCACGCATGAAACCACCGGATCGCCGATGACCGTCAACAGCCTCGCCAGCCCGCCGCAACACGCTCACCGCATCGTCCAGCTCGACGGCCTGCGCGCCATCGCCGTGCTCGCCGTCTTCGCGCAGCACGCGCTGAAGGCGCCGCTGTGGATGGGCGTGGATCTGTTCTTCGTGCTGAGCGGCTTTCTGATCACGGGCATCCTGCTCGAACGCAAGGCGCGCGGGCAGTCGTATTTCAGCTACTTCTACGCGCGGCGCGTGCGTCGCATCCTGCCGCCGTACATCCTGCTGATGATCGTGTCGTCGCTGCTGTTCGGCCTCGGCTGGGCGCGCTACTGGCCGTGGTACGCATTCTTCGCGACCAATATCGGCGATGCGCTCGGCCAGAGCGGCCACGACAGTCTCAACATTCTCTGGTCGCTCGCCGTCGAGGAGCAGTTCTATATCTTCTGGCCCTTCGTGGTGCTGCTGCTGCCGCGCCGTCTGCTCGCCGTGGTCGCCATCGCGCTCGTGCTGATCGTGCCCGTGCTGCGCGCCGTCGCGACACCGTGGTTCGACAGCTACTGGCCGATCTACTACCTCACGCCGTTCCGCATGGACCTGCTCGCCGCGGGCGCGCTGCTCGCCGTGATGGTGCGCCGCGATCGCAACGCGCTCGAACCCTTCAAGGTGCCCGCGGCGATTTTCTTTTTCGCGGCGCTCGCGGTGCTCGCGTGGCTGCATCTGCATTACCCGCGTTTTCGCGGCATGAACACGCCGCTCTCGAACGCGATGCTCTATAGCGTGTCGCTCGTGCTCTGCACCTCGGCGGTCGTGGTCGCGCTGCAATCGAAGGGCATCGTCAAGCGTGTGCTCTGCAACCCGGTGCTCGTGTATCTCGGCACCATCAGCTACACGATCTACCTGATTCACCTCACGATTCTTTATGCGGTGTGGGAGCACCACTACAGCCGCCCGGTGAGCGCGGCCATCGCGCTCGCCATCACGCTCGCCTACGCAAGCGCCAGCTGGTTCCTGTTCGAAAAACGCCTCACGCGTGGTCCGTCGCGCCGCTCGACGCCGGCCGGCGCGAGCGCCACGGTGCGCGTGGGCGCGTCCAGCTCGCAGTCCTGAAAGGCAGTTTCCGTTTCCACGTTCGCTACTTCAAAGGTACACACATGAACGAACGACGCAAAGCGATCATCACCGGCGTATCCGGCCAGGACGGCGCGTATCTGACCAAACTGCTGCTCGACAAGGGCTATCAGGTGGTCGGCACCTATCGGCGCACCAGCTCGGTCAATTTCTGGCGCATGAACGAACTCGGCGTCACCGATCATCCGTCGCTCGAACTCGTCGAGCACGACCTCACCGACGCGGGCTCGACCATGCGTCTGCTCGAACGCTCGCAGGCGGGCGAGATCTACAACCTCGCCGCGCAGAGCTTCGTGGGCGTCTCGTTCGATCAGCCCGTCACGACCGCTGAAGTCACCGGCATCGGCGCGCTCAATCTGCTCGAAGCGATTCGCGTGGTGAATCCGCGCGCGCGCTATTACCAGGCGTCGACCTCCGAAATGTTCGGCAAGGTGCAGGCCGTGCCGCAACGCGAAGATACGCCCTTCTATCCGCGCAGCCCGTATGGCATCGCCAAGCTGTTCGCGCACTGGTCGACCGTGAATTACCGCGAGTCCTACGATATCTTCGCGACCAGCGGCATTCTCTTCAATCACGAATCGCCGCTGCGTGGCCGCGAATTCGTGACGCGCAAGATCACCGACGCCGTCGCGAAGATCAAGCTCGGCAAGCAGAGCGTGCTCGAACTCGGCAATCTCGACGCCAAGCGCGACTGGGGCTACGCCTCCGAATACGTCGAAGGCATGTGGCGCATGCTCCAGGCCGACGAACCCGACACCTACGTGCTCGCGACGGGCCGCACCGAAACCGTCCGCGACTTCGTGACGATGGCCTTCGCGGCCGCCGGTTACCAGCTCGAATGGTCGGGCCGCGGCGAACGCGAAACCGGCATCGACATTTCGAACGGCCGCACGCTCGTGCGCGTGAGCCCGCGCTTCTATCGCCCCGCCGAAGTCGAACTGCTGATCGGCAGCTCGGACAAGGCGCGCAGCAAGCTCGGCTGGGAACCGCAGACCTCGCTCGAACAGCTCTGCCAGATGATGGTCACGGCCGACCTCACCCGCAACGAACGACATGACACGTTCTGACGACACGCGCGCCCCGCGCGCGCTGATCACCGGCGTGGGCGGCTTCACCGGCCGCTACATGGCGGAGCGGCTCGCGGCGAACGGCTATCGCGTCTGGGGCACGGTGCGCCCCGGCGAAACGCTGGCCGACACGAGCCTCGCCGACCTCGTCACGCCGCTGCCCGCCGACCTGCTCGACCGCGGCGCGCTCGCGCACGCCGTGGAAACCGTGCAGCCCGACGTGGTCGTGCATCTCGCGGCGGTCGCGCACGTGGCCGATAGCGATGTCGCGCGCACCTACGTGGTCAACGTCGTCGGCACGCGCAACCTGCTCGAAGCGCTCGCGCATCAGCGCCATGTGCCGCGTGCCGTGTTGCTCGCGAGCAGCGCGAACATCTACGGCAACGCCACCAACGGCGTGATCGACGAAACCGTCGAGCCGCAGCCCGCGAACGACTACGCCGTGAGCAAGCTCGCGATGGAGTACGTCGCGAAGCGCTGGGACGCGCAGTTGCCGATCGTCGTCGCGCGGCCGTTCAACTACACGGGCGTGGGCCAGTCGCCGGACTTCCTGATTCCGAAGATCGTCGATCACTACGCGCGCGGCGAGAAGACGATTTCGCTCGGCAATCTGCACGTGGCGCGCGACTTCTCCGATGTACGCGACGTGGTGAACGCCTACGCGAAACTGATCGAAGCCGCGCCGCGCGGCGCAACGGTGAACGTGTGCTCGGGTACGGGCCACACGCTCGGCGCGCTGATCGACGCGCTCTCGCGCATCGCGGGCTACCGCATCGATGTGAAGGTCGATCCGCGTTTCGTGCGTGCCAACGAAGTGCGTCAGTTGATCGGCTCGAATGCGAAGCTGCGCTCGATTGTCGGCGACAGCGCGCGCAAGCCGCTCGAAGACACGCTGCGCTGGATGTACGAGGAAGCGCGCCAGGTGTGTCTCGATACGCGATGAGGCACACGCCTGCGCGGTTTATTCCACGTCCGCTTTATTCAACTTCGTTGCTGCAAAAAACTGCCGCTCATTCGAGCGGCAGTTTCGTTTCTACGCTTCAATCCGCATTCAATGCGCCGCCGCAATCGCTTCGGCGTAAACATCGGCCACGCGCTTCGCGATTACCGCATTGTCGAAATGCTCGCGCGCGTAGGTCTTGCACGCGTGCTCGTCAGGCATCTTGATGCGGCCGGACAGCGCGCCGTCGATACCTTCGGCAATCGCATCCGCGCCTGTCGAGGGCAGCACGAGATCCTGCGAAAGACCCGCCACCGCTTCGGGCAAACCGCCGACCGGCGTCACCAGCACGGGCGTACCCGCCGACAGCGATTCCACCGTGATCAGGCCGAAGCCTTCGAGCGCGACCGTCGGCACCACGCTCAGCGTCGCGGCGCGATAGAGCGAAGGCAGATGCGCGTCGGGCACGAAACCGAGCAGCTTGACGTTGTCGGTCAGACCGGCGGCATCGATACGCTGCTGTAGTTCGGACTCCAGACGGCCACGGCCCGCGATCAGCAGCAGCACGTCGGGATGACGCTGCTTGACCTGCTTGATCGCGCCGATCAGATCTTCGAGACCCATGCGGCGCACGAGACGGCGCACGGCCAGCACGATCGGACGGTTCTGCGGCAGTTGCAGGCGCAGACGCGCCTCGCCTTGCGAGCAGGCCGGATCGAAATGCGCGGTATCCACGCAGCCCGGCACGATGCGCACGCGCTCGGGCGAAATCGCATAACGCTTCGTGAGGATGTCGCCGAACGCCTTCGACAAAACGATCAGACGCGACGAGCGCTCGTACACCGACTGCTCCAGCGAATGCTTGATGCGCTGGCTCAGCGAGGCCGCGCCTTCGACGAAGCTCTCGTCGGCCCACGGTCCCTGAAAATGCGAGACCTGCGGAATGCCGCGCGTGACGTCGAGGCCGGGGAACGTGTAGAGCGCGAAGTGCGAGGAGATCACGTCCGGGCGTTCGCGGCGCACCTCGCGGCGCAGCGCGCGGCGCGCGTCCATCAAGCGGAACGGCAAGGCGCGCGCGGCCGAGCCGAAGCCCTGGATCGCGCCGCCGCTGTCTTCGGCGACCTTGGGCGAGCCGGCCACCACGCCGCGCACCTTCACGCCCGCGCCGGGCAGCGCGCCCACCAGCGAGTAATACATGCGGTCGAGGCCGCCCGCACGTTCCGGGAACCAGTGCATGCCGATCTGTAGCGAATGGATGGAATGTTTCGTCATCGCATGTCCTTGTTATGGCCGTCTGTGCCGTTGAATTGGCGTTGAATCGTGAGTTCAGGGAGTGTCCGCGCGTTGCAGCGTCTGGCCGCCGGGCAGCGTCGCCGCTGCCGCAAAGGCCCGTTCGCCGCCGCGCGCGGCTTCGTTGGCGTCGCCGGCCAGTTGCCGGTAGAGCGCGATGTACTGTGCCGCCATGCGCGCCCAGCCGAAGCTGCACGCGAGTTCCGCCGCGGCCTCGCCCATCGCGAGGCGGCGCGGCGTGTCGTCGTCGAGTTGCTGGATCGCGTTCGCGAGCGCCGCTGCGTCGTCGGGATCTTCGAGCACGATGCCGCAGTCGGGCGTGATGATTTCCGCGCCGCCCGCCGTGCGCGCCGTGACCACCGGCAGGCCCGACGCCATCGCTTCGAGCAGCGAGAGCGACATGGCTTCGTAGCGCGAAGGAAATACATAGGCGTCGACGCTGCGCATCAGCATCGGCATTTCGCGCACGAGCCCGAGAAAATGCACGCGCGATTCGATGCCGAGCTTGCGCGCCATCTCGGGATACGGGCTGCCCGGCAGATAACCGGCCACCGCGATATGCACGTGCTCGGGCAATTGCTTGAGCGCTTCGAGCACGGTGCCGAGGTTCTTGCGCGGCGTGCGCAGATCGCCCACGAACAGCAGCAGGAACTTGTCGACGGGCAGCTTGAAATGCGAACGGTCCGCGCTCGCGCCCGAGAAGCCGCGCGTATCCACGCCGTTGTAGATCACGTCGAGGCGTTCGACCGGATCGCCGCCGCACGCGCGGATTTCATCGGCGACCTTGCGCGAGACCGCGGCGATCACGCGCGAGCGACGGTAGGCCCAGCGTTCGAGCACCGCGTTCACGCGCGTATAGACGAACTGATACGCCGACCACGCGCCGCGCGTGAGACCGAACGGGTAATACTTGCTGCGCGCCCAGCCGCCGTGCACGAAGTGCGCGGTGTTCACATCGGCGTGCGCCCACGTGATGAAGCCGTTCACGTGCAGCACGTCGTAGTCGCGGCGATGGCGGCGCAGCCACCATGCGCTTTTCAGCGCGAACACCTGCTGGCGCAGCAGATTGGTCGGCCACAGGCGCGAGGGCTGCACGGGCACCCACGTCACCTTCGGATGTTCGAGCAGTTCGGGCGCGACGTGCCGGGCCACCAGCGTGACCTCGAAGCCCTCGTCGAGCGCCGCGCGCGCGATCTCATGGTTGACGCGCCCCTGGCCGTCGTTGTGGCGCACTACGTGCGTGACGATTGCGACTCTCAATCGGAGATCTCCGTAACAGGGGTAACAACAGGCGTGGCGCGCGAGGCCAGACGGTTCAGCCTCGTCCAGTGCCCCGCGCTGAGAATGGAAAACACGCTCGAAAACAGCAGCAGACCGCCCGTGCCGACCAGCGAGTTGGTGAACACGAGCATCGCGAAGATCGAGATCATCAGGCTCATGCAGGCGCAGACGTAGCGGTCTTCGGACAGCCGCAGCGCGATGCGCAGCGCGCGCACCATCAGCCAGATCACGCCCGACATGTAGAGCAGCGTGCCGGGCCAGCCGAGCACGAACGGAATGTTCATCACGCCGCTATCGAAGCTGCCGTACTGGCCGAGCTGGCCGTTGCTGCTGGAGAGCTTCGTCGAAGCGCCGGTGGAGCCGAAGCCCTCGCCCGACACATCGGTGAACGCCTTCTTCGCGAAGTCGGCGTAGAACTGGTTACGCGCTTCGTAACTCTGGTCGTCGCTGAGATTGACGAGCGAGTTCAGGCGCTGCTGCATGCGGTCGGCAACCGGGCCGAAGGTCAGCAGCGGCACGCACACGCCCGCGAGCACCAGCGCGCTCACGATGATGCGGATGCGCACCTTGTTGCTCGACTTCATCAGCTGGATCACCATGGCGATGGCCCAGCCGCCCCACGTCGAGCGCACCAGCGAGAGCGCGAACGAGAAGAAGCCGAAGGCCGCCGCGACCCAGCGCACGCGATGCTTCGCGGCCATCACGAGCACCATCGCGCCCATCATCGCGAACGCGAACGGACCCGACGAATTCATCGTGCTGAACACGCGCACGCCGAGCGGCACGGGGTCGCCCTGCGAGTTCATGTCCGAGCCGATCATCCACATCGCGTCCCACGGCGGCATGATGAAGAACTGCACGAGGCCGTACGCGCCCATCACGAACATGCCCCAGATGAAGGTGTTGATGATGGTGTCGCGCGCGTCGGGATACTGGCGCGTGAGCACCATGATGTGAAAGCCGATCAGCAGCGGATAGACCCAGTTTGCAAGGTCGTAGACGGCCGCTGCGGGGCCGCTCGCGACCACGCCCACCGCGAACCCATAGGCGATGCCGAGCAGCGCCAGCAGCAGCGGCAGGCCGCGCCGCTGCGCGAGGATCGGGTAATAGCGGATCAGCGAAATGCCGCTGATCATCGTGACCGCGAGCGGCGCGACCTGAATCAGGCTCGTGGGCGTGAAGCCGCCCTTGCCGTAGTCCGCGAGACGGCGCACTTCGGGGCTCAGGAACCACAGCCACCACATGAAGCCGATGTAGCGCACCGGATTCACGAAATAGAGCCAGAAACCCACGCCGATGGCGAGCACCGGAAACGCGAGCGTGAGCACCGTGCCCTGATGCGCGAGGATCAGCAGCGCGGTGAAGGTCCACAGCGCGATGACGGGCAGCGTATCGCGGCTCATCGCGCGGCGCAGGCCCGAGCGGCGCGCCGGTTCCGCAGGCGCGCGCGCGGACGCACCGGGGAAGTTCGGCGGCGGATTCGGCGGGAAATTCGGTGGGAAATTCGGCGGCCGGTTCGGCGGCAGATTCGGCGAGCGCGGAGCCGGATAGGAAGGCACACGCATGCTTACATCCCGCGCGGCATCTGGCCGGCCGCATGGCCGCCATTCGCGCCGTTCACCGCATCCGCGCGGCTCGCCTGCGCCGTACGAGGATCGCGCTCGCGCAGCATGTCGCGCGTGAGCTGCGCGTGCTGGCGCGCGAAGTTCTCGGTCGTCAGGTCGCGCGTCTGCAACTGCTCGCAGGCCTCGCGCGCCTGCGCCAGCGCGCGCGCGGGATCGTCCACGAGGGCGTTCACGGCGTCGCGCAACTGCTGCGTGTTGAAGGGCTCGACGTAGTACGCGGCCTTTTCGTCGAAATAATCTTCGAGCGCGCCCACTTTCGTCACGATCATCGGCTTGCCGAGCGCCGCCGCTTCGAGCATCACCGTGATGCCCGAGGCGTGCGTGTTCGGACGCAGCGGCACGACGATGATATCGGCCCAGTCATAGAGCGCGTGCTGCTGCTGAAGGCCCGAGACGCTCACGATTTCCACATTCGGCGCGCGCACTTCGGCCGGTATGCGGCGGCGCGTGGCGATGCGCACCTGATAGCGCGCGTCGTTGCCGAGCGCGGCAGCGAGCGTGGTCCAGTCGCGGTCGCGATCGTTGCCGATGCCCGCGATACGCACGGGCGTATTCGGCTTCCAGTGCGACGGCGGACACAGCGGAAAGTCCTGCGTGTTGAGGCCGTACAGCACATGACGCGCGTCGCGGCCGAAGAAGTCGCCGCACAGCGCCGCGTTCTCGCTCGCGAGCGTGGTCAGCAGATCGGCGCGCTTGAGCAGACGCTTGTACGCGGCGCGGCGCAGCGCGCCATAACCGGGCCAGCGGTCGAGCAGCCACACGCTTTGCGCGAGCAGCAGCGGACGCGCGCCGCCCTTCTTCGCGTACATCAGCAGCACGGCGGCGACGGCCAGATGCTCCTGCTCGGTGTGCGTCCAGATCACGTCCGAGTCGAGAATCGCGCGGCGGTTGCGCCACGCGTGCACGAAGTCGAAACCGAGCGCGGCCTTCAGCGCGCGGCGCGCGAAACGCACGGGCGTGCCTTCGCGCGCATCCTCTGCATAGTTGAGAGCGAATTCCGCGGATTCCGCGTGATGGTAGCCGTAGAGGCAGCCGATATTCTCGCCCTTTCGGTAGCGGCGCGGATCGGCGCCATAAAACAGGTGCACGTGGACTTGGGTACCGCTCATTCGGGGTCCTCCGTAAATTCGATTGCGGGCGTGCGGACAAATCGGCGCTTCAATGCCGATGCGCGAAAACCGCACGCCGCGAAGCGCGTGTTGGGCGTCTCAGACCGGCGCGCGGCGCGCCTCGCGTGCACCGCCGCGCACCGCGCGCCAACGGGCGTACGCGGTGCCGGGCGAGCCCGCTCGCAAGGCGCTCAGGCCCGTATGCAGCAGGCCCGGATACACGCGCGTGCCGACCAGCGTCCACCACCACCAGGCCGTCTCGCGATGCAGCGGCGGCAGATGACTGCGCAGAATCAGATGGAAATTGAACGCGGCGTTATGGATCGAGGCGAGCGTCTGCGCATTGCGCGGATCTTCGCCGGGACGCGGCGCCGGATAGTGATCGACAGCCACGCGCGGGTCATAGACGAGCTTCCAGCCCGCGCGCTTCACGCCCATGCTGAACGCCATGTCGTTGTGCGTCTGCGCGCCCGTGCCGCGCAAACGGCGGTCGAAGCTCAGACCCGCGATCGCCGCGCGCCGGTAGCTCATGTTCGCGCCCTTGAGCAGATCGACTTCGCGCGCCTCGCCCACGCCCAGATGATGATTGCCGACGATGCGGCCCGAGCGCTGCACGCGCCCCACCAGCTGGCGCTCGCCATCGAGCACGCGGCCTTCTTCATGCACCCAGTCGCGGCCGCCGAGCGCGCCGAGTTGCGGATCGGCCTCGAAATGCGCGGCGATACGCGCGACCCAGTCGGCGTGCGGCGCGGCATCGTCGTCGGTGATGGCGATCACGTCGCCCGTCGCCGCTTCGAGACCGCGATTGAGCGCGGCCACCTGGCCCGGTTCCTCGACGCTCGCCACTTCCACGTTGAGCACGCGCGGCGTCACATGTTCGGCGAGGCATGCGTGCGTCGCGGCGTCGTCGGCGCGCGCGACCACCACGATCTGATCGGGCGCGCGCTCCTGGCGCAGCAAGGCCGAGAGGCAGCGCGAGAGATCGTCAGGACGCCTGTACGTTGGTACGAGCACGGTCACTTTCATCGCGTGTTCCCCTTTCATCAGGCGCTCAGGTATTCCTGCACGGCGCTGTAGCCATAGCCGTAGCTGCCGCGCGCGCGCGCCGGCACGCCGTTGAAGACACCGCCCGTCACATGCACGCCCGCCGTGCGCAGACGCTTGAGCGTATCGGCGATTTCGCCTTCGGTATGCATGCCCGAACGCAGCACGAGGAAGATCGAACCCGCATGACCGCTGATGATCGCGGCATCGGTCACGGCCAGCACCGGCGGCGTATCGACGAGCAGAATGTCGTAGCGCTTCGCGAGCCCTTCGAGATACTGGTTAAGACGCGGCGACATCAGCAGCTCGGACGGATTCGGCGGACGGCGGCCGCACGAGATGAAGTGCAGGTTGTCCACTTCGGTCGCGCGAATCGCTTCGTCCAGCGAAATCTGGCCCGAGAGCAGCTCGGAGAAGCCGTTGTCCTGCGGGCCGCCGAGATAGCGTTCGAGCGCGCCGCGGCGCATGTCGCCGTCGATCATCAGCACGCGCTTGCCCGAATGCGCGAGCAGCACGGCGAGGTTCGCCGTCATGAAGCTCTTGCCGACGCCCGGCACCGAGCCCGTGAGCACGACCACGCGATTGCGCGCGTCCATCACGCTGAACTGCAGCGAGGTGCGCAGCGAACGCAGGCTTTCGACCGTGAGATCCTTCGGCGCGGCGCTCGCGAGCACTTCGCGCAGACGCGTGCCGCCGCGCACCGGCGCGCGCTTTTCGAGCGCGGCCTGTTCGGCCGAGAGCGGCACGAGACCGTAGACGGGCAGCTGGAACGTGCGTTCGATCACGTCCGGGTCGACGATGCCCTTGAACATGTTCCGGCGCATCAGCACGAAGCCGGTACCGAGAATCAGGCCGAGCATCGCGGCCGCCGAGACGATCAGCAGCTTCTTCGGCTTCGACGGCTTGCCCGGGCGCATCGCCGGATCGACGATATGCACGTTGCCGCCCGTGCCCACGCGCTGCACCGAGAGTTCCTGAATACGGTTGAGCAGCAGCACGTAGATGTCTTCGGCCACCTTGGCGTCGCGTTGCAGCTGCACGGCCTTCACTTCGGTCGCGGGCAGATTGCGGAATTTCGCGTCGTACTTCGCGCGCTCGCCTTCGAGTTGCGAGAGCTGCTGGCGCGCCGCGATCAGCACCGGATGCTGGTCGCCGAAACGCTGCTGCAGCGAAGCGATCTGCAATTGCAGCGCGGAAATCTGCTGCTCGTATTGCACGCTGCCGTCGAGATAGATCTTCGCTTCGTCGCTCGCGTTGATCGAGCCCGACTTGCTTTGATACGCGGTCAGCGCCGCTTCGGCGTTTTCCAGATCGCCCTTCAGGCGCGGCTGCTCGCTGCGCAGGAAGTCGAGCATCTTGCTCGCGTCGGCCTGCTTGGTGGCCACGTGCTCGCGCAGATACGACTGGGCGACCGCGTTCGCGACAGCGGCGGCGTGCTCGGGATCGTTGTCTTCGAGCGAGATGTCGATCACGCCCGTCTGCTTGCCCTGCTCCTGCACCTTGACGGCGTTCTGGAACGCCGAGACGGCGTCCAGATCGTTCATGCGCACGACGGTGAAGCGCGTGCCGGGGCGCGCCTTCAGCTCGCTCACGAGCATCGTCACGCCGCCGCCCTGCACCTGCTGGCCGACCGTGCCTTCGACCAGGCGGCCGCCGTCGGGACCGGAGATCACGAAGCGGTTGTCGTCGAGCGCGGTCAGCGTGAGCTTCTTGCCTTCCAGCTCGGGCGCGACGTCGATCGAATCGACGTTCGCGACTTCTCCGCCCCAGGCGTAGCCCTTGAGGCCGAACCACGGACGCGCCGGATCGCCCGGCGTCGCGAGACGCGCGGCGAGGCTGCCGACCACCGGCAGCGTGACCGGCGAGACGCTGTAGTTCAGCTTGAACTGCCGGACGACCGGTTCGAGCACGCTGCGGCTCTGGATCATCTGGATTTCGGCGTCGGTCGGCAGCGAACCTTGCTGGCCGCTGGTGATGTTGGCGCCCGACTGCGTTTGCGTGAGCGCCTGCGACGTGTAGTCGGCCTGCTCGACGCGCACTTGCGTGTCGGCGGTGTAGACCGGCTTGGCCACGTAGCAGTAGAACACGGCGCAGCCGACCACCACGGCCGCGATCGCGATGAGCCAGCCGATGTCGTCGATGATGACGCGCAGCAACTGGCCGAGGACGACGTCCTCTTCCTCTGTGCGGGCCGCCGGGGCCGCCTGACTGTTGGCTTGAATGCTCACGTTTTCGATCCCGTTTTAACTCGTGTTGCGTGGGAGGAAGACCTCACGCCCTTAGCGCGTGATCTGCTTCAGGTAGAAGACCGTCTGCACGGTCGGCAGCACCTGTTGCAACAGGCGGTTGAAGGTCGTCGAGGCGGCCGTGCCGACGTACACGACATCCAGCGGCTTGAGCTGGAATTGCGACGACAGCATGATCGCGTCGGGCTTGGTCATGTCGAGGCGATAGATCTCGGGCTGGCTCGGGTTGTCCTTCATGCCGCGCATCACGAAAATCTGGCGCGGATTCGCGTCGGTATCGAGGATGCCGCCGGCGGAAGTGAGCGCGTCGGCGATCGTCAGCTTGCCGCGAATCATGCCGGTCTGGATCGGCGTCTTCACTTCGCCCATCACGAATACTCTGCTGTCCGAACGATCCGGCACATTGATGATGTCGCCGTCCTGCAGCATTACGTTCTGCGTCGCATCGCCCGAATCGAGCATGCGGTTCGCGTCGAGCACGTAGAGCTTGCCGTTGCGCGTGAGGCGCACGCGGTTGATGTCGGCGTTGTCGGTGGTGCCGCCCGAACGCGTGATCGCGTCGACGAGCGACAGCGGCACGTCGCTCACCGCGAGCGGGCCCGGCGTCTTCACGTCGCCGGTCACCTGGATCTTCTGGCTGCGGTAGGCGAGCACGCGCACGTCCACCTGCGGATTCTTGATGTACGGACCGAGGCCCGAGGCGAGCTGGTCGCGCAACTGGCCCGGCGTCTTGCCCGCGGCCATCACGCGGCCGACGAACGGGAAGTAGATCGTGCCGTCCTTCGCCACGGTCTGCCCATACGGGTCGGACTGGCCGGACAGCGCGCTGGTGTACGGCTGCGTGAGCGCCTGCCCCACGGTCTGCGTGGTGTTGCCGCCCTGCGAGAAGGTCGAGCCTTGCGGCGTCGAAATCTCCGGGTGGTCGTAGACGGTCACGCCGAGAATGTCCTGCGGCGCGATGTGATACGTGTAGTCGGCCGCGTTGGCGTACTTCGCCGGCGGCAGGTCGACATGCACGCCCGCTGCGGTCTGGGCCTGCTGCATCACGAGCTGCGACGTGATCAGATGCACGTCGTACTGCTGCTGCGGCTGATTGTTCGGCTGCTCTTTGAGGCTCGACGTGTCGAGATAATTGCCCGGTGCAGTCGAGCACGCGGCTACGAAGGCGCTCAACGCCAGCACGGTCATCAGATTGAGTTTCTTCATTGGCATATTCGGCTTAGCCATCCCTTAACCAGACGATCCATCAATTCGAGACTCTCGCGATACGCGGCTTCGTCGAGGCCATGCGGATCGGAAACGTCCGAGTTCTCCCAATTGCCTAGCGCGAACACCTTGCCGCGCGCGGTCGGCTCGATGCGCTCCACGGCGGCCACCTGGCGGCGCTCCGTGACGAGCACGAGATCGGCGGCGCGTACAAGCTTGCTCGTGAGGCGGCGCGAGCGGTGTTCGCCCACATCCACGCCGCGCTCCGCGAGCAGCCGCTGCATCACCGGATCCATGTCCTCGCCATCGAGCGCCCGCAGGCCCGCCGAGTGGAACGCGCCTGCGTGCGCTTTCGCGCGCTCGCGAAGACCCGCGCGAAAAAGCTGTTCCGCCGCCGGTGAGCGGCAGACGTTCGCGTGGCAGACGATCAATACGTCGTTGAACATGGCCGTGTGGCTCCTTGTTACTGCTTGCGCTCAGCGTCGATCAGGACTTCGATCACGCCGTGACACGCGTCTGCGTGACCGCCTCGGCGCGCGCGCGGCTCGCCTGCGTGGCGCTCGCGCGGCCCACCGCGTGATACTCGAAACCGAGCTCCTGCAACGCGGGCGGGTCGTACAGATTGCGGCCGTCGAACACGATCGGCGTCTTCAGCTGCGACTTCAGCGTTTCGAAATCGGGCGCCTTGAAGACCTTCCATTCGGTCGCGACCACCAGCGCATCGGCGCCGTTGGCGGCTTCCATCGCGTCCTGCGCGTAGCTCAGGCGTTCGAGCTGCTCCGGCGTCTTCGCGAAGTCGAGTTCGATCACGCGCTGCGCTTCCTTGATCGCGACCGGGTCGTAGGCCACCACGCGTGCGCCGCGCGCCAGCAGTTCGGCGATCAGCGTGCGGCTCGGCGCTTCGCGCATATCGTCGGTATTCGGCTTGAACGCAAGACCCCAGAGGCCGAACGTGCGGCCCGTGAGATCCGAGCCGAAGCGCGTGACGATCTTCTGCGCCAGCACCTGCTTCTGCCCTTCGTTGACGTTCTCGACGGCGCGCAGGATTTGCAGCGGCTCGCCGAAATCCTCAGCAGTCCGCATCAGTGCTTTCACGTCTTTCGGGAAGCACGAGCCGCCGTAACCGCAGCCCGCGTACAGAAAGTCGTAACCGATACGCGGATCGGAACCGATGCCGCGGCGCACCGCTTCGATGTCGGCGCCCACGCGATCGGCGAGATTCGCCAGCTCGTTCATGAACGAGATGCGCGTGGCGAGCATCGCGTTGGCCGCGTACTTCGTGAATTCCGCCGAATGCACGTCCATGTAGAGCGTGCGTTCGTGATTGCGGTTGAACGGCGCGTAGAGGCGCTTCATCAGTTCGCGCGCTCGCTCGCCAGGCACGTCTTCATCGCAGCCCAGCACGATGCGGTCGGGGCGCGCGAAGTCTTCGACGGCCGCGCCTTCCTTCAGGAACTCGGGGTTCGAGACCACCGAGAACATGTGGTTTTCGCCGCGCTTGCGCAGCTCGGACGCGATCGCGTCGCGCACGAGCGCCGCCGTGCCGACCGGCACCGTCGACTTGTCGACGATCACCTTGAAACCCGTCATCGAGCGGCCGATGTTGCGCGCCGCCTGCAGCACGTATTGCAGATCGGCCGAGCCATCTTCGTCGGGCGGTGTGCCCACGGCGATGAACTGCACGTCGCCGTGTGCGACCGCCGCTTCGACGTCGGTCGAGAACGTCAGCCGGCGCGCGCGACGGTTGCGTTCGATGATTTCCTGCAGGCCCGGCTCGTGAATCGGCACGACGCCCTGATTGAGCAGGTCGATCTTGCGCTGGTCCACGTCGAGACAGAACACGTCGTTGCCGATGTCGGCGAGACACGCGCCCGTCACGAGACCCACATAACCGCTGCCAATGATCGTCAGATTCATGCCCACCTCAAATGTGATTGCCTGTTGGTGTTCGCGAGAGCCGCGGCGTCATACGCATGCCGCGCGCCCGCCGCGCTTCAATATGCGTTTTGTCCTGCGAAGCCTTTCCACATGGTCATGGCGACGATGCGCAGGTCGAGCGCGAAGCTCCAGTGCTGCATGTAATGCAGGTCGAAACGCACACGGTCGCGCATTTTTTCCACGCGGTCGGTTTCGCCGCGATAGCCGTTGACCTGCGCCCAGCCCGTGATGCCCGGCTTGATGCGATAGCGCGCCATGTAGCCGCGCACGAGGTCCTTGTAGATGTCGTCGTGCGCGAGCGCATGCGGACGCGGCCCCACCACCGACATCTCGCCCTTGAGCACGTTGATGAATTGCGGCAGCTCGTCGAGGCTCGTGCGGCGCAGGAACGCGCCCACGCGCGTCACGCGCGGATCGCCGCGGCGCGCCTGCGTGACCTGGCCCGCGACTTCCGCATGGACCTTCATCGAGCGGAACTTGTAGATCTCGAACTCGTTGCCGTCGAGACCCTTGCGGCGCTGCTTGAAAAACACCGGGCCGCGCGACGTGAGCTTCACCGCGAGACCGACCACGGCGAACAGCGGCGCGAGTGCGATCAGCACGCAGCCCGCGAACAGAAAATCGAACACGCGCTTGGGCAGCACGCGCAGATCCGTGACCGGCGAAGCCGCGAGATTGATCGCGGGCACGCCGAGCAGATCGACCACGGGCTGGCTGAAGAACGAAAGACTGCGCACGTCGGGAATGAAGCGGATGTTCACGAAGTCGTTGCGCAAGGCCATGGTGATGCGGTGAATCGTGCGCTCCTTGGTGATCGGCAGCGCGAGCCACATTTCGCGCACCTCGTGTTCGCGCACGAACTCGATCACGGCCTGGAGATCGCGCGCGACCGGCACGCCATCGAGGAACGCTTCGCCTTCGGCGTCGCTGTCTTCATCGAACACCAGTGCGGGATGAAAGCCCGCCTCGGGACGGCTTTTCATCTGCTCGACGAGAAAGCGCGCGTAACGCGGGCTGCCGACCACGGCCACGGCCTTGTGGTTGTAGCCTTCGCGGCGCAGGCCGCGCAGCACCATATGCACGAGCGCCTTCGAGACGATCAGGAACGCCACCGACGCCACCACCCAGTACGCGAGCCAGATGCGCGAGAGCGAATCCGCGCGGTGGACGCTGAAGCTCAGCAGGATGCCCGTGCATTCCACCGCGACCCACGCGGCGCAGACGCGCGCGAACAGCACGTAGAGCGATTTGCCGCGCCACGATTGATAGATGCCGAACGCCGGGAACATCCAGATCGCCAGCAGGCAGTTGAACGCCAGCGCCACGCTCTCCGCGTCGGACAGCGGCGCGAGCCTTCCGTGGTGCAAGGCAGCCGCCAGCAGCGCGCCTGCGGCGATGGCGGCAACGTCGATGATTCTCGCTAGAACGCTCAGCATGTCCGGCACCTCGGGTTGAAAAAAAATGAACGGCGGCCACACGTTCTGCGCAATAACGCACTGCGGGCCGCACGACGGGAATCAGGGAATTTCACGCCAGAATACCCCGGCGTTGATGAAACGGATCCGAATAAACCCTAATAAAGCGCGATAAAAATTCCGCGCGCAAGGTGCAAAAGTATCTCCAAATGTTTCGTTGCTAACGATAGGGTTTTTGACGCATTTTTTCGGCAACGATTGCCGGATTCGCCCGCCGGACGGCGCGTCTCGGGGTCGAATCCGCGGCAAAATTTGCCGCTTGCCGCGCGCCTCGTATCGATTTATTTTTCTGTGCGCATCGCATTGCGCCTATTTTTATTCGAATTTTTGTTCGCGATGAATTATGACGAATAGTCGACTTTTAATTTAATCCGAATATTTTTCATTTTCTTCTTTACGGCGTTATTTCTGTTGATTTTAAGCATGCTACAAATCGCAGAACCGAAACCCCTTTCAGGAGATCGAGATGACGGATACGGGTTCCGCAACGGCAACGGTGCGAGCGGATCAGCCGCAGAATGCGGCGCGCAGTGCGCTGCAAGTCTGCCCGGTGGTGCTTGCGGGCGGCTCGGGTTCGCGGTTGTGGCCGCTGTCGCGCGAGCAGTACCCGAAGCAGATGATCAACCTCGTCGGCGAACAGTCGCTGCTCGCGAATACTGCGAGCCGCCTCGATGCGCTCGCAGAGCGCGTCACGCTCGCCGACAAGCTGATGATCGTGTGTAACGAGGAGCATCGCTTCACGACCGCCGAACAGGTTCGCGCCGCCGGCAAGGAAGCGAAGCTGATTCTCGAACCGCTCGCGCGCGACACCGCGCCGGCACTCACCATCGCGGCGCTTTCCGTGGTGGCCGAGCAGCAGGACGGCATTCTCGTCGTGATGCCCGCCGACCACGCGCTCGCCGACCTCGATGCGTTCCAGGCCGCGGTCGCCGACGGCGTGCGCCACGCGGCCAACGGTCAGATCGTGACGATGGGCATCGTGCCCACGCACCCGGAAACCGGCTATGGCTACATTCACGTGGGCGAGCCGCTCGCGAGCGGCGAAGAACAGGGCGCGCGGCGCCTGAACGGCTTCGTCGAAAAGCCCTATTTCGAACTGGCGCAGCAATACGTTTCGTCGCAGCGCTACTGGTGGAACAGCGGCATTTTCATCGTGCGCGCGAGCACGTGGCTCAAGGCCATTCGCCACTTCCACCCCGCCATTCACGAGGCCTGCACGGCCGCCGTCGAGCATGGCAAGGCCGACGGCGACTTCTTCCGCGTGGACCGCGAAGCCTTCGAGCGTTCGCCGGCGAATTCGATCGACTACGCGGTGATGGAACCGCTGTCGAGCGACCCGAGCGTGGCGAGCGGCGTGGTCGTGCCGCTCACGGCGGGCTGGACCGATCTCGGTTCGTGGGACACCGTCTGGCAAGTCTCCGACAAGGACGACGCCGGTAACGTGGCGCAAGGCGAAGTCATGTTCGAAGGCGCCAACGATACGTTCGCGCACTCGGACGGCCGCCTGATCGCGTGTCTGGGCACCGAGAATCTCGTCGTGATCGAAACCGCCGACGCCGTGCTCGTGGCCGACCGCTCGCGCGCGCAGGACGTCAAGAAGATCGTCCAGCGCCTGAAGACGCAACGCCGCAGCGAAGCGGTCGCGCATCGTCTCGTGCATCGGCCGTGGGGTCATTACGACAGCGTCGACAGCGGCGAACGCTTCCAGGTGAAGCGCATCGTCGTCGAGCCGGGCGCGCGTCTGTCACTGCAGATGCACCATCACCGCGCCGAGCACTGGGTCGTCGTGCGCGGCACGGCGCTCGTCACACGCGGCGAAGAACGCTTTATCGTTTCGGAGAACGAATCGGCGTATATTCCGCTCGGCGTGTCGCATCGACTTGAGAACCCGGGCAAGATGCCGCTCGAAATCATCGAGGTGCAATCGGGCTCCTATCTCGGCGAAGACGACATCGTGCGTCTCGAAGACGTGTACGGACGCCAGTGAAATTCGAGCGTGGCCGATGCTGTTAAAGCATCGGCCACGCTTGCATGCAGGACGGTTCTGAAGTGCTGAAGCATTACGAGGGCAAGGGCGTCATCAGCAGCGGTATCGCGCTGCACTCGAACGCTCCGCCATGGTGGAGACACGACAAAGCGCAGTAGCGGCCAGACGAACGTGCTAACGAACGTACGTGCTGCTACGGCGTTTTGCGAAAGACGGTGATGTGAGACATGTGCGCAACGCAGTTTGCTACGACACGCGCGACGGTTTTGAAACCTGCTGAATGCGCGGATCGCTCCGCGATGGCGGCTGGCGCGCGTTCGAACGCGCGCCGGCGCCGGTCCGACACGTTGCTAACCCAGGTACGTACGGTAACGCGAGACGTGCACGCGGCGCTCGGCGGCGGGTTCGCAGCCATCGCCGCTCGCCCGCAATGCGGTGCTCGCGGTGAAACGCTGCACGGGCGCGAGCCGCACGCTGCCGCCCACGTTCGCAGCGGCGCTGCGTGTGACCACGCCATTCGTGCTGCGCGTCGTGGTTTGCGTGCCAGCTTCGGTGGCCGATTCAGTGGCCGCTTCCGTGACCCCATCCGTCGCCGCCTGCCCGAGCGTTTCGGCTGCGTGCGTGGCGAGCGCTTCCGGCACGTCGGCGCATTCGCGCTCGACCCATTGGCGAGCCCAGTCGAATGCGAAATTGCGCGCGCTATCGGCGTCTTCGAACGGCGGCCCGATCAGGCCCGAACGTTCGAGACGCTTGCCTTCCTTGAGGATTTCCACGGCCGCGCGATACATGTTGTTGCGCGACGTTTCCACGCTCAAATGCATGGCGTAGCCGCCCCATTCCGCGATCTGCGTGGCTTCGACGATGGCGTTGGTCCAGAGCGGACCGGTGTCGCCGTCGAGGCTCTCGTCGTAACCGGCGTCGAACGACGCGGCATCGGCGGGCACAGCGCGCGTGACGGGCGCGGCGGGCATCGCAGCAGCCTGCGCGGCAAGCGGCGCGCTCACACGCGCGGCCGTGACGCTCGAATCCGCCTGCGGCGGCACGCGGCCAGAACCCAGGCTCGAACCCTGCGCGCGCGGACGCGCCTGCACGGGCTGCGCCACACGCGCCTGGTGGCTGCGCGTTTGCGTTTGCGACTGCGCGCTCATGAGCGCTTCATCGAGACGCGCGAGCTGGCGCGTCATGCTCTCGATCGGATTGGCCAGCGGCGTGTCGGCGACCGAGGCAGGCGCCTGCCAGGCCTCGGGGCTTTTCCAGTAGACGGCGGGCAGGCCGTCGTCTTCGACCGCCTCCTCGACCGCAACCGCCACGGGCTGCACGGCAGGCGCATCCTGCACGGCCGGTTGAGCCGGCACGGGCTCGGGCACGTAGACGAACTGACGCCCGCGCTGCGCGAGCAGTGCGACGAGTTCGCCGAGCGTGCCGCTCACGTGCCATTCCTCGAAACGGCGGCGGCAAGTCGGTCCAGACGGATAGCGTGCGGGCAGACGCGACCAGGACTCGCCTGTCGTCAGGATCCACAGCACGGCATTGGCAACCACACGCGGCTCGGCGCGGGGGCGGCCGCGCCGGTTGAGCCGAATAGGCGGTTCATCGGATACGAGCGAAGACACCAACATCCACTCGTCATCGCTCAGTTCATCGAAATTCATGCTTTTCTCCACGCAGCCGGACCGGGGCTGCAGTGACTGAGCCGTCGCTCGCGAATCTTTGCTGTTCGCGTTGACGTGCTCGGTTGCACCAAATGTTTATATGTCATGTCCGTTTGCGTCACCGACTGCACGAAGGCAGTGCGCGTGTTCACGGTATTGACGCAAAGAACGTGGTCTCACTCGTGCAAGGGAGAATTTGTGCAGGAAGCATACCACCTGAAACCAGCTAATGAGGAGGCCCGTAATAAGTGTTACGGTTAGAAACAAAGTATCGCTTTGTGCGGCGAATTGAAGCCTCGCAGCGCGCTGCAAATGCCCTGTTTTTTCTGCCATTACACGCAATTTCGCGCCTCATCCGCGCATCGCATGCGTGCCCTGTTGACTGAATTCGTTCTCGATTGGCTTCGTGTACCAATGCATTAATTCAATTTGAATCAAATTCAATGAAATCGAATTAAATCGAATTGCAATGCATCGTTACCCGCTTTTCTCTTTTCGATGTTGTGCCTGCAACAAATGACATGGCGATGAAAGCCATGCGCCTCGCGGGTTGCACCTGCGTACATCATGCCGCACACATCGCAGCGATAGGCTCATCACCCTGACGCCGACGCGGCGGCCCATGCCCGACGAATGCGCGGTTCGTATCCACGCTCCACGATCACACCGCGCGGCCACACTCAAAAAGCCCTCAAACGAATCCGTCTATAGTACGAAGGCCACGAACATCCAGGAGATCGAGGTATGCAAACATCAGCACCGCGCATTGCCGGCTCGCACCGGCCGCTTCGACTGCATCGACTGCTGATTCCCGCCACCGTGGCCGCCGCCGCCCTGCTCGCGCCGTGGAGCGCGGCGCAGGCACAGCTCGGCAATCTGCTCAATCAAGGCGGCACGAGCGGCTCGACTTCGGGCGCGCTCAGCAACCTCAGCGGCGCGCTGTCCGGCTCGTCGGTGACGTCGAGCAGCCTCGGCAACGTCACGGGCATCCTGCAGTACTGCATCAAGAACAATTACCTGAACGCCGACGCCGCCAGCAACGTGAAAGACTCGCTGCTCAGCAAGCTGCCCGGCGGCGCGTCCACGACCGATAGCGGCTATCAGCAAGGCAGCAACGGCATTCTCACGACGGGCAACGGGCAGAAGCTCGACCTCTCGGCCAACGGCCTCAAGGAAGCCGCCACGAAGCAGGTTTGCGACAAGATCCTGAGCCAGGCGAAGTCGATGCTCTGATGCCGGACGGCCGCGCTCATTTGCACGCACGAACGCGGCCGCGATCACAGAAAAATTCGGCAGAACAATCCGGCTGAAAAATCCGGCTGAAAAATCCGGCAGAAAAATTCGCTGCAAAACCTTCGCTTCAAGAATGTGCGGCGCGGCGCAGAAGTGCGCAATTAGTGTGCCGCGACGTATCGAAACACTTGAACACCCGACCGGTTTGGGTGTCGAATGAGTTCGAACGGTCTTCACGCGTCTTGATCTCATGCCATGAATCCGCGTCGCGCTGCCCTCGCCCCTTTGCTGTCGTGGTTCGCGTTCGTCTGCGCGTTATGCGCGGGACTCGGCGCACTTATCGTGCCGCACTCCGCCAGGGCGCAGCCGCAAGACGAGCAGTTCGACTGCAAGTCGAATCCCCACGAATTTATTGCATCGCTGATTGAAGAAAAGTCGATCGAGGCGCAGCCGAGCCGCGTGGAAGCCAATTCGGTCAACGCATTCCGTCCGGTGCATGGAACCCGTTTGAGCGCCTTTGGCTTTCCCATTTACGTGGTGATCGGCTATGCGCGCGACGACGATTTATTCCGTCGCGGCGCCGGTAAGGAAATTGCCGCGCCGCTTTATGGCGTGGTGGTGTCGGCGCCCGCGGAATCGGTACGCACACGGGTAAAAGAAGCCAATAGCGACGCCACCGTGCATTCAGTCGTGCCGCTAATGCTCACCGCCATCGTCTGTGGCGGCTGACTAAAAAACTTTCCTGAATGAAAGGAAAATGGCCGCGTGCATTTCAACATGCACGCGGCCATTGCCGATTCACGCCGCACTCGTGCCGAAAGCGCGAGGCGTCGATACGCGAATTGAATCAGTGAATCAGCCCGAGAAAAATGCCAATGCGCCCAGCACCACGCCCACCGCGCCCACGCCCAGCGAGCCACGCAGCAGCCATTTACTGCGCGTGAGCAGCGTAATCGCCGTCAACGCGATGGAAATCTGGATCAGCGTGGTCGCCTGCGCCCAGCGATGATGACCATGCAGCAGCTTCTCGCTGCGCACATCGTCGTCCTCGACCTGCTTTTCCAGCGCCTCGGCCTTCGCGCGGATCGGCTCCTTTTGCTGGCGATAACGATCCGCGTCGGCAGCAAAACGACGCTGCGCATCGCCCGAATTCGGCGCGAGCGCGGACAGCGACGCGCCCAGCTCGGCGAGATTCTGCTTCTCGCCCTTCGCCTGGTAATAGGCCCACTGATTCGCGGCCTCGGTCTTGTGTATCGCCGCTTCGTTCTTGTAATAGAGCGCGAGGTTTTCGCTATTGCCGCTCTGGTACGCGAGAATCGCGCCGATCGACGCAAGAATCGCGGTCATGACCGCCATGCGGCTCGAAAACGGATCGCGGCCGCCTTCGCCGTGGCTTGCGTGGCCGCCGTGTCCATGACCGGCGGCCGCATGCTCGACCGCGTGATCGTGCGGTCCATGCACTTCATACTCTTCAGACATCCAACGACTCTCCGGTGTGACTGGCTGCATGTGTTGTGTCCCGCACTCAAACGCGCGGGAGGCTAAATTATCGTGAGCGCGCAGCGCTTGTCCAGTATTCGAATTGCATGTCACACCGAGAAAGAGAAACGCATCATTTCGAAAGCTATCTGCAAGATTAATCGTCTATCAATAGACGATGCTTTTCGCATGCTGCAGCGCGTTTAATGCGCATGCCGTTTGCTAACGTGGCTTGCGCGCTTTGCTCGGGCATTTTTTTCCGCGCTGCCACATCTCCCTTTATCGATTGAGTGGAATCGGATTGCGTTGGGCGCAGCGGCCTCGCCGCGCGGCCCGGAGCACGCCATGCCCGCACACGCCGCCGCCGACTCGCTCGGCAGCCTGATCGACGCGATTTACGATGCGGGGCTCGACGCGCGCCGCTGGCCGGCGCTGTTCGCGCGCATCGCGCGGCGCATCGGCGCCACGCACGTGAATCTGAGCGTGCTCGCGGCGCACGAGGCGCTGCCGCTCGACGACTGGGGCGGCATCGAGCGCGGTTTTGCGCGGCGCTACGCGCAGCACTATGGCGCGCTCGATCCGCTGGTGCCGCAGGCGCGCCGCTGGCCCGCCGGCACGCTCGTGACCGACACGATGATCCGCCCGCAAGCGGCGCACGCGCGCAGCGAGTTCGTGCAGGACTGGGTGCGCCCGCAGCGCATTCATACGGTCGCGTTCGCCAACGTGATGCGCGAGGACGGCGTGGCGGCGATACTCGGCGCGCTGCGCCAGACGCCGCGTTATTACGACGACGATGAACTCGATCTGCTGCGCGCGCTGCTGCCGCATCTGCGCAACGCGATCCGCGTGCAACGGCGCATGGCGCTAAGCGCGCAAGCCGACCCGCTCGCGGCGCTCGACGCCTTCGACGCGCTCGACAGCCTCGCGCAATGCGTGCTGATCGCCGACCGCGACGCCCACGTGGTCTTCGCCAACCGCGCGGCGAGCGCGCTGCTCGCGCAGCCGCACGGTCTGCGCGAGGAACGCCAGGGACTCTGCGCCCCGACGCTCGACGCCACGCAACGGCTGCGCGCGATGATCGCGCGCGCCTCGGCCGGCGAAACCGGCACGCGCGCGGGCGGCGCGATGCTAATCGAACGCACGGCGCGCGAAGCGCCTTTACAAGTGCTGATCGCGCCATTGGGCACGCATCGCGCGATCGAGGGCGCCACGACCGCCACGACCGTCTCGCGGCGCGGCACGGCCATGCTCGTGATCACCGACCCGCTGGCCGCGCGGCGCGGCGTGGAGCAGCGCCTGATCGCCCTCTTCGGGCTCACGCCCGCCGAGGCGCGCGTGGCGGGCGAAGTCGGCAAGGGGCAGGAACCGCGTGACATCGCGGCGACGCTACAGATCATGCCGTCGACCGTGCGCACGCATCTGCATCACGTGTTCGCGAAAACCGCCACGCGGCGTCAAGCCGATCTCATGCGCCTGCTCGAACAGATCGCCATGACGCGCAGCGATTGAGCAGAACGATTGAGCCCTTGAAAAGCAGCGTAAAAATGAAATCGGCCCGCGCAATTGCCGCTCGAAAGCAGCGGATTGCGCGGGCCGTGTAGCGGTGAATCCGGCTAGAGAGCGATTAATTAACCGCCGAGATAGGCACGCTTGATATCGTCGTTCGCGAGCAGATTGTCGGCGCTGTCCGCCAGCACCACGCGGCCGGTTTCGAGCACGTAGCCGCGGTCGGCCACATGCAGTGCCTTGTTCGCGTTCTGCTCGACGAGGAACACCGTCACGCCTTCCTCGCGAATCGCGCGGATGATGTCGAAGATCTGCGCGATCACGAGCGGCGCGAGGCCGAGCGTCGGTTCGTCGAGCAGCAGCAGACGCGGCTTGCTCATCAGCGCGCGGCCGATCGCGAGCATCTGCTGCTCGCCGCCCGACATCGTGCCCGCCCGCTGCTTCGCACGCTGATTCAGGCGCGGAAACAGCTTGAAGACGTGCTCGATGCCCGCTTCGATCTCGTGCTGTTTCGCGAAGAAGCCGCCCATCTGCAGGTTTTCGAGCACCGTGAGGCTCGGAAACACGCGACGGCCTTCCGGCGAAATCGCCATGCCCTTGCGCATGATGTCATGCGTGGGCAGATGCGTGATGTCTTCGCCTTCGAACGTCACGCGGCCCGACGAGGCGCGCGGCGTGCCGCACACGGTCATCATCAGCGTGGTCTTGCCGGCGCCGTTGCTGCCGATCAGCGTGACGATCTCGCCCTTGTTCACTTCGATCGACACGCCCGCCAGCGCTTCCACCGCGCCATAGTGGGTATGGACCTGTTCCAGCTTCAGCATCAGTCCTCTCCGAGATACGCCTTGATCACGCGCGGGTCGTTGCGCACTTCATCGGGTTTGCCGATCATGATCGGCTTGCCGTGCTCCATCACCAGAATGCGATCCGACACGCCCATCACGAGGCTCATGTCGTGTTCGATCAGGAGTACGGAGATTCCGAACTCGTTGCGCAAGCCGTCGACCATCTGCTGCAACTCGATCTTTTCCTGCGGATTGAGACCGGCAGCCGGTTCGTCGAGCATCAGGAGACGCGGATCGGTAATCATGCAGCGCGCGATTTCGAGCCGGCGCTGATGACCGTACGACAGCGTGCCCGCCTCGCGATTGGCCACGTTTTTCAGGCCCACGCGATCGAGCCAGTACGCGGCGCGTTCGAGCGCGGCGCGCTCGGCGCGGCGATACGCGGGCGTCGTGAACAGGCCGCTCAGCATGTTGCGGTTGACCTTCAGGTGCTGCGCGACCATCAGGTTTTCGAGCACCGTCAACTGCTTGAACAGGCGGATGTTCTGGAACGTGCGCACGAGGCCGCGGCGCGCGACCATGTGGCTCGGCTGGCCCGTGATGGCGTGGCCGTCGAGCACGATATCGCCGGCTGTGGGCTTGTAGAAGCCGCCGACGCAGTTGAACACCGTGGTCTTGCCCGCACCGTTCGGCCCGATGATGGCGAACACTTCGTTCGGCCGCACATCGAAGGCGATGCCGTCGACGGCCAGCAGACCGCCGAAGCGCATCTGCAGGCCCGCTACTTTCAACAAGGTTTCTGCGCTCATTGCGGCAACTCCACATGCGGACGGCTGGCGGGCAACAGGCCCTGCGGACGCCACATCATCATCAGCACCATCACCAGACCGAAAATCAGCATGCGATATTCGGCAAAGCCGCGCGCCACTTCCGGCAGTGCCGTGAGCAGGATCGCCGCGAGCACCACGCCCAGTTGCGAGCCCATGCCGCCCAGCACGACCACGGCGAGAATCAGCGCCGACTCGATGAAGGTGAACGACTCGGGCGTGACGAGACCCTGGCGCGCCGCGAAGAATGCGCCCGCGAGACCCGCGAACGACGCGCCCAGCGTGAACGCCGAGAGCTTGATGCGCGTGGGGTTCAGACCGAGCGAGCGGCACGCGATTTCATCTTCGCGCAGCGCCTCCCACGCGCGGCCCATCGGCATGCGCAGCAGGCGGCTCGTGACGAACAGCGTGAACGCGACCAGCACCAGCGCGAGCAGGTACAGGAAGATCACCATATGCTCGCCGCTGTACTCGATGCCGATCAGGTCGTTGAAGGTCTTCGCGCCGTCCACGCTCGCGTGGCGCGCGAGTTCGAAACCGAACACCGTGGGCTTCGGAATGCCCGAGATGCCGTCCGGGCCGCCCGTGATGCTCGTGAGATTGTTGAGCAGCAGGCGGATGATTTCGCCGAAGCCGAGCGTGACGATCGCGAGATAGTCGCCGCGCAGACGCAGCACCGGAAAGCCGAGCACGAAACCGAACGTGGCCGAGGCCAGCGCCGCGAGCGGCAGGCATTCCCAGAACGTGAAGCCGAAGTACTGGTTGAGCAGCGCATACGTATAGCCGCCCACCGCGTAGAAACCCACGTAACCGAGATCGAGCAGGCCCGCGAAACCCACCACGATATTCAGGCCGAGGCCGAGAATCACGTAAATGAGCGCGAGCGTCGCGACGTCGATCGAACCGCGCGAACCCATGAACGGGAACACGGCGCCGAACGCGAGCAGCACCCAGATCGCCACGCGCTGCTGGCGCGCGCCGAGCGCGGGCGCCTTGGGCAGACGCACGCTGCTCGTCGCGCGCTGGAACAGCGGCTTGACGAGCTGGAACACGAACACCACGGCGGCGGCGATCCACACCGGACGCCAGTGTTGCTGCAGCACGACCTGGTAGCCGTCGAGCGTCAATTGCAGGCCGAGAATCGGCGCGGTCAGGATGATGGTCGCGACCGCGGCGGCGAACGCGCCCTTCACCGTCTCCGACGACGACTGGCCGTGCGCGCGATTGGCGGCCGCGCGAACCGGAACAGATTGGCTCATATCGACCTCACACCTTTTCGACGTCCGGCTTGCCGAGCAAACCGGTGGGACGGAACAGCAACACGAGCACGAGCAGGCCGAAGGCCACGACGTCCTTGTATTCGGACGGCATGTAGCCCGCCGCGAAGGTTTCCGCGAGACCGAGCAGCACGCCGCCGAGCATCGCGCCCGGAATGCTGCCGATGCCGCCGAGCACCGCCGCCGTGAACGCCTTGATGCCCGCGATGAAACCGATATACGGATTGAGCTTGCCGATCGTCAGACCGATCAGCACGCCGCCGACCGCCGCGAGCATCGCGCCGAGCACGAACGTGAACGAGATCACGCGGTTCGTGTCGATGCCGAGCAGGTTCGCCATCTTCATGTCTTCCGCGCAGGCGCGGCACGCGCGACCCATGCGCGAACGCGAGATGAACAGCGTGAGCGCGATCATCAGCACGAGCGTCACGCCGACGATCAGCATGCGCGCGTACGGAATCGTCACGTCGAAGCTGCCGCCCATGTGGAAATCGAGCGCGCCGGAAATGAGTTCCGGCACCGACACGTCGCGCGCGCCCTGCCCGATCTGCACGTAGTTCTGCAGGAAGATGGACATGCCGATCGCCGAGATCAGCGGCACGAGACGCGGCCCGCCGCGCAACGGCCGATACGCCACGCGCTCGACCGCGAAACCGTAAAGCCCGGTGACCAGCACCGAGACGATGAGCGCCGCGCCCAACACGAGCGGCAGCGGATAACCCGCCGAGGTGCCGATGGCCGTGAGCGTGACGAGGCCCACATAGGCGCCGATCATGTAGATCTCGCCGTGAGCGAAGTTGATCATGCCGATGATGCCGTAGACCATCGTGTAGCCGATGGCGATCAGTGCATAGATCGCACCCAGCGTGAGCCCGTTGACGAGCTGCTGGGTGAACTGAGGAAGAAAATCATTCATGCGTAAGCCCCGCGGCCATGAAGCCGATGAGAGACCTTTAAGAGACTCTTGAAACCGTGTCGATCCGTCTGCTGATGCGCATCGTTGGAAAACGCCCCGCCCGCCGCGACGGCGAACGGGGCGTTGCGATGCGCGGCGAGGATCAGTTCGCGGCGGTCTTCGTGGCGTCCTTGTGCCACGTGTAGACGACGAAGCGGAACGACTTCAGGTCGCCCTGCGCGTCGTACTCGACCTTGCCGATCGGCGTGTTGAACGCGTTCTTGTGCAGGTAGGCCGCGACCTTGGTCGGGTCCGTGCTCTTTGCACCCTTGATGCCGTCGGCGATCACTTCGACTGCCGCGTAAGCGGGCATCTGGAACGGACCGTTCGCGTCGCGCTTGGCGTCGGCGAAGGCCTTCACGAGCTTCGCGTTGGCCGGGTCGGCGGCGAAGTCGGCGGGCAGCGTGACGAGCATGCCTTCCGAAGCCGGGCCGGCGATCGCCGTCACGTCCTTGTTGCCCACGCCTTCGGGGCCCATGAACGTGGCCTTCACGCCCTGTTCACGCGACTGGCGCATGAGCAGGCCCATTTCCGGGTGGTAGCCGCCGAAGTAGACGAAGTCCACGCCTTGCGACTTGAGCTTCGTGACGACTGCCGAGTAGTCCGAATCACCGGCGTTGATGCCTTCGAACACGACGACCGGAATGTGCGCCTTGTCGAGCGCGGCCTTGACCGACGTGGCGATGCCCTGACCGTACGACTGCTTGTCGTGCAGGATCGCGACCTTCTTCGGCTTGACCTTGTCGATGATGTACGCAGCGGCTGCCGGACCTTGCTGGTCGTCGCGGCCGATGGTGCGGAAGATGAACTGGCGCTTCTTGCCTTCGGTCAGTTGCGGTGCGGTCGCCGACGGCGTGACCATCACGACGCCTTCGTTTTCGTAGATGTCCGAAGCGGGAATCGTCGAGCCCGAGCAGACGTGGCCAACCACGTACTGGATGTGCTGCGAGACGATCTTGTTCGCGACGGCGACGGCTTGCTTCGGCTCGCAGGCGTCGTCCATCAGGACGGCTTCGAGCTTGTTGCCGTTCACGCCGCCAGCGGCATTGATCTGTTCGATCGCGGTCAGGGCACCCGCCTTGACCATGTCGCCGTACTGGGCGACCGGGCCGCTGAACGGACCGGCGATAGCGATCTTCACGGTATCGGCTTGCGCGGATGCACCAAAGGCGAGCAGCGCGGCAGCCAGGGAAACTGAGGTGAGGCGGGACAACGTCATCAGGAGCTCCTCGATTGTTTTCGGGTCAACCGGTCAGACGGATGACCTGCGCAAACGAACAGCACCCCAATGGCGAGCATTGGAGAACGACAACGACGGGCCAGAAAAGAAAGACGCAACGGGGCCCGGCATATATCACCCGCTTTGTTGCGGTTGAGTTCGGAGAGACCGCGTGGATACGCGACTCTGTTGCGCAAGCGATCCGCCTGCCCCGTTCACTGCATTTCGCGCCGGGAAGGTGGTCCGGGCTCAATCAGCGACCCGCGGATGCTATCAATAAACCCTCCCACTCGCAAGCGAGGGTTTTTTCCGATATCTGGTAGGGGTATTGACTTGCGTCAATTGACGAAAATCATGGGGAACCGCTTGAAATCATTTGGAAAATGTCCGGCGGCCGAAGCGAGAAACCGCCTCACTGCGCGCTGAGACCCGGCTGGCGCGGCTTGGCGGATTTCACTTTCCGATCCGAAATAAAGTGGCTTGATTTTTCCTTTCGGAAACCGTGGCGATTCCCGGATCGAAACTATTTATCCGATCGGAAACACATTCCACCGGCGTCAAGCGATCGCAAATAAATCCCTATTCCTGCATGCAGGAAAACCCTAAATGCAAACTGCGCCAAGTCGTTGATTCGATTCACAAAACTTACACAAATATTTCAATCGAATCAGACGGCATCGTGTCGATCGCGTGAAAATGGGCGCGCATGCTCGGCACGGATATTTCCGATTGGAAATCGGGAAAACTTTCGGGTGCCTACGCATTTTTCTCGAAAATGCGCCGAAACCGTTGATGAAAATCAGCGGACATACCGTCGCATTGCCGCACCACTGCGCCGCCGCGTCGTTCCAGAGGCGCGAACTCCGGTGTATGCTCGCTGCCTCGCCGCCGGTCTTATGCACCAACGCGGCGCACGGCGTACGGGCATGACCGGGCACCACCGGGGACACCACAGGCGCCGCGCGCCACGCCGCGGCGAAGCCGCTTCAAGCGGCCCTACCCGTCCAGAACCGAACACTCGGGGGAGATCAAAGAGAATGAAGACCGTCAAGCTGGCCGCCCGCGCCGCCACCCTTACCCTGATCGCCAGCGCCGCCGCGCTCTCGCTCGCCTGCGGCGCCGCGCACGCGGCCGACACCGCCACCGTCGAAGTCCTCTCGATCGTCGAACATCCGGCGCTCGACGCGATCCGCGACGGCGTGCGCGACGAACTGAAGGCCGCCGGCTACGACGCCGGCAAGAACCTCAAGTGGGAATACCAGAGCGCGCAGGGCAACACCGGCACGGCCGCGCAGATCGCGCGCAAGTTCGTCGGCGACAACCCGAGCGCGATCGTCGCGATCGCGACGCCGTCGGCGCAAGCCGTGGTGGCCGCAACGAAGTCGGTGCCCGTGGTCTATTCGGGCGTGACCGATCCGGTCGCCGCGCAGCTCGTGAAGACGTGGTCGGCGAGCGGCACCAACGTGACCGGCGTGTCCGACAAGCTGCCGCTCGACAAGCAGGTCGCGCTCATCAAGCGCGTCGTGCCGAACGCGAAGACGGTCGGCATGGTCTACAACCCCGGCGAAGCAAATTCGGTCGTGGTCGTGAAGGAACTGAAGGCGCTGCTCGCGCAGCAAGGCATGACGCTCAAGGAAGCCGCCGCGCCGCGCACCGTAGACATCGGCTCGGCCGCCAAGAGCCTGATCGGCAAGGTCGACGTGATCTACACGAACACCGACAACAACGTCGTTTCGGCTTACGAAGCGCTCGTGAAAGTCGCCAACGACGCGAAGATCCCGCTCGTCGCGTCCGACACGGACAGCGTGAAGCGCGGCGCAATCGCGGCGCTCGGCATCGACTACAGCGACCTCGGCCATCAGACCGGCAAGGTCGTCGTGCGTATCCTGAAGGGCGAAAAGCCCGGCGCGATCGCTTCGGAAACCAGCAGCAAGCTGCAACTGTTCGTGAATCCGGCCGCCGCGCAGAAGCAAGGCGTGACGCTCTCGGCCGATCTGCTCAAGGACGCGACCTCGGTCGTGAAGTAAGGCCCAGGCACGCATGACGGATCGACGGCTGCGCATGTAGCACACGTTGCGCACGTAACGTTTCCCATCGGAAACGCCCGCGCGCCGTCGATCCCGCAAGGCCCGCCAGGCGCACCCGCGCCCCCGCGCACGCACCGGCGTGCGGCCTCACCCTGGCCGCGCGCCGGTGCGGCGACCGATCCGCCGCCGTCGCCACAATCGACGCGCCGGAGACCGCAACAGGATTCCCCATGTCCCTCTATTCGCTGCTGGGCGCGCTGGAGATCGGCCTGATCTTCAGTCTCGTCGCCCTCGGGGTGCTGATCTCGTTTCGCATCCTCAACTTTCCCGACCTGACCGTCGACGGCAGCTTTCCGCTCGGCGGCGCCGTCGCGGCCACGCTGATCGCAAGCGGCCACGATCCGTTTCTCGCCACCGTCTGCGCGATGCTCGCGGGCGCCGCCGCCGGTTTCGTCACGGGCTGGCTCAACGTGCGCCTGAAAATCATGGACCTGCTCGCCAGCATCCTGATGATGATCGCGCTCTACTCGATCAATCTGCGCGTGATGGGCGCGCCCAACGTGCCGCTCATCACCGAATCCACCGTCTTCACGATGATCCAGCCCGCGTGGCTGCCCGACTACGTGCTGCGCCCGCTCGCGCTGCTCGTGGTCGTGTGCGTCGCGAAGTTCGGCGTGGACTGGTTCTTCTCGTCGGAATACGGCCTTGCGTTGCGCGCGACCGGCGCGAATCCGCGCATGGCGCGCGCGCAGGGCATCGCCACCGGCCGCGCCACGCTCGCGGGCATGGCGCTGTCGAACGCGCTCGTCGCGCTCGCGGGTTCGCTGTTCGCGCAGACGCAAGGCGGCTCGGATATCTCGATGGGCATCGGCACCATCGTGATCGGCCTCGCGGCGGTGATCATCGGCGAAAGCATTCTGCCCGCGCGCCGTCTCATGCTCACGACGCTCGCCGCCGTGCTCGGCGCGATTCTCTATCGCTTCTTCATCGCGCTCGCGCTCAACAGCGACTTCATCGGCCTCAAGGCGCAGGATCTGAACCTCGTGACCGCCGTGCTCGTGACGATCGCGCTCGTGCTGCCCGCGACGCGCAAGAAGCTGTTTGGCCGCAAGAACGGGAGAGCCTGAGATGCTCAGCGCACAAGATCTTCGACTCACTTTCAATCCCGGCACGCCGATCGAAACACGCGCGCTGCGCGGGCTCACGCTGGAGATTCCGACCGGCCAGTTCGTGGCCGTGATCGGCTCGAACGGCGCGGGCAAATCGACCTTCCTGAATGCGATCAGCGGCGACCAGATGGTCGACGAAGGCACCCTCACGATCGACGGCCAGGACGTCACGAAGAAGCAGGCCTGGGACCGCGCGCATCTGGTCGCACGCGTGTTTCAGGACCCGATGGCGGGCACCTGCGAGGCGCTCACGATCGAGGAAAACATGGCGCTCGCGATGGCGCGTGGCAAGCGGCGCGGCTTCGGTTCGGCGCTGAAAAAGCAGGATCGCGAGCTGTTCCGCGACAAGCTGCGGCTGCTGAATCTGGGCCTCGAAAACCGCCTGACCGACCGCATCGGCCTGCTTTCGGGCGGCCAGCGCCAGGCCGTGAGCCTGCTGATGGCGTCGCTGCAGCCGTCGCGCATTCTGCTGCTCGACGAGCACACCGCCGCGCTCGATCCGAAGACCGCCGCGTTCGTGCTCGAACTCACGGCGCGCATCGTCGAAGAAGCGAAACTCACGACGATGATGGTCACGCACAGCATGCGCCAGGCGCTCGATTACGGTCAGCGCACCGTGATGCTGCATCAGGGCCAGGTGGTGCTCGACGTGTCCGGCGAGCAGCGCCGCGGCCTCGACGTGCCCGACCTGCTGCGCATGTTCGAGCAGACCCGCCACGAGCAGCTCGACGACGACGCCCTGCTGCTGGGCTGATCGTCGACGCGCGGCGCGATGCCATGTAAAAAGCCCGCTTTCTGCGAGGAAAGCGGGCTTTTTTACGCCCGAACGATTAATTCGGATATCGAATCAATCGAAAATCAAGCCGATTTCGCATACTTGAACGTACCTTGCGCGCTTGCGATCAGCAGCGTGTCGTCCACCCACGCTTCCGCGCGCGCGAAGAAAATCGAGCGGCCGCCGCGTTCGAGAAAACCCTTGGCGCGCACGAACTGGCCAAGGCCCTTGTCGAGATAGTTGGTGGTCAGCGAAAGTGTGAAGCCATGACGCTTGGGTGCGTCGAGTTCGGCGAACAGGCCCGCGTAGCCCGCGGCGGCGTCGAGCAGCGTGGCGATCGCGCCGCCTTGCAGCACGCCCTGGCGATTGAGCTTCGAGGCGTCGATCGGCATCAGCAGTTCGGCGTACCCTTCGCGCCAGGCCGCGACGCTCACGCCGAGCGTTTCGAGAAACGGATTGTCGACGGCGAATTGCGTCATGCGTGCTGTCCCCCCGGTGTTGTCGATGAAAGCGGCGTGGTTCGAAGCATCGTTGCCAAGCCGCGCCGCGCAGCCGATTATAGAACCCCGCGCCGCGCGTTGCAGCGTCGCATCCGCGACTGTTCCGGCAAAAAGCGCGCAACTGTACATGGTATTGTGCGCCGCGCCGGAGAACACTGTACGTTTCCCTTGCCGCCCGAGCGCGCGCATTTTTCCACTGTCCCAAAAGGAATCATCATGACCGACAACACGCGACCCACCGACTCCCTCACCCTGCAACGGGCGGCAGCGGCGGCCGCCGCCGCGTTGCCGGTCCCTTGCCCGGGCGTCGATCCGCTCACCGAGATCCTGCCCGACGAGCCGCTGCTCATGATGGGCGCAGGCCCCGTGCCGATCCCGGACGCCGTCGCGAAGGCCAACTCGGTCGTCATCAATCACCTCGGCGACACCATGGCGCGCGTCATCGACCAGGTGAAAACCATGGCGCGCTACGTGTTCCAGACGCGTTCGAACTGGGTGCTCGGCGTGGCCGGTCCCGGCTCGGCGGCCATGGAAATGGCGATCTCCAACCTCGCCTGGCCCGGCACGCGCGTGCTCTCCATCGTCAATGGCTTCTTTAGCGGCCGCATGGCGGAGATGGCGCGCCGCATCGGTGCCGACGTCACCACGCTCGACGTCGCCGACCGCGAGATCGCTTCGCTGGAAGCCGTCGCGCAGGCCATCGAGCGCACGCGTCCGGCCATCGTCACGATCGTGCACGGCGAGACCTCGAACACGGTCTGGAACCGCCAGCTCAAGGACATCGTGCAGATCGCCAAGGCGGCGGGCGCGCTCGTGGTGGTCGACGCCGTCTGCACGCTGAGCACGATGCCGCTGGAGATGGACGCGTGGGGCATCGACACAGTGATCACGGGCGGCCAGAAAGGTCTTTCGTCGATTCCCGGCGTCTCGCTGATCGCGTTCTCGGACGCCGCGTGGGAACGTGTGCGCACGCGCACCGCGCCGAACACGCACTGGTGTCTCGACGCCGTGCTCGCGGAGAACTTCTGGCACAAGGCGGGCTATCACTACACCGCGCCCGTGTCGGGCGTGCTCGCGCTGCACGAGGCGCTGCGGCTCGTCTGCACGGAAACGCTCGAAAAGCGTTTCGCGCGCCATCAGCGCTGCTCGCTCGCGCTGCAAAGCGGCGTGGCCGCGCTCGGTCTCGCGCTCTATACGCCCGAGCTTTGCCGCCTGAATTCCGTGGTCGGCATCGAACTGCCCGACGGGCTCACGCCGCGCGACGTGTGCAATCACATCTCGCAGCAGTATCAGGTGGAGATCGCCGGATCGTTCGGATTGCCAATCATCCGCATCGGACAGATGGGCGAGCAGTGCCGCGAACACCATCTGTTCCGCACCGTGCATGCGCTCGGCCGCACGATGCGCGATCTGGGCGCGATGGTGGATCTGCCTGCCGGCGTCGCGGCGCTTGAAGAGTCGCTTTCGGCGGCGGGCGCGCGGCGCTAATCGCCAGGCGCCAGGCGCACGCCGCGCGTCATATCACGTCATCACATCACGTCAAATCACGCCACTCACACGCGGCGCGCGCGCATGCAGATAAACGCGGGCGCGAGCATCAACTCCGCGTAGAGTCTGGGCGCAACGTCCTTCATCTCGGGCAGGGGCTTCGGTTCGGTCATGCGATCGACGCTCCAGCCCGTCTCGATCAGCGCGTTGACGATATCGGCGAGCGGACGGCGATACGCCTCCACATACGGCTTCGGTTCGCCGAAACCGCCCCAGTGCAGGCCGAAGCGCGTGGTCTCGAAGTACGCGCGGCCGCCGCGCGTGCGCGTGTCGATCCAGTCGCGCATCGGATGCGCCATCGAGAACACCAGTTGCGCGCCGGGCCGCGTGACGCGATGAAACTCCGCGAAAGTGGGCGCCAGATGCTCGACATAGTCGAGCGCGAGCGAGCAGACGATGCGGTCGAACTGCGCGTCGGCGAGCCAGGCGAGCGGCTGGCCGAGGTCGCCTTGCGCGATCTCCACCGCCATGCCCGCGCAGCGCACGCGCGCTAGCTCGACCATCGCGGGCGTGACGTCGAAGGCCTGCACGCGCGCGCCCTTGCCCGCGAGTTCCGCGCTGACGATGCCGGGGCCGCAGCCCGCGTCGAGCACCGCGAGTCCCGCCACGTCGCCGAGCAGAGCCTCGGTGGCCGGACGCTCGTAGAGCGCGTTGTGCGGTTTTTCGGGCGCCATCTGCGCGTAGCGGTCGGCGAACTGCGTGTAGTTGGCGCGGCCCGGCAGTTCGGGGGCGGCGGCGTTAGCCGGTTCGGACGGGTCGTTGTGCATGCTGGCGTGAACGGAAAAGCGAAACCGCCATTGTCCCGTGTTTCGTGCCTTCGACTCCAGTGCGATGCGCGTCCCGGTATCATCGCGCTCTTGCAACGCGGCCCGCGCCCGTTCATCATTTCATTTTGCTTTCACACGCGCCATCAAACGCACCATCAAACGCCTCCTCCAACGCGCCTGATTCCGACGATGTCCTCGCTTCCCGCCCTTTCTACCGCCCTCTCTTTTGACGCCGTGCTCTTCGATTGCGACGGCGTGCTGGTCGATTCCGAACGCATCACGCACGTCGTGCTGGTCCAGATGCTCGGCGAACTGGGCTGGACGCTCAGCGTCGACGATGCCATGCGCATCTTCGTCGGCAAGATGGTGAAGGACGAGGCCGATCGCATCGAAGCCCACACCGGCTATCGCATCACCGAAGACTGGCTCGTGGGCTTTCGCGCGCGCCGCAACGAAGCGCTCGCGCGCGACCTCGAAGAGATTCCGGGCGCGCCGGCCGCCGTGCGCGCCGTGCACGCGGCCTTCGACGGGCGCATCGCGGTGGCGTCGGGGGCGGATCGCCGCAAGGTCGAACTGCAACTGCGCAAGGTCGGGCTGCTCGACTGTTTCGACGGACATATCTATAGCGGCCACGAAACGCCGCGCAGCAAGCCGCATCCCGACGTCTATCTCGCGGCCGCCGCCGGGCTCGGCGTGGACCCGCGCCGCTGCGCCGTGATCGAAGACACGGTGACCGGCGCGCGCGCGGGCCTCGCGGCGGGCGCCACGGTAATCGGCTACAGCCCCGCCGAGCCGGGCCACAGCAGCGCCGAGGCGCTGCGCGCCGAAGGCGTCGCTCACGTCATCACCGACATGGCCGCGCTGCCCGCCCTGCTGCAAGGCTGGCCCGCACGCTAACTGCGCCGGACCCAACGCTACGCCCTAAACCCATCGCGCTCCGCTGCAAAGCAAGTAAGCGTGTGTGACAATCGCAACCCTGCCGCCAATCAGGAGACAACCGGCGGATCCAGCGTGGCGTACAGGTCACACGAACGCCACGCGAGCGCCACGCAGACGCCGGCTCGATTACTATCCGAGGATGGCGTCGTCAGCCGGAAAAAGATAGTTTGCTACCAAATCGCTTTGGGCTATCATCCCGCCGATGTCGAATCTTCACACCTTACGACTGGCCGTCAGCAGCACGCTCGTCCTCGCCGCGCGCAAATGGCGCCGCACGACGCATGGCGCGCTCACGGCCTATAACGTCTCCGAAGCCTGCGCTTCGCCGCTGCTGATCGCCGGCCGTCTGGGCGAAGGCGTACGCCAGGTCACGCTCGCCGAACACGTGGGCATCGAAGGCCCGTCGCTCGTGCGCCTGCTCGACCAGCTCTGCGCCGCCGGTCTCGCGCGCCGCGACGAAGACCCCGACGATCGCCGCGCGAAAACGATTTCGCTCACCGACGAAGGCCGCGCCGTCACCGCGCGGATCGAGGCTGATCTGCGCGATCTGCGGGCGCGCGTGCTCAAGGGCGTGAGCCGCGCCGACCTCGAAGCCACCTTGCGCGTGCTCAGCGCCTTCAACGCCCCGGACCCGGCCGAGGGCGCGCCCCGGACAGAAAGCTGAAAGCGGCCTCATGACCTACCCCTCACTTCGCGACTGGCTTTTCTCGGTCAAGACGTTCGCCGCGTCGATGCTCGCGCTCTATATCGCGCTGATCTTTCAGCTGCCGCGTCCGTACTGGGCGATGGCGAGCGTCTATATCGTCTCGAATCCGTTCGTCGGCGCGACGCGCTCGAAGGCGCTCTATCGCGCGCTCGGCACCGCGCTCGGCGCGGCCGCCGCCATCGCGCTCGTGCCGCCCTTCGTCGAAACGCCGCTGCTGTTCAGCGTGATCGTCGCGACCTGGACCGGCACGCTGCTCTATCTGGCGATCATGGACCGCACCGCGCGCAGCTACGTGTTCATGCTCGCGGGCTACACGATGCCGCTGATCGCGCTGCCCACCGTGACCGATCCGAGCACCGTGTTCGACGTCGCCATCGCGCGGACCGAGGAAATCACGCTCGGCATCATCTGCGCGAGCGTGGTGGGCAGCAACATCCTGCCGAGCCGCCTCGCGCCCACGCTGATCGAGCGCGCCGACGCCTGGTTCCGCGACGCCGCCTTCTACGGCCGCGAAACGCTCTCGGGCCACATCACGGGCAAGGCGTTGTCGGCCTGCCGCCAGCGCCTCGCGGCCACGGTCAATCAGCTCGAATTCCTGCTCAGCCAGCTGAGCTACGACCACACGCATCCTGAAGTGCTCGCGCGCGCGGAGAATCTGCGCGGCCGCATGCAGCTATTTCTGCCGATGATTTCGGCGCTCGCCGATCCGCTGCTCGCCTTGCGCCGCGATCTGCATACGTGGCCCGAAGGCCTCGACGCGCTGCTCGCCGACGCGGCCAAATGGTTCGATGCGCCGCTGCCCACGCGTGCCGCCGAGATGCGCGACGACGCCGGCGACCCCGTCGCGGACAGCCTGCACGCGCGCATCGCCGCCTTGCAGCCGGGCCACGACGCGCTCACGAGCTGGGAAGGCGCGCTGCTCTCGAACGCGCTCTGGCGTCTGGGCCAGGTCATCGACGTGTGGCAGGACTGCCGCTCGCTGCGTGCGCTGATCGCACACGAAGCAGGCACGTGGCGGCCGCGCTATCGCCACTGGCGTCTGGGCGGCACCGAGCGCTTCTACGACCGCGGCATGATGCTGATCTCGTGCGCCGTGCCGGTCAGCGCAATTCTCGTGGCCTGCTGGCTCTGGGTCAGTTCGGGCTGGCACGACGGCGCGGGCGCGGTGACGCTCGCGGCCGTGGCCTGCTGCTTCTTCGCCGCGCTCGACGAGCCCGCGCCGATGGTGTTCCGCTTCTTCGCCGCGACCGCCGCGAGCGTGGTGTTCGCGGGCCTCTATCTGTTCGTGGTGCTGCCGAAGGTGCACGACTTCCCGATGCTCGTGCTGCTGTTCGCGGGGCCGTTCATCCTGATCGGCACGTTGATTCCGCGCCCGCAATTCAATATGGTGACGATGCTCGTGGCCGTGAATACGGCCACCTTCATCAGCATTCAGAGCGCCTACGAGGCCGACTTCCTCGTGTTCCTCAACAGCAATATCGCGGGCGTCGCGGGCCTGCTGTTCGCCTACGTGTGGACGCGCGTGACGCGCCCGTTCGGCGCCGAACTCGCCGCGCGCCGCCTGCTGCGTTCGAGCTGGTCCGACGTGGCGCTCTCGGCGTCGGTCGCGCCGCTCGGCGATCAGCGCAATCTGGCTTCGCGCATGCTCGACCGTCTGATGCAGTTGCTGCCGCGTCTCGCGGCGTCCGACGAACACCGCCATCCGTCGATCGAGAGCTTCCGCGATCTGCGCATCGCGCTCAACGCGCTCGATCTGCGCCGTTCGCGCCGCAAGCTCGACGGCGACGTGCCCGCCGCCATCGACCGCGTGCTCGCGGGCGTCAGCGATCACTACTCGCGCTGCGCGCAAGCGAGCGCGCGCCAGGACGCGCCGCCCGCGCTGCTCGCCACCATCGACGACGCGCTGCACCGCGTCGCCACGCGCGGCATCGCGCAAGGTCTCGGCGACGCGCAGACCGAAAACGCCGCGCCGCCGCGCATGCGCGTCTCGCAGCGCTGGCTGCGCGACACGCTGCATGCGCTGGTCGGCCTGCGTCTGTCGCTCTATCCGACGCTGGTCGCCCAGCGTCCGAGCGGCGACACCTCGGGAGGCAAAGCGTGAGCGCGCAACCATTTTCTGTCTTTATCAAACCCGCACCATGATCGGCGAAATCGATATCTTCGGCGTGTTCGTGCCGGCCGTGCTCGTGCTGATGCTGATCGCGTACCTCATCAATGTCGTGATCGGCAAGATGCTCACGCGCGTCGGTTTTTACCGGCTCGTCTGGCATCGCTCTATCTTCGATCTCGGCATTTATGTGTTCGTCCTGGCTGCCGTCATCATCGTGTCGCATCGCTTCGTGAACTAACGTGAACGTGAAAAAAACCTGGTTCTCCGCAGGCCAAATCCTGCTGACGCTCATCGTCGTCGTCGTGGCCGCGCTCGTGCTGTGGCGCATCGTCAACTACTACATGTTTTCGCCGTGGACACGCGACGGCCACGTGCGCGCCGACGTGATCCAGGTCGCGCCCGACGTGGGCGGCCTCATCACGAACGTCGACGTGGTCGACAACCAGCAGGTCAAGAAAGGCCAGGTGCTGTTCGTGATCGACCAGGCGCGCTACGCGCTCGCGCTGCGTCTCTCGCAGGCCGCGCTCGAACAGCGCAAGGCCACGCTCGCGCAGGCCAAACGCGAATTCGCGCGCAACATCGCGCTCGGCAACCTCGTGGCGAGCGAGACGCTCGAAGAAAGCCGCACGCGCGTCGAGCAAGGCGAAGCCGCCGCGGCCGACGCCCAGGTGCAGGTCGATACCGCGAAGCTGAACCTGCAGCGCACGACCATCGTGAGCCCCGTGGACGGCTATCTGAACGACCGCGCGCCGCGCGAGGGCGAATATGTGTCGGCGGGCCATGCGGTGCTGTCGGTGGTCGATATGCATTCGTTCCGCGTCGACGGTTACTTCGAGGAAACGCGCCTGCACGGCATTCATATCGGCCAGCCGGTCGAGATCACAGTGATGGGCGAAACGCGTCCGCTGCGCGGCCACGTGCAGAGCATCGTCGCGGCTATCGAGGACCGCGACCGCCAGGCGAGCCCGAATCTGCTGCCGAACGTGAACCCGGCGTTTAGCTGGGTGCGTCTTGCGCAGCGTATTCCGGTGCGCGTGGCGCTCGACGAAGTGCCCGACGACTTCCGCATGATCGCGGGCCGCACCGCGACGGTCGCCGTGCGTGCCGATGCCGACGACAAGCCGCGCGCGAAGGACCACGCCAATGGCGCGAGCGGCGCAAGCGGCACATCCGCCGCTTCGGGTGCCAGCGCAGCATTGGCCGCGAGCGGAGCCTCGCAATGACGCGCCGTAGTCTCTGGCGCTCGTTCGCACTCGCGCCGCTCACGCTCGCGCTCGGCGCGTGCATGAACCTGGGCCCGAATTACAAGCTGCCGAACGACGCGCTCGTGAACGCGCCGCTCGCGCAAGGGCCGATCGCGGGCGCGGACAAGGCGCCGGTTTCGCAGGGCGAGGTGCCCAACGACTGGTGGCGTCTCTACGACGATCCCACGCTCGATCAGCTCGTGCAGGACGCGCTCCAGTCGAACGCGAGCCTGCGCGTGGCGGCCGCGAATCTCGCGCGTTCGCGCGCGGCGCTCGACGTCGCCAACGCGCAAGGCGGCTTCTCGGGCGGCGCGACCGTGGGCTTCCAGCGCGCCCAGGAATCGGCGGAACAATACCTGCTGTTCAGCAAGCTGCCGGTCGAAAACCTCGGCTCGCTCGGCGTGAACGTCTCGTATGAACTCGATCTGTTCGGCAAGCTGCGCCGCGGCGTGGAGTCGGCGGAAGCGGAAGACGAAGCCGTGCTGGCCGCCGCCGATCTCGCGCGCATCACCGTGGTCGCCGACGTCGTGCAGGCCTATGTCGAATCGTGCTCGGCGGGCGAGGAACTCGCCATCGCGCAGGAATCGCTGAAGCTGCAACAGCAGCGCGTGGCGCTCACCAAACGTCTGCGCGACGCGGGACGCGGCAATCAGCCCGACGTGACGCGCGGCGTGACGCAAGTCCAGACGCTCGCCGCCGACATTCCACGCTTCCAGGGACGCCAGCGCATCGCGCAATATCAGCTCGCGATGCTGCTCGCGCGGCCGCCGGCAGAACTGCCGCCCGCCGTGCTCAGCTGCAACCGCCTGCCGAAGCTCAAGCAGCCGATTCCTGTCGGCGACGGCGCGGCGCTGCTGCGCCGCCGCCCCGACGTGCGCGAAGCCGAACGGCAACTCGCGTCGGCGACCGCGAAGATCGGCGTGGCGATGGCGGCCATGTATCCCGACATCAGCATCGGCGCGAGCGTGGGCTCGGTCGGTATCGCGAGCGATCTGTTCTCGCCGATCACCAATAGCTGGTCATTCGGACCCCTGATCAACTGGACGTTCCCGGCGAACGGGCAGCGCGCGCGCGTGCGCGGCGCGCAGGCGGCGACGGCGGGCGCGCTCGCGCATTTCGACGGCGTGGTGCTCAACGCGCTGCGCGAAACGCAATCGAGCCTCGCCACCTACGCCGCCGACACGCAACGCGCCGATTCGCTGCGCACCGCGTACGGTTCGGCGCGGCAGTCCGCCGATGAAACGCATCGCCTCTATTCGGCGGGCCGCGAATCGTTCCTCTCCGATCTCGACGCCACGCGCACGCTCACGGCGGCGCACTCGCAGGTGGCGGCGGCCGAAGGCCAGGTCGCGCTCGATCAGGTCAAACTGTTCCTCGCGCTCGGCGGTGGCTGGCAGCCCGATCAGGAAAAGCCCGCGCCCGCCGATGCAGCATCGGGCACGCAGGCCGCACAACCGGTTCGCGCGCAATAGACGCCGCAATAAATGCCGCGATAAATAGCCATCAACGCAGCGACAAAACGAGGGCGCGCAAAGCGATTTGCGCGCCCTCGCTTCATTTGGCGCAGCATGCTTACTTCGCTTCGACCGCCGCCGCGCGATAACGCGCCGCCGGTTGCGACTGGCCGAAGTTCGCCGCCATCGCCTGACGTGCGGCTTCGAATGCGTTCCACTGCTGCTCGTCGGGCAAGGGCGGAATCGTGACCGTCTCGCGGCGATCGTAGCCCGCGAGCGCTGAATCGACGAGATCGTCGACTTCCATCACGCCGCTCAACTCGTTCACATCCTTGCCCGCGTGCGACCAGATATCCGTACGCGTGGCGCCCGGCAGCACCGCCTGCACGTACACGCCCTTCGGCCCGAGTTCGACGTGCAAACCTTGCGAGAGGAACAGCACGAACGCCTTGGTCGCGCCGTAAACCGTCGCGTGATACTCGGGCACGAGGCCCAGCACCGACGCCACATTGACGATGGCGCCCTGCCCCTCGCGCGCGAAACGCGGCGCGACGGCGGCAGCGAGCCGCGCGACCGCCGTGGCGTTCAGATCGATCAGTTTGCTCACCACCTCCGCGCCCTGCTCGATGAAGGTGCCCGCCGCCGTGGTGCCCGCGTTGTTCACCAGCACGCCGATGCGCGCGTCGCTCGCGAGACGCGCTTCCACTTGCGCGAGGTCGGCGTGCTGCGTGAGGTCGGCGCGCAGAATCTCGACGTTCACGCCATCGCGCTCGCGCAGCCGCGCGGCCAGCGCTTCCAGACGCGCCTGATCGCGCGCGACCAGCACGAGGTCGTGGCCGCGCTGCGCGAAACGATCGGCATACACCGCGCCAATACCGGTGGATGCGCCTGTGATCAGAACAACGGGTTTTGCTGACATGGTGACTCTCCTTCGCGTATCGAATCTTTATACATGACGGTCATCANNTGACCGTCATGTATAATGTCAAGCAGAAAATCTAGGGCAGCGGAGAACGCGATGCGAGTCAGTCGTGAGCAGGTGGCGATCAATCGCCAAAAAATTCTGGAAGCGGCCAGCCGTTTATTCCGCGAGCGCGGCTACGACGCCGTCACGGTCGCGGAAGTCATGAGCGCCGCCGGCCTCACGCACGGCGGCTTCTATGGCTACTTCAAGTCGAAGGACGATCTGATCGCCGAAACGCTCGCGCACGTGTTCGCGCAAGGCGACGCGGGCGAAACGGACGTGGCGCGCTACGCGTCGCGCTATCTGTCGCGCTCGCATCGCGACAATCTCGCGGGCGGATGTCCGACTGCGGCGCTGGGCGCGGAAACGGTGCGCCAGACGCCCGAGGCGCGCGCCGTGATGGCGGCGGGACTCAGGAAGCAGATCGAACGTTTGAGCGCGGCGAACGCCGCGAGTGGAGACGCTTCCACTGCCGAACACGCACGGCGTGCGGCCATCGGCAGTTGGTCGGCGATGGTGGGCGCGGTGATTCTCGCGCGGCTGATCGACGACCCCGCGCTCTCGGACGAAATTCTCGACGAAACGCGCGCATGGATCGATGATCGGGAGAACGATTCAATTTAAACGATTGATGAATCGCACCACGGTGAAAGCGCTTTCACTGAGGTCGAATCGAACGCCGTAGAACGCGAAAACGCGGTGCGCCCATTTGGGACGCACCGCGTTTACACATTCGATTACGCCAATACCGGGCGCAATTCAGGCTCACTTCATGATGACCGGCGGCGAATACGAGCTAGCCGAGCCGCTTTGCGACGTGCCATCGGTCGAAGGACCATAACCGCTTTGCGCGGCCAGGCGGGCCTGTGCGGCGCGGTAATCTTCAGGATAGTAAGGAGACACGACGTTCGGGCGCCAGCCCACCGACTCCAGCTGCTTCAACTCGGCGCGCACCTGTTCACGCGTGACAGGACCGTTTCCCGGCTGCGATTGGGCGAACGACACAGCGGGCACCACGAGCACGGCGGCCAGCGCAGCAGCCTTGAAAAGCGACTTCATGACAGAACCTCCAGTAACTTGACTTGTCGGTGCAGCGCTCGCTGCGAACCGTTGATTACAAGTCTAGAAACTCTGGCCTCCGAGATAAATGTCGACGAAACGAATTCACTGTTTTCATGGCTCGCATAATCGCGCGACGGTTTTTATCCCCTTTTGCATCATGGGCATTCGCTTCTTTCCTTAAGACATAAGCTTATTCCCTTATGAAATAAGGCGCGGCGGGCGACACGGTCCATACGCGCGAGCGCGCGCTGGTGCATCATAGCCACTCGATCTCGTCGAAGACGAAGGAGGCGACAACGATGGCGACGTGGAAACCGGATCCGACGTTTTACCCCTCAGCACGTCTGGCCGCCGACGCGGCCCCTGAGAAACTCGCGTGGGTTGCGAGTTTCGACCCCACTAGCGCGGTGCCCGACTCGCTCGATGTCGTCGATCTCGATCCCGCCTCGCCGGAATTCGGCCGCATCGTTCATCGGCTCGCCATGCCCAACACCGGCGACGAACTGCATCACTTCGGCTGGAACGCGTGCAGTTCGTGCCTGTGCCCGAATGCGCCGCACGCGCATACCGAGCGCCGCTATCTCGTCGTGCCGGGGCTGCGTTCGTCGCGTATTCATATTGTCGATACGAAACCCGATCCGCGCCGCCCGCGCATCGTGCGCGTCCACGAACCGGAAAGCGTCGCGCAGCGCGCGGGCTACACGCGCCCTCATACGGTGCATTGCGGGCCGGATGGCATTTACGTGACCGCACTCGCGAACGCTCAAGGCGAAGCGCCCGGCGGCATCTTCCTGATGGACCACGAGAGCTTCGATATTCTTGGCCAATGGGAAATCGAACGCGGCCCGCAGGAACTGGCCTATGACGGCTGGTGGCATCTGGGCTTCGACACGGTCGTGACGAGCGAATGGGGCCTGCCCGCGACCTTCGAAAACGGCCTCGTGCCTGAGGTATTGCTGGGCGGGCAGTACGGTCATCGTCTGCACTTCTGGGACCTGCATACGCGTCGGCACAAGCAGACGCTCGACTTCGGCGCGGAGAATCAACTCGTCTTCGAACTGCGGCCCGCGCACGATCCCACGCGTCCCTATGGCTTCGTGAATTCCGTGATCAGCCTGAAAGATCTCTCGGCCTCGATCTGACAGTGGTATCTCGACGGCGACCAGTGGGCCGCGCGCAAGATCATCGAGATTCCCGCCGAGCCCGCCGACCCCGAATCGCTGCCGCCGATGCTCAAGGGCTTCAGCGCCGTGCCGCCGCTCGTGACCGATATCGCGCTGTCGCTCGACGACCGCTTTCTTTACGTGGCGTGCTGGGGCACCGGCGACCTGCGGCAATACGATGTTTCGGACCCCGAACATCCCAAACTCACGGGAAGCGTGCGCATCGGCGGCATCGTTTCGCGCGCGACGCATCCGCGCGCAGGCGGACGCGCGCTCAACGGCGGCCCGCAGATGGTCGAAGTGAGCCGCGACGGACGGCGTGTCTATTTCACGAACTCGCTCTATGGCGCGATCGATGCGCAGTTCTATCCCGAAGGCATCGACGGATGGATGGTGAAGCTCGACGCGGGCGCGGACGGCGGCCTCGCATTCGACGAGCAATTCTTCGTCGAGTGGCCGAAGACGCATCGGCCGCATCAGATCCGGCTAGAGGGCGGCGATTGCTCGTCGGATTCGTACTGCTATCCCTGAGCGCGCGGCGCGATGAGCGGCATCCTCGACAGCTTCGACGCGCACTGGGTGGCCTGGAGCGCCGTCGTCGGCAGCGGCGTTTTTCACGGCGCGAATCCGGCGATGGGCTGGTTGTTCGCGACGGCGCTGGGCCTGCAACGGCGCAATCGCGCCGCGCTTCTGATGGCGCTGCCGCCGATCGCGCTCGGACACGCAGCGTCGGTGCTGCTGTTGACGAGTTCGATCGCGCTGCTCGGCGCCTGGCTGCCGCGTCTCGCGCAAGGCGGGCTGCATTGGGTGCTGGGCGCGCTGCTGATCGGCTGGGCGCTCTGGCAGCATGTGTATGGGCATCGGCACCGCGTGCGCGTGGGCATGACGGCGGGTTTTCTGGGGCTCGCCGCGTGGTCCGCGTTGATGGCGACGCTGCATGGCGCGGGACTCATGCTCATGCCCGCGATGCTGCCGTTGTGCGGGGCAGGCGGCGCGAATCCGCTGGCCGTGTCGTTCACGTTCACCGCGCTGCACACGCTCGTCACGCTCGCGACCACGGCAGTGATCGCGCTCGTCGCTTATGAGTATGTCGGGCTGGGAATGCTGCGGCGCGGCTGGATCAATTTCGACTGGTTATGGCGCGGCGCGCTGGTGGCCACGGGGACGTTGGTGATGGCGGCGGGGTGAAGCGCCGCTCATCGCGCCATACTCCGCTCACTCCCCCGCCGGAAAATCCGTCCCCAGCCCCGTCTCGCGCCACGTTTCGATATCGGCCAATGCAGCACGCAGCCGAGCCGCCACCGCATCCACGCCAAACGCGCCCAGCACCAGATGGCGCGGCGGCGACTCCACCTCCGTGATACGAATGATCGCCTGCGCCGCGCGCTTCGGATCGCCCGGCTGGTGACCGCTGCCTTCTGCCGTGCGCTCCATGCGCGCGCCCGCCGTCGGCGCATAATCGGCGATACGATTCGGCGTCTGCACGAGCGAACGCCCCGCCCATTCGGTGCGGAACGGCCCCGGCTCCACGCAGGTCACCTTGATGCCGAGCGGCCCGGCCTCCGCGAGCAGCGAATCGGAAAAGCCCTCGACCGCGTGCTTGCTCGCCGCGTAATACCCCGACCCCGGAAAGCCCGCGAGCCCCGCCACCGACGTAATGTTGATCACGTGTCCGCGTTTTTGCTCGCGCATGACGGGCAGCACCGCGCGCGTGAGCGCGAACAGGCCGAACACGTTCGCATCGAATTGCGCGCGGATCTGCTGCTCCTCGCCCTCCTCGATCGAGCTTTGATAACCGTAGCCCGCGTTATTCACGAGCACGTCGATCTCCCCGAAATGCTCGCGCGCCTGCGCGACGGCCGCGGCGATCTGCGCCGGATCGGTCACGTCGAGCGCAACCTTCAGCAGACGCTCGCCCGCCTCGGGCGCGAGATCGTCGAGCGCGGCCTGGTTGCGCGCGGTCGCGACGCAACGCCAGCCGCGCGCGAGCACAGCGCGCGCGAACTCGCGCCCGAAGCCGATCGAGCAGCCGGTGATGAACCACACAGGGGAAGCATTCGTGGAAGCATTCGAAGAAGAAGTTGCCGACATGACAGGGCCTCGCAGACGTTGACACAGCAGAGGTGAACACAGCGGATGCAGCCGCAAACGCGCGCCACTGCGGCGCGCGAAAGGCAATCGGAAGGCGCGCCGCCGTCGAGCCGATCGTCGAGCCGATCGTCGAATCACTCGTCGAATCACTCGTCAAACTGCGTGGCGCACGCGCGCGTCGATGATAGCGGTAACGCGCCATCCGTGCAGAGCGCAGCGCGCGTGCCCACTCAGGTCCGCCCACGCATGCCTCAGCGCCAAATCGCGAGGCCATGTACCATACGGCGCTCGCGCCCACGCGCTCCGCTTATCCTGTCCGCATTCAACGCATCACCCGGAGTCAAACCGATGTCCACCCTCAGCACGCCCGAGTCCGCCACCCAGAACGCCACCGAAGCCCTCGAAACGCGTTACGGCACGCCCTGGCACGCGCCGTTGCCCGCCTGGAACGCCACGCTCGACACGCTGCTCGCGCATCGCTCGGTGCGCAATTACGCCGACAAGCCGCTGCCCGAAGGCACGCTCGAAACGCTGATCGCGGCGGCGCAATCAGCTTCCACGTCGTCGAATCTGCAAACGTGGAGCGTCGTCGCCGTCGAGGACCCGGAACGCAAGGCGCGTCTGTCGAAGCTCGCCGCCGACCAGTCGCAGATTCGCGAAGCGCCGCTCTTTCTCGTCTGGCTCGCCGACCTCAACCGCCTCGAAGCCGCCGCCGAGCGCACGTCCGCGAGCGCCGAGGGTCTGCACTATCTGGAGACGCTGTTCGTCGGCGTGATCGATGCCGCACTCGCCGCGCAGAACGCCGTGGTCGCGCTCGAATCGCTCGGCCTGAGCTCGGTGTATATCGGCGCGATCCGCAATCAGCCCGAGCAGGTCGCCGCCGAACTCGGCCTGCCGCCGCGCGTGATGCCGGTGTTCGGCCTCTGCGTGGGCTACGCGGACGAATCGCGTCCGGCGCAAATCAAGCCGCGTCTGCCGCAAAGCGTCGTGCTCCATCGCGAGCAATACGACGCGCCCACGCAAACCGAAGGCATCGCGCAATACGACGACGTAATGGGCGCTTTCCAGACCGCGCAAGGCCTGAGCGCCGCCGGCTGGACCTCGCGCTCACTCGCGCGCTGGCGCAGCCGCGAGTCGCTGCATGGCCGCGACCGGCTGCGCGATGCGCTCCAGGCACTCGGCTTCGAATTGCGCTAAGCGACACACGCGCACGACCGCGTAAAAATCATCAGCATAACGAAGTGTTCGAATGGAGGAGCAACGCAAATGAAAGTCGCCATCATGGGAGCGGGCGCGGTGGGCTGCTATTACGGCGGCATGCTCGCGCGCGCGGGACACGACGTCGTGCTGATCGGCCGCGCACAGCATGTCGAGGTCATCGAACGCGAGGGTTTGCGTCTGGAAACGCAGACCTTCGACGAGCTGATCGGCGCGCCGCATCTGCGCGGCAGCACGGAGCCGGCCGCCGTGGCGGGCGCGCAGCTCGTGCTGTTTTGCGTGAAGTCTCCCGACACCGAGAGCGCGGGCGAATCGATCAAACCGCATCTCGGCGCGGACACGCTCGTGCTCACGTTGCAAAACGGCGTCGATAACGCCGAGCGCTTGCGCACCGTGATTCCGCAGGACGTGGCCGCCGCCGTGGTCTATGTGGCGACGGAAATGGCCGGGCCCGGCCACGTGCGCCATCATGGCCGCGGCGAACTCGTGATCGAGCCGTCGCGCAGCAGCGAAGCCGTCGCGCAGACACTGATCGACGCGGACGTGCCGACCGAAATCTCCGCGAACGTGCGCGGCGCGCTCTGGGCGAAGCTGATTCTGAACTGCGCGTACAACGCGCTATCGGCGATCACGCAATTGCCGTACGGACGTCTCGTAGAAGGCGCGGGCGTGCGCGACGCCATGCATGACGTGGTCGAGGAATGCAAGGCCGTGGCGCATGCCGACGGCGTGACGCTGCCGCCCGACGTCGAAGCCGCCGTGCGCCGCATCGCCGAAACCATGCCGGGACAGTTCTCGTCCACCGCGCAGGATCTCGCGCGCGGCAAGCGCAGCGAAATCGATCACCTGAATGGCCTGATCGTGCGGCGCGGCGCGGCGCTCGGCGTGGCGACGCCCGCGAATCGCCTGCTGCACACGCTCGTCAAACTCATCGAGGACAAGGCGCACGGCGCGCTTTGATCGCCGAGGCAAACTCCCCCGTGCCGCCGCTTCAGCCTGCGAATAATCCCGACGGCTGCGGCGGCAGCTTCACGCGAAAAATCGCGAATCGCCCTTTGCGCGGATAGCCATTCGAGAAGTTCAACTCGTGCAGATGCGAATCCGCGAAATACAGATAATCATTCTGGAGTGCGAATCCATCGGCCCATGAGATCTTGCCGGGATCATCGACGAGCGTGCGTTGCGTGAAGGCCGGTTTACCCTCGAGCGTCACGGGCGCGAGCGCCACCACCGTGCGCTGTTCGAGATCGCCGCCGTAAAGCGTGCCGTCCGCGCCCATCAGCAAGCCGCCCGTGAGCGCGTAATCGCCGAGCGATTGCACGCGCTGCCCGAGCGCTTGCGGCGAGAGCGTTTCGTCGACGAGCGCCTCGGTCGGCACGCGCCAATAGTGATGATCGGTGAGCGGACGATAGTAAAGCCAGTCGCGCTGCGGCGACAGCGCGATGCCGTCGGTTTGCAGCACGAGCACCTGGCCGTCGAGCTTGCGCGCCACGCGGTCGCCGAACATCAGATGCTGCTTCGGATCGGAGACGCTGGAGCGGTCGCCCGCCAGCACGAGGCGCGCGCGTCCGTCGCTCAAGCGCGCGACCACCACGCCGCCCCGATTGCCCGCGTTGCTGATGAACGCATAGCCGTGCTGTAGATCGATGCGCACGTCGTTGATCGAATCGGCCGGCGTGATCGCGGACTCGAACGTATAAGTGCGCACGGGCGTGGGCTTCTCGAGATCGAACTGCACGAGCTTGGGCGGTTGCAGGCGCTGATCGGCAGTGGGCAGCGACGAGTCGAGCACCCACAGGCGGTCGCGTTCGTCCACCCAGAGCGCCTGCGCCGAAATCCACTGACGCTCGCCAGAGCGATTCGGCTGATACGTGTTCCAGCGCGTGTCGGGAAACGGCAGCAGGCTGCCGCTGCGCAGATCGACTTCGACGACGCTGAAGCGCGATCGATGCACCGACGAAGGCGCGGTCGCGAATACGCGCCCCGCTTTCGTCACGCCAATGCCGACGAGCCGAAAATCGTCGCCAAAGGTCGCGACTGTTTCGAGTTTCGAATGATCGGGATTCGGCGCGGCCCGTGCCGCGGATATCGGCACAACGGCGGGAAACACTGCGGGTAAGGCCGCGCCGCACACGGCGGCGCCCAGCTTCGCGACAAAGCGTCTGCGCGAGCGCAGGAAGGAATGCACGGCGTCCATGCTGTCTCCTTGCGGTTGGGAAGCCGTGCGGCTGTCACGGCCCTCGCTGATGATGTGGCAGCCGCGAGGCCGTGTTGGTTCCCTGTAAACCGCGGGAAGCGAGCGCCGTGCCCGTCTTTATCCGCGCTGCATCAAGTGCTGGACGACTCACGTTCGAAAACAAGCAGCGTCGACGTCGCCGACGCATAGAGCTTGCCCGCCGCATCGGTAATCGACGCCTCCGCGAAAGCCGCGCGGCGGCCGATGCTCAGCACGCGCCCTTCCGCACGCACCGGCCCCGTCTTCGCGGTCATCGGCCGGTGGTAGGCCACCTTGAGTTCCAGCGTGGTGTAACCCTGATTCGGCGCGAGGCGCGAATGGGCCGCGCAGCCGCAAGCCGAATCGAGCAGCGTGGCCGCGTAGCCGCCATGCACCGTGCCGATCGGGTTGTACGCATGCAGTCCCGGCACGCCTTCGAACACCACGCGGCCTTCGTCGACTTCAACGAGCTTGAAGCCAAGGGTTTCGCCGATGGGTGCGCTGCGCCCGCTCGCGAGCATGCGCTGGAGTTGTTCGAGGCCGCTCAGGTCGGCGGGCAATTCAGCAACGAGGTTCATGGCAGTCCGGTCTCCGTCGGGTTGCGCTGGGTTGCGCGCTGGGTTTCGCCAACGCGTGCGCGTGTGTGCTCACGTATGCGTGCGTATGCACAGATGCGCCCAAAAAATCGGGCAGTGCGCGCCTCTGCCTTGCGACTGACTGTTGCGCAAGGTTGACGCGCGCGCCGCCGTCCCGACATCCTACCTCGTTGCGAACGATCGTGCACAAATCGTTTTGAACCTGAATCGATGCTCCATTCCAGCGCGTACGCGCCCTCAATACGTTTCGAGGTGCAGCCGCCCTTCGCGCTTGAGCCGCGCCCACAGCGCATCCCAACCGAGGCCGTGCGCCTCGGCGATTTCGGCAAGCGCCTGCAGCACGCCGTCCTCCATGCCCTTGAGCCCGCAGACATAAACATGTGTGTTGCCATCCGCGAGCAGCGGCGCGACATCGGCGGCCCGCTCGCGCATGGCGTCCTGCACATAACGCTTCGGTTTTCCGGGCGTGCGCGAAAACGCAAGATTCGTGTCGATGAAATCCTTCGGCAAATTCATCAGCGGTCCGAAATAAGGTAATTCCGCCTGCGTGCGTGCGCCGAAGAACAGCATCAGTTTGCCCGTTGCGCCTTTGAGCCTGCGGCGACGGCGATATTCGGTCATCGCGCGCATCGGCGCAGAACCGGTGCCGGTGCAGATCATCAGCAAGTGCGAGTTCGGATGATTCGGCATCAGGAAAGTGTCGCCGAACGGCCCGATCACCGTCACCACGTCGCCTTTCTTGAGATCGCAGAGATAGTTCGAACACACGCCGAGCGTGGCCTTGCCGCCGTGATCGTGCGTCACGCGCTTCACCGTGAGCGAGACGTTGTTGTAGCCGGGCCGCTCGCCGTCGCGCGGACTCGCAATCGAATATTGACGCGCGTGATGCGCGCGCCCCTCTGCGCTCTCGCCCGGCGGAAGAATGCCGATCGACTGTCCTTCGAGCACCGGAAACGGCATCGCGCCGAAGTCGAGCACGAGGTGATGGATATCGCTTTCCGTGGCCTCGTCGGTGAGGCGATAGTTGCCGACCACCGTGGCCGTCGTCGGCGCCTTGTGCGTGTAGAGATTCACGTAAGGACGCGCCGCCGACCATGGCGGCACGGTCGAACCACGCACGAGATCCGAAGCGACAACCGCCGCATCCGGCATCTCGCTCACGGCGTCTTGCGACGCGCTTTCCGCCGCTGCGGGCGCGCTTACCGTGGGATTCTGCGTCGGCAATTCGTCCCACGAAAACTGCTCGTCGAGACTATATGCATTCGCCTTGAACACGTTGCGCCAATTGTCGATCGCGCCCGTGGGACACGGCGGCACGCACGCCATGCAGCCGTTGCAGACCTCGGCCTTCACCACGTAATTCGTGCCGTCATGCGTGATCGCATCGATCGGACAGGTTTCTTCGCAGGTATTGCAGCGAATGCAGATCTCGGGATCGATCAAATGCTGCCTGAGAATGTCCACGGGAACCGGTCCGTTCATGATTGTCTCCCTGCCTGCCGCGCCGTCTTTCAGTTGAAGCGCACGTACTCGAAATCGACGGGCTGACGATTGATGCCCATCGCGGGCGGCGCGATCCAGTTGGCGAACTTGCCGGGCTCCACCACGCGACCCATCAGCGAGGCCACATACGCGCGATCTTCGGCGGTAGGCAGCCAGGTCGCCTCGTTCGCGGCCCATTGCGCCTCGTCGATCACACGGCCGTCGGGCGCTACGCGCAAGCCCGCGAAGGTGCCGATCTGCCGGTTGAACGCCTTGTGCGGCACGCTCAGCCGAAAGCCGATGCCCGCCTTCTCCAGCACCTTGTTCCAGCGGTTCACGCCCGCGACCGAGTCCTTGATGTAATCGTCGCGCAGCACTTCGTTCATGGCATTGAGCATGGGCACCTCGCGCTCCACGAGCTTGCCCTCCTGCACGTCGAGCAGCCGATACTGCTGGCCTTCGAGCCGGTGATCGTCGTCACGTTTCGTTTCCTCGTAGCGGCCCTTGAGGCCGGAACTGTAGAACGTCGCCGCATTCGACGAATGATCGGCACCGAACAGGTCGATCGTCACCGAGTAATGAAAGTTCAGATAGCGCTGGATCGTGTCGAGATCGATCACGCCCGCTGCGCGCAGACGCGCCGCGTCGTCGGTGCCGAGTTCGTTGATCGCCTGCGCCGTGCGCTGCACCACGCGCGAGACGCCCGATTCGCCGACGAACATATGATGCGCTTCCTCGGTCAGCATGAATTTCGTGGTGCGCGCGAGCGGATCGAAGCCCGATTCCGCGAGTGCGGAAAGCTGGAACTTGCCGTCGCGGTCGGTGAAATACGTGAACATGAAAAACGCCAGCCAGTCGGGCGTTCTCTCGTTGAATGCGCCGAGAATGCGCGGATTGTCGTCGTCGCCGGAACGCCGCTCCAATAATGCTTCGGCTTCCTCACGACCATCGCGACCAAAGTAGCGATGCAGCAGATACACCATCGCCCACAAATGCCGCCCTTCCTCCACGTTCACCTGAAACAGGTTGCGCAGATCGTACATCGACGGCGCGGTCAGACCCAGATGACGTTGCTGCTCGACCGACGCGGGTTCGGTATCGCCCTGCGTGACGATGATGCGGCGCAGATTCGCGCGATGCTCGCCCGGCACTTCCTGCCACGCGGGCTCACCCTTGTGCGCGCCGAAATGAATCTTGCGTTCGGCTTCGCCTGGCGTGAGAAAAATGCCCCAGCGATAGTCGGGCATTTTCACGTGATCGAAATGCGCCCAGCCGCCCGCGTCCACGCTCACCGCCGTGCGCAGATAAACGTCGAATCCCTGCGAGCCGTCGGGCCCCATGTCGCCCCACCACGAAAGAAAATTCGGCTGCCACTGCTCCAGTGCGCGCTGAAGCGTGCGGTCGTCGGCGAGATTGACGTTGTTCGGAATCTTTTCGCTGTAATTGATAGTCGACATGTCGGTTCCTTGCGGCGATTCATGCGAAATTCAAACGCGATTCACGCGACACTCAAACGCGCGTGGCATCGAACTGCGCCTTGCTGCCCTTGCCGTACACCTTGAGCGCGCCCTTCTCGCCCACGGCGTTCGGGCGATTGAAGATCCAGTTCTGCCATGCCGACAAGCGGCCAAAGATGCGCGTCTCCATCGTTTCCGGGCCATTGAAGCGCAGATTGGCTTCGAGCCCTGTTAGCGCATCGGGTGACATGGCCGCGCGTTCTTCCAGCGCGATGCGAATCTCGTCGGACCAGTCGATATCGTCGGGCGCGGCCGTCACGAGGCCGATGCGCTCCGCTTCCACGGGCTTGACCGGCTCGCCGATCTTCGCGCGCGCCGCGTCGAGCGGTTCTGCTTCGTTATAGAAACGCCGTGCGAGCCGCGACTGATGCGTGACCATCGGATAGAGACCGAAATTCGCTTCGGAAAACGTAATAACGGGTTCTTCATCCTCGTTCGATGGCAGCGCCGCCATATAGGTGCGGTCGGCGGCGAAAGCCAATTCCGCGAACGTGCCCGCGAAACACGATCCCGGCTCAATCAGCGCAAACAGCGAACGCGACGAGACGTCGATACGCGCGAGCGTTCTGCGCAGCATGCCGATGGTCTCGCGCACGAACCAGTGCTCGCGATGCGCGAGCAGCGCAGCGTCGGCGGCCAGCACCGCGCGCGCGTCGCCTTCGGTCTTGAGTATCCAGGTGCCGATATCGAGTTCGTTGCTGCGCATCGAGAGAATCGCGTCATCGAGTTCGCGTGCGAATTGCAGCGGCCACCATGCCGCGCCCGCCGCAACGATAGCGTCGATGCCTTCAGGCAACGGCGCGACCGGCGCTTTCGCCGTGAATGTCGCCGTGCGCTTCGCGCGATCGATCGTTACGTCGAGGTTCGCGTAGCGCAAGCCGTTCTCGTGCTCGACGCGTTCCACGCGCGTCAGCGTCACGCCTTGCGCACCCACGGGCCGGTCGCTCGACGCGGCCAGTTCGAGCGCGCGCGCCTGCACGGCCTGGCGAAACTGATTGGGCTTCACCACGTCGTCGACGAGACGCCACGCCTTCGCGCGCTCGCCGCGAATGCCCTCCACCACGGTGCAGAAAATATCGGCGCGATCGTGGCGCACCTTGCGCTTGTCGGTCAGGCGCGTGAGGCCGCCGGTGCCGGGCAGCACGCCGAGCAGCGGCACCTCGGGCAGCGCGACCGTCGACGAGCGATCGTCCACGAGCAGAATCTCGTCGCACGCGAGCGCGAGTTCATAACCGCCGCCTGCGCACGCACCGTTGACCGCCGCAATGAATTTGAGTCCCGAATGGCGCGACGCATCTTCGATGCCGTTACGCGTTTCGTTGGTGAACTTGCAGAAGTTGACCTTCCAGGCATGCGAGGAAAGGCCGAGCATGAAGATATTCGCGCCCGAGCAGAACACGCGCTCCTTGAGGCTCGTGAGCACCACCGTGCGCACTTCGGGATGCTCGAAGCGAATGCGCTGAAGCGCATCGTGCAATTCGATATCGACGCCCAGATCGTATGAATTCAGTTTGAGCTTGTAGCCCTCGCGTAGACCGCCGTCCTCGGCGATATCGAGCCCGAGCGTCGCGATCGCGCCGTCGAAGCTGAGCGTCCAGTGTCGATAGCGCGAGGGATCGGTCCGGTAATCGACCGGCGCGACGGGCGCAACGGGTGAAACGGCTGCAACGCGCGCGGCCAGCGCGGCTTCTTGCGGGGCGAGGACGGTGTCGGCGGCGGCCATGGGCGTCTCCTGGGGATGTTCATCTCATCGTTTCAATGAACGATAGTGCTACATCGCACCCATGTAAAGCACTTTAGTGCATATCAAGCCACCACGACGAGTAAACCATGAACTGCAATGCAGGACGACTCACGCGCCCCGCAACCTCAACAACGTCAATCGACGCGTACCGGCAACTCCGCGCCCAGCCGCGCCGCCAGCCGGTCGCGCAGTTGCAGATAGGCGTCAGCGAGCGTGCGTTCGCTGGTGTCGAAGCTCATGTCCGCGCGGCCGTACAGTTCGGCGCGGCCCGCGAGAATACGTTTGAGATCGTCCATCGCCTCGCTGTTGCCGGCGTGACCCGACATCGGCCGCAAGTCGCCTTGCGCGACCACGCGGCGCATATGATCCTCGGGCGCGGCCTGCAGCCAGACCGTGAAGCAGTGCGCGAGCAGCGCGTTGAACGTCGCGGGCTCGGAGACGAGACCGCCCGGCGACGCGATCACGGCGCGCGGATGCTCCGCGATCACTGCTTCGAGCGCGCGCTGCTCGTAGCGGCGATACGCGCTCGCGCCGTAAAGCGAGTGGATTTCCGCAGGCGGGCAGCCCGCCATCTGCTCGATCACGCGCGTGAGTTCGACGAACGGCACCTTGCGTTCCTGCGCGAGCATGCGGCCCAGCGTGGATTTGCCCGCGCCGCGCAGACCGATCAGCGCGATGCGTTCGTTGCGGTGCGGATCGGCGGGCGCCTGGGAAAACATCTCCGCGAGTGCGACGCGCGCGCGATGCAGCGCGGCCGGGTCACGCCCTTGCAGCAACTCGCGGATCAACAGCCATTCCGCCGACGACGTGGTGACGTCGCCGGTCACTTCGGCGAGCGAGCAGTTCAGCGTGATCGCGATCTGGCGCAGGACCAGCACCGAGGCATTGCCGACGCCCGATTCGAGATTCGCCAGATGACGCTCGGACAGCCCGGTTTCCGTCGCCAGCGCCTTGCGCGTCATGCCGCGTCGCGCGCGCAGCATGCGCACGCGCTCGCCCATCGCCGTGAGAAACGGATCGCGCTCGGCACGCTCGCCGCGTGCGCCTTCCTGTGCCTCGGCGGCCTCGTCCGCCTGCGGCTCGGCAACGTATGTTTGCTTCATTTTCAGAAACCTCCCAGCGCGATTTTATGTACTATAGTGCTTGACACGGACTTGTCTAAGCGCTAATTTTCCGCCAAAAGCGCACGTGGCGATAGCCCGTCGCGCCGCCTGGCCGCTCCATGTCAAATCGTGGCGCGACTGCCTGCACGATCATGCATACCCGGCGGTCCGGCACAGATCGGACGCATTGAGGACGCGCTGGAGACACGCGCGCGGGCGGCGGCAAGACTGCGAGCATCGCGCACGACCTCAAACAATCATTAGCAATCCCTGGCAATATTGGAAGCAATATAACAAGCGGCGATCGGCGGCACGCGATCGAGGCGGACAAAACGGAGACAGCATCGTGGACACGAAGGCAGCGTCAATCAATTCCGTTATTCCCCCTCCCGTGCAATTCAATTTCGCCGCGCATCTGTTCGCGTTAAACGCCGCGCGCACCGAGAAACCCGCCTATATCGACGATCACACAACCCTCGCTTATGGCGAACTCGAAACGCGCGCGCGCCGTTTCGCGAGCGTCTTGCGTGCGCTAGGCGTGCATGCCGAACAACGCATCCTGCTCGTGATGCTCGACACCGTCGAATTGCCGGTCGCGTTTCTCGGCGCGCTGCTTGCGGGCGTGGTGCCCGTGATCGTCAACACACTGCTCACGGCCGCCGATTACGCCTATATGCTCGCGCATAGCCGCGCGCGCGTCGTCATCGTATCGGGCGCCGTGCTGCCTGCGGTGAAGCCCGCGCTCGACCAGGCGGGCTGCGAAGACTGCACGCTCGTCGTGTCGCAACCGCTTGCGGATCGTTCGACCGAAACCTCGCTGCGCACACTCATCGACAACGCGGCACCCGCCGCGCACATCGCGCCCACCAGCGCCGACGATATCGCCTTCTGGCTCTATTCGTCGGGTTCGACTGGAAAACCGAAGGGCACGGTTCACACGCACGCGAATCTTTATTGGACCGTCGAAACCTACGCGAAACCGATACTCGGCATCCGCGAAACCGACGTCGTTTTTTCAGCCGCTAAACTCTTTTTCGCGTATGGACTCGGCAACGCTCTGTCGTTTCCGCTTTCGGTTGGCGCGACCACCGTGCTGATGGCCGAGCGCCCCACCGCCAACGCGGTATTCGCGCGCCTCGTGCAGCATCGCCCGACCGTGTTCTACGGGGTGCCTACGCTCTACGCGAGCATGATGGCCTCGCCGTCTTTACCCGCGCGCGCGGACGTCGCGCTGCGCGTCTGCACCTCGGCGGGTGAAGCGTTGCCGCGCGAAATCGGCGAGCGCTTTCGCCAGCATTTCGGCAGCGATATTCTCGACGGACTCGGCTCCACGGAAATGCTGCATATCTTTTTGTCGAATCGTCCCGGCGATGTCGAATACGGCACCACGGGCCGCCCGGTTCCTGGCTACGACGTCGAATTGCGCGACGAATCCGGCCAGCTCGTCGCCGATGGCGAAATTGGCGACCTCTATATTCGCGGCCCGAGCGCCGCGCTAATGTATTGGAACAATCGCGAGAAGTCGCGCGCGACCTTTCTCGGCGACTGGGTCAAGAGCGGCGACAAATATCGTCGCCTGCCGGGCGGCTGCTATGTTTACGCGGGCCGCAGCGACGACATGCTCAAGGTCAGCGGCCAATATGTCTCGCCAATCGAAGTGGAGATGGTGCTCGTGCAGCACGAAGCCGTACTCGAAGCGGCGGTGATCGGCGTCGAGCAAAACGGGCTCGTCAAGACCTGCGCATTCGTCGTGCTCAAGCGCGAGCGTCGGGCCGAATGCGCCGAACCCGACACGATGGCCGCGACGCTCAAGGCCTTCGTGAAAACACGTCTGGCGCCGCATAAGTATCCGCGCGATATTCTGTTCGTCGACGATTTGCCGAAAACCGCGACCGGTAAAATCCAGCGTTTCCGGCTGCGCGAACAATTTCAATCTCCGCCTTGAATTCATGAACGCAAGCGAATTTGCCGTGTTGCCCGCCGGCGCCGACTTTCACGCCAGGCGCGGCGCGCTGAGTATCGAATACCGCTGGATCGGCGTCGACGACGCGCATGCGCCCATCGCCGTTTTTCTGCACGAAGGACTCGGCTCGATTGCGATGTGGAAGGACTGGCCGCAAGCGTTATGCGAACGCCTCGGCTTGCGCGGGCTCGTTTATTCGCGGCCCGGTTATGGCCGCTCCACGCCGCGCGCGTCCACGGAAAAATGGCCCGTCGATTTCATGTCGAGTCAGGCGCGCGACGTGTTGCCCGCGCTGCTCGATGCGCTCGGCGTGAGCGATGCCGAACGCGCGCGTATGTGGCTCATCGGGCATAGCGACGGCGCCTCGATCGCACTGCTATACGCCGCGTCTTTTCCGCGTGGGCTCGCGGGCGCGGTCGTGATCGCGCCGCATGTCTTCGTGGAAACGATTTCAGTCGAGAGCATTGCGCAAACCCGGCGGGCCTACGAAGCAACGGCACAGCAGACAAACCCGCAAACGACTCTGCGCGCCAAACTTTCGCGCTATCACGACGACGTCGATTCCGCGTTCTACGGCTGGAACGACATCTGGCTCGATCCGGCATTCCGCGCGTGGAATATCGTCGAGACGCTCTCGCCGATTACCGCGCCGCTGCTCGCCGTGCAGGCGCGCGACGATCAATACGGCACGCTGGCGCAAATCGAGGCGATCGGCGCGGCGGTGCCGCACGCGCACGTGCTGACGCTCGACGCGGGCGGCCATTCTCCCCATCGCGACGCGCGCGCCACGCTCGACGACGCCATCGACACGTTCATGCGCAGCCGGATCGGCGCACGATAATCGCAGCACACGCGCAAACGATGCGCCGGGCATCGAATACTTACCGCGCGCAAAACCCTCCGCTGAACCCTGACTGTTCGCTCCCCGCGCCGCCCGAACGGCGCATCGCAATGATGGTATCGTTTGCTCTGGCCGAAAGCGCTGCCAGAGCGCCCACGGAGACGCGCGGCTGGCGCAACGCAACGCACGCAACGCACGCGCCGCGACGTGTGCACACGCACAGCAGCGCCGCCGACGGCACGGCACCCAACGATGAGCGATTCCATCCTGATGAACGTATCGAGAATCACGCTGCGCGCGCGGCGCGAATGGGCCGCGCTGAAGGCGTTCATGGCGCACGCGTTCGCGCCCGCGCTGCGCAACATGCAATACGTGAAGCGGCGCATGCGGCCCTTCGCCGTGGTCGCGACAATCGGCTTTCCACTTTACTACTACGTCTGGAAAGTCCTGTTTCCTCAGCCTTATGAAAATCTCACGCTGCGCCTGATCGGGTCCGCGCTGTTCGCGCCGTTCCTGTTCCCGGACCGCTGGCCCGTCGCGATAAAAAAATTCCTGCCGTGGTACTGGTATTTCTGCACGCTTTACGGCCTGCCGTTTTTCTTCACCTTCATGCTGTTCAAGAACAACGGCAATGAGGTCTGGGTGGAAAGCGCGCTGATCGCGGCCTTCGTGATGGTGCTGTTGCTCGACTGGCTGATGCTCGTGCTGCAATTTCTCGTCGGCATCGGCCTGGCGCTGCTCGCCTACACGCTCACGTCCGATTCGTTCACGCTGACTGGCGGCTACCTCACGCATCTGGCGATTTTCTCGTTTGCCGTGGCGATCGGCGCCATCGCCAATTACGACCAGGACCGCATCCAGATCGAACAGGAGCGCGCGATGCTCGCCACCGCGGGCAGCGTCGCGCACGAACTGCGCACGCCGCTCGTCGCCATCCGCGTCGGTGCCGCCGGCCTCATGCGCTATCTGCCCGCGCTGCTCGATACCTATCTGCTGGCCCAGCGTCACCGCCTGCCGGTGCCGAAAATACGCGTGGCGCATCTGCATTCGATGCAAGGCGTGGTCGGGCGCATCGAGCAGGAGGCGCTGCATTCGAACGCGATCATCGACATGCTGCTCGCCACCGCGCGCTTTACCGGCGGAACGATGCAAAACGCAAGCACGTGCTCCATCGTGCATTGCGTGGAAACGGCACTGGCGCGCTATCCGTTTCGCGAAGGCGACCGCGCGCGCGTGCATTGCAATCTGCGGCCCGATTTCGAATTCGCCGGCTCGGAAATGCTGACCGTGCACGTCTTGTTCAATCTGATTAAAAACGCCTTCCGGCATATGGGCAGTATCGAAGGCGCGCATATTTCTATTCGTCTTGAATCGGGTAAACGCGCTAATCGCTTGATTTTCAGCGATACCGGAACGGGTATTTCGCCGGAAGCCTTGCCGCACATCTTTACCCGCTTTTATACTTCAAGCACCATCACCGATGACGTATCGCTGGGCGCGGGAATCGGACTGGCATTCTGCCGCGATGTCATGCAAGCGATGGGGGGAGCGATTACCTGCTCCTCGGTCAAAGGCCAATATACCGAGTTCGTTTTGACATTCCCAACGCCATGACGAAAGCCATTCAGCCATTTTCCTGGCCAACCACAGTCGCCTTCGTCGACGACAGTGCGGCATTTCTTTCGAATCTGAGCTTGCAGCTCGACCCGGAACTGGCGTTCCGCATGTTCAGCTCGCCGGGCGAAGGACTCAAGTACCTCAATGCGCGCGCGGCCCAGGATCAGCCCGTCTCGCCCATCTTCAGTCCCTATCTCGACCGCACCGAGGAAAACGATGCGCATCAGGTCATCGCCATGCGCGTGGACGCGATTCGCAGCCTCGTGAACCGGCCCGCGCGCTTCGAGTCCATTTCGGTCGTAGTGGTGGATTACGACATGCCGGAACTCAACGGTATCGAATTTTGCCGCCGCCTTACGAATCCCTCGATCAAAAAGATCATGCTCACCGGCAAGGCCGACGAACACGTGGCGGTGAAAAGTTTCAATGAAGGGCTAATCGACCGTTTTATCCGCAAGCATGAAGCCGATGCCGTCGAAACCTTGAATCAGGCCATTCACGACATGCAGCTCGCGCATTTCGACAAAACCAGCGGCAGCGTGCTCGACGCACTCGCGGTATCGGAATATGCGTTTCTCAAGGACGGCGCGCTCGCGGCGCATGTGCAAGGCATTTTCGATTCATTTGGCATTGTCGAACATTACCTTTCTTATCAGCCGCCCGGCCTTCTGATGTTCGATGCCGAAGGCACGGCTTATCTGCTCATTATTCATACCGACGAATCGCTGCGCGGCGTGCGCGAGATCGCCGTCGAGCAAAGCGCGCCCGCGAGCTTTCTCGCCGAACTCGACAGTTGCGGCAGCGTGCCCTACTTCTGGCGCACCGAAGGCTACTATCCGGCGCAATGCGCGGACTGGCGGCTCTACATGCATCCCGCATCGGTATTCGAAGGCGAACGCCGCTACGTCTATTCGATCGTGAAGCGCCCGCCCGGCCTCACGCTCGACAGCGTCGCGCCCTACGACGGCTATCTGCAACGCCTCGACCGCGAGATTCAAGCGGCGTGGGGCACGCACTGAACGCCCCACGCCTGCCCTGACGGCTTAACGCTTTTCCAGCCTTATCCGCCCTATCCGCTTTATTACGCCGCTTCCGGCAGCTCGATCAGCGCGGGCGCCTGACGCGTGCGCGCACGGCCTTCGCCACGCTCCATGAGACGGCGCGTCGACGGCCAGTTCCACATCTGCACCTCGTCGCGAATCGCCTTGCAAACATCCACGAGGCGCTCGATATCCGCATCGCTCATGGCCGCGTTGATCGACAGGCGAATCAGCGAGCGATTCTGCGCCGTGGCGGGCGCGCAGAATACCGACCCGAAAATGCCGCGCGCTTCCAGCGCATCGCGCAGCACGATGGTCTGCGTTTCCGGCCCCGCTTCGAGCGCGACGATCTGCGTTTCGCTGCCGTTGAGGTTGTAGCCGAACTCGCTCAGACGCGAACGCACATAATCCGCATTCGACGCGAGCCGCGCGCGGCGCCAGTCGTCGCGCTCGATCACGTCGAGCGTCGCCGCGAGACCCGCGGTTTCATGCGGCAGCAGTGTCGAACTGAAAATGGCGGGCAGCGCTTCGAACTTGAAATACTCCTGAAAACGCCGCGAACAGCTGATGATGCCCGCGCGTCCCGCAAACGCTTTCGCGAGACTCGCCGTGCGGAAATGCACGCGCTCGCCGAGCCCCAATTCCGCGACCATGCCCGCGCCGTGCGGCCCGTGCGTGCCGAGCGAATGCGACTCGTCCACCACGAACACGCAATCGTGCGCGGCGCACACGTCAGCGAAGGCCTGCAACGGACAGACACTGCCATTCGTGCTGTACACCGAATCGACCATCACGATGCCCGGCCCGTAACGGCGAATGCGCTGCTCCAGATGCGCGGCATCGTTATGCATGAAGCTGATGGGTTTCGCGCCCGCGCTGCGAATGCCTTCCCACAGCGACATGTGCGCCATCATGTCGACATACACCGGCGTCTGCGCGTTGGCGATCGACTGGATCAGCCCCGTATTGGCGGCGAATCCCGATTGACACAGCACGCTCGCTTCGGTGCCCATATAGCGGGCAAAGCGGTCTTCGAGCACGAGTTGCGGACACGCGTCGCCGTGCAGAAAAATGCCCGACATTAGCAGACCGTTGCCTTCCGAACGGATGCTCGTGCACATCGCGTCGAGAATTTCCGGCTGCCGCGCGATCGACAGATAGTCGTTGCTCGACAGATGCAGCGCCTGCGCATCGGGCTCGCGGCCCATCATGATGTGACCGCCCGCCCACGTCTGCTGCACGCGCGCCTCGTAATAGCGGTCGACGCGTGCCGCGAGAAATGCGGGCAAGCCCGCGTCGTTGTTGTGTGCGTCACGCCAGTTGTTATTCACTGCTTTCATCTCAGGCTCCTTGGTGGTGAATGGCCGCCCCCCGCTAGCGACATCTGGGTCGAGATCGACTGCGATAGCTGGCCGGTGATAGACCCGTGCCTGGACACCTCGCGCACGAAGGCATGGCGAGACATCCAGGCTGCAGGCTGGTAAAACAGGCTGGTAATTGCGGATATGAAAGACTGGCGCGCGCGTGGCGACGAGGGGCGGGCCGGATGCGCCATCGCACCCGGCCCCGAGTGCAACGCTGAGCGCAAACCCGAGCGCATGCCGGCCGCGCGCGGCGGCCGCGATGCTGCGCTGAGATCCCCTTGGCGCGATCTCCCGTCGACGCGCTACGCATCCCCCCGGACGCGCGCAAACGGCTGCGAATTGAAAGGCGGATGCGGGCGCTTTACGCCTTGAGCGAGCGTCCCGGCACTCGTGCGATGACCGCTTCGCGCAATCGCCACGGGTGGATGGAAAGAGACGCTTGCCCGATGAATGGGGTACGGTTCCGCGCGGCGCGCACATGATGGCGCACAGCTCGCTGGAACAAACGTTGCGGGGAACGTTTAACGCACCTTCGATAATTATCCTTTAAAAACAGCCACGTGATGCATTTCACCGGCTTCGATGCGCTTTGCATTCCGAAATTATTTTCGCCGTAACGAATGCACACCGGCGATGGTAAAGATTTCATGCGACAAGCATGAATCCCCTGCTATTGGCAGGTAAATAAGCGAAACAATCGAATCAGCCAGCGTGCAGCGGCGCGTCCGCACGCAACAATGCGTGAACAACGCGTGTCATGCGAAGCGAGAAGAAAATATTGCCGACGGCGTTATGAAATTTTTGTGTCGTCGTTGGCGGAAATCGCGTCGCGCGATTCAGCGGCGCGCGCACTCACGACCTGATTGCGGCCGCGCATTTTCGCTTCGTAAAGCGCCGCGTCCGCGCGTGCCATCAGGGTCGTCAAGGTGTCGCCGGGAGCGAGCGCGTCCACGCCCGCGCTGAAGGTCAAACCGTCGTGGGCGGGTTCGCGCGCGAGATGCGGCTCGCCTGAGCCGCTCTGCTCCGCGCCCGGTGTCCCGTGAATCGGCGCCGGTTGATCCGCCGTGCGCCGCACCGAAAGCGCGGCCACGCGCAGCGCGTCGACGCGCGCGGCGGCGTGCTCGCGCTGCGTCGCCGGAAACAGCAGCGCGAATTCCTCGCCGCCCAAGCGCCCGAACAGATCGGTCTCGCGCACGCCCGACGACATCACGCGGCCGAAATGGGCCAGCACGCGATCGCCGGCCGCGTGGCCATAGAGATCGTTGACAGCCTTGAAATGATCGATGTCGATGATGGCGAGCGCGAGCGGCGCGCCCATCGCGCGGGCCGCGCCGAGCAAGGCGTCCGCTTGCGTGACGAAGGCGCGGCGCGTGAGCGCTCCGGTCAGTTCGTCGCGGTTGGCGAGGTGTTCGAGCCGCTCCGCCATGCGGTCGTGCGCGAGCAGCACCATGCCGATCGAGAGCGCCGGCAACACCAGAATGCCGAGCGCCAGATACGCCACATTGAAGGGCGTGGAATCGAGCATCGTGGTCTGGTGCACGAGCCCGCTGCCGTAAATCATGCCGCGCAGGCCGTGCGCAAACGCGCCCAGCCACGCCGACCAGGTCACGAAACCATAGCTGTAACGCGGTCGACCGGGCGGCCGGTCATGCAGCGCGAGCCAGCCGATCGCGCCATAAACCGACGCATGAAACGCCGACACGATCGCAATGCGCACGCCGAGATCCGGTTCCACCCAGTACCACCACGCGATGCCGACCGCCAGCGCCGCGCAGCCCGCCCACGCGAGCGGCACGCGCGGACGCAGGCCGAAAAACTCGCGGCAGCCTTCGAGCACGCGCGTGACGGCGACCGCGAGCAGCGTGTTCGACACGAGGATCGTGAGGATCGGCATGCCCATGGGCTGCATGCCCGCGAGCACGAGCGCGATGCTCGCCATCACGTAAGCGCCAATCCAGCGGCTCACGCCAGGAATGCGGGCGGGCCGCAGCGAGCCGAGAATCGCGAGGCTCATGATGCTCGATAGCACCGTGACGAGAAGAATATTGACCGGATTTAGCATGGACTGCGCACGGCCGCGGCTGGCTCGGAATTCGATAAGGGGTCACGTCAGTTTAGGGCACGAATTGCATAAAGCTTGCATGGTTTTTAGTAGGCACCGTCGATATGTGGCGCGGATATTTATTCATGCAGGATGAATAGCCGCGAATTGGCGATGAATTGCCACGACTCGCTCCGCATTCGCCCCGCATTCACCGATCGATGCGTACACACGGATCGACGGGAACGCCATCTGCTGAAGAAAACGGCAATGCACGCCCATTCAACGCCAACGTCATTCAGGAGACTGCCATGCCCGCATCGATACCGGACGTCGCACGCGAGGCGCTGATATTGCGCGTCGAGCGCGCCGTCGACACCGTGACCTTCCCCGCCCATCCGGGCACGCTGATCGAATGCGCCGAACGCGCGGGCGCGCGCGCCGACGTGCTCGCCGCGCTGCGCGAGCTGCCCGACGAGGCGTTCGGCAGCTTTTCGGAAGTGTCGGCGTCGATTGTCGCCGCGCACGACCGGCAGGCGCGCCCGCGGCCTTTCGCGGTCCGCTGAGCGCCGCTTACACCGGTCAACGCCTATGCGCAGCAGCCAGACAACGACGCCCCCGGACTCGCCGGGAACGAAATTTGCGCACTCCGCCCCGAGTGCCGGACGGTCCCCGGCTTCGGACTGCCCGGATCAAGGGCGCAGCCACGGCAAGAACAAGGGCGCACGCGACGTGAGGACCGCCGGGGTGGTCGATGCGCGCCGCACAGGTAAACGACGTATGGCAACCGTATTACTCGTCGACGACGACAGCAACGCACTGGACGCGCTCAAGGAGCTGGTCGGCCAGGAAGGCTATCGGGTCAGGACCGCCTTGGACGGCTCGGACGCGCTCAAGAGCGCGCTCGCCGACCCGCCCGACGTCGTGATCTCCGACTGCATGATGCCGCGCATGGACGGCCTCGAACTGATGCGCGCCATGCGCCGCGACCGCAAGCTCGCGGCCGTTCCGCTCGTGCTCGTCTCCGCGCTCGTCACGCTGCCCGCCGACGCCGACGTGGTCGGTTTTCTGCGCAAGCCTTTCGCCGTGGCGCAATTACTCGATATTCTGCGGCGCGTAGCGTCTCCGTGACGACGATTGATTCGCCATCCTCAGTGATTGCCATGAAGTCGCGGCACGCGCATTGCGGCGCGCAAGGCATGACGATGCCACCAGGAGGGCCATCATGACCGACTACGCAGGACGCTCGCAGGACGACCGCGTCGCGCAACGCAAGCAGCACAAACAGCCGTCACAGGAGCCACCCGGCGGCGATATGGCCGTGCACGGCACCGAGCCAGACGCCACACACAGCAGCGGCGAACTCTCGGAACGCGGCAAGGAAGTCTGGCGCAAAGGCGCGGGCCTCGACGGCGGCGGGAAATCGGATTAATCGCCGGACTCGGCAGATTCAATATTCACGCTGATATGAAACGCGCGCGGCGCAAAAGCGATTGACGCCGCGCGCGCTTTTACACCTCATTCAATTCCCGCGTCTTCATTCAGCGCCGCTTGGGATTCACATGGGCATTCGCATTGGGCTTCGCGTTGCGATTCGCCTGCGCGTCGTTTTGCGTGCGCGACTGATACGCATCGCCACCCCAGCGGTCCGTATCCTCCAAACCGCGTTCGAGATCGCGATGCCCCTGCACGCCCACCGAACGCGGCTCGTGCGGATGACGCGTCGCCACCGGCTCACCGCCCTCATGACGCGGATGCTTCACACTCTGCGCTTCCTCCTGCGAGGGTTCCTGCGATTCGTGGGACGTCTGCGATACATGACGCGCTGTATGCGCGGCAGGCGCCGCCTGTTGCTCAGCACGCTTGTGATGATCGTTCATGGCACACCTCCGATAACGGCGCATTTCCGCCAATGACGCGCCTCTCCTGCGCACAGCAGCTTGCGTGCCGCGCACGCTGGCTTAAACTCGCGACATCGACGGGGTACGACACCCGCAACACGCTCACTGAATCCGGTACAGTCGATACGCAAGCGCGCGGCCAACGTGTCATGCTCACGCGTGCCTAGCCTGCATCCGCCCACACCATCACCGCACGTTGCACGATGACCTCGAAGGACCGCCGTCACTTTCTGCGCAGCGCCGCGGCCGGCGCCGCGCTCAGCCTGTTTCCGCCCGCGATCCGGCGCGCGCTCGCCATCCCCGCGCACAACGCGACCGGCACGATTCAGGACGTCGAGCACGTCGTGATCTTCATGCAGGAAAACCGCTCGTTCGATCATTACCTCGGCACGCTGCCCGGCGTGCGCGGCTTCGGCGACCGCATCACGATTCCGCAGCCGCGCGACGCGAGCGTCTGGCAGCAAAGCGACGGCGAGCGCACGCTGCTGCCGTTCTACCTCGACAAAAGCAAGGGCAATGCGCTGCTCGCGGGCGGCGCGCACGAATGGCTCGACGCGCATGCCGCGTGGGATGCGGGCCGCATGACGCACTGGCCGCGCGCGAAAGGCAATGTGTCGATGGGCTATTTGCAGGCCGCCGACCTGCCGTTTCATTTCGCGCTCGCGAATGCCTTCACGATCTGCGACGCCTACCATTGCTCGCTGCATGGCGGCACGAATTCGAATCGCCTCTTCCTGTGGACCGGCACCAACGGTCCCGGCGGCGCGCCCTACGCCGTGGTCAACAACAATGGCTGGGACTGGCTCGACAGTTCATCCAGGGGGCTCACGTGGACCACATACGCGGAGCGTCTGCAGAAAGCCGGCGTGAGCTGGAAGGTCTACGAAAATCAGCCCGACAATTACAACGACAATCCGCTCGCGGGTTTCGCCACGTTCCGCAAGGTGCACGAGTCGATCGCGGGCGCGCCCAATGCGCCGTGGACACCGGAAATCGAAGCGCAATCGCCGCTCTATAAAGGCATCGGCAATACGCTGCCCGACGGCGGCTTTTTGCAGGCGCTCAAGGACGACGTGACGGCGAACCGGCTGCCGCAAGTGAGCTGGATCGTCTCGCCGCAAGCGTATTGCGAGCATCCGGCCATTTCCACGCCGGGCCAGGGCGCGTGGTACATCCAGCAACTGCTCGACGCGCTCACGTCGAATCCCGAGGTCTGGAGCAAGACCGTGCTGTTCGTGAACTACGACGAGAACGACTGCTTCTTCGATCATATGCCGCCGCCCGCCGTGCCCTCGCCGCTCGACGACGGCAGCTATGCTGGCAAGTCGACGGTCAGCACGGAGCACGAGTATTTCACGGTGCCGAATCCGCCCGGCGACAAACAACCGCTCGCGCCCGACGGCCAGCCTTACGGGCCCGGTCCGCGCGTGCCGATGTTCGTGATCTCGCCGTGGAGCACGGGCGGCTATGTCAATTCGCAGGTGTTCGATCACACGTCCGTGCTGCGTTTTCTCGAACAGCGCTTCGGCGTGCAGGAGCCGAATATCAGCGCATGGCGGCGTGTCGTTTGCGGCGACATGACCTCGGCATTTAACTTCAGTAGCCCGAACGAAAAATCGTCCACGCATTTTCCTGCGCCCACACGCGCCGCCGCCGATGCGCTCAACGCCCAGCAAAGCGCGCTCAAAACCGTGCACGCGCCCGCCGAAAGCGAACAGACGATGCCGCATCAGGCGCGCGTCGCGCGTCCGTCGCGCGCACTGCCGTATCGGCTGCATACGCATGCGAGCGTCGATGCGAAACATCGCGAGGTGCATCTCGTCTTCAGCAACGAAGGCAGCGCGGGCGCGGTCTTTCACGTCTACGACAAACGGCATCTCGACCGCGCGCCGCGTCGCTATACCGTCGAAGCTGGCAAGCATCTCGCCGATACGTGGACGCCCACGCCCACCGATGCGGGCGCCTACGATCTCTGGGTGCTCGGCCCCAACGGATTTCATCGCGGCTTCGCGGGCAACGTGGGGCAGCCGCCGCACGGAGCGGGACTGAAAATGCAGGTGAGCTACGACGCGGGCGCCAATAGCGTCGGCATCGCCATCGTCAACGAAGGCCGCGAATCCGCCACCTGCACCGTGAGCGCGAACGCCTATCGCCGCGATGGACCGTGGACCTTCACCGTCGCGCCGCGCGCACGCGTCACGCAGAGCTGGCCGCTCGACGCATCGGGCGGCTGGTACGACTTCACGCTGAGCGCCGCCGACGGCACCACGCGCCGCTTCGCGGGCCGCGTGGAAACCGGCAGGGACAGCATCAGCGATCCCGAAATGGGCGCGGCGAGCTGAGCCGCCCCGTTTCATATCGATTGATCTAAAATGAGGGCTTCCCTTGCCACGGAGCCATCAATGGGCCGCCCTCGCGAATTCGACGAAACCCACGTGCTGGACGCCGCCTGCGACGCTTTCTGGGCGCGCGGCTACGAAGCCACCTCCACGCGCGATCTGGTCAAGGCCACCGGGCTCACCCAGCCGAGCTTGTACAACGCGTTCGGCGACAAGCGCGCGCTGTTTCTGCGCGTGCTCGATCACTATCTGGAGCAGTCGCTGCGCGAGCGCATCGCGCGCCACGAAGCCGCCGGCACGCCGGGTACCGCCATCACCGGATTTTTCGCGGAGACCGTGCAGCGCTCGCTCGACGATCCCGCCAAACGTGGCTGCCTGATGGTGAATTCGGTTCTCGAAGCCACGCCCGACGACGAGGCCTTGCGCGCCGCGCTCGCCGCCGAAATCGTGCAGATTCGCGACTTTTTCCTGCGCTGCGTGCAGGCCGGTCAAGCCAGCGGCGAAATCGCCAAAACAGTCGGCGCACAGGAAGCGGCGCAGCATCTGCTCGCCGTATTGCTGGGCCTGCGCGTGATCGCGCGCATTCAACCGGAGCGCGACTGGCTCGTGAACGCCGTCGCGCCCGCGCTCATGCTGCTCGGATTGCTGCCGGGCCAGGCGGGCTGACGCGCGGCGTCCGCCTGTGTTAATCTTCTAACTCCGATTCAATCAGTCGCGGTATCGTCATGTCTTTCATCAGCACCGGGGTCGAATACGGTTTGCATTGTCTGCTCTATCTCGCGAAGCCTTCGGGCGTGCGCGAAGCGAGCGTGCGCGATCTCGCCGAGATGCAGGGCGTGTCGGTCGATTACGCGGCCAAGCTGTTCACGCGCCTCTCGAAAGCGGGCATCGTTTCGGCCACCGAAGGCGTACGCGGCGGCTTCGCGCTCGCGCGTGCGCCCGAACACATCACCGTGCAAGACGTGGTCGACGCCATCGACGGCGACAAACGCCTGTTCGACTGCCGCGAGATTCGCGCGCAATGCGCGGTCTTCGATGATGAAGCGCCCGCCTGGGCCACGCGCGGCACCTGCTCGATCCACGCCGTGATGCAGGCCGCCGAGCGCAGCATGCGCGAGGAACTCGAAAAGCACACGCTCGCCGACCTCGCCGCGCGCGCCCATTCGAAGGCGCCCGCGAGCCACGGGCATCAAGTGGTCGAGTGGTTTGCCGACCGCGCCGCGAATCGGCGCAGCGATCGCGCGTAAGCTTTCCGATATTTTTATCGACCACGAAGAAAAGGCCCTTTTTCAAGGGCCTTTTTCATTGACTGCGTTTGGGGATGGGGGCGATCAGGCCACCACGATCCGGCGCGGATCTGCCGAGGCGAACACCTCCTCACGCTCGGCGCGCGGCGGATAAATCCACTCGGTGTTGATACGGTGCTTGAGCGCCTTCGCTTCCTGGCCGCTCATCTTCACCTCGCGCTCCCAGCCCTCGGTATAGACCGCGCCCCACGGGCCGAGATCGAGACAGGTCACGTATTTCGGCTGGCTATACGGCAGCGCGTCGAGGCCCAGCAGATCGGCGGCGGCGTTGTGCCCTGCCGAGCGGCCGAGATTCATCGCGTGCTGACACGACATGAGCGTGCGATTGCCTTCGTCGTCGGTGGCCGCGCTCGCGACGTCGCCCGTCGCGTACACGCCCGGCACGCCCTCGACCGCAAGGTGGCGATCGACATAGAGACGGCCCGCTGTATCGCGGCGCGCGGGAATCTGCTCGGTCAGCGCGCTCGCACGCACGCCGGCGGTCCAGATGACCGTATTCGCGGCGATGTGCTCGCCATCGGCCAACGTGACGCCGTGTGCGTCGACGGCCGTCACGCCCTGACCCAGTTTCCACTGCACGCCGAGTTCGCCGAGCGCCTGCTCGATGACGGGCCGCGGGCCCGGACCGAGATCGGGACCGAGCGCCTCGTTACGTTCGACGACGATCACACGCACTTGCGCGCTGCTGCCGAGCGCGGCGCGCAAACGCGCGGGCATTTCCGCGGCCGTTTCGATGCCGGTGAAACCGCCGCCCGCCACCACGACGGTATTGCGCGCGGGCGTATCGGGCAGTTGCGCGAGATCGCGGATATGGGCTTCGAGCTCCGCCGCTTCGTCGATCTGATCGACGCTGAACGCATGCTCCGCGAGGCCCGCGATGGCCGGGCGGAACAGCTTGCTGCCCGTCGCCAGCACGAGGCGGTCATACGACATCGTGAACGCGCGCTGATCCGCATCCACGCCCTCTACTTCGCGACGCGCCACGTCGATGCGCGCCACGCTGCCCTGCACGAACTTCACGCCGGCTTCGCGGAAGATGTCCGTGAGCGGCGCCTTCATGTTCTCCGGCCCTTCTTCGTACAGGCGCGGACGCACGTGCAGATGCGGCTCCGGCGCGATCAACGCGACTTCGACGTCCGCACGGCCTGCCTCGTCGAGCAAACGCGCCGCGCTCAGCGCGCTCCACATGCCGGCGAAACCGGCCCCGATAATCAAAATGCGTCTGGACATGCTGCTGCTCCTGTGGATCGTTGCACCGTCGCAACGTGTAACTCGGATTCTATGAGTCGTAGTTTAACGCGACAATGCATGTTAACGAAACACACTGTTGACTCCACTGAGCGAAAACAAACGCCGGGCATTCGTCCGATCAATTGCGCTTCGATTTCGAGCGCTGAAAATAAAAGCGCCCGCATGCCGGAAGCATGCGGGCGATCGTGCTCGTCTTGTGTATCGCGATCGCAATCGCGATTAGCGCCTCATTGTTTCGACAGCCGGCTCGTCGCCAGATCCGCGACAAACGCCAGCGAGAGCGCAACGGCGCCGCACGCGAAAATCAACGCGTAGTTTTCATGCGTGTGCGAAAACAGAAACGAATAACCGTAGCCGCCCAGCGCCTGAAACAATGCGAATGCGGTAGTCGCGCGGCTCCACGCGGCACGCTGTTCGAGATGATCGTGCGGCACGAGTTCATGAATGCGGCCCAGCGCGAGCGGCACGACGCCCGGCGTCAATGCCCCGAGGATCAGCGTGGCGATGAGCACCGCCGCCGTGTGATTCGACAGCGCCAGCAGCGCCACCGCAACGGCCTGAATCAACAACGCAAAACGCCAGGCGAGTTTGAAACCGATCCGATCGGCGAGTTGCCCGCAGAGAATCGGCCCCGCGATCGCCGCCATGCCGTAGAGCACCCAGACATGCGCGCCGGTCGACGCGCCGCGTCCGAGTCCGCGCGCCACATAATCGACGAGCAGGATCATCGCGGGCACGAGCCCCAACGCATTGGCGGCGTATTGCGCGTACAGCACGCGCAGCGGCGTTTGTGCCGCTACAGCGTGACCCGCAGTTTGCGCGGGCGCGGCAGCAACGGGCGCATCGCTGGCCGGCCAGCCGAACCAGCTAATCGCCGTCAGCAGCAAGGCGAGCGCGCCGAGGCCAATCCACGCGGCGCGCAAACCGTCATGCAGCAGCGCGGGAATGACCGTTCCCGACGCCGCGATGCCAAGCCCCAGCCCGAGAAAAATCATTCCGCTCACGAAGCCGCGTCGTGCGGGCGGCACGTGCGGAAGAATCGACGTGGCGACCAGCACCATGATCGCGCCGCCCGCCACGCCGGACGCGAGCCGCCACACGAAGAACCACGTCACGGACAGCGGAAACGCACACGCAAAAAACGCGAGCGTGGCGGTCGCCATGAGCACGCGCAGCGCGTGCCGGTTCGTGAGCGCATGGGCGATGGGCCGCCCGAGCAGCGCGCCCAGCAGATAACCCGCGAAGTTCGCCGCGCCGAGCGTGACGGCTTGCGAAGCGGTGAACCAGTGCGCCTGAATCAGCGCCGGAATCAACGGCGTGTAGGCGAAACGCGCAAGACCGATGGCGACGAAACTGCCGCACAGGCCCGCGAGCGTCGCGAACAAGGCCGAAGCGTCGAGCCGCTCGGGCACGCGTGCACGAAGAGTGGATGGCTGGGCTGACATGTTTGCTTTCCTTCTCGAAGAGGCTGTTTTATATCACTCGATACAGTAATCACGGATTCTATATCGATCGAAATAAAATGCAAGCCCCGAGCGCAGCCGGACAGCGTGCGCAGTACACTGCTCGTTGCCGTTCTTGACGCTCGCCTGTCCCGCACCCCTTCTCCCCCGATTGATGCAAGGAGCCACGATGAAAATCGATTTGTCTGGAAAACTCGCGCTCGTGACCGGCTCGGCGGCCGGAATCGGCCTCGCCATCGCCAAAGGTCTCGCCGAAACCGGCGCGACCGTGATCGTGAGCAGCCGCCACGCCGCCAACGTCAGCGATGCCGAAGCGGCCGTGCGCGCCGCTGTGCCGGGCGCGCAAGTGCAGGGTTTCGTCGGCGATCTGTCGAATACGCAGGGCTGCGAGGCGCTCGTGAAAGCGCATCCAAAAGTCGATATCCTCGTCAACAATCTCGGCGTGTTTCAGCAGGAAGATTTCTTCGAGATTCCCGATAGCGAATGGCAGCGCTTTTTTGAAACCAATGTGATGTCGGGCGTGCGGCTCTCGCGCGCGTATGCGGGCGCGATGGTCAAGCAGGGCTGGGGGCGCATCGTGTTCATCTCGTCGGAATCGGGACTCAATATTCCCGCCGACATGGTTCACTACGGCATGACCAAGACCGCGCAACTCGCCGTGGCGCGCGGGCTGGCCAAGCGCCTCGCTGGCACAGGCGTGACGGTGAATTCAGTGCTGCCTGGACCGACGCTTTCGGACGGCGTGGAAGCGATGCTTCGGGACGAAGTCGCAAAGACCGGCAAGACGGTCGAGGAAGTCGCGGCGGCTTTCGTGCAGCAACATCGCGCCTCGTCGATCATCCGCCGCGCCGCGAGCGTGGAAGAAGTGGCGAACATGGTTGTCTATGCGTGTTCGACGCAGGCTTCGGCCACCACGGGCGCTGCGCTGCGCGTCGACGGCGGCGTGGTCGATACCATCGCTTGATACTGATTCGATATCCTTAGCAAATACCGTGACGTGGGGATATAGAACTCGCGATCGCCACGCTGCGCAAGGTGTGACACATAAAGAAACGGCCCGCGAATTCCGCGGGCCGTTTCATTTTCACGCGCGTGCAAAGCGTGATGTCGACACACACTCAATGCACCCTCAGCGCCGCACAACGCCAACCAGCAACGTGACGAGAAAGATCACGATAAAGATAAAGAACAGAATTTTGGCAATGGATGCCGCGCCCGCTGCAATGCCGCCAAAGCCGAAGACGGCGGCAATGATCGCGATAATGAAGAAAATGACTGCGTATTGAAGCATGACGTCCTCCGGTCTTCGAAAAAAGAATTCGACATGAATCGCGAGGCGTGCCTAGCGCGGCACGGATTGCACGGGCTCGACGGTTTTGGTCGGATCGAAGTCCGCCCATTTACCTTGTTGCCAGCGGCCGTGTGCTCGCTCCACTTCCACGCCGCCCGCTGCGCCCAATACCTCGGCGGCCTGACGCTGCGTGTCGGGACTCACATGCACGGCCACGAGCACGCCCGATTCGCGGCCGTGCGGCGTGCCGTCCGGGTCGTGAGCGATATCGGGCGCCTTGCCATGACCGCCGCCGCGCGTTTCCATCAGCGCGCCCGCGAGCGTGCCCACATAGGCGCCCACGCCGGCCGCCACCGCCAGCACGAGCAACGAACGTAAAAAGAGGAGCGACAGCACGATGGCGATGACCACGCCTGCAAGCGCGCCCACGCCGGCTCCCGCTCCTGCGCCAAGCGAGGCCCAGCGTGACTGGGGATCGACGAAGCGGTCGCCGCCCACGGGAAAGCGAGCGTGCTGGCCGCCCGGATTCACGTAAAAGAGCGACACGTCGTCGTCGATGAATCCGTTCGTGTGAAGCTGGCCGATGGCCGCTTCGGCGTCGTTGAACGTCGTGAAGCGGCTCGCAACGATCAGAGACATAGCCGTTCTCCTTGCTCGATCAACCTTGAATGCGAAAGTGGCCGCTATGCAGCACCACGCCGCCGCCCGTCTGTTCGATGGCCTCGGTACAGACGCTGCGAATCTGTGCGCGACCGCGCACGAACGCTTCCTGCAGCGGACCTTCTAGCGCCGATTCCGCGCCAAAGTGGTCTTCGAGCGCTTCGGCGCTGATAGCGCAATCGACAGGTTCGCCGTCCACTTCGGCGACGAAATGCATCAACAGATTCGCACCGTCGAATTCAGGCGCGTCATTCCGGTAGTGGATGTTCATATCGGAATCCTTATCGATTTTGGCCAGCGATGCGCCGTGGACGACTGACGCGGCGCGTGCCCGCTTTTTGGCGCAGCCGTCAGGCAAGCGATCAATTCCGCGTTGAAGGCCGGCAAATCGTCAGGCTTGCGGCTCGTGACGAAATTGCCGTCGCGCACCACGCGCTGATCGACCCATGTGCCGCCCGCGTTGCGAATATCGTCTTGCAGCGAAGGCCAACTCGTCATGGTGCGCCCTTTCACGATGCCCGCCGACACCGGCAACCAGCCGCCATGGCAGATCGCGGCGATGGGTTTGTGCGCGGCATTCGCCGACTTCACGAACGCCTGCGCCTCGGGGATCAGACGAATCGCGTCGCCGTTGATCACGCCCCCGGGCAGCACCACCGCGTCGTAATCGTCGGGCTTCGCCTGCGCGAACGTGCGATCGACCTTCACGCGCGCGCCCTTGTCGACATGCCGAAATCCCTGAATTTCGCCGGGTTCGCTCGATATCACGTCGACGTGCGCGCCGGCTTCGATCAGTGCCTGTTGCGGCCCGGTGAGTTCGACTTCCTCGAAACCGTCCACGGCGAGAATCGCTACCTTGCAATGTTCCAGTTCACACGTCATCACGCACTCCTTCGACTGTCTCGTTGAGGCATCGGCTCACATCATCGAATAGTTGAGCAAGCCGGATGCCCGAGGTTAAAGGGCGCCACGCAGGACACGTCACGCGAATCATTGCGTCGTGTTCGGCGACGTGGTTTGCGGCATCGATTGCGAGTTGCCGCCGTTGTTGTTCCAGCCCGGCGCGGTCGAAGGCGACTTGTTCGGCGTCGAGCCCGTGCCGGTGCCCATGCCGCCGCCTACGCCCGTGCTGCCCGGCGCGCCGTAACCGCTGGTATCGCCGTTCGTGCCGGTACTGCCGTTTCCATTCGCGCCTATGCCGTTATTCGGCGCCATGCCTGCCGCGCCCTGCGCGGTGCCGCCGCCCGCGCCCACGCCGCCGGATCCTCCCATCCCGCCTGCTGCGTATGCCGCGCCGGAAAGCGCCATTGCGAGAACCCATGTCACTGCCTTGATCGTCGGTCTGCTCATCGTCGTTCTCCCTGAAAACGATTCGTTTGCCGATATGCGGCGCGTCGCCTGCCGGTGTGTACGTGCATCGCGAGGCGCGCCGCGCGAACACCTTCGTGAGCGCAAGCGATGTGCCGCACGAAGCCGGATAAACATGGCGGAGCTAATCAACGAGGAAGAAAAGCGCGGGCCGAAATAGAAACGGGCCCGTCTTCGCGGGCCCGTTCAAACAGATAAGTCAGGGATGCGTTAAATACCGCGTTTCAAGCCAGATGCGCAGGCCGATGCCAGCCGTTTTGCTGAAACGTGGTGGAGAAGAACAACACCTGGTAACGAATCGAATTCGACCAGTATGACCACGTATGGCCGCCGGGCCGCTCCGCATAATCGTGAGGCACGCCCAATGCAATGAGCTTTTCGTGCAGCGTGCGATTCGATTGCACGAAGAAGTCGCTCACGCCGCAATCGATCGTGAGCGCGATATGCGCGTGCTCGAAATTGCTTGCGTCCTCGACGATGGCGTTGCGGGTCCAGAAGTCCGCATGACGCGCGGGATTGCCGAACACGCGGTCGATGCCCGGTTCGTCCTCGCAATTGCGCGGATCGACCGCGCCGCTGATGCTGCCCGCGGCGCCAAACGTTTCCTGCCGGTCGAGCGCGATACGCAGCGCCCCGAATCCGCCCATGCTCAAGCCGGTGATTGCGCGCGCCTGCCGCGTGGCGATCGTGCGGAAGTGCGTGTCGATCCACGAAACGACTTCGGTGCCGATATAGGTTTCGTATTGGCTCGCCTGATCGAACGGACTGTCGATATACCAGCTTTCGTGACCGCCATCGGGCATCACGAGAATCACGTGATAACGGTCCGCGAGTTTGCCGATCTGCGTATTCGAGGTCCAGTCCGCGTAATTACCGCCGGAACCGTGCAGCACATACACCACCGGATAGCGCGTGGTGCCGCTGCCGCGCCCGTAATCGCCGGGCAGGACCACGGTGGCGTCGAACGCGCGATGCATGGCGACGCTCGGGATCGAGACGATTTTCGTCTGGAACGCCCAAACGGGTGCGCTAAAAAACACAATCAGAAACAGCCAGAACACACGCAGGGGCCGGAACGCGCGGGCTTTATTCATGAGTGGTCGCTCTTGTCAGATAGCCACGAGGGGCACGACATCAGCGACGACTCTAGCAACTGGCACTTACAACCAAATTTCGGCGAACCCTACGGCGACATTCACGGCCCCATTCGTCCACTAATTGGGCACGGCGAACCTGATCGCCCATTCAGTCGCTTATTCAATCGCCATTGCGCCGCCTGCGCCGTAGCCGCCCTTGCGGCTCGCCCTCGTGCAGCAGCCCCTTCTGGCGCGGCGTGAGCGGATCGTTCAGGCAAGGCTCGGCGTCGAGTTCCTGCTCGAAGCGCTCCCAGATGCCCGCAGGCGTATTGGCGGTGCCGACGCGCGTACCGATCATCATGCGGACCTGATTCGCGCGGCTAATGGTCGAGCGCAATCGATGAATCTCCCAAAGCAGCCGCAAGACCACGGGCAGCGGATGCTGGTCGTAAATATCGGCCAGCTCCGCTGCCGTGAGCGGAGGGAAATGACGATGATTTCGTCCCATGATTGCGTGTGAAGTCCTGCGCCGAGTACTGTATATATATACAGGTTAGCACACGCATGAATCGTTCTGGAAGGTCCTGGCGGAGCGATTGAAGCGGGTGAAAAAGGGTGCATGGCACCCTTTTAATGAGGCTAATGCGGCGCGTGCGCGTCCATGTCGATAGGCGGATGATGGCTGCCATACAGGCGCAACGCCAGCGCACAGATCGCCGCGCCGAGTCCGCCCGCCACGCCGCCGAAAGTGCCGAGCCACGCAATGCCGAAGTCGTTGGCAATATGATTGCCGAGCAGCGCGCCCGCGCCGATGCCCACGTTATACAAACCCGAATAGATCGAGACCGCGAGATCGGCGGCATCGGGCGCGAGCCGCAGCACCCACGCCTGCATGGCCAGGCCGAAACACACGACCGCGCCGCCCCAGATCGCCGTATGCACGGACAGCGTCACGATATTGAGCGCACACGGAAACAGCACGAGCAGACACACGCAAATCGCAAAGACGGCCGAGCGCAGGAACTGTTCGGGACGTTGCGGAAACAGGCGATTGAAACCAATGGCGGCGGGAATGCCGGCCGCGCCGAACAGAATCAGCAAATACGTAATGCGGCCGTTGCTTTCCTGGCCAACGTGGTGAATAAACGGCTCGATATACGTATACGACGTGAAGTGCGCGCATACGACGAGCACGGTAATCAGATAAAGCGATACCAGCATCGGCTTTTTAAACAGCACGGGCAGGCTTTTGAACGACCCGGTCTGATGGCTCTCGAGCTTCGGCAACGCGAAACGCAGCATCAGCAGCGTGACGCCGGCGGCCGCCGCGATCGCCAGAAACGTTTCGCGCCAGCCCAGCGTTTCGCCGATCACACGGCCAAGCGGAATGCCCGCCACCATGGCGATCGACGTGCCCATGCCGAGCATGCCAAGCGCGCGGCTTTTCTGGCCGGGCGGCGCGAGCCGCACGACCAGCGACACCGATATCGACCAGAAAATCGCATGCGCACACGCAATACCGATCCGGCCGACAACCAGCACAGGGAAACTCCATGCCACGCCGGTCAAAATGTGGCTGGCGATAAACAAACCGAATACGCCGGTCAATAACTTGCGGCGCTCGATATTGCGCGTCAGCAGCATCAGCGGCAGCGACGCCACCGCGACAGTCCACGCGTAGATCGTCAGCATGAGGCCGACGTCGGTCGCCTTCATTTGCAGGCTGTCGCCAATCGCGCTGAGCAGCGCCACCGGGAAGAATTCGGTCGTGTTGAAAATAAATGCGGACAGCGCCAATACCAGCACGCCCCACCAGGCGTAACCGGATGTGCTCCGTTCAGGCGTCGACATATTCAATCAGGGGCAAAAAGCAAAACAGCGGCAATTATCACGTAAAGCACGTGCAAGCCTGTTGCAACGCGCAAAAAGGGTTCATGCGGGCAAATTTACCGGACCATAACGCCCCAATAACGTCTGCCGTTTATTTCAGTTTGCGTAAGGGGCTCTCGCGGAATCACGGGTGTTTGCGATCATTTTGTTACACCTCTTACCCCCAAACCTTGCCGTCGTTACAGGAGCCTTTCAGATTGGAAGTTATACTCAGCGCCGGATTAAAACCAATGAGTTCACTCATGAAGAAATTCTTCCCGATGATGGCGATCGCAGCGCTGGCTGCCACGGCTTCGATTCCGGCAATGGCCGGCGACATGAACAATGCGCTGGGCGGCGCGCTCG
>NZ_CAJZAR010000038.1 GCF_914484835.1 Paraburkholderia tropica
GCGGCGGGCAGGCTCGCGGGCGCGGGCAGCACCGTGCGCGCGGCCTCGTACGGCGAGCGCTGCGCGAGCACGTCGGCGGCCTGCGGCCAGTCCACGAGACCCGGACCGATCACGCCGATCCCTTCGATCCACGCATGCAGTTTCACGATTGCACCTCGTTGTTTGCGGCGTTTTTTGCACCGTTGTTCAGGCGATTCATCGCGAAATCCGCGCGTCCGAGCAGGAGGCTGCAATTCGTGCCGCCGAAGCCGAACGAATTGCTGAGCGCGGCGCGCACGGTGGCGTCGCGGTTCGCGAGCGCGTAATCGACGCCGAGCGCCGTATCGACGACCTGCGTGTTGACGCCCGCGGGCACGAAGCCGTGGCGCAGCGCGAGCGCCGATGCAATCGCTTCGAGCGCGCCCGCCGCGCCGAGCGTGTGGCCGGTCGCGCCCTTCGTGGAGCTGCACGGCGTGGCGTCGAACAGCGCGCCCACCGCGCGGCTTTCGGAGGCGTCGTTGCTGGGCGTGGCCGTGCCGTGCAGATTGATGTAGTCGATGTCGCCCGGCGCGAGGCCCGCGCTCGCGAGCGCCTGCTCGATCGCGGCACGCGCGCCGAGCCCGTCGGGATGCGGCGACGACATGTGATGCGCGTCGCTCGATTCGCCCACGCCGAGCAGCAGGATCGCGTCGCCGGGCAACGCGTCGGCCTGGTCAGCTTGCGCGGGCAGGCGTTCGAGCAGCGCGAACGCCGCCGCCTCGCCGATCGAAATGCCGTCGCGCGCCACGTCGAACGGCCGGCACGGCTGGCGCGACAGCAGTTCGAGCGAGTTGAAGCCGTACAGCGTGGTGAGGCACAGCGAATCGACGCCGCCCACCACGGCCGCGTCGATCAGGCCCGCTTCGATCATGCGCCGCGCCGAGCCGAACACCTTCGCGCTCGACGAGCACGCCGACGAAATCGACGTGGCCGGACCGCGCGCGCCGAAGTAGGCGCGCACGAACGCGGCGAGCGCGTAGGGATTGTGGGTGCGCGCGTAGTCGAAGCCGGGATGCAGCAGGCCGGTGTCGCGATCGCGCTCGCGATAGGCGTTTTCGGTTTCGAGGATGCCGCTCGTGCTGGTGCCGACGAACACGCCCACGCGCTCCGCGCCGTAACGCGCGACGGCGTCGCGCACGCGCCCGGCGAAACCGTCCTGTTCGAGACCGAGTTGCGCGAGACGATGATTGCGGCACGCGTAGGCCGCGAGATCGGCGCGGATTTCGACGGCGTCGAGGTCGCGCACCGCGCCGATCCACGTATCGAGATCCGCGCGTTCGAAGTCGCACGGCGCGAGGCCGCTGCGCCGCTCGCGCAGCGCGTCGAGCATGGCGTCGAGCCCGTGGCCGAGGCAGCTGGTGGCGGTGAAGTGCGAGACGAGAAGTGGGTTCACGGAGTTCGGTCCTGAGGCCGGCGCGCGCGCCATTTAAGGGTCAAATTTTACCAAACGGGGCGCTGCGTCCGCCGTGTCCGCCTTGGCTCGCAGACGGCGCGGTGTCGAGCGCGGCGCGCAGCGTGGTCCAGTGCAATTGCGCGTCGGCGGCGGCGCGCAGCACCTGTGGCAGCACGGCGAGCACGACCGGCTGGCCGAGCGCGTCGCGGGCCGTGTTGGCGTCGTGCAGCAGCAGGATGTCGCGCGGCGCGAGGCCGGTCAGCAGACGCTGCGCCACGGTGCGCGGATCGCGCTCGCGCGTGTCGAAGCCGCGCCGCGTCCAGCTCGCCAGTTGCAGCCCGAGCGCGCAGAGCACCGGTTCGAGAAACGGATTGCGCAAGCCGGCGGGCGCGCGGAAAAAGCGCGGACGCGTGCCGCTGATTTCCGTGAGCGTGCGCTGCGCGGCCTCGATTTCGCGCCGCAGCGCGCCGGGCCCGCTCAGCGAAAACGTATGCCGATGACGCTGGCTGTGGTTCTCCACGGCATGGCCGCGCGCGACGATCGCCTCGATCCATTTGGGATGCTGGCGGGCGCGTTCGCCGATGCAGAAAAAGGTCGCGTGCGCGCCGTATTCGTCGAGCAGGTCGAGCACGCGCGGCGTGATCTCGGGATCGGGGCCGTCGTCGATGGTGAGGGCGAGGCGACGGTCGGCGCCGGGCGCGGACGACGCGGGCAGGTGCGTCCAGTTCGGGCCGAGCAGCGCGCTTTTCGGCCAGAGGCCCGCGGCGGTCAGCGCGAGATGCGAGGCCGCCACGCTGCCGACCGCCCACGGCCACGCGGACGGCTGCGCGACGAGCGCGGCCGCCGCGCCCGCATGCACTGCCGCCGCGCCGGCGATGAACGGCGACGGCAGCCAGCGGCGCGCGCCGCCCGCGAGCGCGAACGCGCGCGGGGCGTGGGGCGTGCGCGGCGCGTGGGCACCGTGGCGCTCACGCGGTTCAAGCGGCGTGGGGCCGTTCATGCCGGGTTTCCTTGTCGATGGGGCTGGGTCGCGGCGTGCGTGTCTGCGCGCGTGTCCAGGCGCGCGGTTTTCACCTCGGGCGTGGCCGCATCGCGCGGCGCGAGGATCGCGGCGAACGCGAGCGCGAGCATCGCGCCGGGGCCGACGGTCAGGCCGAAGGTTTCGAGCAGCGGCACGTGCGAGAGCGCCAGCAGGCCGAAGCCCGCGACGGTCGCGAGATTGGCGACCAGCAGCGAGACCAGCGTGTGCGGCGCGATGGTCTGCGCGCCGTGCGCGCCACGCTTGCAGAAGAACAGCGCGTAGTTCGAGCCCACCGCCACGATCAGCAGCATGCCGACGAGGTGCAGGATCGTCAGCGGCACGCCCGCGAGCGCGAAGCCCGCGACCACCACCAGCACGGCCGCGACGAGCGGCGCGAGCGCGCGCGCGGCGAGCCGCACCGAGCGCAGCGCGAGCGCCAGCAGCACGGCAATCGCCACGAAGCCCGCGAGCGAGAGCCGGATGTCCTCGCGCACGTAGTTCACGTACAGGCGGTCGGCTTCCGCTTTCATGTCGACGAACAGCGCGTCGGGCACGCCCGCTTGCGCGACGGCGGCGCGGATCGCGTCGGCGTCGAGGCTCGATGTGTTGGCGGCCTTCGAGGCGCTCGCGGGCGCGCGCAGCGCGAGCATCGCGTTCCAGTGGCCGTCGCGTTGCGTGAGCAGCGCGTCGACGGCGAGCGCCATCGAGGTGCCGTTCAGGTCGGCGCGCGTGATGAGCGGCGCGGCGCGCGCGGCCTGCGCATCGGCGACGAAGGGCGCGAAGGCCTCGGGCTTCACGCTGATGCTTTGATGGGCGACCGCTTCGCGCAGACGCGCCGTCAGCGTGGCGGCGTCGGGCAGGCTCGCGAGCCGCGCGCGCTGCGCGGCGTCGCTCGGCAGATAGCGCGCGGGACTTTCGAAGCCCGCGAGCGTGCCTTGCGCGACCAGCGGCTGCAATTGCGCGCCGACGCGTTCCGCGCCTTCGAGCGCGGCCTGCGCGCTGGCGGCCGGAATCTCCACCAGATAGCGCACGTCGGGCGCACCGAGGTCGGCGCGCAGACGCGTGTCGAGCGCCTGGCTCGCGGCGGGCACGGGGCTCAGCGCGGACAGTTCGTGGCTCCAGAGCGTGTCGCGATGCCACGCGGCGAACACGACCGCGCCCACGGCCAGCGCGGCGAGCGGCCAGCGCAGACGCGGCGCGAACGCGGCCGCGCGCGCGAGCGCCGCGCCGAGGCGCGAGACGTCGCGGATCGCGTGCGCGCCGCCTTGCAGATGCGGCAGCACGAAGCGCGTGACGAGCGCGGCCGTGACGAGTCCGGCGATCGAATACGCGCCCAGTTGCACGAGGCCCGGAAAGCCCGAGAACAGCATCGACGCGAAACCGCACACGGAGGTCAGCACGCCGAGGCGGATCGTCGGCCAGTAGGCGGCGATCCAGGCGCGCAGCGCGGCGTCGCGGTGCGTTTGCATCGACGATGAAAGCGAGGAAGACGGCGACGAAGACGGCGACGACTGCACGAACAGATAGATCGAATAATCGACCGCCTCGCCGATCAGCGTGGTGCCGAAGCCGAGCGTGAGGCCCTGCACGGCGCCGAACGCGAGGCTCACGGCCGCGATGCCCGCCGCCACGCCCGAGAGCACCGGCAGCAGGCCGAGCACGAGCAGGCGCGGCGAGCGATAGAGCGTGAGCAGCAGCGCGACGATCAGCACGAGGCTCAGCACCGAAATGCGCTCGACGTCGTGGCGGATCGCGTCGCGCGTCTCGACCGAGAACACGCCGGGACCGGTCATCACCACGCGATAGGCGGAGGCGTCGGTGGCATTCGGCAGCGTGCGCGTGGCCGAGGCGAAGGCGCGCTTTACGGCGTCGATGGCGCGCGCCTGGGCGTCGGTGTCCGAGCCCGCGGCGGCGGTCTGCGCGACCAGCACGGCGCGCGCGCCGTCGCGCGAAGCCCAGACGCCGTCGCGCGTGGCGGGCTGCGCGGCGCTGTCGAGCTGATCGACGAGCGCGGCCACTTCGCCGGTCGGGTCGTGCGGCAGCAGATCCTTCGCGACGAGGCCCGCCGACGAGCTGAGCAGATCGAGACTCTCGCCGAGCGCGTCGTGCAGGCCCGCCGCCGTGAAGCGCTGCGGCGTGACCGACGGGCTCAGCGCGTAGCGGTGCGCGTAGACGAACTGCTGGTCGCGCGCGTCGTTGACGGCCTCGCCGTTATGGACCGCCGCGAATTGCGGATCGGCCCGCAGCGTCGCGCCGATCTCGCGCGAGAGCCGCGCGCGCGACGACGCGTCGCCGCCTTCGATGCCGACGAGAATCAGCCGCGAAACCAGCCCGTCGCGCAACTGCTCGACGAGCACGCGCTGGCCCGCGCTGGGCGCGCGCGGCAGGAACGCGGAGAGGTCGGTGACGAACTGCGTGCGCGCGATGGTGACGGCGCAGGCGAGCAGGAACAGCAGCCACAGCAGGACCGCGGGCTGCCTGAACGCCGGCCTGCGTGCGGGCGTGGAAGCGGGCAGGGAAGCGGGCTTCGATGCGGAGGCGGGGCGGGTGCGGTCGTCCATCGGCGCGTCCCTGTTTCCGTTTGGGTGGGGTCGAGCGGGCTCGAACGGGCGGGGCGCTTAGCCCAACTCGCCCGAGGCGGCCGACTTCGCCGATTTCGACGCTTTCGCCGCGGCACCCGGCGAGGGCGATGCAGGCGACGCCGCCGACGCAGGCGCGAGCGGCTGCAATTTCATCAGCGAATGATCGCCGCCCGCCTGCTGGATCGCCACGCTGCGCAGCTCGCCGCGCGTGCCTTCGAGCGTGATCGTGTTGACCACCTTTTGCATGCGCGAGTCGCGCGGCGTGAGCGTGAGCATCCAGTTGTCGCCGCGTCCGGCGATCGCGACCTTGTAGGTCTTTTCGAGCGCGTAGCGGTTGCCCGTGAGCGTCGCGCGGATGCTCTCTATGAACGCGCCCACTTCCGGGTAATGCGCGAGCGCGAGCGTGTACTTGCGGTCGTTGCGGTCGACCGTGAGCATGTCGCCGTCGACGATCAGTTGCTCCGGCTTCGGGCTCAGCGTGTGTTTTTCCAGATGATCGGGCGCGGCGAACGCCAGCTCGCCCGACGATTCGACGGGCTCGGCGGCGATCGCCAGCCAGCGCGTTTCGGTGAAGGTCGCGCGGCCGGTCTTGTGCTGCGCGAGCGTCGCCATCAGGCGGTCGAGCGTCCAGGCGGGCGCGGCCTGGGCGGACGTGACGGGCGCGAGCGTGCCGATGACGCTCAGCGTGGCGCCGCCCGCAAGCAGCGCGGCGGCGGCGAATGCGCGCGCCATCAGGCGGCGCGAGGAAAGTCGAAAGGGCATACGTGGGGTCGTGCTCATGCGTCGGAAGTCTCCCGGGCGGTCAGGCTGGCCGAGGCGGCGCGGGTCGCGCGCGTGGCGTGCGCGCCGCGTGCGGCGGCCTCGTTGCGGCGCGGCGCGCTGGCCGCGCCGGCATCGCGTGCGGGCGCGGCGCTTTCCACGGGCGCGGAGGGCGCGGCCGCGGGCTTGACCGTTTTCCAGAAATCGAAGTAGTTGAACCAGTTATAGGGCGCCGCGCGCGCGTACTTGTCGAGCAGCGAGACGTAGCGCGCGAGCGCCGCGTCGATGGCGGCGCGGCGCGCTTCGCGCGGCGTGTGGGTGAAGTCGGCGACCATTTCGAAGTGCACGTCGTAACGGTTGCCGCCGCGATAGAGACCGGTCATGAACAGCACCGGACGCTTGAGCATCGCGGCCATGTAAAGCGGGCCGAGCGGGAATGCGGCGGGCTCGCCGAGAAAGGCCATGCGGCGCAGCGAGGCGGAGTCGTCGGCGAGCAGCGTGCGGTCGGCCAGCATGCCGACCATGCAGTTTTCGTCGAGCCGCTGATTGACCTTCAGCATCGAATCGATCTGGCCGAGGCTGATCACTTCCGGGCTCGCGGCGGGATTCACGGCGGCCAGCGTCGCGTTGATCTTGCGCGCGTTCTCCTCGAACATCGTCACGACCACGCGCAGGTCGGGGCGCGTGCGGCCGAGCGCGCGCACCACTTCGAAACTGCCCAGATGCGCGCCCATCAGGAACGCGCCGCGTCCGCCCGCGAGCGCTTCGTCGACGAGCGTCTGGCCGTGCGGACGGATATCGAACAGATCGAAGCGCCCGTGCATCAGATAGATGCGGTCGTGGATCGTGGTCGCGAACGTGAACACGTGACGCCAGAGGTCGCGCCACTGCGGCGCGCGCTTGAGCGCACGGCGCAGATAGTCGCGCGAGGCGCCGCGTGCGCGCGGCGAGAACAGGACGTAATAGGCGGCGCACAGATGCAGCAGCGCGCGCCCGGCGGGGCGGCCGAGGCGCAGCGAAAGCCACGTCATTACGCGCAGCAGCAGGGCGCTGCCGCGTTCCTCGCGCTGGGCCCAGTCGGTGCGCGCGGGTTTGGCGGATGCGGTCGATGCGTTTTGCGATGTGCTCGTTGACGCGTTCGGCGATGCGTTCGTCGATGCGTTCGGTGCGTTCGATCCTTCGGCGGCGGGCGGCAGGTTCGGTTTCATCGCGCGGCCTCCGCTTGTGCGGGTTGCACGGCCAGCGTGCCGCTCGCGACGTCGCGCTCGCCCGCGCGCACGGTGAAGCGGATCGCGCCGCTCGCGGCGGCGTCGAAGGCGAGGTCGAGCGCCTCGCCAGGCGCGGCCGGGCTCAGGAACTTGGCCGCCGAGAGACGCCAGCGGTCGAGCGGCTGGTCCAGCGCGGTGCCGATGGCGTCGATCGCGCGGTCGAGCAGCACGACGCCCGGCACGATCGGCAGGCCCGGAAAGTGGCCGGGCAGCGCGGGATGATCGGCGCCGATCGTGAAGCGCAGGGCGTGTGCGGTTGCGTTGTCGGCGCTGCGTTGTGCGGGTTTTGCGGCTTGTGCCACTCGCGCGGATTCCGACGCCGTCGCGCGCGCGTGCCGCGCGGCCAGCGCCGCGAGCACGTCGCGCGGCAGCTTGCCGGTTTCGTTGCGCGGCAGGGCGTCGACGAACACCAGCGGACGCGGCATGAACGCGCCGTCGATCCGCTCGCGCAATGCGCGCTGCAGGTCGGCGACGCTCAGCGAGGGCGCGACCACCAGCGCGACGAGGCGCGTGATCGCGGCGTCGCCGCGCGTGGAATCGTCGTCGTCGGGCATGAAGAACACGCCGTCGGTCACGCCGGGAATCGCGTTGAGCTGATGATTCAGATACGCGATCGACGTGCGCTTGCCCGCGATATTGACGAGGTCCTGCTTGCGGCCGTGCAGCAGGAAACGCTGCGCGTCGAGCAGTTCGAGCGCGTCGCCCATCGGCACGGGTTCGTCGAGATGGCCGCCGCTGGCCCAGAACGTGGTGCTGTCCTCGTCCCCGGTCGCGCGCGCCTCGAAGCGGATGCGCGGCAGCAGCCGCCACGTCGCGCCTTGCGCGGTGCGGCGCGTGGCGATCTGGCCGGTTTCCGTGCTGCCGTAGATCTCGATCAGCGGCGCGCCGAGCCGCGCCTCGGCTTCGCTCGCGAGCTTTTCGGCGAGCGGCGCGGTCGCGCTGAGCACCAGCGCGGCGCGCGGCAGCGGCGCGTCGCTGGCGAGCAGCGTGCGCAGATGGATCGGCGAGGTGACGAGCACGCGCGGCTGCGGCACGGCATCGAGTTCCGCGCGGATGTCGGCGGGGTAGAACGGCTGGCGGCTGCTGAACGCGAGGCCGCCGATCAGCGCGAGCAGCACCGTCGATTCGAAGCCGTACATATGCTGCGCGGGCACGGTGCCGACCAGCGTGTGCGCCGCCGCGCCGTCGCCGCTCAGGCCGAGGCTCTGCGCCGAGGCGCGCACGCCTTCGACGAGGCAGCCCCAGGTCTTGCGATGCGGCACCGGCGCGCCGGTCGAGCCCGAGGTGAAGACGTAGGCCATCACGCGCGCGGCGTCGATCTGCGGGACGGCGAAGGGGGCGTCGTCGGCGTTGTTGTTGGCGTTGTCCTGAGCGTCGGCGCAGTCATCTTTGGTCAGATTTGCGGCGGGCGTGTCGGGGTATCGAAAGCGCGGCAGGTCGATCGCGCACTCGGGCGCGTCGTGCAGGCAGAACGTGTCGGGGGCGAAGGCCTTGAGCTGTCGGACCGTCTCTGGCGCGTGCGTGGACGGCAGCAGGCTGATGCGGCCCGCGACGAGCGCCGCGCACAGGCTCACCGCGAAGCGGTAGCGGTCGCGGCAGACGTTGAACACGTGCCCGCCCGGCGGCAGCGCGTCGGCCACGCGTGCGACGTCGGCCAGAAAGCCTTGCACGGTGACGGGCGCGCCATCGCGCCAGGCGATGACCTGGCGGGGCGAAGCGTGAAACAGCAACGGATGAGTCTGCATAAATCGGTTGATACGAATACCCTGCGAAATCCCCGGCCGGCGCGGCTTTGCGCGGCCTGCGCGACGTTTATGACATGGCGCGCGCGCGGTAGGCGCGCACCGCGTCGAGCATGCGGGCGCGCGGTTCGTGCGGCAGCGCCAGCGCGCGGCAGGCGTGCTCGACGGCGAACATCGCGCCCACCAGCGGCAGCGCGACATAGTTGGCGAAGGTCGCCCAGGCGACGATCGGCGCGAACGCGAACATCAGCGTCGAGACGGCGGCGATCGCCACGAAAAACAGCGTCCACGCAAGCGTGATGCGGCGCGTGTAACGCACGATGGCGCGCGGCATCGGGCCGCCGCCGCGTATCGTGCGCGCGAACTGCGTACACAGCGGCTCGCGCCCGGCGGCCAGCGTGCGGCCGAACAGCAGCGCCAGCGCGAGGTTGAAGCTCACGTGCTCCAGATACAGTCCCCATTCGAAATGATAAGCAAGCGGCGTGCGCGCACTCCACAAGGCCCCGGCGGCCAGCGCCCAGAGCGGCAGCAGCCAGGCGCGGCGCGGCGATCCGGCGGCGGCCGACAGCGCGAGCGCCAGCGGCGGCAGCAGCGCCATCGCGAGTCCGAGGCCCTGTTCGCCGGGCGTCGCGACCGCGCGATGCGCGAGCAGCTGGTAGGCGACCACGACCGCCACGCCGAGCCCGGCGCGCACGACACCCAGCGCCGCTTCCCTCGGGGAGCGGGCGCTGCCCGGACGGCGGTCCGGCGCGGGCGCGGCAGGCTGGGCGGTGCGGCGTGACATCAGGTTCCTTATCTTGAATGGTAGTGGCGGAAGACGGCGGTGGCGCTATTTTCCATGCCGTCAATCCTCATACGTATGACAAAAAAGGGCCGCGTGAGGACGGCAGGCGTATTTTAGGGTGGCGGCGCAGCGCCGTCCGACAAGGCACCGGCAGGTTTGTAACCGTTTGTATGCCTTACTGCAAGGCGCGGGCCCGCTCCGAACGCGGCGCGTCCAATGCCGTGCAAGCGTCTGCGGCGGTCGTGTCCCAAAATTGCGGGTGAGACGGTTCGGAACGTCTGTAACCTTTCGGCCGGCGACACCGTATACGCCCCGATACCCATCGTCTAGAATCCGCGTAACTTTTACCCAACGATCCCTAAATCGGGCAGGCGGAGCGGGGTGGCGCCCAGGCGCGGCAAGCGGCGGCGCGTGAAATGTCCCGCCCCGTGCGGCCCCGATTCGACCCGACCCGTCAAACGACCCGCACGCCTATGAACGCTCTCGAACACGAACTGGCCGCGCTCATCGTCGGCGAACTGAATCTCGAAGACGTCGCGCTCGACGACGTCACCGCCGAGACCCCGCTCTATGGCGAGGGCTTCGGTCTCGACTCCATCGACATCCTCGAAATCGCGCTGCTGATCTCGAAGAAGTACGGTTTCGAACTGCGCTCGGATAACCCCGACAACGAAAAGATCTTCGCGACGCTCGGCGCGCTGGCCGCCTACGTCGATGCGCATCGCGTGCGCTGATCGCACGCGCCACGCGACCGACGAACGACAGGAGAGAGCCGATGCGCGCACTCGTGACCGGCGGCAGCGGAGTGATCGGCCAGGCGATCTGCGACGCCCTGGCCGCGGCGGGCCATGAAGTCTGGGTCCACGCGAACCGGCAGCTCGCGCAGGCCGAAGCCGTGGCGCAGCGCATCGTCGCCGCGGGCGGCCAGGCGCACGCGATCGCCTTCGACGTCACCGACGCCGACGCCACAGAAGCCGCGCTCGCCCCGCTGATCGACGATGCCAACGGCGGCCCGGTGCAGATCCTCGTCAACAACGCGGGCATCACCGCCGACGCGCCGATGGCCGGCATGTCGCGCCAGCAGTGGCGCAGCGTGATCGACGTGTCGCTCAACGGTTTCTTCAACGTCACGCAGCCGCTCCTGCTGCCGATGATCCGCACGCGCCGCGGGCGCATCGTGAACGTCGCGTCGCTCGCGGGCGTGATGGGCAATCGCGGCCAGGTCAACTATTCGGCGGCCAAGGCCGGGCTGATCGGCGCGACCAAGGCGCTCTCGCTCGAAGTGGCGTCGCGCGGCATCACCGTGAACGCGATCGCGCCGGGCGTGATCGAGTCGCCGATGGCGGAGCGCGCGTTTCCCGCCGAGCGCCTCAAGCAGATCGTGCCCGCGCAGCGCGCCGGCAAGCCGGAGGAAGTGGCGGCCATGGTCGCCTATCTGGTCTCCGACGCCGCCGCCTACGTGACCGGCCAGGTGCTGTCGATCAACGGCGGCCTCGCCTGATCGCGCGCGCCGTCCCAACCTTTCCGCTTCTCGTACCCCGTTCCATGCAAGCCGACGTTACCTCCACCCCGCCGCGCGCCAGCGCGACGCATCTCGTCCTGATCCCGAGCTACAACCCCGGCGTGAAGGTCGACGAGACGGTGCGCGCCGCGCGCGCGCACTGGAACCCCGTGTGGGTGGTCGTCGACGGCAGCACCGACGGCAGCGCCGAGCGTCTTCAGGCGATGGCCGCGCAGGACGACGGCCTGCGCGTGATCGTGCTGCCGCACAATCGCGGCAAGGGCGGCGCGGTGCTCGCGGGCATCGAGGCCGCCGCCGCGCAGGGCTATACGCACGCGCTCACGATGGACTCCGACGGCCAGCATCCCGCCGAGCTGATTCCGCGCTTCATGGCCGCCTCGCAGGCCGATCCGCAGGCGATGGTGCTGGGCCGTCCGAAGTTCGACGCGAGCGCGCCGCAGCTGCGCGTGCAGGGCCGCCGCGTGTCGAACCTGCTCGCCGATGTCGAAACGCTGTGGGCCGGGATCGGCGATTCGCTGTATGGATTCCGCGTGTATCCGATCGCGCCGCTGCGCACGATCATGACGCGTCTGCCGTGGATGCGCCGCTTTGACTTCGATCCCGAAGCCGCCGTGCGCTTGTGCTGGGCGGGCGTGCGGCCGATCCAGATCGAAGCGCCGGTGCGTTATTTCAAGGCCGACGAAGGCGGCGTTTCGCACTTCAACTATGCGCGCGACAACCTGCTGCTCTCGTGGATGCATCTGCGGCTCGTGGCCGGATTCGGCTTGCGTTTGCCGGGTCTGGTGGTGAAGCGCGTGGTGGGCGGCGGGCGCTGAGTTTGGTTCGGCATGCTGACTAATTGAGCGGCGCGTTCGCGTGAGTGTGTGCAACTGTGCTGGTCGGCGCGCACGCACTGTCTATTTCCCGTAAGGCTCGCTTGCCTGAGAATCGGCGCAATACATCGCCGATAACAATCAGGAGCAAGGAGCGCCCCATGTCCCGACCGCAAGCCGTCCCCACCGTGCAAGTCTCGAACGCGAGCGCCATCGTCACCGAATGGCGCTTCGCGCCCGGCGCCGAAACCGGCTGGCACGTGCACGGCCACGACTACATCGTCGTGCCGCAAACCGATGGCACGCTGCTGATCGAAACCCGCGACGGTCCGCGCGAGAAGGCGCTCGTCGCGGGCCAGAGCTACGCGGGCTTGCAGGGCGTGGAGCACAACGTCGTCAATGCGTCGCCGCGCGAAGTGGTGTTCGTCGAAATCGAGATCAAGTAAGCGCCCACGCGGCGCTTACGCGCGGCGCAATTGCGGCAGCATGCCTGCCGACAGCAGCGCGGCGCACTCGCTGTCACGCGGCGCGAACGCCAGCGCCTCGCCAATCGCATCACCGACCAGAATGATCGCCGGACTGCCCAGCCCGGCGTCGCGCGCGCGCGCCGCGATGGTGCCGAGCGTGCCCGTCACGCGGCGCTCGTTCGCGCTGCCCGCCCACTGCACGACGGCGGCGGGCGTGGCGGGCGAGAGCGATTGCGCGAGCGTCGCGCACAGGCCCTCGATGCGGCTCATGCCCATATAGATGGCGAGCGTCATGCCGGTGGCCGCGAGCGCGCGCCAGTCGGGCTCGCTGTGATCGCGCAGATGCGCCGTCACGAAAATCACGCCCTGGCAATGATCGCGATGCGTGAGCGACACGCCCAGTCCCGCCGCCGCCGCGAACGCCGACGAAATCCCGTTCACGATCTCCACCGGAATGCCCGCGCGATCGAGCGCCGCGAGTTCCTCGCCCGCGCGGCCGAACAGCAGCGCGTCGCCGCCTTTCACGCGCACCACGTGCAAACCCTTCTTCGCGTAACGCTGCATCAGACGCTCGATAAACGCTTGCGGCGTGGAGCGGCAGCCGCCGCGCTTGCCGACCTTGATCACGCGCGCCTGCGGTGCGAGCGTCGCGATTTCGGGATTCACGAGGTCGTCGATCAGCACGACGTCGGCGCTCGCGAGCGCTTTCGCGGCCTTCAACGTCAGCAGGTCGAGGTCGCCCGGACCCGCGCTCAATAACGTGACCTTGCCCGTCGTGTTCATGGCGTTCGTGTTCGTCATGTCGTGTACCCGTATGGCTGTGTGGCTGTGTCGCCAATAAAAAACGGCGTCCGCTCGTCATCGATGACGAGGGGACGCCGTTGTCCTGTGTTCTGTCCATCCTGCGAGGACGATGCGCCGCGCGCTTCGTCGCGCGCGACGCGTCCGGCATCGTTGCCGTTCGTATCGACTCACACGCGTCGATTTACGCAAGTTCCAGACCAGCGCGCGTACTGATCTTGCCGATCGCTTCCCGATGCCTTTGCAGCCGCACGCGACGCGCCCGAAACCGGGCTCGCCCGCATTGACAACGCACGCACCTGCAAGAACGCAGCGCACAGCGAATGTGCTGCACGGCACCAAATCTGTGCCCTGCTGCATCACGAAGCGTCGTGCCGTTTTTGTGCGCGATGCGCGGGCGCTGCCGCGAAACGCCCGCCAGACGGGGCTTTCGCGGTATGCGTGCGAATTGGCACAGCGCTTGCATAACGATCATTCAACAGGATCAACGGCGATCCGGCTGCGCAGCAGCAGAGCAGTACAAATCGATTGAATTCAGGGCAACGGCGTCCCCCGAGTCTGGCTTTTCGCAAGCTGGCATCGCGGGACGCCTTTTTATTTGGTGCACAAGCATGACGCAAACTACGCTCGCAGTGAACGGTCTGAACGTCGTCGTCATTGGCCACGGCATGGTGGGCCATAAATTTCTGGAGAGCGTGCTCGCGGAAAGCGCGAACGTGCGCGTCACGGTGCTCTGCGAGGAGCCACGCCCCGCCTACGACCGCGTGCATCTCTCCGAATTTTTCTCGGGCAAGAGCGCCGACGATCTCTCGCTCGTCGCGCCGGGCTTCTTCGAACGCGACGACGTGCGCGAGCGCGTGCGCCTCGTGCTCGACGCGAAGGCCGTGTCGATCGACCGCGAGGCGCGCACCGTGAGCGTGTCGAACGGCGAAACGCTCGCCTACGACAAACTCGTGATCGCTACCGGCTCGGTGCCGTTCGTGCCGCCGATCGAAGGCAACAATCGTCAGGATTGCTTCGTATATCGCACGATCGAAGATCTCGAAGCGATGCAGGCGCGCGGCGCGAGCGCCAAAACCGGCGTGGTGGTGGGCGGCGGCCTGCTCGGCCTCGAATGCGCGAAGGCGCTGCGCGATCTCGGCCTGCAAACGCACGTGGTGGAATTCGCGCCGCGCCTGATGGCCGTGCAGGTCGACGACGACGGCGGCCGCGTGCTGCGCGCGAAGATCGAAGAACTGGGCGTGACGGTGCACACGCAGAAGAACACCACGGCGATCGTCGATGGTGAAGGCGCCGCGAATCGCATGGTGTTCGCCGACGGCACGCACCTCGAAACCGACATGATCGTGTTCTCGGCGGGCATCCGTCCGCGCGACGACATCGCGCGTGCCTGCGGGCTCGAAGTCGGCCCGCGCGGCGGCATCGCCATCGACAACGACTGCCGCACGAGCGATCCGCATATCTACGCGATCGGCGAATGCGCGCTGTGGCAAGGGCAGATTTTTGGCCTCGTCGCGCCGGGTTACGACATGGCGCGCAATGTGGCGAAGACGCTCGCGGGCGAAGCCGCGACGTGCTTCGCGGGCGCCGACATGAGCACCAAGCTCAAGCTGATGGGCGTGGACGTGGCGAGCATCGGCGACGCGCATGGCAAGACGCCGGGCAGCCGCGCCTATCGTTTCGCCGACGAACGCCGTCAGGTCTACAAGAAGCTCGTCGTGTCCGAATGCGGCACGAAGCTGCTGGGCGCGGTGATGATCGGCGACGCGAGCGAATACGGCACGCTGCTGCAAATGATGCTCAACGGCATCGCGCTGCCCGAAGCGCCCGAATTCCTGATCCTGCCGCAATCCGACGGCAGCGCCAAACCCGCGCTCGGCGTGGAGGCGCTGCCCGACGGCGCGCAGATCTGCTCGTGCAACAACGTCTCGAAGGCGCAGATCTGCGCGGCGGTGCGCGACGGCGCGACCAGCATCGGCGCGATGAAGGCCACGACCTGCGCGGGCGCATCGTGCGGCGGCTGCGTGCCGCTCGTCACGCAGATCATGAAGTCGGAGATGAAGCGCCAGGGCCTCAGCGTCAACAATCATCTGTGCGAGCACTTCCCGTATTCGCGCCAGGAGCTGTATCACATCGTGCGCGTGGAGCAGATCAAGACCTTCGGCGACCTGCTCGCGAAGCACGGCCACGGTCTCGGCTGCGATATCTGCAAGCCCGCGGTGGCCGGCATTCTCGCTTCGTGCTGGAACGAGTTCGTGCTCAAGAAGGAGCACGCGAGCCTGCAGGATTCGAACGACTACTACCTCGCCAACATCCAGCGCGACGGCACCTATTCGGTCGTGCCGCGCATGCCGGGCGGCGAGGTCACGCCCGAAGGGCTGATCGCGGTGGGCATGGTCGCGAAGAAGTACGGCCTCTATACGAAGATCACGGGCGGCCAGCGCGTGGACCTGTTCGGCGCGCGCGTCGAGCAACTGCCGCTGATCTGGGAAGAACTGATCGACGCGGGCTTCGAATCGGGCCATGCGTACGGCAAGTCGCTGCGCACCGTGAAGTCGTGCGTGGGTTCGACGTGGTGCCGTTACGGCGTGGGCGATTCGGTCGGCCTCGCGATTGGTCTGGAGAACCGCTACAAGGGCTTGCGCGCGCCGCACAAGATCAAGTTCGGCGTCTCGGGCTGCACGCGCGAATGCGCGGAAGCGCAGGGCAAGGACGTGGGCGTGATCGCCACGGAGAAGGGCTGGAATCTCTACGTCTGCGGCAACGGCGGCATGAAGCCGCGTCACGCCGAACTGCTCGCCGCCGACCTCGACCGCGAAACGCTGATCCGCTACATCGACCGCTTCCTGATGTTCTACGTGCGCACGGCCGACCGCCTGCAACGCACGAGCGTCTGGCGCGACAACCTCGAAGGCGGTCTCGATTATCTGATCGACGTGGTCGTGAACGACAAGCTCGGTCTCGCCGCCGAACTCGAAGCCGAAATGCAGCTCGTGGTGGACACCTACGAAGACGAATGGAAGGTCGCCGTGACCGATCCGGCCACGCGCCGTCGCTTCCGTCACTTCGTCAACAGCGAAGCAGGCGACGAGAACGTGACCTTCGTCGAGGAGCGCGGCCAGATCCGTCCGGCTACGCTCGAAGAACGCAAGGGCATGCCGGTGCGTGCGCAGTACGAAGGCCTGGCGGCGATTCCGGTCGTCGCCGAAACGATGTGACGTAGCTGTTTTCAACTGCTCGATCCAACCGCTAGATAACGAGGAATCCGAAATGAACGCCATTCTTCAGCAAGACGAAACCTGGGTCTCGATCTGCCAGCTCGACGACATCGTGCCGAACACCGGCGTGTGCGCGCTCGTGAACGGCGAGCAGGTCGCCGTGTTCCATGTCGACGACGGCGCGGCGCGCGTGTTCGCGATCGGCAACTACGATCCGAACTCGAACGCGGCCGTGCTTTCGCGCGGTCTCGTCGGCAGTCTGGGCGAGCGCATCGTGGTGGCCTCGCCGATCTACAAGCATCACTTCGATCTGGAAACCGGCGAGTGTCTCGAAGTGCCGGACAGCTCGGTGAACGCGTTCGCCACGCGTGTGGAAAACGGCCAGGTGTGGATTTCGGCCTGATTTTTCCGCTGTTTTTCTCGCTGCTTTTCTGATTCGAACCTCGATCACACCAGCCAGGCCCGAACGCGCATGACCAGCCCGAAGTCCGCGAAAACCGTCAAGACCGTGTGCCCATACTGCGGTGTGGGCTGCGGCATGATCCTGCACGTCGAGGATGGCGCGGTCACGAAGATCGCCGGCGACGCCGAGCATCCGACCAACTTCGGACGTCTGTGCACGAAGGGTTCGTCGGCGCACGTGGCGCTGCGCAATTCGGGCCGTCTCGAACGCGCGTTCGTGCGTCACGCGCGCGACGAGGACCCGGTGCCGCTGCCGATCGCCCAGGCGATCGCCGACACGGCCGCACGGCTGCGCGCAACGCTCGACGCGCACGGCCCCGAAGCGCTTTCGTTCTACGTCTCGGGCCAGATGTCGATCGAGGCGCAGTACCTCGTCAACAAGCTCGCGAAGGGCTATGTCGGCACCAATAACATCGAGTCGAATTCGCGCCTGTGCATGGCGAGCGCGGGCAGCGGCTACAAGCTCTCGCTCGGCGCGGACGGCCCGCCCGGTTCGTATCAGGACTTCGACAAGGCCGATCTGTTTTTCGTGATCGGCGCGAACATGGCGGACTGCCATCCGATTCTGTTCCTGCGCATGATGGATCGCGTGAAGGCGGGCGCGAAGCTGATCGTCGTCGATCCGCGCCGTAATGCGACTGCCGACAAGGCCTCGCTGTTCCTGCAGATCAAGGCGGGCACCGACCTCGCGCTGCTCAACGGCCTGCTGCATCTGCTGCACGAAAACGGCCGCACGGATGCCGCTTTCATCGCGCAGTACACGCAGGGCTGGGACGAGATGCCCGCGTTTCTCGCCGACTACACGCCGGAGAAAGTCGCGGAGATCACCGGCATTCCCGCCGACGATATCCGCCGCGCCGCGCAGATGATCGGCGACGCGCCCGAGTTCATGACCTGCTGGACCATGGGCCTGAACCAGAGTACGCACGGCACCTGGAGCACCAACGCGATCTGCAATCTGCATCTGGCGACCGGCAAGATCTGCCGTCCCGGCAGCGGGCCGTTTTCGCTCACGGGCCAGCCCAATGCGATGGGCGGGCGCGAGATGGGTTATATGGGTCCGGGCCTGCCGGGCCAGCGCTCGGTGCTCTCCGAGGAAGATCGCGGCTTCGTGGAAGACGCGTGGTCGCTGCCGCGCGGCACGCTCACGACGAAACTCGGCGGCGGCACCATCGACATGTTCGAGCGCATGGCGGCCGGCGAGATCAAGGCGTGCTGGATCATCTGCACGAATCCGGTGGCCTCGGTCGCGAACCGCAAGAACGTGGTGGCCGGTTTGCGCGCCGCCGACCTCGTGATCGCGCAGGACGCGTTTCTCGACACCGAGACCAACGCCTACGCCGACGTGCTGCTGCCCGGCGCGCTCTGGGCCGAGGCCGAAGGCGTGATGATCAATTCCGAGCGCAACATGACGCTCATGCAGCAAGCCGTCGAGCCGCCGGGCGAGGCGCTGCCCGACTGGGAACTGATCGCGCGCGTGGCCTGCGCGATGGGTTACGAAGACGGATTCAGCTACGCGAGCGCGGCGGAAGTGTTCGACGAGATCGTGGGCTTTTCGAATCCGAAGACCGGCTACGATCTGCGCGGCGCGAGCCACGCTAAGCTGCGCGAAACGCCGCTGCAATGGCCGTGCGCGCCCGCCGATGTGCAAGGCGCGCAAAGCGAGCGCAATCCGCTGCGCTATCTGAACGACGGCGTGAGCCAGACGCTGCGCGAAAACGCCGACGGCACGCGCCCGCGTCTCGCGTTCGCCACGCCGCACGGCAAGGGCGTGTTCTTCGCGCGTCCGCACGTTGCGCCCGCCGAACTGCCCGACGGCACCTTCCCGATCGTCTTCAATACGGGCCGATTGCAGCATCAGTGGCACACCATGACCAAGACCGGCAAGGTGGCGATGCTCAACAAGCTCAATCCGGCGCCGTTCGTCGAGATTCATCCCGAGGATGCGAGCGCGCTCGGCATCGCCGCGAAGGATCGCGTGGAAGTGCGTTCGCGGCGCGGCCGCGTCGTGCTGCCCGCCGTCGTGACCGATCGCGTGATGCCCGGCAACTGCTTCGCGCCGATGCACTGGAACGACGTGTTCGGCGACGAACTCTGCGTGAACGCTGTCACCAACGACGCCATCGATGCCGTTTCTCAGCAGCCCGAACTAAAATTTTGTGCAGTCGCGCTGACGCGCGTCGAAGCCGAAGCCGTGCCCGCACCCGGCACCGCCGCGCCCGACGCCCAACCGACTCCCGAGCGCGCCGCCGCTCCACTGCTCCAGGAAAGTACCATGTCCCGCGAAGTGACCCACGACGGCGCGCGCCTCGACGCGTTTGCGAATCTGTTTGGACTGGGCGAGCTGGCCGCGCCGTCGCTGAACGAGACGGAACGGCTCTGGCTGGCGGGTTTCGTCGGCGGCTTGCGTGCGTCGCAGGCGCGCGGCGAAGCGGTGCCGTCGCTGCCCGCGCATGCGCCGTTCGCGCCCGCCACGCGCGCGTGGCTCGACGGCACGCTGGCGGGCTTGTTCAGCGTCGGCGCGCCCGCCGCGCTGGAATCGTCGCAATCGACGCAATCGACGCAATCGACGCAGGGCAATCACGCGATTCACGCGCTGCAAGGCGACAAGGCTTCGGCCGTGCGCATCGCGCATGCGCGTCCGAAAGTGACGCTGCTGTGGGCCTCGCAGACCGGCAATGTCGAGTCGCTGGTCGAGCGTTACGCGATGCAGCTGATGGAGTCGGGCTTCGAAATCCGCGCGACCTGCATGGCCGATTATTCGCTGGAGACGCTGGAAAAAGCCCAGTACGTGCTGCTGATGACCAGCACGTTCGGCGATGGCGATGCGCCCGATAACGGCGAGCCGTTCTGGTCGGCGCTCAAGGCGGAGAATGCGCCGCGCCTCGCGTCGCTGCGCTATGCCGTGCTGGCGCTCGGCGACCGCAACTACGATCAGTTCTGCGGCCACGGCCGCAATCTCGATGCGCGGCTCGACGCGCTCGGCGCGCAACGCCTGATGGCGCGCGTGGATTGCGACAGCGAGTATCAGGAGGCCGCCGACGCGTGGCTCGATCGCGTGGTGTTGCGCATCAAGGAAGAGGACGCCGCGCTGCACGCGGTGCCCGCCGGCGGCGCGATTCCCGAGGCGCTGCCCGGCAGCGCGCCGACCAAGGCGCGGCCCGCCGCGTCGCGTCTGATCGGCAACGTGCGCCTGAACATGAAGGGCGCGTCGAAAGACACGCGTTATTTCTCGCTCGCCACCGGCGAGGCGGGACTCGAATACGAAGCGGGCGATGCGCTCGGCGTGTGGCCGACCAACTGCCCGGCGCTCGTCGACGAACTGCTCGATCTCACGCATCTGCACGGCGACGCCTCCGTGGACGTGCCGGGCGCGGGCACGATGCGGCTCGCCGAGGCGCTCGCCACGCACTACGAAATCGCGCGGCCCGGTCCCGACGCGCTGGCCTTCGTCGCCGCGCGTGCCAAGGACACGGGACTCGCGGCGATGCTCGGCGAGGACCGCAAGGGCGACCTCAAGCAATGGCTCTGGGGCCAGCAGCTCGCCGACGTGCTGCACGAATACCCGGTCGAACTCTCGGCGCCCGAACTGATCGGCATGCTCAAGCGACTTCAGCCGCGCCTCTATTCGATTTCGTCGAGCCCGAAGGCGCATGCGGGCGAGGTGCACCTGACGGTCTCGGCGGTGCGCTACAACAACGGCCGCCGCGAGCGCAAAGGCGTGGCGTCGACGTTTCTCGCCGACCGCGTGGCCGAAGGCAGCGTGCCCGTGTTCGTGCAGAAAAGCACGCACTTCCGTCCGCCGCGCCATGGCGATACGCCGATGATCATGGTCGGCCCCGGCACGGGCGTCGCGCCGTTCCGCGCCTTCCTGCACGAGCGCCGCGCGCGCGGCGACTCGGGCAGCAACTGGCTGTTTTTCGGCGAGCAGCACGCGGCCACCGACTTCTACTATCGCGAGGAACTGGAGCAGATGCGCGACGACGGTCTGCTCAATCGCCTCGACCTCGCGTTCTCGCGCGATCAGCAGGACAAGATCTATGTGCAGGACCGCATGCGCGAGCAGGGCGCACAGATGTGGTCATGGCTCGAAGAGGGCGCGCATCTGTACGTCTGCGGCGACGCGAGCCGCATGGCCAAGGACGTGGATGCCGCGCTCAAGTCGGTGGTCGCGCAGCATGGCGGCATGAGCGACGAGGCCGCCAGTGAATACGTCGGACAGATGGCGCGCGACAAGCGCTACGTGCGCGACGTGTACTGAACGCGGGCGCGCATTTCAGCTGACGTTATCGCGCGCATTGAGGCCATCGAGCCGTTACGGCAGCGCATGCCGATGGCGGCGCACGCGCCGTTCGCCCCGCGCACGCGTGCTCGCCGGACGGCCCGGCGCGGTGCCGAGCGCCGCGTAGCGGCCGTGCTCGGCGCTCTTTTTCGCGAGCGTATCCGGCAACAGGATCGCGCACAGGAAGGTCAGACTCGCCCCCGCCGTGACGGCGACGGCGGACATCGCGAAAGCTTCGAACATCCTTTCCCCCGACGGTAGAATGAGGGCGCGCCGAGGTTGGGCGCGCACGACCCCATTTTGCGCAGCGCGCCCGCGCGCGTCCAAGACGTTATTGCGATCGGCACGATAAGCGCGCCTTATGATTGGATTGCAGTGTCGCTGCGGGCGGAGGTGGCGTCGATGTCGGACAATCGAAAGGTGCGCTGAGAACACCGCTGAGCCCAATCCAGGAGACCGCCGCCTTGATGCTTCGCCCGATCCGCTACGTGCTCACCGTGGCCGAGTTGAAGAATTTCACCCGCGCGGCCGAGGTGCTGCACGTCTCGCAGCCGGCGCTTTCGCAGCAGATTCGTCAGCTCGAAGAAGAACTCGGCGCGGCGCTGTTCGACCGCAGCGGCCGCGCGATCAGTCTCACCGATTTCGGGCGCGTCTATATCGAGCACGCGCGCAAGGCGCTCGATCATCTCGACGCGGGCAAGCGCGCCTTGCAGGACGTGCGCGGCCTCACGCGCGGTTTGCTGCGCCTCGCCTATGCGCCCACCTTCGCCGAATATCTGATCGGTCCCGCGCTGCGCCGTTTTCATGCGGCGCATCCCGCCATCGCCGTGGAAGTGAGCGAACTGCCGCTCGAAGAAATCGAATCGCGGCTCGAACGCGACGCGCTCGATCTCGGCATCGGCTTTACCGATGTGCGCTCCGAGCAACTGCACACCCAGCCGCTTTTCGCGGAGCCGATCTCGCTGCTGGTCGGCACGGGCCACGCGCTCGCGCGGCGGCGCAAGCCGATCACGGCGCAACAGCTTCAGGACGTGCCGCTCGCACTGCTGAGCCCGGATTTCGTGGTGCGTAAATTCGCCGATGCCTATTTTCGTGCGCACCAGATTAGCCCACCCGTGATCGTGCAGGCCAATGCCGTGGGCACCGTGCTCAAGCTCGTGAAGGACGGCGCGCTCGCGACCGTGCTGCCTTCCACGGTGCTGCGCGAGCATCGCGGACTCGCCAGCGTGCCGGTCACGCCCGCGTTGCCGCAACGCACGGTGGCGCTGCTGGCGCGCAAGCGCGCGACGCCCACGCTCGCCGCGAGCGCCTTCACGACGCTCCTGATGGCGATGATCGAGGAAGAGGGCCTGGAGCGCGTAGGCGCCTGAAATAGCGGGCTGCGAAGGCGCTTAGCGCGCGCGGCCGCGCCAGATTTCGTGGCCCGCGCAGGTCGCGAGAAACACGCCGAGCAGGATGGCGGCCACCGAAGCCGATTGAACGTCGGCGTTCGCGGCACTGTCGCTGGCCAGCGCGCGCAACCAGAGTCCCGCGCCCGCCGCCGTGGCGGCGAGTCCGACGGCCAGGCCGGTCGCGGCCATCATCGTGCGCTCGCGCGCTTCGTGTAGTGATTTCATCATGTCGATCCCCGACGAACGTAGTCATCGTGTGCACGCAAAAAGCGTGCCGCACGTCATGACGATACGTCGCCGGAAATCGGACGACATCCGCGGACAAAAATAGACGCCGCGAAAAACATGCGAAAAACGCATGATGGGCTGGTGGCGCGCCTGGCGGCCGTTGTTATCGACGCTCGCTGCCCGTGGCGCGCTTTTGCTGATACATCGAGGTGTCGGCGCGCACCATCAAGTCGTCGATCGAACCCGTGAAGTCGCCGCCGGCCGCCGCGTTGCCGACGCTGCAACGCAGTTCGTAGGGCTTGCGCGCCGTGCGGTTGAATACGTCGAGCTGCGTGCGGATGCGTTCGATGGCGGCGAGCGTGCCGGCTTCGTCGGCGTCGCCGAGCAGCACCGCGAACTCGTCGCCGCCCAGCCGGCCGATCACGTCGCCTTCGCGCAATGCGGTCAGCAAGATCGTTGCGAACGCAACGAGTGCGTGATCGCCTTCGGCGTGACCGTAGGTGTCGTTGATCTGCTTGAAGCCGTTGAGGTCGAGATAGAGCAGCGAGACGGGCCGCTGCGCGCTGCGGCGCATGCGCAACGATTGTTCGGCGAGCTGTTTGAAGCCGCGCCGGTTCGACAGGCCGGTGAGTTCGTCGGTGGTCGCCATCTGCGTGGCGGCGATTTCTTCCTGCGCCATGTCGGCGAGGTCGCGCAGCACCACGCGTTCTTCGTCGTCGAATTCGCGCGGGCGGCTGTCGATCAGACAGAGCGTGCCGATCCGCATCTGCTGTCCGGCCGAGAGCGGACAGCCCGCGTAGAAGCGGATGTTCGGCGCGCCCGTGACGAGCGGGTTGTCGGCGAAGCGCACGTCCGTGCGCGCGTCGCTGACGAAGAAGAGGTCGTCGCCGAGAATCGCATGGCCGCAGAACGAGACGTCGCGCGGGGTTTCGGAGACGTCGAGACCCGGATGCGACTTGAACCATTGACGCCGCGTGTCGACGAGCGTGACGGCGGCGATCGGCACGTTGAACAGACGTCGTGCGAGGCGCGTGATGCGGTCGAAGCGTTCCTCGGGTTGCGTGTCGAGGATCTGAAACGACCGCAGTGTCTCCACACGCTCGGCTTCGTTTTCCGGTGCAGACGGTCGGAGCATGAGTGAGGGCGATGTGAACGATGGGAGTTTCGATTCTAACGCCAGGCGTCTGTCGAACGCGAGTTATGTGGCGTGCCGCCTTTCGAAATCGCTGCGTTCGCAAGCAGAATCGAATGCTGGACGAATCACTCAATTCGCGCTCGACTCGCGCTTGTTGGGTTTAAGCGCTTTGAATCGATGCACAGGTTTCAAAGAGCAATGCGCGTGCCCAGCGCCGCGCCGGATCGCGATGCGTACGTTCGTGCCACGCGGCGGTCTTCGTGAAGCCAGGAATCTCCAGCGGAGCGGGCAGCACGGCGAGGCCTTCGGCGCGCTGCGCGAGACGTTGCGGGACCACGGCGATCAGATCGCTCGCGCGCAGGATTTCGGGCAGCACGAGAAAGCTCGTGACCGAGAGCGCGACGCGGCGCGTGCGGCCATGCTGCGCGAGCGCTTCGTCGGTGACGCCATGAAAGCCGCCGCCCGTGTACGACACCAGCGCATGATCGAGCGCGCAAAAACGCGCGAGCGTGATGCGTCCGCGCGCGGCGTCGGGATGATCGGCGCGCATCACGCACACATAGCGCTCGTCGAACAGACGCCGCGCGTGCAGATCGGCGGGCGTGCTCTCGGGCGTGACGAGCGCCACGTCCACGTCGCCGCGCGCCAGTTGCGCGTGCAGCGATGGATCCTGCACCGGCACCACGGCCACGCGGATGCCCGGCGCTTCGCGGCGCAGCACCGCGAGATACGGCGCGACGACGGCTTGCAGCGCGTAATCGGTGGCGGCGAGCGTGAGCGTGAAGTCGGCGCTCGCGGGATCGAAGGCTTGCGGCGTGAGCAGCGTTTCCACTTCGCCGAGAATCTGCTTGAGCGGCGCGACGAGTTCGAGCGCGCGCAACGTGGGCGCGATGCCGCGCTGGGTGCGGATGAACAGCGGGTCGTCGAAGGCTTCGCGCAGGCGCACGAGCATGCCGCTCACGGCGGGCTGCGTGAGCGCGAGACGGCGCGCCGCGCGCGTGACGTTGCGCTCGTCGAGCAGGGCGTCGAGCGCGCGCAAGAGGTTCAGGTCGATCGTCCTGATATCGGCGGGCATGATTTCAGATTTGCTGTGTCATCGAGATGGATGATTTCAGCATAACGGGTTGCGAGGCGGCCGTCCAGCGCGGGAGGTCGGCAGGATAGCGAAGTAATCGGGTACGATGAGGGCGTGCCGTGAACGATAACGAGGAGCCCGTTCGTGCCGTCCGCCGATTTCGCCATCCGTCCCATCGAGGCCGCCGATCATGCCGCGTGGCTCGCGCTCTGGCAGGCCTATTGCCGTCACTATGACGTGACGCTCGACGAGCGCGTGACCGCACGCACGTGGTCGCGCATCGCCGATCCCGCGGAGCCGATTCACGCGCTGATCGCACACGGGGAGGGCGGTGAGCCGCTCGGTCTGTGCAATTACGTGCTGCATCCGAACACATGGAGCGACCAGCAAGTCTGCTATCTGGAAGACCTCTACGTGGCGCCGGAAGGGCGCAGAAAGGGCGTGGCCACGGCCTTCATCGAGCGGCTGCGGGAGATCGGCGAGCGCGAGCACTGGTTTCGCATTTACTGGATCACGAACGAGGCGAACGAAGCGGCGCAGGCCGTGTACGACCGCATCGTGCCGCGCAGCGGACATATCCGCTATGAAATCGCGCTGAATAAAAAGTAAGTATGTCGAACTAATATTGAGCGCAAAAAAACGCCCTTGCAGCATGATGCTGCAAGGGCGTTTTTGCGTGACGCTCACGACGCCCCGCGCAAGGCGAGGCGCATGATCGACACTTACTTCGCTGCGGCTGCGAGCGCGTCGTTGAACGTCTTGCTCGGACGCATGACTTCCGCGAGCTTCGCGAAGTCAGGCTTGTAGTAGCCGCCGATATCGACCGGCTTGCCCTGAACAGCGGCCAGTTCGCCGACGATCTTCTGCTCGTTCTCGGCCAGTGCCTTCGCGAGCGGCGCGAAGTGAGCGGCGAGTTCCGCGTCGTCCTTCTGCGCGGCCAGCTCTTGCGCCCAGAACAGCGACAGATAGAACTGGCTGCCGCGGTTGTCCAGCTCGCCGGTCTTCGGCGACGGGCCCTTGTTGTTGTCGAGCAGCTTGCCGGTCGCGGCGTCGAGCGTCTTCGCGAGCAGCTTGGCGCGCGCGTTGTTCGTCTTGATGCCGAGGTCTTCCAGCGAGACGGCCAGCGCGAGGAATTCGCCGAGCGAGTCCCAGCGCAGGTGGTCTTCCTGAACCAGCTGCTGCACGTGCTTCGGCGCCGAACCGCCTGCGCCCGTTTCGTACATGCCGCCGCCGGCCATCAGCGGAACGATCGAGAGCATCTTCGCCGACGTGCCCAGTTCCATGATCGGGAACAGGTCGGTCAGGTAGTCGCGCAGGATGTTGCCGGTGACCGAGATCGTGTCCAGGCCGCGGATCACGCGCTCGAGCGTGTAACGCATCGCGCGAACTTGCGACATGATCTGGATGTCGAGGCCCGTCAGGTCGTAATCCTTCAGGTACGTTTCGACCTTCTTGATCACTTCGTTTTCGTGCGGACGGTACGGGTCGAGCCAGAACACGGCCGGCGTGCCCGAGTTCTTCGCGCGCGTGACGGCGAGCTTGACCCAGTCGCGGATCGGCGCGTCCTTCACGAGGCACATGCGCCAGATGTCGCCTTGCTCGACCGGCTGCGTGAGGGCTTCGAGCACTTCGCCGGTGGCGTTGTCGACGATGCGCGCCGTGCCGTCCTGCGGGATTTCGAAGGTCTTGTCGTGCGAACCGTACTCTTCAGCCTTCTGCGCCATCAGGCCGACGTTCGGCACCGTGCCCATGGTCTTCGGGTCGAATGCGCCGTTGGTCTTGCAGAAGTTGATGATTTCCTGGTAGATGCGCGCGAACGTGCTTTCCGGGATCAGGCACTTCGTGTCGGCCGGACGGCCGTCGGCGCCCCACATCTTGCCGCCTGCGCGAATCATCGCGGGCATCGATGCGTCGACGATCACGTCGTTCGGTGCGTGCAGGTTCGAGATGCCCTTGGCCGAATCGACCATCGCCAGCGCCGGACGGTGCTCGTGGCACGCGTGCATGTCGCGGATGACTTCTTCACGCTGCGATTCCGGCAGCGCTTCGATCTTCGTGTACAGATCGACGAGACCGTTGTTGACGTTCACGCCCAGTTGTTCGAACAGCTTGGCGTGCTTCGCGAACGCGTCCTTGTAGAACGTGCGCACGGCGTGGCCGAACACGATCGGGTGCGAGACCTTCATCATGGTCGCCTTCACGTGCAGCGAGAGCATGATGCCCGTCTTGCGCGCGTCTTCCATCTGGTCTTCGTAGAAAGCCAGCAGCGCGGTCTTGCTCATGAACATGCTGTCGACGATCTCGCCGGCCTGCAGCGAAACCTTCGGCTTGAGGACGATGGTTTCGCCGCTCTTCGTCACGAGTTCCATGCGCACTTCGCGCGCCTTGTCGGTCGTGATCGACTTTTCGCCGTGATAGAAGTCGCCATGCTTCATGTGCGCGACGTGCGTGCGCGAAGCCATGCTCCACTCGCCCATGCTGTGCGGGTGCTTCTTCGCGTAGTTCTTGACGGCCAGCGGTGCGCGGCGGTCCGAGTTGCCTTCACGCAGGACCGGGTTCACGGCCGAGCCGAGGCACTTCGAATAACGCTTCTGGATGGCCTTTTCTTCGTCGGTCTTCGGATCTTCGGGGAAGTCGGGGATCTTGTAGCCCTTGCCCTGCAGTTCCTTGATCGCGGCGACGAGCTGCGGCACCGATGCGCTGATGTTCGGCAGCTTGATGATGTTGGTTTCCGGCAGTTGCGTCAGACGGCCCAGCTCAGCCAGGTTGTCGGGGACGCGCTGCTCTTCCGCGAGGAATTCGGGAAACTCGCCGAGGATACGGCCCGCCACGGAAATATCGCTGGTCTCGACGTTCACGCCGGCCGGCGCAGCGAAGGTGCGGATGATCGGCAGAAACGCGCTGGTGGCGAGCAGCGGCGCTTCATCGGTCAGGGTATAGATGATGGTGGGTTGCTGGGTACTCATCGGCTTCTTGGCGGGTTCTCAAACAGGGTGGTGACACCACCGGCTGCGCGCAGTCGGCGAAACACCTGGATTTTGCCTGATTTTGGAGCGGCCCGGGGGCCAATCGAACAAGGATTTCATATCGTGAAATTGCGTTGCGTGGCGTCGTTTCGTCACGAAGACGTCGCGTTTGGCGTGTTCGAGCGGGGCGCGCGCTGAAAACGTTATCGCGCCAAGTGGCCGTCGCATAAGGGTTAATGGCGTGTCGAGGGCGTTCCGGCGGCCTTCCGCGCCTATTTTCGTTTTGGCCCTCGATTCTTTGTCAAGCTGGTAAAGACCCTTGCGAAAAGCCGACCGAATCGGGCAGTCTTATAGAAGAATTTTTTTCCGGGACAGATCGTTTCGGGGGGTGTTTTCCTGGTCGTTTAGTGGGGTATTGGTCGTGCTGCAATGCGCAAAACGATCGGCGCCGGACCGGGATGCGGTGCGGATATCGATTGCCTTGCGAATTATTGGAGGGGGCGATGCGGCGATCGAGCGCGGATTGTGCGTGTGCGCAAAAGCAGAAGGACGCGCGCGAAGATGCGCCGGACTGGATCGCGGGCGGGGCGGTTGTGACCGCGGCGATCGGTGGACTCGTTGCGATCATCGGCCTCGCGCCGCGCGTGTACCGCAACGTATGCGAACGAGCTGCGCGAGATGGATCGGCACGCGGGGCTTGCGGCTTTTGCGCAAGCGCCCGCGTGGCAGACGCTTACTTGCGATTCAAAAACGCCAGCAGATCCGCATTGACCTGATCGGCCATCGTCGTGCACATGCCGTGCGGGCCGCCCGGATAAATCTTGAGCGTGGCGTCCTTGACGATCTTCGCCGAGAGCTTGCCCGCGTCGTCGATCGGCACGATCTGGTCGTCGTCGCCGTGCAGGATCAGCGTGGGCACGTCGATCTTCTTCAGGTCCTCGGTGTAATCGACTTCCGAGAATTCGTGCACGCATTCGTAGAGCGCGAGGATGCCGCCCCACATGCCTTGTTGCCAGAACGAATCGATGGTGCCCTGCGAGACTTTCGCGCCTTCGCGATTGAAGCCGTAGAACGGCACCGCGAGGTCCTTGAAGAATTGCGAACGATCGTCGACGACGCCCTTGCGGATGCCGTCGAACACCTCCTTCGGCAGCCCGCCGGGATTCTTTTCGCTCTTGATCATGATCGGCGGCACCGCGCCGATCAGCACCGCGCCCGCGACCCGCTTCGTGCCGTGACGGCCGATGTAGTGCGCGACTTCGCCGCCGCCCGTCGAATGGCCGACGAGCGTGGCTTCTTTCACGTCGAGCTTGTCGAGCAGGTCGGCGAGATCGTCGGCCCAGGTGTCCATGTCGTTGCCCCTGGCGGGCTGGTCCGAACGGCCGTGGCCGCGGCGGTCGTGCGCGATGGTGCGAAAGCCCTGCTGCACGAGAAACAGCATTTGCGCGTCCCAGGCGTCGGCCGTGAGCGGCCAGCCGTGGGAGAACACGACCGGGCGTCCGCTGCCCCAATCCTTGTAGAAAATCGACGTGCCATCGCGAGTGGTGAACGTGCTCATGTGCAGCTCTCCTTGTTCAAGCCGGGGAAGAAACGACGAGGGGAGTGACGCCGGAGCCGCGAGGTTTCGCGACGCGCCGCGTGGCCGCGTGGCGAAGGCTGCGTCCGGCGCCGGAGGTCATGCGCGATCAGACGGAATCATGCGTGCGCGGCAGCGTGGCCCGGACACGCGCATGAGTATAGAGAGGATGAAAAAGCGATGGCGTCACGCTGCGCATTTTGAATTCGCGCGCCGCGCCGCGAGCTGTGCATGTGCACATTTGCGTAATAAACGCGCGGGGTGTTTCAGTTCGCGTGATGAAAGCGGTGCTTGAAACATGCGTGAAGAACGCGTGAAAAACGCACAAAGCACGCGCAATGCCTCACGCCGACGGCTGCGGATAGCCGTGTGCGGACAGCCAGTGGCGCACCATGCGCGCCTGTTCGGCATCGAGCGATTTGAGGACCTGTTCGGCGGGCTGCTTGCGCAAGGCTTCGACGATGGGCGCGAGCGGCACGCCTTGCAGATGCCAGACGCCGAGCGGCTGATCGGGCGTCACGACCACTTCGGCTTCGGCGATCAGGTCGCCGTCGATCACGGGCGCGCGCTCGATCACCAGCTGGCTGAAATCGGCGCTCGATTGCGAGGGTTCGTCGTCGGGCCAGAGGCGGCGCGTTTCCCAGAACGGGCGCGTAGCCCAGCGCTGTTCGAGCGCGTAGACGTCGCGGCCCGTGCGCGCGAAACGCGTGAACAGCTGTTCGATACGCTGCTGATGAAAGCGCAGCGCGAGCGGCGCGCGCTCGGGGCAGCTCAGCAGCGTGTGAATCACGGCGGGCGCCTGCAAGGCCGACGACAAGGACTGGAAGATGCCGTTGCCCGACAACGGATCGACGGCCAGCGCCGCGTCGCCGACCCGCAGCCAGTTGTCCGCGCCCGTGCGTCCGCAGAGCGTGGCTGTGCTGCTGCGCGCGTAGAGGCGCGCGTCGGTGTCGGTGTCGCCCGCGAAGAAGTCGCTCGCGAGCGGCGCGTGGCGCATGCGCGCGCAGAATGCGGGCAACTCGTTGCGCGGCGGCAGCTCGGCGCACGCGACGTCGAGCGTCATCTGCCAGTAACAGCGGCCGTCGGGCAGGCGCGCCATCCACGCCCAGCCGTCCGGCAGGCTTTCGACGGCGCAGGCCGCGCTGCCGGGCTGGCCATCCCAGCTATTGAGCAGGCTGAGCGTTTGCGGGCCGCGCGTGGCGTCGCGCATGAGCGGCGCGAGCCGTCCGCGCGCCTCGACGAGAAAGTCGGCGCGCAGCGAGAGCGGGCCATCGCCGGTCTCGATCATGAGATCGTGTCCGTCCGGTGACGATTGCAGCGTACGCACGTTCGCTTCGATCACGTCGACGCCCGCGCTGCGCATGTCCTCGCGCAGCGCTTCGTCGAACTCGCGGCGGTCGACCAGAAACTCCGCGTTAAGCGTTTGCAGCACGCCGTTCCAGAGCGTCGTGCGCACGCAAGGTCCGTGCGCGCAACTGGCGGCGCGATGCAGATTCGCGTGGCGCAGCCCTTCGATGACGCGCGTCGACAACGCTTCGACAGCATCGAAACGGCGCCAGTCGCTGACCACTTGCACCGCGTAGCCGAGCATCGCGAGCGCGCGCGCGACGGCGGCGCCCGCAGGCCCCGCGCCAAGCACGACGATGCGCGGCGCGGCGGGCGTACGCATCGGGTCCGTACGCAGCGGGCTGGCGCGTTCGATGCTCATCGCCATTCAGCCAGCGTGGGCAGGGGAGAAAATCGGGTGGTGCACACTGTCCCCCGTTGTGAGTGAAGCGGGGCGTCATCTTCGTAGATGACGCGCATGAAAGGGCAATCTGGCATGGTTGCCGCGATAAGTCCATCCGGTCAAAGACGCATTTTTTTCGGCGTATTTCGACCTGATGCGCGATGGGTGCCCTTGTCATGCGGATGGGTAATGCGCGATGCGTATGAACGATCGTGCTCGCACGATTGATGCGTGGTGCTGAATGATTCGTCCAATGAAAAGCGCATCGCCGTCCGGTTGAGGGACGGCGATGCGCGTTCTTCCGAGCGGGTTTGAAAATTGCCAGCGGATGGTTCGGCTAACGTGTTTCAGACAACGCTATGCCATCATGCGCGCCCCAGGTCGATCAGCGATTGACGACCTGCTTCGGATACGACAGCGCCAGCGCGCCGCCGATCACCATGCAGACAGCGAAGCCATACAGGCCGGCGCTTTGCGAATGGAAGGTATCGCGCAGCCAGCCGATGAAGTAGGTGCTGCCGAAGCCGCCGAGGTTCGCAATCGAACACGCGAAGGCAATGCCGCCCGCCGCCGCCGAGCCCTTGAGAAAGGTCGAGGGCAGCGACCACACGACCGGCATGGCTGCTGCCGCGCCCGCGTTCACGAGCGAGAACAGCAGCACGGTCGACAGCGTGCCGTGCGAGCCGCCCGCCGCGACGGCCAGCGCCACGGACGCGACGAGGAAGGGCACCACGATATGCCAGCGGCGCTCGCGCAGACGGTCCGAACTCGCGCCGCACCAGAGCGTGGCGATCACGGCGGCGGCGTTGGGCACGGCCATCAGCCAGCCGATCGTGTAGGTGTCTTTCACGCCGGTGTCGCGCAGGATCGTCGGCAGCCAGAAGCTCACGGCGTAGAGGCCGAGCAGCACGCACAGATCGATCAGGCCGAGCGCCCACACCTTCGGATCGACAAAGGCCTTGCCGAGCGCATGGTTCTTGCCGCCGGTGGAATCGGCGTCGAGATTGCCGCGCAAGGTCTTCTTTTCCTGCGCGTCGAGCCACGGTGCCGATTCGATGTTGTTCGGCAGCCAGCGCAGGATCGCGAGGCCGAGCAGCACCGAGGGCAGGGCTTCGATGAAGAACAGCCATTGCCAGCCGCCGAGGCCGTGTGCGCCGTCGAAGAAGCGCATGATCCAGCCCGAGATCGGGCTGCCGATCATGCTGGAGAGCGGCAGGCCCACCATGAACAGCGCGACGATGCGCGCGCGCCGCGCGTCGGGATACCACTGCGTGAGGTAGAGCAGCACGCCGGGCAGGAAGCCGGCTTCGGCCACGCCCAGCAGGAAGCGCACGATATAGAACTGCATGGGCGTGGTCACGAACATCGTCGCGCCCGAGAGAATGCCCCACGTGATCATGATGCGCGCGATCCACAGCTTCGCGCCCACGCGCTGAAGAATGAGGTTGCTCGGCACTTCGAAGAGGATATAGCCCGCGAAGAACAGGCCCGCGCCGAGACCGTAGATCGTGTCGCTGAACTTGAGCGCGTCGAGCATCTGGAGCTTCGCGAGGCCGATGTTGATCCGGTCCAGGTAGGCCGCGAAATAGCACAGACAAAAGATCGTGATGAGGCGGAACGTGACCTTGCGGTATAGCTCGCCGTGTTGGGCGCCGGCAGGTGAAAGTGTGGCGCTGCCGGATTGCACGGTTGACATGGAAGGCTCCCTGGTGGGATGAAGCGGATGGAAGTTAGTCGTCCGATGCGTGCACACATCGAGCGCTCACAGATGACTGTATAGCATGTCAAAAACTAAGCGTATACGCTCTAAATATTCTGGTGAATCGGTAGAGGTAAGGGTTTTCATCAGGCGCGCGTTGGCGAAGCTTTCAGCCTTTAAACAAGGCGTATTTGCGCTGCGAATGCGGGCTTGTTCACGCAGCGAGATGGTGCTGAAACAGCACTAAATTTGTGCGAATACGCTCGAATTCATAGCGTCGACGCTGGATTGCGACTGGCCTGATCCTTGCGTTGGCCGAGCCTCGTGGCACGCTCGTTCGTTTTCGTCCCTGCATCGGCGTAATAAATGCGCGGATGATCGAAAGCAAATTGCGCGCTGCCGCGCGTATCGGGCGTCAATGTCTAAGGTGTACACTACATTTTTTCGCCAACAGGCCGTTTCCGGCCGGATCTTCATGCCGTCTCCCAAGGACTCTTACGACTTCCACGATCAGGTGGGCCATCTGCTGCGCCGCGCCTATCAGCGTCACGTCTCGATCTTCCAGGAAGCCATTCCCGATTCCGACCTCACCGCCGCGCAGTTCGTCACGCTGTGCGCCGTGAAGGAAAAGCAGGGCTGCTCGCTCAACGACATCGTCAAGACCACGGCCATCGACCAGGCCACCATTCGCGGCGTGGTCGAGCGCCTGAAGTCGCGTGCGCTGATCGAAGTGCTGCCCGACCCCAATGACGGCCGTAAGCTGCTCGTGCGCGCCACGCCCGCCGGTCTCGCGCTGATCGAGCGCACGGTGCCGTTCGCGAAGCAGGTGACCGAGCGCACTTACGGCGAACTCAACGCGGGCGAGCGCGTGGCGCTGCTGTTCCTGCTGCGCAAGATGATGGAATCGGACGGCGAATAACGTAGTAAAAACGTGCGCCGCTAGCGGGCGGCCCCGGCCGCTTCCGCGTGGCGCGCGTCGAGCAATCTGCCCGCCGCGCGCAAGCCTTCGCGGATCGTGTCGGGCGTGAAGGGCGGCGCGTAAAAGCGCACGCCGGTCGCATCGAAAATCGCATTCGCGAGCGCGGCCGGTCCCGGCACCGAAGCCGATTCGCCTGCGCCCATCGGCGGCTCGCCCTGGCGCGGCATCAGCACGACGTCCACGGCGGGTAGTTCGGGGAAGGTCAGGATGGGGTAGCTGCCCCATTCGCGGCTCGCCACCTTGCCGTCGGCGAAACGCACGCGCTCCTTTAGCGAGCGGCTCAACACCTGAATCACGTTGCCGTGGATCTGATGACGCACGCCGTCGGGATTCACCATCGTGCCCGTGTCCTGGCCCACGGTGATGCGCTCCACGCGCACCTCGCCGGTCACGCGATCGACCACCAGATCGACCGCCCACGCAGACCACGCCGCGCCGAAGCCCGGAAAGCGGCTATGCACGTAGCGCGCGTAGGCGATGCCGCGTCCGCGTGCATATCGCTCGTCGCGTTCGTCTTCATTTGCCGTGGCGCTGCCTTTCGTGCGCGATCTCCAGCCCGCGCGTTGCGCGACTGCTTCGAGCAACTCGGCGGCGCGCTCATCTTGCAGATGGCGCAGGCGGAAGTCGAGCGGATCGACGCCCGCTTGCGCCGCGAGTTCGTCGGCGAATGCATCGTGCGCGAACGAATTCGGCAGCGCGGAGACGCCGCGAAACCACGACGACCGCACGAGCGGCGCGAGATCCTCGCAGACGAAACGCCGGTTCGCGCTTACATAGGGCGAGACGGCGGTGCGGTCGCCCATTTCGAACACGCGCGGCTCGCTCGCCACCCCGCCCGTGAGCAGCGCGGCCAGCAACGGCGCATCGTTCGACGGATAGCGCGTGCGGAAGTCGTAGCCCGTCATGCGCCCATCGCGCGACACGGTGCCGGTGACCTCGACCACCTGGCCCGTGCCCTTCGGCTCCCACGCGTGCTCGTCGGCGCGCGTGAGCTGCACGCGCACGGGCGCCTGCACGGCGCGCGAGAGCAGCAGCGCGTCGCCGCAGACATCGTCGGCGCAATTGCGGCCATAGCAGCCCGCAGCCTCCATGCGCACGATGTCGATGTCGGCTTCGTCGCGGCCCGCAAGCGTCGCGAGGTCGTAGCGCAGCGAGACCGGATTCTGCGTGCCCGACCACACGGTGATGCGTCCTGCGCCCGGCTCGCGATAATCGGCGAGCGCGCACGACGGGCCGATCGAACCGTGCATCTGATACGGCCAGACGTAGGTGCGTGTGAGCGTGAGCGCGTCGGGCGCGGCGCGCGCGGCCTCGACGTCGCCTTCTTCGAGCAGCGGGCGGCGCACGGCGGGCGCGGCGAGGATGGCCGCGCCGGGATCGTCGAGCGAAGGCAGCGCGGGCAGCGGCTTCCACGTCACGCGCAATTCGCGCGCGGCGCGCATCGCCTGTTCCTCGCGTTCGCACACCACGCCGACGAAATCGCCGTGCACGACCACGGCGCGCAGCCCCGGCACATGCGCGACCGATTCGCGATCGACGCTATCGAGCAGCTTGCCGACGAACGCGCCGCTATCGATGCCGCTATAAGGCGGACGCACCACGCGGCCGTGCAGCATGCCGGGCACGCGCATGTCGTGCACGAAGGTCAGCGCGCCCGTGGCCTTCGCGGGAATATCCACGCGCGGCGACGACTTGCCGATCACGCGATACGTCGACGGGTCCTTCACCACGGCCTTGAGATCGAGATCGAGCGCGATGCGCTGGTTCGCCACGAGTTGCGCGAAGCTCACGCGGCGCGCGTCGCGTTCTGCATCCTTGAAGAAAACGTCGGCGTTATCGGTGGCGAGTGCGTTGATATCGGCGCCGAAATGCCGGGCCGCGAGATCGAGCAGCGCAAGGCGCGCCTGAGCCGCCGCGCAACGCAGCGGCGTGGCCGAAATCTGGATCGAGGCGCTCGCGATGGTCGGCCCCTGATTCGGTGTCGCGGCGGTGTGGCCGAGCTGCATCGATACGCGCGCGGCAGGCACGTCGAGTTCCTCGGCGACGATCTGCGCGAGCGAGGTGCGAATGCCCGTGCCCAGGTCGACGTGGCCGTTGAACGCGAGAATGCGGCCGTCGTCGAGCACGGCGACGAACACTTCCGGCACCTCGGGCACGAACGACGAGAGGCTGCCCGGCTGGCCGGGCGCGGGCTTGACGGGCGGCGCGGGCTGACGCACGACGGTGAGGCAGCCCGCGCGCGCGAGCAGTTCGGAGCGGTTCACGGCAGAGAGTTCCTGTGGCGGCGCGGCGGGCGGGCGTGTGAGGTGGCCGGGTTCGCCTGTCGCCCGTGCGCGCGTTCGCCTGACGTTAAGCCGACAAAAAACGCGCGTCAAACAATGGGCCCAGCAACGAGGCGCAACGACGAACAACGCGCGAAGGTTGCGCTCAGCGGGGCGCGGCTTCGATTGCGGCGATGGCGTCGTCGAGCGGCATCACGGCGGCGTACTTCTGCTGCATGTCGAAGAGGTTGGCGTTGTGCGGCTCGATCGCGCGGTCGCCCACGCAGTCGGAGAGCACGAGCGGACGAAAACCATGCGACATCGCATCGACGACGCTCGCGCGCACGCAGCCGCTCGTCACCGCGCCCGCGACCAGCAGCGTCTGCACCGCGCGTTGCGATAGCCACGGCGCAAGCTGCGTGCCGAAGAACGCCGACGGCACGGTCTTGCGCACCACGAGTTCGCCGCGCGCGGGCGTGAGTTCGGGCACGATCGCGCTGTTCGGATGATCCTCGGTGAGCGTGGCCATGCCCGGCACTTTCAGCGAGAACACGTTGTCGTCGCTGCCGTCGGCCGCGTAGACGATGCGGCTGTGCGCGACCGGCCAGCCGTGTTCGCGCGCGAGGGCGAGCGCCTGCTGCGTGCGGGCGATGGCGGGCGCGATATTGCCGCCGCCGAAGGTCTTCGGGTCCGCGAAACCCACCACGAAGTCGATGATGAGCAGGCCGATGTTGCCCTTCACGGGCAGCGGCGTGCCGAAGCCTTGCTGGCGGTAGACGGCGGCTTCGGCGTGATCGCTGTGATGTGCGTGATCGTTCATGTGCGAATGTCCTGCGAATGAATTGGCGCTCAGAAACGGCGCTTAGAAGCGGCGCTCAGCGCACGACGCGCCCGTCGCGCACGACGGTGTCGTCGTCGAGCTTGACGGTGCAGTTGCGCAGCGGAATGTCGATATGGCAGGTCGTGGTGCGCGAGCCGCCGCCTTCGTTGTTCGGTCCGAGCGAGAACAGGAAGTTGCCTTCGAACGCGCGCGCGTCCATGCCGATAGTCGCCTCGCGATCGTAGAGGCCGAGCGTCGACCAGCGCGCGCGCGGCTGCAATCCCCAGCCGATGTGCGAGATCGCATAGCCCTCGGGATCGGCGAACGTTTCCATGTAGTCGCGCAGCAGCGCGGCATCGACGCCGCCTTCGATCTTCGTCGCGTAGCCGCCTTCGACGGTCAGCACGATCGGCTCCGTCACATAGCGCTTTTGCGGCAGCAGGATGTCGCCGCGATCGATCACGATGGTGCCGTGCGCGGTGCGGTCGTCGGGATACGTGAGCGCGAAACCGCTCGGCCAATGATCCCAGCGGCCCGGTTCGTCGACGAAACCGTATTCGGCGGTCGGCCCGAATTCGCCGAGCGGGCAGACGAGCGCCGTGCCCGCGGGCGAACTCACGCGCATCTCGCGCGCCGCGCTAATCTTGCTCGCGGCGGCGAGCACGCGCTCGCGGTCTTCGCGCGTGGGCACGAGGCGCGCGAGCACTTCGGGCGGCTCGACCGCGAGCAGGATCTTCGTGCCCGACTTGAGGATGTCGTGCTGCTCGGGCGAAAAGAGCAGCGTCATGAGGTCGAGCACGAGATCGCTGGCCTTGAGCGCCGCGATGGCCGCGTGATTGCCCGTGAGCGGCGTGGTGCCGAGCCACGCGAGCGAGTCGCGGCTGAAGGCTTTTTCGCCATTGACGGGCGGCAGGTCGAGCCGGTTGACGATCGCGCCCATCGACTGCGTGGCGATCAGCGCGCACGCGAGCGTTTGCGGATGCGTGGCCACGCTCGTGAGGATCGTGACGGTCTGGCCGGCTTCGAGGCGCGAGAGCGTGAGCACTTCCTTCCACGCTTCGATCAATTGATGGTCGCTGACGGGCATCGTGAGTTCTCCGGTGAGCGTTGCGAATCAAGCCGTGACGGCCGTGTTGACGTCGGCGTTTTGCGCGAGCGGCGCGCCGAGAAAATCGCCGAATGCCGCGTAGAAACCGGTGGCGTTGTCCCACGGAATCATGTGGCCCGCGTCGGGCACGCGCACGTGCTGCATCGCGGGCGTGGCGCGCTGCAGTTCGGCCACGTCTTCGTCGCGCACCACGTCGCCGCGTTCGGCGGTGATGAGCAGCGCGGGCTGCGTCAGTTGCGCGGCGTCCGCGTGGAAGTCGTCGGTATGGAAGCCTTCGTATGAAGCGAGCACGGCGCGTTCATCGCAGGTGTGCAGCCATTCGGCGCGCAGACGCAATTCCTCGTCGGTCCACGTGGGGCAGAACGCGCGCATGCCTTCGGCGTCGATGCCCTGACGCGCGAGCGCCATCGAATCGACGTACCACGGCAGCTTGCCCGGATACTCGCGGCGTCCCGGGCCGGAGACCGGCGGATCGACCAGCACCACCGATTCGAGCGCGCGATCCGCACGCAGCGCTGCGCGGGCCGCGATGCGCGCGCCCATCGAATGACCGACCAGCGCATAGCGTTCGAGGCCGAGCGCGGCGGCCAGCGCGACCACGTCGGCGGCTTGCGCATCGACGCTGTAATCGAGCGTGGCCGACGCTTCGGAAAGACCGCGTCCGCGCACGTCGATCACATAGGTGTCGAAGGCCGCGCCGAACACCTCGCCGACGAAGCCCCACGTGATCGCCGGACTCGTGATGCCGGGAATGACGATGACCGCGGGCCGTGCGGCGCGCGCGCGATCATTGCCGCCGTAGCGCAGATAGTGCTGGCGGATGCCGTTCGCGTGAACGTTCGCGCCGTAGAGAAACGTGCTGGACATGAGGGGCTCCGGTTGCTTGACGGATCGATTGCGGTCGTTGAGGTCGATTGAGATCGATTGGACTTAATAAGCGCCCGAGAGCAGCGCGCCCGCGCCCGGCACGATCGGTTCGAGATCGAGTTCGCGCAGCATCGCGTAGGTGGTCGCGATGGCGGCCGTGATCACCGGCTTGCCGGTCATCGCTTCGACCTTCGCGACGGCGGCCAGCGACGGCATCTGCACGCAGGCGGACAGCACGATCGCATCGGCGTCGGCGTAATTGAGCGTCTTGACGATCTCGGGCAGACGCGCGGGATCGTGGCGGCCGACTTCGAGATTGTCGGGAATCTCCAGCGCGCGCCAGTCGAGCACTTCATAGCCTTCGTGGCGGATGTAGTCGACCACGAGTTCCGTGAGCGGCTTCATGTACGGCGCGACCACCACGATGCGCTTCGCGCCGATCACCTTGAGCGCGTCGACGAGCGCGCCCGCGCTCGTGAGCACCGGCGCGGCCGCGCCGTTTTCGGCCGTGTGCTTCGTGAGGCGCGCCTGCGAAACGCGGTGATAGCCGCGGCCCATCGCCATGATCGCGACGAGGCACGCATAGCCGAGCACGTCGACGCGCGCGTCGGAGAGTTCGACGGCGCAGCGGTCCGATTCGGCGTCCATTGCGGCGAGTTCTTCCTTGACGACTTTCTTCATGCGCATGCGGCTCGAATGGAACGTGAAGCGCTCGGGGCGGATCGCTTCGCGCAGACGCAGCATCGCCGGAATCTCGGTTTCCATCGTGGTGTTCGAGCTCGGCACGATCTGGCCGATGCGGTAAGTCTTGCTCATGACGCTCACTCCATTGCAGTTGGGCGGCGACGAGACCCGCCTGGCGCAGGCGTCGTCGAAATCTGGGCAAAGTCTAGTGTGTACGTTTTAAATGTGCAACGTGGAAAATTAATCGCCTGCGCGAGTCGCTTCATATATAGCGACTTTATGCTGTAAACGTGGGGGATGTGCAGAGGAAAAGTTTGTGCTTGCCGATTTATTTTCTAATGTGTACGCTACATTTCACCTCGACAGACCTCGAACTCAACCCGGCCCGGCGGCGCGTTTGCCGCGAGGGCGCACGACCTGGAGAAATCATGAGCAAACCCCGTATCGCCATCATCGGCGCAGGCCTTGGCGGCGTGGCAGCCGCCGCGCTGATGCAGCGCCGCGGCCACGACGTCCGCCTCTACGAGCAGGCGCCCGCGTTTTCGCGTCTCGGCGCGGGCATCCACCTCGGGCCCAACGTCATGAAAATCATGCGCCGCATCGGCTGCGAGGACGCGCTCAACGTCATGGGCTCGCACCCCGATTACTGGTACAGCCGCGACTGGCAGACGGCCGAAGCGATTGCGCAGATTCCGCTCGGCGATTACGCGCTCAAGACCTACGGCGCGAGCTACCTGACCGTGCATCGCGGCGACTTCCACAAGCTCATGACCGATGCCGTTGCGCCGGGCACGATCGCGTTCGGCAAGTGCCTGAGCGCGGTGGAGGATACGGGCAGCGAAGTGCGCCTGACGTTCGCCGACGGCAGCGTGGAAACCGCCGATATCGTGATTGGCGCGGACGGCGTGAACTCGAAGATCCGCGAACATCTGCTGGGCGCGGAGCCGCCGCGTTATACGGGTTATGTCGCGCATCGCGCGGTGTTTCCGGCTTCGCTGCTCGGCAATCGTCCGTACGATATGTGCGTGAAGTGGTGGTCGGAAGATCGTCACATGATGGTCTACTACGTGACCGAGAAGCGCGACGAGTACTACTACGTGACGGGCGTGCCGCAAGCCGAATGGCCCACGGGCGTTTCGATGATGGAGAGCAGCCGCGAGGAAATGCGCGAGGCGTTCGCGGGCTATCACCCGGACGTGCTGAACCTCATCAACGTGTCGCCGTCGATCACCAAGTGGCCGCTGCTCGAACGCGATCCGCTGCCGCTCTGGAGCCGTGGCCGTCTCGTGCTGCTCGGCGACGCCTGCCATCCGATGAAGCCGCATATGGCGCAGGGCGCGGCGATGGCGATCGAGGACGCGGCGATGCTCACGCGCTGTCTCGACGAAGTGGGCACGACCGATTACGCGGGTGCGTTCGCGCTGTATGAAGCGAACCGGGCCGAGCGCGCGTCGAAGGTGCAGCTGGTCTCGCACAACAATACGTGGCTGCGCACGAACGAAGATCCGGCGTGGGTGTTCGCGTACGACGTGTTCAACACGCCGCTCGTTTCGCCGCAAGCGAAGCACGCGCAGACGGCCAGCGAGGCCGCCACGGCGTAACAGCGCTGTGCACGCGCGCGCGAATGCGCGTGCGCGTCGAATTTCGGCGGGTTATAAGGTTTTGTGCGGCGGTCTTGTGCGCGGGTCCTGTGCGCGCGTTCGTCGAACGCCGTGCAGGGCCGCAAGCCGTCATGCACGATGCGGCCGGTGTTTACCTTCAATTCGAGTCAGTTCATGTTGCATTCCGCTTCCCACGCGGGGCCGCTCACGCTCAGCGTGAACGGCACGACGCGCACCATCGAGGGCGCCACGCCCGACACGCCGCTGCTCTATATCCTGCGCAACGACTGCGAACTCAATGGGCCGAAGTACGGCTGCGGTCTGGGCCAGTGCGGCGCGTGCACGGTGCTCGTCGATGGCCAGCCGACGCGTTCGTGCGTGGTGCCGGTCGCGGCGGCGCGCGAACGCGAGGTGACGACGCTCGAAGGACTCGGCACGCTCGACGCGCTGCATCCGGTGCAGCGCGCCTTTATCGACGAGCAGGCCGCGCAGTGCGGCTATTGCCTCAACGGCATGATCATGAGCGCAACGGCGCTGCTCGCGCGCAATCCGTCGCCCGATGAAGACGCGATACGCGACGCGCTGCGCTTCAATCTGTGCCGCTGCGGCACGCATCTGGAGATCGTGCGCGCCGTGAAGCGCGCGGCGCTGTATCTGCAGCAGGAGCAGGAACGTCAGCAGGGAAGCGAGGCGCGATGAGCGAGGACGATCCGCAAGGGCTGCGCGTGCGTGCCGATGTGGCGCCGACCGCTCTGAATACAGATGCGACCGCGCACGAACCCGGCACGCTGCGCCGCGCCGATTACGCGTGGCCCGCTCACGGACGCGATGCCGATGCGCAACTGGCCGTCGAAGCCCGTCTCGCGGCGGATGGCACGATGACGAAGTGGCATTACCGCGCGCGTCTCGATACAGAGGCCGAATCCGCCGATGCACAAAAAGCGGCCATGCCGCCGCTGCTGTATCGCCATGTTCAGGCCAGCGTCGCCGTGGACGATCCTGCGCGCGCGATTTCCGCTCAGGCGCATGCGTTCGCGCGCGAATCGTTCATCGACGAAATCGCGCACGACGTGCGCCGCGATGCGGTCGCGCTGCGTCTCGACCATCTCGACGCGAATCGCGACGCCGGGGCGCGCGAGGTGATCCGCATGGTCAGCGAGCGTGCCGCGTGGGGCGCGCCGGTTGCGCCCGCCGCAGAACCCGCGTCGCCGTGGGTGCGTGGGCGCGGGTTCGCGTTCGATGGCGAAAGTCATGTCGACGACGCGCCGCGTTCAGCGCCCGCACTCGATTACGCGGATAAAAGCGCATCGGCACAACCGGTGACGCAAGTTGCAAGCTGGTCCGCATGGGTCGTCGATCTCGACGTGAACCGCGAGACCGGCGATATCGCCGTGCGCCGCGTGGTGGCCGGTCAAGGCGCGGGCACGCCGGATCAAAGCGCGCTCACGGGCATGCCCGCGTGGGAGATCGAAGAGGCTATCGCGCGCGCAACCGGCGTACGTCGCATCGCACGCGCGACGCACGACGAAACCGGCGCGCCAGCAAGCAATCAGGCAGCGGTCTCGCACGACCTGATCGAATCGCCATGTGATTCGGAATCCGTATCGATTCAAGGCCGCAACGATCAAGACGAAAATCGTATCGATCGGATGAGCGCGCCTGCGGCCGCCGCCATCGCCAATGCGCTCTACGACGCAACCGGCGTGCGCTTTCGCGCGCCGCCGTTCGATCCTGAGACGCTGCGCCGCGCGTTCGCGCAAGCCGGTCCGGCCGTCGCGCTCGATGCGCCCGCGGCGCAGCGTCGTCCCTCGCGCTGGAAACGCTGGCTCGCGGGCGGCGGCATCGGCGGCGTGGCGGGCGGGCTGATCGGCCTCGCATGCTCGATGCTGCCTGGCCCCGCGCCCATCGCCCCGTTGCCTGCGGGCGCGAACGCGGACGCCTCGGCATGGAGCGCCGCGATGCTCGAACGCGGCCGGCAGATCGCCATCGCGGGCGATTGCGCCGTCTGCCACACCGCGCCGGGAGGCGCGACCAACGCGGGCGGCTTCGCGCTGGAGACGCCGTTCGGCACGGTCTGGTCGACCAATATCACGCCCGACCGCGAGACCGGCATCGGCGCATGGACTTACGAAGCATTCGCGCGCGCGATGCGTCAGGGCATTGCGCGCGACGGCCGCCATCTGTATCCCGCGTTTCCGTACACGTCGTTCGCGCGCATGAGCGACGCCGACATGATGTCGCTCTACGCGTGGCTCATGTCGCAACCGGCCGTGAAGCAGGCCGCGCCCGAAACGAAGCTGCCGTTTCCGATGAATCAGCGCCGCCTCGTCGCGGGCTGGAACTGGCTTTTCCACGACGACGCCCAGTACGCGCCCGATCCGCAACGTTCGGCGCTCTGGAATCGCGGCAAATATCTCGTCGATGGCGCGGGCCATTGCGGCGCGTGCCACACGCCGCGCAACGCGCTCGGCGCGGAGAAGGGCGGCTTCGCCTACCTCACGGGCGGCAGCGCCGAAGGCTGGGACGCACCTTCGCTGCTGGCCGCGCACGCGGGCAAAGCCAGCAAGGATGGCAAAGGCGCTGCGCCCGTGCCATGGACCGAGGACGCGCTGTTCGCCTATCTGCGCACGGGTTTTTCGCCGGAGCACGGCGTGGCGGCGGGGCCGATGGCGCCCGTGGTCGCGGGTCTCGCCGACTTGCCCGAATCGGACGTGCGCGCGATCGCGCATTACATCGCTTCGCTCTCGCCGCCGGTCGAAGCGGCCGACGCCGCGCACGCCGCCGCCACGCGCGCGGCGGGCGCGAACGCCGACACGCTCACGGCGCTCGGCTTCCAGAACGGCCAGCGCATGTTCGAAGCCGCGTGCGCGGTGTGTCACGCGCAATCGGGCGGCGTCGGTCACTTCGGCGTGCGTCCGCTGATGGGGCTGAACACGAGCGTGAGCCAGGCGAGCCCCGACAATCTGCTGCACGTGCTGATGAACGGCATCGACCAGCCCGCCACGGCGGGGCTCGGCTACATGCCCGGCTTCAAGGACAGTTTCGACGACCGCCAGATGGCCGAACTCGCGGGCTATATCCGCGCGCGTTATGCGCCGGACGAACCTGCGTGGCGCGATCTGGAGAGCGCGTCGGCGCGCGTGCGGGCGCAGACGCATTGAGCTTGCAGCGCCAACCGATTCAAAACGGCGCACAACGGAACGAAACGGAGGCAAGCGTGAACCTGCAGGACGCGGATCGCGAAGTGCTGGAAACAGCGACGCGCTGGCTGGCGGCGGGGCGCGCGGCGTGGCTCTACACGGTGGTGCGCACGTGGGGTTCGTCGCCGCGTCCGCTCGGCTCGCTGATGGCCTTGCGCGACGACGGCCATATCGTCGGCTCGGTCTCGGGCGGCTGCATCGAGGACGATCTCGTCGAGCGCCTGCGCGCACAAGGTCCGCCGCGCACGCGCGCCTCGACGCTTGAGTACGGCCTGAGCGCCGACGAAGCGCATCGCTTCGGCCTGCCTTGCGGCGGCACGATGCGCCTCGCGTGCGAAACGCTCGGCGCGCATAGCCGCCTCGATGCGCTGCTCGACGCGCTGCGCGAAGGACAACTCGTGCGCCGCACGCTCGATCTGCGCAGCGGCGCGGTGACGCTCGTGCGCGTGCAGTCGCACGCTCACTCGCACTCGCCAACACAGGCGGATGCCTTCAGCTTCGACGGCGAACGTCTCACCACGGTGCACGGTCCGTCGTGGCGCCTGCTGCTGATCGGCGCGGGACAGTTGAGCGAATACGTGGCGACGATGGCCTTGCCGCTCGGCTATGCGGTGACGGTCTGCGATCCGCGCGAATCGTATCTCGACGACTGGCGCGTGGCGGGCGTGGCGCGCGTGCGCACGATGCCCGACGACACCGTGCTCGCGATGCGCCCCGACGCGCGCATGGCCGTGATCGCGCTCACGCACGATCCGAAGCTCGACGACCTCGCGCTGATGGAAGCGTTGATGACGCCCGCGTTCTATGTCGGCGCGATCGGTTCGCGGCGCAATAGCGCGGCGCGTCGCGAGCGTCTGCAACTGTTCGGCGTGACGGACGCCGCGCTCGATGCGTTGCGCGCGCCGGTCGGCTTGTATCTCGGCGGCAGCACGCCGCCCGAGATCGCGTTGTCGATCGTCGCGGATCTCACGGCGCGGCGGTATCGCGTGCCCGTGGATCGGCTCGCGGATGTGGAGGCGGGGAAGGCGATCGCGTGAGCGACTTCCGGCGCGCGAACGGTGCCGCGTGATGCGTTCACGCGGACTTTGTCTTTGCGTTCTTCTTCAGATGCGCGCGGTTGTATTCGATCGCGGCGCGCACGAGCCGCTTGAGCGCGCGGGCATCGACCTTGTCGCCTTCGGCATAGTCGATGGCGCGGCGCGCGTTGCCTTCGAGTCCCGCGTTAAACAGTCCATCGGGATCGGCCAGGCCCGCGCCGTGCGCGAACGTCACCTTGACCTTGCCCTTATGTGCGTTCGCGACGGCGATGAGTCCGTCGCACGACCAGGTCGGGCTGCCCATCCACTTCCATTCCTCGACGATGGCCGGGTCGGCTTCGCGCATGCATTGGCGCACGGCGGCGAGCGTGGCGCCGCGCCAGTCGTCGATGCCGGCGATCAGTTCGTCGATGCGGGCGGAGGGGTTCGTCGGCGTCGTGGTCATCGCGTGCGGTCCTCGGGCGGATGGAGGCGTCAGTATGACGTGAATCGCCGTCGGGAGGCGCGGGCGCGACGTTATCGCGAGGTTATCTCGAGGTTATTTTTTACGCCGTGTTTTACGGCGCGGCGCAACATAATTGGCCGCGCCGATGGCCGACGCGGCCGTCAGCAGAAGCAGGCAGCCCGCGATGAACGGCGCGATCTGCGCATGGACGGCGTCGGGCACGGGCGGCCCGGCGAGTCGCTCGACGCCGTAAAGCACGGTGGGAATTTCCCACAGCAGAAACAGCGCGAGGCAATGCACGGCATAAGCCTTGAGCGACGCGCGGCTCATCAGATAGAGCGAGAGCGTGGCGAGCACGACCACGGTCGTATCGCCCCAATGATGCAGCCGATACCAGCCAGGCAGCCAGTCGGTCGCGCCGACGACGCGCAAGCCGAGCAGCCACGTCACGGTGTTGCCCGAAGCGAGCGCGAGGGCGGTTAGAAGCGGGGCCTTCATCGGGCAAATGCGCGAGCGCCGAAATACGAAAAGGCGATGATGTTAGCGGTTCGTCACGCTTGCCGCCAGCGTGATGTGCATCGCTTTGCGTGATGCGTTAGACGATGGCCGCGCGCGCGATCATCCACGCGCCCCATGCGAGGCAAACGCTACCGGTCGTGCGTGCGATAAGTCTCTGATTTGGCAGCACGCGTTCGGCGGTAATGGCGGCCGTCACCCAGAGCATCGCGTGCGGATTCATCATGCCGATGGCGATCAGCGCAGCCATCCAGTTCGCGCAACACATCACGCAATGCAGGCCGAAACGCGCGCCGTCGCGCAACGACGTCCATGTTGTTAATGCAACTAACGAAGTTAATGCAACTAACGAAAATGAAGAAGCGAACTTGACGTCATGTTCGATGCGCTCGCCATGCGCCTCGATCCGGCAGCACATCAGCGCGTGCATTTTCCAGCGTGTGAATTGCAGCGCGCCCGCGATGATCACGATGCAAGCGGCGATCCCTGGCGTCGCGCGTGCGAGGGCCGGTACGTGCAGCGCGAGGGCGACGAGCGCCGCGCCGCATGGAAACAGCAGCAAGCCCGCGAGCAGCCACACGCCGAAATAGCCCGCGCCCACCAGCAGCGCGCGCGACGGCGCATGCATTAAGCGCGTGGCTCGCGTTGCATAGGTCGCACGCGCATGGCGATAGAGCGCAGGTGCGAGCGAAGGCAGCATCATCGCTATCGTCATCGCGAGCCACATCGCGGCGAACGCGGCGGCGGCGTCGAGCCAGGTGTGTCCGCACGTCGGCGTCCAGACGTGCGAGAGCATCCAGCCGCCCGGCATCGGCATGCCGCCCATCGCGCCGAACGAGGCGGGCTGCACGCTGTTCATCGCCTTGCTCGCCGCGAGCCATGCCGACGAGACGATGAAGACGCGCAAGCGCTTCGAAACGGGCGCCGCGCGCCGTTCGCCGATGCCGTTCATGATGCGCTCACGCCTTCGCGTATTCGTCGTGACGGTGCCACCACACGCCGGTCTCGTTGCGTCCCTTCGGCGCGCGGTCGAGCCATTGATACATGCTCCACACGCCGTCGAGGCCGCGCGCGTAGGTCGAGTAGGTGTGATAGACCACGCCGTCTTCAAGCACGAACGCGCTGAGTCCGGGGCGGTCGCGCGTGTAGGTGGCGGCGTCGGTGCCGCAACTTGCCGCGAACTGCGCGACGGGTTCGGGCGGCGGCGTCAGGTCCATCGCGTGTCCCTGCTGCGCGTAGTTGTATTCGATCGCGCCGTCGCGCTGCTGGGCTTCGGTGAACGCGACGTTGAAGTCGTAATTGAAGGCGTTGCCGTTCGACGACGCCCACGGAAACGTCCAGCCCATGCGCGCACGATAGGCCAGCAGCTTCGCGAGCGGCGCGCGCGAGACCGCCCTCAGCATCACGTCGTGGTGGGCGAGATGCGTGGCCGCGCCTTCGATGCCGTCCGCGATCGACGAGCACGACGGGCAGCCCGCCGCGTAATCGGGGCCGAACATGAAGTGATAGACGAGCAGTTGCGAGCGTCCCGCGAACAGATCGGCGAGACTCGCCTGACCGGCTTCGGTATCGAAGCTGTAGGTCTTGTCGACGCGCACCCACGGCAGCGCCTGGCGTTGCCGCGCGAGGGCGTCGCTCTGGCGCGTGTGCGCTTTTTCGGCTTCGAGCAGATCGAGACGCGCGGCGAGCCAGGCGTTGCGCGTGGCGGTGGGATGGGTCGGCTGGGTCGGGTTCGTGGCCATTGTTCAGTCCTCCTGTGGTTTGCCGCGCCGATCGATGCAGCGACGCAGCGAGCGAATGAGCGGAAGTGCCGTGTTAGATTAGGTCTGGACCACGGGCGGCGGGGAGTGACAAGTGTGGCGGGATTCCCATGAGCATGGATTCGCTGATCACGGCGGCGGCGCGCGCGCTCG
>NZ_CAJZAR010000039.1 GCF_914484835.1 Paraburkholderia tropica
CGCAAGGCAACGGCGCGCTCGCCCAGGAACACTATCGCAAGGCGGTTTATCTGGAACCCGGTCATTACGAAGCGCTCACGCATCTGGCCGCGCTGCTCGAAGTGCAAGGCGACGCCGAGGGCGCGCGCCGCCTGATGCGCCGCGCCGAACGCGCCGCGCAGCGCGCGCCGGGCCGAGGAGACGCCGATGCGTGAAGCACACGCGATGGACGATGTGAACGATCTGAACGCGCCGCAAGACGCGTCGCAGCGCGTGCCGTTCGACGCCTGCTGGAAAAGTATCGGCGTGCTCGGCGACAACTCGTGTCCGAAGCTCGCGGAATACATTCGCTGCCTCAATTGCCCCGTGTTCGAACAGGCCGCCGCGCGCATGCTCGACCGGCCCGCGCGGCACGATCTGCGCGACGATGTACGCGATGTACACGACAGTCATCGGCAGGGCGAATCATCGGGATTGCGAAATAATCATGCGTCGCGCAGCAGCGCGGGGCAGACCGGATCGCTGGTGTTCCGCGTCGGCGCGGAATGGCTCGCGCTGCCCGCGCAGGCGCTGCGTTACGTGGGCGAATCGCGGCCCGTGCATTCGTTGCCGCATCGGCGCAGCCCGGCCGTGCTGGGCGTCGTGAACGTGCGCGGCGTGCTCACGCTCGCGGCGTCGCTGGCGGAGTTGCTGCATATCGACGCCAGCGCATCGGCGACGACGTCGACAACCGCGGCGCGCGCGGCGACGCCCCGTCTGCTCGTGACGGAATGGGGCGGCGAGACCACGGCGTTTCCCGTCGACGATGTCGACGGCGTCGCGTGGTTCGGCGCGGAGGAACTGCTGCCCGCGCCCGCCACGCTCGCGCACGCGGCGGGCCGCCACGTGCGCGGCGTGTTCGTGTGGCGCGGCCGCTCGGTGGGCGTGCTCGAACCCGACGCGCTGTTCGGCGCGCTTGCGAGGAGTCTGCGATGAGCGGCCACCACGACGATCCGAACAACGACAGCGCCGACGACCTGAGCCGGCGCTCGCTGCTCGACCTCTTTCACGAGGAAGCGCAGACGCAGACGCGCACGCTGTCCGCCGGTCTGCTCGCGCTCGAAGCGGCGCCCACGGATGCGTCCACGCTCGAAGCCTGCATGCGCGCGACGCACTCGCTCAAGGGCGCGGCGCGCATCGTCGGGCTGCCCGAGGCGGTGGAGGTGGCGAGCGCGATGGAGGATTGCTTCGTCGCGGCTCAGCATGACGTGCTGACGATCGGCGCGGCGCACATCGACGCGCTGCTGGTCGGCATCGACATGCTGCTCGCGGCGGGCGACCCGAATGCGCCGCCGCTCGCGCGCGACGCGGTCGAGGCGTTCGTGACGCGGCTCGTGAGCGCGGCGCAGGTTCAGCCGGAGGCGCGGGCTTCGAACGTGCCGCAAACCGAAACGCGAGGAACGCAAGAAGCGCAAGAAGCGCAAGCGCCGAAGGCCGCCGCGCCCGGCGATGCGGAAGCGCTGCTGGCGGCGAGCATCGCGGCGCTGCAATCGACGCAAGCCGAACAAGCGGATGAACAGGCGCCGACGCCGCCCGATGCAGCACACGCCATAACGAACACGGCAACGATAGAAACCGCGTCGCCGTCGGCATCGTCATCTAATGCAGCGTCTGGCGCGCCCCACGAAAGCCACCGCATGCTGCGCGTGCGCGCGGGCACGCTCGACCGGCTGCTCGGGCTCGCGGGCGAGTCGCTGGTGGAGTCGCGCCGCATTCGTCCGTTCGCCGACGGCCTGCTGCGCGTGCGCCGCGCGCAGAACGGCGTGCTGGCCGCGCTCGGCCAGTTCCACGAACGCCACGGCGACACGCTGGACGCCGACGCGCGCGCCTCGCTCGCCGACGTGCGCGCGGCGCTCGGCGCGCTCGAACGCCAGCTCGCCGAACGTTTCGACGACCTCGACCGCATCGACCGGCGCGGCACCCAGCTCGCGCAGCGTCTCTACGACGAAGCCCTGCAATGCCGCATGCGTCCGTTCGGCGACGCGGCCCACGCCTGGCCGCGCATGGTGCGCGACCTCGCGCGTTCGCTCGGCAAGCGCGTGCGTTTTGTCGTCGATGGCGAAACCACCCAGGTCGATCGCGACATCCTCGAACTGCTCGACGCGCCGCTCGGCCATCTGCTGCGCAACGCGCTCGATCACGGCATCGAAGATCCGGCCACGCGTGCGCGCGCGGGCAAGCCCGAGGAAGCGCGTCTCACGCTCGAAGCGCGTCACAGCGCGGGCAAGCTGCTGATCGCCGTGGCCGACGACGGCGCGGGCGTCGATCTCGACGCGCTCAAACGCGCGATCGTCGCGCGCGGGCTCGCGCAGGCCGAGGCCGTGGCGGTGATGTCCGAGCCCGAGTTGCTCGACTTCCTGCTGCTGCCGGGCTTCACGATGCGCGAGCGCGTCACCGATGTGTCCGGGCGCGGCGTGGGTCTCGACGCCGTGCAGAATTTCGCCAAGGCCGTGCACGGCACGGTGCGCATCGAAAGCGCGGCGGGGCGCGGCACGCGCTTCGTGCTGCAATTGCCGCTCACGCTGTCGGTGGTGCGCAGCCTGATCGTCGATGTCGCGGGCGAGGCCTATGCGTTTCCGCTCGCGCACGTGCGGCGCGCCTTGCGCGTGCCGCGCAGTGCGATCGAAATGCTCGAAGGCCAGCAGCACATCGCCTACGAAGGACGGCCCGTGGGCCTCGTGACCGCGCGTCAACTGCTCGGCGCCGATGGCCGCGGCATCGCCGAAACGGACGCCGACGATGTGAGCGTCGTGCTGGTCGGCGACGGTGCGGGCCACGAGGCCGCGCTCTACGGCGTGGCTGTCGACGCCTTCGCGGGCGAGCGCACGCTCGCGGTGCAGCCGCTCGACGCGCGCCTGGGCAAGGTGCGCAACGTGGCCGCCGCGTCGCTGCTCGAAGACGGCACGGTGGCGCTGATCGTCGACGTCGAGGATATCGTCGCGTCGGTCGGTCGGCTCGTGCGCGACGGGCAGCTTGCGGGCGTGGCGCGCGGCGCCCAGGCCACGGCGCGCGAACGCAAGCGCATTCTGGTCGTTGAGGACTCCTTGACCGTGCGCGAGCTGGAGCGCAAGCTGCTCGAAAAACGCGGCTACGCGGTGACCGTGGCGGTGGACGGCATGGACGGCTGGAACACGCTGCGCAACGGCCAGTTCGATCTCGTCATCACCGACGTGGACATGCCGCGCATGGACGGCATCGAACTCGTCACGATGATTCGCAACGATGCGCAGCAGCGCGCGGTGCCCGTGATGATCGTCTCGTACAAGGATCGCGAGGACGACCGCCGGCGCGGTCTCGACGCGGGCGCCGACTATTACCTGACCAAGGGCAGCTTCCACGACGAGGCGCTGCTCGACGCTGTGAACGACCTGATCGGAGAGGCGACCTGATGAACATCGGCATCGCGAACGACATGCCGCTGGCCGTGGAGGCGTTGCGTCACGCCATCGCCAGGCGGCCGGGGCATCGTGTGTTGTGGGTGGCGCAGGACGGCGAGCAGGCCGCGGACTTCTGCGCCGCGCAGCCGCCCGACGTGATCCTCATGGATCTCGTGATGCCGAAGCTCGACGGCGTGGAAGCCACGCGTCGCATCATGGCGCGCTCGCCGTGCCCGATCCTGATCGTCACGAGCAGCGTCGGCGCGAATGCGTGGCGCGTCTACGAGGCGATGGGCGCGGGCGCGCTCGACGCGGTCGATACGCCCACGCTCGCGGGCCCGGATGCGCGCCGCACGATGGACCTGCTGCTCGCGAAGATCGAACAGATCGGCCGCGTGAACGTGGTGAGCGACGTGGCGCGCGCGCCGGGCGCGGGCGTCGTCGGCACGGACGCGCGCACGCCGCTGGTGGCGATCGGCGCGTCGGCGGGCGGGCCCACGGCGCTCGCGACGGTGCTCGGCGCGCTGCCGGCCGGCTTCAACGCGGGCATCGTGATCGTGCAGCACGTCGATCAGTCGTTCGCGGCGGGCATGGCCGACTGGCTCGACGGACAGACCACGCTGAAGGTGCGCGTCGCCAACGAAGGCGACCGGCCCACGCCCGGCGAGGCGCTGCTCGCGGCCACCAACGACCATCTGTGCATGACAGCGGTCGGCAAGCTCGCTTACACTCGCGAGCCGGCGGACACGCCGTACCGGCCTTCCGTCGATACCTTCTTTCACAGCGTGGTGGAGCACTGGCGCGGGACCGCGATCGGCGTGCTGCTGACCGGCATGGGCCGCGACGGCGCGATCGGCCTGAAGGCCATGCGCGCCAAGGGCTATTACACGATCGCCCAGGACGCCGCGACGAGCGCCGTCTACGGCATGCCGAAGGCGGCCGCCGCGCTCGATGCCGCGCGCGCGATCCTGCCGCTGCCCGCCATCGCCGCCGAACTGCGCCATTGCGTCGGGTTGCCCGGCGCGGGGCGCCCCGAGTAACGAGAGAACCGGAGCCGAGGCGCGTATCGATGCCTGACTCGACCCAATTCATGCGACCGAAATCATGACCGAGAAGCCGAACCCGACACCCGGAGCCGAGTCCGCACTGGCCGATGGCGGCCCCGACGAGGCTTCGCTCGAACGGGCGCTGGACGCCGTGCGCAACGCGCTCGCGCAGCCCTTGCCGAACGCGGACGTGCCGATGATGGTGCTGCTCGTCGACGACCAGGCGATCGTCGCCGAGGCCGTGCGGCGCGCGCTGGCCGCCGAGCGCGAGATCGATTTCCACTACTGCGCGCATCCCGACCAGGCCGTGCGCATGGCCGAGGAAGTGCGCCCCACGGTGATCCTCCAGGACCTCGTGATGCCGGGCACCGACGGCCTCACGCTCGTGCGCGCCTACCGCGCCAACGACGCCACGCGCGACGTGCCGATCATCGTGCTCTCGACCAAGGAGGAGCCCGCGATCAAGAGCGCGGCGTTCGCGGCGGGCGCGAACGATTACCTCGTGAAGCTGCCCGACAGCATCGAGCTGATCGCGCGCATCAAGCACCACTCGCGCTCGTTTGTGAACATGCTTCAGCGCGACGAGGCGTATCGCGCGCTGCGCCGCTCGCAGCAGGAACTGCTGAAGGCGAATCTCGAACTGCGCCGCCTCACGCATTCCGATGGTTTGACGGGGCTGTCGAACCGCCGCTATCTCGACGAATTTCTCGGCGCGGAATGGCGCCGCGCGCAGCGCGAGAGCACCGAGGTGTCGCTGCTGATGATCGACGTCGATTACTTCAAGCCCTATAACGACACCTATGGCCACGTGGCCGGCGACAACGTGCTGCGTTCCGTGGCCACGACGATCCGCCGCGAGGTGAAGCAGCCGCGCGATCTGGTGGCGCGTTTCGGCGGCGAGGAATTCGCCGTGGTGCTGCCGGGCGCGGGCAGCGTGTTCGCGCGCATGGTCGCGGAGAAAATGCGCCGCGACGTGGCCGCGCTGCAACTGCCTCACGTCGGCTCGAAGGTGAGCGAGCATCTGACGATCAGCGTGGGCGTGGCGACGCTGACGCCGACGGCGGGTATCGCCGAGACCGCGCTGATCGAGGAAGCCGACGCCGCGCTGTATCGCGCCAAGCGCGAAGGGCGCAACCGTGTGGTGTTTTCGACGGGCGGGGCGGGGCGCGGATGATGCGTTGATCGACGTTGCGTTGTTTCGTTGCTTTGTTTCATTGCGTTGGCAACGAGACATTGCGTTGAAAGAAAAGCCCGCATTTTGCGGGCTTTTCTGTTTGCGCTGGGTGCTTGCGCGAAGTGCTCGCGCGCGTGTCAGGCTTTGACCGCGAATGCCTTCGCGAGCGCCTGCAAGCCATCGCGATAAATGCCTTCGAACAGCGCGCTGGCCTCGGCGTCGCTCACGCCGACGGGCGTGAATTCGCCCGACCATTCGACCTGCGCGGCGCGGCCGTCTTCGATCTCGCGCACCTGCAAGGTCGAGCGATACGCGGTGACCGGAAACGGCGCTTCGAGAATCGAATAGCTGTAGCTGCGCGCGCGCTGATCGAACGCTTCCAGACGCTCGACGATCACGTCGCCGCCCGGCGTCGCGAGACGGCGCACGCGGCCGCCTTCGCTCAATTCGCTCGACGGAATATAGGGCAGCCAGTCGGGCAGCGAATTGAAGCCGCCGATCAACTGCCACACGGCGTCGGGCGTGGCGGCAATGCGGATGGACGATTGGGCTTGTGCCATGGCGCGCTCCTTATGCGTGGGCGTGGGCGTTGATGTTTGCATCGGCATCGCCCGGCAGCGGCGCGTTCGCCGCCACGAGGTTTTGCTCGCGCAGATCGCGCCAGAAACCGGCGGGAATCGCTTCCTTCACGGCGGCGTGATCTTCCGCGATGCGTTCGGGCTTGCTCGCGCCCGGAATCACGGCGGCGACCACCGGATTCGCCAGCACGAATTGCAGCGCGGCAGCCTTCACACTCACCTGATGCCGCTCGGCGATGGCCTTGATCTTCGCAACCTTGGCGAGAATTGCCGGCGACGCTTTCTGATATTCGAAGTTCGCGCCGCCCGCGAGCACGCCCGAGCTATACGGGCCGCCCGCGACGATCTCCACATGTTGCGCGGCGGCGGCCGGCATCAGGCGTTGCAGCGCGCGTTCGTGATCGAGCAGCGAATAGCGGCCCGCGAGCAGGAAGCCGTCGGGTTTCGTTTCGGCGAGATCGAGCAGCAGTTCGCACGGTTCGACGCGGTTTACGCCGAGTCCCCACGCCTTGATGACGCCTTCGTCGCGCAGACGGGACAGCGCACGGAATGCGCCCTTGCGCGCGGTCTCGAATACGCTCAGCCATTCGTCGCCGTAGAAGTCCTGCGCAACGTCGTGTACCCAGACGATATCGAGCCGGTCGGTCTTGAGGCGCTTGAGGCTGTCTTCGACCGAACGCAGCGTGGCATCGGCCGTATAGTCGTTGACGATTTTGTTAGGACGGCCAAATGCAAAGACGCCGCCTTTTTCGCCGAGATCGCGTGCGCTCGCGTCCTCGATTTCGTCGAGAATCACGCGGCCCACTTTCGTGCTCAGCACGTAGTCGTCGCGACGGTAGGCGGCGAGCGCGTCGCCCAAACGCATTTCGGAGAGGCCCGCGCCGTAAAGCGGGGCCGTATCGAAATAACGCACGCCCTGGTCCCAGGCGGCCTTGACGGTCGCCAGCGCCTCGTCTTCGGGGATGTTGCGGAACATGTTGCCCAGCGGCGCCGCGCCAAAGCCCAGAAGGGTTCCCGCCGGCAATTTATCCTTGATACTCATCGACTTGCTCCTTGTGTTCGAGTCGGTAGGGCAAGTCTAGGTTGGCGAGTTGAGTCTGTCTAAGACATAATTCGACACAGTTGAGTCCTGAGAGGTCTGATATGTTGGACATTCGCCAGTTGCATTATTTCGTGGCGGTCGCGGAGGAAGAACACGTGGGCCGCGCGGCCGAACGGCTGCATATTTCGCAGTCGCCGCTGAGCCGCCAGATCGCCCAGCTCGAAGAGAACCTGGGCCTGACGCTGTTCGAGCGCTCGCAGCAGCGCATTCGTTTGACGACCGACGGGCGCACGTTTCTCGCCGAGACCCAGGCGTTCCTCACGCACGCGAAGCGGCTCGAATCGCTCGCGCGGCGGCTTGGGCGCGGCGACGAGGGCGGGCTCTGTATCGGCTATCTGGAGAACGCGATGCATTCGGGCGTGTTGCCGGATGCGTTGCGGCATCTGCGTGCGCAGCGGCCCGACGTGCATATCGCGCTCTACAACCAGCATTCGGAGGAGCAACTGACGGGGCTGCGTCAGCGCAGTCTCGACGTGGCACTAGTCTGCGATCCGCCCGCCGCGGACGATCCCGATCTCGAAGCCGCGCAGGTGCTCGACGATCCGATGCTGCTCGCGATCCCGCAGGGGCATCCGCTCGCGCATGCCGAAGCGATCACGCCCGACGATCTGGCCGCGCAACAGTGGATTGGCGTGACGCATACCGAAGGCGCGCTGCGTCATGACAACTTCGTCGCGGCCTGCGCGAAGGCGGGCTTCACGCCCACGATCGCGCTCGAAGCGACGGAGCCGCTGGCGGCGCTCGGGCTGGTGGCGGCGGGACTGGGTTTGACGATGATCCAGCAGAGCTTGCGGCATCAGGCGCCGGCCGGCGTCGTGCTGCGCGAGCTGTCGTGGTTCAGCTATCGCACGGCGTTGTGGGCCGCGTGGCATCGGGTCAATCTGCGGCCACTCGTCGAGCACTTCCGCACGACGCTGCTGGATAACGGCGCGCGTGGCGCGACAATTCCAGGCTGATTGAAACACTGCACCCGCGCGGGCGGTTAGGCTTTCGCATTGCCCGCGCATTCTCCGAATTTTTTACCGGTGCATATTGTCATTCAGCGCCATTCAAAGCCGTTCTTTCACGCGATAAACAAGCGTTTCGCATACGCCGTGCCCTGTCAATTTTGCAGGGCGCGGATTTATATATTGGCGCTTTTACCGTCTTTTAATCCAGTGCGCAAAAAAACATTTAAATCTGGATTTAAAGCTTGAAGTAAGCAAGCTTTTGTCTATGCTCTGGATGACAGTCAATGATGTGAACAAATCATCCATGAGAATACACCGGGAGGCGTCCTCCATGAAACCGCGCACCAGCCCATCCTGATTCGCGCGGCGAGTGTTGCAGGCTCGTTGCACGCTTGTTCCTCGCTCGCCGCCCGCTATCCGTTCGTCCCGATCGCCGATCGTCGTTCGCCCGCAAAGCGCCCGTGCGCCTTGCGCCGGGTGCCCGCGCGCGTCGCCTTGATGGCTGAAGCTTGCGCGCGCAACCATCGGCTTTCAGATCGACTCGCGCCTGCCGCCTGTGCGGGGTGGATTGGCACGCGCTCGCGAAACGGATATCGACGCGGATGCTTGAACAAGACCGCTTGAACAAGGCAGAGGCCGATTCACGATCTTCTAAGGGGAAAGGGCGTGAGGGAATCGAACGGTATTGGCGCGCCACGCGCAATTAACTGGCCTGTTTTATATGGCGTTATTGTTGCCGCGATGGCGGTGTTTTTATGCCTGATGGCGCCAGGCCGCGCGCAGGCGACGACTTGCACGACCGCTGGCTCCACGGTGTCTTGCACCGGCGCCGCCAATCCGCTCGCGCCGAACTATACCAATACGAACAGCAACATCACCGTCAACGCCGATTCCACCAGTACCTTCGGCGTCCTGCTCGGCGTGGGCGGCACGGCGGTTTCACTCACGGGCAGCAACGTCACCTTCAACAACAGCGGCGTTATTGATCCTTCTCTTTTAGGCATCCTGAGCGTGTTGTCGAACGGCACGGTGATCGGCAACAGCAGCGCGAGCACGATCAACGTGACCAACAACGGCACGATGAACGGCACCGCACAGCTCGTCACGGTCAATCTGTCGAATCTCACCGGGCTCGCGCTCGCCGTGCAGAACGGCGCGGGCGGCGTGAGCACGATCGTCAATAACGGCACGATCGGTTCGAGCGCCATCGCGGGCGTGACGGTCGCGCCCGCCGATCGCGTCACGGCGGCGGTGTACGGCGGCGGTCAGGTCAACTTCACCAATAACGGCACGATCTCGGGCCGCGTGGGTTTTCAGGCGTCGACGGCGGGCAACACCTTCAAGAACACGGGCAGCGTGATCGGCAGCGTCTCGATGGGCGCGGGCAGCACCAACAACTTCTATGCGTACACGGGTTCGTCGGTGTCGGCGGGCGCGGGCGCGTCTGTGGGCGTGCTGGGTGTCGTCGGCGTGAATCTGGGTTTCGCGCAGGCCGGTTACGTCGATGGCGGCAGCGGCGGCAACAACACGCTGCATCTCGCGCAGGTCGCGGGCGGCCCGGCGGCCGGGCAGGTCACGCTCTCGAACTACATCAACTTCAATCACCTCGCGCTCGAAAGCGGCACGTGGACGCTCAACGGCCCCTCGGGCGCGCTCGACGCGACGCTCGCGAGCGGCGCGACGGCCATCGTCGATAACGCCGCGAGTCTCGGCACCGGCACGATCACTGCGACGGGCGGCGCGCTGGAGGCTGCGGCGGCGGGACTGACTATCGCGAACACGATTTCGCTCGGCACGGGCGGACTCGTCGCGCAAGGCAGCAATGCGTTCACGCTCTCGGGCGTGCTCTCGGGCAGCGGCGCGCTGACCAAGAGCGGCACGTCGGCGCTCACGCTCACGGGCACGAACACGTACTCGGGCGGCACGAACCTGAACGGCGGCTCGCTCGTCGCGGGAACGGCGGGAGCGTTCGGCAGCGGCGCGCTCAACGTGGGCGGCGCGGCCACGCTCGACACGAGCGCGGCGGGCCTCACGCTCGGCAACGCGATCAATCTGGGCGCGAACACGCTCACGCTCGGCGGCAGCAACGCGGCGACGCTTAGCGGTGTCATCGCCGGGACCGGCGCGCTGGTGAAGAACGGCGCGGCCACCGTCACGCTCACGGGCCTCGATACCTACACGGGCGGCACGACGATCAACGCAGGCACGCTCGCGCTGGGCGCGGGCGGCGCGCTGGCGTCGACCGGCGCAGTCAATCTGGCGAGCACGGGCGCGGCGCTCGACATCAGCGGATCGGGTGCGAATCAGACGATCGGCGCGCTGTCCGGTTCGGGCAACGTCGTGCTCGGCACGCGCAACCTCACGTTCGGCGACGCGACCGCGCAGACCTTCAGCGGCGTGATCGGCGGCACGGGCGGCGTGACCAAGCAAGGCAGCGGCACGGCGACGCTCACGGGCGTCAACACTTACACGGGCGGCACGACGATCAATGCGGGCACGCTCGCGCTCTCGGGCGCGGGCGCGCTGGCGTCGACGGGCGCGCTCACGCTGGGCGCGAGCGGCGCGAATCTCGACCTCAGCGGCGCGACGGGCGCGCGCACGGTCGGCGCGCTCGCGGGCGTGGCGGGCAGCACGCTCGCGCTCGGTGCGAACACGCTGACCTTCGGCGATGCGACGAACCAGACCTTCGCGGGCGCGATCAACGGCACGGGTGCGCTTGTGAAGCAAGGCAGCGGCACGCAGACGCTCAGCGGCGCGAACACCTATACGGGCGGCACGACGGTCAACGCGGGCAAGATCGCGCTCGGCGCGGGCGGCTCGCTCGCCTCGACGGGCGCGCTCACGCTCGCGAACGCGGGCACCGGCTTCGATATCAGCGGCGCGTCGGGGGCGCAGACGATCGGCGCATTGAGCGGCGTGAGCGGCACGACACTCGCGCTCGGCGCGAATGCGCTGACGTTCGGCACGGCGACGAACCAGACCTTCGCGGGCCTCATCAGCGGGACGGGCGGGCTCGTCAAGCAAGGCAGCGGCACGCAGACGCTCACGGGCGCGAACACCTACACGGGCGGCACGACGATCAACGCGGGCACGCTCGCGCTCGGCGCAGGCGGCTCGCTGGCATCGACGGGCGCGGTCAATCTCGCGACCAGCGGCGCGGGCTTGAATATCAGCGGCGCGACGGGCGCGCAAACCATCGGCGCATTGAGCGGCGTGAGCGGCACGACACTCGCGCTCGGTGCGAATGCGCTGACGTTCGGCGATGCGTCGAATCAGAGCTTCGCGGGCGTGATTGGCGGCACGGGTGGCCTTGTCAAGAACGGCAGCGGCACGGAAACGCTCACCGCCGCGAACACCTACACGGGCGGCACGACGATCAACGCGGGCACGCTCGCGCTCTCCGGCGCGGGCGCGCTGGCGGCGAACTCGGCTTTCACGCTCGCCAACGCGGGCAGCGTCCTCGACCTCAGCGCGGCGAACGGCGCGCGCAGCATCGGCGTGCTCAACGGCGTGACGGGCAGCGCGATCAACCTCGGCGCGAATGCGCTGACGCTCGGCGGCGCGGCGAACGGCGCGTTCGCGGGCGCGATCAACGGCACGGGCGGCATCGTCAAGCAGGGCGCGGGCGTCGAAACGCTCACGGGCGCGAATACCTACACGGGCGGCACGACGGTCAACGCGGGCACGCTGGCGCTCGGCGCGGGCGGCTCGCTCGCCGCGACGGGCGCGGTGAATCTCGCGACGGCGGGAGCGGCCTTCGATATCAGCGGCGCGACGGGCGCGCAGACTATCGGCGCACTGAGCGGCGTGAGCGGCACGGCGCTGTCGCTCGGCGCGAACGGGCTCGCTTTCGGCGATGCGTCGAATCAGACTTTCGCGGGCACGATCGGCGGCACGGGCGGCCTCGTCAAGAACGGCAGCGGCACGGAAACACTCAGCGGCGCGAACACCTACAGCGGCGGCACGGCGCTCAACGCGGGCGGACTCGTGCTCGGCAACGCGTCGGCGCTCGGCTCGGGCGTGCTGACCATCGGCGGCCCGGCTTCGCTCGACAACACGAGCGCGATCACGCTCGCCAACGGCGTCGTGCTCAACGGCGCGCTCACGGTGCTCGGCTCGAATGCGCTGACGCTCGCGAGCGGCCTGAGTGGCACCGGCAGCCTGACGAAGAACGGCGCGGCCGCGCTCACGCTCAACGGCGCGAACACCTTCACGGGCGGCACGACGGTCAACGCGGGCACGCTCGCGCTCGGCGCGGGCGCGACGCTCGGCGGCAACGTCGCGCTGAACGGCACGGGCGCAACGCTCGATCTCAGCGGCGCGGGCGGCAACCAGACGCTCGGCGCGCTCGCGGGCGTGGCGGGCAGCACGCTCGCGCTCGGCGCGAACACGCTGACTTTCGGCGATGCGAGCAATCAAACCTTCGCGGGCGCGATTACGGGCGCGGGTGGTCTCGTCAAGAACGGCGCGGGCATCGAAACGCTGACGGGCGCGAACACGTACAGCGGCGGCACGACGTTGAACGCGGGCGGTCTCGTCGTCGGCAACAATGCGGCGCTCGGCACGGGCGCGGTTACGGTGGCCGGTCCGGCCTCGCTCGACAGCAGCGCGGCGACGACGCTCGCGAACGCCTTCACGCTCGACAACACGCTGACCGTGGGCGGCTCGAACGCGCTCACGTTGAACGGCGTGCTCTCGGGCGCGGGCGCGCTGACGAAAAACGGCGCGGCGACGTTCACGCTAGGCGGCGCGAACACCTACACGGGCGGCACGACGATCGACGCGGGAACGTTGGCGCTGGGCGCGGGCGGCTCGCTCGCTTCGACGGGCGAGGTGAGTCTCGCGGGCATCGGCGCGGGCCTCGATATCAGCGGCGCATCGGGGGCGCAGACCATCGGCGCGTTGAACGGTGTCGCGGGCAGCACCGTCACGCTCGGCGCGAATGCGCTGACTTTCGGTGACGCGAGCGATCAGACTTTCGCGGGCGTGATCGGCGGCGCGGGCGGCATCGTCAAACAGGGCAGCGGCACGCAGACGCTCACGGGCGCGAACACGTACACGGGCGGCACGACCGTCGATGCGGGCACGCTCGCGCTCGGCGCGGGTGGTTCGCTCGCTTCGACGGGCGCGGTCAATCTTGCAGGCACGGGCGCGGGTTTCGATATCAGCGGCGCGTCGGGCGCGCAGACCATCGGCGCGTTGAGCGGCGTCGGCGGCACGGCCGTCACGCTCGGCGCGAATGCGCTGACCTTCGGCGACGCGACGAATCAAACCTTCGCGGGCACGATCGACGGCACGGGCGGCCTCGTCAAGAACGGCACGGGGACGGAAACGCTCACGGGCGCGAACACGTATAGTGGCGGCACGACGCTGAACGCGGGCGGTCTCGTCGTCGGCAACGATGCGGCGCTGGGGACGGGCGCGGTCACGGTGAACGGCGCATCGACGCTCGACAGCAGCACGGCCACGACGCTCGCTAACGACTTCGTCCTGAACAGCGGCCTCACGGTGGTCGGCAGCAACGACGTCACGCTGAACGGCGTGCTCGCGGGCACGGGCGGCCTCACCAAGAACGGCCTCGCCACGCTCACGCTCAACGGCGCGAACACCTATACCGGCGGCACCAACATCAACGCGGGCACGCTCGCGCTCGGCGCGAACGCGAGCCTCGCGGCGACGGGCATCGTCGATGTGGCGACCGGCGCGACCTTCGATCTTTCTGCGGGCAACGGCCAGCAGCAGTTCGGCACGCTGATCGGCGGCGGCACGGTGCTGCTCGGCGGCAACTCGCTCACGCTCGGCAGCGACGTCGACGGCACCTTCAGCGGCTCGATCGGCGGCACGGGCGGGCTGCTGAAAATCGGCAGCGGGACGGAGACGCTGACGGGCGCGAACACGTACACGGGCGGCACGACGATCGACGCGGGCACGCTCGCGCTCGGCCTCGGCGGCTCGCTGGCGGCGACGGGCGCGGTCGATCTCGCCAACGCGGGGACGGGCTTCGATATCGGCGCGGCGGGCGCGAATCAGACCATCGGCGGCCTGAGCGGCGCGGGCGGCAGCACGGTGACGCTCGGCGGCAATACGCTCACGTTCGGCGACGCGGGCAACGAGACGTTCGGCGGCACCATCGCTGGCACGGGCGGTATCGTCAAGCAAGGCAGCGGCACGGAAACGCTCACGGGCGCGAATACATACACGGGCGGCACGACGATCGATGCGGGCACGTTGGCGCTCGGCGCGGGCGGCTCCCTGGCCTCGACGGGATCGGTGGCGCTCGCGGGCGTGGGCGCGGGCTTCGATATCAGCGGGGCGTCGGGCGCGCAGACCATCGGCGCGCTGAGCGGTGTCGATGGCACGAGCGTGTCGCTCGGCGCGAATTCGCTCGCGTTCGGCGATGCGGGCGATCAGACGCTTGCGAGCGCGATTAACGGCACGGGCGGCATCATCAAGCAGGGCAGCGGCACGGAAACGCTCACCGGCACGAACAGCTACACAGGCACCACGATAATCAACGACGGCACACTGGCGCTTTCAGGGAGCGGTACGTTGTCTTCGTCGAGCGACGTTACGCTGGCGAATGTCGGGACGTCGCTCGATGTGAGCGCTTCGACGATTGCGCCGACGATTGGCGCCTTGAATGGCGTGAGCGGATCGACCGTCGCATTGGGCGGCAACACGCTGACGCTCGGTAGTGCGAATGATGGCGCGTTCGCGGGCAGCATCGTCGGCACGGGCGGCATCGTCAAGAACGGCGCGGATACCGAAACGCTCACCGGCGCGAACACGTACACGGGCGGCACGACGATCAACGCGGGCACGCTGGCGCTCGGCGCGGGCGGTTCGCTGGCTTCGACGGGATCGGTTGCGCTCGCAGGCGTGGGCGCGGGCTTCGATATCAGTGGCGCGACGGGCGCGCAGACGATCGGCGCGTTGAGCGGCGTCGATGGCACGACGATTTCGCTCGGCGGCAATGCGCTGGTCTTCGGCGATGCGAGCGATCAGACTTTCGCGGGCGCGATCAACGGCACGGGCGGCATCGTCAAGCAGGGCCGCGGCACGGAAACGCTCACGGGCGCGAATACTTATACCGGCAGCACGACAATCAACGACGGCACACTGGCGCTTTCAGGGAGCGGCACGTTGTCTTCATCGAGCGACGTCACGTTGGCGAACGCGGGGGCGTCGCTCGACGTGAGCGCTTCGACCATTGCGCCGACCATCGGCGCATTGAATGGCGTGAGCGGATCGACGGTTGCATTGGGCGGCAACACGCTGACGCTCGGTAGTGCGAACGATGGCACATTCGCGGGCAGCATTGGCGGCACGGGCGGCATCGTCAAGAACGGTACGGATACGGAAACGCTCACCGGCGCGAACACGTACACGGGCGGCACGACGATCAACGCAGGCACGCTCGCGCTCGGCGCGGGCGGCTCGCTCGCGTCGACGGGCGCGGTCAATCTCGCGAACGCAGGCGCGGGCTTCGATATCAGCGGCGCGTCGGGCGCGCAGACGGTCGGCGCGCTGGCGGGCGCGACGGGCAGCACGGTAAATCTCGGCGCGAATTCGCTGACTTTCGGCGACGCGAGCAATCAGACCGTCGGCAGCACGATCGAAGGCACGGGCGGCATCGTCAAGCAGGGTAGCGGCACGCAGACGCTCACTGGCGCGAACACCTATAGCGGCGGCACGACGCTGAACGCGGGCGGTCTCGTCGTCGGCAACGACGCTGCGCTTGGAACGGGCGCGGTCACGGTGAACGGCGCATCGACGCTCGACAGCACCGCGCCCGTCACGCTCGGCAACGACATCACGCTCAACGACGGACTCACGGTGCTCGGCAGCAACGACCTCACGCTGAACGGCGCATTGAGCGGCGCGGGCGGACTGACGAAAGACGGCGCGGCCACGCTCACGCTCAACGGCACGAACACGTACACGGGCGGCACGACGATCAACGCGGGCACGCTCGCTTTGGGCGCGAACGCGAGCCTCGCGGCGAGCGGCATCGTCGATGTGGCGAACGGCGCGACCTTCGATCTCTCGGCGGGCAACGGCCAGCAGCAATTCGGCACGCTGATCGGCGGCGGCACCGTCAACCTCGGCTCGAACGACCTCACGCTCGGCAGCGCCACCGACGGCACCTACACCGGCAGCATCGCGGGCACGGGCGGCCTGACGAAAGTGGGCAGCGGCACCGAAACGCTGACGGGCGCGAACACCTTCACGGGCGGCACGACGATCGACGCGGGCACGCTCGCGCTGGCCGCGGGCGGCTCGCTGGCCTCGACGGGCGCGGTCACGCTCGCCAGCTCGGGAACGGGCTTCGATATCAGCGGCGCCGACACGAGCCAGACCATCGGCGCGCTGGCGGGCGTGAGCGGCAGCACGGTCACGCTCGGCGCGAATTCGCTGACCTTCGGCGACACGACCGATCAGACCTTCGGCGGCACGATCGACGGCACGGGCGGCATCGTCAAGCAAGGCAGCGGCACGGAAACGCTCACGGGCGCGAACACGTACACGGGCGGCACGACGATCGACGCGGGCACGCTGGCGCTCGGCGCGGGCGGCTCGCTGGCCTCGACGGGCGCGGTCAATCTCGCGAACGCAGGCGCGGGCTTCGACATCAGCGGCGCGTCGGGCGCGCAGACCATCGGCGCATTGAGCGGCGTCGATGGCACGACGGTGTCGCTCGGTGCGAATTCGCTGACCTTCGGCGACGCGAGCGATCAGACGCTCGCGGGCACGATCACGGGGACGGGCGCCATCGTCAAGCAAGGCACGGGAACGGAAACGCTGACCGGCGCGAACACGTATAGCGGCGGCACGACGCTGAACGCGGGCGGCCTCGTCGTCGGCAACGACTCTGCGCTTGGCACCGGCGCGGTGACCGTGAACGGCGCGTCGACGCTCGACAGCACCGCGCCCGTCACGCTCGGCAACGACATCACGCTGAACAATGGCCTCACGGTGCTCGGCAGCAACGACCTCACGCTGAACGGCGCATTGAGCGGCGCGGGCGGATTGACCAAGGACGGCGCGGCCACGCTCACGCTCAACGGCGCGAACACGTACACGGGCGGCACGACGATCAACGCGGGCACGCTCGCGCTCGGCGCGAACGCGAGCCTCGCGGCGAGCGGCATCGTCGATGTGGCGAACGGCGCGACCTTCGACATCTCCGCGGGCAACGGTCAGCAGCAGTTCGGCACGCTCGTCGGCGGCGGCACGATCAACCTCGGCGCGAACACGCTGACGCTCGGCAGCGCCACCGACGGCACCTTCACGGGCGGCATCGCGGGCGCGGGCGGCGGCATCGTCAAGCAGGGCAGCGGCACCGAAACGCTCACGGGCACGAGCACCTACACGGGCGCGACGACCGTCAACGACGGCACGCTCGCGCTCGCGGGCGGCGGCACGCTCTCGGACTCGACCAACGTGAATCTCGCCAACGCGGGCACGAGCCTCGACATCAGCGGCAGCGACCCGACGGCCACGCCGACGATCGGCTCGCTTTCCGGCGTCGGCGGCACGAGCGTCGCGCTGGGCGGCAACACGCTCACACTCGGCGGCGGCTCGGACGGCGACTACGGCGGCACGATCTCGGGCGCGGGCGGCATCGTCAAGGCGGGTGCGGGCACGCAGACGCTCACGGGCGCGAACACCTACAGCGGCGGCACGACGCTCGAAGGCGGCACGCTCGTGGCGGGCAACGACGCGGCGCTCGGCACCGGTGCGCTGACGGTCGCCGCGCCCGCGACGCTCGACGCCTCGACGGCGGTCTCGCTCGCCAACGCCGTCGTGCTCGACGACACGCTGACGATCGGCGGCAGCGCCGATACGCTGCTGTCCGGCGTGGTCTCCGGCACCGGCGCGCTGGTCAAGAACGGCGCGGCCAATCTCACGCTGACGGGCGCGAACACCTACAGCGGCGGCACGACGCTCAACGACGGCACGCTCACGGTCGGCTCGAACAGCGCGCTCGGCACGGGCGGCCTGACCGTGAACGGCGGCACGCTCGCGCTCGGCACGGCGGGCGGCGCGCCGCTGGCCGTGACGGTCGGCTCGCTCGACGGCGCGTCGGGTTCGAGCGTCGCGCTCGGCGATTCGAGCCTCACCGTGAACGGCGGCGGCAGCTACGCGGGCGCGCTCACGGGCGCGGGCTCGCTGACCAAGTCGGGCAGCGGCACACTCACGCTCGGCGGCACCAGCACCTATAGCGGCCCGACCACGGTCGCGGGCGGCACGCTCGACGTGAGCGGCTCGACGGCCAACTCGACGGCCACCGTGCAGAACGGCGGCACGCTCACGGGCACCGGCACCGTCGGCGGCCTGATCGTGCAGAACGGCGGCACCGCGGCGGCGCTCACGCCAGGCCAGAGCCTGAACGTGGCGGGCAACGTGACCTTCGAATCGGGATCGAACTACCAGGTCGCGGCCACGCCGACCCAGGCCGGCAAGATCGCGGCGACGGGCACGGCGACGCTCAACGGCGGCGCGGTGAGCGTGCTCGCAGGACAGGGCGCCTGGTCGCCGCAGACGCAGTATCCGATCCTCACGGCGGCGGGCGGCGTGAACGGCGCGTTCCAGAGCGTCAGCTCGAACCTCGCGTTCCTCACGCCGTCGCTGAGCTATACGCCGAATGCCGTCAACCTGACGCTCACGCGCAACGACCAGCCCTTCACGTCGGTGGCGGTGACGCCGAACCAGAGCAGCGTGGCGACGGCGGTGGCCTCGCTTTCGACGACGGGCGCGCTCTATCAATCGATCCTCGCCACCGATGCCGCGACCGCGCGCCAGGCCTTCAACATGATCGACGGCCAGCTGGTGGCGGATGCGAAGACCGTGTTCCTGCTCGATTCGCGCTATCTGCGCGACGCCGTTACGGACCGCTTGCGCCAGGGCCTCGCGCCGGCCGATGGGCCGCTTGCGGCGCTGTCATCGGGACCGGCGCTGTGCGATTCGCGTCTCGCACAAGGCGCGATGTCGGGCGACGGCGTGCACGGCGGCTCGCAGAGCGCGTGCACGAACCGCACGCCGTATCAGCCGGCGGTCTGGGCGCAGGGTTACGGCGCGGATAGCCGTCTCGCGGGCAACGACAATGTCGCCGGCCTCGACCGCACCACGGCCGGTTTCATCGGCGGCGCGGATATGGCGCTGAACGACCAGTGGCGCGTGGGCGTGGCGGGCGGCTTCGCGCATAGCTCGCTGGAGAACGGGCTGAACTCGTCGGCGTCGGTCGATACGTATCACGTGGCGATGTACGGCGGCGCGCAATATGGGCCGATCGGCGTGCGGCTCGGCGCGGCGTACACCTGGAACGATGTGAGCGAGGACCGCTATCCGGCCTTCACGGGCTTCTCCGATCACGACAGCGCGAACTACGACGCGAAGGCCGCGCAGGTGTTCGGCGAGGTGGGGTATGCGGTGCCGTTCGATCGCTTCGCGGTCGAGCCGTTTGCCGGGCTGGCGTATGTGAATCTGCATACCGACGGGTTTTCGGAGAGCGGCGGACAAAGCGCGCTGCATGCCCAGGGCGATACGGAGAATATCGGTTTTTCGACCTTGGGTTTGCGGGTCGCGACGCGGCTGGGTGAACTGCCGCTCGCGAGCGTGAGCGCGCATGCGATGGCGGGCTGGCGGCATGCGTTCGGGAATGCGCAGCCGACTTCGACGCTGGCGTTTATCGACGGTGGCGGCTCGACGTTTTCAGTGGCCGGGGTGCCGATTGCGAGAGATACGGCGGTGGTTGAATTAGGCGTCGATGCGAGTGTCGCGAAGAATCTGACGCTGGGCGTGGCGTATAGCGGGCAGTATGGGGGCGGGTCGCATGACAATGCGATTTCTGGACGGTTGGCGTGGAGGTTTTGAGCGTTTGGTTGCGTTGCGTCCCTGTGCGGCTGCGGGGACGTAAAAAACCCACGTCGTGTTTATCTGCGATTCATACAGCGCGAGCGATCGCACACGCGTTCGATAAATACGCCATCGATAAAGGATAGCTAACCAACTCCACCAGGATTGCGAATAAAAAATCAAAAAACAAAAATACACCGCGCTGCAATTCAATACCGCATAATACGATCCGCCGTTGTGGTCGCGGCGCGTTACACCGTTGCGCAGTCAACCAAATGACTCGCGCATGAGTATCAAACAAAAGAACGGGGAATAAAGAACCGGCCACCGACATCGGCAGATGCCACCTGGCATCCCTATCCGATCGTCGACATAAATAAACAAGAAAAAGGAACGGTCATGAGACACACCGTAGGGGTTGTCCGCCTGCTTATGCTCGCGGGCCTGGTCGCCATGCTGAACGCCTGTGGCGGCAGCACGGATTCAGCATCCGCAACATCTGCTACATCTGGGTCCGCGCTAGTTTCCGTCGCCGCCGATTCGAACACCACCACCACGCCGCCGACAAAAATCGTCGCGACCTTCAAGGCGCAAGTCACGTCGCTGGCCGCAGGCTTTTTCCAGACCGGCGGCACCTGCACCACGCCGCCCACCGCGCAATCGACGCTCGATGCAACGGGCAAGATCGTCACCGTGACCTTGTCGGGCGGCGTCTGCAATGCCGGTCAGACCTTGACGCTCACACTCGATCCAACCGGCGCGAGCTTCGCCACGGCGATCGGCCAGAAGGGCGCGCTCTGGACCCGCAGTTATACGATTCCGAACCATGCGCAGAGCGTGGGCGGCAGCGTCTCCGGGCTCGTCGGTTCGGTCGCGTTGCAGAACAACGGCGGCGATACGCTCACCCTTTCCGGCGACGGCGTGTTCACGTTCCCGACGCTGATCGCTGCGGGCGGCGCGTATTCGGTGAGCATCAAAACCCAACCCGCCACGCAGACTTGTAGCGTGAGCAACGGCACGGGCACGATCGCGACGATCGGCGCGGCGGCGGTGCAGAACGTCAGCATCGTCTGTTCGACGAACGTCCATACGGTCGGCGGCGCGGTCTCGGGGCTCGCGGGGTCGTTGAGCGTTCAGGACAACGGCGGCGACACGCTCGCGATTTCCAGCGATGGCGCGTTCACGTTCCCCACCGCCATCGCGCAAGGCGGCGCCTACGCCGTGACGGTGCTGTCGATGCCCGCGAACCAGACCTGCACGGTCGGCAACGGCTCGGGCACGATGGGCAGCGCGGCGGTGCAGAACGTGTCGATCGTGTGTTCGGCGATCACGCGGACGGTGGGCGGCACGGTGTCGGGTTTGTCCGGCACGCTCCAGCTTCAGGACAACGGCGCGGATACGCTGAGCCTGTCGAGCGACGGCGCGTTCACGTTCGCCACGCCGGTCGCGCAGGGCGGCGCATACGCCGTGACGGTGCTGACGCAGCCCGCCGCGCAGACCTGCACGGTCACGAACGGCAGCGGCACGGTGGGGGCGGCCAGCGTGACGAATATCGGCGTGATCTGCGTGGCGAACCAGACCACGCTTTCGGTGACGGCCACGGGCACGATTCCCGTCAACGGCGGCACGGTCAGCCTGACGGTGACGAACACCGGCAGCTATACCGCGACGAACGTGAGCGCCGCGCTGCCGTCCGCCTGGACGGGCGTGACGCAGGACGCGAGCCACTGCGCCGCGCTCGCTCCCGGTGCGACCTGCACGCTGAATTTCACATCGAACACGGCTTACGTGGCGCAGGGCGGCATCGCCATTTCAGGCGATAACGTCGGCTCGCCGCCGACTACGGCGCTCGCCTTCACGGTCGGCGGCTATCTCGTGTTCGCGGTGCCCGCCGCAAACACGGCCACGGTGGTGGACACGGACGACATCGGCAATCTCGTCGCGTGGGGTATCAGCTCGACGACGGTCGGAGCGGGGGCCCAGAGCCTGACCGACGGCGCGACCAACACGGTCAATACCGTCTACGCGCTCGGCTCCGGCGCGGTCTACGCGGCGCAGGTGTGCTACAGCAGCACGCGGGGCGGCGTGCCGGCGGGCACGTGGTATCTGCCGGCCGTGTGCGAGGCCGGCGAGGGCGACAACGCGGTTTGCCCGGTCGGCACGCCGAATATCGACACCAATCTGCATCAGCTGGGATTCGGCAATTTCGCCGCGACGAACAACACCGTCTACTGGTCGTCGACGGAGTTCGCGTCGAGCGGGGTGGCCGCGTGGTCCACGAACTATGCCGCCAACCCCGCGCAGGCGCTCAGGCTCGACAAAATCCTGTTGCTGCTGGTGCGCTGCGCCCGATCGATCGCGTATTGATCAGCGAACCGCCTCACAGCGGCAGCGGCCGGTCCTGAAAAATACTCTTCATGACGAGCGTGGACGTGAGCCGCAGCACGCAGGGCAGCGGCAGCAAACGCCGGTCATAGAGCGTCTGAAACGCCTTCAGGTCGCGCGTCACCACATGCAGCATGTAATCGGGCTCGCCGAACAGGCGCTCGGCGCGCGTGATCTCGGGAATGTCGATGAGCGCGTCCTCGAAGGACTGCACGTTCTCGCTGCTGCCTTCGCGCAGGGTGGCGAAGACGATGGCCGAAAAATTCAGCCCGACCGTGGCCGGATCGATCGTGGCGCGATAGCCGCTGATGACCTCGGCGCTCTCCAGCGCGCGCAGGCGGCGCTGGCACGGCGAGAGGCTCAGCCCCACGCGTTCGCTGAGTTCGGTGATTGAAAGTCGTCCATCTTGCTGAATCTCAGCAAGAATCTTGCGGTCAATGGCGTCCATGCAAGAAATATTAGCGTGCAAGCGCCATGACTGGCAAGAAATAGGGAGCACATTCCGGGGCGCAAACCGTAAGATTTGCGCCCTCGGGCGGTGGCGCCCGCTCTACCGGAAGTACAGCAGTGCAAGTCAGTTTGTTGACGGCGTTCTGGATCGTCTCGTTTTCCCTCGTCATGGTTCCGGGCGCCGATTGGGCCTACGCGATTTCGGCGGGCCTGCGCGGCAGCGTGATCGCGCCCGCCGTCGGCGGCATGCTGCTCGGTTATCTCGCGATCACGCTGGTGGTCGCGGCCGGCATCGGCGCACTGGTCACGAGCGTGCCCGCGCTGCTCTCGGTGCTGACGGTGGTCGGCGGCGCCTATCTGTTGTGGCTCGGCGTGCGCACGCTGATGCGTCCGGCCGAACTCTCGGCGGGGCAGGAACAGGGACAGCAGAGCCGCTGGGGCTGGTCGATGCGCGGTTTCGCGATCAGCGGCCTCAATCCGAAGGCGATCCTGCTGTTCGTCGCGCTGCTGCCGCAGTTCACGCGCCCCGATGCGGGCTGGTCGGTGTCGGCGCAGATCGTCGCGCTGGGCGTGCTGCATATGATCAATTGCGCGTCCGTCTACTCGGTGGTCGGCTTCGGCTCGAAGGCCGTGCTCGGCACGCGGCCCGCCGCGGCGCGCCGGGTGAGCCAGTTGTCCGGCGTGGCGATGATCGTCGTCGCGGTGGTGCTGTTTGCCGAACAGGTGTTCGCTTTTACGCGCTGACCTTCCTCCTTATCTCTCTCCTTATCGCTCTCCCGATCTCGCGCGTGGAATAAATCGCCGGGCAGCCTGTTAGCCCTTCGTCTCCATCCACGCAGGCCGACGATCATGATTTCCCAGGGGCCGCCCGACGAGCGGCCGGTGTCCGAGGCCGATATTCAGGCCTACACTGACGGCTCGCTGGCCGGCGAGCACGCCGCGCGCGTGCGCCGCTATCTGGCGCGGCGGCCCGGCGAGTGGCATCGGATCCTGTTCTATCGGCGTCTCAACGCGCAGATGCGCCGTTCGTTTCAGGCCGGCGATGCGTCGCTTCAGGCTGCTGAGGACGCCGCGCCGGACGCCGCGCATGGCGTGTCGGCGCGGCGTGCCCGATTCCGCCTGCCGGGCGTCTGGCGACGCCGTGCCGCCGCGTTCGCGCTTCTGTGTGCGATGCTCGCGGCAGGCGCGGCCTGGCTGGCGCTGACCGAACCGGACGAGCACGCGCTCAACAACGCCGCCGTCATGGCGCTGATGGAAGCGGCCCCGGCCGCCCCGGTCGCCCCGGTCGCGTCCCTTGGCGCCGCCGATGCCGCTGGTTTCGCCGGTTCGCTCAACGTCGGCGAGGTCCGTGCCGTGCCGTTCGATCTCGCTTCGGCGGGCTTGCGGCTCGTGTCGGCGGGCACGATGGAGCTGGGTCCGTTTGCGCGCGCCGCGCGCTACGTCTACGAAAACGGCGATGGCGCGCCGGTCGTGCTGCTGGGCGCGCGCGCCTGGTTCGCCGCCGACGAGCCGCAGTGGAGCGCGCGCCGCGTCGGCGCGTTGCGTCTGCTGGGCTGGACGTCGCACGGCACGCGCTGGGTGCTCGCGGGCAACGCCGCGACGCATGGCCTGATGCGCGCCGCCGACATCGCCACGCAGCAGCAGGGCGGCGGCGCGCGTGAACCGCGCCGCACGCACGAGTAAAGAGGGCAGACAAGGATGCAACATGGACATCCGTGACGAACTGATCGACCACGTGCCGCGCCTGAGGCGATACGCGCGCGCGCTGATCAACAACCGCGAGCTCGCCGACGATCTCGTGCAGGACACGCTCGAACGCGCGCTCGCGCGCACCGAGCTGTTCCGCGCGGGCACCGACCTGCGCGCCTGGCTGTTCACGATCATGCACAACATCTTCGTGAACCAGGTGCGCAAGTCGGCGGCGCGCGGCACGCACGTTTCCGTCGACGACGACAGCGTGCCCGAAACCGACTACGCCGTCGCCGCCACGCAGACCGGCGCGCTCGAAGTGCGCGACCTCGACTTCGCGTTGCAGCGGCTGCCGGTCGAGCAGCGCGAAGTGGTGCTGCTGGTGGGCCTCGAAGAAATGAGTTATGCCGATGTGGCGCTCGCGCTGGACGTCCCCATCGGCACGGTGATGTCGCGGCTGTCGAGAGGACGCGAGCGCCTGCGCGCGCTCATGGCCGGCGCGACGCCGCGTGCGAATCTGAAGGTGGTGCGATGAGCGAGCAACAAATTCCCGTGACCGAAGACGAAATTCACGCCTACGTGGACGGCACGCTCTCGGAAGCGCGCCGCGCCGACGTCGAGCGCGAGCTCGAACGCAATCCCGAACTCGCCGCGCGCGTGGGCGACTTCTTTTCGCTGAACAGCCTGCTGCACGAGCGCTTCGACAGCCTGCTCAGCGAGCCGGTGCCCGCGCGTCTGCGCGTGGCGCGCGAGGAACCCGCGCAAGCGGCGAGCGTCGTGAAAGCGCCCGCGCGCGCGGCCGCGAACTGGCCGAAGTATGCGGGCATGGCGGCGGCGCTGGTGCTCGGCGTCGGTATCGGCTGGGGCACGCATTACGGCGCGGATTTCCTGCCGGGCGCGCCCGATCGCGGCAATCTGCACACGGCGAGCGCCGATTCGACGATGAACTTCGTGCACGAAGCCGCGCTCGCCCATGTGGTCTACATGCCCGAAGTCGCGCGTCCCGGCACGCTGAGCGGCCATCAGGAGCAGGACTTCGTGCAATGGCTCTCGAACCGGCTCGGCACCGACGTGCATCCGCCGATGCTATCCAGGAGCGGCTTCGAACTGGCGGGCGGGCGTCTGCTGCCCGGCCCCGACGGCGAAGTCGCGCAGTTCATGTATCACAACGCCCAGGGTGAGCGCGTGACGCTGTGCATCTCGCACCGCAAGACCAGCAGCAACACTACGGCGTTCAAGCTCTACGAGGACGGCCCCGTGAGCGTGTTCTACTGGATCGACGGCGACTTCGGCTATGCGCTGTCCGGCGGCATCGACCATAAGGTGATGCTGCAACTCGCGCACGATGTTTATTCGCAGTTGACGCCGCATTGACGTCACGTTGATGGCGCGTTGAGGGGGCATTGATCGCGCAAGCGGCGCGCACGGTTCGAGCCGTGCGCGCCGCTTTTTTCTTCATGCCAACGCCGACGCCCCGCTCATTGCGAGCGGGGCGTCGGCGTTGCACGTCGAACAATACGGCATCGGCGAATGATGCAGATTAGCCTCCCGCGTAGATATTGCAGAAGCTCGCCGGACCGACGCACACTTGCGGCGCGCCCGACTCGCTCGTGCCGTGCATCGGCATGCCCATGCCGCTTTGCGCGGCGGGATCGGCCTGGGTCTGTGCGACGCGTTGTTGCGCGCGTTGTTGCGTCGGTTGCTGCGCGGCCACTTGATGCGCGAACACCGGGCTCACATCGGGATACGACGTATCGGTGACGAAGCGCGAGCCGTTGGCTTCGGCCTCGATCAACTGCTGGCGCACTTCCTCGCGCGTGAGTCCCTGTGCCGAGGCTTGAGCGGCGGCGCCCACGGAAGCGAGAGCGATGAAGGTGGCGAACATGGCGCGGCGGATAGACATTTCGAACTCCTGATGAGTAGATTGTTTGCGTGGCCGGAATCGATCGTGGTGGATTCATGTCGGCCTGCATGAGGATGAACACACGGCGCGCCGCGCTATTCCGTGCGCGTGTGTATCTTCGTGTAGCGATGTAAGCGGGGCGCCTGTCGGCCCCGGGCGAACCGATACGCGCGATGGCGGCCCGGCATCGGCCCAATATGACGATTTTGTGTCGAACCGCGCGTGCGAGCTTGCCCGCGAAAGCACCGGTATGGCATGCTTGCGGCGATCAAACGGCCACACGACCATGGATCTCGCTTCGTCCATTGCAACTTATGGCGCCGACATGTCGGGCCTGATATGCGGATTCCGCTTCACGCCCGGCCAGCCGGGCCAGTCCGTCACGGGCGCCGAGGTGCTGCGCGGGCTTCAGCACGCGCGCGCCCAGGCGGCTGAAGCCGCCGAAGCGGCCGAGGCCGCCCGGCGCAACGCCAACGCGCTCACGCCCGATTGCGCCCCGACTTCACCGGAGTCGGCGCAAGCCGAGCCCGCGCAAGCCCAGCCGATCCCCGCCGACGACGGCGCCTTCTACTGGCTGCACTTCAATCTCGCGCACGCCGCGAGCGCCTCGTGGATGCGCTCGCATCTGGACCTGCCCGATGGCTTTTTCGAAATGCTCGTCGAAGGCTCGCACTCCACGCGTATCGAGCACATGGACGGCGCGCTGTTCGCGGTCGTCAACGACGTGATGTTCGACTTCGAGCTCACGCCTTCGCAGATCGCCACGCTCTGGTCCTATACGCACGAACGCCTGCTGGTGACGGCGCGCATGAAGCCGCTGCGCTCGATCGACCGTTTGCGCGGCGACGTGCGCAACGGCGAGACGTTCCGCTCGCCCGCCGAACTGCTGATCCATCTGATGCGCGATCAGGCCGACCTGATGGTGGAAATCGTGCGCCGCACGAGCATCGACGTGGACCGCGCCGAAGACCAGTTCCTCGCCTCGCGCAGTTCGAAAAGCCGTCACGAACTCGCCGCGATGCGGCGTATTCTCGTGCGATTGCAGCGCATGCTCGCGCCCGAGCCCGGTTCGATTTTCCGTCTGCTCGCGCGTCCGCCGCGCTGGCTGCAACCGCCCGACGTGCAGGATCTGCGCGAGGCGACCGAAGAGTTCTCGCTCGTGCTCGGCGACATGGCCGGGCTGGTCGAGCGCATCAAGCTGTTGCAGGAAGAGATCGCCGCGCGCCTCGAAGAACAGAACAACCGCACGCTTTTCACGCTCACGCTGGTGACCGTGCTCGCGTTGCCGATCAACATCGTCGCGGGCTTTTTCGGCATGAACGTGGGCGGCATTCCGCTCGCGGAAAACCATCACGGTTTCTGGCTGATGGTGCTGGTGGTCGCGAGCTTCACGGCGCTGCTCGGCTGGTGGGTGTTCCGGCGGCGCGGCGATAACTAGCGGCGTCATTCGTAGCGTCATTCGTAGCGCAATCCGTGGCGTAATTCGCAACGCGCGACACGTTTCGCGTCGCAGGGGCTAGCGGTCAAAAAACCACGCTATATACTACGCGCTCGATACGCGGCGCCATGCCGTTTTGCCCCTTTTTTTAGCGCTCTCCAGCCAGTCTATTGACGTCATGGCCGTGCCTCCGCCATCCGCCGAACCCGCGACTTTGTCCACCCCCGAGACGGGCGACGACGCACGCGTTCACGCCACGGCGGACGGCAGTGTGCACGCGCATCGCGCGCCGCAAACATACGACGAATCGAGCGCCGGACCGCACGCCGATTCAGCCGACGAATTGGACAAAACCGCGCACAAGAGCGCGCACAAGAACGCGCCCCCGCAATCCTCCGACGAAACTCCGCTCGACGCCTTGTTGCGCGTGATCGCGCGGCATTTCAACGTGGCCGCCGCCTGCGTGCTGCCCGGCGATGCGGCCTCCGGCGCGCGCGAGTCGTCGTGGCTGGGCGAGAGCGTCGATGCGTCGTTGCGCGAAGCGCTGCTCGAACTGCAACGCGTCGAACGTATCGGACGCGCGCAAGCGGGCGCTTTCGCAAACGGTCCCATCGTCGTCAGCGATGTTGACAGCGATCCGGCCTGGCAAGCGTGCCTGAACCGCGCGAGCGCGCTGCCGTTCCGCTTCGTCGCCGCGTGGCCGCTGGCGGGCGCGAACGGAGCGAACGGAACAAACGGTGACTCGCCGGGCACGCTCTATCTGATCGATCATGCGCCGCGCGAACTGCATGCCGCCGAGCGCGCGAGCCTCGACGATTTCGCGCGCGTGATCGCCACGCTCGCGGAGCAGGGGCCGCGCTCGTACGAGGAATTCGACGCGCTGCGCGCGCGCGAGCGTCTGCTGGCGCTTGCGATCGCGGGCAGCGGCACGGGCATCTGGGACCGCGACGTCGTGACGGGCGAGATCCGCTATTCCACGGGCTGGAAAGCGATGCTCGGTTATGAGGACGACGAAGTCACCAATCGCATCGAAGACAGCATCCTGCGCCTGCATCCCGACGATCGCGACTACGTGAAAGCGACCATGCAGGCGCACTTCGAAGGCCGCACGGCGCACTACGAAGTCGAGCACCGCATCCGCTGCAAGGATGGCAGCTACAAGTGGATCTGCAGCCGCGGCAAGGTCACCGCGCGCGATAGCGAAGGCCGCGCGCTGCGCATGATCGGCACCACGACCGACATTACGTCGATGCGCGAAATGGCCGAGCGTCTGCGCGAGTCGGTGAATCTCGTCACCAATCTCACGAACGAAGTGCCGGGCCTCGTGTTCCAGTGTCATCAGGCGAGCGACGGCCACGTGTCGTTTCCGTATGCGAGCGCGGGCATCGCCGAGATTTACGAACTCACGCCCGCGCAAGTCGGCGCCGACGCGAGCGGCATCGAAGCGCTCGTGCATCCCGACGATCTCGATGCATATCGCGCCTCGTTCGAGGCGTCGGCGGCCGTGCTTGCGCCGTGGCACCTCGAATACCGCGTGTGCCTGCCGCAACAGGGCTTGCGCTGGCGTCAGGGCGATGCGAAGCCGCAGCGTCTCGCCGATGGCGCGACCGTGTGGCATGGCTTTATCACCGACGTCACCGAGCGCAAGCGCATCGAAGCCGAATTGCAGGAGTTCGCCACCACCGACGGCCTCACGCGGCTCGCGAACCGGCGTCATTTCATGGCGCGCGTGGAGGCGAAGCTCGCGCTGCTGCGCCGCGTTGCGAGCGCGGCCAGCGTGACGGGCATGAGCGGCATGAGCAACGTCGGCAGTGTGGCGGCGATCATGATGTGCGATCTCGATCACTTCAAGTCGATCAACGACCGCTTCGGCCACGCAGTCGGCGACGACGCGCTGCGCCATTTCGCGGAGATCCTGCGCCGCCATCTGCGCGCGGGCGACGTGGCGGGGCGTATCGGCGGCGAGGAGTTTGCGATCCTGCTCGACGGCGCCGATGTCGACGGCGCGAGCCGCGTGGCGCGCCGCATTCAGGACCGCATCGCCGCCGAGCCGCTGCAAAGCGCCGAAGGGCCGGTCGCGCTGACCGTGAGCATCGGCATCACGCAGATGAACGCCGACGACAGCGCCGCCGAAGCCGCGCTCTCGCGCAGCGACGTGGCGCTCTATCGCGCCAAGAAGGGCGGCCGCAACCGCATCGAATGCGCGTGAGCGGCGCTTGCTGAGATTGCGCGCACAACCGCCGCGTGCCATCGTGCGCTCCTCATTCGGTCCCTTGGTGTAACGTTCCGGCAAGATCCACGCTTTTTCGCGCACGCAGGCTCGCTGGCGAGCCGCGCGCGCGGTGGAGAGGCCTGTGCCGCTGTTCCAGTCCACCCGTTCCGCCGATGCACCCAGCATGCTCGCGAGGCTGGCGAAGCTCGCCGCGCGCGCGGCCGTGATTGCGCTCGCGGCCGCGTTGCCGCTGCTGGTCTGCGCGCTGCTGACGCGTTACGAAGCCGTGCGCATCGGGCGCAGCGAGGCCGCGCTGGCCTCGAACTTCGTCGTCAATCAGGTGATCGCGATCGTCGAGCAGGCGCGCAAGGCGGCGCGTTCGGTCGCGCCGCACGCGGCCTTGCCCTGCGAGACGCTGTCGCGCGAGTTGTCGCTTGCCGCCGCGATGCAGCCTTACGTCCGCACGCTCAGCATCGTCGACGGCGACCGCGTGGCGTGTTCGTCGGCGTTCGGCAATCAGTCGTTCTCGATCGAGGCGTTCATGAACGGCAACGCGCGTGCGCCGCGCGGCGACTGGCTGATGATCGTGCCGGGCACGCCGATGGTGGCGAACCGGGCCGCGCTGCTGGTGGCCGTGCGCGCGTCGGGCGGGCGCAAGGTGATGGCGGTGGTGGACTCGCAATATCTGCTCGATCTGCTGCACGCGGCCGCGCCGCATACCGAGTTTCGCCAGGCGACGCTGCGCGTGGGCACCGGCCCGGCGCTGCACGAAATTCCCAATGGAACGGCTGACCACGCGAGCAGCGAGACGAACGACGACAGCCCGATGGAGTCCGCGCCCTTGCTCGCCGACGTGCGCCGCACGCTCGACGGCAGCGTGATCGAACTGCGTCTGCAAGGCCTGCCCGAACGCCTGAACGCGACGTGGCGCCTGCTGCTGCTGCGCTATCTGCCGTGGACGGCGGTGCTCGCCGCGCTGCTCGTCTGGCTCGTGCATCGCGTGCAGCAAAGCCGCCGTTCGCGTCGCGAGCAACTACTGCGCGGGATCCGCGCGGGCGAATTCCATGTCGAATATCAGCCGCTGTTCGGCGTCGCCAGCGGCCGTTGCGAGGGCGCGGAAGCGCTGCTGCGCTGGGTGCGTCCCGGCATCGGCACGGTGCGGCCCGACGAGTTCATCCAGGCCGCCGAAGAGGAACACGTGATCGTGCCGCTCACCCAGCATCTGCTGAAGCTGATCGCGCGCGATGTCATGAAATGGCCGACGCTGCCGGGTTTTCATCTCGGCATCAACTTCGCGCCCGAGCATCTGTCGAGCGAGGCGCTGCTGCCCGATGTGCGCGCCTTCACGCGCGCGATCGGCGGGCGCGGCATCGAGGTCGTGCTGGAAATCACCGAGCGTTCGCTGGTGCGCAATACCGACGTGGCGCAGCGCAATCTCGTGGCGCTGCGCAGCGAAGGCGTGCGCGTGGCGATCGACGACTTCGGCACCGGTTTCTGCTCGCTGTCGTATCTGGAGAAATTTCCGTTCGATATCCTGAAGATCGATCGCGGATTCGTGCTGACGATCGACGCGCAGGAACGCAGTGCCGTGGTGCTCGACAGCATCATCGGGCTCGCGCACAGTCTCGATGCGAAACTCGTCGCGGAAGGCGTGGCTTCGCAGGCGCAATTCGATTATTTATGCGCGCGCGGAACGCACTGGATACAGGGCTTTTTCTACGCGAAGCCGATGCCCGCCGACGCGTTCGCGCACTGGTATCGCGGCCCCGGCATGGAGCCGTTTCCCGCGTCGGCGGCGCACGCGCATGCGCAAACCTGAACCGCTTTTGAGGCGCGTAAAAAAACGGGCGGCCTCGACAGGCCGCCCGTTCGCGTGTTGACCTTCAGCGCATGAATCAATGCGGCGAGGTCCAGCCCTTGTAGCTGCCGACGTTGTCGCGCGTGATCAGCGCGGGCGTCATCTGGATCATCGGATCGGCGGGCTTCTTGCCGTTCATGATGCCGTAGCCCACTTCCACGGCGGTTTGCGCCATCTTCCACGGGTCCTGGCTCGCGGACGCCTGCACGAGCGTGTCGCCCTTGAGCGCCGCTTCGATATCGGGCGCGCCGTCCACCGAGGTGATCACGATATTGCTGCGATGCAGCTGCTTCGCGGCGAGGTCGGTGCCGATCGCCTGCGGATCGTTGATGGTGAACACGCCGTCGAGCTTCGGAAAGCGCGTGAGATAGCCCTGCATCGTGTTCATGCCGCCTTCGCGCGAACCCTTGCCGTCCTGATCGTCGGAGAGAATCTTGATGCCCGGCGACTTCGCGAGCACCTGCTTGCAGCCGTTCACGCGGTCGATCACCGCCGAGACCTGCGGACCGTTTTCGATGATCACGTTGCCCTTGCCGTTGATCTTCTTCGCGAGGTATTCGCAGGAGATCGCGCCGGCTTTCACGTTGTCGGTCTGCACGGTGGCGTCGGCGCCCGCGGCGCTCACGTCTACGGCGATCACCACGATGCCGGCCGCGCGCGCCTTGCGCACGACGGGCTCGATCGCCTTGGGATCGGAGGCGTTCAGCAGGATGATGTCCACGTGCGCCGAGATGAAGTTGTCGATCTGCGTGAACTGCTTGTTCAGATCGTAGTCGGCGGACACGGCCGTGACCTTCGCGTTCGGATTGATCTGTTTGGCCTTCGCTTCCGCGCCTTGCACGATGGTCACGAAGTAAGGATTGCCAAGCGATCCCACGGTGACGCCGATCGACTTCAGCTGCTTGTCGGCGGCATGCGCGCCCTGCAGGGCGCAGCCGAGCGCGAGGGCGGCAACGGCGCGAGCGGCGACGGCAACGGCGGTTTTCTTCTTGAACATGACGTCTCCTGAGGGTGCCTTCGAGTTATGTCGTGAGTAATGTCAGCGTGCTGCGTGTTGCAGGGGAAACCGATGTATCAGGTGCGTGCCGAGCCGCGCTGGCGATAGCGGTCGAGCGCCACGGCGCCGACGATCACGAGGCCCTTGATGATGTATTGCCAGATGTCCGAGACGCCGAGCAGCACGAGGCCGTTCGAGAGCACCGCGATGATGAGCGCGCCGATCAGCGTGCCGACGATCGAGCCCACGCCGCCCACGAAGCTTGTGCCGCCCAGAATCACTGCGGCGATCGCATCGAGTTCATACGACTGGCCGAGTTGCAGGCCGTTCGCGGCGTAGAGGCGCGCCGCCGACATCACCGCGCCGAGTCCCGCGAGCAGGCCCGAGGCCGCGTAGACGAACATTTCGATCGCCCACACCTTGATGCCCGAGAGGCGCGCCGCTTCCGGGTTGCCGCCCACCGAGTAGATATGCAGGCCGAGCACCGTGCGGCGCAGCACGAACCACGACGCGGCCACCACCACGAGCGCGATGATCACGAGCCAGGGCACGCCGAGCACCGTGCCGTTGCCGATGAAGGCAAACGAGAGCTGCGGATTGAAGAGAGTGGTGTCGTGGCCCATCAGGCGCGCCACGCCGCGCACGGCGGTCAGCGAGCCGAGCGTGACGATGAAGGGCGGCAGGCGCAGCAGCGAGATCAGCGCGCCGTTGATGAGGCCGAAGCCGAGACCCACGCCGAGCGCGGCGGGAATGCCGAGCCAGCCCCAGCCGACGATGGTCGAGCCGAGCATCGCGGCCACGGCGGAGGCGGCGAGAATCGAGCCCACCGAAAGGTCGATGCCGCCCGTGAGAATCACGAAGGTCATGCCCGCTGCGAGCACGATGTTGATCGACGCCTGCTGCGTGACGATCGACAGGTTTTCGAGCGTGAAAAAGCCGTCGTTGAGCAGGCCGAAGCCGATGCACAAGAGCACCAGCACGGGCAGCATGCCCGCCGTACGCATGATCGACTTCATGCGGGCGCGATGGCCGTCGACGGTCTGGCCGCGCGTGGATTGCGTGCCCTGGGTGGACGTGGCCTCGACCGGGTGGTGGGGAAGAATGCTTTTCATGATGTCGTGCTCCTCAATATCTCTTTGACGGTGGCGATGCGCGTCGAGCGCGGCGCTTACGCGGCTTCGTCCAGCGCGCCTTGCGAGCCGGTGGCGAGTTCGATGATGGCTTCCTGGCTGATGGGTTTGCCGGTGTAACCGCCCAGTTCTCCGGCGAACTGGCCTTCGCGCATGACGAGCACGCGGTCGGCCACGCCGATGATTTCGGGCAGCTCGCTCGAAATCACGATGATGCCCACGCCGGTTTTGGCGAGGTCGTTGATGATGCGGTAGATCTCCGACTTCGCGCCGATATCCACGCCGCGCGTCGGTTCATCGAGGATCAGCACGCGCGGCTTCGTTTCGAGCAGACGCGAAAGCAGCACCTTCTGCTGATTGCCGCCCGAGAGCGCGCCCACGTTCACACGCGGGCTCGGCACGCGTATCGTCAGCGCGCGGATCGACTCCTTCGCACGCGACGAACCGCGCGCGAGATCGAGCACGCCGAAGCGCGCATCGCGGCCCGCCACGGACACGTTGATGTTGTCGCGCACGCTCATGTCGAGAAAGAGGCCCTGATGCTTGCGGTCCTCGGTCAGATAGACGAGCCCCGCGTTGATCGCGTCGCGCGGCGTATGCACGTGCAGCGTCTTGCCGTCGATGGCGATCTCGCCGCGCACGCGCGGTTCCGCGCCGAAGATCAGACGCGCGAGTTCCGTGCGGCCCGCGCCCACAAGCCCCGCGATGCCGAGCACTTCGCCTGCATGCAGGTCGAGGCTGCAGCCGCGCACGCGCTTGTCGTCGGCGACGTCGCGCACGGTGAGCACGGCCTTGCCCGGATCGTAGGGCGCGTGCGCCTTTTTGTAGAAGCCCGAAATATCGCGGCCCACCATCATGCCGACGAGGCTCTCGGCGCTCAGTGCGTCGCGCATCAGCGTGCCGACGTAGCTGCCGTCGCGCAGCACCGAAACACGATCGGACAGCTCGTAGATTTCGGCCATGCGATGGCTGATGTAGATGATCGCGAGACCTTCCTCGCGCAATTGCAGAATGAGCTTGAAAAGGAACTCGGTTTCGCGCGATGAGAGCGGCGTGGTGGGTTCGTCCATCACGATGATGCGCGCTTCGGTGTGGACGGCGCGCGCGATTTCCACAAGCTGGCGTTCGGCGATCGAGAGCGAGCCGACCAGCGTGGTCGGGCCGAACGTGGCGCCGAGGCGTTGCAGCACGTCCTCGCAGCCGCGCTCCATCGCCGCGCGATCGACCATGCCGAAGCGCGAGTTGCCGCGCCGCAGTTCGCGGCCCGCATAGATGTTTTCGGCGACCGAGAGATTGGGCGCGAGGCTCAGTTCCTGATAGATCACGGCCACGCCGAGTTCGCGCGCGGCGAGCGGACCGTCGATCGTCACCGGCTGGCCTTCGATGAGAATTTCGCCGCCCGGATCGGCCTGATACGCGCCCGAGAGAATCTTCATCAGCGTGGATTTGCCCGCGCCGTTTTCGCCCATCAGCGAATGCACTTCGCCGGGCCAGACCGAGAGGCGCACGTTATCGAGCGCGCGCACGCCGGGAAAGGTCTTGCTGATGCCGCGCATTTCCAGCAGCGGCGGCGTCGTTTCAGAGCTCGACATGGCTCTCCTCCTGCGCTTGTACGTTGGTTTGTGCGCCGGCGCCCATCAGGATGCCCGCACGCGGCGAAAAGTTGAAGAACATCGGCAGCGTGGCCGCGCCCAGCGCGCCCGCGTCGGGGCCGAAGGTGCCGCGCACCAGCGCGGGCGTGCCGCGCGCCTCGGGCGCGGTGGCGGCGACCGCCACGCGCAGGCGCTGCATGAGCGTGTCGATCAGGCCCGCGTCCACGTCGGCGTCGAGCACCACGGCGGGCACGTCGAGCACGCAGAGCGCGGAACGCAGCGCGGGCGCGAGCGCGTCGATGCAGTCGTCGAGCCATTCCTCCACGGCCGGATGCTGGCGCGCGATGCAGGCTTCGAGATCGGCGCGGCTGTCGACGGTCTCGCCGCAATATTGCAGATGGCGGCGCAGCGCGATCAGCGAGGCGCGCGAGAGCAGGATGTCCCATTTGCCCTCGGGTTTGTGCGCCGACGGCAGGTTGCCCGGCGGCACCGGCATCACCGCGAAATCGCCCGCGTTGCCGGTCAGGCCGCGCACGCAGTCGCCGTCGATGGCGACGCCGCCGCCGATCGCCGGGCCGAGAAACAGATAGAGGAAGTCGTCGCGCTGACGCCCGCAGCCGTAGAAGATTTCGGCGATGGCGGCGGCGTTGCCGTCGTTTTCGCTGAACACGGGCAGGCCGGTCGCGCGGCCCAGTTCGGCCGCGAAATCGACGTCGCTCCAGACGCGGAAGGTGTCGGCGGGCAGGCCCAGTTCGCGCAGCCAGCTACCGAGGTTATACGGCTGCGCCACGCCGATGCCTGCGAGGCGGCGGCGCTCGTCCTTGTCCAGCAGTCCTGATAATTCTGCGATGTCGCGCTGCACGATTTCCTGCGCTTGCGCGGGTTGCGGCAGCAGCATGTCGTGCGAGCGGCGGCCGATCATCTGGCCCGCGAAGTCGACGAGCACGGTTTCGATATTGGTCCGGTCCAGACGCACGCCGATGGCGAACGCGCCGCGCGGCGAGAGGCGCAGCAGCGAAGCGGGCTGGCCGCGTCCGCCGTCGAGGCGGCGGCCGCTCATTTCGATCAGACCATTGTCGATCAGCGACGTGATGATGCTGCCCACCGCCGTGCTGGTGAGATTGGCGAGGCGCGCGAGGTCGGCCTTCGACGCCTCGCCGGCGCGCCGCAGCGCTTGCAGCAGCAGGCGCTCGTTGAAGCGGCGGACATTGGCCGAGTTGCTGCCCTGACCGACATGCGGACTTCTCACGCGTCTCCTCCGTCAATGTCGAGGTGGTGCCGATGCTTGCCGACCGAACGGGTGTGCTGCTTTCGTCGGCGACTAAATAAATCAAGTTGATTTATTTAATGCCGGATTCTGCGCCGTGTCAGCCTGGGGAAATCCCGGCGCGGGGCGGGCATGGGCTTTGTCGGGCCGCGGCGTCGCTTTTGTCTGGGTTTTGCGGCGCATCGGTTGCTGCATCGGTTGCTATTCACGGCGCATCGCGCGTCGCGTTGGGCGCCCGTTGGAAGCCTTCTCCTGCGCTATCCTTTCGTTGCCTTTCGCCGCTCCAGACAAACATCCCCGACTCGCTTAGCGGAGACACGTCACCCATGGCATTCATGCTGCTCATCGCCGAGCCGCGCGGCCAGCGCGACACGCGCACGCCCGCCGAAGGCGAGGCGCTCTACGCGCGCATGCTGCGTTTCGCCGACGACCTTGCCGCGCGCGGCGTGCTGATCGACGCGCAATCGCTGCTCTCCGATACCCATGCCGTGCGCGTGCAGGTGCGCGAAGGCCAGTCGAGCGTGACCGACGGCCCATTCGCAGAAGCCAAAGAAATGATAGGCGGCTTTTTTCTGCTCGACTGCGCGACGCGCGAAGAAGCGCTCGCGATCGCGCGCGATTGCCCGGCGGCGCAGTGGGCGAGCGTGGAAGTGCGCGAAACGGGGCCGTGCTTTCGTTGAATGAAGCGCGTGGCCTGGGACTTACCCCAGGCCGCGAAAAAAGTGATCGCGGCTTGTCGATTTGCACGCGCCTCGCGCGTCGTCTTGATGAGCGCGTCATCCGATGCCGCTTCAATCCTAATCGAAGATCCACACCAGGAGCCCGCAATGCGATTCATGATCATGGTGCGCGCGAACGCGCAGAGCGAATCGGGCGAGATGCAGCCCGACGAATCTCTTTTCGCCGCGATGGCGAGTTATCACGAGGCACTGGCGAAGGCGGGCGTGCTGCTCGACGCGTCCGGCTTGCAGCCGAGTTCGCGCGGCTTTCGCGTGCATTACCACGACGGCAAGCCGACCGTCGTCGACGGCCCGTTTGCGGAAACCAAGGAATTGATCGCGGGCTACACACTGATTCAGGTGCGCACGCGCGACGAAGCGCTCGAATGGGCGCGCCGTTTTCCGGCGCCGTTCGGCAAGCAGATCGACGGCGCGATCGAAGTGCGTCAGCTCTACGAACTGGAGGACTTCGAACCTTCCGCCGAGATCGAGCGCTTTCGCAAACTCGAAGCCGAGCGCAACGCTTCATCGTCGAATTAAGGCCTGTTCAAACGCACTCAAACCTCACAGGACACGATCATGCACAAGCACATCTTCGTCAATCTGGGCGTGCGCGATTTGAAGCGCTCGATGGACTTCTTCGGCCAGGTCGGCTTCACGTTCGAGCCGAAATTCACCAACGAGCAGGCGGCCTGCATGGTGATCGGCGAGAACATCTTCGCGATGCTGCTGACGCCCGACTTCATGCGCGGCTTCACCGATAAACCGCTGGTCGACGCGCGCGAGCAGACCGAAGTGCTGGTCTGCCTGTCGTGCGAGTCGCGCGACGAAGTGAACACGCTGACCGACAAGGCGCTCGCGGCGGGCGGCACGTCGAAGCGGCCGCCCACCGAATACGGTGACGCCATGTATGGCCGCAGCTTCGAAGACCCCGACGGCCATATCTGGGAACTGATGTGGATGTCGCCCGAAATGGTCGAGAAGGGCGCGCACGGCTCGTGACGTGCGATACGCGTTTCGAGCCGGCCGGCGACGACAGCGGCGACGACGTCCGTGACGCCACGCGCCGCGCCATTGCGGCCGTGTGGCGCATCGAGTCCGCGAAGGTGATCGCCCACGCCGCGCGCATCGTGCGCGACGTGGGACTCGCCGAAGACATCGCGCAGGATGCGCTGCTCGCCGCGCTCGAAAGCTGGCCCGCGAGCGGCATCCCCGAGAACCCGGGCGCCTGGCTCATGACCGCCGCGAAACATCGCGCACTCGACCGGCTGCGCCGCGCGGCCACGCACGCGCGTGCGCACGACGCGCTGGGTGCCGATCTCGATGCGCTCGGCGCGCATGTCGTGCCCGATATCGCCGAAGCCCTGGAAGCCGCGCGCAACGACGATATCGGCGACGATCTGCTGCGCCTCGTGTTCGTCGCGTGTCATCCGGTGCTGGCGCGCGAGGCGCGCGTCGCGCTCACGCTGCGTTTGCTTGGCGGCTTGAGCACGGCCGAAATCGCGCGCGCGTTTCTGGTGCCGGAGGCGACCGTCGCGCAGCGCATCGTGCGCGCGAAGCGCACGCTCGCGCAGGCGCGCGTGCCGTTCGAGGTGCCCGACGCGGCGGCGCGCGCGCCGCGTCTCGCCTCGGTGCTCGAAGTGATTTATCTGATCTTCAACGAAGGCTATGCGGCCACGTCGGGCGCGCACTGGATGCGTCCCGCGCTCTGCGAGGAAGCGTTGCGTCTCGCGCGCATGCTCGCCGAACTCGCGCCCGACGACGCCGAAGCGCACGGCCTTGCCGCCTTGATGGAATTGCAGGCGTCGCGTCTGCCCGCGCGTATCGACCGCGAAGGCCGCGCGGTGTTGCTCGCCGATCAGGACCGCAGCCGCTGGGACGCTTTGCTGATCCGCCGCGGCTTCGCGGCGCTCGTGCGCGCCGAGCAATGCGCGCGGCGCTTCGACGGCGGGGCGGTGGGTCCGTATGTGTTGCAGGCCGCGCTGGCCGCGTGCCACGCGCGCGCGCCGAGCGCGGCGCAAACCGACTGGGCGCGCATCGTCGGCATTTACGATGCGTTGTTGCTGATCGACGCGTCGCCCATCGTGCGGCTCAATCGCGCGGTGGCCGTGGGCATGGCGCAGGGTCCGCAGGCGGCGCTCGATATCGTCGATGGGTTGTGCGGCGAAGCCGTGCTTCAGCAGTATCCGTGGCTGCCCGCCGCGCGCGGCGATCTGCTCGACAAGCTCGGACGCAGGCCCGAAGCCCGCGCCGAATTCGAACGCGCCGCCGCGCTCACGCAGAACGCGCGCGACCGCGAAGTGCTGCTTGCGCGCGCGGCGCGGCTTTCTTGATCGTCCTGATCGTCACGATCGTCACGGGAAGCGCGTTCAAACCAGCTCGACGCGCTTGATCTCTTTCACGATCACGAGATAGCTGATCACGGTGATCAGCGCGTTCACGCCCACGAAGGCCAGCGCGCTGTCGAACGAACCGGTCTTCGCCACGAGGTAGCCGATCGCGATCGGCGTGACGATGCCGGCCACGTTGCCGAACATGTTGAAGATCGAGCCCGAGAGGCCGATGGCTTCCTTCGGCGCGGTGTCGGCGACCACGGCCCAGCCCAGCGCGCCAATGCCCTTGCCGAAAAACGCGAGCGACATCAGCAGGACCACGAGCCAGTCGCTGTGCACGTAATTGCAGCCGACGATGCACGCCGAGAGCGCCATGCCGCCGACGATCGGCGCCTTGCGCGCGAGGGTGAGCGAGCAGCCCGCGCGGATCAGCGAATCGGAGATCACGCCGCCCAGCACGCCGCCGAGAAAGCCGCAGATCGCGGGCAGCGACGCCACGAGGCCCGCTTGCAGGATCGTCATGCCGCGCGCCTGCACGAGGTAGATCGGGAACCACGTCAGGAAGAAGTACGTGATCACGTTGATGCAGTACTGCGCGAGATACACGCCCAGCAGCATGCGGTTCGAGAGCAGTTGACGCATGATGCGCCAGCCGTTGCCCTTCGCCTGCACAGCGCCGCCATCGCGCGACTTGCGCTGATGGCCGTTCACGAGGCCGCCGCCTTGTTCGATGTACTCCAGTTCCTGCGGATTCACGCCCGGATGGTTGGCCGGATTCTTCATGACCTTGAGCCAGACGAAGGCCAGCGCGAGACCGGCCACGCCCATCATCAGATAGACGTGATGCCAGCCGTAGGCGTGCGTGACCCAGGCCATCAGCGGTGTGAAGACGACGGCCGCGAAATACTGCGCCGAATTGAAGATCGCCGACGCCGTGCCGCGCTCCTGGGTCGGGAACCAGCTCGCCACCACTTTCGCGTTGGCCGGGAAGGCGGGCGCTTCGGCCGCGCCCATCACGAAGCGCAGCGCGAACAGCGCCGTGACGGCCGCCGCCGTGCTGCCGAGCACGCCAATCGTGCTTTGCAGCAGCGTGAACAGCGACCACAGGAAGATGCTGGTGGCGTAGACGCGGCGCGCGCCGAAGCGGTCGAGAATCCAGCCCGCGGGCAGCTGCGAGAGCACATAGGCCCAGCTGAACGCCGAGAAGATATAGCCCATGCGGATGGCGTCGAAGCCGAACTCCGCGCGCATGGCCGAGCCGGTGACCGAGAGCGTCGCGCGATCCGCGTAGTTGAGGGTGGTGATGACGAAGATCAGCGCAAGGATGACGTAGCGGACTTTCGTGCGGCTCGCGGCATCGGCTGCGCTGGCGGCCGGGCTGGCGGTACGGCTCAACGGCATGGGTTCACCTTGGTTCGTGCGCGGAGGAACGGGTGAGCGTTTCCGCGGAATGTCTCCGAGTGGCCCGAGTTGTCAGACATCGAACCAACTTGTCAGAAGGCATCCTACAATGTCTTACGGCGGCGGAGCAATCGTCTCGACGCATGTTTCGCTAGAATTCAGGGTAAACGTGGTATTGAGCGCGCCGCGCGAGTATGGAATTGTTCGCCAAGTTGTTCGACAACATGACGGGCGCCGCGATCGAGATGTTAACAGCGGCGCCCCTGACTACGAAAGCCCGGGGAGGCGAATTTGAACAGGAAGAAAATGGTGCAAGGGATGATGGGCGCGGTGCTGGGCATCGCGAGCGCGGTTGCGGCGCACGCGGCGACCTTCGTGTATGTCTCGAATGCCGATAGCCAGGACATTTCGGTGTTCCGCGTCGACGAAAGCGCGGGCACGCTCGCGGCGGTCGAGACGGTGCCGGTCGGCGGCACGGTCATGCCGATGACGTTCTCGCCCGATCATCGCCGTCTGTACGCCGGTCTGCGCTCGCAGCCGTACCGCGTGGTGAGCTTCGCGATCAATCCGCTCGACGGGCGGCTCGCCGAACTCGGCCGCGCGCCGCTTGCCGAAAGCATGGCCTATCTCTCGACCGACGCGACGGGGCGCTATCTGCTCTCGGCCTCGTATGGCGGCAACCAGCTCGCGGTGAACCGCATCGGCGAAAACGGTGTGGCGGGCGACGTGCAGCAGACCATCAAGACCGGGCCGATGGCGCACGCGATCCGCACCTCGGCGGACAACCGTTACGCGTTCGCGTCCGTGCTGGGTTCCGACGCGTGGCTGCGTCTGCGCTTCGATGCCGCCACGGGCCAATTGACCGAGGATGCCGCGCCCGCATATGCGCTGCCCGAAAAGTCGGGCCCGCGCCATTTCGTGTTTTCGTCGGACAGCCGCTTCGTCTATCTGATCGACGAACTCGACGGCAAGCTGCACGTGCTCGCGTTCGACCGCACGCACGATACGGTCAAGCCGATCCAGACCATTTCGATCCTGCCCGCCGATTTTCACGGCGACAAACCGTGGGGCGCCGATCTGCATCTGACGCCCGATGGGCAATTCCTCTATACGTCGGAGCGCACGTCGAGCACGCTGGGTGCGTATCGCGTCGATCGCGCCACGGGCAAGCTCGCGCGCATCGGCACCTATGCCACGCAGAAGCAGCCGCGCGGCTTCAATATCGATCCGTCCGGGCGCTGGCTGTTCGCGGTCGGCCAGTTGTCGCCGCAGATGAGCGTGTACCGCATCGACGCGAAAACGGGCGCGCTCGAAGAGACGGGGCAGGTGCCGGTGGGTAAGGGCGCGAACTGGGTGGAAGTGGTGCGTTACACGGGGTCGAACGAGTAACGCAGCCGGCGCGCGTTGAATGCGCTGCGTCCGCGCCGGTTTTCGTGCGCGGACGCAACCCGGCTAGTTAGCGCAGCGAGCAGTTGAGCCAGTGATTGATGCGCTCGCCGTCGAGGCGCGAGCCTTCGGCGCTGGCGCTGCCGAGCATCGTGACGATCACGGGGCGGTGGCCGTGCACCATCACGCGCATGACCATGTTGTGGCCCGACTCGTTGATGAAGCCGGTCTTTTGCAGGCTCGCCTGCACGCGGTTGTAGCGCACGAGGCGATTGCTGTTCACATATTGAAGCTGCCCGCGCCCGGTGGGCACGCGTTCCTGATGATCGGTCGAATAGCGGCGGATCAGCGGATAGCCGTTGGCCGCGCGCACGAGCCGCGCGAGTTCGCGCGCCGTCGAAACGTTCTGCGGCGAAAGCCCCGTTGCGTTGACGAAGTGCGTGTTCGGCATGCCGAGGCTCGCGGCCTTTGCGTTCATCGCCGCCACGAAGGCGGGCTGGCCGCCCGGATAGTCGCGCGAGAGCGCCGAGGCCGCACGGTTCTCCGACGACATCAGCGCGATATGCAGCATGTTCGCGCGCGAGAGGCTCGACCCGACGGTGAGGCGCGAGTGCGTGAACTTGAGCGTGTCGAGATCGGCGTCGGTCACGTCGAGGCGGCGCGCGAGCGGCGCGTCGCGCTGATCGAGCCAGACCACGGCCGTCATCAGCTTCGAGACCGAGGCGATCGGCACGACCGAATCGGCGTTGCGCGCGAACAGCGGCGTGTGCGTCTGCTCGTCGACGATGAACACCGAGTGCGAGAACAGATGCTTGCGCGAGGCGGGCGTGTAGCCGCAGCGCGCCAGCAGATGCGGACCTTTCACGTTCGACGCGGCGGTGTGCGGCTCGACGTAAGGGATGATCTGCGGGGTGAAATTCGCGGCGTTATTCTGGGTGTCATTCGCGACACTGGCCTGCGCGTTTGCTGCGGGCGGGTTCGTGTGCTGCTTGAGCAGCGCTTTCGGCTTCGGTGTGGCATGCGACTTCGCGTGCGCTTTAGCGTGCAGCTTCGCGTGCGGTTTTGCATGCGCCTTCGCGTGCGGCTTCACGTGCGCGATAGCGCTGTGCGGGGCGCTGTGCGCGCCGTGCCCATGCGGCACGGGCTTCGCTTTCGTGCGCTTGCCGCGGCGCTTCGCGTCGGGCGTTTTCGTCGCGGCGAGCGCGGGCGCGGTGCGTTGCGCCGAGCGCGGCTTGCGGGTGATTTTCTTCTTCTTGGCGACTGCGTGCACATGCGGATCGGCGCGATGCCGATGCGTGGTGGCGGCGAAGCTCGCGGTGGCGGTCAGGCCGGCGAGCACGAGCGTGGAAACGAGGAGCGAAAGTCGAGAGAGGGAAATCACCGGCAGAAAAATTGAGGCGGGTAGTTCGAAAGAGGGCGACGAGAAACGACGAAAAGCGATGAGAAGCGATGAGAAACAACGAAAGCGCGGCGGCGCGACGCGAGGCGTTTCACCGCGCGTGAGGCCTCAATGGTACAGGTAGAACGCGCCGCCGCGCGCATTCTTCGCGTTTTTCCGCCGATATCGCAGCAAATTGGCGCATGAAGCGTTGAAAAGGCGATCGCAAAAGCGGACGTAAAAGCGCCGTCTCGCGAGCCAGGGTTGAACCTGTTTCGCGCGCACGTTACCGGTCTCAGGGTTATCGCGAATGGCTGCGTTCGCGCACCGATTTGTATGATGGGCCAGAACATGCCGATGCTCCCGCCCATGCGTTCCGGCTGTGCAGTCGCCGCTGCTGCGTCGAGCGTGGCGGTGCAACGCAGGCTCATGAACACGCTCACTCCCGCCCCCGCTTCCTTGCTCGTGCATTCGCTCCGCCGTCGCGCCGAGGCCTTCACTGACGCCGCCAATCTCGCTAGCATGCTGGATTGCGCCCGCATCCGTTACCGGAGTGTCTAGATGCCTCGCTTCGCCGCGAATCTCACGATGATGTACAACGAGCACGCGTTTCTCGACCGCTTCGCCGCCGCCGCGCGCGATGGGTTCGACGCCGTGGAATATCTGTTTCCGTATGACCATCCGGCCGCCGAAGTGAAGGCGCGGCTCGAAGAAAACGGGCTCACGCAGGCGCTGTTCAACGCGCCGCCCGGCGACTGGGCCGCGGGCGAGCGCGGTCTCGCCTCGCTGCCGGGCCGCGAGGACGAATTCCGCCGCGGCATCGACAAGGCGCTCGATTACGCGCGCGTGCTCGGCAATCGCAAGCTGCACGTGATGGCGGGCATCGTCGCGTCGGAGGCTACGCGCGCGCAGCAGCGCGAACTGTATCTCCAGCATCTCGACTACGCGGCGCAGGCCGCGCGCGGCGAGGACATCACGATCCTGATCGAGCCGATCAACACGCGCGACATGCCGGGCTATCTGCTCAATCGCCAGGACGACGCGCACGCGATCTGCGCCGAAGTGGGCGCGCCGAATCTGCAGGTGCAGTTCGATTGTTACCACTGCCAGATCATGGAGGGCGACCTCGCGGTCAAACTCAAGCGCGATATCGCGGGAATCGGGCATATTCAGGTGGCGGGCGTGCCCGAGCGGCACGAGCCCGATAGCGGAGAACTCAATTATCCGTGGCTCTTTTCGCTCATCGACGAACTGGGCTACACGGGCTGGATCGGTTGCGAATACTGGCCGCGCGCGAAGGCGTCGGACGGTCTTGGCTGGATCCGGCCTTATATGAAAATGCGATGAATATGCGATGAAGGCGCGCGCCTGAGGCAGTCGTTCGTGCGTGCGCGGTATGCGGTGCATTCCATCAGGCTTGAACGGAGCGTTCGACTATGAAAGTGCTGATTACCGGCGGTGCAGGATTTCTCGGCCAACGACTCGCGGGTGAATTGCTCACGCGCGGGACGTTGAAGATCGGCGGCGTGGCGCAGCGCATCGACGAGATCGTGCTGCTCGACGTGACGCGCGCGACGGGACCCGACGATCCGCGCGTGCGCATCGAGGAGGGCGATATCGCCGAGCGTGCCGTGCTGGAGCGCGTGATCGACGGCGAAACCGCCGTGATCTTCCACCTCGCGGCGATGCTGAGCGCGGAAGCGGAGGCGGCGTTCGACGAGGGCATGCGCATCAATTTCGACGCCACGCGCGAACTGCTCGAAGTCTGCCGCGCGCGCGGTCATGCGCCGCGACTCGTGTTCACGAGTTCGGTGGCGGTCTATGGCGGCGATATTCCCGAAGAAGTGCAGGACGATACCGCGCTGAACCCGCAATCGTCGTATGGCGTGCAAAAGGCGATGGCCGAATTGCTGCTCAGCGATTATTCGCGGCGCGGATTCGTCGATGGGCGCGTGCTGCGTCTGCCGACCATCAGCGTGCGGCCCGGCAAGCCGAATGGCGCGGCGTCGTCGTTTGCGAGCGGCATCATCCGCGAGCCGCTCAATCGCGAGATCAGCGTGGTGCCGGTGAGCGGCGCGACGCGCGTCTGGCTGCTCTCGCCGCGCATCGCGATCGAAAACATCGTGATGGGTGCGGAAATCAACGCGGCGGCGCTCGGCCATTCGCGTGTGGTGAATCTGCCCGGCGTGTGCGTGACCGTTGACGAAATGGTCGAGACGCTGAGCCAGTTCGCGGGACCGAAGGCGGTGGCGCGCATCGAATGGGCGCCGGACGAGACGATCGAGCGCATCGTCAGCAGCTGGCCGGCGAGCTGGAATCAGCGCCACGCGAAGAAGCTGGGCTTCAGCGGCGAGACGACGTTCCGCGCCATCGTGCAGACCTATCTGGAAGACGAACTGCATATTCTGCCCAAACGCGATCACGGGCATCATTAGACGCGCATCGTTGTTTGAAAGCGCGCAATCAGTCAGGATGACGAATGAATAAAAACGAGTATGAAATCCACGATGCGCGCTTTCGCTGGCTGATTCAGGCGAACGCACCGTTGCAGAAGATCGCGGGCGATTGTCTCTGGAACGAGGGGCCGGTGTATTTTCCGGCCGCCGATCATCTGCTCTGGAGCGACATTCCGAACAATCGCATGATGCGCTGGGCGCCCGGCGTGGGTGTCGGCGTGTTTCGCGCCAACGCGAATTTCAGCAACGGCAATACGCGCGACAACGAGGGTCGCCTCGTGACCTGCGAGCACGGACGGCGCTGTATTTCACGCACCGAACACGACGGCAGCGTGGTGGTGCTCGCCTCGCATTATCAGGGCCGCCGTTTCAATTCGCCGAACGACGTGATCGTCGATTCGCGCGGCACGATCTGGTTCAGCGATCCCGACTACGGGATCATGAGCGATTACGAAGGCTTTCGCGCGGAAGGCGAGATCGGCGGCTGTCACGTCTATGCGCTCGATGCGGGCGCGAGCGAGGCGCGCCGCGTGACGCACGATTTCGTGAAGCCCAACGGGCTTGCGTTTTCGCCCGATGAATCGCTGCTGTATATCGCCGATTCGGGCGCGTCGCATGTGGACGGCGGGCCGCGCCATATCCGCGTGTTCGACGTGCGCGATGGCGCGTTGTCGAATTCGCGCGTGTTCATGTCGATGCAGAACGGCGTGCCCGATGGCTTTCGCGTCGATGAGCAGGGCAACGTCTGGACCAGTGCCGAAGATGGCGTGCATTGTTATTCGCCGCAAGGCGAATTGCTCGGCAAGATTCTGCTGCCCGAAGTGGTGTCGAACCTCACGTTCGGCGGGCTCAATCGCAACCGGCTGTTCATTACGGCGACGTCGTCGGTGTATGCGCTGTTTATGGGCGTGCGCGGTGCGGGGCGATGAAGTTACGCTGACGCGAGTGCCGTCGCGCGGTCAGGCCGTGGTGGAGATCAGTCCGCCCGTGCTCTGGCCGCTCGCCAGCATCAATTGAACCAGTTCGGATTGCGCCGTCTCGATCGCGGCTTCGATCTGGTTGGCCGCGCTGAGCGTCGCGTCCTGGCTCGATTTGGCGGAGCCGCTGGCGTTCGTGGATGGCGATGCGCCGGTGGTGCTGCTGGAGGTGTCGCCGTTCGAATCGGCGTTCGTGTTGTTTTTAGTGCTGCTGTTCGTGTTGTTGTTCGCGCCGCTGCTGGAACTGCTCGCCGCTTGCGCCGCGCCGCCGTTCTTCGGCAGCGATGCGAGTTGCGATTCGAGCGCCTTGATCAGCGCCTTGAGCTGGTCGATGGCCGTCGTGGTGCTGCTCGAACTCGACGACGACGAACCGCCGCCGCCTCCACCACCGCCTTTTGACGTCGAAGAAGTCGACGTCGTGCCCGACGTGCTGCTCGACGTCGAACTGCCCGATGACGAGGAATCGCTCGTAGCGCTCGACGTACTCGACGAAGCCGCGCTGTTATTGGCGTTCGACGTGCTCGAACCGGTCGTGGCGGAGCCGCTGGCGGTCGTCGCGATGGGGGCGATGGCGGAGCTGGTGGCTTGGATCTGCATGAAGGCCTGTCCTCGGCGTTGAGCGATGCGGCGAAGGTGTCCGGGCATCGTCTGCGGCGCGCATAAGAAACCCCTAAGTGCGATAACGGCAGCGCGCGCCCAATTCTTTAGGGGCAGTCGCCCTGGTGTGCCTTACATGCCCTTGAAGCGGTCCGCTTAAATCTGGCTCAGGATCAGGGCCGTATCCCATCGAAAAGGGCGCCAACAGGTAAAATCGATGCCGGACGCCGCCACCGGCGCGACCGTCCACCCGAACGATTCGAAACGACTCCGCTCCGGCGCCCACGCCGGATCGACCAGGCATGCAATTACCCGGCTCCACCGTCCCGATCTCGCTTGTTCTCGGTTTTCTCGCCGCCGCGCGTGCGCGGCCGGAAGTGGTCGAGCGTTATCTGCGCCAGGCGGGCATTCCCGAGGAATTGCTCGACGAGCCCGGCGCGCGCGTGACCGAGGAGCAGTTCTCGACGCTCTATCGCATGCTCGCGATCGAACTCGACGACGAAATGCCCGGCATCTTCAGCCGTCCGTTCCGCAGCGGCACGCTCAAGTTCCTCTGCCTGAGCCTGCTCGACGCGCGCAATCTGGAAACGGCGCTGCATCGCTTCGGCCAGTTCTTCCATATCGTGCTCGACGATTTCCGCGTCGAGTCGCGCCGCAGTGAACTCGTCGCCCAGGTCGAGCTGCGTCCGCATCCGGCTTTCGGGCCGATCGGCCCGCTCGGCCAGGAACTGATGCTCAAGCTCGCGCATGGCGTGTCGTCCTGGCTCATCGGGCAGAAGATTCCGCTGCTGCAAGTCGAGCTGGCGTGCGCGCGCCAGCCGCACGCCGCCGATCATCGCTACTTCTTTTCCGGGCCGGTGCGCTTCGGCTGCGAAGCGCCACTGCTGCGCTTCAGCGCCGCCTATCTCGACATGCCGATCCGCCAGAGCAAGCGCAATCTGCGCAAATTTCTGGCGCGCTCGCCCGGCGACTGGATCTTCGAGTCGTTCAGCGAACAACTCGTGAGCCATCAGGTGCGCCAGTATCTCGCGACCACGCTGCCCGATCTGCCGACCATCGAGGCGGCGTCCGATCATCTGCATTGCTCGGTGCGCACCTTGTGCCGCAAGCTCGCCGCCGAGGACACCGCGTTTCAGGCGCTCAAGGACGAACTGCGCCGCGATATCGCGATCCAACGTCTGACCGACACGCAGGACACCATCGCGGCCATCGGCGCCGATATCGGTTTCGACGACCCGAGCGCCTTCCATCGCGCGTTTCGCCACTGGACCGGCAGCACGCCCGGCACCTATCGCGGGCGCGCCTGAGTCTCGATTCCGCATGGAAGCGCATCCGGGTTGACCCTGGGATGTCTTGCGCTGCATGGTGCGCTGCGTCACGCGGTGGCAAGATTTGTCACTAGATGGGCCGGATCGGACAGTCCCCGCCTGCGCCTTTGACGCTACGATTCGATGAACATGACCGGCCTGCGCCGGGCGCTGAGCCCAGCCGTCGCGGTCTTTCTCATTCAACGCGTGATCGAAAGGTTTGCCATGAGCTTTAACGCCCCCGTCAAGGACATGCTGTTCGTGCTGAAAGAGCTCGCCGGCATCGACACCATCGCTGAACTGCCGGGCTACGACGATGCCGGTTTCGAAACCGCGCAAGCCGTGCTCGAAGAGGCCGCGAAGCTGTGCGCCGAAGTGCTCGCGCCGCTGAACGTGGAAGGCGACCGCAATCCCAGCAGCTGGCACGACGGCGAAGTGCGCGCCACGCCCGGCTTCAAGGAGGCGTTCAAGCAATTCGCCGAGGGTGGTTGGCAAGGTTTGCAACATCCGGGCGAGTATGGCGGCCAGGGTCTGCCCAAGCTGATCGGCACGCCGTGCAACGAAATGCTCAACGCGGCGAACCTGTCGTTCGCGCTGTGCCCGCTGCTGACCGACGGCGCGATTGAGGCGCTGCTCACGGCGGGCAGCGAGGAACAGAAGCAGCGTTACGTGCCGAAGCTCATCTCGGGCGAGTGGACCGGCACGATGAACCTCACCGAACCGCAGGCGGGCTCCGACCTCGCGCTGGTGCGCACGCGCGCCGAGCCGCAGGCGGACGGCTCGTACAAGGTCTTCGGCACGAAGATCTTCATCACGTGGGGCGAGCACGACATGGCCGAGAACATCATGCATCTCGTGCTGGCGCGCGTGCCGAACGCGCCCGAAGGCGTGAAGGGCATTTCGCTGTTCATCGTGCCGAAGTTCCTCATCAACGAAGACGGCTCGCTGGGCGCGCGCAACGACGTGCATTGCGTCTCGATCGAGCACAAGCTCGGTATCAAGGCGAGCCCCACGGCGGTGCTGCAATACGGCGACAACGGCGGCGCGATCGGTTATCTGGTCGGCGAGGAAAATCGCGGCCTCGAATACATGTTCGTGATGATGAACGCGGCGCGCTTCGGCGTGGGCACGCAAGGTATCGCGATTGCCGAACGCGCCTATCAACAGGCGCTCGGCTACGCGAAGGACCGTGTGCAGAGCCGTCCGGTCGACGGTTCGGCGAAGGCGTCGGTCACGATCATTCATCATCCCGACGTGCGCCGCATGCTGGCCACGATGCGCTCGCTGACCGAAGGCGCTCGCTCGCTCGCCTACGTGGCGGCGGCGCATGGCGACATCGCGCATCAGCACGCGGACGAAGCGGTGCGTGCACGTCATCAGGCCATCTTCGAATTCCTCGTGCCGATCGTGAAGGGCTGGAGCACGGAAATGGCCAACGATGTCACGAGCCTCGGCGTGCAGGTGCATGGCGGCATGGGTTTCATCGAAGAGACGGGCGCCGCGCAGCATTATCGCGACGCGCGCATTCTCGCGATCTACGAAGGCACGACGGCCATTCAGGCGAACGACCTGATCGGCCGCAAGACGGCGCGCGACGGCGGCGCGGTGGCGAAGGCGCTGCTCGACGAAGTCGCGCAGACGGTGGAAGCGCTGGGCAACGTGAGCGGCGCGGCGGCGGCATCGATGCGCGCGCAACTTCAGCAAGGCGCGAACGCGCTCGCGCATGTCGTGGACTTCGTGGTGCAGAACGTCAAGCGCGATCCGAACGCGGTGTTCGTCGGCAGCGTGCCGTATCTGAAGCTCGCGGGCATCGTGTTGTGCGGCTGGCAACTCGGGCGCGGCCTGCTCGCGGCGCAGCGCAAGCATGAAGAAGACCCCGCGTTTTACGGTGCGAAGATCGCGATGGCGCATTTCTATGCCGAGCACGTGCTCTCGCAGGCGGGCGGTCTCGCCACGGCGGTGCTGGGCGCGCAAGACGGCGAAGGCGTGCTCGCGCTCGCCGAGGACCAGTTCTGATACTGGCCGTCGCGAATGAGCCTGGCAGAAAAAGAAAACCCGCGAGACACAGCATGAATGCGAATGAACTGGTCGCCCAATACGGCCCACGCGAGTCGATGGAATACGACGTCGTGGTCGTCGGCGGCGGCCCGGCCGGGCTTTCCGCGGCCATCCGCCTGAAGCAGCTCGCAGCAGAAAAAGGCGTCGAAATTGGCGTGTGCGTCCTGGAGAAAGGCTCGGAAATCGGGGCGCATATCCTCTCGGGCGCGGTCATGGATCCGCGCGCGATCGACGAACTGATTCCCGACTGGAAAGAGCAAGGCGCGCCGCTGAACGTGCCCGTCACCGAGGACAAGTTCCTTTTTCTTTCCGAAACCGGGGCTAAGGCTGTGCCGAACTGGGCGCTGCCGGACAACTTCAAGAACCACGGCAACTATGTGATCAGCCTCGCGAACGTGACGCGCTGGCTGGGTCAGCAGGCCGAGGCGCTGGGCGTCGAGATTTTCCCGGGCTTTCCGGCCGCCGAAGTGCTCTATAACGACGACGGTTCGGTCAAGGGCGTCGCGACGGGCAACATGGGCATCGGCAAGGATGGCGAGCCGACCGAGAATTTCCAGCTCGGCATGGAACTGCACGCGAAATACACGCTGTTTTGCGAGGGCGCGCGCGGGCATCTGGGCCGTCAGCTGAACGAGAAATTCAAGCTGGGCAAGGACGCTGATCCGCAGGTCTACGGCATCGGCATCAAGGAACTGTGGGAGATCGATCCCGCGAAGCATCAACCGGGTCTCGTGATTCACACGGCCGGCTGGCCGCTCGAAAACGATACGTACGGCGGCTCGTTCCTTTACCACATCGACAACAACCAGGTGATGGTGGGTTTTGTCGTCGGCCTGGCTTATACGAATCCGTATCTGTCGCCGTTCGAGGAATTCCAGCGCTACAAGACGCATCCGGCGATCCGCAAATATCTCGAAGGCGGCAAGCGCGTGTCGTATGGCGCGCGCGCGATGACGGCGGGCGGTCTGATGTCGCTGCCGAAACTCGTGTTTCCGGGCGGCGCATTGGTCGGCGACGATGCGGGCTTTTTGAACGCGGCGCGTATCAAGGGCAGCCACGCGGCGATCAAGACCGGCATGCTGGCTGCGGAAGCGGCATTCGAAGCGGTGCAGGCCGGTCGTACGAGCGACGAACTCACGGCTTATCCCGAAGCGTTCAAGCAGTCGTGGCTTCACACCGAGCTGTATAAAGCGCGCAATTTCAAGCAGTGGATGAGCAAGGGCCTGTACCTCGGCACGCTGATGGTCGCGCTTGAGCAGAAGGTGATGGGCGGCAACGTGCCGTGGACGCTGCATCATCAGCATCGCGATAACGAAATGCTGCGTCCGGCGTCGCAATGCAAGCCGATCGAGTATCCGAAACCTGATGGCAAGCTCACGTTCGACCGGCTTTCTTCGGTATTCATTTCGAACACGAATCACGAAGAGAATCAGCCCGCGCATTTGACGCTGAAAGATGCGAAGGTGCCGGTCGATGTGAATCTGCGTACCTATGCGGGCCCGGAAGCGCGCTTCTGCCCGGCGGCGGTCTACGAATTCGTGAAGAACGACGACGGCAGCGACCGCCTGCAGATCAACGCGCAGAACTGCGTGCACTGCAAGACCTGCGATATCAAGGACCCGACGCAGAATATCGTCTGGGTCACGCCGGAAGGTGGCGGCGGACCGAATTATCCGAACATGTAACGCGTGCGCAACGCGCTTGCGCAAACCAGCAAACGAGGAACGGACATGAGCAAAGAAGTCGTCGTAGTGGGCGGTGTGCGCACCGCCATCGGCAAGTTCGGCGGCAGTCTGAAGGACGTGGCGCCGACCGAACTCGGCACCATCGTGTTGCGCGAATTGCTGGCGCGCAGCAACGTGAAGGCCGAGGACGTGGGCCACGTGGTGTTCGGCAATGTGATCGCCACCGAGCCGAAGGATCTCTATCTCTCGCGCGTGGCCGCGATCAACGCGGGCATTCCGCAATCGACGCCCGCGTTCAACGTCAATCGTCTGTGCGGTTCGGGTTTGCAGGCCATCGTGTCGGCGGCGCAAACCATTCTGCTCGGCGACGCCGACGTGGCGATCGGCGCGGGCGCGGAGAACATGAGCCGCGCGCCCTATCTCGCGGTCGACGCGCGCTTTGGCGCGCGCATGGGCGACGCGCGTCTGGTCGACATGATGCTCGGCGCACTCAACGATCCGTTCGATACGGTGCCGATGGGCGTGACTGCCGAGAACGTCGCGCGCCGTTATGAGATTTCGCGCGAGCGTCAGGACGCGCTGGCGCTCGAATCGCATCGGCGCGCCGCGCAGGCGATTGCCGAAGGCCGTTTTGCGAGCCAGATCGTGCCGGTCGCGCGCACCGTGAAGGGCCGCGAAGTCGTGTTCGACACCGACGAGCATCTGCGCACCGACGCCACGCTCGAAGACTTCTCGAAGCTCAAGCCGGTGTTCGCGAAGGAAAACGGCACGGTCACGGCGGGCAATGCCTCGGGTATCAACGACGCGGCGGCCGCCGTGCTGCTGATGTCGCGCGAAGCCGCCGAGCAGCGCGGCCTCGCGCCGATGGCGCGCCTCGTCGCCTATGCGCATGCGGGCGTCGAGCCGCTGTACATGGGCATCGGTCCGGTGCCGGCCACGCGTCTCGCGCTGCAACGCGCGGGGCTGCGTGTCGAAGATCTCGACGTGATCGAATCGAACGAAGCGTTCGCGGCGCAAGCGTGCGCGGTCACGCAGGAACTCGGTCTCGATCCCGCCAAGGTCAACCCGAACGGCTCCGGCATTTCGCTCGGCCATCCGATCGGCGCGACGGGCACGCTCATCACGGTGAAGGCGCTGCACGAACTGCAACGCATCGGCGGCCGTTATGCGCTGGTGACGATGTGCATCGGCGGCGGCCAGGGTATCGCGGCGATCTTCGAGAACCTCGCTTAAACGCGGCGGATTCGGCCCATCCGGCGAAACAGGCCATAGCGTATTGCCACCGCGTTCGTAGCCGCGTTTACAACCGCATTTGCAATTGCATTATCGGAATTGAACTATCCCAAGATGGAGACAGCGATGCACGACCATTCCAGCGAAACGATGGCATCGGCGTATTCGTACCCGTTGTTGATCAAACGTTTGCTGCTCACGCCTTTGCAGCAAGCGCCGAATCAGGAAATCGTCTATCGCGGCAAGACGCGCATTACCTATGCGCAATTCGGTCAGCGCGTGGGCCGGCTCGCGAACGCGTTGAAAAACGTGGGCACGCAATTCGGCACCACGGTGGCCGTGATGGATTGGGATAGCCATCGTTATCTGGAAGCGTATTTCGCCGTGCCGATGATGGGCGCGGTGCTGCAAACGGTGAATATCCGTCTGTCGCAAAGCGAAATCGCTTATACGATCAATCACGCGGGCGCTGAAGTGCTGCTCGTGCACGCCGATTTTCTGCCTGTGCTCGCGGCGATTCGCGACAAGCTGGAAACCGTTCGCACGCTCGTGCTGATCGACGACGACGGCAACGTGAGCGATACGCTCGGTCTGGAATTCGTGGGCGAATACGAGCAATTGCTCGCATCCAGCGACACGCATTACGATTTCCCCGACTTCGACGAAAACACGCGCGCCACCACGTTTTATACGACCGGCACGACGGGCTTGCCGAAGGGCGTGTATTTTTCGCATCGCCAACTGGTGCTGCATACGATCACGGTAATGGCGGCGCTCACCAGCCCCGAATCGGGCCAGCGCTTTCATCGCGGCGACGTGTATATGCCGATCACGCCGATGTTCCATGTGCACGCGTGGGGCATGCCGTATATCGCGACGGTGCTCGGCGTGAAGCAGGTGTATCCGGGCCGCTACGTGCCCGATCGTCTGGTCGAACTGCTGCGCGACGAAGGCGTGACATTCTCGCATTGCGTGGGCACGATCCTGCATATGCTGCTGAATTGCCCGCAGGCGAAAAGCGCCGACTTCAGCAAGTGGAAAGTGGTGATCGGCGGCGGCGCGCTGCCGCACGGGCTCGCGCGCGCGGCGCTCGAACGCGGCATCGATATTTTCACGGGCTACGGCATGTCGGAAACGTGTCCGGTGCTCACGCTCGCGCAATTGAAGCCGCAGAAGGAGCCGCTGACGTTCGATGAGGAAGTGAGCTTGCGTTGCCGCACGGGCTTGCCGATTCCGCTCGTCGATCTGCGCATCGTCGATGCGGAAATGCGCGATCTGCCGCACGACGGCAGCGTGAGCGGTGAAGTGGTCGTGCGCGCGCCATGGCTCACGCAGGGCTATCTGCACAACCCGGAAGCGTCGGCGACGCTGTGGGAGGGCGGCTATCTGCATACGCAGGACGTCGCGCGTATCGACCCGGACGGCTATCTGCAGATCACCGACCGCATCAAGGACGTGATCAAGTCGGGCGGCGAATGGGTGTCGTCGCTGGAAGTGGAGAGCCTGATTTCGCAGCATCCTTCCGTGGCGGAAGTCGCGGTGATCGGCATCAAGAGCGACAAATGGGGCGAGCGCCCGGCCGCGCTCGTCGTGCTGCGCGCCGACCGCGATCCGGTGAGCGCCGACGAAATCAAACAGCACGTGCTCAAGTTCAGCGAGAACGGCACGATTTCGAAATACGCCGTGCCGGAAGTGGTGAAGTTTGTCGAGGCGCTGGAAAAAACCAGCGTCGGCAAACTGAACAAGAAATGGCTGCGCGAGAATTTCGAATAAGCGCGGTTTGAATAGCGTTAATCAATAACGGCAGTCAATAGCGAAAAAGGCCGGGTGGCGAAACCCGGCCTTTTTTTATGACGTCGTGCTGGCCGAACGCGCCCACGGCAAACGCTTTTTAGGCGTGGCGTTCAGGCGCGGCCATTGCACGCTTTCAACCGCGATACTGCGGCGCGGCGCGTCGGCGATAAAGCGTTCGAGCGTGTCGCGAATATCGCGGTCGACGAAATCGGCGCGCTCCGTGTCGATCAGCACCGTGGCGCGATCGGGAATGCGCGCGAGGCAGCGCATCAGCATCGGCTTGGCGAGAAAGGACGCGTCCTTGCGGAACGACAGCAGGTAATGGTCGTCGTGTTCGGCGAGCGCGAAGGTGTCGTCGAGATTGGCGCGCATCGCCAGCAGCATGCTCACCGCAATGCCGATGCCAATGCCGATCAGCAAGTCCGTGGCGAGCACGCCCACGATCGTCGCCACGAACGGCACGACGCGGTCGGTGCCTTCGCGCATCATCGCAACGAAGAGTGCGGGCTTGGCGAGCTTGTAGCCGGTCTGGATCAGGATCGCAGCGAGGCAGGCGAGCGGAATCAGGTTGAGCACGGCGGTCAGCGCAAACACGCTCGCGAGCAGCAGCACGCCATGCACGAACGACGCGAGCCGCGTGCGGGCGCCTGCATTCAGATTCGCGGAGCTGCGCACGATCACGGCAGTGATCGGCAAGCCGCCGAGCGCGCCCGCCACGATATTGCCCACGCCTTGCGCCTTCAATTCGCGGTCGGGCGACGCGCGGCGGCGTTGCGGGTCCATCTGCTCGACGGCTTCGAGGCTCAGCAGCGTTTCGAGGCTCGCGACCACGGCGAGCGTGAGCGCCACGCGCCAGACGTCGGCATCGACGAGTTGCGTGAAGTCCGGGAACGCCAGCGCGCCCGCGAGCGTGTCGAACGATTGCAGCGCGTCGAGCGCCACGCGTTGCTCGCCGGGCAAGGCGAACGCGGGCGCGAAGGCGTCGAGGGCGAGTGTCGCCGCGATGCCGAGCGCCACGACCGCGAGCGGTCCCGGCACGATGCGCACGAACGCATAGCGTTTCGCGCGCGGCGATTCCCAGACGAACAGTAGGATCACGCAGACGGCGGCCAGCACGAGCGCGGGCACGAGCACGGTGCCGAAGGGCGTGGCGAGCGAGGCGTTCGAAGCCGCGGAAGTGGTGGAAGCTGCGGACGCGGACGCGGAAAGACCGGCGGCCAGCGGCACCTGCTTGACGATCAGCAGCAGCCCGATCGACGCGAGCATGCCCTTGATGACCGGCACCGGCACGAAGCTCGCGAGCTGTCCGGCGCGCAACAGGCCGAACACGAACTGCAGCACGCCCGCGATCAGCACGGCGGCGAGGAACGCGGAAAAGCTGCCAAGCGAGGCGATGGCGGACACGACGATCACCACGAGCCCGGCGGCGGGGCCGCTCACGCTCAGATGCGAGCCGCTGAGCAGCGCGACGACGAGGCCGCCGACGATGCCGGACAGCAGGCCCGCGAACGGCTCGACGCCGGACGCGGTGGCGATGCCAAGACAGAGCGGCAGCGCGACGAGAAAGACAACGATGCCCGCGAGCAGGTCGCTGCGCAGGCTCGCGAAATCGATGAGGCGGGAGTTCGGCATGTGAGGTCCACTAAGGTGAAGTGAATGAGGCAAGCGCGCGGCGCGCAGCGTGGGGATCGATATTGATATCGATATCGGCAAGGGTTGCCGTTCAGGCCGTTCAGGCCGCTCAGGCCGTTGAGCCGGCCTCGGTCAGTTGCAGCAGGCGGCCTTCGCGCAGACCGAACACCCAGCCGTGAATCTGCGGCGGCCGCTGCGCCGCGCGCACGATCGGCGAGTCTTCGAGACGCTGCACCTGCTCGATCACGTTGAGTTCGGCGAGGCGGTCGACGCGTGCATCGAGATCGTCGATGGCGTCGAGTTCGGCGCGGTGCCGCGTGGCCAGCTCGCGCAGTCCGGCGATGCGCCGGTTCACGTTCGGCAGCGCGTCCGAGGGCGCGGACAGCGCCGCGCGCACGCCGCCGCAATGGTGATGGCCGCAGACGATGATGTGCTCGACTTCGAGCGCATGCACGGCGTATTCGACGACGCTCGACGCGTTGGCGTCGTCGGCGGTGAACAGGTTCGCGATGTTGCGATGGACGAACAGCTCGCCCGGCTGCGCATTCACGATGCGCTCGGCGGGCACGCGGCTGTCCGAGCAACCGATCCAGAGCGCGCGTGGGCGCTGGCCTTGCGCGAGCTGCGTAAAGAATTCGGGCTCGCGCGCGGCGACCTCCGAGGACCACGCGAGATTGGCAAGCAGAAAGCGTTTCGGATGATTCATCGATCGAGGCTCCAGAATGAGCCGGCTAAAGAAGGTCCCGCGAGGCCGGCGTTGCGATCGATGTTTACGAATTGCTTTCTGTGGCTTGGTTCCGAAAATAAATCGGCTTCCCGGCAGAAAAAAATCGAAAATAATTCCGGTTGTGTATTTTATGAAGAATGCATGAAAAGGCGTGATGCGGAACCTTTCCCTTGTGCTATGCAAGACGCAACGTTATAGTTTTCGGACAAAATAACCTGAGAGAACCAGGCCCGCTGGCGCGCGCATTTTCATGGCGCAGCATTCGCGGCCTGGCGCCGGAGTCATGCATGTCCGAAATCGATCCCTGGTTGGGCCGTTATCCGCTTTTCCGCGAGGCGCTCCGGCATGGCGCCACTTCATTGAACGCATTACCGCTTCAGGCGCGAACGGTCGTATTTAATCGACTGTGCATGATTGAACCGGGCGCGAAATCCACAAAATCGACACAATGCACAATTGGGGAAGTGCGCGTTGCGTATGTTGAATTGCCGATGACGATTGTCGATGCGGCGGTACGCACGGAAATGGCCGATCAGAGTCCGCGCGGTGCCGAATCGCTGGAATTGCGCGCCGCACTCGAAGAAAACGCCGTGCGCTATCCCACGGTCGCGCGGCCGCCGTGTTTGCTGATGCCGGGCGTGGGCGTGTTTCTCGACGGCTGGATGCGCTTTCTCGCTTATCGCGCGCGCGGCGATTTGACGGCGCCGCTGCTTGCGGTCGACTGGCACGATCTTTACGCACGCGTGGCGCGTGCGGACGGCGAATCGATCGATGAAATGGATGGCGCGCTGCTCGAATAAGCGATGAGTCAAAAGATTCTGGTCAGTGCCTGTTTGCTCGGGCGTCCCGTGCGTTACAACGGCTCGGCGAAAACGCTGGCGCATGCCACGCTCGACGCCTGGCAGCGCGAAGGCCGCGTCGTGTCGATCTGTCCAGAACTAAGCGGGGGATTTCCGGTGCCGCGCCCCGCCGCGGAAATCGCGCTCGCGCAATCGGGCGACGCGGTGCTCGCGGGCGCCGCGCGCGTGATCGACGAACACGGCGCCGATGTGAGCGCGCTCTTTATCGCGGGCGCGCAGGCGGCGCTCGATCTCGCGCGCGAACACGATTGCCGGTTTGCGCTGCTGATCGACGGCAGTCCCTCATGCGGCAGCCGCTTTATTTACGACGGCACATTCGCGGGCCGCAAGCTGGCGGGTGCGGGCGTGACGGCGGCATTGCTGCGCGCGCACGGCATTGAAGTGTTCGCCGATTCGGAAATCGACGCGCTCGCGGCGCGTCTCGCGCAAACCGCTTAGCGCATTGCCGCGCCAATACGCGAGCGTACAATGGCGCGATTCAATCACAGCACGCGGCGAATGGCGCGCCGGCCCAGCGCATGGAAATCAAATGGATCGAGGACTTCATCGCGCTCGCGCAATATCAGAGTTTTTCGCGCGCGGCTGAATTTCGCAATGTCACGCAATCGGGATTCAGCCGGCGCATTCAATCGCTCGAACAATGGGTGGGCGCGGAACTCATCGATCGCAGCAGTTTTCCGCCTGTTCTGACGCCCGCCGGGCAATTGTTTCGCGAAGTAGCGGACGACGTGCTCAGCAAACTCTTCGATACGCGCGCGATTATTCGCACCGAGCAGCGGATTGGCGGCAAGAGTCTGCAAATCGCGGCGGGTCATACGATTGCGCTGAATTTTCTGCCAGCGTGGCTCAAGCAATTGGCGCGGCATGTCGGCGACATTCCCGCGCGCGTGGTGCCGACCAACGTGCACGATTCGATTTTGATGCTCGTGAACGGCAATTGCGAACTCATGTTCGCGTATCACCATCCCGAACTGCCGCTCCATCTCGATCCCGCGCGATACGAGCATGTGACCGTGGGCATCGACACGTTATTGCCCGCTAGCCGCCCGAATGCGCGGTCCGCGCCGATTTACCGTTTGCCCGGCACCGCGAAACAGCCTTTACCGCATATCGCTTATACGGAAACCAGTTATTTCGGCCGGTGCGTGGCGCTGCTGCTTGGGCGCGCGGCCACGAAACCGTTATTGCGCCTGCACTACGAATCGGACATGGCGGCGGTGCTCAAGGAACTCGTGATGCAAGGCGAGGGCGTTGCGTGGCTGCCGAAAAGCGCCATTGCGCGCGAACTGGCCGAGGGCGAACTGGTGCCGGCCGGGCCGTCCGCCTGGCATCTCGACGTGGAGTTGCGCGTGTATCGCGACGCCTCGAATCGCAGCGAGTTTCTCGACACGCTCTGGCAGCATCTGCGCGCGGCGGCGCCAGGCGGCCACGCATAAAGCAAGCCCGATCGTCAGGGTATTCCCGCGTTATGCGAGTTCCGCATACGCATATGCCAGACCGGCATCGACGTCTTTTTTCTGCTCCCTACCATCCGTTCTGACTGCGCGGCCCTCGTCGCGCGCCATTCAAGGACGGATATGAAGAATCGCCTCACTCTGAATATTGGCGTCGGCATGCTGCTGGGCGTGGCGGCCGGCTACGTGTGCCACACGCATGCAGTCGATGCCGCGAGCGCCAAGACCATCGCCGGTTATTTCTCGATCGTCACCGATATCTTTCTGCGGCTCATCAAAATGATTATCGCGCCGCTGGTATTCGTCACGCTCGTTTCGGGCCTGGCGGGCATGGAAAGCGGGCAGGACGTCGGGCGGATCGGTTTGCGTTCGGTGGGCTGGTTCGTGTGCGCGTCGCTCATTTCGCTCGCGCTCGGACTCGTGCTCGCCAATCTGCTGCAACCGGGCGCGGGGCTGCATATGACGGCGGGCGCGGGCGAGGTCGACACCGGTCTCAACACGGCGGCGCTCAACGTCAAGGACGTGCTTACGCACGCGTTTCCGACGAGTCTGCTCGACGCCATGGCGCGCAACGACATTCTGCAGATTCTCGTGTTCTCGGTCTTTCTCGGCCTCGCGCTCGGCGCGCTCAAACGCCAGTCGCGCCTGGCCGTTGTGATCGAATGTATCGACGGCATGGTGCCGGTCATGCTGCGCGTGACGAATTACGTGATGCGGGCCGCGCCGCTCGGGGTGTTCGGTGCGATTGCCTCGGCCGTGACGCTGCGTGGGCTCGACGTGCTTTACACCTACGGTAAATTGATCGGCTCGTTTTATCTCGGACTGCTGATTTTGTGGGCGATTCTCGTCGTGGTGGGTTATCTGTTTCTCGGACGTCGCGTGGGGACATTGCTCAAGGTGATTCGGGAACCCGCGATGATCGCCTTCTCGACGGCGAGCAGCGAAGCGGCGTATCCGCGCCTCACGGAACAACTCGAACGTTTCGGCGTGGAAAAGAAAGTGGTTGGTTTTACGCTGCCGCTGGGCTACGCGTTCAATCTCGACGGCTCGATGATGTATCAGGCGTTCGCGGCGATTTTCATCGCGCAGGCGTTTGGCGTGGAGATGCCGGTCTCGCAGCAGGTCTTCATGCTGCTCGTGCTGATGTTGAGCAGCAAGGGGATGGCGAGCGTGCCGCGCGGATCGGTGGTCGTGGTGGCCGCTGTGGCGCCGATGTTTCATCTGCCGGCCGCCGGTGTGGCGATGGTGCTCGCGATCGACCAGATTCTCGATATGGGCCGCACGATGACCAATGTGATCGGCAACAGCGTGGCGACCGCCGTGATCGCGAAGTGGGAAGCGGCGCGTGAGCCGCAGCGTGAGACGCCTGCGCAAGCGCTGTTTCCGCAAGCGCAGGGAGACGCGCAGTGATGCAAGGCGCAGGGTTGAAGGCGCTGAAATTCGGCGTGATTGGCGGGACTGCGCCGCTCGCGAGCGCCCGGTTTTATAGCGTGCTGGCGAAGGTGGCGGCGGCGCGAGCGGATGCGCAATATTTCGATGCGATTTTCCGCCAATTGCCGATGCCATTCGAAGCGTTCGATTCATCGGATTGCAAACTGCGGATATTCGAAACGATACGTGAATTCGAAAAATGCGGCGTGACGACGGTGCTGTTGCCGTCGCTCGCGAATCAGGCGTTGATCGATGAATTGAAGGCGAATACGCGTCTGGCTGTGCTCGGCAAATTCGAGGCGATGCAGTTTGCGGTATTGGAATCGTTTCCTGATGTGAGGCGCGTGGGTTTGCTGATGTCGGATGACGTGCGTATGCAGTCGCCATTTGCGTGGCTTTATCCGCGCGTACAGAGCGAGCGACGCGACGATCAACGCGACGATTGGCTGGCCGCGTGCGAAAGCCTGATCGAGCAGGGCGCGCAAGTGATCGTGCACGACCTGAGTGCCGTTTCGCTTGCCGACGCCCAAAAGGCCGCGCCGAACGTCCCGATGATCGATGTGAATCTCGCCTACGCGCGCTATGCGATTGAAGGCCGTCACGATTGGCCGGCGCCCGACGTCAAAGTAGGTGTGGTCGGCGGCATCGGTCCGGCGGCGACGGTCGATTTTCTGCAAAAGATCGTGCGCAATACGCCCGCCGCGCGCGATCAGGATCACATCAAGATGCTGGTCGAGCAGAATCCGCAAATTCCCGATCGCACGGAAAACCTGATCGGCGACGGCGCCGATCCCACGCTCTCGCTTTACGCGGCCTGCAAGCGGCTGGAGGAGGGCGGCGCGGGCGTCATCGCCATGCCGTGCAATACGGCGCACGCATTCGTCGAGCGTATTCAGCCTCATCTCGGCGTGCCCATCGTCAATATGCTGACCGAGACCGCGCGTTATTTGCGCGCGGCGTTTCCTGCGCTGCGCGATGTGGGCGTGCTCGCGACTTCGGGGACGATCGAAAGCGGCGTCTATCGAAAGGCGCTCGAATCGCAGGGGCTGCGCGAAGTCGCGCCGGGTGCCGCATTACAGGCGCGCGTGATGGCGGCGATTTACGGCAAGCAGGGCGTGAAGGCGGGCTTCACGACCGGGCCGTGTCTCGACGATATCCGCGCCGCGCTGGATGGCTTGATTGCCGAGGGCGTGGAAGTCGTCATTCTGGGCTGCACCGAATTGCCGCTGTTGCTCTCGTGCGCGACGTACGAATCGGCGGCAGGCGGGCGCGTCACGCTCATCGACCCGACGGATGTGCTGGCGAAGCGCTGTGTCGAGTTTGCGAAAGGGCATCGAGATCAGATAGCGACATTATAAGGTTAATGTCAAATCTCTAGATGGATAAGGTAGAAAGTCGACGGTTTACGTAGTATTATTTATCAAATCGTAGCCGTGAAAATTCACCATGTCCGACATCGCCCCCGACGAAGTCCGCATCGCCGCGGAAATCGAGCGTCTTAAAGCCGACTTTCCCAAGACGCGCGAGCTGTATCGCGAAGTCTGCGCGCTGTTGTTCTTCCGCTTCGGCGTCACGCCTACCGCGAACCGGCTTTATCAACTCGTTCGGCGCGGCAGCATGAGCACGCCCACGGCCGTGCTGTCCGAATTCTGGGCGGAGTTGCGCGAGAAAAGCCGTGTGCGCATCGAGCACGCGGACTTGCCCGAGGAGTTGCAAGGCGCGGCGGGCGAACTGATCGGGGCGCTCTGGAAGCGCGCTACGGCATCCGCGCAGGCGTCGCTCGCGGCGCTGCGCGAGGAGGTCGAGGCCGCGCGGCAGCAGGCCGAAGCCGCCGTCGCCGGTTTGCGAAACGACCTCGCCCGCACCGAAACCGCGCTGGAGCAGCGCACCGCTGCCCTGCTCGCGGCGCAAGTGCGTATTCAGGACCTGGAGCAGTCGCAGGCGGCGGCGTCGGCCACGCGCGAGGCGCTGGAGGGCGAAGTCGAGCGGCTTCAGCAGGGCAATCGCGAGCGGGACAACGCATTGACGCAGGCGCGCGCGGACTTCGGCGCCGAACTCGATAAGTTGCGCACCAGCGCCGAGCTTGCCGACACGCGGCTGCAAGCCGCTGAAAAGCGCGCGTTGCTGGAGATCGAGCGCGAGCGCGCGGCTGCGGCGCGCGTGCAGCGCGATAGCGAGGCCGCCGCGAAGCGCGCCGCGCGTGCCGAGGAAAGCGCGCGTGCCGAGATTCAGTCGCTGCAAGGTCAGCTTGGCGATCTGCGGCATCAGGCCGGCGTGCTCGAAGGGCGGCTCGACGCGCTGCGCGCCACGCATGCGGCGCAGGCAAAGGAACTCAGCGCGGCCCGCAACAAGCCCGGTACGGGCAGCGCGCCGACACCCGCGCGCCGTGCGCCGCGCCGCGCCGGGCGACCCGCCGAAGCCGCTGCGAAACCGCTGCGTCCCGCGCGCAAGACCGCCGCGAAATCGTAATTGCTCCACGCAGGCGCTGGCTTTTCGTGGCCCTACGAGCATGGCACTCTCTGGGTCTAGCGCTGGAGCCACCGCTTCGTTAGTCTGATCGGCATTTCATCGCAACCAGGAGATGCCGAGGATGTCCGAGACCGATAACGCCGCGAGCAAGACCACGCCGCCGTCGCCGCGCACGCGCGTGCGCCGCATGGCCGAGCGCGCCGACTACGAGACCGCCACGCTGTACGCGATTCTCGACGCGGCCTATGTGTGCCACGTCGCATTCGCCGACGATCACGGCGTGCACTGCATCCCCACCGCGTGTTGGCGCGAAGGCGATCATCTCTACATCCACGGCTCGAACGGCAGCCGCATGCTCAAGCTCGCCGCCGAAGGCGCGCAGTGCTGCGTGACGATCACGCATCTCGACGGCCTCGTGCTCGCGCGCTCCGCGTTCCATCACTCGATGAACTATCGCTCGGCGATGATCTACGGCGCGTTCGACGTCGTGCCCGCCGAGCAGAAGGCCGCCGCGCTCGACGCGTTTCTCGAACACATCGCGCGCGGCCGTGTGCATGAAGTCCGTCGCGGCGATCGTAACGAACTCGCCGCGACGACGATCCTGCGTCTGCCGCTCGATGAAGCCGTGTCGAAGATTCGCACCGGCGGTCCGAGCGACGACGAAGCGGATCTCGCGTTGCCGGTCTGGGCCGGCGTGCTGCCGATGGCGCTCACGCCGCTGCCGCCCGAGCGCGTCGAGGGCGCGCAAGGCCAGGAATCCGAGCCGGATTATGTGAAGGCGTGGGCACGGCGTGCGTCGGTGACGTCGCGTTGAAGCGGGGCACGAAGTCAGCGCCTGCTGGATAGCGGGCGCATCCGCGCAATTGTTTTCTTCCGGGCATGCGCCTTTGATAAGCTCCGACCATGCCCGACATCAAGCTGAACATCACGCTCGACGACAGTCCGCCGATCGCGCCAGACGCCGCGCTGACGCGGGCGGACCGCGTCTATTACACGCTGCGCAACGAAATCTTCGACATGCACCTGCTGCCGGGCGACCGGCTCACCGAGGGCGCGATCGCGGAACGTTTCGCGGTGTCGCGCACGCCCGCGCGCGAAGCGCTGCAGCGGCTGCAAAGCGACGGGCTGATGCAGGGCTACGTGCGCGGCGGCTGGGAAGTCGTGCCGATCGACAACAAGCGTTTCGACGATCTCTACGAAATGCGCCAGATGATCGAGACCTTCGCGGTGCGCAAGCTGTGCTCCGGTGAAGCGCCGCAAGCCGAGCTGCATCTGCTGCTCGACGCGCTCGACCGCATCTGGAAAGTCGGGCGCGCGCAGCGCATCGCCGATGGCCGCAAGCTCGTCGAACTCGACGAGGGGCTGCATCACGCGCTGGTCGCGGCGGCGGGCAACGACGAACTCACCGCGACGATGCAGCGCGTGACCGACCGCATCCGCGTGGTGCGGCGGCTCGATCTCGTGCACGGCGACGGCATCGCCGAAACCTACGACGAGCACGCCGCGATTCTCGACGCGATTCGCCGTGGCGACAGCGCATTGAGCGTCGAACTCGTCTCGCGTCACATCGGCGGAAGTCAGGCGAGCGTCAACGGTCTCACGCTGCAACGGCTGCGCGCCGTGCGCACCGAGACGGGGCGCGATGCCGTTGCGCACGCACCAGCCCGGCCTCGGCGCACCACCTGACGGCACGGCGAGGCGGCCCGCGAAAGGCCGCGTAGGCGGGCTGAAAGCCTTATCCAATCGGCATTCTCAGGGTTTTTACCAAGACTTGGCACGGATTTCGCATTAACGTTTTCGTTGTATACAAGGAAACGTCGATGCCTCTCGAACACACTGCCGAACGCTTTGCTGAACTCCACGCAGCCCCCACACTGAATCCCACGCGCGGTTCGCGCGGCATGGCGGTCGCGCCGCACGCGCTCGCTTCGCAGAGCGCGCTCGCTGTCCTGCGCGAAGGCGGCAACGCGGTCGAGGCGATGATCGCCGCCGCCGCGACCATCGCCGTGGTGTATCCGCATATGAACAGCATCGGCGGGGACGGCTTCTGGCTGATCTCGCGTCCTGGCCACGCGCCCATCGGCATCGAGGCGTGCGGCGCGGCGGCGATGCGCGCCGACATCGCCACCTATCGCGCGCTCGGTCTTTCCGCCGTGCCCGCACGCGGCCCGCTCGCCGCGAATACGGTGGCGGGCACGGTCTCCGGCTGGGACTTCGCGCAACGCTATTCGCAAGCCGCACTCGGCGGCCGCTTGCCCGTCGCGCGCCTGCTCGAAGACGCGATTCACTACGCGAAGCACGGCGTGCCGGTCACGCGCAGCCACGCCGATTGCGTCGCGGGCAAGGGCGCGGAACTGCACAACGTGGCGGGCTTCGCACCCACCTTCATGCCCGACGCGCGCGCGCCGCGTACCGGCGAGCGCTTCGCGAACGCGCGGCTCGCGGCGACGCTGCAACAACTCGCCGATGCGGGCCTCGACGACTTCTATCGCGGCGATCTCGCGCGCAGCATCGCACGCGATCTCTCGTCGCTGGAAACGCTCATCACGCTCGACGACCTCGAACGCCATCGCGCGCGCGAACGCACGCCGCTCGCGCTCGAACACACGCTCGGCACGGTCTACAACATGCCGCCGCCGACGCAAGGACTCGTCTCGCTGCTGATTCTCGGCGTGCTCGACCGCGTGCTCACCGACGGCATGGACCCGCTCGGCCCCGAATTCGTGCACGCGTGCGTGGAAGCGACCAAGCTCGCGTTCAAGGTGCGCGACCAGTACGTGACCGATCCCGACCATATGCGCGTCGATCCCGACGCGCTGCTCGCACCCGCCGCGCTCGACGCGATGGCGCGCGAGGTGTCGATGTCGCGCGCGATGCCTTGGGGCAACGGACGCGGTCCCGGCGACACGGTCTGGATGGGCGTGGTCGACAACGAGGGCGTGGCCGTGAGCTTTATCCAGAGCATCTATCACGAGTTCGGCAGCGGCATCGTGCTGCCGGAATCGGGCATCAACTGGCAGAACCGTGGCTGTAGTTTCTCGCTCGATCCCGCGTCGCTGAATCCGCTGATGCCGGGACGCCGTCCGTTCCACACGCTCAATCCCGCGCTCGCGCAGTTCGCCGATGGCCGCACGATGGTCTACGGCAACATGGGCGGCGACGGCCAGCCGCAATCGCAAAGCGCGGTGTTCTCGCGCATCGCGCGCTACGGCTGGAATCCGCAGGCCGCGATCGATGCGCCGCGCTGGCTGCTCGGCCGCACGTGGGGCCAGTCGACCGATTCGCTGAAGCTCGAAGCGCGCTTTCCGGCGGAGACCGTCGACGCGTTGCGCGCGCTGGGCCACGACGTGGAAGTGCTCGCCGCGTATGACGAAGCGATGGGGCATGCCGGTGCAATCGTTCGGTATCCGAATGGATTGTTCGAGGCGGGCCACGATCCACGCAGCGACGGCGCGGCCGCGGGCTGGTAGCGCAAGCCAGCGCTCCACCTAATCGACTGATCGACTGTTTTTTTATATCCGGTTCGGCGGCTTGCCGAACCGGAGGGCGTCTCTCGTCCTTTTTCATCCGCATTCAACGGGGAAAACACATGAACACACGCACTCAGACGCTGCACGCTCAGACCACGGACGGCGCGAACGCCGTCGCGACGCATAACCGCTGGCTCCAGCTCGGCCTCGGCCTGCTGTGCATGATGGCGATTTCGAGCCCGCAATATGTCTGGACGCTGCTGACCAAGCCGCTGTCCGCGAAGCTTGGCGTGCCGCTGCCCGAATTGCAGGTCACGTTCTCGCTGCTGATCATTTTGCAGACCTTCTTCTCGCCGTTTCAGGGCAAGCTGATCGACCGCTTCGGCCCGCGTCTGCTGATCTCGCTCGGCACGGTGATGTCGGGCCTGAGCTGGGTGCTCGCCTCGATGGTCACGAGCACGTCGATGCTCTATCTCACCTACGGTCTCGTGGGCGGTCTCGGCACGGGCATCGTCTATGTCGGCGTGGTCGGGCTGATGGTGCGCTGGTTCCCGGATCGGCGCGGCTTCGCGGCGGGCGCGGTGGCGGCCGGTTACGGCATGGGCGCGATCGTCACGACGTTCCCGATCGCGGCCTCGCTCGCGACGCGCGGCCTCGACGCCACGCTCTGGATCTACGGCATCGCGTTCGCGGTCGTGGGCTTTCTCGCTTCGCAAGGCCTGCGCGTGCCGCGCGACGTCGCGCCGTCCGGCGCGGCTGCTGCGGCGCATGCTGCCGCCAATGTGCCGAACCTGCGTCCCTCGCAGATGATGAAGTCGCCGCTGTTCTGGCTGATGTTCGCCATGATGACGATGATGTCGACCTCGGGCCTCATGGTCACGTCGCAGATGGCGACCTTCGCGGCCGATTTCGGCATCACGAAAGTGGTGGTGTTCGGCATGGCCGCGCTGCCGCTCGCGCTGACCATCGACCGCTTCACGAATGGCCTCACGCGTCCGTTGTTCGGCTGGGTCTCGGATCGATTCGGCCGCGAAAACACGATGTTTTTCGCATTCGCGCTCGAAGGCGTGGCGATGGCGCTGTGGCTGCTGACGCGCGATAACGCCGTGCTGTTCGTGCTGCTCTCGGGCGTGGTGTTCTTCGGCTGGGGCGAAATCTTCTCGCTGTTCCCGTCGACGCTGACCGATACCTTCGGCACGCGTCACGCCACCGAAAACTATGGCTGGCTCTATATCTCGCAGGGCATCGGCTCGATCTTCGGCGGGCCGCTCGCCGCGCTGCTGCATCTGCACGCGGGCAGCTGGGTGCCGGTGTTCGCCTCGGCGATCACGCTCGATATCGTCACCGCCGTGCTCGCGCTGTTCGTGCTCAAGCCGATGCGCGCGCGTTTTCTGCAGAAGGGCGCGGCGGTTGCGGCCAACTGATACGGCCCACGTGATACGGCGCGCGCTCAGATGGTTTTGATGGCGCGCGCCACGATCGCGAAACCGCCTGCATACGCCGCCGCGATGATCGCGAATCCGGCCGCCGTCGCGCGGCCCGAATCCGCGATGCTATGCAGGACCACCGACGCAATCGCCACGCCGATCAGCGAGCCGATCTGGCGGCTCGCGTTCAGCGACGCGGCGGCGAGATTGGCGTCCTCGGGCCGGGCGGCGTGCATGACGACGAGGTTCATCGCCGGGATCGCGTGGCCCGCGCCGAAGTTCGCGACGCCGATACAGACCGCGAGCGCCCAGTAAGGCAGCGCGTCGATGCCGAGCAGGGCGGCGCTGCCGAGCGTGGCGAGCGCGAGCCCGGCGAGCAGCGTGCCGCGCGGACCGACGCGCCGGCTCACGCGCGCCGAAGCGAGATTGCCGATGCCGAACATCGCCATCAGCGGGAAAAGCTGGAAGCCGGTCACGAGCGCGCTCGAACCGCGCTCCTGCTGGAGGTAGAGGCTGATCAGAAAGATCTCGGCGAGGATGCCGAAGTTGATCGCGAGGCCGAGCAGGCTGCCCGCAACGAAGCGCGGTTCGCCGAGCAGCGCGCGCGACAGAATGCGGTGGCGCGCGAAACGCTCGCGCAGCGCGAACGCGGCCGTGGCCGCGAGGGTCGTCAGCGCGCTCGCGACGATCGCGGGCGAGGTCCAGCCGAGACTCGGTCCCTGGATCAGCGTGAGGCTCAGCGCGCCGAGTGCGAGCGCGGCGAGCAGGTGGCCCGCGCCGTTGAGCGGCCCCGTATGGCGCGGCGAACGCGCCACGTAGCGCTGCGTGAGCCACAGGCCCGCGAGGCCCACCGGCAGGTTCACCCAGAAGATGCTGCGCCAGCCGATCGCATCGACGAGCACGCCGCCGACGCATGGACCGAGCGCCATCGCCGCCGACACCAGCGCGCCCCAGATGCCGATCATGCGCGTGCGCAGCGGGCCGGGCGCAAAGGCGAGCGTCAGCAGGCTCAGCGAACTCGGCATGAACAGCGCCGCGCCGCCGCCTTGCAGCAGCCGCGCGGCGATCAGCGCGGCGGGCGTGGTGGCGCTCGCGCACAGCGCCGAGGCCGCCACGAACAGCGCGAGACCGATCAGATAGAGGTTCTTCGAGCCGTAACGGTTCGCCAGTGCGCCGCCGAACAGCAGCAGCGCGGCGAAGCTGAGCGCGTAGGCGTCGACGACCCAGACGAGCGTCGTCAGCGAGATCGCGAGGCTCGTCTGCATCGCCTTGAGTGCGACGTTGACGATCGTGACGTCGAGCATCGCCATGACGAAGCCGCAGGCGAGCGCCACCATGATCGTCGCCGGGCGCGCGCCCGGAGGCGCGAGCGCCGCGCGGGATTCTGCCGTGTCGGCCGAGACCGGATTCACGCCGCTCTCCCGCCGAGATAAAGCCGCCGCATTTCGTCGCTGTCGAGCAGATCGGCCGCCGGCCCTTCGAGCGCGACGCGGCCCATCGTCAGCACGATGCCACGGTCGGAGATGCGCAGCGCCTCGATCGCATTCTGCTCGACCATCAGGACACCGATGTGTTCGGTGTCGCGCATGCGCACGATCGCGTCGAACACCTCATCGACCATTTTCGGCGACAGGCCCGCAGACGGTTCGTCGAGCAGCAGCATGGCGGGGCGCGGCATCAGCGCGCGCGCGAGCGAGACGATCTGGCGTTCGCCGCCCGAGAGCGCGGCGGCGGGCGAGCGGTAGCGCCGCCGCAGCACCGGATATTGCTCGCACAGTTCCTCGATACGCGCCTCGCGCGGAAACGACGACATCCCCTGGCCGCCGAGCATCAGGTTCTCGCGCACCGTGAGCGCGCCGAACACGTTGTCGGTCTGCGGCACGAAGCCGACGCCGTGCAGGCGGACCTTGCGATGCACGGGCTCGCGCGCGAGGTCGGCGCCCTGCAGTTTCACCGTGCCCGCGCGCGGCAGCAGAAAGCCCGCAATCGCCTTGAGCAGCGTGGACTTGCCGCAGCCGTTCGGACCGAGGATCGAAACGATCTCGACCGCGCCCACGTGCAGCGTCACGCCATGCAGAATGTCGACGCCCGGCGTGTATCCGGCGACGAGTCCATCGACTTCGATCATGAGGCCTCCAGGGAGCGGCGGCCGTGCGCGCGGCCGAGGTACGCGTCGAGCACGCGCCGGTTGCGCTCCAGTTCGGCGGGCTTGCAGTTGGCGATGGCCGCGCCGCGGTCGAGCACGACGCAGCGGTCGCAGAGCTCGCGGATGAAATGCATGTCGTGCTCGATCACCATCAGCGTGACGCCGAGCCGGTGAATGCGCCGCAGTTCCGCCACCAGTTCGCCGCGCAGATTCGGATGGACGCCCGCCGTCGGTTCGTCGAGCAGCAGCAGCTTCGGCTCGGTCATCATCGCGCAGGCGATGCCGAGCAGCTTCTTCTGGCCGCCCGAGATCGACGCGGCGGGCAGATGCGCGACCGCCGCGAGCTTCAGTTCGTCGAGCAAGGCTCTCGCGCGATCACGTGTTTTCTGTTCGAGCGCGCGCATCGCGGGGCCGCGCAGCAGCGCCGCGCCGATGCCGTGACGCTCCGACGACGCGGCCATCGTCAGTTCGAGCACCGACATGCGCGCGGGCATCGACGGCAACTGGAACGTGCGGCGGATGCCGAGCTGTGCGATGCGCTGCGGGGAAAACCGGTCGATGCGCTGGCCGTCGAAGCGGATCTCGCCGCTCGCGAGCGGCGCGAAACCCGTCACGGCGTTGAGCACCGTGCTCTTGCCGGAGCCGTTCGGCCCGAGCAGGCCGACGATCTCGCCGCTGCCGACCGTCAGCGCGAGCCCGGACAGCACGATATTGCCGCCGTAGTGAATGGCGATGCCGTCGAGTTCGAGAAGCGCGCTCATGGCTGGACCTCCAGACGTTCGGGCAGCAGCCCGCGTGGCCGCCATAGCAGACAGGCGAGCAGCATCAGCCCGACGAGGCCGAGCCGCACGGCGCCCGCGAGATCGCTGCCGACGCCGAACCAGTCCTTCAGGAAGGGCGCGAGCGAATAGACCGCCTGCACGAGCACGGCGCCGACCAGCACGCCCGCATTGCTGCCCAGGCCGCCGACCATCACGATGGTCCAGAGCGCGAAGGTCTCGGACGAGAGCATCGTGTCGGGGCCGACGTAGCTGATGTACCAGGTCAGCAGCGCGCCCGCGAGCGCGGCGGGCAGCGCGGCCGCGACGCTCGCGCGCGTCTTCAGTGAGAGCGGGTCGTAGCCGAAGCAGACGGCGAGCGCCGGTTCCTCGCGCATGACCTTCAGCGCGCGGCCGAAGCGGCTGCGCACGATGCGCCGGTAGGCCAGATAGACGAGCGCGAGGCAGCCGGCCGCGACCGCGAGAAACGCCAGATCGGCCCACGGCGCGGCGAGCCCGCCGAACAGCGGCGCGATGCCGCCGATGCCTTGCGCGCCGCCCGTGAGCCAACTCTCGTTGAGCGCGACGGTGCGCAGGATTTCGGCGACCGCGAGCGTCGCGATGCCCCAGTAGTCCGACGACAACATGCGGCCCAGCCGCGCGATGGCGACGGCCAGCACGCTGGCGGCCGCGAGCGCGAGCAGCAGGGCCGCGGGCAGCGGCCAGTCCAGTTGCGACGCGATCCCGGCCGCGTAGGCGCCGAGCCCGGCGAACGCGATGAAGCCGAAATTGACCATGCCCGCATAGCCCGCCTGGAGGTTGAGCCCGAGCGCCATCATCGCGGCGAGGCAGGCCGAGGTCAGCAGATGGATCAGGAAACTAGACACGCCGCACCTCCCGGTCGAAGATCCCGTACGGCCTGAACATCAGCGCGACCAGCAGGATCAGGAACGACACCGCGCTGACGTAGGTGACCGGAAACGCCAGCGAACCGTGGCCGGTCAGCGCGCCGAGATCGGTGTCGAGCATCACGGTTTCGGCGAGCGCGATCAGCAGCGCGCCCGCCGCCGCGCCGAGCGGATTGCCGAGGCCGCCGAGAATCGCCGCGGAAAACACGGGGATCAGCAGGTTGTTGCCGAGATTCACGTGCACGCTTTCCGTGAGCCCGAGCATCGTGCCGCCCAGCGCCGCGAGCACGCCGCTCGCGAACGTGATGATGTTCGTGACGCGTTGCGCGTCGATGCCGGTCGCGAGCGCGAGCGGGCGGTTCGAGGCGAGCGCGCGCATCGAGCGGCCGATATCCGTGCGATACAGCAGCACGGCGAACAGCAGCAAGGTCAGCGCGCCGCAGACGATTGAGTCGAGCTGTGCGTGCGAAACGGCGACCTCGCCGATCAGCAGCGGCGGCGTCAGATCCTGCGAATACTGGAGCGGACGCGAACCCGCGGTACCGAGCACGAGCGCGACCGCGATCAGCGAGACCGCAAGCGAGCCGATCATCGCGACCGCGCTGCCCGAGCGCAGCAGCCGGGCGAACACGAAGGCGTTGAGCAGCACCGCGAGCAGACCGACCAGGGCGCACGACGCGGTGGCGGCGAGCACGAACGGCAGACCGGCGCGCTCGAAACCGAGCGAGGCGAACGCGCCGAGCATCGCGTATTGCACGTGGGCGATGTTGGGAAAGCGGATCAGCGAGTAAAGCGTGGACAGTCCGATCGAAACGAGCAGCAAGTCGGACGTGCGGATCAGGACGTCGAGCAGGAACTGCAGCATGGCGTTCTCCGTGGAAGTCAGACGAGGACGCTCACTGGGCGACGACGGCCTGCTTGAAGACCACTTTCTCGTAGGGCTGGACCGCGCGCTGACCGTCACCGTCGAAGGCGATGTCGCCCGTCACGCCGTCGTAGCCTTTGCCGATCGCGGCCATCGCAGTGCGGATCTTCGCCGGGTCCGCCGAATGCGCGCTGTTGATCGCCGCCGCCGCGAGCATGGTGGCGTCGTAGGCGTAGCTGCCGAACGCGGAGCGCGGCGCTTCCTTGTAGGCGCTCTGGTAGGCGTCGGCGTAGGCTTTCGCGGTGCCGCCGAGGGCGCCCACTTCAAGACCGATCTGGCCTTGCGCGATCTGCGGCGGCGTATCGCTCGTGCACATCGTCAGATAGATGCCGTACCACGGCGTCTTGTTGAGCTGCATTTCGTACGCCTGACGATTGAGCGTCGCGGCTTCCTGGCCGTAGGCGCTGTAGACGTAGGCATCGGGCTTCGCGCGCGCCGCCTGCTCCAGTTCGCGGCGATAGGTCGACTGGCCCTCTGTATAGAGCACCTGTGAGACCACCGTGCCGCCGAGCGCCTCGAAGCGCTTCTTGAACTCGCCCGCAAGACCCTGACCATAGCCGTTGTTCGGCGCGATGAAGGCCACCCGGTGCAGGTTGCGCGCGTAGACGTCCTGCGCGGCGAAACGCGCCGAAAGATCGTCCAGGCCGATCACGCTGAACGAGCCCGCGCCGATCTTGCGCACCTGCTGGCTCGACGAGCCGATATTGACGTGCACCTCGCCTTGCCGCACGAGGAACTGGCCGATCGGAATCGTCACCGACGACGAGAATTCTCCGAGCACGACCGGCACGTGATCGACCGTGGCCAGCTTGCGCGTGGCGTCGAGCGCGGTGTTCGCCGTGCCGCCCGAATCCTCGACCCGCACTTTGAGCTTCTGCCCGAGCACGCCGCCTTGCGCATTGATCTTCGCGACCGCCAGTTCGATGCCGCGCCGCTGGTCCTCGCCGATCGACGCGCTCGATCCGCTCAACGGCAACACGGCGCCGAGCTCGACGTCCGCCCACGCAGTCGACACGCACAGCTGCGCCGCGACGGCGGCCCCGACACTCCAGCGAAACAGGCTCATCGTGGTTCTCCTTTTGCAGTTCTTTGTTGGGTTTTCAGATGGGTTTTTGGTGCGGTTTGAACGATATCGATATACAAAAGTGTCTACAGAATTCCTGAAAAAAAATAGTTGTGCGAGAAATTTTTAGGCATTTCTTCGGTGCACGAATCGTGCGCTGTGAAACGCGCTGCTGTTTCGATAAATTCCCTTAAAAAGCGCATGTTCTCGCATTTATTGGGCTTGCGTCCGCACCGTTTTGGACGGTCTTGCACGTGCTTGGCGCGAGGCCGTTTTTTATTGAAAATGTGTATACACTTCTGAATAAGCGATGCTAGGATCGGCTCCAACATACCTGCCTAACGGAGGCGTCTGGATGGAAATCAAGCGATATGAAACCGGCGAGCGGATGAGTCAGATGGTGGTCGCAGGCGGGCTCGTTTTCATCGCGGGACAGGTGGCCGACGATACGTCGCTCGACGTCGCCGGCCAGACCCGCCAGATTCTCGACAAGCTCGACCGTCTGCTCGAAATCGCGGGCGGCGACAAACGCCAGATCGTCTCCGCGAACATCTGGCTCGCGGACCATCGCAGCTTCGCCGAGATGAACAGCGTCTGGGATGCGTGGGTGCCGAAGGGCCATGCGCCTGCGCGAGCCTGTGTCGAATCGAAGCTCGCGTTCGAGCAGTACACGGTCGAGATCGGCGCGATCGCCGCCATCGCAGAGTCGACGTCCACGGCTGGCTGACCCCGGAGAACGCGCATGAAAACCATCGTGCTCGGTGGCGGAATCGTCGGCGTGACCACGGCCTACTTTCTGGCGAAGGCCGGCGACGAAGTCGTGGTGCTCGATCGCCGCGACGGCGTCGCGCTCGAAACCAGTTTCGCGAACGCCGGCCTGATCGCGCCGGGGCATTCGTACACGTGGGCGTCGCCGCGCGCGCCGAAGATCCTGCTCAAGTCGCTGTTCATGGAAGGGCAGGCGCTGCGGCTCAAGCCGAAGGCCGACTGGCGCATGTGGGCGTGGTGCTGGCTGTTCCTGCAAAACTGCACCGCCGAACGTTCGCGCCGCAATACCTCGATCAAGGTGCGCCTGTGCCGCTACGCGCAGCAGCAGCTTCAGCAGGCCACGCGCGACGAAGGGCTGGCCTATGACCGCATCAGCGGCGGGCTGCTCTATCTGTATCGCGATCCTGCATCGTTCGAGCGCGGCGTGGCCAATATGTCGATTCTTTCGGACAGCGGCCTGCCGCTCGAAACGCTCGACCGCCAGGCCACGATTGCGCGCGAGCCCGCGCTCAAAAGCGGCGGCGACGATATCGCGGGCGCGATCTATTGCCCGAGCGACGAGAGCGGCGACGCGCATCTGTTCACGCGCGCACTGGAACAGCGTTGCCGCGAGCTGGGCGTCGATTTTCGCTTCGGCACCGCGATCGAGGGCATCCGCGCGTCAGGCGACGGCATCGACTATGTGCAGACGTCGGCGGGGCGGCTCAACGCCGACCGTTACGTGCTCGCGCTCGGCTCGTACTCGCCGTTGCTCGCGCGCGACCTCGGTTATCGCTTGCCGATCTATCCGGTCAAGGGCTATTCGGTCACGCTGCCGGTCGACGATTCGCACGATGCGCCGATGCTCGGCGGCGTCGAAGAGAATCAGCTGGTCGCGTGGGCGCGTTTCGGGCAGCGTCTGCGCCTCACGGCCACGGCCGAGTTCTGCGGCTACGACACGGCGCATGCGCCCGCCGACTTCTCGCACATGCTCGCGACCGCGCGCGCCTTGTTCCCGAATGGCGCCGATTATGCGCGGCCGTCGTACTGGGCCGGCTTGCGCCCGATGACGCCGGAGGGCACGCCGCTGATCGGCGCGACGCGCCATCGCAATCTGTTTCTGAACACGGGCCACGGACATATGGGCTGGACCATGTCGTGCGGCACCGCGAAAATCCTCGCCGACGTCATGAACGGCCGGCAACCCGAGATCGACATCACAGGGATGACACTACAGTGAGCGAACTTCTAACGAACCGCATCGAGCCCGCTGTCGATGCCCCGGGTGACGACGCGTATACGCGCTTCGACTTCGCGCTCGACGACGGCATTTCTTCGCGCGCGGCGATCGGCCTCGTCGTGCTCGCCACCGATCACACGATCGAATACGAATGGCGCAGCCTGCTCGCGCTGCCGGGCGTGGCGTTCTACGAAAGCCGCGTCGAGAATTCGGCGGAGATTACGCCGGCCACGCTGCGCGAGATGGACGACCGCATCGCGCCGGGCGTGGCGCTGATCCGGCCCGGCGAGCATCTCGACGTGGTGGCGTTCGGCTGCACCTCGGCGTCGATGGTGCTCGGCGAGGAGCGCGTGTTCGAGCGGATCCGCGAGGCGCGTCCGGACATCGCGTGCACGACGCCGATCACGGCGGCGCGCGTGGCGCTCGATGCACTGGGCGCGCGCGGCGTCGCGCTGCTCACGCCGTACGAGCGTCCGATTAACGAGGCGATGGCGCGTTATCTGCGCGAGCGTGGCGTCGATATCGTGCGGATGGGCTCGTTCGAGCATCGCGACGACAACGAAGTCGCGCGCATCGACCGCGCCTCGCTGGAGCGCGCCGTGACCGAACTGGCGAGCGATCCGGCCGTCGACGCGGTGTTCGTGTCGTGCACGAGCCTGCGTCTCGCCGCAGCGATCGCCGATCTCGAAGCGAAGCTCGACAAGCCGATTCTGTCGAGCAATCATGCGCTGGCGTGGCACGCATTGCGGCTCGCGGGCGTGGACGATTCGATGCCGCAATTCGGGCGCTTGTTTACCGTTTGACGCGCGGCTGAACGCGCCATTTAACGCGTCATTCAACGTGCGATCCCGCGCAGGTTTCAACGCACGCTTTCACGCGCGGCAACACAGGCAGGGTAGGCGATAATGTGCAGTCACAGATCGATTCAGGAGACGAGATGGCAGCGAATTCCGTGATGACGCGGAACGTGCGTCCCGGTTTGCGCGACTCCGCCGCGCCCAGGCGCACGGGCATGACGGTGAACGATATTTACGAGCAGTTGAAGCAGATGGCGGTGCTCTACGAGATCCGGCCGGGCGAGCGCGTCAACGAACTGGAACTGGCGGAGCGGCTCGACGTGAGCCGCACGCCGATCCGCGAGGCGCTCAACCGGCTGGTGGCGGAAAACCTGTTGGCCTTCGTGCCGAATCGCGGTTTCTTCATCCGCGAACTCGACGGCAAGGACGTGTTCGATCTGTTCGAGCTGCGCTGCTCGATCGAATCGACGGCGGTCATGCTCGCTTGCGAGCGCGCGTCGGACAACGATATCAAGGGGCTGCGCCGCTTCTGGAAGCAGGTGATGAAAAGCGCGGAGCGGATGCCGTCCGACGAACTCGTGGTGAAGGACGAGGAATTCCATCTGGAACTGGCCGCGATGTCGGGCAACGGCGAGATCGGGCGTGTTTTGCAGGGCATCAACGCGCGAATTCATTACGTGCGTTGGGTCGATGTCGATCAGCGCCGCAACGAAGCGTTCACCGAGCATTTGCAGATTCTCGACGCGCTGGCCGAACGCGATACCGCGCGCTGCATGGCGTTGACCGACACGCATATTCGCTGGCGCATGGAGGAAATCACGCGCGTCGTGCACGCGAGCGTGGTCAAGCTGTACGCAAAATAACGGGTGCGCCTGGCCTGATCGGCCCGACGCGTTCGAACGAGACAGCGGCAATCAAAAGGAGGAACCGGCCGTGCGCGATCCGCGCGGTCCGATCGTCACTTTTGCGAAGAGGCGTCGTCATGAAACATGGCACGTTGATTACGCTGTACAAACCGGACGCGGGGCAGGCCGAGCATCTGCTGCGTTTGCCCGCGCTGAGCCCCGAGGTGGTCGCGGTCGATAATTCTCCGCAGGCGGACGCCGTGCTGCATGCGCGTCTCGCGGCGCACGGCGTGAGCGTGATCTCTAATCACAATCGCGGCGGCATTGCGGGCGCATTCAACGCGGGCCTCGAATTCCTGATTGGACGCGGCTGCGATGTGTTCTTCATCTTCGATCAGGATTCGACGGTGCCGGACGATTATTTCGACCGGATGCTGATCGGCTGCGCCTCGCTGGGCGAGCCGCGTTTTCTCGTCGGTCCGCGCATCTTCAACCTCAATGTGCGGCGCGATCTGCCGCTGTTCACCGTGCGGCGCTGGTCGGCACGGATCGCGCCGATCCGCGACGGCGCGCACGGGCTGCTGCCGTGCTCGGTGATCATCTCGTCGGGCACCGCGATTTCGCTCGCAGCCTACCGCGCGCTCGGACGTTTTCGCGAAGACTTCTTCATCGACCACGTCGACGCCGAGTACTGCATGCGCGCCCAGGCGCATGGCGTGCCCGTGTGCGTCAACGCCGATGTCTCGCTGCCGCACGAGCTTGGCAAGGCAACGCCGGGACAGCACTGGCCGCGCGTCGATATCTTCGATCAGAGCGCCTTGCGGCACTACTATGCGGCGCGCAACTGCATTCTCGTCGCGCGCGATTACTGGCACAGCTATCCGGCGCTGTTGCTGATCAATCTGATCACGCTGAAACATCTCGCGTTCGTGCTGCTGCACGCACGGCAAAAGCGCATGAAACTCCAGGCCATTCTGTGCGGTATCGGCGACGGCCTGCGCGGCAAATGCGGCCGCGTCTGAATTCGCGGCGATCCAGTCCGATTCCTTTGTTTGAACCCCAAGCACGATACGGGAATCGGTTGTTCAGTAGGTAATCCTAACTTAATGCGGAAGGGAAACGAGATGAATGGAACGAGGCCGATCAAGCGTCGCTATACGGGTGCCTACTCCGTGGCGCCGACCATTTTCACCGAGACGGGCGCGCTCGATCTCGAAGGGCAGAAGCGTTGCGTCGATTTCATTATCGATGCGGGCGCGGACGGCCTGTGCATCCTCGCGAATTATTCGGAACAGTTTTCGCTGACCGACGACGAACGCGCGCTGCTGACTTCCACGATACTCGATCACGTGGCCGGACGCGTGCCGGTGATCGTAACGACCACGCACTTCAGCCCGACGATTTGCGCGGCGCGCAGCCGCGCGGCCCAGGCCGGCGGCGCGGCGATGGTGATGATCATGCCGCCTTATCACGGCGCGACGATCCGCTGCAACGAGGCCGCGATCGAGCGCTTCTTCACCGAGGTGTCCGAGGCTATCGAGATTCCGATCATGTATCAGGACGCGCCGATGAGCGGCACGTCGGTCTCGGCGGCGTTCCTCGCGCGGCTCGCGCGCGAGGTCCGCAACCTGTCGTACTTCAAGATCGAAGTGCCGCAATCGGCGGCGAAATTGCGCGAATTGATCGAACTGGGCGGCGATGCGATCGAGGGTCCGTGGGACGGCGAAGAGGCGATCACGCTGATGGCCGACCTCGATGCGGGCGCGACCGGCAGCGTGCTCGGCGGCGGCTACCCGGATGGTCTGCAACCGATATTGAAGTCGTATCTGGCGGGGGATCGCGACGAAGCGATGGCGGGCTACGCGCGCTGGCTGCCGCTCATCAACTACGAAAACCGCCAGTGCGGGCTGATCGCCTGCAAGGCGCTGATGAAGGAGGGCGGCGTGATCGCGTCGGACGCGGTGCGCCGCCCGCTTGTGCCGCTCCATCCGGGCACGCGGGCCGGGCTGATCGAGATCGCGCGGCGGCTGGACGCCCAGGTGCTGCGCTGGGCGCATTGAAGCGGCGTTCGTGAAATGCGCATGGCGCGAGCCACGCCTCGATCTGCGTGAACTCGCGCCCTGCGTGCGTGACGATCAGTCTGCGCCGTCGCGCCAGGCGTCGATGCGGCCGCTGTCGAGACCGAACTGATCGAGCGCGCGGCTCACCGAATGATCGACCATTTCTTCGAGGCTCGCGGGCTTCGCGTAGAAGGCCGGAACCGGCGGAAATACCGTGGCGCCCGCTTCGGTCAGCGTCGTGAGGTTGCGCAGATGAATCAGGTTCAACGGCGTTTCGCGCACCATCATCACGAGCGGCAAGCGCTCCTTGAGCACGACGTCGGCGGCTCGTGTGAGCAGCGTGCTCGTCACGCCCGACGCAATCTCGCCGACCGTGCGCATCGAGCACGGCGCGATCAGCATGCCGAGCGTGCGAAACGAACCCGAGGCCACCGACGCGCCCACATCGGCGATCGGGTGCACGTGATCGGCGAGCGCGTGAACCTCGTCGCGCGACAGCGGCGACTCGTATTCGCGCGTGAGTTCGGCGGCGCGCGACATCACGAGATGCGTTTCGACTTTCATCTCGCGCAGCAGACGCAGGGCGCGCTCGGCGTAGACGAAACCCGTCGCGCCGGTAACGCCGACGATCAGCCGCCGGTGGCCGTGACGCGCGCGATGAGGCGAACGCTCACGCATCGCCGTGCGCATCGGCAAACAGTTCGGGCGCGAACGGACGCGGATCGACGTCCATGAACTTCGCGCGTTCGAACTCGCCGCGCAGATGGAACGGCGCGGTGCAGTCGAACACGGTCTTGCAGGTCACGCCGCGCGCGGGCAGCGCCGGGTTGAAGTCGGGCGTCTGCGACGGATCGAGCACATGGCCGTTCACCTTCGGCAGGAACATCGTCGACAGGTCGCCCTGGAAGCGCGTGGTCATCGCCCACATCACGTCTTCGGTGTCGAAGGGATCGACGTCGGTGTCGACGAGAATCACGTGTTTGAGTTCGGAGTACACGCCGAGCGCGATGATCGCGGCCTGACGCGCGCGGCCGTCGTCGAACGCCGATTGCTTGTTCACCTGGAGCACGGCGAGCAACTTGCCGCCGCCGGCCGTGTGGGCGTAGACCTGCTTGACGAAGCCCGGCATCGCCGCTTCGACTGCGTTGTAGATGCTCGCCTCGGTCGGAATGCCCGCGAGACTCGTGTGCTCCTCGCCGGGCCCGACGAGCGTTTGCATGATCGCGCCGTGACGCATCGTCACCGCCTTGACCTTGATGACGGGCAGCGAGGGATTCGCGGGGCCGTTATAGCCCGGAAACTCCGGCATCGCGTGACCCGTGTTCGTGTTCTGATCCTCGACGACGCGCACGTTCGGCAGAATCTCGCCCTCGATAACGATCTCGGCACGCGCGATGGACTTCTGCGCGACGCTCACGCATTCGACCAGTTCGACCGGCTTGCCGCGCAGGCCGCCCGCGATCGAAAGTTCGTCGAAACCCAGCGGCGTGGTCGGCGCCTCGAAGCACGCGCCGATATGGATGGCCGGGTCGAGGCCCATGTTGATCGAGACCGGCAGCGGTTCGCCGCGCGCTTCGGCCTTCTGGCGGAACGTGTCGATATGGCGGCCCGGCGCGAAGAAGATCGAGAGTTCGTCGCGGCCCTGCACGCAGAGACGGTGGATCGTGACGTCGGCGTGACCGGTATCGGGATCGCTGCCGAGCACGAGGCCGAGGCACAGGAACGGGCCGGCATCGCTTTCGGTATTCGTGGGCGCGGGGATCAGCTTGCGCAGATCGAAATCGGCGTCGCTCGCGAGATGCACGACCTGCTGGCACGGCGCCTGGTCGCGCGGCACGGTGGTCGGCGCGATCGCGTTGTGCACGGCGTCGGCCATGCGTTGCGTGAGGCGGCGCGGTTCGGCATCGAGCAGCAGGCCGACGCGCTTGCGGCTCGCCATCAGGCCGACCAGCACGCGGCTCTGCGGATAACCCTTGACGGCGTTGAACATCATCGCGGGTCCGAGACGCGTCGGACGCTCGACGGTGCCGCCCGCGCCGATGCGCTTGTAGACGCCAGCCAGTTCGGCGTGCGGGTCGACTTCGCGATCGGTTTCGATCAGTTGCCCCGGCGTCGCCGCGAGGCGCGCAAGCGCGGAGCGCAGATCTTCGACGGGCGCGGTGGCGTTCGGTTCGATGGTGGAGGGGCGGGGGGATTCGATTCGTTGATTCATGGCATGGCTCTCTTTTAACGGCTGACCCGCTGACGCTGGTACGGCGAGCGTGCGTCATCGCTGGGACAGGCTCTATTTGACCCCCTGAAGTAGATTGAATCAATCAATCAAAACCGGCGATTTTGATAAGATAATCTTATTTTTAAACGGGGCGGCCATGGACTTCCGTTACTTCCGCACCTTCGTGATCGCGGCCGAGGAACTGCATTTCGGGCGCACCGCCGAGCGCCTCGGCATCGCTCAACCGGCGGTCACGCAGCAGATGAAAGTGCTCGAAACGCAGCTCGGTTTCAAGGTGTTTCAGCGCGTGCGTCGCGGCATCGAACTCACGGCGGCGGGCGCGGTTTTCCTCGATTACGCGCGTCAGGCGCTCGCGCAGGCGGAAACCGCCGTGCTGGCGGGGCGGCGCGCGAGCCGCGGCGAACTGGGCAAGCTGTGTATCGCGTACGCCAACTCGGTGGCGCTGGAGCCGGAGTTGCCTGCGCTGCTCAAGCGTTTTGCGCAGGAGCGGCCGGACGTCGAACTCGAACTGCGCGGCATTCCGGTTCAGGCGCAGATGAACGCGCTGACCGACGAGCGCATCGACGTGGCCTTTCTGCGTTCGCCGCCGGGGCCGCTGCCGATCTCGATCCGCATCACGCCGTTCTCGCGCACGCCGCTCGATCTCGTGCTCGCGCACGATCATCGCTGCGCGAAACGGCGGCGCATGGCGTTGCGCGATGTCGGCGACGATCGCCTGATCGTGGTCGACGATCCGCCCGGCGTGGGCGTCGGTCATCGGGTGCAGGAGTTGTGTCTGGAAGCCGGTTTCGTGCCGAAGAACGTGCTGCGCACCACCGATTCGTTGGGTGTGCTGAGTTTTGCGGCGGCCGGTCTGGGCGTGGGCGTGGTGCCGCGCACGCTCGCGCGTTTTCAGGTGGAAGGCGCGGTGTTCAAGCCGCTCGAAATGGCGAACGGCTACAGCGAAGTGGTGATCGCGACGCGCATGTACGATCGGTCTGCGGGGACGCGCGCGTTGCTCGATATGGTGGGGAAGGCGTGAGGCGGGCCTGAGCCGCCTCTAGCTCGCCTCTAGCGATTCACAGGCCGCGCCGGCGCGCCGCCGCTGAAAAACAGCCGCACGCCGAGCGCGATCATCACCACGCCGGTAAAGCGCTCCTGCCAGGCAATCAATCTGGGGTAGCGGCGCAGCCACTCGCCGACGGTGCCCGAGGCGAACGCAACGCCACCGAGCGAAACGATCCCGGTCAGCTTCTGGATCGAACCGAGGATCAGGAACTGCGACCACAGCGGGCCGCGCGCCGGATCGACGAATTGCGGCAGAAACGCGAACATGAACAGCAGCGACTTCGGGTTCGTCAGGCTGTTGAGCGCGCCTTGCCGAACCGCCTTCCAGTCGGACACGGGCGCTTCGCCTTTCGTCCGCGTGTGGCCGGACGCGCTGGCCGCCAGCATTTTCACGCCCAGCCAGATCAGATAGACGGCACCCGCCCAGCGCAGCACGTTCAAGGCGGTCGGGTAGGTGTGGATCAGCGTCGCGAGCCCGAGTACGAGCATCGATACCTGAACGATTCCCGCGACGAACACCATGCCGACGACCGTGAACAGCGCGGTGCGTCGGCCCTGGCCGACCCCGCGCGCCAGGACCAGCATCATATCGGGGCCAGGTGACAGTTCGAACAGGCAGAGCGCGGCGAGAAAGGTCAGGAAGGTGGCAGCAGTGGGCATCGCAGGGCGGCGGTTGAAGGTGGCGGCGGTAACGGAAGTCGAGCGCGATATTTTACAAACTTCGACAAGCCGATCGCGTGGCGTCGGCTTTGCTCCCGGCTTTGCGCTCGATTCCGTGTGCTCATTGTGCTCATTGCGCGCTGCTTCGACTGCGCGCCAATCCCGGCTTGACGGGCGCCTCGCCGCCTTATCGGGCAACTCCCCATTTGCATCCGTGAAAATGTCGTGCTAATTTTTCATGAAAATAGTGACGTAAAATTTCACGGATTCCGCCATGTTCGTCGAATCGACCCAGCATGTTGAGAGCTACTACGCCCGCACCTGGCCCGGCGCATTGCCCGCGCGGCCGGCGCTGGAAGGCGAGCACGATGTGGATGTCGCGGTCGTCGGGGCCGGGTTCAGCGGGCTGCATACGGCGCTGCGGCTCGCGCTGGCGGGCAAGCGCGTGGCGGTCGTGGAGGCGAGCCGCGTCGCGTGGGCGGCGTCCGGGCGCAACGGCGGCCAGGCGCTGCTCGGCTGGTCGTGCGATATGGGACCGCTCGAACAGGCGATCGGCGTCGAGGGCGCGCGCGAACTGTGGGACAGCATGCGCTGGGCGGCGCGCGAAGTGCGCGAACTGCCCGCGCGTCATGGTTTCGATATCGACTACCGGCCGGGCAGTTTGTGGACCGCCGTGAAACGCGGGCGCGTCGGCCTGCTCGAAGAGGCGCGCGACGAAGCCGCGCGCAAGTGGGGCTACGACGCGCTGCGCGTGATTCACGAAGCGGAGATGCCCGGGTGGGTGGGCAGCCGCCGCTATCGCGCGGCGCTTTACGATCCCGAGGCCGGGCATCTGAATCCGCTCAAGCTCGCGCTCGGCCTCGCGGCGGCCATCGAGCGCGCGGGCGGACGCATTTTCGAGCAGACGCGCGTGCGCGAGTGGCGCGAAACGCCCGCGGGTTTCGTCGTCGCGACGCCGCATGGCACGCTCTGCGCGGACACGCTCGTGCTCGCCTGCAATGCTTATATCGACCGCCTCGACCGCGATCTCGCGCGCCGCGTGCTGCCCGTCGGCACGTATCAGATCGCGACGCAGCCGCTCGATCCGGCGCTCGCGCAGTCGCTGCTGCCGCGCAATAGTTGCGTGATCGACAACCAGTTCGTGCCCGACTACTTCCGGCTGAGTCCCGATCATCGCCTTCTGTTCGGCGGCGCGTGTTCCTATCTCGGCGGCATTCCGAAGGACATCCGCGCGGCGATCCGGCCGAGCCTCGAACGCGCGTTTCCGCAATTGCGCGGCGCGACGCTGGACTACGCGTGGGGCGGCCATATCGACATCAGCATCCGGCGCACGCCCGATGTCGGTCACGCGCGCGGGCGATACTGGCTGCAAGGTTTTTCGGGGCACGGCGTGCTGCCGACGCTGGCCGCCGCGCGCGCCGTCAGCGACGCGATCCTCGGCGACACGCGCTTGCTCTCGCATTACGAGGGCATTCATAATCCGCGCTTTCCGGGCGGCGACGCGCTCGCCGCGCCGCTGGAGGCGCTCGGCAAGCTCTGGTATCGATTGCGCGACGTCGTTTAGCGACCCGGCCCCGCTCCGACCGAATCGAACGCACATGGACAAACAGGAAGAAATCGAAGGTCTCGCGATCCTGATTCGCGATCTGCGCAAGCACAAGAAGGTGACGCTGTCCGACCTCGCGAGCCGGATCGGCCGCTCGGTGGGCTTTCTCTCGCAGGTCGAGCGCGGCCTGTCGCGGCCCACGGTGGCGGATCTCACCGCCATCGGCGAGGCGCTGCAGACGCCCACCACGTACTTCTACAGCGTGAGCAAGCCGCGCGCGCTGCCGTGGGTCACGCGGCCCAGCGAGCGGCGCACGCTGTATTACGGCGGCGGCATCACCGACGTGCTGGTGTCGCCGACGATGTCGTCGGGCTTTTCGATGCTGGAGAGCCTGCTGGAGCCGGGCGCGACGAGCGGCGAGCGTCCCGTCGACGACAGCGACGAGCAGGGCGGCTTCGTGCTCGAAGGCGAGTTGACGATCTGGGTCGACGGCGAACACGACGCGGTCACTTTGCGCACCGGCGACAGCTTCCAGTTGCCGTCGCGCTGCCGTTTCAGCTACGCGAACCGCTCGGAACAGAACGCGCGCGTGCTCTGGGTGTTCGCGTAGTTTGACGTTTGCAGACGCGCGTCTGAACGGCGCGCATCGTCGCACGCGCATTGATGATTTTACGGAATCCGAATTAAAAGCAAGCAAGACGTCCGACTTCTCGCGAAACGAAACGCGACACAAAAGGAAATCGAAGTGATTGCCAATGCAAACGCCTACGCCAACACCAGCGCCAACTCACACGAAAGCGACCTGCTGGGCGAAGTCCGCGCCTTTCGCGCCGCGCATCCCGACGTGCGTTACGTCGATCTGATCTGCCTCGATCTTCCAGGGCATTTCTACGGCAAGCGCTATCCGATCGACATGCTCGAAAAGGTGGCCGCGGGCGCGATGCTCAAGCTGCCGCAGAACTGCATCCTGCTCGGCGCGCAAGGCGGCGTCTATCCGATCGGCGATTATTGCTTTCGCGACGGCGACCCCGACGCGCCGCGCCGTCTCGTGCCCGGCACGCTCAAGCGCGTGCGCTGGGAACAGCAGCCGCTCGCGCAGATGCTCATCACCTCGGACGGCACGGCGGCGCCCATCGGCTTCGAACCGCGCGAAGTGCTCGCGCGCGTGCTCGAACGTTTCCGGCGGCGCGGACTGAAGCCGGTGGTCGCGTTCGAACTGGAGTTCTATCTGTTCGATGCGAAGCTCAGCGAGGGCGTGCCGCGTCACGCGCGCGATCCGCTCGGCGGCGACGAGGACGATCAGCCGAACATGCATATCGAGCGCCTTTCGCGGTTCGCGCCGGTGCTGCACGAGATGGTCGACGCGGCGCGCGAGCAGGGCGTGGACGCGACCGTCATCACGGCGGAACTCGGGCCGGGCCAGTTCGAGATCAACTTCGGTCATTGCGACGACGCGCTGCGCGCCGCCGACTGGTCGGCGCTTTTTTGCCGTAGCACGCGCGGCGTGGCCACGAAGCACGGTTATCGCGCGAGCTTCATGTCGAAGCCGTGGCTCGACGCGCCGGGCAGCGGCATGCACGTGCACGTAAGTCTCTACGACGAGGCGGGCCGCAACGCGCTCGCGGCGGACGGCCGGCGCGAACTGCGTCACGCGGTGGCCGGCTGCCTCGCGCTGCTGCCGCATTGCATGCCGGTGTTCGCGCCCAATCACAACGCATTTCGCCGCTACGGCGCGATGGTCAACGCGGCGAGCCGGGCGAGCTGGGGCTTCGAGGATCGCGACGCGTGCATCCGCATTCCGGAGTCCGACGAGGCGAATCTGCGCATCGAACACCGTCTCGCGGGCGCCGACGCCAACCCGTATCTGGTGCTCGCCGCGATCCTCGCGGGCATCGAACATGGCCTCGACGCGCAGCGCGAACCCATTGCGCCGCTCAACGAAAACCGCGCCAGCGGCGTCGATTTTCCGGGCGACATGCTCGCGGCGGTGGCCGCCATGCGCACGCATTCGGGCGTGCGCGAAGGGCTCGGCGAGGACTTTACGATGGTCTTTTGCGAAAATAAACGTCAAGACCATCTCGATTTCATGAACGCCATCCACGCACGCGAATATCGGTGGTTTTTGTGAAAATAAGCGAAATAGATACAAAATAAGCGAGAAAATCGCTCTGCACGAATCGTTCCAGTTTGTGACAAGGCGGTGTAAGCCCCGTGTGCCGGAGGTTTCGATATGCAACGCGATTTGCCTGTTTCGCCCTTGTGCGGTAGGGTATGCAGGTTTTCTCAACTCAACACAGGAAGCAGATGAACAAACAGGAACTCATTGACGCAGTCGCCGCAAGCACGGGCGAGACCAAGGCAGCCACGGGAGCCGCAATCGACGCGATCCTCGAAGTGGTCACCAAGGCGGTCACGTCGGGCGATTCCGTGCAGCTCGTCGGCTTCGGTTCGTTCTCGACCGGCCAACGTGCCGCTCGCGTCGGCCGTAACCCGGCCACGGGCGCGGAAATCCAGATCGCTGCGGCGAAGACGGTGAAGTTCACGGCTGGCAAGGCCTTCAAGGACGCCGTCAACGCGTCGTGATGTCGTCTGCCGCCGGCTGACCGTTCCGCAAGGTCCGGTTAGCCGCGTCGTCGAACCGGGCGGGCGCGGGCGGTAACACACCGCCCGCCTCCGCCGCGTGGCACGCCTTCGGGCGGCAACGCATCTCAAGCCGGGAGCAGGGCGCGTCGCGCCTTGCTCCCGGTGTGCATTTCTGGCGCGGGTTTTGCGCTGCGCTTTTTCGTTGCGTTTTTGCGTTGCGCTTTATTACGCAGCGCGCGTGACATCACGGCATCACGCGTCGACGTCGCGCGTTTTGCGCCACTGTTTTACGTTCCCGCTTTACGTTCCAGTTTTACATTCCATTACGCCTCGCCCTTGCCCGCCGAAGCGCGCAAATCCCCATTCGCCGCGCCATTGCGGTGCAGTTCATAACGGTGGCGCTTGGCCTCGTACATTGCGGCGTCGGCTTCGCGCAGCATCGCCTCCACACTCTCGCCTTCCTCGCAACTGGCCCAGCCGAGTGAAAAGCTCAGACGCGGCCCGCCATAAAACTGGTTGTTCAATTCAACGAGTTTCGTGATGCTGTCCGCGACGATTTCCGCGTCGCGCACGTCCGCGCCCGGCATCAGCACGGCGAATTCGTCGCCGCCGATGCGCGCCGCGTGATAGGGCTTCTGGATCGCCTTCGCGAGCACTTCGCCCGCGCGGCGCAGCAGCGCGTCGCCGGCCGCGTGGCCGAGCTGATCGTTGACGGTCTTCAGATTGTCCATGTCGACGACGATCGCGCTGACCGGGAACGGCCCCTTGCGCTGCAGACGGTTCAGTTCGTCGACATAGAACGAGCGATTCTTGAGCTTCGTGAGCACGTCGTGCTTGCCGAGGAATTCGAGGTAAGCCTCGGCTTTTTTGCGCGCGGTGATGTCGGTGAGCGCGAGCAGCACGAGATCCCACTTTTCCTCGTGGCCGGGAAACACCGAGAATTGCAGATGCACGTTCAGTTCGCTGCCGTCGAGCGCGTAATTGACGACCTCGCGCTGCTGAAACAGGCGGCCTTCCCAGAGGTCGAGCAGCTGCTCGCGGAAATGCGGCCGCATCTCGTCGCGGAACACATCGGGCAGGCGCGCGAGCAGAGTGGCCTTGTCGGGCGCGCGATACATGCCGAGCGTGTAGTGATTCACGTCGATCACCTGAATCTCGCTCATGCAGCGCTCGACGAACTCGGGATGCACGTCGGTGAACGTGCGGAAATCGACAATGCCCTGCATGCGCGCTTCTTCGAGCAGCTCGCGGATCGCCGAAAAATTCTCGACCCACAGCGACACCGGCGAGTGCTCGAAAATGCCCTGCGCGTAGAGCTGGCTCGCGGCCGCACGCTGACGCGCGTCCTCCAGCGCGGAGACGTCCTCGATCGCCACGAGCACGCGGCTCCAGTCGTCCTCGTGGCCGGGCAGGATCACGCCGCTCAGCAGAATGTCCATGCGCCGCCCGCCGAGCGTGTAGTTCACGCTCTTGCTCTGGAAGCGCGTTTCGCCGGCCCACATCCGTTCGAGTTCGCCGACGTGCGCCTGGAACATGTCGTCGCGCAGCACGTCGGCGAGGCGCGCGGTGAGCTCCTCGTGACTGATCGCGCCGTAGAGCTTGAGCGTGTGCTGGTTCACCTTCAGCACGCGGATGCACGCCGAGCATTCGGCGACGCGGCGCGGATCTTCCAGCAGCCAGGCGCGAATATCGACGACGCCCGCCGCCCGCCAGCGCTCGAACAGCGCACGCAGCTGGCTATAGTCCTCGAGCCACAGCGAAGTGGGCGTGACGTCGAAGAAGTCGAGCAGGTCGACGCCCATATTGGCAAAGCTGGCGGCGGTGGCCGGGGTGCCTTGTTGCATGTCGGTGCGGTGTGGTGGCGAGGTTGGGGCGCGCGCGGTCCGGCGCGCAGCGGCTGGGCGCGGCGGCGGGTGCCAGGCGCGCGCTATCCCGCATCCTACCCGAATACGGGCCGCATGAAACTGCGTTCATAACTCACGATGCAGCGGGTCTCGTTGGCGTACTGAAAGGCCGCCTGGCAGTCGGGATCGTCCATCGAACGCGCGCGGTAGGTTTCGTAGGCGGCCAGGCTCGGGAACGAGAACAGCGCGAGCGCGATGTTGTTCGCGCCTTCGGACGGCAGAAAGTAGCCGTGATGCTGGCCGCCAAAACGCTCGACGAGCGGAATCCACATTTTGGCGTAGGCCTCGAATTCGGCCAGACGGTAAGGGTCGATGACGTAACGCAGGCTGCAGGTGATCATGACGGCGGTCCTTGTTGGCGTGTGGCGTGGCGCGCAGGGAGCGTATCGTTGCGCGCGCCTCCTGTGACGGATGGGCACGATTGTAGCGATCCCGGACGCTGGCTCAATAACCGTTTGATACCTGTCAACGTCCTCTTTTCGTCGGGCTCTAAAGTCAAAAAGTGTAAAGACAACGGCCGCAACGCTAGAGGAGGGATGCGCGATGTATGAACGGATTCTGGTCGCCTATGACGGTAGCGCGACGTCGCGCGCGGCGCTGACGCATGCGATCCGGCTCGCCGATATCTGCGGGGCGGAGCTGCGCGTGCTGCATGTGCTCGACGCCACATCGCCGTTCGGGCTGGGCGCGAGCTACGTGCCCGCCGATCTGCTGGATGCCTGGCGCGGTGACGCGCGGCGCTTGCTGAAGGACGCTGATGAACAGGCGCGGATCGCGGGCGTGGCGTGCGAGACCGATCTGATGCAGCTTGCGAGCCTGAACGACGACATCGCGAGCGGCGTCGCGCGCGATGCGGCGGCGTGTGGTGCGCGGCTCGTCGTGATCGGTACGCACGGGCGGCGCGGGATGCGCCGCGCGTTGCTCGGCAGCGTGGCCGAGCGGGTCGCGCGTCAGGCGCCGTGTCCGGTGCTGCTGGTGCGCGTCGGGGACGAGCCAGCCGATGCGCCTGGCGAATCGAACGGTGAATCGACCGAATCTGGCGGCTAGCCGGGTTCGATCCCGCGTTCGAGTTCGAAGCCTTCGTCCAGCCATCCGGTGATGCCGCCGATCATCACCTTCGCCGGGCGGCCGAGCCGCGCGAGACGGATCGCGCCGCGCGTCGCGCCGTTGCAGTGCGGGCCCGCGCAATACGTCACGAACAGCGTATCGGGCGCATACGCGTCGAGCTTCGAGGCGACGATCTTGCCGTGCGGCAGATTCACCGCGCCGGGCACATGCCCCTCGGCAAAGAGCGCCGGGCCGCGCACGTCGAGCAGCACGAAATCGGGCGGGCGGCTGCGATCGGCGAGCGTGGCGTGTACGTCCCAGCAATCGGTCTCGAAGGCCAGCGAGGCGCCGAAATGCGCCAGCGCGTCCGCGCTCGCGGCGGCGGGAATTTCGCTGACGAAGGAGGACGGCTGCGAAGAAAGCTGCGTCTGAACAGTCATGGTTGCGCTCCGTATTCGAGTGTCGATGCGAGGCATTGTCGCGTGCGAAGCGACTGTGCCGACAGTGGCGCGATCGTCATTTTCCGGTAACATCGCGCCATGTCCGAACCGGCTCCTCAATCCGCTCCTCACCTCGTCGTCGCGCTCGCGTACGACCGGCTTTGCACCTTCGAATTCGGCTGCGTGACCGAGTTGTTCGCGCTCGAACGGCCCGAACTCGACGTCGCGTGGTATCGCTTCGCGGTGTGCGCGGCGGAGCGCGGACCATTGCGCGCGGCGGGTGGCGTGACCGTGTCGGCGCCTTATACGCTGGCGATGCTCGATCGCGCGCAGACCATCGTGATTCCGGGCTGGCGCGACGCCGACGAGCGTCCGCCCGAGGCGCTGCTGCGCAAGCTGCGCGCCGCTTACGCGCGCGGCGCGCGTCTGTGCTCGATCTGTTCGGGCGTGTTCGTGCTGGCGGCGGCGGGCGTGCTCGACGGCAAGCGCGTCACGACGCACTGGCGTTACGCGGACAAGTTGCAGCAGCGCTATCCGCAGCTTCAGGTCGAAGCCGATGCGCTCTATATCGACGAAGGGCAGGTGCTGACCTCGGCGGGATCGGCGGCGGGCATCGACATGCTGCTGCACCTCGTGCGCCGCGACCACGGCGGCGCGGTCGCCAACCGCGTCGCGCAGCGGCTCGTCGTGCCGCCGCATCGCGAGGGCGGACAGGCGCAGTTCGTGCCGCGTCCGATGCCGCGCGCCGAGAGCAGTCCGCTCGCGCGGCTGATGGACTGGGTGCGCGCGAATCCGCGGCTCGAACATAGCGTGGCGTCGCTGGCGGCGCGCGCGGCGATGAGCCCGCGCACGCTGCAACGTCAATTTCTCGACGCGACCGGCATGGGGCCATACGAATGGGTCGTGCGCGAGCGCGTGAGCGTCGCGCGCGATCTGCTCGAAGCGCGGCCGACGCTGAGCATGGAGCGCGTGGCCGAACTCGCGGGCTTCGGCTCGGAAGAATCGCTGCGGCGGCATTTCCGGCGCATCGCGCTCACGAGTCCGGCGGCGTATCGCGAGCAGTTCGCACGCGGCGCGCGGCGTCGCTCAGCTGGGTAATCAGCATTCCAAAGTAATCCGACCAGAAGACGCCAACGCTCGCTCGCGCTTGCGCTGCCTGTTTCGTCTGTTCCGCGTTTCTCCATTCCGCCCAGCCCGACGCTTTGGCCGCAACGCCCAGCGCCGTGAAAACGGCGCGCGCGCCTGCCCGTCACCGTCTGCGGGACACGGCGTCCGCCGCTTCGCCCATTCATCCGATCAATAAAATTAGCTTTGGGCGAATTGATTTGGTATTGACAAACAAATTGGGCCGCTCCTATGATGGCCCCACAGTCTCCACCTCGCATCGCGCGCGTCTCGCCGAACGGGGTGGGGCGACTGTGAACCGCCACGGCGCGTCAGACGCCGGCGACCGAAAGCCCGCCGCGCGGGATTCGCCACAATGTTTGGAGACAGGCTCATGCCTCAATCGATCATCACGGACCGCGCGTCCGAGCGTCCGCTCGCGCCCGCCGCCCACGCTTCGGGCGCGGCCAGCGCCAGCGACGACCTGCTGTTCCGCAAGGTCGCGTGGCGCGTCATCCCGTTTCTGTTCGTCTGCTATGTCGTGTCGTTTCTCGACCGCATCAACATCGGCTTCGCGCAGTTGCAGATGAAGCACGACCTCGGTTTCAGCGATGCGATGTACGGGCTCGGCGCGGCAATCTTCTATATCGGCTACGTGCTCTGCGAGGTGCCGAGCAACATGCTGCTCGCGCGGTTCGGCGCGCGCCGCACCTTCATGCGCATCATGCTGCTGTGGGGGATCGCCTCGACCTGCATGATGTTCGTGCACACGCCCACGCATTTCTACGCGCTGCGCTTTCTGCTCGGCGTGTTCGAGGCGGGCTTCTTTCCGGGCATCGTGCTCTATCTGACCTACTGGTTTGCGCCGCGCCGGCGGGCGGCCGTGTTCTCGATCTTCTTCGCGGGCGTCGCGGTGGCGGGCGTGCTGGGCGGGCTCGTCTCGGGCTGGATCATGCGCGACATGGGCGGCGTGCTCGGACTCGAAGGCTGGCGCTGGATGTTCGCCATCGAAGGGCTGCCCGCCGTGCTACTCGGTTTGCTGGCGGCGTTCTGGCTCGTCGACGGTCCCGAGCAGGCGCGCTGGCTCAGCGACGCGGAAAAGTCCCAACTGATCGCGCAACGCGATGACGCGCACGCTGCATCGGCGCACGCGTCGCATTCCTCGCACGATTCGCGCTCGTTCGGGGCCGCGCTGCGCAATCCGCGCGTCTATCTGTTCGCGTTCATCTACTTCTCGCTGACCTGCGCGTCGCTGACGCTCAACTTCTGGATGCCGCTGATGATCCGCGACTTCGGCGTGCACGACGTGCTGGCGATCAGCCTCTACACCGTGATTCCGAATGCGGTGGGCGCGGTGGGCCTGATGCTGATCGCACGGCGCTCGGACCGGCGCGGCGAGCGGCGCTGGCACTTCGCGGCCTGCACGGTCGGCGGCGGCCTCGCGCTCTCGCTGCTCACGCTGCATCTGGCGAGCTTCGCGGCGATGATGGCGATACTGTCGATCGCCGCCGTGCTGATCTTCGCCGCGCTGCCGATCTTCTGGTCCGTGCCGCCCGCGTATCTCTCGGGCAAGGCCGCGGCGGCGGGAATCGCGCTGATCAGCAGTATCGGCATTACGAGCGGCATCGTGAGCCCGTGGGCCATCGGCCTGATCAAGACGCACACGGGCAGCATGGACAACGCGCTCTACGTGCTGGCGGCGTTGCTCGTGACGAGCGGCGCGGCGCTGCTGATCGGCGTGCCCGCGCCGCGCAAGGCGCGTTGAGCGGCGGCGGCCGGCACGCGTTCAGCCGTCGCGCAGTCAGTCCAGCTGCTCGATTGCGTCCACGCGGTCGGGATAGAACGCCAGAAGGTTTCTGATGGGCTCGACGGCCGCGTGCGGATGCTCGTAGGTCCAGACCGCGTTCGCCGAGCGCTCGCCGCCCGGCACGATCGAGTAGTACGCGCAGTCGCCCTTGTACGGGCACCAGGTGCTGTGATCGGTGCGCGCGAGCAGCGACATGTCGGTGTCCTCGCGCGGCACGTAGAGCACCGGCGGGTAGTTCGCTTCGCGCAGCGTGAGCGCGTGGCGCGTGTCGACGAGGGTGTGTCCCGCGATCTTCACGACCACGCGTTTCGACGTGGGCTCGATTGTGATCGGATGATCCGGCCCGGGGATTTTCACGGTTTTCGTTGGCATGACGCGGCTCCTTGCGGTCGGCATTCGGCGCACGGCCGTGGCGGTTGCCGCGTGCTGCGCTCGCTCGACAGTGTAGGGCGAAGCCGCAAATGCCGCTCGCGCCGCGCCGCGCTGCAAGGTCAGGCGGCAGGGCGCCGCCTGGTCATGACAGATTGATGACTGCCGGTGAGAATTTACTGCTGCGGCGCGCCGTTCCAGGCGGGCAGCGTCACGCCGTGATAGACGGCGAGAATCTTCGCCGCCACGTTCGGCTGCTGGTAGCTGGCGACGAGCGTCTTCACCCACGGCGCGTTCGCGTCCTTCTCATTCACGGCGATGAAGTTGCGGTACGGGCTGCCATCGACCTTTTCCTGCGCGATGCGCTCTTGCGGAATGCGGATGCCGGCCTTGATCGCCCAGTCGGTATTGACCACGGCGGCATCGAGGTCGCCGATCGCGCGTCCGACGATTCCCGCATCGAGTTCCTTGATCTTGATTTGCTTCGGATTGCTTGCGATATCGCGTGCCGTGGGCAGCAGGCCGACGTCGCTACGCAGCTTGATGAGCCCCTGGCCCTGCAACAGCAGCAGCGCGCGGCCTTCGTTGCTCGGATCGTTCGGCACGCCGATGGTCGCGCCCTGCGGCAGCGCCGCGACCGACGGATACTTGCGCGAGTAGAGCCCGATCGGCTGCACATAGGTGAAGCCCACCGGCACGATGGTGTAGTGGCGCGCCGCCACCTGGGCGTCGAGATAAGGCTTGTGCTGGAACGAATTGGCGTCGAGATCGTGCTCGGACAGCGCCTCGTTGGGCTGCGTGTAATCGGAGAACGTCGTCACCTTGATGTCGAGGCCGTGTTGCGCGGCGTTCGCGGCCACCACGCGCCAGACGTCCTCGTCCTCGCCGGACATGATGCCCACGCGCAGCGTCTGCGCGGCCTGCGCCGCCGAGGCGAGCGGCCCGAACAGACCGGCGACGAGCGTGAGCGAGGCGAGTCCCGCGGCGATCAGGGTTCTTTTGTTCTTGTTCATAGTGAGGGCGCCCGTGGCGGAGTGAAAGATGGGGCGATGCTAGGACGCGGGCGGGCCGCGCCCAACCAATTTCGCACACGTTGCTTATCGCACGCAGGCTGATAAGCACATCGCGGCGCGTGCTTATGGCTGGACCGACTGGCGTATCTGGGGCGCGATGCGGCCAGCACACGGAACGCGCCGAATGCGCGCAATGCACGTCTCGCGCGAAGCATATGCGTATTCGTCGTTTTGCGGCGGACCGGGCGATGACTACGATGCACCGATCGTCACTCCGCACGGATTCCGCTCATGTCGACTCTCGCCGTTCCCGCGCACGCCGATCCTGCCGATCGCCTCGATGCGCGCACCGACGCCGCCGCGCCGCCCACGCGGCCCGTCATCCGCTCGGCGCAGGACGTCGCGCGCATCGTCAACGAAGGGGCGCAGACGGGCAGCAAGGCGCGCGTGGTGATCGCCATCGCGCTCGGCGGCGTGTTTCTCGACGCCTACGATCTCACCTCGCTCGCCTATGGCGTGAAGGACATCGCGCGCGAATTCGCGCTCTCGCCGGTGCAGGTGGGTTTCGTCTCCGCCGCGATCACGTTCGGCGCGATTCTGGGCGCGCTGTTCGGCGGCTATCTGACCGACCGCATCGGGCGCTATCGCGTCTTCATGGCCGACATGCTGTTCTTCGTGGTCGCCGCCATCGCGGCCGGGCTCGCGCCCAACGCGTGGGTGCTCGGCGGCGCGCGCTTTCTGATGGGCTTCGGCGTGGGGCTCGATCTGCCCGTGGCGATGGCCTTTCTCGCCGAATTCTCGCGCGTGGCCGGACGCGGCAACAAGGCCGCGAGCGTGGCCGCCTGGTGCCCCGCGTGGTACGCGGCCACGAGCACCTGCTATCTGCTGATTCTCGCGCTCTACGCGATTTTGCCCGCGCATCACGCGGACTGGCTCTGGCGTTTGACGCTCGCGTTCGGCGCGGTGCCGGCGCTGTTGATCATCGCGGTGCGCAGCCGGTATATCAGCGAGTCGCCGGTCTGGGCCGCGAATCAGGGCGATCTCGAAGGCGCGGCGCGCATTCTCAAACGCTCGTGGGGCGTCGACGCCGTGGTCGAGCGCGACGACAGCACCACCGCGCAGCAACACACGCCGCGCGCCGCGTCGTGGCGCAATTACGGCGTGCTGTTCAACGCCACCTACCGTCGCCGCACGATACTCGCGGCGACCATCGGCGCGGCTTCGTCGTTCGGCTATAACGCGATCATTTTCGGCTTGCCGGTCATCATCGCGAGTTTTCTGAAGCAGGGGCCGCTCACGACCATCGTCGCTTCGCTGCTGCTCAATCTGCTGTTCGCTTTTGTCGGCGGCCTGATTGGCGTGCGCACCGCGCCCACCGTCGGCGCCTGGAAGATGACGGTGGCGGGGCACGCGCTGCAAGTCACCGCGCTGATCGGGCTGGCGTTGATCGGCCATCCGTCGAGCGGCGTGTTCGTCGCGCTCGCGATTCTGCTGCTGGGCGCGTATCTGTTCGGGCAGGGCTTCGGCCCCGGCTCGCATTCGATGACGTATGCGTCGCTCAGTTATCCGACTTCGCTGCGCGGCATCGGCGTGGGCTTCAATCAGACGCTCGTGCGTTCGTCGTCGACGATTTCGCTGTTTCTGTTTCCGGTGCTGGCGGCGGCGCTCGGCACGAAAGTGTTCTGGGTGATCGCGGTCGCGCCGCTGACCTCGCTGCTCGTGCTGCTCGCGATTCGCTGGGAACCGTCGGGCTACGACATCGACGGCGAGGATTACGCGCCGCCAGCGAGCGAGGCCGCGCGACGCGCCGACGATTGCCCCGCGTGCCTGCGCGGTTGAGCGGTTGAGCGGTTGAGTGGTTGAGCGGCTGAGCGGCTGAGCATGGCGGCACGCATCGGTGTGCTTGCTCCATAGCCGAAAACCTCATATGCAATCGCGGATTTTCTAGTAGGGGATTGCCGCAGGGGCTGTTCAAATGACCGCAGGACTCGCCCGCCGCGATGCGCGGGCGAGGCGCTCACCGGTCCATTCGAAGCCATCCTGTCATGCCGAAGACGAAGCAACCGATTCTGCTCAACGCGTTCAACATGAATTGCGTGGGCCATATCAATCACGGCCTGTGGACGCATCCGCGCGACCGCTCGGCCGATTATCGCCAACTCGCCTATTGGACCGATCTCGCGCGTACGCTCGAACGCGGCCTGTTCGACGGGCTGTTTCTCGCCGATATCGTCGGCGTCTACGACGTCTATCAGCGCAATGTCGATGTCACGCTGCGCGAGTCGATTCAGTTGCCCGTGAACGATCCCACGCTGCTCGTGCCCGCGATGGCGGCGGCTACGCAGCATCTGAGCTTCGGCGTGACGGTGAATCTCACTTACGAAGCGCCGTATCTGCTCGCGCGGCGCTTTTCCACGCTCGATCATCTGACGCAGGGGCGCATCGGCTGGAATATCGTCACCGGCTATCTGGACAGCGCGGCGCGCGCCATGGGCGTGCGCGAACAGCTGCCGCACGACGAGCGTTACGAGCGCGCCGACGAATACCTGGAAGTCCTGTATAAATTGTGGGAAGGCAGCTGGGAAGCGGACGCGGTGCGGCGCGACAAGGCCGGGCGCGTTTACGCCGATCCGGCGAAGGTGCATCGCGTGCAGCATAAGGGGCGTTATTACGACGTCGACGGCTACCATCTCGCGGAGCCGTCGCCGCAACGCACGCCGGTGCTGTTTCAGGCGGGCAGTTCGGGACGCGGCCAGCGCTTCGCTGCGCGTCACGCCGAGTGCGTGTTCATTTCGCCGCCCAATCGCGCGGTCGGACGCGAAACGGTACGTGCCTTGCGCGAGCAGCTCGTGCGCGCGGGGCGCCGTCCCGACGACGTGAAGGTGTTCGTCGGCGCGGCGGTCGTGCCGGGCGCGACGGAGCGCGAGGCGCGCGAAAAGTACGCGGACTATCGCCAGTACGCGAGCCGCGAGGCGGGGCTCGCGCACTTCGCGGCGAGCACGGGCATCGACTACGCGCAATACGATCTCGACGCGCCGGTCGACTACACGCCGGGCAACGCCATCGAATCGGCCACGCGCACGGCGCAGCAGCACGGCTGGACGCGCCGCTCGCTGCTGGAGATGTTCGAACTGGGCGGACGCTATCCGGCCATCGTCGGCAGCGCGTCGCAGGTGGCCGACGAGTTGCAGGCGTGGGTCGAGGAGGCGGGCGTGGACGGCTTCAATCTGAGCCGCACCGTGGTGCCCGAGAGCTACGAGGATTTCGTCGATCTGATCGTGCCCGAGTTGCAGAATCGCGGGCTGTATAAGACCGCCTACGAACCCGGCTCGCTGCGCCACAAGCTGTTCGGCGAGGGCGACACGCTGCCCGAGCGCCATACCGGCGCGGGTTTCCGGCACAAGGAGACGGCGTCCATTTGAGTTGGGCGGGTGCGCGGTCGTGCTCAAAATATCGGTGACGGCGATATTTCCTGTTTATGCGTATAAGCGATATTTGTGATTTATGCCTCAGAGGCATATACTCGCTTTATGCTTCACAGGAATATCCCATGAAGATCATCGTCAATACGCCGGCGGCGCTCGCCGAAATTCTGCTGTCGGCCAGAAAAGAGTACGGACTGACCCAGGCGCAGGCCGCGAGCGCGCTCGGCATCGGCCAGCCGCGCCTGTCGGCGCTCGAAACCACCGGCACGGCCAGCATCTCGCTGGCGCAGATGCTCGCGCTGCTTTCGCTCTACGGCCTCGAACTCTGCGTGCAGTCGCGCGACAACAGCGGGGTGCTGGAGGCGCGCGAAGACCGGCTGGAGTGGTAGCGCATGGGCCGCAAATCGCATTCACGCAGCCTGTCGATCTGGGCCAACGGCGAGCGCGTCGGCACCTGGACGCTCGGCGTCACGGGCGAAGCCGAACTGCGCTACGACGCCGCCTGGAAGGTCTCGGAGGCCGGTCGGCCGCTCTCGCTGTCGCTGCCGTTCGGTATCGGCGAGCGGCCGCTGCGCGGCGAGCGCGTCCATCATTACTTCGACAATCTGCTGCCCGACAGCCTGCCGATCCGCCGCCGCATCGCCGCGCGCTTTCGCACCGGCTCGGTCGACGCATTCGATCTGCTCAAGGCGATCGGGCGCGATTGCGTGGGCGCCGTGCAATTGCTCGACGAGGACGAAACGCCCGTGCCGCCGGGGCGTATCGAAGGCACGCCGCTCGACGAGTCCGACATCGAACGGCTGCTGCTCGAAGCCTCGGGCGCGCTGCCCGCGCGTGCCGACGATGACGGCGATAACGACGAGCCGCTGCGCATCTCGCTTGCGGGCGCGCAGGAAAAGACCGCGCTGCTCCATCACGAAGGCCGCTGGCTGCTGCCGCACGGCGCCACGCCCACCACGCACATCCTCAAGCTGCCGCTCGGCCTGATCGGCCATCGCAAGGTCGATTTCAATACCTCGGTGGAGAACGAGTGGCTGTGTCTCGCGCTGCTCGCGGCGTATGGGCTGCCGGCCTCGTCGGCGCGCATCGTCACGTTCGGCGCGCAGAAGGTGCTCGCGGTCGAGCGCTTCGACCGCGCCGTGTCGCGCACGGGCGCGCTGTTGCGCCTGCCGCAGGAAGACTTCTGCCAGGCGCTCGGCGTCGCGCCGCATCTCAAGTACGAAGCCGAAGGCGGTCCCGGCGTGCGCGAGATCGCCGATCTGCTGCGCCAGTCCCAGCAGGCGCGCGCGGATATCGAAACCTTTCTCGCCGCGCAAATCGTCTACTGGATGATGGCCGCGCCCGACGGCCACGCGAAGAATTTCAGCCTGCGCCTGCTGCCGGGCGGCCGTTTTCAGCTCGCGCCGCTTTATGACGTGATGTCGATCTGGCCCGTGGCCGGTGACGGCGGCAATCAGTGGTCGTGGCACAAGGCGTCGCTGGCGATGGCGGTGTGGGGCAAGAGCCGTCACTACCGCATGCGCGACGTGAAGCGCGCGCATTTCAACGCCACGGCGCAGCTTTGTCATTATGGTTCGGATGCCGAATCGATTATCGAGCGTCTGATCGAGCGCACGCCCGCAGCGATCGAAACCGTGAGCGCCGCGCTGCCCGCGGGCTTTCCCGAGCGCGTCGCCACGAAACTGTTCGACGGCCTGCGTTTTTCCGCGCAACGGCTTGCGCAATGATTCACTGATTCACAGAATCGCCCGCACGCTCAACGCGCCGCCGGCGCCACGTGCTCCATTTTCGCTTCGCCGTAGAGCACGTAGATCAGTTCGAGCATGCGGCGAATATCCTCCGATTCGTCGAGCATGCGCATGCTCATGATGACGGGCGAAACGAGCTGCTTGTCGTCGAGATCCTTGTACGAGACGTCGTCGCGCTTGAGTCCATAGACGCTGCTCGGCACGATCGAAATGCCTTCGCCCGCCGCCACGAGCCCTAGTGCGATCTGCAGTTCGCGCGCTTCGTAAATGCGCATCGGTTCGAGCCCGCGATCGTGAAAACCCGCGAGCACCTGATCGGCGTAACTCGGACGCGGCTGCTTGGGAAAGATGATGATGGTCTCGTTGAGCAGGTCGTGCAGCGAGAGTTCCGGCTTCGCGTCGATCAGCGGATGCCCGAGCGGCAGCGCGACGATCATGCGCTCCTCGCGCAGCACCACGCGGCGAATGCTCGGATCTTCGAGCCGGATGCGCCCGAACCCCACATCGATACGGCCTTCCTTGAGCGCCTTGATCTGATCCATCGTGGACATTTCCACGAGGCTCAGTTCGACCGCGCCATTCTCCTGGCGAAAGCGCCGGATGATCTTCGGCAGCATGCCGTACAGCGTCGAGCCGACGAAACCCACCGTGAGCCCGCGCTCGATCTTGCCGACGCGCCGCGTCATCGATTCGAGTTCGGTGGTTTGCGCGAGCAGCTGCACCGCGTGCTGATAGAAGAAGCGCCCGGTGTCGGTGAGCTTGAGCGGTCGCGAGTCGCGCTCGAACAGTTGCACGCCGAGCAGTTCTTCAAGCTGCTGGATCTGCCGCGACAGCGGCGGTTGCGCGATATGCAGCCGCTGCGCGGCGCGCGTGAAATTGCGCTCCTCGGCCACGGCCACGAAGTAGCGCAGATGTCTCAGTTCCATATTGCCCGCCTGCCTGATTTGCTCGCCCGCCATACCTCGCGAGCATGAATTTACCTGTCATATACGGGTTTTCCCTCGTATTTGCGATAACTACTATACCTCAAAGGTATGAAGCCGCAGCCCGAAAAGTATTGGACGGTCCCTTTGGGCGACGCGTATAAATCCATTCCATGAACTCCACTCCTGCCGTTGCCGCCATGAATTACGCGACGATCGAACGTATCGAAACCTCTCTCGTCGATCTGCCGACGATCCGCCCGCACAAGCTCTCGGTCGCCACCATGCACGGCCAGACGCTGATGCTCGTCAAGGTGTTTTGCAGCGACGGCGTGATCGGCGTGGGCGAGGGCACGACCATCGCGGGCATGGCCTACGGCCCGGAAAGCCCCGAGGCGATGAAGCTCGCGATCGATGCGTACTTCGCGCCCGCCATGATCGGCCAGGACGCCACGCGTATTCAGGCCCTGATGGCGCATCTCGGCAAGCTCGTGAAGGTCACGCACTTCGCCAAGAGCGCGCTCGAAACCGCCTTGCTCGACGCGCAGGGCAAGCGCCTCGGCGTGCCCGTGAGCGAACTGCTCGGCGGCCGCCGCCGCGATCGTCTGCCGGTGGCGTGGACGCTCGCGTCGGGCGACACGGCCAAGGACATCGCCGAAGCCGAAGCGATGCTCGAAGCGCGCCGTCATCGCGTGTTCAAGCTGAAGATCGGCGCGAAGGCGCTCAAGACCGATATCGAGCACGTCGCGCAGATCAAGCGCGCGCTCGGCGACCGCGCGGCGGTGCGCGTCGACGTGAACATGGCGTGGAGCGAAACGCAGGCGGCCTGGGCGATTCCGGCGCTTGCCGACGCGGGCTGCGAACTGGTCGAGCAGCCGGTGGCTTCGGCAGCGGCGCTCGCGCGCCTGATGCGCCGCTTCCCGGTCGCGCTGATGGCCGACGAAATCCTGCAAGGCCCGGAAAGCGCCTTCGAGATCGCGAAGCAGCACGGCGCGGACGTCTTCGCGATCAAGATCGAACAAAGCGGCGGGCTCTTTGCGGCGCAACGCGTGGCGACGATCGCTGACGCGGCCGGCATCGAACTGTACGGCGGCACCATGCTCGAAGGCGCGTTCAGCACGGCGGCCTCGGCCCATCTGTTCGCCAGTTTCGCCAATTTGCAGTGGGGCACCGAATTGTTCGGCCCGCTGCTCATCACCGAGGAAATTCTGACCCAGCCGCTCGATTACAGCGATTTCGAATTGACCGTGCCGACCGGCCCGGGACTCGGCATCGAACTCGACGAAGCGAAGGTCAAGCGATTCACGCGCGACGGTCTTATCAAAGTCACGCGCTAAATCGCGCTATCCCGTTACAGATTGCAGATAAAGGATTCAACGATGCTTTTCCAGGTACGCATGGACGTGAAGATTCCGGCCGATATGCCCGCCGACGTCGCCAACGAAATCAAGGCGCGCGAAAAGGCTTATTCGCAGGATCTGCAACGTAGCGGCAAGTGGCGCCATATCTGGCGCGTCGTGGGCGAATACGCGAATTACAGCATTTTCGACGTCGAAAGCAATGCGGAACTGCACGACATTCTCACCGCCTTGCCGCTGTTTCCGTATATGGACATTTCGGTGACGCCGCTGTGCCGTCATCCGTCGTCGATTCGCGATAACGATATTTGAGTCGGAGTTGAAGACCGGGCTGCAACATCGATAGCCCCATTCCTTATTAGAGGGCGACCACGCCCCATTGAAAATTTTCCCCCGCTAAAAGATTAAGTGGAGACAGTGATCATGAACGTGAAAGTGTTCGACACGAAAGAAGTGCAGGACCTCCTCAAGGCCGCGACCAACGCGGAAGGCGCAGGCGGCAATGCGCGTTTCAAGCAGGTGCTCAGCCGCCTGCTGGGCGATCTGTTCAAGGCCATCGACGACCTCGACATCACGCCCGACGAAGTCTGGGCCGGTATCCATTATCTGAACAAACTCGGCCAGGACGGCGAGGCGGCGCTGCTGGCGGCCGGCCTCGGTCTGGAAAAGTATCTCGACATCCGCATGGACGCCGCCGATAAAGCGGCCGGCATCGAAGGCGGCACGCCGCGCACGATCGAAGGCCCGCTCTACGTGGCCGGCGCACCGGTGCGCGAGGGCGTCTCGAAGATCGACCTGAACCCCGACGCCGAAGCCGGCCCGCTCGTCATTCACGGCACCGTGACCGGCCCGGACGGCAAGCCGGTGGCGGGCGCGGTGGTCGAATGCTGGCACGCCAATTCGAAGGGCTTTTATTCGCACTTCGACCCGACGGGCGCGCAGGACGACTTCAATCTGCGCGGCGCGGTGCGCACCGGCGCGGACGGCAAGTACGAAATCCGCACGCTGATGCCCGTGGGTTACGGCTGCCCGCCGCAAGGCGCGACGCAGCAGTTGCTCGACGCCGTCGCGCGTCACGGCAATCGCCCGGCGCACGTGCACTTCTTCGTCACCAGCGAAGGCCACCGCAAGCTCACGACGCAATTCAATATCGAAGGCGATCCGCTGATCTGGGACGACTTCGCCTACGCCACGCGCGAGGAACTGATTCCTCACGTCGTCGACAAGACCGGCGGCGCGTCGCTGGGCCTGAAGGCCGATGCCTACAAGTCGATTGCGTTCGACTTTTCCCTGACCACGCTCGTGCAGGGTAAGGACAACCAGATCGTCAACCGCCCGCGCGCAGCCGCGACGGCGTAATCGCCCGCCAGCGCGACGGTGCCACGCCACCGTCGCCGCCGGGTTCCCGCGAGATTCAATGCACACCGATGCGCGAAAGCCGTGCAGGAGCTTGCTCGCGCCTACGGAGAGAAACCATGTCCGCCACCATCGACAAAGCCAACGAACTGGAACACCTGTTAGCCACTGCGGTGCAGGACGACAAGCAAGCCGGTGTGTACCGTTGCCGTCGCGATATCTTCACGAATGCCGCGTTGTTCGATCTGGAGATGAAACACATCTTCGAGAGCAACTGGGTTTATCTGGCGCACGAAAGCCAGGTGCCGAACAACAACGATTACTACACCACGTGGATCGGCCGCCAGCCGGTGGTCGTCACGCGCGATAAAACCGGCGAGCTGAACGCCATCATCAATGCCTGCGCGCACAAGGGCGCGATGCTGTGCCGCCGCAAGCACGGCAACAAGGGCAGTTTTACGTGTCCTTTCCACGGCTGGACGTTTGCCAATACCGGCAAATTGCTGAAAGTGAAGGACGAAAAGACCACTGAATATCCGGTGCAATTCAATAAGAACGGCTCGCACGATCTGAAGAAAGTCGCGCGATTCCAGAACTATCGCGGCTTCCTGTTCGGCAGTCTCAACGCGGATGTGATGCCGCTCGAAGATTATCTCGGCGAAGCGCGCGTGATCATCGACCAGATCGTGGATCAGGCCGCGCAAGGGCTCGAAGTGCTGCGCGGCAATTCCTCGTATGTCTACGAAGGCAACTGGAAAATGCAGATGGAAAACGGCTGCGACGGTTATCACGTCAGCACCGTGCACTGGAATTACGCCGCCACGATGGGCCGCCGCAAGGAAGACGGCACGCAGGCCGTCGACGCGAATAGCTGGAGCAAATCGATCGCGGGCGTGTATGGCTTCGATCACGGACATATTCTGCTGTGGACCAACACGATGAATCCCGAAGTGCGCCCGGTTTATCGTCAGCGCGACGAAATCAAGGCGCGCGTCGGCGAAACGAAGGCCGATTTCATCGTCAATCAAACGCGCAATCTGTGTCTGTATCCGAACGTGTTTCTGATGGATCAGTTCAGCACGCAAATTCGCGTGGTGCGTCCGATCAGCGTCGATAAAACCGAGGTGTCGATTTTCTGTTTCGCGCCGAAAGGCGAGAGCGCCGAAGACCGCGCCACGCGCATTCGTCAATACGAAGACTTCTTCAACGTCTCCGGCATGGGTACGGCCGACGATCTGGAAGAGTTTCGCGCCTGCCAGAACGGTTATGCGGGCACCACGGCGCTCTGGAACGATCTCTCGCGCGGCGCGCCGCTGTGGGTCGAAGGCGCCGACGATAACGCCAGAAAGATGGGCCTGAATCCGCTGATTTCCGGCGAACGCAGCGAAGACGAAGGTTTGTTCGTGGTGCAGCACGAATACTGGGTGCGCGTGATGCGCGACGCGCTCAAGAAGGAAAGCGAGGAGTTGCCGGTATGAGCATCGATTATCAAACGATTTGCGCGACGCTCTATCGCGAAGCGCGTTTTCTCGACGACCGGCAGTGGGACGAATGGCTGGCCTGTTACGCGGACGATGTCACCTACTGGATGCCCGCCTGGGACGACGACGATCAGTTGACCGACGACCACGAAAGCCAGGTGTCGCTGATGTATTACCCGGATCGAGGCGGACTCGAAGATCGCGTGTTCCGCATCAAGACGGAGCGCAGCGGCGCTTCGATGCCGGAGCCGCGCACGGGCCACAACGTCACGAACGTGGAAGTGCTGGCCGATCGCGGCGACGAAGTGGACGTGCGCTACAACTTTCACACGCTCAATCATCGCTACAAGGTCACCGATCATTTCTTCGGCACCATGTTCGTGACCTTGCGCCGCTCGGGCGATCAATTACTGATTGCCTATAAAAAGATCGTGTTGAAAAACGACTATATCCGGCAAGTGCTCGACGTCTATCACGTGTGATGTCGGGCGCAACGTATCAGAGGCAGTAAAGGAGGTTCCCATGTCCAGTTTCAAGATTGCGCTGAATTTCGAAGACGGCGTCACGCGGTTCATCGACTGCAAGGCCGGAGAAAAAGTGCTCGACGCCGCGTTTCGCGCGAAGATCAATTTGCCGATGGATTGTTCCGATGGCGTTTGCGGCACCTGTAAATGCCGCGCCGAAAGCGGCAGCTACGATCTCGGCGACGACTATATCGAAGACGCGCTCAGCGACGACGAAAAAGACGGCGGCCTCGTGCTCACGTGCCAGATGGTGCCGCAAAGCGATTGCGTGATTGCGATTCCCTCGTCGTCCACGGCGTGCAAGACGGGGCAGAGCCAGTTCGCCGCCACGGTCACGAAAGTCGAGCAACATAATGACGCCGCCGTGGTGCTCGAAATGGACGTGGACGCCAATGCGCCCGTATTCCTGCCCGGTCAATATGTGAATATCGACGTGCCGGGCAGCGGCCAGCATCGCTCGTATTCGTTTTCTTCCGCGCCTGGCGAATCGAAAATCAGTTTCCTGATCAAAAAGATTCCCGGCGGCGTGATGAGCACGTGGCTCGAAAGCGCGCAAGCGGGCGATAAACTGAATCTGCAAGGTCCGCTCGGCAGTTTTTATTTGCGCGACGTGCAGCGCCCGCTGCTGTTTCTCGCGGGCGGCACGGGACTCGCGCCGTTCCTTTCGATGCTCGAAGTGCTGGCGCGCACGCATGCGCAACAGCAGGTGCATCTGATTTACGGCGTCACGCGTGATCTCGATCTCGTGCAGGTCGAGGCGATCGAAGCGTATCGCGCGAAGCTGCCGAATTTCACTTATTCGACCGTCGTGGCCGAAGCGGAATCGACGCATCCGCGCAAAGGCTGGGTCACGCAGCATATTCCGGCCAATGCGCTCAACGATGGCGATGTCGACGTCTACCTCTGCGGGCCGCCGCCGATGGTCGACGCCGTGCGCAAGTATTTCGACGACGAAGGCGTGAAGCCCCACAGCTTCCACTACGAGAAGTTCACGCCCAATGCCAGCGCTGCCACCACCGACACGAACGTTACGGCGAAGGCGGCGTGATGAGACAACGATTCGCAGGCAAGGTCGTGGTCGTCACGGGCGCGGCGCAGGGCATCGGCATGGGCGTGGCGCTGCGTGCGGCCGCGGAGGGCGGCAAGGTGGTGTTCGTCGATCGCGCGGTGTTCGTCGCCGAAGTGGCGGCGCAGGCGCAAGCCGAACGGGCCGATGCGCAAACGGCGGCTTTCGTCGCCGACCTGGAAACCTACGAGGGCGCGCACGCGGCGATGGCGTTCGCCGCGCAACGGTTCGGCGGCATCGACATTCTGATCAACGGCGTGGGCGGCGCGATCCGCATGCGTCCGTACGCGGAATTCGAGCCTGCGCAGATCGACGCGGAAATCCGCCGCTCGCTGATGCCCACGCTCTATACCTGCCACGCCGTGCTGCCGCATTTGCTCGAGCGCGGCGGCGGCACCATCGTGAACGTCTCGTCGAACGCGACGCGCGGCATCCGGCGCGTGCCGTATTCGGCGGCCAAGGGCGGCGTCAACGCCCTGACGCAATCGCTGGCGATGGAGTACGCGCCGCAGAATATCCGCGTGGTCGCCGCCGCGCCGGGCGGCACCAGCGCGTCGCCGCGCCGCGTGCCGCGCAACGCGGCGGGCGATACCGAGCAGGAAAAGGCATGGATGGACGAGGCCGTGCAGCAGGTCACGGAATCGACCTTCTTCAAGCGCTACGGCACGCTCGACGAGCAGATCGCACCGATCCTGTTTCTCGCGTCGGACGAGGCCAGCTATATCACCGGCGCTGTGCTGCCGGTGGCGGGCGGCGATAACGGTTGAACGCGCCTGATAGCCGCGAGCGCTACAGCTTCGGGCAAGAGAACACGTTCAAAGGCGGCGTATCGATGCCCGGTTTGCCGTCGTTCGCGGGTGTGCCTTGCGGCGGCGTCGAAATCAGGCGCACGCCATTCGGCGCGGCGTTCGCGAGTGCGTATTTTTCCGCACTCGCGGCAGGTGAACCGGCGGGTTGCCCGGTCGGCTGCCAATACGCGCGATAGAGCGCGCCGTCGTGAAAGAGCAGCAATTTGCCGTGCGCGGTCTGGCCGCCGCTATTGAAATCGACCGCCTCGCCGTCGCGCAGCACGAAGTGCGCGTCGGGGCCGCCCGGGCCACTGAGCTTGCCGCACGGCGGCGCGGTGGTGGTGTTGGGCGTGGCGTCGCCAGATGTGCCGGGCGGTTCGGCGGCGCACGCGGGCGCGATGGCGAGTCCAACCGCGCTCGCGCACCAGCATGCGCTCAGCGCCAGCTTCCAGGACGCTTTCATGGCGACCTCGCATCGGGAAAGGCAATCTATCCGGTCAGCAATCGCCATGCCTCGCCGCTGCATCGGCGTTATTCATCCGACACTTTAATCCGCTCATCCAGATAGTTGAAATTTTCAACTATTTGACTATACTCCGATGCGTTGCCGGTTCGCCGGCCATGCAGCGGGAGCGCGCGTGTCATCCGGTCAGTATTCCGATTTCCTCACCTTCAGGCTCGACCTCACGAGCGCGCTGCTCAGCGAGCGCGCCAACGCGGTCTATCGCGAGCGCTGGGGGCTCGACGTGCGCGCGCTGCGTGTGCTGCGCATCGTCTGCGCGGAGCCGGGCGTCACGCCGAAAGCCGTCTCGCAGCGCGCGCTGATCGAAAAAACCCTGTTGTCGAAAACGCTCGCCGAACTGGAGTCGCGCGGCCTGATCGGCCGCGACACGCACGCCGACGACCGCCGCAGCGTCGCGCTGCACGGCACGCCAGAAGGGCAGAAGGTCGCGAAGGCGTCGGCGAAAGCCGGGGCCGCGCTCGAAGCCGAACTCGCCGTCGCGCTGACCGAGGCCGAGCGCAAGACGCTCGACCGCCTGCTCGGCAAGCTGTCGGACAGCCTGCTCGACGGCGCATCCGCTTGACGCCCCACGCTGCGTCCCCATCCGCCATCCCGTATCCGAAGCCGTCATTGAAGGAGCCGCCCATGTCCATTCCGGTCGCCACCCCGCTCGTCGAAACCGTCGCGCCTGCCGTCGACGCCTTGCTGCCCGAGCTCGAAGCCGTCTACAAGGATCTGCACCAGCATCCCGAACTCTCGATGCAGGAATTCCGCACCGCGAAGATCGCCGCCGATTACGTGGAAGCGCTCGGCTACGAGGTCACGCGCGAAGTGGGCGTGACCGGCGTGGTGGCGATCCTGCGCAACGGCGAAGGCCCGACCGTGATGCTGCGCGCCGACATGGACGCGCTGCCCGTGACCGAAGCGACCGGCCTGCCGTATGCGAGCAGCGTCACCGCAAAGGACGACGAGGGCGTGCAGGTGGGCGTCGCGCACGCCTGCGGCCACGATCTGCACGTGACCTGGCTGATGGGCGCGGCGCGGCTGTTCGCGCAGCATCGCGACGCGTGGCGCGGCACGCTGATGTGCGTGTTCCAGCCCGGCGAGGAGGTCGGGCGCGGCGCGCGCAGCATGATCGACGACGGCATGATCGCGCGCTTCCCGAAGCCCGACGTGATCCTCGGCCAGCATGTGATGGTGGGCGCGGCGGGCACGGTCGGCTATCGCAGCGGCACGATTCTTTCGGCGGGCGACAGCCTCAAGGTCAAGCTGTTCGGGCGCGGCTCGCACGGCTCGCAGCCGCAGACCTCGATCGATCCCGTCATCATGGCGGCCTCGACCACGCTGCGCCTGCAGACCATCGTCTCGCGCGAGATCTCGCCGCGCGACAGCGCCGTGCTCACGGTGGGCGCGCTGCAGGCGGGCACGAAGGAAAACATCATCCCCGACGACGCCACGCTCAAGCTCAACATGCGCACCTACGACGAGGACGTGCGCGAATACATGCTGGGCGCGATCCGCCGCATCTGCTGCGCCGAGTGCATGGCCTCGAACGCGCCGCGCGAGCCGGAATTCACGACGCTGTCGAGCTATCCGCTGACCGTCAACGACGACGCCACCACGGCGCGTCTGCGCACCGCGTTCGAAGCGCGTTTCGGCGCGCGCGCCTACGAAACGCAGCCCGCGGCGGCGAGCGAGGACTTCAGCGTGTTCGGCCGCGAATGGGGCGTGCCGTACGCGTTCTGGTTCATCGGCGGCACCGATCCCGAGACCTTCGAGCAGGCGAAGGCCGCGAAGAAAATCAACGAGATTCCGAGCAACCACTCGCCGAAGTTCGCGCCGGTGCTCGACGGCACCTTGCGCACCGGCCTCGAAGCGATGTTGTGCGCGGCCGCCGCGTGGCTCGGCCACGAAAGCGAGGCCGCGTGAGCATGGCGCTGGGCGCGCACGTGGGTGCGCATATGAACGCCCACACGGCGTATACGGTGCTCGATCTGATCGGTACGTTCGCCTTTGCGATCTCGGGCGCCGTGGCCGCGCGGCAGCGGCGGCTCGACCTGTTCGGCATCGTCGTGGTGACGTTCATGGTGGCGTGCGGTGGCGGCATCGTGCGCGATGTCTGCATCGGCGCGATTCCGCCTGCGGGGCTGTCGAACTGGGCCTATCTCGCGGTCTCGCTGGCCGCGGCGGGGCTGACCATCGCCGCTTATCCGCAGGTGCGGCGGCTGCGCCATCCGGTGCTGTTCTTCGACGCGATCGGGCTCGGCCTGTTCGCGGTCGCGGGCGCGCAGAAAACGTGGATCTGGACCAATAGCGCGGAGACCGCCATCGTGCTCGGCATGGTGAGCGCCGTGGGCGGCGGCGTGCTGCGCGACATCCTGCTCTCGCGCGTGCCGGCGATTCTCGAACGCGAGATCTACGCGTCGGCGGCGCTGCTGGGCGCGGCGGTGCAGATGGGGCTCACGTACTTCGACTGGTCGTCGTTCTGGACGCCGTGGGTGGCAACCATCGCCTGCGTGGCGCTGCGGCTCGCGTCGCTTTACTACGGCTGGCGTCTGCCGGTGTTTCAGACACGCGATCTGGTGAAGAAGCCGTCGCGCAACACGGCGGCCGACGAGGCGTCGCGCGACGCGAGGTGAAGCGGCGCGTTCAGCGCGCCGTGCGGGGCTTTTCCTCGAACAGCATCAAACCCACGAGGCTGATGATCCCGCAGCCGAACACATACCACGCGGGCGCGTAGAAGCTGCCCGTCGCGCGCCACAACGCGCCGACCGCCAGTTGCGCGAAACCGCCGAACAGTGTCACGCCCACCGCGTAGATAATGCCGAGCGACGTCGCGCGTATTTCGGGCCGCAGCGCTTCGAGCATCATCAGGAAGCCCGCCGGGCTCGTCAGCGTCATCAGGCCGATCAGTACGAGCACGACTGCCAGCACCGTACCCACCGCAGGCCACGCGGCAATCGCCGCGAAGGCCGGAAACAGCAGCGCGAGCGAGACGAGCGAACCGGCCGCCAGTAGCGGCTTGCGGCGCGTCACGCGGTCCGCGAGCCGCCCCGCGAACGGCGAACCCACCAGCAGCACCACGCCCGCCGCGCAGCCGCTTGCCGAGGCGGCCGCCGTCGGCATATGCAGCGTCAGCGCGAGAAACGCGGGCAGGAAGAACACGATGGTGTACATCGTGCCGGTCGCGCCGATCACGAGCATCGTGCCCGCCACGATCTGGCGCAGCGGCAGTGCGCGGCGCACCGGCGCGGCGTGGGATTTTGCCTGGGCGTTCGAATCCGCAGCAGATGAAGCAGACGCAGCGGCATGGGCAGGCAACGTATCGTCCAGACGCGCGCGCAGCCAGAAGCCCACCGGCCCGATCGCAAGGCCGATCAGGAACGGCACGCGCCAGCCCCACGTCACCAGTTGCTCGTGTGTCAGCGACTTCGACAGCAGCACGGCGATCAATGCACCCGCGAGCGCCGCGCCGCCCTGGCTCGCCATCTGCCAGCTCACCAGCACGCCGCGCCGGCCCTCGCGGCCCGACTCCATCAGCAGCGTGGTCGCCGCGCCCACTTCGCCGCCCGCCGAAAAACCTTGCAGCAAGCGTCCGAGCACGATCAGCGCGGGCGCGGCGAGGCCGATCTGCGCATACGTGGGCGCGAGGCCGATCAGCCCGGTGCCGAGCGCCATCAGCAGCACGGTGAGGATCAGCGCGGGCTTGCGTCCCGCGCGGTCCGCATACGCGCCGATCAGCACGCCGCCGAGCGGACGCACGACGAAGCCCACGCCGAAGGTCGCGAGCGACATCATCAGCGAGGTGAGGGCGTCGTGCGCCGGGAAGAACAACTGGCCGATGAGCGCCGAAAAGAAGCTGTAGACGGTGAAGTCGAAGAACTCCAGGCCGTTGCCGAGCGCGGCGGCGAGCACCATCGTGCGGCTCGTGCTGCTCGTGCGCGCGGCGGGCGTGGCTGAGGTGGCGGGCGTGGCGCTGGCCGCGCCGGACGCGCGTTCGTGTGCGACGTTCATGATGAAACCTTGATCGGATGACCGGATGACAAGACCGGCGAGGCCGCCGGGTTGAAGCCGGCGCGGTGCGTACGCCGCGCCGTTGAGGCGACTACGTCACTGACTGCCCTTGATACTTTCGCCGTCGCGGACGGTGATCTTCGTCGTCACCGAGCGCACGCCGCTCACGCCTTGCGCGATCGACACCGCGAAGTCGATCTGCTTCGCGTCGGCGACCACGCCCGTGAGCGTCACGTCGCCGTCGTGCGCGCGCACGCGGATAAAACTCGCCTTGAGGCCTTGCTTGCGCGCCGCGCGCAGCGCGTGACGCACGTCGTTGGCGAGCGCGCGGTCGGCGGCTTTGGTCGATGCCGCGTTCGTCTGGGTTTGCGGCGTTTGCGGGTGCGTGTGCGGATTCATCTGCGGATTCGTCGAAGCCGCATCGGCCTGCGCCGCGCTGCCGCCCTGGGCGTGGGCGCTCAGGCTCGCCGTTATCGTCGCGATGCAGAATGCGGCGGCAGCCACGCGCGCAAGGGTTCGCTGTTTCATCTCATCTCTCCACGGTTGTTATCGATCGGCGCTCAGAACTTGTGATACATGCCCACGAGCACGAGGTGCGGCGACTGATACGAAGTCGTGCCCTCGGAGCCCGTATAGCTCGTCGCGATGTTGTCGACGGTCGGCTGCATCGTCGGATATTTGCCGTAGGTCGGCGTGGTGCCGGTGTTGTGGATCAGCGCGCCGCGCACATAGAGCGCGGTGCGTTTCGAGAGGTTGTAGTCGTAGCCGAGCGTCACGCCATACGAATGGCTGCCCGCGCCGGCCACGCCGCGATACGCGAGTTCCATGCGGAAGTCGTTGCGTTGCAGATAGCGGTAAAGCGCGCCGAGCGTGTAGAGCGAGGCCACGCGGTCGCCTTCGAGACGCGGCGCGAGGAAGCTGTAGCCCGCCGACAGCACGTAGTTGCCGCGGTCGTAGAGCAGGCCCGCCGCGAAGTTATCGGTGCGCACGTATTGCGAGGTCGTGAGCGCGTTCAGCGCGTAGTTGCCGACGTAACTCAGCGTGCCGAACAGATGGCCGTCGAAGTAATTGAGCGCGAGCGCCTTGGTCTGGATGGTCGGCGCAGTCGAGCCCGAGTCGTGCAGCGAGAGCGCCACCTGCGCGTTGAGCGGCCCGAACCACGGCGACGAATAGCTGACCGCGTTGGTGAGGCGGCTTGCCTCGTAGCTCGCGCCGGGGCCGAGATCGTAGGTCCACGCCGTGAGATACGCGACCGTAGAAACGGTGCCGACCTGGCCGAACACGTCGACGAACAGCGGCACGCCCACATCGTCCTGCAAGCCGAATTTCAGCTCGCCCGTTTTCGACGAACCGATGCCCACCCACGCCTCGCGGTTGAAGATCGTGTTCGCCGTGCCCAGTTTGCCGGTGGCAGCGTCGAAGCCGTTTTCGAGCGCGAAGCGCACGCGATAGCCGCCGCCCAGATCTTCCACGCCGTAGAGGCCGATCTTCGAAGTCCACTCGCCGCCGCTTTGCTGCACGTAGGCCGTCTGCGCGCCCTTGGTGAAGCCGATCGCCTGGTCGACGGTGCCGTAGAGGCGCACGCCGGGCGTGTAGGCGCCGGTCGTCGCGTACGGAACGCCCTGGAAATAGTCGAGGAGAAACAGATCCGAGGTCTGCGCGTGCGCCGCGTGCGAGGCGCCGCCGAGCGCCGTGGCGCAGGCCAGAATCCGCGCGGCGCGCGTGGTCCGCGCGCGCCGTGGTTCGCGGGAAGGCGACGTATTGCTGCTTGCTGACATTGTTATTAACTCTTCAGGTTGGTCAGAAACTGCGGGGGAACTTCGGGGAAACGGCGGGAAAGCGGCGCGCGCAAGCGAGAAGAAGGGCGCGGCGCCACCTTCGGTTCATCGATCAGGAATCCATAGCGATATCGGATGAGCCGCGCGAACGCGGCCTCATACGCTGCCTCGCGGGTAAGGTCAGCCCGCGCGCAAATAGCGCTGCGTGAGCGCGACGAACCACGCCGCGCCGTAGGCGAGCGCGTCGTCGTTGAAGTCGTAGCCGGGGTTGTGCACCGAGCAGCCGCCCACGCTGCCCACGCCGTTGCCGATCAGCACGTAGCAGCCCGGACGCACCTCGGTCATCCACGAGAAGTCCTCGCTGCCCATCACGGCGTCGGTCATCATCGTCAGGCCGCGCGGGCCGACCAGCGACTCGATCGCGTCGATGGCGAGCAGCGTGGCGTTGCGCTCGTTCACGAGCGGGCGCGAGATCGCCTGATAGTCGACGGTGGCCGTCGCGCCATACGACTGCGCCTGCAACTCGGCGATCGCGCGAATGCGCGCTTCGAGCAGATCGCGCGTCTCGCTGTCGAGCGCGCGCACGGACAATTGCAGCGTGGCCGTTTCGGGAATCACGTTGCCCGCCTTGCCCGCGTGGATCGCGCCGACCGTCACCACGGCGGCGCGCGTGGGCTCGACGTTGCGCGCGACGATGCTCTGCAAGGCCATCACGATGCTCGCCGCCGCCACCACGGGATCGAAGCCCAGATGCGGCATCGCGCCGTGCGCGCCGCGCCCGCTGACGGTAATCGTCACCGAGTCCGACGAGGCGAGCATGCAGCCGTGGCGCAGCGCGAAGTGACCGACGGGCACGCCCGGCGCGTTGTGCAGCGCGAACACCTGATCGCAGGGGAAGCGCTCGAACAGGCCGTCGGCGATCATTTTCGAGGCGCCGCCCAGGCCTTCCTCGGCGGGCTGGAAGATCACGTTGAGCGTGCCGTCGAAGTCGGCCGTGGCGAGGTGATGCGCGGCCGCCAGCAGCGTGGCCGTATGGCCGTCGTGGCCGCAGGCGTGCATGGTGTGCTCGACGGTGCTCGCGTAGGGCAGGCCGGTGCTTTCCTGGATTGGCAGCGCGTCCATGTCGGCGCGCAGGCCGATCGTGCGTGCCGAGCCGCCGCGCCGCAGACGCCCGACCACGCCCGTGCCGCCCACGCCCGTCGTCACGTCGTAGCCCCATTCGGCGAGCTTTTCCGCGACGATGCGCGCCGTGCGCGTCTCCGCGAAGCCCAGTTCGGGATGCGCGTGAATATCGTGGCGAATCGCGACGAATGGCTGCTGTTGCGCGCGGATGGCGTCGATCAGCGCGGCGCGCGCGGGCGCGGTCGTGGTCGGGAGGTCCTGTTGAATCGGCTGCGTCATGGTCTCGTCCTGATTTTTACTGGTGTTCCGGTGCGGGCGGCCGCGCGATGCGCCGGCCTCTGGAACCACAGACTAAGGACGATCGATCGAAATAAAAAAGCAAAAATCGGCATGTCGATAACCGATGGTAATATCAACCGCATCATGAAAATCCACCAACTGAGAGCGCTGGTCGAGATCGCGGCCACGGGCACCATCAACGGCGCTGCGCGGCGGCTGCACGTGACGCAGCCCGCCATCACCAAGGCCGTGCGCGATCTGGAGGATGAATGCGGCGTGCGCCTGTTCGAGCGCAATCCGTGGGGCGTCGTGCCGACGGCCGAGGGCGAGGCGCTGTTGCGGCGCTCGCGCACGGTGCTGCGCGAACTGGAGCGCGCCGAGGAAGATCTCGCGCAGTTGAAGGGCCAGCGCGAAGGGCGGCTGGTGATCGGCGTGACGCCGATCGCGGGCACGGCCGGTCTCGCCGATGCCTTCGTCGACTTCCGGCGGCATTGGCCGCTCGTGACCGTGGAGTTTCGCGAACTCGGCTTCAACCAGTTGCGCGAGCAACTGAGCAACCGCACGCTCGATCTCGCGTTCGCGGCGTTTCCGGCCAATCCCGCCGAGCCGGACCCTGAAGCGGTCAAGACGCTGTTCGCCTTCGATTCCGTGTTCGTGACGCGCGCGCAGGGCGCGTTCGCGCACGCGACTTCGCTCGCGCAATTGCAGGACGCCGAGTGGATCCACGCCGACGCCACCGATCATTACCCCGAGCGCATCCGCGCGATGTTCGAGCACGAAGGGCTTGCGCCGCCGCGCCGCGTCACGCGCTGCACGTCGTATGGTCTGCTGTATGGTCTCGCGCTGAGCAACGACGCCGTATTCGCCTGGACGCGCCACACGCTCGAAACGGTGGAACTGGGCCGCGCGTTCGTCGAGCTCGCGCTGCCGCAGCGTCCGCCGCCGTTGCAGCTGTATCTGTACTCGCCGCCCGAGGCGCAGCTCACGAAGCCGGCGGAATATTTCGTCGACTGCATTCTCACCGTGGCCGCCGAGCGCGCCCGCACGGGCAAGGGCGGCACGCGCCTGAGCGGGGCCTGAAATCCCGGCCGATATTCCGCTGCAATCGCACTGCTATTTAATTCGCTAGCTAAATCGATACTTGGCTAGACGCCGCGTTTTTACGCCGCTCAATCAGTCTTATCTGCTTCATTCGCGCCATTCGCATGACGTATCGCGAGCCGCCACGGCTTCGCGACACGCGCTTTCTCACCGCTATTGAAATCAAAAAGTAAGGTTCGCGACGCGCCATACATGCGCGTCCGTATGTCCGTGCACGCCCGCTGCGTGCGGGTTTTGCCCAATTGCGCAATTTTCAATGCACATTTTGCCGCAGGCTGTTATAGTCGCGCCCCGCTGCAACCCGCCAGAAAGCACCTTTCCGGATGACGCGCTATATTTTTTAGACGCCATGTGCCTGGCCGGTTCGCATTGCACCCCCTGCGTTGCCGCCGGGCGCCGCGTAAAGCAACCCTGCGGTGCGGATGAATCGGCCTGTTTGCGTCTCTCGCCCCTGCCTGCTCAGGCACGGCGGGAAGCGCCCGGACGGCACGGACAAACGACAAACGAAAGAAGAATCCACCTGGGAGCTGACGTGAAATATCAACTGGGCGCACTCGTGCTGCTCGCAGCGAGCTCGGCTGCATCGGCGCAATCGAGCGTGACGCTGTACGGCCGCGTGGACGGCGGCATCGAATATCTGAATCACATCGCGAACGGCAGCGGCGGCTCGTCGAACCGATGGAGCGCGGAAGGCGGCGACTGGGGCACCAGCATGCTCGGCATGAAGGGCACCGAAGATCTGGGTGGCGGCACCACCGCGCTGTTCGACCTCGAAACCGCGCTGCAGATCATGAACGGCACCTCGGGCGGCGGCAAGCTGTTCTCGCGCCGCGCATATGTCGGTTTGAAGAACGACACCTGGGGGCAAATCCAGGCCGGTCGCAACCTCTTTATCGACAGCGACGGCGTCTGGGAATTCGATCCGTTCGTGCAGCAGGCCGTGTCGTCGGCCTCGCTCGTGCGCGGCCGCAACTGGCAGCAGACCAGCAATAACGTCGAGTACCACAGCCCGGTGTGGAACGGCTTCGACGTGCAAGGCCAGTACGCGTTCGGCAACCAGACGAGCGGCTTCAACAATGGCGCGGACGGCGACTTCGGCCGCTCGGACGGCGTGATGCTCTCGTACCACTCGACGCTGTTCGACGTGCGCGGCATCTACGACGAGCTGCGCGACTCCAACGGCCGCTTCTCCAACATCTTCACTTCGTCGCGCGAATACTTCGTGGGCGGCAACCTGCATCTCGAGAAGTGGAAGATCCAGGCGGCCTACACGCACTACAGCGCGCCGGATTCGCCGGTGGGCGTGGCCGATACGGCCGATCACTACTGGCTCGGCGCCACCTATCAGGCCACGCCGAAGTGGGCCGTCACGGCGGCGGGCTTCTACATTCACGTGGGCGAGGGCAGCGGCGACATTTCGCACGACCCGGGCAGCCACGCGATGCTGTACGCGCTCGGCACGACCTACAACCTGAGCAAGCGCACTTTCCTGTACGGCACCGTCGCGTACGTGGACAACAGCAAGAACGGCAATTTCTCGGTGTTCGCGACGTCGCGCGATTCGAGTTCGCCGACCAGCCCGAACGTGGGCGAGTCGCAGACCGGCGCGTACATCGGGATGATGCACGTCTTCTAAAGGCTTATTTCGCGGAGGTTTTTTCCGCATTGCCAGCCACTGCGCGCGTAGCGCAGCGGCTGGACGACTCGCCGGTGTTCGCGCCGGCGCGCCTCGCCGCCGGCATCGTGTGACAGACGCTGTGGGCGGCGTCCTCAAAAGAAGGTTGAGATCATCATGTCCAGATCCAGAGAATCATCATCGCCGGGGTTCATCGGCGTCATCACCCTGCTATTTATTGCGCTCACTTCGCTCTATCTGCTGATAGGCGGCGCGTACCTGCTCTCGCTCGGCGGCTCGGCGTACTACGTCGTGACCGGCGTCGTGCTGCTGGCCGTCACGTGGCTGCTGTATCGCCGCCGCGCCTCCGCGCTCGTGCTCTACGCGCTCGTGCTCGTCGGCACCGCGATCTGGTCGCTGTGGGAGTCGGGTCCCGACTTCTGGGCGCTCGCGCCGCGTTCGGGCGTGCTCGTCGTGTTCGGCGTGTGGCTGCTGCTGCTCGTGAGCTGGCGTCTCGAAGCGCCGCGCAAGCTCGGCGTGCAGACGCTCGTCGGCTCGCTCGTGATCTGGGCGGGCGTGCTCGTGTACGCCTGCTTCAACGATCCGCAGACGATCAACGGCACGCTGAATGCGTCGACCGGCACGCCGGCCGCGCACGTCGACGGCATCCCCGCGTCCGACTGGCCCGCCTATGGCCGCGACCAGCGCGGTACGCGCTACTCGCCGCTGCAGACCATCACGCCCGATAACGTGAAGAACCTGCAGGTGGCCTGGACCTTCCGCACGGGCGACATGAAAGGCCCGAACGATCCGGGCGAGATCACGAACGAGGTCACGCCGATCAAGATCGGCGATCTGCTCTACCTGTGCTCGCCGCACCAGATCCTGTTCGCGCTCGACGCGCAAAGCGGCAAGCTCAAGTGGAAGTTCGATCCGAAGCTCCAGCCGGACCCGTCCTTCCAGCACGTGACCTGCCGTGGCGTGTCGTATGTCGACCTGTCGGCGAGCAACGCGACGGCGGACGCGGCGGCACCGGCTGAAGCCGCGGCCGCTTCGGATGCTGCTGCATCGGCCACGACGGCGGCCGCTTCGGGCGCTTCGGCGACCGACGCTGCCCAAGCCACGCAAGCCGCTGCTCCGGCCAGCGACGCACCGGCCACGGTTGCCGCTGCGCCGGCCGCGAACGCCGCCTGCACGCGACGCATCTATCTGCCGGTCAACGACGGCCACCTGTACGCGCTCGACGCGGAAACGGGCGAGCGCTGCTCGGAGTTCGGCAATAACGGCGACCTCGATCTGCAACACGCGATGCCGGTCACCACGCCGGGCATGTACGAACCGACGTCGCCGCCGGTCGTCACCAGCAAGGTGATCGTCGTGGCGGGCGCGGTCGAGGATAACTTCTCGAACCGCGAACCGTCGGGCGTGATCCGCGGCTTCGACGTGCGCACGGGCAAGCTCCTGTGGGCCTTCGATCCGGGCGCAACCGATCCGAACAAGATCCCGGGTCCGGGCGAGCACTACACGTGGAACTCGCCGAACTCGTGGGCCCCGGCCGCCTACGACGCCAAGCTCGACATCGTCTATCTGCCGATGGGCGTACGCACCCCGGACATCTGGGGCGGCGACCGCACGCCGGAGATGGAGCGCTTCGCGAGCGGCCTGCTCGCGCTGCACGCCTCGACCGGCAAGCTCGCCTGGTTCTACCAGACCGCGCACCATGACCTCTGGGACATGGACATGCCGTCGCAGCCGACGCTCGCGAACATCACCGACAAGGACGGCAAGACCGTGCCGGTCGTGTACGCACCGGCCAAGACCGGCAACCTGTTCGTGCTCGACCGCCGCACCGGCGAGACCGTCGTGCCCGCGCCCGAACTGCCGGTGCCGCAAGGCGCCGCGCCGGGCGATCACACGTCGCCGACGCAGCCGTTCTCCGAACTCACGTTCCGTCCGAAGAATCTCCTCACGGACAAGGACATGTGGGGCGCGACGATGTACGACCAGCTGGTCTGCCGCGTGATGTTCCACAAGCTGCGCTATGAAGGCACGTTCACGCCGCCTTCGCTGCAAGGCACGCTCGTGTTCCCGGGCAACCTGGGCATGTTCGAGTGGGGCGGCATTGCGCTCGACACGGATCGTCAGATCGCCATCGCCAACCCGATCGCGCTGCCGTTCGTCTCGCGCCTGATCCCGCGTGGTCCGGGCAATCCGCAGGAACCGGAACCGGGCGCGAAGGGCAGCGGCACGGAATCGGGCATCCAGCCGCAATACGGTATTCCGTTCGGCGTGACGCTCAACCCGTTCCTCTCGCCGTTCGGCCTGCCGTGCAAGCAGCCGGCCTGGGGCTACATCTCGGCCGTCGATCTGAAGACCAACGAGATCGTCTGGAAGAAGCGTATCGGCACCGTGCGTGACAGCTCGCCGATCCCGCTGCCGTTCAAGATGGGCATGCCGATGCTCGGCGGCCCGATGGTGACGGCTGGCGGCGTGGCGTTCATCGGCGCGACGGCGGATAACTTCATCCGCGGGTTCGACGTGAACAACGGCAAGCAGCTCTGGGAAGCCCGCCTGCCGGCAGGCGGCCAGGCGACGCCGATGACCTACTCGGTCAACGGCCGCCAGTTCGTGGTGATCGCCGCGGGCGGCCACGGTTCGTTCGGCACCAAGCTGGGCGACTACGTGATCGCTTACGCGCTGCCGCAGTAAGGGCAGGGCAGTGATGTGAGGCGCGGCGCGAGCCGGCCGGAACGCTCGTCGAGCGTGACCGGCCGGGCGCGCCGCGCCTTTTTTTGTGGGCTATTCCGCAATTGTGGTATTTGTACCAAACGGTTAATTCGCGAGTCTCGACGCGAAAATGCTGCGGTAAAATGCGGCGCTTTCCCGAAGGACTTCCGGGAGCCGATGCCACTATTCAGTAGTCGAAACGAGTCGTTTGATACGATGAGTCCGCTGGACCAGGCAGCATCTCCGGCCGCGTGAATCGCGCGGCCCGACATGCGGCTTCACCCGCCGCGCCCACCATGCTCACGGCGCGCCGCGCAGCCACACGCACGCGCCGTTTTTCTGTTTTCCCCGTATTTTTCCCGTTTTTTCCCGTATGCATTCAAGCTTCCGTGCGCCTTTCGGCCCGCACCGGTCTGCCTCACGCGCGCGCTTTTTCGGGCGCCGCCTGATGCCGCTCGCACCTTTCGCTCGCCTGGCACGGAACGCGCCGCGCGCCGGCATCGTCATGGCCGCGCTGGCGGTCCACGCGGGCGCCGCGCACGCGCAAAGCTCGGTCACGCTGTACGGTTCGATCGACACCAGCATCGAAGTCACCAATCCCGGCGCGGGCTATGTCGCGCGCATGGATTCGGGCGCGTATCGCGGCTCGCGCTTCGGTTTGCGCGGCGCGGAAGACATCGGTAACGGCGTGAAGATCCTGTTCGATCTGGAGAATGGCTTTGGCTCCACCGACGGCAGCTATGCCGTGGCCAATACGATCTTCAACCGCCAGGCGTGGATCGGCGTGGGCACGCCGTATGGCACGGTGCGCATGGGCCGCCAGTATTCGCCGATCTATATCCCGTTCAAGGGCGGGCTCGATGCGTTCGGCGCAGGCACGATCGCCTCCGGTCTGAACAATCTCTCGAAGATCACGCCGTACGAGAGCAACGCGATCACGTATCTGTCGCCGGAATATCACGGCTTCTCCACGACGATCATGGCCGCGCTGCGCAACGCGAGCGACGGTGACGGCAATGGCCTCGCCGGCCACATCGAAACCTTCGCGTACCACGACGGCCCGTTCCGCATCTCCTACGCGCATCAGCAGACGCACGGCTCGGGCGCGCTGCGCGCGAATCTCGGCGGCGTGTCCTACGTGTATGGTTCGGTCACGGGCTTCCTGTCGTTCTTCAACGGCGACGGCGGCACGCCGCGCTATCACAACGACGGCGTTTCGGTCTCCGCGCGCTATGCCGTGAGCGCGCGTTTTCGCGCCTCGCTCGGCTACACTTACATGCGTGACCGCTCGGGCGGCGACAACAACGCCGACCAGTTCAGCGCGGCCTGCGAGTACGATCTCTCGAAGCGCGTGCTGCTCTATGCGAGCGCGGGCTGGCTGCGCAATCACGGCGAAGGCGAGATGACGCTGCGCGGCGTGAACGTGACGGGCCTCACGCCATCGTGGCCGGGCGCGTCGGTGCGCGGCGTGCAGTTCGGCATGATCGACCACTTCTAGACACTTCGAGCCACTTCTTTTCAGCGCGGCGCCGCGAGAGGCGTCCAGGGGAAAGCGTGACGCACACCATCGTCGGCGGGTCTGCGGTTGCTTCATGCGGCGCACGCGTCCATGACGGAGCGCGCCGATGAGATTGCGCGCGCTGCCCGACTTCTCGCCGCTGCGCGTGTTCTTCTTCACGGTCGCGCTGGGCGGCGCGGCAGGCGTGGACTTCGTCGCCTCGTCGATGATGGGCATCGCCGGCACACATATTCGCGGCGGCGTGCATGCCTCGCCCGAAGATTTCCTCTGGAGCATGACGTCCTACGCAGCGATGGCGAGCGTGGCGAATCTCATGCTCGCGCGCATCGCGCGGCACACCAGCTATCGTTCGTACACCGTGGCCGGTCTGCTCGTGGCGGCGCTCGGCTCACTGCTGTGCGCGCTCTGCGAAACGCCGCTCGAATTGACGATTGCGCGCGGCGTGCAGGGCTTCGGCGCGGGCGGCCTGTTCGCGGCCTCGCGCATCCTCATTCAACTGGTGGCCGCGCGCGACGAACGCGGGCCGCTCTTTATCGGCTTCAATATCGGCTCGCTGGGGCTTTCGGCGATCACGCCCTGGCTCGCCGCCTTACTCGTGGAAAGCGCTGCCTGGCAGATGGTCTTCGCGATCCAGGTCGTGCTCTCGCTCGTGGTGCTGGTGCTCGTGCTGCTCACGTATCCGCATCGCGTGACGCCGGCTGGCGGCCTCTGGGAACTCGATATCGATCCGATGGACTGGCCCGTGGTGATCCTGTTCGGCCTCGGCGCGATGGTGCTCATGCACGGACTCGGCGACCTGCGCTTTTACGAATTCGCAAGTTCGCCCTCGGTCGCGCTCACGCCGCTCGCGGGCTTCGCGCTGATCGGCGCGGCTTTCCTGCGGCTGCATCGCGAACCGCAACTCTGGCTCGATCCGCACGCGCTGCTCGGCCGCCGCTATCTCGTCGGCATTCTGTTCTACGCGATCTACTATTTCCTCAACGGCCTCTGGAATTACCTGATTCCGACGCTGCTGCAAAGCGGCTTCGGTTTCGGTTTTCAGGTCACGGGCGAAGTGCTGACGTGGGCGTCCACCTTGAGTCTCGGCGCGATGCTGTGCTTCTCGCTGATCGCGCCCAAGCTGTTCGGCCAGCGCCGCTATATCGCGCTCGGTTACGTGCTGTTTTCGGTCGCGCTCTTGATGCTTTCGCTACGCACGATGACCGGCGCGTCGATGGATGTGATCCTGCCCGCGCTGTTCCTGCAGGGCTTGACCGTGCCGTTCGTGATGGCGCAGGTGGCGGGCATGACCTTCGTCGATTTCGCCGAGGACGATTTCCAGCACGCCTACGCGTTCAAGAACATCGTGCGGCAGATCGCGACCGCGAGCGGCACGGGCGCGGCCAGCCTGTGGCTGCAATACGGCGAGGCGATCGCGCGCACGCGGCTCGTCGAGCGCATCACGCCGTTCGATCTCGGCGGCATGCCGCCGATGCCCGAGATGATGCGCATGGCCGCCGCGCTCGAAACCCAGGCGACGCTCGTGGCGAGCGCGAATCTGCTGTCCTGGCTAGCGGTTTTTTGCGGCGGCGTGGCGGTCATTGCGCTGGTGATTCGCTGGCGCACGGATCCCGCTGGCTAGCCTTCAAACCACATCATTCGGTATCCGTACTATTTCGCCGCCGCACGACGCGTACGCTTTCGCACCGGCCCGGTGGAATCGCGCACGACGAGTTGCGGCGGCGGCCCGATCGCCATCGACGGCTCCTGCACCGGCTCGCCGATCAAGCGGATCAGGCTGCTGATCGACAGCTCCGCCACGGCTTCGGTCTGGATCGCGACGGTCGTGAGGGCGGGGCGCACCTGATGCGCCAGCTGGATATCGGTGATGCCGATCACCGAGACATCGCCAGGCACCGCGAGCCCCATGCCCACCAGCGCCTGGATCGCGCCAATCGCGAGCAGGTCGTTCGACGCGAAGATCGCCGTGAGTTCGGGATGCTCGGCCATCAGCGTCATGCAGGCCGTGTGGCCCGCGTCGATCGAGTCGCGCACCTGCATTTCAGCCAGCGCGCGCGGCACGCCGCCTTCGGCGAGCGCCGCGCGAAAGCCGTCCGAGCGCGCGTCCTGCAAGCCGCCGCAGCCGTCGCCGATCAGCATGCCGATCTTGCGATGACCGAGTTCGAGCAGATGTTGCGCCGCGAGCGTGCCCGCGCGCGCGAAGTCGACGGCCACGCAGGGCAGCGCGGGCGGCTTTTCCGGGTGCTCCCACATCGCCAGCAGGATCGGGCCGTTGTGCATCGCCGAGATGCACAGTTCGTTCATGGCGATGTCGGTGTTCATCACGAGCACGCCGTCGGCGAAGGTGCCCGCGATCTGGTTGAGGTAGGCGCGGCCGATCTGCGCGTCGTCGTCGGTGTTGCAGACCATCAGGAAATGGCCGGCCTTGCGCGCCGCGCGCTCGGCCGCCAGCACGAACTCGGGATAGAACGGGTTGGCGATGTTCGAGAGCATCAGCGCCAGCGTGGACGAGCGGCCCTGCGCGAGCGCGCGCGCGTTGAGGTTGGGGCGGTAACCCAGCTCGGCGATGGCCTTGAGCACGCGCTCCGCCGTCTCCGGGCGGACCTTCTCGCGGTTGCGCAGCACGTTCGAAACGGTGGCCGCGGTGACGCGGGCGCGTCGCGCGACTTCTGACAAGGTGACCATGTGCAGCCTTTAGTGTCTCGTTTCCCACATTCAGGGACTGCGACTCAAATGTTGCAAGCCGCCGGGGGAATTTGATAATTTTCACCCACACCGCGCCGGGAAGGCGATGCGTGCAGGATAATACCGTTCAGCAATTTAAGCGGTTAAATCCCCAACGCACAAGCCCCCGGCCATATTTATAGCGTAGAATTTAAGCGCTTAAATCTGGAGGAGACAACATGGCGACGATCCAGCTATCAAACGTCGGCAAGCAATACGGCGACCACGCGCCCGTGATCCGGCGCGTCGATCTCGACATTGGCCACCACGAATTCTGTGTGTTCCTCGGCCCCTCGGGCTGCGGAAAATCCACCTTGCTGCGCATGATCGCGGGCCTCGAAGAAGTCACCGAGGGCGAGTTGCGCATCGGCGGGCGCGTCGTCAACGACGTGCCGGCGGCGCAACGCGGCGCGGCGATGGTATTCCAGAGCTACGCGCTGTTTCCGCACATGACCGTGTTCGAGAACATGGCGTTCGGCCTGAAGATCGCCAAGGTGCCGAAGCCCGAAATCGAACGCCGCGTGCTCGACGCCGCGCGCAGTCTGCAACTCGACACGCTGCTCGACCGCCATCCCAAGGCGCTCTCGGGCGGCCAGCGCCAGCGCGTCGCCATTGGCCGCGCGATCGTGCGCGAGCCCGGCGTGTTCCTGTTCGACGAACCGCTTTCCAACCTCGACGCCGCGCTGCGCAGCCACACGCGTGTGGAAATCGCGCGTCTGCATCAACGCTTCGAAAACGCCAGCGTGGTCTACGTCACGCACGATCAGGTCGAAGCGATGACGCTCGCCGACCGCATCGTGCTGCTGCATGCGGGCGCGGACATGGAGAAGTACGGCAGCGTCGCGCAAAGCGGCGCGCCGCTGGAGCTTTATCACCATCCGAAGTCGCGCTTCGTGGCGGGCTTCATCGGTTCGCCGCGCATGAATTTCATCGACGGCACGGTGGACGCCGTGAGCGAGGAGGGCGTGCGCGTCGCGCTCGCGGGCGGCAGCGACACGCTGCTCGCCTGCGTCGACGGACGCGGCCTGCAACGCGGCGAACGCGTGACGCTGGGCGTGCGGCCCGAGCATCTGCGTCTGGACGGCGAGGGTCAGTCGATCGCGGGCGCGACCGTGCTCGCGGAGCGTCTGGGCGAGCACAGCTATCTGCACGCCGATCATGCGGGCGGCACGCTGGTCGCGAAAGCGCCCGGCGACACGCTTATCGGCGTGGGCGAGCGGCTGCGCGTGCGCGTGCCCGCCGAGGCCTGCCATCTGTTCGACTCGGCGGGACTCGCGCTCAAACGTCTGGCCGTCGCGCGCACGAACGCCGATGCGGGTTCGACTGCGGCTGCGGCGCTGATCTGATACAACGCCATCGCGAGATTTCAGCTTGACCCCGCCATCAGAGCGGGCGGTTTGCACGACAGGCAGCACAGGCAGGTCAGCAGTAAAACCACGCAGGACAGGCAAACAACGCACATCTGGAGACAACAACATGTTCGCACAACGCTTCCGCAGCTTCGGCACGCTCGCGCGCGCCACGGCGGCCGTGACGCTGGTGGCCGCCACGCTCGCGAGCGCCGGCGCCGACGCGGCCACGCTCACCGTCAACGTGTCGGCGCGCGGCAATCAGCGCTCGACCTGGCAAGACGCCTTCGACAAGTTCAAGAAGGCCAATCCCGACGTCGACCTCAAGGTCGCGTATGTCACCGAAGAAGCCTACAAGGTGCAGATGAGCGGCTGGCTCGCGACCGATCCGCCCGACGTGGTGTCGTGGCACGACGGCGAGCGCATGGCCTATTACGCGCAACGCGGCCTGCTCGAAGACCTGTCGTCCGACTGGGCGAAGAACGGCTGGAACGAGCAATACGCCTCGGTCAGGGAAGCCTCGACGTACAAGGGCAAGCAGTACGCCGCGCCGCTCGGCTATGACGCGTATGGCTTCTTCTATCGCAAGGACCTGTTCCAGAAGGCCGGCATCAAGGAAGAACCGAAGACCTGGGACGAGTTCCTCGACGCCTGCAAGAAGCTCAAGGCGAGCGGCGTGCAGCCGATCGCCGTGGCCGCGCGCGATAGCTGGACGCTCGCCGCCTGGTTCGACTATCTGAACCTGCGCATCAACGGCAACGCGTTCCATCAGCAATTGATGGCCGGCGAGATTCCCTACACCGACCCGCGCGTGAAGAAGGTTTTCACCGCCTGGAAGACGCTGATCGACAACCACTACTTCATGGACAACGCGCTGTCCTATGACGTCGACTCGATCGCGCCGGTGCTCGTGAACGGCAAGGCCGCGATGATGCTGATGGGCACGTTCTTCTCGGCGAGCTTCCCGGCCAACATGAAGCAGGACGTGGGCTTCTTCCGCTTCCCGATCATCGACGCCAACGTGCCGACCGCCGAAGACGGCCCGGTGAACGTGCTGCTGGTGCCCGCGAAGGCCAAGAACAAGGCCGACGCGCGCCGTCTGCTCGCCTTCATGGAGTCGCCGCAGATCAACGCCGATCTCGCGCGCGGCTGGGGCCAGCTGCCGTCGAACAACAAGGCGGCTGAACCGGAAGACGCGATCTCGAAGGTCGGCTTCCAGACGCTCGCGAACACGAAGGGCGGCATCGCGCAGTTCTACGACCGCGACATGCAGAAGGAAATGGCCGACGAAGGCATGAAGGCCATGCAGCAGTTCTATTCCGATCCGACGCAGATCGACGCGCTGCTCGCGCGCCTCGAAACCACGCGTCAGCGCATTTACCACAAGTAAATCGCGCGTCTTGGTGTGACGACCGGCGGTGCTCATCCGCCGGTCCATTGCGGAGATTGTTTTCCGCTTGATTCGCAATCCGTAATAAAAGTCGAGGCCTGAACATGTCCGATACCGTAGCGCGCCCCATGGGGGCGGCGCGGCCGCGTCGCGCGTCCACGGCGCGGCGCCAGCAGAATCGCGCCGCGCTGTATTTCCTGTTGCCCGGCGGCGTGCTGTTCACGCTGTGCGTGATCTACCCGATTTTCAGCAGCATCGCGCTCAGTTTCTACAACTGGGATGGCATGACCGAAAAGACGTTCGTGGGCCTCGCGAACTACATCGAGTTATTCCAGACCGACACGTTTTATACGGCGCTCAAGAACAATCTGCTCTGGCTCGTGCTGTTCCAGCTCGCGCCGCCCGTCGGGCTGATGTTCGCGCTGTATCTGAATCAGACCGTGCGCGGCATCCGTATCGTGAAGTCGCTGTTCTTCGCGCCGTTCGTGCTTTCGGGCGTGGTGGTGGGCCTCGTGTTCTCGTGGTTCTACGACCCCACGTTCGGCCTGCTGCGCCTGATTCTGGGCCACGGCGTGCCGGTGATCGGCGATCCGAAGCTCGTCACCTACGGCATCATCTTCGCCGCGCTCTGGCCGCAGACGCCGTTCTGCATGGTGCTCTATCTCACCGGCCTCACGTCGATCAACCCGGAAATCGTGGAAGCCGCGCGCATGGAAGGCGCGAAGGGTTTCAAGCTTTTCTGGCACGTGATCCTGCCGCAATTGCGCCCGGTGACCTTCATGGCGATCGTGCTGACCGTGATCGGCGCGCTGCGCAGTTTCGACCTGATCGCGGTGATGAGCGGCGGCGGTCCGTTCGACAGCTCCACCGTGCTCGCCTATTACATGTACGACCAGGCCATCAAGTATTACCGCGAAGGCTATTCGGCTTCGATCGCCGTCGTGCTGTTCGCCATCATGCTGGTCTACATCGTGTTCCATCTGCGCCGCATGCTGCGCGAAGAACACTGAATTCAAGGGAGTTGTCTTTATGTATCCGCTTCCCGTCGAACGCTGGAAACCCGCGAATCGCGCGCTCTACAAACTCTCGCTGCCCATTGCGCTGGTGATCTGGCTGCTGCCGATGCTCGCCGTGCTGATTACCTCGATCCGTTCCACCGAGGAACTCCAGCAAGGCGATTACTGGGGCTGGCCGAAGCATTTCGCCTTATTCGATAACTACGGCGCGGCGCTCACGCAAACGCCGATGCTGCATTACTTCGCCAATAGCGTGTTGATTGCCGTGCCTTCGGTGATTGGCGCAATCGTATTGGCGTCGATGGCGGGCTTCGCGCTCTCGACTTACAAATTTCGCGGCAATACGGCGGTGTTGTTTGCTTTCGTCGCGGGCAATTTCGTGCCGATCCAGATTCTCATGATTCCGGTGCGCGACATGGCGCTGCGCGTGGGGCTCTACAACACCGTGTGGGCGCTGATTATTTTTCACGTCTCGTTTCAAACGGGTTTCTGCACGCTGTTTCTGCGCAATTTCATCAAGCAGCTGCCGTTTGAATTGATCGAGGCGGCGCGCGTGGAAGGCGCGAGCGAGTGGACCATTTACTGGCGCATCGTCATGCCGCTCGTGCGGCCCGCGCTCGCGGCGCTCGGCATTCTGGTGTTCACCTTCGTCTGGAACGACTACTTCTGGGCGCTCTGTCTCACGCAAGGCGACGACGCCGCGCCGATCACCGTGGGCGTGGCCGCGCTGAAAGGCCAGTGGACCACGGCATGGAATCTCGTGGCGGCGGGCTCGGTGCTCGCGGCGCTGCCTTCCGTGCTGATGTTCTTCGCCATGCAAAAGCATTTTGTCGCGGGTCTCACCTTCGGCGCCAGCAAGGGCTAAACGAATCCTCGCAGGTGTCGAAGGTGCTTTTTCCGCTGTTCAACGTTTAACCGTACCGGGTTTTTAATCATGCAAATCGGAGTCTGCTACTACCCCGAACAATGGCCGCGCACGATGTGGGCCGACGACGCGCGGCGCATGGCCGAACTCGGCATCTCGCACGTGCGCATCGCCGAATTCGCGTGGAGCCGCATGGAGCCGCGCAAAGGCGTATTCGACTGGACGTGGCTCGACGAAGCGGTCGAAACGCTCGCGGCGCGCGGCCTGAAGGTCGTGCTCGGCACGCCGACGGCTTCGCCGCCGAAGTGGCTCGTCGATTCGATTCCCGACATGCTGCCCGTGCGCGCGGACGGCACGCGCTGGAATTACGGCTCGCGCCGCCATTACGACATCGCGAGCGCGGCCTATCGCCAGGAATGCGTGCGCATTACCGAAGCGATGGCGCAACGCTACGGCAAGCATCCCGCCGTGGTCGCGTGGCAGACCGATAACGAACTCGGTTGCCACGACACGGTGCCGAGCTATTCGCCCGCCGCGCAACAGCGTTTCCAGGCGTGGCTCGCGCAGCGCTACGGCAGCATCGAGGCGCTCAACGAAGCCTGGGGCAACGTGTTCTGGAGCATGGAGTATCCGTCGTTCGAGACGGTCGGCCTGCCGGTGCTCACGCCCACCGACGCCAATCCCTCGCATCTGCTGGATTTCCGCCGCTATATGTCCGACGAAGTGGCGAGCTTCCATCGCGAGCAGGCCGACGTGCTGCGCCGTCACGCGCCGAACGCGGACGTGCTGCACAACTTCATGGGCTTTTTCACGACCTTCGATCACTACGAATTCGCGGCGAACAAGGCCATCGACGTGGCGACGTGGGACAGCTATCCGATCGCGCGCACCGAAGTGATCGGCGTGCCGGAAGCGGACAAGGCGCGTTATGCGCGCACCGCGCATCCCGATGTGTCGGCCTTCGATCACGACCGTTATCGCGCGATCGGCGCGGGCCGTTTCTGGGTGATGGAGCAGCAGGCCGGTCCCGTGAACTGGGCGCCGTGGAATCCGGTGCCCGCGAAGGGCATGGTGCGCCTGTGGGCCTACGAGGCCTTCGCGCATGGTGCGGAACTCGTGTCGTATTTCCGCTGGCGTCAGTGCCCGTATGCGCAGGAGCAGATGCATTCGGGCCTGAATCTGCCGAATAACGAACTGTCGCCGGGCGGTCAGGAAGTGGAGCAGGCTGCGCGTGAAATCGCGCAAAGCGATACGTTGCGCACGCTCGCCGCGCCCGAGCGCGCCGCCGTGGCGCTCGTGTTCGACTACGAGACGCAATGGATGTTCGAGATTCAGCGCCACGGCGTGGGTTTCGATTATCAGACGCTCGCGTTCGACTATTACAGCGCGCTGCGCGAGCAGGGCCTCGACGTCGATATCGTCTCGCGTCACGCGGATCTTTCGGCGTACCGCCTCGTCGTGGTGCCGTCGCTGGCCGTGCTCGACGACGCGTTCATCGACAAGGTCGAGCAGAGCGGCGCGCGCTGGGTATTCGGTCCGCGTACCGGCTCGAAGACCACGCACTTCGCGATTCCCGGCAATCTGCCGCCGGGGCCGCTGCAACGCGTGCTGCCGCTGCAGGTGCTCGAAGCCGAATCGCTGCGGCCCACGCTCGCCCCCGCGCTAGCGCTCGGCGATGTGCGCGGCGCCGCGCTGCACTGGCGCGAGCACGTGCGTGCGAATGCGGGCGCGCAGGTCGACGCCACGTTCGAAGACGGCTGGCCCGCGCTGCTGTCGAATGGCCGCGTGCAATACGCCACCGCATGGCTCACGCACGATCTGCATCGCGCGCTGCTGGGCGACGCGGCACGTGCCGCCGGGCTCGCCACGCAGACGCTGCCCGAAGGCGTGCGTCTCGCACGACGCGGCGGTCTGAGCTTCGCGTTCAACTTCGGCGAAGCGCGCGTGCGCGTTCCCGCGCCCGAAGGCGCGCAGTTCGTGCTCGGCGCGGCGGAACTCGCGCGCGGCGACGTCTGCGCGTGGCGCGATCCGCGATGAGCTGATTCATCACGCAGGGCACGCCGGAATGCTGGCCGGCGTGCCCTGACTATCAGGCGGACCGTCGCAGCGTTCGCATGGCCCGCCGCATACCAAGGAGGAGCACAGATGAATCGAAGAGACATGCTGTCCTGGCTGGCCTGCACCGCGCTTGCGTCGGGCGCCTCGCTTCCTGCCATTGCGCGGGCGGCCGAAGCGGCCAGCGAGGCGCGCGGCGAACATGGCGAACGCCTCGCGATGGGCGCCGACGTATCGACGCTGCTCGAACTCGAAGCGAACGGCGCGCGCTTCTACGATCATGGCAAGGCTGACGACTGCCTGCGCATCTTCAAGCATCACGGTCTTGACGCCATCCGCATCAAGGTCTGGAATGATCCTGGCAATCCCGATTATTTTCCGGCGAACCAGAGTCCGGCAGTGGGTTACAACAACGCGAAGCATGTGCGCATGCTCGCGCGCCGCGCCGCCGAACTCGGCCTGCGCGTGCTGATCGACTTCCATTACAGCGACTGGTGGGCCGATCCGGGCAAGCAATATCCGCCGCATGCGTGGGCGGGCAAGGATCTCGCGCAGACCTGCGATCTGCTCGGCGAATACACCACGAGCGTGCTGCGCATGCTGCGCGAAGAGGGCGTGCGGCCCGAATGGGTGCAGACGGGCAACGAGATCACGGGCGGCATGCTCTGGCCGCTCGGCAAGTACGATCAGTGGGACAATCTCGCGACGCTGCTCAAGACGGCGCACGACGCCGTGAAATCCGTCGATCCCGACATCAAGCACATGCTGCATATCGATAGTGGCGGCGACAACGCCAAGAGCCGCTGGTGGTTCGACAGCGCCGTGCAGCGCGGCGTGAATTTCGATCTGATCGGGCTTTCGTATTATCCGCAGTGGCAAGGCTCGCTCGACGATCTGCAGAACAACGCCAACGATCTTTCGGCGCGCTACGGCAAGGACATCATCGTGGTGGAGACGGCTTTTCCGTGGACCACGAGCGACGGCGATTCGGAGCCCAACGCGATGACGAATACGGGCACCGTCACGTTCCCGCCTTCGCCGCAAGGTCAGGCGCAATTCTTCGCGGCGCTGACGAATGTGGTCAAGAGCGTTCCGAACGGGCGCGGCAAGGGCATCTTCTGGTGGGAGCCCGAGTGGATTCCCACGCCCAATGTGGGCTGGAAGGTGGGCGCGGGCGATCAGTGGGACAACAACACGCTGTTCGATTTCCACGGCCACGCGCTCTCGTCGATCGACGTGTTCAAGACGCGCTAGCGTAGCGGGGCGCCTGCCCGCATTTCTCCCTCTTTTCTCCAATGGCTGGCGCGCGTCCTTGACGGACGCGCGCGTTGGCCGTCAATTCCGTCAATTCGCCCCTTCCATTGCGACGTTTTGTCGCCCGCTGCTGTCCCGCACCCGCGTCACGACGGCACGACGCCGATTCCGGCGCTGTTCCGCAGCCATCGAGCCTGCGCTTCGATGGCATACTGCGCCCGCGCGACGCCCGCCGATCTCCCCACGCGTCAACCTAAAGGATTCTTCATTCTTGCCCATTGCGCCTTTGCGATACTGATCGCAAAGCGGGCGGTGATCGGCGCCCATTTCAATCAGGTCGGATCATGAGCAAAATTCTCACCATTGAAGACGATCCCATCGTCGGCCGGGACATCACGGAAGAACTCACCAACGCCGGGTTCGAAGTCGAATGGGCGCGTACGGGCGCGGAAGGAATTGCACGCGCGCTCAGCCCGGAATTCGACGCCATCACACTCGATCGCGTATTGCCCGGTATCGACGGCCTCACGATTGTCAAAACGATACGCAGTGTGGGAATCGAAACGCCGGTACTGATGATCAGTGCGCTCACCGACGTCGACGAGCGCGTGACCGGCCTGCTCGCAGGCGGCGACGATTACATCGCCAAGCCGTTTTCCGCAACGGAAATGCGCGCCCGCATTCAGGTGCTGCTGCGCAGAAGAGGGCGGCTTCAGCAACAGGTCGTCACGACATTGAAAGTCGAAGACCTTGAAATCGACCTGATCGCGCGATCGGTGAGCCGCGCGGAAAACGAAGTCAATCTGCCGCCCGTGGAATTCCGTCTGCTTGAGTATCTCGCGCGCAATTCCGGGCAAGTCGTCACGCGCACCATGATTTTCCAGTCGGTGTGGGACATGCATTTCGATCCGGGCACCAATCTGATCGAAGTCTATATCGGCAATTTGCGCAAAAAGATCGACAAGCCAGGCCTCAAGCCGCTGATCAAGACGATCCGCGGATCGGGATATATGCTTGGATGAGCCGTATGAAGATGAGCCTTTGGCGCAGCGCGATTTTCCGGCTGCTGTTGATTTACGGATTCGTGTTTGCAGGCTCGATGTCCGGCGTCGTGTATATGAATTACTGGAATTCGGCTTCCTATACGGCCACGCAGGCGGACTACAACATCGCCTGGCAATTCGCCTATTTCTCCGCGCTGCCCGCTGATAAAGTACCGATGCAGATTGCCGCGCATATTCGCAGCGAAATGCGTCGCCCGGTCAATTTCTACGGGCTGTTCAACGGCAATCACCGGCACATTGCGGGCGACATTCTCGCGTTTCCCGCCAACGTGCAGCCCGACGGCGACGGCGTCTGGAGCAAACCGATTCTCGCCGAGCAGGCCGCCGCGCGTCCCGAGTATATGCGCACCAAGGCGATGAAACTGGAAAACGGCGACATTCTCGTCGTCTCGCGCGACGTCGACGAAATGTCACGATTGCGGGCCTATATGCTGGGCGGACTGGCATGGAGCGCGGCCATCGTCGTGCTGGGTGGCCTCGCGATCGGCATACTCGTATCGACGACGCAATTGCGCCGTGTCAGCGACGTGCGCCGCGTCGTCCAGCAGATTACGCGCGGCGACTTCGAGGCGCGCTTGCCCGAGGCGGGCCGCGACGAAATTGCGTGGCTGTCCACCATGGTCAATCACATGCTCGACGAAGTCTCGCGGCTCATGCACGAAGTGAAAGGCGCGAGTGACGGCATCGCGCATGATTTGCGCACGCCCGTGATTCACATTCGCTCGCTGCTGGCGCGAATTCAGGGCGACGAGTTGTCCGCATCGCACGCGCAACTGCTGGAGCAGGCGCGCGAAGAAACCGAGGACGTGCTGCAACGCTTCGCCGCCATCATGCGCATTTCCGAAATCGAATCGATGAAACGAAAAAAGGGTTTCAGCGATGTCGAAATCGATGCGTTGTGCCGCAAGGCCGCCGATCTTTATCAACCGGTTGCCGCCGCCAATGGCCTCGTTTTCAGCGTGGATCTGCGCACGCGCGCGACCATTCGCGCCGATTACCCGCTGATGTTCGAGGTGCTCGTGAATCTGCTCGACAATGCGATCAAATTCACGCCCGAAGGCGGAACGGTCGAACTGAGTCTCGTGGACGGCAGTGAAGGCCCGACCATCGTGGTATCGGATTCCGGCCCCGGCATTCCCGACACCGAACGCACGGCGGTCTTTCAACGTTTTTATCGCAGCGATCTGACGAGCGTGGTCCCGGGTTCGGGGCTGGGACTTTCGGTGGTGCAGGCGGTGGTGCGGCTGCATGATTTCGGCCTGGCGCTTTCGGATGCGCGTCCGGGCCTGTGCGTCAGGCTCGATTGCTGGGCGCAATTCAAGCGCGATTGAACCTAACCCGAGCCAACCCCGATCTAAACCGAGGAGACGTTGCATGCGCATCCTTTGCATCGGCGCCGAGCGGCGGCGGCGTTATCTCGCCAGAGCGCTGGAGGAGTCGAACCATAGCGTCGTCGAACTCGACGGCGCCGATGACGCCGCCTGGCTCGCCGGCACGGAACATATCGACGCGATCATCGCCCTGACCAATGGCGAGGCCGAACACGTCACGCGAGCACTCGCGGCCCGACCGGCACACACCGTGCTGGTGATCGTCGACCTGCGCGGCACGACGGAAGCGCGCGTCAAACTGCTCGAATCGGGCGCGGATATCTGTCTCGACGAGCCTTACGATTACACCGAACTGCATGCGCGCCTGCATGCCATCACGCGGCCAGGCAAGAGCGAGACGAATTCGGCTGCGCAAGGCAACACGTCACGTCAGACGCTGCTGTCGCTGTCCACGCGCAGCCTGATATGCCGTGACGGCAGCGCACTGCTGCTGCGGCGCAGGGAGTATCTGCTGATGGATCGCTTGCTGCGCAATCCCGGCGAGGCGGTCCGTCACGCGGAATTGGTCGATTATGTGTTCGGCGAACTCGAAGTGGATCCGACTTCGCTTCACAGGCTGGTGTCGCGATTGCGCGGACGTTTTCTAAAGGCTCGCGCGCCGGTGAGTTTGATCGGCATTCCGCGTGTCGGCTATCGGGCCGATGTGGAAATGCCATACGAACATCAAAGCTGAAAGGGCAGGTCGTTGAGTCGCTCCAATCGAGTGCCTAAATTATCTTTAACCTTTTGGGCGACGATTGGAGAGGGGTGGTCGGCTAGGCTAGAGGTTCGAATTAAGCGCACCGCGCAACCGATAAAAAAGCCGCCCATGAATTTCAAATCAAGCTTGCCTCATCTCGCGATGGCCATCGTTGTTCTCACGGCGAGTTTCACCGCCAGCGCCGCGCCGCGTCTTTCACATCAGCAATGCGTCTCCTATCCCTTCATGAAAACATCGGGAGAAGTGACGCACGCCGATCTGATGAAAGAACTCGGCGAACTGGAAGCGCGCGGTTATCAACCCGGTTCGGACAATGGCGTGTTTCCGGCCGATCTGAATTCGGCGGAGCAAAAACTCGCGGTCGACTATAAGCAGGATTGCCAGATCTCGCATCGTTAATCGCGCGCTCGCGCGGAATTGATCGCCCGTTTAAACGCCGGTCGCCATGACCGGCGTGGCATCGTCCATCGTTTCCTAAAGAAACCTTCATTTTTCGCGGCGGCGTTTCGCCAGCGTCCTTGTTACGATACCGCTCGTTTTCTCGCGGGTCGTTCTGATCATTGATCTTTTCTCGCATGGCGTGCGGCCCGTTGCTCGAATCGAGTGACGGGCCGAGACTATTGCCGTTCTCGCCGCCGCGCGGCACGACACAGCGAGTCCGCGAACCACCCGAATACATGAACCAGGAGTTTCAAACGATGAAGATGCGCAAGACGGTGATTTCGCTTTCGATGTTGCTGGGTATGCAGGGTCTCGCGATGGCCGCGACCGCGTCGGCGGCGACCAGCGCCCCGGCTGCGGCCGTCACCCAGCGTCATGCCGAGCCGATCACCATCCGCAATGTCGTGATTGGGCAAGGCGCGCCGAAGATCATCGTTCCGACCACGGGCGCAACCGCCGATGAAGTGCTGGCCCAGGCGCGCGCGATCGGCAATAACCCCAATGTCGATATCATCGAATATCGCATCGACTACCTGAACTTCGATACCGACGCCACGCAGATCGCCGGACTGGGCAAGCAGGTCGCGTCGGTGGCCAACGGCAAGCCGCTCATTCTCACGTTCCGCACCAAGTCGGAAGGCGGCTCGAAGCAGATCAGCGACAAGCAATACGGCGATCTGTATCTCGCGCTGATCAAGGCGCATTTCATCGATATCCTCGACGTCGAAATGTTCCGTGATCCGTCCGTCGTGCGCGAAGTCGTCGCGGCGGCGCACGCGGCGGGCATCAAGGTTGTGATGTCGAGCCACGATTTCCACAAGACGCCGTCGACGGCGGAGATCGTTGCGCGTCTGCGCAAGCAGGACACGATGGGCGCGGATATCCTGAAGATCGCCGTCATGCCGCATAACGCCGCCGACGTGCTCAAACTGCTCGACGCCACCGAGCAGATTCGCGACCGCTATTCGCGCAAGCCGCTGCTGACGATGTCGATGGGCGGATTGGGCGCGGTGTCGCGTTTCTCCGGCCAGGTGTTCGGCTCCGATCTGACCTTCGGCATGATCGGCCAGGCGTCCGCGCCGGGGCAGGTCGATGCCAAGGCACTGCGTCAAGTGCTCGACACGATCAATACCGCCGTCAGCGGCAATTAAACGACGTTCCGGGCGGCACGGTTCGTCGCAAGCACGGCCGTGTTTGCCGCTCGAAACCGAACGCGCGCACCGCGCTATTGAGCGGTGCGCGCGTTTTTTTATGCAATGCGGCAGCAACGCAGCAAGCCTGCGCTGAATTGGGTTTTCTCCAGATCATTCTGGATTGCCAATTATTATTACGCGCAGGCCTCACCTATTTAGAATGAAACAGAAAAGTTACTTTGGCGGCGCGTCCGCGAATGCGCTGCGCGTCATCGCGGCGGCAGCAGCAGCGATGACGGCACCCGGTGCGCACGCGCAAAGCAGCCTCACGTTCTACGGTGTCGCCGACGACGCCATCAGCTACGTCAACAACCAGAACGGTCACGCGAATCTCTATCTTCGACAGGGCAATCTGTACGCCTCGAAATTCGGCCTGCAAGGCAGCGAGAATCTCGGCGATGACACGCGCGCGGTCTTTGTTCTCGAAAACGGCTTCGACCTGAACAATGGCACGCAGGCGTCGAGCGGATCGATATTCAACCGGCAGGCGTATGTGGGACTCTCCAGCGAACGCTACGGCAGCGCCACGCTCGGGCGTCAATACACGCCGTATTTCCAGTTTGTCGGGCCGCTTTCTTCCGTGGCCGCGCTGACCGGTGCAGCGGGCGCGCATCCTGGCGACCTCGACGGCATGGACACGACCGTGCGCGCAAGCAATGCGGCCCTGTACGTGTCGCCGCAATGGCACGGCCTCCAGGCGGCGGGCATGTATGCGCTGGGCGGCATGGCGGGCAGCGCCGGACGCGGCCAGACGATCAGCGTCGCGCTGCGTTATTCGCAGGGGCCGCTTGCGCTTGCGGCCGGTTATCTGCGGATGGACAACGCATTCGCGAGCACCACGAGTGCCGCGTTCGACTCGTCGTCGAGCGGCTCGTTCGGCGAGTCGGTGGTGAATCAGGGCTACGTCACGGCGCGATCGATGCGCGACGTCGCGATCGCCGGCAACTACACCTTCGGCGCCGCTCGCGTGGGCCTCATGTATTCCAATGTGCGCTATTTGCCTGGCGCGCGTTCGCTGTTCAAGGATACCGCTTCGTTCAACACGTATGGCACGTTTGCGCGCTGGCAGGTCACGGCGCCCGTCGATCTGGCGGCGGGCTTTTCATACACGCAGGCATCGAAAGCCAACGGCATTTCGCATGCGGCGCGTTACACGCAGTTTTCACTGAAGCAGGGTTATCAGCTTTCGAAACGCACGGCGCTTTACGCGCTCGAGGCGTGGCAGCACGCCAGCGGTCAAACGCTGGGCAGTGCGGGTGAAGTCGTGAATGCCGCCCCGGCTGTGGGCGATTCGCAAAACCTGACGGGATCGTCGACGCCGACGCAAATCGTCGCCATGCTCGGCATCGACATGAAGTTCTGAGGGGCGAGCAGCACCGTCGCTCGCCAGAGGTGGCCTGGCCCGCACGGGGCCTGGCCGCTCAATTGAAGCGATACGTCAACGCCACCTGCGCGACCGGATACCAGTGGTAGCGCGTGACCTTGTCGGTGAACTTCTGTTCTTCGTTGGCGATGTCCTGCTGCGAAACGTACGGATCGTAAATCGACGGCACGTCATACGCGACGCGCGGACGGCCATACGCCACGCCGAGATCGAACGACAAGCCCAGACCGAGCGCGGGCTTCTTGTGACCATAGCCAATGCCGATATAAGGCATCACATGCGGGAGCGTCACCTTCGCGCTCGGCGCGGGACCGAGCGCCGGCACCGTCTCGCCGCCAATCTGATAGTTGCCCTGCGCGTTCGGCGAGAGCGTCGCCGAGAGCGAATCCCCGTTGAAGAGGGCGCCTGCCGTGAGGCGGAACGCGCTCGACGCAAACGGGTACAGATCGAGGTAAGTGCCGCCCTGGGCGAGCGTGAGATGCCCGTCGTAGCGGTTGTCGTCTACCGTCACGGTGTGGCTGAGCCCGAAGCCCGCCGCCTCCGCATGCAGGCCCACATGCGGCCCCAGATTGAGCGCGCCGCCCAGTCCCGCGCCCAGCGTGCCGCCCGTCACATACACTTCCTGCGCCTGTACCGCCGAAGCCGCCCCCCACATCGCCGCGCCCATCACCGTCGCGCGCAGCGTCCAACCCATACCACCGAATACCGAAGCCACTGCTTTCTCCCTGAAACCGGGAAACGCTCGCTATGGGTTCCCCGACGGCTTCGACTTTACGGTTCACGCGCACGAATCAATTGCACGAGTTGCGGGCATTTGGCATCGCAAATCAAAACGCAATTGAAATGAATCCGCACGTCTGCGCTTCATCGCCGTGACCCCGTTTTTTCAGGGGTGAAAAGCGGTAAATATTTCGTTTAACCGATGGTTTAAAAAGCGGGCGCAAGCCGTTCGCGTTCACTGAAACGGGGTACACAGACGCTCGATCGGCGCGATCACCAGCACGCAGGTGGAGAACGCGATGAGCCCCAGAAACAGCACAGAAATGGCCGCGGCGCACCACGCGACGAAACGCAGCGCGTCGTGCTTGTCGGGGGCGAGCGAGACGGTCCGGCGCCACGCGCGGCCCGCCATGATCGCGAGCACCAGCGCGATCACGAACGCGCCGCCCGACGCCACGCCGACGATGCCCTCGACGTGTGGCCAGGGCATGTCGGCCTGATGCTGGATGCCGTCGCCGCAGGCCGCCGACACCAGCGTGACCGCCAGCGCCAGCTGCACGAGCCAGAGCAGCGGTCCGCCCACCAGCGCGAGCCAGATGGCCACGCGCAGCGGACGCAGGGAAACGGGAGCCGGAGTGCTTCCCGGCGAGGACGAATGAGCGTTCATCGCAAAGGGAGTCGAGCGGGAGTAGGGCGCGCACGCGCCACCCGGTACTGGCTGCGCCGCAGAACGCATGCCCGCAGCGTCGCGTGAGCGCGACACCGCGTTAGCAACGTTAAGCACGACCGTCTGGACGGTTAAACGGTGGAACGCGCTTCCACAGCGGTTTTCACGCCGCCGCGCCATGCGGGCGCACGCGCCGCCCACGCAAATACCGGCCTCGCCGCGCGATCTGACCAGATAACGTGGCCATAACGTTAGCGCTAGCGCAACTCCCGAGTGGAAACAACGTTAGAACTGGGGCGCATTTTCCCTGGCGCTTTCCGTCTGCGCGAGCGCGCGGCACGTTTTTATAATCAGCTCCCGAAGTGCATGGGACGTGATCCCTGCGCATTTCGGGACGCTGCGCCGGCTACCCCACGAAGCCGGGACGTGGTTTGGAGACACACGCAAAAAGATAGGATACCTGATGAAAAAGAAGCTGATTGGCCTCGCCGTGCTGGCCGCGGTATCGTCCGCCGCCCAGGCGCAAAGCCAGGTCACCTTGTACGGCCGTATCGACAACGGCATCCAGTATGAAACGGGCCTGCCGGGCAACAAGAACGCCGTGAGCGCCCAGAGCGGCGACTGGGGCTGTTCGTGGTTCGGCCTCGAAGGCTACGAGGATCTCGGTGCGGGCACGAAGGCGATCTTCAAGCTCGAAGGCCAGCTCAACACGCAGACGGGCCAGTCGGCGGGCGCGCTGTTCGGCCGTCACGCGATCGTCGGTTTCGACAACGACCGCTACGGTACCTTCAAGATGGGTAACCTCGGCGCGGGCGAAATCTCGCAGGACAGCTGGGGCGCCGACCCGCAGCTGATGCAGCGTTACGCGATTTCGACGCTCGTGCGCGGCCGTAACTGGGCGAGCGCCTCGAACGGCTTCGAATACCAGACGCCGAGCTGGGGCGGCTTCTACATGCGCGGCCAGTACGCGCTGACCAACAACACCAAGTGGAACGCGGCCTCGACGCCCACGGGCCAGGGCCGCACCGACGGCATCGAAGGTGTCTACTCCTTCGGCATGGGCGACTTCCGCGTGATTTACGACGAAGTGCGCGGCGCCGACGGCTCCTTCAACGACGTCTACCAGCACTCGCGCTCGATTCTCGCGGGCGGCACGCTGGTGTTCGGCCCGGTCAAGTTCTACGCGGGCTACCAGCATCTGAGCGCGCCGAACGCGACCAACGCGAGCGTGGGCGTGACCGACGCCTCGCAGCCGGGCGGTGTCTCCGCGCCGACGGCGGTCGATCACGAGTGGATCGGCGCGGCCTGGCAGATCAACGCGGCAGCGGCGATCACGGCGGCGGTCTTCCACGCCAACGCGAACAAGGGCAACGGCAACGCCACGCTCTACACGCTGGGCGGCACGTACAACCTGTCGAAGCGCACCTTCCTCTACACGGAAGCGGGCTACGTGCATAACAGCTCGACGTCGAACATCAACCTCGGCAACGGCTCGTACGGCAACAACGACTACGATCCGACCACGGGTTCGTCGGCGAACGGCAATCCGAACTACGGCCAGGGCCAGTTCGGCGTGTTCGCAGGCGTCATGCATCTGTTCTGATTCGGGCGGAACAGATGCGGCCTGCATCATCAACGCAGCATCGACTGTATCTCCAGTGAGTTACCAGCAGTAGCAAGTCGCATGGACAGGCCCGGCCGGACGTTGGTCCGGGCCGCGCCGGCGTGGTCAACCTCCTCCACCCTGACACGCCGGCGTCCCTTTTTTCAGTCTCCGCTTCAAACCCATCCGATCACAATCCCTCGTATTTAATAGGGTCCCGGCGCTTTTGGCGTACCCGGGAAACTCCGCGTTTGCCCGCCCTTGAACGACGCCCGATGACCATGCTATCTTGCAGACGTTAGCGATAACGTCCACGGTGCGCGACGTCTCGCAACGCGGTTCCATACAAAACTACAGCGCGCCGATCACGATGGGTGGAGATCCTTCAATGGAAAAACGGGTATCGAAAGCGATGTTCAAGGCCAAGGCCTGCGAACTGTTCCGGCAAGTCGAAATGCTCGGCGAAAGCGTGGTGGTCACCGACCGCGGCCAGCCGACCATCGAAATACGTCCGTATCGCGCCAAGCGCAAGAGTCCGCTCGACTCGCTGCGCGCGGCGATCGTCCACTGCGATTTCGATCCGCCCGGCGATGCGCCTGGCGATGCGCCTGGCGATGCGTTGGGCGAGGCCTTGAGCGAAATAGCGGGCGAGGGTGAGCGAGTCGGCACGCGCCGCGCTGTGGCCATCGACACGTAAGCCACGGCCATGGTCACGCTCGACACTTGCGCGCTGATCTACTGGCTGCGCGGCGACCGTGCGCTGAGCGAGCCCGCGCGCGCGGCCATCGACGGCGCGCTCGACGGCGGCGAAGTGCTGATCTCCACGATCAGCGTGCTGGAACTGGCGCAATTCGTGGAGAACGGCCGGCTCGCGCTGGCGATGGACACGCGGCGCTGGCTCGCCACGCTCGCGTCGCTCGAAGGCGTGCGCATGGTGCCCGTCGATACCGCGATCGCGGTGCGCGCCACCACGCTCTCGCCGGAATTGCCGTCGTCGCAGCGGCTCGTCGCCGCCACCGCGCGCACGCTCGGCGTGCCGCTCGTCACGCCCGACGCACGCGTGCGCGCGCTCACGCATCTCGACACCATCTGGTGAAAGCCGCGCGAAGCGCCGGCTGAAAACACCAACGGGGCGCCTTATCGCGGATAAGGCGCCCCGTTTTATTTACGCGTTCGACTCGCGAAGTCGCTCGCGCCAATGCTCATGCTCACATTCACGCTTTCGCGCGCTGCTTGCCCGCCCGCCGCGCGGCCTCGGCAGGCCGCCGCGCGACGGCGGGCGCCTGCGCCGTGGACTGGCGCACCACCAGTTCGGCGGGGAAGGTCGTGCGCTGCGCGACCGCGTCGTTGCCCGCGATCTGCGCGAGCAGCGCATTGACCGCCGAACTCGACATCTGCTGAAACGGCTGGCGCACCGTGGTCAACGCCGGATGAAACTGCTCGGCCATGGGGATGTCGTCGAAACCGATCACGGAGATGTCGTCGGGCACGCGCAGGCCCGCTTCGCGCGCGGCCGCGATCGCGCCGAACGCGCTCTGGTCGTTGGCCGTGAAGATGGCCGTGGGCGGATCGGGCAGGTTCACGAGGCCCGTCGCCACTTCGAACGCGGTCATCTGCGAAAGATCGCCGGTCACGACGAGTTCGGGATCGAGCGCGATGCCGTGGCGCACGAGCGTGTCGTGATAGCCGCGCTGCCGGTCGCGCACGCCTTCGATCGCTTCGTCGCCGCCGAGAAACGCAATGCGCTTGTGGCCGAGCGAGACCAGATGCTCGACCGCCATGCGCGCGCCGCCGTAATTGTCGACCGACACCGAGGGAAAACGATTGAGCGTGCCGCGTTGATCGACCACCACCACGGGCACGTGCGCGGCCGCGAGCGAGTCGAGACACATGGTCTCGCGCGGCAGGATCACGAGCAGTCCGTCGGAAAACTGGCGCACGAGCTTGATGAGTTCCTGATGCGCGTGGCTGTCGTCGGACACCGTGTAGACGAGCACTTCGCAACCTGCGGCGCGCGCCGCGCGGCCCGCGCCCAGAATCAGTTCGCTCGAAAACTGCGTGTCGAGCGTGGGCGTCATGATGCCGATGATGCCGTTGCGTCCGCCCGAGAGCTTCTGGGCCGTGCGATTGACGACGTAACCGATGTCGGAGGCGATGCGCAGCACTTCGTCGCGCGTTTCCCGCGACACGCCCGGACGCCCGTTGAGCGCGCGCGACGCGGTCATCTGCGACACGCCGGCCAGCCTCGCGACGTCTGCCAGCGTGGGATTTTGCTTGGTCATGCGACTAGCTTGTTATGAAGGAGTGAGGCAGCGCGACCCGAACCGCGATCTGGAGAGATCTTGGTAACGCTATCGTTACAGTGGAAATCATTCTAACAGAACCGCGCAGCCCGACAATTCAGGCGCGCACGGGCCGCCTGTCAAGCGTTGTACGGATACGTCGCGCAGACGGCAGCTTGAGGGTTAACACGGTCTGGCGACGGTAGAACGTTATGACTACGATCTCGTAACGTTAAGGCTAACGTTAAACGGTCGCAAACAAAACCAACGACAGGAGACACCCAAGATGGCGTACGCGGCGGTAGCGAAAACGACGGGCGCGGCGGTGCTGTTCGCCGCGCTCGCGGCGGCGGGCGTGGTGCACGCGCAGGACGCGAAAGTGATCACGACGTGGGATCAGCAAACGAATGCCAGTTCCAGCAAGATTCTGCGCGACGCGTCCGATCGCTTCGAGCAGAAAAACCCCGGCTACAAGGTCGAAAACTCGCACATCCTCAACGACGCCTACAAGACCAAGCTGAAGGTGGCGTTCGGTGCGAACCAGCCGCCGTGCGTGTTCGAGTCATGGGGTGGCGGCACGCTCAACGAATATGTGAAGGCCGGGCAGATCGCCGACCTCACGCCGTATCTGCAGAAGGACCCCGCGTATCGCGACCGCTTCCTGCCTGCCTCGTGGAAGGCCGTGACCTTCGACGGCAAGACTTACGGCGTGGCCGCCGAAAACGCGTCGGCCGCCGTGATCTTCTATAACAAGGACCTCTTCAAGCAGTACGGCCTCAAGCCGCCCGCGACCTGGGAGGAGCTGATGCACGTGGTGCAGGTGCTCAAGTCGCACGACATCGCGCCGTTCGCGCTCGCCAACAAGAACAAGTGGACGGGCTCGATGTACTACATGTACCTCGTCGACCGCATCGGCGGCCCTGAGGTCGTGCGCGGCGCGGTGGAGGGCGGCGGCAAGGGCTTCGGCGATCCGGCCTTCGTGGAAGCGGGCAAGTACATTCAGGATCTCGTGAAGGCCGGCGCGTTCGCGCAGGGCTACAACGGCCTCGACTACGACGTGGGCGCCTCGCGCCGTCTGCTGTATTCGGGCCGCGCGGCCATGGAACTGATGGGCGGCTGGGAAGCCTCGACCATCGCCAACGAAAACCCCGCGTTCTCGGCCAAACTCGACTTCTTCCCGTTCCCGAGCGTGCCGGGCGGCAAGGGCGATCCGCGCGACGTGATCGGCACGGTCGGCGACGGCTTCCTGAGCATCTCCAGCGCGTGCAAGTACCCGGACCAGGCATTCAAGCTGATCCAGGCACTCACCGACGACGAATCGATGCGCGCGCGCGTGACCGACCACAAGGTGCCGCCGGTCAAGGACGTGGCGATTCCCGATCCGTTCCTCAAGCGCTTGCAGGCGCTCATCGTGCAAGCGCCGAACGTGCAGCTCTGGTACGACCAGGCGCTGCCGCCGCGTCTGGGCGAGCTGCATAAGGACACGACCCAGGCGCTGTTCGGCCTCTCGGTCACGCCGCAGGCCGCCGCGCAGCAAATGGAAGCGGCTTCGAAGTCGGGCGGCTGATCGAAACGATTCGCCATCCTGATCAATCTTTTCATCAAGACCGGTGGGCGTCCGCGAGGACGCCGCCGGCAGGCCTATCCGTGAACATCGCACTTTCCGCCGTTCCCGAACGCCGCTTGCGATTCTCCGCGCAGTGGCTCGTCGCCGCCACCTTTCTCGCGCCCGCGGTGCTGCTGCTCGCCGTGTTCCTGCTGTATCCGCTCGTCTCCAGCCTGCGGCTTTCCTTGCTCGACTGGAACGGCCTCGGCAGCAATGCGCGCTTCGTGGGGCTCGCCAACTGGGCAAAGCTCGCGCACGATGGCGTGTTCTGGCAATCGCTCGCGAACAACGCGCTGCTCGCGGCCGCGTCGATCGTGGTCGAACTGCCGATCGCGCTCGCGCTCGCCGTGCTGCTCGAAAAAGCGGGGCGCGGCTTGCGTCTGTTGAAGATTCTCTATTTCCTGCCGCTGCTGATGTCGAGCGTGGCGATCGGCGTGCTGTTCAAGAACGTCTACGATCCGAACTTCGGCCCGCTCAACGCGGCGCTCCATGCGCTCGGACTCGATGCGCTCGCACAGGACTGGCTCGGCGATCCGCATCTGTCGCTCGGCTCGACCATCGCCGTGATCTGCTGGCAGAACACGCCGTTCTACATGATCCTGTTTCTCGCCGGGCTGTCTTCGCTGCCGCAGGAAATCGCCGAAGCCGCGCGCCTCGACGGCGCATCGGAATGGACCATTTTCTGGCGCATCAAGCTGCCACATCTGCAAGGCACCGTGCGTACCGCCGTGCTGCTCTCCATTCTCGGCTCGCTGCGCTATTTCGATCTGATCTACGTGATGACGGGCGGCGGTCCCGAAGGCTCGTCCGAACTCATGGCGACCTATATGTACCGCACCGTGTTCAGCTCGTTCCAGCTCGGCTACGGCAGCACCATCGGCTCGGCGATGTTCATCATCGTCTGCGCGGTGGCGGCTATTTCGCTGCGCTTCACGCGCCGCTACGCAACGGAGGTCTGAGCGATGTCGACGCTTCCGCATCAACCGGGGTTCGGCCTGCGCAAGCTCCGCGTGGGCGTGCCGCTGCTCGCGCTGATCTGGCTGGCCGTCACCACCGTGCCGTTCATCTTCGTGGTGGCCACGAGCCTCAAAACGCAGGACGAAACCTTTTCCTCGCCGGTCTGGGCCTTGCCGAAGCATCTGTATTTCGGCAATTACGCCGCCGTGCTCGAAGGCCCGTATTTCACCTACTTCCGCAACAGCCTGTTCGTGGTGGGCGTGTCCGTGGTGCTGATCGTGATCGTGAGCGCTATGGCTGCGTACGCATTCGCGCGGCTGCGCTTCACCTTCAACAAAACGCTGTTCGCGCTCGTGGTCGCGGGCATGATCGTGCCGCTGCACGCGACGCTCGTGCCGATCTATCTGCTCACGCGCAATCTCGGCCTCTACGACACGCCGTTCGCGCTGCTCGGACCGTACGTGGCGCTGAGCCTGCCGGTGTCGATCTTCATTCTCACGGAATTCATGCGGCAGATTCCGCGCGAACTCGAAGAGGCCGCGCAACTCGACGGCTGTGGTCCGTTCGGCATCTTCTGGCGCGTGTTTTTTCCGCTGTCCGGTCCCGGCCTCGCGACGGTGGCGATCTACAACGGCATTGGCCTGTGGAACGAATTCATCTTCGCCTACATGCTCACCTCGACCTCCGAGCATCGCACGCTGCCGCTCGCGGTGTGGGATTTTCAGGGCCAGTATTCGTCGAACGTGCCCGCGATGCTTGCGGTCGTCACGCTGACTTCGCTGCCGCTGATCGTGGCCTACGCGTTCGGTCAGGAGCGCGTGATCAAGGGCATGATGGCCGGCTCGCTCAAGGGCTGAGCCACGTTTCAAACCGCACTGATACCGACATCACGACATGGCAAGCATCTCTCTCGCAAACGTACAGAAGTCCTACGCAAATGGTCAGGCGGTGATCCGCAACGCGCAGCTCGAAGTCGGCAAGAACGAGTTCTGCGTGTTTCTCGGGCCGTCCGGCTGCGGCAAGTCTACGCTGCTGCGCATGATCGCCGGGCTCGAATCGATCAGCGACGGCGAATTGCGCATCGACGGCCAGCGCATGAACGACGTCGCGCCCGCGAAGCGCCGCGTGGCGATGGTGTTCCAGAACTACGCGCTTTATCCGCATATGAGCGTGTACGAGAACATGGCGTTCGGCTTGCGCCAGGCGAAGATCGACAAGGCGGCCATCGACACGAAAGTGCGCCGCGCCGCCGCCGCGCTGCAACTCGATGCGCTGCTCGAACGCCGTCCCGCGGCGCTCTCGGGCGGCCAGCGTCAGCGCGTGGCGATTGGCCGTGCGATCGTGCGCGAGCCGGGCGTGTTCCTCTTCGACGAACCGCTGTCGAATCTCGACGCCGCGCTGCGCGTACAGACGCGCACTGAAATTGCGCGCCTGCATCGCGAGTTTCGCGAGGCGAGCGCCGTGTATGTGACGCACGATCAGGTCGAGGCGATGGCGCTGGCCGACCGCATCGTGCTGCTTCAGGCCGGCAAGGACATGGAGCGGCACGGCAGCATCGCACAGGTGGGCGCGCCGCTCGATCTCTACCACCATCCCAGGAGCCGTTTCGTGGCCGGTTTCATCGGCTCGCCGAAGATGAACTTCTTCCCCGGTACGGTCACGGGCGCCGACGAAGGCGGCGTGCACGTGGTGCTGGACAGCGGCGAGCGCGTGCTCGCGCGCGTCGAGCCGGGCCATGCGAATGCTGGCATGAAGGTGACGCTGGGGATTCGCCCGGAGCACCTGCGTCTCGCCGATGCCGCGCGCAACGAGCCGACGCTCGCGTGCCGCGTGCGCCTCGTCGAGCGCATGGGCGAGCACAGCTACGTGCATATCGGCCAGCAGCACGCGGACGCACCCACGCTGATCGCCAAGCTGCCCGGCGACAGCGCGCTGGCCTACGACGAGAACGTCCATCTCGCGCTGCCGCCCGACGCCTGCCATCTGTTCGACGACCGCGACATGGCGTTCAAGCGCATGCATTAATCACGTCGCGCGGCGCTTCGGCAGTCTGAACACACGCTTGAAAAATAAGCAGGATAACTAACGTGCCGGGACGCGACGCGCGCCTTGCACACGACCCAACAGGAGTGTTGTGATGTCGCTTGACCATCAAAGCGAGGTGCCCGTTTACCGCCGCGCTCACGCGCCCACCGAAGCGCGCGTGGCCGACCTGCTCGCGCGCATGACGATCGACGAAAAGATCGCGCAGCTGCACGCCGTCTGGCTCAAGCTGCGCGCGCATGGCCGTCACGAATGGCGCACCGAGGACTTCGCGCAGCGCGATACGGGTGTGCCGCTCGACACGCTGCTGCGACACGGGCTCGGTCAGGTGACGCGTCCGCTCGGCACGCATACGGTCGATCCGCAAGAGGGCGTGGAGGCCTTCAACGCGCTGCAACGGCAGATGATCGAGCAGACGCGCCTGGGCATTCCGGTGATGGCGCACGAGGAATGTCTCGTCGGGCTGATGATCAAGGACGCCACGCTGTTTCCGTCGCCGCTCAATTACGCGGCCACGTGGAATCCTGCGCTGGTTGGCCGCGTGGGCGAGGTGATCGGCGAACAGGCGCGCTCGATCGGCTGTCATCAAGGGCTCGCGCCTGTGCTCGATGTATCGCGCGATCCGCGTTGGGGACGCACCGAGGAAACCTTCGGCGAAGATCCGTATCTGGTGGGCGTGATGGCGTGTCACTACGTGCAGGGCCTGCAAGGCGAGAAGCGCGACGTGCTCGCCACGCTCAAGCACTTCGTGGCGCACTCGGCCAGCGAAGGCGCGCGCAATCACGCGCCCGTGCACGTCGGCCCGCGCGAACTCAACGATACGTTCCTGCTGCCGTTCGAGATGGCCGTGAAGCTCGCGCACGCGGGCTCGATCATGCCTGCGTATCACGACATTGACGGCGTGCCGTGCCACGCGAACCGCGATTTGCTGCAAGGCGTGCTGCGCGATAAATGGGGCTTCGACGGCCTGATCGTCGCGGATTATGCGGCCGTGAATCTGCTCTATACGCATCACGGCATCGCGCGCGACGCGGCCGACGCCGCCGCGCAGTCGTTCAACGCGGGGCTCGATATCGAGTTGCCGGGCCACGAGTGCGCGCTGCATCTCAAGGACGCGCTCGCGCGCGGCGAGATCAGCGAAGCGACCATCGATGCAGCAGTGAAGCGCGTGTTGCGCGTGAAGTTCGACATCGGCCTGTTCGAGCAGCCCTATGCCGATGTCTCGCGCGTGAACGTGCGCAGCGAAGCCGCAAGCGATGTGGCCTACGACGTGGCGCTCGAATCGGTGGTGCTGCTGCGCAACGACGGCGTGCTGCCGCTCGCGAACGACGGCACGCAGAACGTGGCCGTGATCGGCCCGACCGCCGACGATCCGCTCGCGCTGCTCGCGGGCTACAGCTTCCCCGTGCATCTGATCAACAGCGGCGAGAGCGCGCATTCGTCGATGACGACGCCGCTGCACGCGCTGCGCGATGTGCTCGGCGAAGCGCGCGTCAGCTACGCGCCCGGTTGCGCGATCATCGAAGAACGCCGTGCGGGCGCACCGGTATTTCCGGGCGACGTCTCGCTCGATACGCGCGAAGTCGGCACGCGCGACGCGCTCATCAGCACCGACACGTCGCGCATCGCCGCCGCCGTCGAAGCGGCGCGCGCCGCCGATGTTGCGATCGTGTTTGTCGGCGACCTCGCGGGCCTGTTCCAGTCGGGCACCGTGGGCGAAGGCTCGGACACGGACAGCCTCGCGCTGCCCGGCGTGCAGCAGGCGCTGCTCGACGCCGTGCTCGCGACCGGCACACCCACCGTCGTCGTGATGACGGGCGGCCGCCCGTACAACCTCGGCGGTCAGGAGGAGCGCGTCGCCGCGCAGGTGATGGCGTTCGCGCCTGGCGAGAAGGGCGGCGAAGCGCTCGCGGCGCTGCTCACGGGCCGCGAGAATTTCAGCGCACGCCTGCCGCTTTCCGTGGCGACGAGCGCGGGCGCGGTGCCCTACGTCTACAACCATCGGCTCAAAAGCGCGGGCACGCCGGTTGCTTGGCACTTCGGTTCGCGCTACCCGTTCGGCTTCGGTCTCGGCTATACGCGCTTCGCTTACGAGGCGCTCGAACTCGCCGCGTCCGATGCGCCCATCGAAAACGGCACGTTCGAATTGGCGTTCACGGTGAAGAACATCGGCGCGCGCGACGGCGTGGAAGTCGTGCAGATTTATCTGCGCGACAAGCTGGCGTCGAGTGCGCGTCCGGTGCGTGAATTGAAGGCGTTTTCGCGCGTGACGGTGGCAGCGGGCGGCGCAGCGCGCGTGCAGGTTCGCCTGCCTGTCGACATGCTGAATTTCACCGATGGACGCGGCGAACGCATCGTCGAGCCCGGCGATTTCGATCTGATGATCGGCAGTTCGAGCCGCGATATTCATCTGCAAGCGACGCTCACCGTCACCGGCGATGCGACGCGCACGCTGCCGCGCGACTGGCGCATGACGAGCGACGTGACCGTCGAATAAACCCCCGCGCGACCCTTGACGCAACGATTGAACCGAAAGCGAAATTATCCATGTCTTACGCAATTTATCCGAGCCTGAGCGACAAGGTGGTCGTGATCACGGGCGGCGGCACCGGCATCGGCGCCGCGATGGTGGCGGCCTTTAGCGCTCAGGGCGCGTGCGTGCATTTTCTCGACGTGGCCGACGAAGCGTCGCTCGCGCTCGTCGAAGCGAGCCGCCACACGAAATACGAACCCGTCTACCATCGCTGCGATCTGCGCGATATCGACGCCTTGCAACGCTGTTTCGACGCCATCGCGCAAGCGTCCGGCGACGCGCAGATCCTCGTCAATAACGCCGCCAACGACGACCGCCACAGCGTTGGCGACGTGAGCGCCGCTTACTGGGACGACCGTCTCGCCGTGAATCTGCGCCATCAATTCTTTTGCGCGCAAGCCGTGAGCGAAGGCATGCGCAAGCAGGGCGGCGGCGCGATCATCAATCTCGGTTCGATTTCCTGGCATCTCGCCACGCCGAATCTCAGCGTCTATATGACGGCCAAAGCGGGCATCGAAGGCCTCACGCGCGGACTCGCGCGCGATCTCGGCGAGCACGGCATACGCGTGAATTGCGTGATTCCGGGCGCGGTGCGCACGCCGCGCCAGATGAAACTCTGGCAGTCGAGCGAGAGTGAATCGGAATTGCTTGACCAGCAATGTCTGCACGCGCGCATCGAACCCGAGCACGTCGCGCGCATGGTGCTCTTTCTCGCGTCCGACGACGCCGCGCGCTGCACGGGCCGCGATTATTTCGTCGATGCCGGATGGTACGGCGCATGAACACAACGATCCCGGAAGTCGAATGGAACGTGGGCACGCTGCTCGGCGAAGGCCCCGTGTGGGTCGAACGCGAACGCGCGCTGTACTTCGTCGATATCAAGCAGCGGCGCGTGCATCGCTACGTGCCGGAAAGCGGCGCGCGCAGCAGTTGGGACGCGCCCGCGCAAACCGGTTTCGTCCTGCCGCACGCGGATGGCGGCTTTGTCTGTGGATTGCAGGGCGGCTTGCACCGCTTCACGCCCGAAGACGGGCGCTTCGTGCTGCGCGTGCCGGTCGAAACCGCGCTGCCGGGCAACCGACTCAACGACGCGCACGTGGATGGCGAAGGCCGCTTATGGTTCGGCTCGATGGACGACGCGGAAACGGAGCCGACCGGCTCGCTCTGGCGCGCCGAAGACGACCGGCCGCCGCGCGTGCACGACAGCGGCTACATCATCACGAACGGCCCGGCGATGAGCCCCGATTCACGCACGCTGTATCACGTGGATTCGCTGCGCCGCGCCATCTACGCATTCGATGTGGGCGACGACGGCGAACTCTCGGCGCGCCGCCTGTTCACCACGCACGCGCCGCCGGGCGACCCCGACGGCCTGGTCGTGGATGCAGAGGGCTTCGTCTGGGTCGCGACGTTTGGCGGCGCACGCATCGAGCGCTACGCGCCCAACGGCTTGAGCGTGGCGCACGTTGTGTTCCCTTGCTCGAACGTGACGAAGCTCGCCTTCGGCGGCGACGATTTGCGCACGGCGTATGTGACCACGGCGCGCAAAGGACTCGACGCAGCCGCGCTCGCCCGCGAGCCGCTCGCAGGCGCGCTGTTTTCGTTTCGCGCGCCGGCCGCCGGGCAGCCGCAATCGCTGTGCCGGATCGTGTGGCCCGAGTGACGATATTGTCTAACGGCGTTTAATCAGACTTTCTCGCATGAATACGTTTTAAAACATGTAAACCTCTGCGCTTTTCATTCGCCGCTTTTCATTCAAAGAACGCGCACGCATTCATCGTTCGATCACCTCGCCGGTGCATAATGGCTTTACCGCCGATGCAGTCGATGGCCATCCGTCGAGGAGTCCGCCATGCAAGCGAGGAACGAGGAATTCGTCGCCCATCTGCTCTCCGATGTTCTGGCATTCGCGCGAGCGCGATTGCCGGAACCCGCCTTTCAAACGGTCGAACCGTTCCTGCGCCACTATTACGATTTCGTCGATGCCGAGGATCTGCGCAGCCGCAGCATCGCCGATCTCTATGGCGCCGCCATGGCGCACTGGCAAACGGCGCAACGCTTCGTGCCCGGCACCGAGCGCATGCGGGTCTATAACCCGATTCTCGAACAGCACGGCTGGCATTCCGATCACACGGTCATCGAAATCGTCAACGACGACATGCCGTTCCTGGTCGATTCGGTGTCGATGGCCGTCAACAAGCTCGGGCTCGCGCTGCATTCGGCCATGCACCCGGTGTTTCGCGTCTGGCGCGGCAAGGAAGGCGGCATCGAGCGCATCGACGTGGGAGCCGCCGGCGCGGACGACGGCCCGTCCCAACTGGCCTCGTTTATTCATTTCGAAGTCGACCGCTGCGGCGATGCAGCAAAACTCGACGAGCTACGCCGCGAAATCGCCAAGGTGCTCGGCGACGTGCGGGCCGCCGTCGAGGACTGGCCGAAGATACTCGACGTCGCGCGCGAGACCATCAAGAGCATGAAGGCGCGCGAAACGAGCGCGGAAGATATCGAAGCGCGCGCGTTTCTCGACTGGATGGTCGCCGACCATTTCACCTTTCTCGGCCAGCGCGACTATGCGCTCGTCGAACACGGCGACGGCTTCGCGCTGCGCGGCGTGGACAACTCGGGCCTCGGCATCCTGCGTGAAGCCTTGCGCGCGCCCGGCACGCCCGACGTCACGCCGCTGCCGCCCGCGGCCGCCGACATCGTCACGGGAGCATGGCCGATCTTTCTGACCAAGGCGAATTCGCGCGCGACCGTGCACCGGCCCGGTTATCTCGACTATGTGGGCGTGAAGCTCGTGGGCGCGGACGGCAAGGTCTGCGGCGAGCGCCGCTTCGTCGGGCTTTATACTTCGACGGCCTATATGGTCCCCGCCGCCGATATTCCGATCGTGCGCCGCAAATGCGCGAATATCGTGCGCCGCGCGGGCTTTCTGCCGAAAGGGCATCTCGGCAAATCGCTCGTGACCGTGCTCGAAACCTATCCGCGCGACGAGTTATTCCAGGCCGCCGAAGACGAGCTTTACGATATCGCGCTCGGCGTATTGCGTTTGCAGGAGCATCAGCGCACGCGTCTATTCGTGCGGCGCGATCGTTTCAATCGATTCGTCTCGTGCCTCGTTTATGTGTCGCGCGATAAATACAATACCGATTTGCGGCGGCGCATCGCAAATCTGCTCGCGGAAGCCTTCAACGGCATTTCGGTGGAATTCACGCCGCTGCTTTCGGAATCGGCGATTGCGCGCATTCATTTCGTCGTGCACGCCGAACCCGGCACGATGCCCGACGTGGACACGCGCGAACTGGAAGCGCGGCTTGTGCAGGTCACGCGGCGCTGGCAGGACGATCTCGCCGACGCGCTGCTCGACGCTTTCGGCGAGGAGCAGGGCACGCGCCTGCTGCATCGTTACGCCGATTCGTTTCCCGCCGGTTATCGCGACGATTATCCCGCGCGCACGGCCGTTCGCGATATCGAATTGATCGAGCGCGTGCAGGGTACGGCGGGCATCGCGATGAATCTGTATCGGCCGATCGAATCGGGGCCGCGTGCATTTCGTTTCAAGGTCTATTGCGCGGGCGAAGCCATTGCGCTCTCGCGCAGTTTGCCGATGCTCGAACATCTCGGCGTGCGCGTGGATGAAGAACGGCCTTACGTGATTCAGGTGCCGGGCTGCGATCCCGCGTGGGTGCACGACTTCGGTCTCGAACTCGCCGACGACGCGGAATTCGATATCGAGCGCGTGAAAGATCTGTTCGAGGAAGCGTTCGAAGGCGTATGGAGCGCGCGCATCGAGAACGACGATTTCAATCGGCTCGTATTGCGCGCGTATCTGGGCGCGCGCGAAGTAACGATTTTGCGCGCCTATGCGAAATATCTGCGGCAGGTGGGCTCGACATTCAGCGACGCCTATATCGAACGCGCGTTGACCGGCAATCCGGCGATTGCGCGGCAACTGGTCGAATTATTCCTTGTGCGTTTCGATCCGCGCGCGGAAGCGGCGCGCGAGGAACGCACGGCGCTCGCGCTCAAAGCGATCGAGGCCGCGCTCGACCAGGTGCCGAATCTCGACGAGGACCGCATTCTGCGGCAGTTTCTCGGCGTAATCAACGCAACGGTGCGCACCAATTATTTCCGCCGCGAGCCGAATGGCGCGCTGCGTCCGGCGCTGTCGTTCAAATTCGATCCGTCGAAAGTACCAGGGCTGCCCGAGCCGAAACCGATGTTCGAAATCTGGGTGTATTCGCCGCGCGTGGAAGGCGTGCATTTGCGAGGCGGACGCGTCGCGCGCGGCGGCCTGCGCTGGTCCGACCGGCGCGAAGATTTCCGCACCGAAGTGCTCGGCCTGATGAAAGCGCAGATGGTGAAGAACGTCGTGATCGTGCCGGTGGGTTCGAAGGGCGGCTTCGTGGTGAAGAATCCGCCGCCGCCGAGCGACCGCGAAGCGTGGATGCGCGAAGGCGTGGCCTGCTATCAGACCTTTTTGCGCGGGCTGCTCGACCTCACCGACAACCTCGTGAACAACGCCATCGTCCCGCCGCCCGACGTCGTGCGTCACGATCCCGACGACCCGTATCTCGTCGTGGCCGCCGACAAGGGCACGGCCACATTCTCCGATTACGCGAACGCCATTTCCGCCGAATACGGCTTTTGGCTCGACGACGCCTTTGCGTCGGGCGGCTCGGTGGGCTACGACCACAAGAAGATGGCGATCACCGCGCGCGGCGCGTGGGAATCGGTAAAACGTCACTTCCGCGAAATGGGCGTGGATACCCAGGCGAGCGATTTCACGGTGGTCGGCGTCGGCGACATGTCGGGCGACGTGTTCGGCAACGGCATGCTGCTGTCGCCGCATATCAAGCTTGTGGCGGCCTTCGATCATCGCCATGTGTTTCTCGATCCGGCGCCTGATCCGGCGCGCAGTTTCGCGGAGCGCCAGCGGCTGTTCGCACTCGATCGATCGAGCTGGGCCGATTACGATCCGGCCGCGATCTCGGCGGGCGGCGGCATTTTCCCGCGCACCGTCAAGACGATTCCGCTTTCTCCCGCCGTGCGCGAGGTGCTGGGCATCGACGCCGTGGCGCTCACGCCGAACGAACTGATTCGCGCGATCCTTCAGGCGCCGGTCGATCTGCTTTATAACGGCGGCATTGGCACCTATGTGAAGGCGTCGCGCGAAACGCACGCGCAAGTGGGCGACCGCGCCAACGACGCGGTGCGCGTGAATGGCACGGACCTGCGCTGCAAGGTCGTGGGCGAGGGCGGCAATCTCGGCGTGACGCAACTCGGGCGCATCGAATTCGCGCAGCGCGGCGGCCGCATCAATACCGATGCCATCGACAATTCAGCAGGCGTCGATTGTTCGGATCACGAAGTAAATATAAAGATCCTGCTCGGTCTCGTGGTGGGCGACGGCGAGATGACCACCAAACAGCGCAATACGCTGCTGGCCGAAATGACTGATGAAGTCGGCTTGCTCGTGCTGAGCGACAACTATTACCAGACTCAGGCGCTCTCGATCGCGGGCCGCTATGCCGTGCCGCTGCTCGATGCGGAAACGCGCGTGATGCGCTGGCTCGAACGCGCGGGGCGCCTCAATCGCGTGATCGAATTCCTGCCGACCGACGAGGAAGTGGCCGAGCGCCAGGCGTCGAAACTCGGCCTCACGTCGCCCGAGCGCGCGGTGCTGCTCGCGTATAGCAAGATGTGGCTCTACGATGCGCTGCTCGATTCCGAGGTGCCCGAAGATCCGCTCGTCGCGGCCTTGCTGATCGACTATTTCCCGAAGCCTTTGCAGCAGCGCTTCAGCGAACCGATGCAGCGGCATCCGCTGCGCCGCGAAATTCTCGCGACGCATTTGACCAATGCGCTCGTCAATCGCGTGGGTTGTGCGTTCATTCACCGGCTCATGGAGGAGACCGACGCGCGGCCCGACGAGATCGTGCGCGCCTGCATCATGGTGCGCGACGTATTCGATCTCGACGAGATCTGGCGCGCCATCGACGCGCTCGACAATCGCGTGCCCGACGACGTGCAGGCGCGCATGTTCGTCGATATCGCGCGTCTGCTCGAACGCGCGGCGCTGTGGTTCCTGCGTCATCTGCAAGCGGGCGCGGTGGATCGCGATGACGTGGGTTCGCTGCTCGCGCGCTGCCGCGACGCGGCGCAACGGCTCGCGCCACAACTGCCCGCGCTGTTACCCGAAGCCGATCTCGAAGCGCTCTCGGTGCGCCAGGGCGAACTCGTGCATGCGGGCGTGGAAAGCACGCTTGCGCTGCGGGTGTCGAGCGGCGAAATTTCGGTGGCGCTGCTCGATATCGCCGAAGTGGCGGCGGCGTGCGGGCGTCCGCTCGAACTGGTCGCGGCGGCGTATTTCGCGCTCGGCACGCGCTTGAATTACGGCTGGATCAGTGAACGCGCCGCCACGCTGCCCACGCCCACGCACTGGGACACGATGGCGCGCGCGGCGGCGCTCGCCGAGGTGGCGAGGCTCAAACGCGCGCTCACGACCAGCGCGCTCGCGCAGTCGCCCGACACGGCCGATGCACAAGCCATCGTCGATGCCTGGTGCGCACAGCACGAAGCGGCGCTCGAACGCTACGGCCATTTGCTCACCGAATTGCGTGCGTCGAGCGGTGTGAGCATGTCGGTGCTGCTCGTGATCGTGCGGGCGATGGCGGCGCTCGAACGCGCGTAAGCGTCGCTCAGGGCAAGCTTCGCGCGGCCAGGCCGACAGCTTCACTGATCGCGGCGGGCAGATACGACACGTGATTCTGCCCCGCGTAGATCTGGAAATCGGCGTCGAAACCGAGCGTGGGCGTTGCGTGCAGCAAGTCGGCGATTGCGCGCGCGTTGTCGAGCATCGCCGCGTGCGTCACGCGTTCGACGCGTGCGGGCGGCGCATTGAGCGCGAGTTTCTGTTCGTCGCCACCCACGCGGATCGCGAGCGGAACGGTCGCGTGGGTCGCGCTGCCCTTTGTCGATGCCGAACGCGCGCTCGCACGAGCGCTCGCCAGTAACTCAGCGCCATTCCACCAGATCGACGGACTCGCCGCCATGTAACGCGAGTACGCCTGCGGATGCGCAAGCGCGTCGTTCAGCACGAAGAAACCGCCGAGCGAATGCCCGAACAACATGCGTGAGCGCGGCGCGGCGTGCGTGCGCGCTTCGATGGCGCGCGGCAAGGTCTCGTTGACGAAGGTCTCGAAGGCCAGCGCACCGCCGGTTTCGAGCGGTGCGCCTTGCGCGTCGCGCGGCACGCCCCAGCCATCGCGCGCGGGCGTGGTGAAATCGCGGAAGCGCTGGTGTTCGTCGAACAGCGTGTCGTTGTCGGCGGCGATGGCGGCGATCGTCACGGGGCCGATCAGCTTCGCCTGCAATCGCGCCGCGCTCACCGCGAGCGCGAAGGTCGCGTTGCCGTCGAGCAGTACGAGCAAGGGCGGCGCGGCGCCAGGCGCGGTCGCCTTCGGGTGATACAGCCAGACGCGATAACGCGGACCATTCGGCGTAGCGTCGATCACGAACGATTCGGTATCGGGAAGCAGGGCGCTTACGTCATTCGATGCTTCGATATCCGAATGATTAATCGCGGCATTCGAGGCAGCGACAGGCGTTGCCGCCCACGCAGCCGCCGCCATCGACAAGCCCGCGATTGCACATACCGTTCGCCTTGCAAAAGCGCGTGAAGATTTCATCGTCGGCCTCACCATTGATAGCGCGCGGTGCCGATCACTTCACGGCGCACGCCCCAGAAACACTGCGTCGCGCTCGCGCACGCGGCCACATATTGACGGTCGAACAGATTCGACGCATTGAGCGCGAAGCGCCAGTTGCGCAACTCGTAGTGCACGGCGAGATCGACGAGCGTGAACGAGCCGACCTTGAACGAATCGTCGGCGGCGCCATACGTGCTGCCGATATAGCGCACGCCCGCGCCCATGCCCAGGCCCTTGAACGTGCCGCGATGCAGCGTGTAATCGGCCCACAGCGAAGCGGTATTCTTCGGCACGGCGGCGGGCGTGTGGCCGAGCGAGCTGTCGTTCGCGCTCGCCACATAGGCGCTCGTGTAGCTATACGCCGCGATCAGCGAGAGATCGCGCGTGATATTCAAATGCGTTTCCACTTCGACGCCACGGCTTTTCACTGCGCCGGTCTGCACGCGGTAGTTCGAATTGTTCGGGTCGGGCGTCGACACGTTGGTCTGCTGCAGATCGTAGAGCGAGAGCGTCGTGAAGCTCGTCGTGCCCGGAATCTGATACTTCACGCCCACTTCGAACTGACGCCCCGTCGACGGCTTGAGCGAACTGCCATCCGCCGTCGTGCCCGAGGTGACCGGCTGGAACGAGCGCGAGAAACTCGCGAACGGCGAAATGCCGTTGTCGAACGCGTAGAGCACGCCCGCGCGCCACGTGAACGCGCGATCGAATTGATACGACGACGTGTGCTTCACGTATTCGTTCGCGCTGGTCGACGCGTAATCCTCGCGCGCGCCGAGCACGAACGACCACTTGCCGATCGTCATCTGATCCTGCATGTAGAGGCCGAGATCGTCGGTGCGCTGGCGCGTGTAGCTCGCGAGTTTGGGCGCGGTCAGCGTCTGACCGTACACCGGATTCGTGATGTCGAGCGAAGGCGCCTTGCCCGACGAAAGGCGGCGGTCGGACATCGTCATCTGATAGTCGAGGCCCATCAGCACCGCGTGGCGCACCGCGCCGGTGTTGAAGTCGGCTTCGAGCTGCGTGTCGGTCGAGAGCGCGTCGAGATGTTCGAGCGAGGCGGTGGTCAGGCGATTGAGGTAACGGTTGCTCGAATTCGTGTAGCCGCTCGAATAGACCGTCTGGTAATCGCTCCACATATGCATGTAGCGCGCGTTCTGACGCACCGTGAAGGTGTCGTTGAAGCGGTGCGTGAACGCATAACCCACGCTGGCCTGCGCGCGGCGGAAGTGATCGTAATCGGGTTCGCCGTCGTTGAAGCCGGTGCCGATCTGCCCGTTCGGGTTGTACGACACCGTGCCGTAGCGCGGCAGAAAACCGTAATAGCCGTTGTTCGGATCGTATTGATAGCTCGCGAGCAGCGTGAGTTCGGTGTTCGCATCGGGACGCAGCGTGAGCGAGGGCGCCACGTAAATGCGTTGCTCCTTCGTGCCGGACACCTGCGTATCCGCATCGCGCGCGAGGCCGACGAAGCGATACAGCACGCGCTTGTCCGCATCGACCGCGCCGCCCAGATCGAACGCGCCTTCCCAGCGGTTATGCGTGCCCGCGCCGAGCATCACCTCGTTAACGTGATCGGCTTCGGGACGCTTGCTTTCGAGCACCACCACGCCGCCCGGATTCGCCTGGCCATACAGAATCGAACTCGGGCCGCGCAGCACTTCGATGCGCTGCAAACCGTATTGCTCGATCTGCGGCACGGCATACGACAGACCGCGTCCGAGATTCAGGCCATCGAGAAAATTCACGTAGACCGCATTGCCGCCGAAGCCGCCGAAACCGCGCATCTGCAAACTGTCGTAACGGTCGCCGATACCGCGCGTTTCCGGCACGATGCCCGCCGAGTAACGCAGCGCCTGCGCGACCGACTGCACGTTCTGCTCGTCCATCTGCTTGCGCTCGATGATCGACACCGATTGCGGCGTGCGCGTGAGCGGCGTGCTCGACTTGAGCGCGGCGGTGGCGACGGTCGGATCGTGTGCATCGGCTTCGCTTTGCGCGCGGATCGTCATGGCGGGCAACGATGTTTCGGCGCTCGCGTCGGGGCCGGGCGGTTCGGGATCGACTTCGAGCACGAAGGCCGCGTTCTGGCCGCGCACGGCGCGCAAACCGGTGCCGCGCAATACCTGGGCGAGCGCGCTGCCGGCATCGGCGCGGCCCGTGAAGCCCGGCGACTGCTTGCCCGCGACGAGCGAACTCGCATAGGCGAGCTGCACGCCGCTCGCTTCGGCGAAACGGTTGAGCGCCGTGTTGAGATCCGAAGGCGCGATGCGATAGTCGATGCGTGCATCGCGCGACATCGCAGCCGCCGTTGAAGTGGATTGACTCGTGGATTGCCCCGTGGATTGCGCGGCTTGTTGAGCGAGCGCGGGCAACGAAGCGCCGAAGAGTGCAGCAGCCGCCGCGCTAATCGCGAGCGGACGAAGTGATGCTTGCGTAAACAACGACATTCCCCTGATTGTTTGTCTTACTGAGGGAATAGACGTTGTGCGAAGAAAAAACCGGACGTCGCGCGTAAAAAAATTTTCGCGCGACGGATTACTCCACGTGACTCACGACGACGCGGACAGAATCACCACGCGACCCGCGATGCGCGTGGCCTGCAAACGCAGCGTTTCGGCGAGCGTATCGAGCGCCTGCGCGGGCGCACCGATGGCGAAGTTGCCCGACACGCGCAGCGTCGCCGCGCGGCCACGCACGTAGATGAAGTGGCCTTTCCAGTAGCGGTTGAGCGCGGCAGCCACATCGGCGAGCGGTGCGTCGGTGAACACCATGCGTCCGCGCTGCCACGCGGTGGCCGAATACGCGTCGATGGCGGCGAGCGCGGGCGGGCGCACCGCATCGCCATACGCGACGCTCTGGCCCGCGCCGGCTTCCAGATCGCCCCACGCGTTGCGCACGTCCACGCGTCCTTGCGTGACCGTGACGACGGCATCGCCGCCGTGGCCGGTGCCGTCGCCGGGCAAGCTCGCCTGAAACGCGGTGCCGATGTCTACGACCTCGCCGTCGCCCGCGTGCACGACGAAGCGGCGCGCGTCGCCGTGCTTCACGTCGAAGGCGGCGCGGCCGCGCGCGAGCACGATGCGGCGCTCGTGCGCGTCGTAGCGGACGTCGATGGCCGAGTCGGCGTCGAGCTTCACGATGCTGCCGTCGTCGAGCGCGAAGGTGCGCACTTCGCCTGCCGATGTCGACAGATCGGGCGCATGCAGATACCACGCCGCGCCCACACCGAACGCCACGCAGAGCGAAGCGAAAGCGGCACGCGGCGGCGTGAATAGCGCGGCAAAGCTGAAGGCGAAACGCGCAGGCGGACGCGGACGCGCGGCGGGGCGTTCGATTGGGCGGTGATCGTTGCGGTTATCGTTGCGCCTGTCGGCGTGCTCGCTGTTGCGTTGATCGTTGCGCTGTTCATTGCGTTGATCGGCGCCAGCAGCACGTAATGGCGCGTGCTGCGCGGCGCGCAACGCATCGGCGCCGCGCCATTGCGCGAGCGCGCCGTCGAAAGCCTCGCGATGCAGCGGCGAGCGAGCGCGCCAGCGCGCGAGACGCGCGTCGTCCTGCGTCGCGCGGCCCGCGTCGATCCGCACGACCCAGACGGCGGCCTCGGCGCGCACGCGGCGCGCATGCGCGGCCGCCCGCGCGTCGCTCGGGGTGTCGGCTGAAGAAGAAACGGACATGGCCGGTTGCGGGAATTCCTTAGTCATGGGCCGGCGGGGCGTCGTCGCCGTGCGCGCCGCGGTCGAACTCGACGAGACCCAGCAAGGCGCGCCGCAAATGCTTTTCGACCATGTTCTTGCTGATCTGCAGACGCTCGGCGATCGCTTCGTGCGAGAGCCCATGCACCTTGCGCAGCACGAACACCTCGCGGCAGCGCGCGGGCAGCGCGTTCACCGCGCTTTCGAGCGCGCGCGCCGTCTGCGTGGCCTCGGCGAGCTGGCTCGGATCGACGGGATCGATCGCCAGATCGGCGAAGGCGTCATTATCGTCGTCGAGCGGCGTCACGTCGATGCGCGCGTGCGACCACGCGCGGCTTTCGCGAAAGCGGTCGATCATGAGGTTCTCGATCACGCGCACGAAGAAGGCGCGCGGCTGCCGGACCTCGGCGGTGCCGGGCAGGGACGCCACCTTGACGAAGGCGTCGTGGACCAGGTCCGCCGCCGCTTCCGCCGACCGCATGCGGCGCGCGGCGAACGCGACGAGCGTCCGGTAATGCGCGGCGAAGGCGTGGGCGAGACTGGAAGACGGCTGCACGGATGGGTCTGCACGGCACCAGTGCCGCGCGGGCGGCCGGTTTCATGTCACTTACGTTTAATTTACGAATGAGAATTATTATCGTTTATTGGATTTGATGCAAGATGGTTGAGCAGGAAAGCTTCTGAAAGGGAAACGCCCGTCTCCGGTCAGCTGTCAGCCCTGCGCGCAGCCCCGCAGATGCGCCAGCGCCCGCGCGACCGCCAGCCGGTTCGCGCTGTCCGAGCGCCAGTACATCGAGACCGAGCCGATGCTTTCGAGCGTCATCGGCAGGATGCGCAGCGCCCCAAGCTGCGCGAAACGCTGCGCCGCGCGCCCGGAGGCGACGCCCAGCAGTTGCGTCTGATTGAGCAGGGCGACGTTGAGCATCGACGAATTCGACTCGATGCAATGCTGCGGCATGCCACGGCCTGCCGCGTCGAGTGCGGTTTCGAGCGCCTTGCGCACCGGCGTGCCGGCGGGCCAGACGATCCAGTTGCAGGCGAACAGATCGTCCCAGCCGAGCGTGCTTCGTTCGGCCAGCGGATGATCGAGGCCGCAGACGAAGGCAATGCGCTCGCGATACAGCAGCTCCGCGCTCAAGAGCGGATCGACGGCTTCGTTCGACGAGCGGCCCACCACGATGTCGAGTTCGCCGTGCAGCAGTTGCGGCATCATCAGGTTCATCGTGCTTTCCACGAGCCGGATCTGCGCGCGCGGCAGTTCCTTGACGAGCCGCGCGACCGCCGTGGGCACGGTGTCCGCCGCCGCCACGCCCGAGGTGCCGATCGCCACGAGGCCGCTGCCGCCTTCGCGCTGCGCGGCCATGTCGTCGCGCGCGTTGTCGAGCCGGCCGGTGATGCGCCGCGCGTGCTCCATGAGCGCCTCGCCATACGAGGTGGGGCGCAGCCCGCGCGCGTGCCGCTCGAACAGCGGCAGGCCGATATCTTCTTCCAGTTCCTTGAGCCACTTCGAGAGCGCCGGCTGCGTGGTGTTGAGCGCCGCGGCCGAGTGACTGAGGTTGCCGGTTTCGCCGACTTTCATCAGCAATTCGAGATGCCTCAGACGCAGCCGCTGGGTCCAGTCGCTCATTCGCCTGCCCTCGTGATCTGCATCAAGGTATATCCCGAACCATATACATGAGATGAATTGAGAATTTTACAGGCGATGTCTGCTGGGACACCATGCTCCAGATCACATTGTCCTGTGCCCGAAGCGCGCTTTGCGGTGTGACGGCTGGCCTGATGGCCGGCGCGCTTCTCAAAAAACGGAGACCTCTCATGTCCACGACTCAGTCCACATCCAATCGCGCTCAGTACTACGAACAGATCGCCCGCGAACGGCTCGCGCCGCTGTGGGAATCGCTGCATGCGCTGGTGGTGCCCGAGCCGAAGCCCAAGGCCGTGCCGGCCCTCTGGCAATACGCGCGCATCCGCGATCTGGTCATGGAAGCGGGTTCGGTGATCAGCGCCGCCGAGGCCGTGCGCCGCGTGCTCGTGATGGAAAATCCGGGCCTGCCCGGCAAGTCGGCGGTCGCGCCGAATCTCTATGCGGGTCTGCAACTGATCCTGCCGGGCGAGATCGCGCCGAGCCATCGGCACACGCAGTCGGCCATGCGCTTCATCGTGGAGGGCGAGGGTGCCTGGACCGCCGTGAACGGCGAGCGCACCACCATGCATCCGGGCGATTTCATCATCACGCCGTCGTGGACGTGGCACGACCACGGCAATCCGTCGATCGAGGCGGGCGGCGAGCCGGTGGTCTGGCTCGACGGTCTCGACATACCGCTCGTCGCGCACCTGGACGCCGGTTTCGCCGAGAACTACCCCGAAGCCACCCAGCCGATCTCGCGCGCCGAAGGCGACAGTTTCGCGCGCTACGGCAGCAACATGCTGCCCGTGCGCCACACGGTCAGCGACCCGACCTCGCCGGTGTTCAGCTACCCGTATGCGCGCAGCCGCGAAGCGCTCGACACGCTGTACCGCAACGGCGAACTCGACGCGTGGGACGGCGTGAAGCTGCGCTACGTGAACCCGGCCACGGGCGGCTGGCCGATGCCCACCCTCGCGACCTTCATGCAGTTCCTGCCGAAGGGATTCCGCGGCAAGACGTATCGCAGCACCGACGCCACCGTCTATTGCGTGGTCGAAGGCCAGGGCACGGCGCATGTCGGCGACGAAACCTTCACGCTCGCGCCGCACGACATCTTCGTGGCGCCTTCGTGGGTGCCGGTGCGACTCGACGCCGACGCGGACACCGTCCTCTTCAGCTACTCCGACCGCCCGGTCATGGCCGCACTCAATCTGCTGCGCGAATCGCGCATCTAAGCCGTACTCCTGATTAATTTCACGTTCCGGATCTATCGACCGCTATGGCCTTCATTTTCCCTCCCGAGCAACCTGTTGCCGTTCCCGTGGCCGGTTCGTCCGACCAGTTCGCCGTGCGCCGCGTGTACTGCGTCGGCCGCAATTACGCCGCGCATGCACGCGAAATGGGCTTCGATCCCGATCGCGAGCCGCCGTTCTTCTTCTGCAAGCCGGGCGACTCGATCGTGCCGGTCGCCTATGGCGAAACGCTCGACCTCGCGTATCCCGCGCAGACCGCGAATTACCACTACGAAGCGGAACTCGTCGCCGTGATCGGCAAGAGCGGCGAGGACATCGCCGTGGAAGACGCACTCGAATACGTCTGGGGTTATGCGGTCGGCCTCGACATGACGCGCCGCGACCTGCAGATGAAGATGCGCGAAATGGGCCGTCCGTGGGAGATCGGCAAGGCTTTCGACCGCTCGGCGCCCATCGGTCCGATTCATCCCGCCAGCAAGGTCGGCCACTTCGGCGAGGCCGGTTTGTGGCTGACCGTCAACGGCGCGACGAAGCAGAAAAGCGACGTCTCGCATCTGATCTGGTCGGTGGCCGAAACCGTCGCGTATCTCTCGAAGTTCTTCCGCCTCGAACCGGGCGACGTGATTTTCACTGGCACGCCCGAAGGCGTGGGCCCGGTCGTGCGCGGCGACACCATCAAGGTCGGCGTCGAACGTCTGGGCGAGCTGACCGTGCGCGTGGTCTGACCAGGAGGGCGACGACCGTGCAGCTCTACAGTTTCTTCAACAGTTCGACGTCCTGGCGTGTGCGCATCGCGCTGGCGCTCAAGGGCGTCGACTACGACACGTTGCCGGTGAATATCCGCGTCGGTGCGCATCGCAGCGAGCAGTACGTGGGCGAGGTCAATCCGTCCGCTGCGGTGCCCGCGCTCGTGGATGGCGCGATGCATCTGGGCCAGTCGCTCGCGATCATCGACTGGCTCGATTCGCACCATCCCGAACCGCGCCTCATTCCCGGCGATGCGCCCCTGCGTGCGCGCGTGCTCGAACTGTCCTACCTGATCGCCTGCGACATGCATCCGGTCAACAACCTGCGCGTGCTGCGTTATCTGCAGGACGAGTTGCAGGCGTCGCCGCAACAGAAGGACGCGTGGTATCGCCACTGGATCGCCGAGGGCATGGCGGGCGTCGAGCGCCTGCTCGTTCGCGCCGCTGTGCAGCACGACGGCCCATGGTGCTTCGGCGCGCACCCGACGCTCGCCGACTGCTGCCTGATTCCGCAGATCGGCAACGCACAGCGCATGGGCTGCGATCTTTCCCGCTATCCGCGCGCGCTCGCGATTTCTGCGCACGCGCAGCAGCACCCCGCATTCATTCAGGCTCAGCCGCAACGGCAGCCGGACTTCACGGCCTGAGCCAGTTAGAGGAGACCTCGATCATGAACACAACCCGTCAAACCGGACCGCGCGCCATCGTGGTGGGCGGCGGCATCGGCGGCCTCGCGGCGGCGCTCGCGCTCGCACGCCAGAACGTCCAGGTGCTGCTGCTCGAACAGGCCGAGAAGATCGGCGAAATCGGCGCGGGCATCCAGCTCGGCCCGAACGCCTTCAACGCGCTCGATTCGCTGGGCGCGGGCGAGGCCTCGCGCAAACGCGCGGTCTACACCGACTGGCTCAATCTGATGGACGCCACCGACGCGAGCGAGATCGTGCGCGTCGAAACGGGCGCGCGCTTTCGCGAGCGCTTCGGCAATCCGTACGCGGTGATCCATCGCGCGGATATCCATTTGTCGGTGCTGGAGTCGGTGCAGCGCAATCCGCTGATCCAGTTCCGCACCAGCACGCAGGTGAAGTCGATCGAGCAGGACGAGCACGGCGTCACGCTGACCGACCAGCACGGCGAGCGTTATCAGGCCGACGCCGTGATCGGCTGCGACGGCGTGCGCTCGGTGATCCGCGCGACGCTCGTGGGCGACGCGCCGCGCGTGACCGGCCACGTGGTCTATCGCGCGGTCGTCGACGTCGAGAACATGCCCGAGGATCTGCAGATCAACGCGCCCGTGGTGTGGGCCGGGCCGCATTGCCACCTCGTGCACTACCCGCTGCGCGGCGGCAAGCAATACAACCTCGTCGTCACGTTCCACAGCCGCGACCAGGAGGAGTGGAGCGTGCGCGACGGCAGCAAGGAAGAAGTGCTCTCGTACTTCGAGGGCGTGCATCCGAAGCCGCGCCAGATGCTCGACCGTCCGACCTCGTGGCGGCGCTGGGCGACGGCCGACCGCGAGCCGATCGCGCGCTGGAGCTTCGGCCGCGTGACGCTGCTCGGCGATGCCGCGCATCCGATGACGCAGTACCTCGCGCAGGGCGCCTGCCAGGCGCTCGAAGACGCAGTCACGCTCGGCGCGGCCTATCGAGCCGCCGATGGCGACTTCGAAAAGGCCTTCGCGATCTACGAAAAGGCGCGGATCGCACGCACCGCGCGCGTCGTGCTGGGCGCGCGCGAAATGGGGCGCATCTATCACGCCAAGGGCGTGGAGCGTCTGGTGCGCAACGGGCTGTGGGCGGGCCGCACCCAGGACCAGTTCTACGACGCCATGCAGTGGCTCTACGGCTGGCGCGAGGAAACCTGCCTGCAAGGCGCGATCTAGCGCAGGCCGGTTCAGGGCAGTGCATCAGCGAGGCGGCGTGCCGGGCCGCTTCGCATCACATAAAGATCGTGTCGCGGCGCGACACGTTCAACACGGCTTTCGGTTTGGAGGAGACCCATCATGGCAGCAACCCAGTCCGCCGTCGACGTGACGGCGTTCATCGACCATCATCGCGTGTCGCCGTTTCAGGCGTTCATCGTGGTGTTGTGTTTTCTGATCGTCGCAATCGACGGCTTCGATACCGCGGCGATCGGCTTCATCGCCCCCGCGCTGCATACCGAATGGAATCTGCAACCGGCGCAGCTCGCGCCCGTGTTCGGCGCGGGCCTGGCCGGGCTCATGCTCGGCGCGCTGGTGTTCGGGCCGTTCGGCGACCGCGTGGGGCGCAAGCGTCTGCTGCTCGCCTGCGTGGCCGTGTTCGGCCTCGCGAGTCTCGCGTCGGCGTGGTCGCCTTCGCTCACCTGGCTGCTCGCGCTGCGCTTTCTGACCGGTCTCGGGCTCGGCGGCGCGATGCCGAATGCGATCACGCTCACGTCCGAGTACTGCCCGGCCGCGCGCCGCTCGTTTCTCGTCACGACGATGTTCTGCGGCTTCACGATCGGCTCGGCGCTCGGCGGTTTCGCGGCCGCCGCGCTGATCGATCTGGCCGGCTGGCGTTCGGTGCTGCTCACGGGCGGTATCGCGCCGCTCGCGCTGCTGCCCTTGCTCGCCTGGCAACTGCCTGAATCGGTGCGCTTTCTGGCCAGCCGCGGGAATCACGCGCCGCGCATCGCCCGCACGCTCGCCCGGATCGCGCCGGGCACCGATTTCACGGGCGTCGCGTTTCGCATCGCCGCGCCCACCACGGCGCTCGGCGGCTCGACCGTGCGCGGGCTGTTTCGCCCCGAGCTGCGGCGCGGCACGCTGTTCATGTGGCTCGCGTTCTTCATGAGCCTGCTCGTCATCTATCTGCTCTCTAGCTGGCTGCCGACGCTGCTGCGCAGCACGGGCGCGACGCTGCGCACGGCGGCGCTCGTCACCGCGATGTTCCAGGTGGGCGGCACGCTTGGCGCGATCGCGCTGGGCTGGCTGATGGACCGCATCAATCCGCACTACGTGCTCGGCGCGAGCTACGCGGCGGCGGGCGTGTTCACGGCGCTGATCGGCTCCTTCGCGGCCGAGCCGTGGGCCGCGGCGGTCGCGGTGTTCTGCGCGGGCTTTTGCGTGTCGGGCTCGCAGGTGGGCGCCAATGCGCTGTCCGCCGCCTATTACCCGACCGACTGCCGCGCGACCGGCGTGAGCTGGGCGAACGGCGTCGGCCGCCTGGGCTCGGTGCTCGGTTCGATGGCGGGCGGCGCGATGCTCTCGATGGGACTCTCGATGGCGGCGCTGTTCATGCTCGTCGGGATTCCGGCGGTGATCGCGGGCGCCTCCATGGTCGCAATGGGCCGCTGGCGCGCGCAGCAGGTTGTCGCCGCCGCGCCTGCGTTGCAGTCCTGAGCGGGAGGCCGCACCCGAGCGCCGACCGGCCAGTGCCAGTCCTGGCCATTTGTGCAGCATGCGCGGCGCGCGCAATGTCCGATCTGCGCGCCGCGGCTCTCTCTTTCCGGCGCACGCGCGCAAGACGCGTCGCCTCACCGTTTGGAAGATCCGATATGAAGAAGTTCGTTGCCGCCCTGTGCGCGGCAGGTTGCGGCGTGGCCGCGAGCGGCGCGAGTTACGCGCAAAGCAGCGTCACGCTGTACGGCATTGTCGATACCGGCGTGGAATACCTCACGCACGCGAACCGCAACGGCGACAGCCTCGTGCGCGTGCCCGGCATCACGGGCGAAGCGCCCTCGCGCTGGGGCGTGCGGGTCCGCGAAGATCTGGGCGGCGGATGGGCGGTGCTGTCCACGCTCGAAAGCGGCTTTAACGTGCGCAGCGGCGATTCGGGGCAAGGCGGCCGCCTGTTCGGCCGCCAGGCCTGGGTCGGCGTGCAAGGTCCGCTCGGCACGCTCAGTTTCGGCCGCCAGTACACGATGACCTTCTGGGCCTTGTCCGATGCCGACGTGCTCGGCCCCGACATCTACGCGGGCACCGGCTCGTTCGACAACTACATCCCGAACGCGCGCAGCGACAACACGGTGGCCTGGAAAGGCACGTGGCAGGGCGTGACGGCGGGCGCGACCTGGTCGAGCGGACGGGATTCGGCGGGCACCGGCAATTCGCCCGGGCAGGGCACTTGCGCCGGATCGCTGCCCGGCAACTCGCGCGCCTGCCGGCAGACCTCGGCGATGCTGCGCTACGACGCGCCGGCGGGCTTCGGCGTCGCGGCGTCCTGGGACGAGCAGCGCGGCGGGCCGGGCGCGGCGGCCAATCTCTTCGCCGGTGGCGCGCCGATTCCGCTCACGCAGTCCGGCGACACCGACACGCGCCTGCAGCTCAACGGCTACGCGAAGTTCGGGCCGGTGAAGGTCGGCGGCGGCTGGCTCGGGCGGCGCGTGGACACGGTATCGCCGGCCGTGCCCGACGCGCGCACGAATCTCTACTATCTGAGCGCGGCGTGGCAAGTGCAGCCCGCGTGGCAGCTCGACGGCGGCGTCTATCGCATGCTCGACAGCGATCACGACACGCGCGGCACGCTGGTGGCGCTGCGCAGCACGTGGTTCCTGTCGACGCGCAGCGCGCTCTATCTGCAAGGCGGCTATCTCGTCAACAGCGCCCACGCGGCCTACACGCTGAGCCAGGGCGGCGCGGGATCGACGCCGGGCGCGGGCATGAACCAGCTCGGCGTGATGGCGGGGATCAAGCAGACGTTCTGATGTCCCGCCGATCGCGTCGGCCTCCCCGCGCCGGAGGCCGACGCGCGCCGATGCGCCCCCACGCGCCCGGCCGATGGCGCCGCAACCCGCGCGAGCCGCTAGAATTACGGTTTTAGTCCGGAATGCGCCCATGTCTTTCGCCTCGCTTGGCCTGATCGATCCCTTGCTGCGGAATCTGCAAGACCTCAATTACCCGACACCGACGCCGGTGCAGGCCAAGGCGATTCCCGCTGTGCTCGAAGGCAAGGACGTCATGGCCGCCGCCCAGACCGGCACCGGCAAGACGGCGGGCTTCGCGCTGCCGCTGCTGCAAAGGCTGGTGCAGAACGGCCCGGCGGTGTCGAGCAACCGCGCGCGCGTGCTGGTGCTGGTGCCCACGCGCGAACTCGCCGAGCAGGTGCTGCAGAGTTTCGTCGAATACGGCAAGGGCCTCGATCTGCGCTTGCTCGCGGCCTATGGCGGCGTGAGCATCAATCCGCAGATGATGAAGCTGCGCAAGGGCGTCGATGTGCTCGTCGCCACGCCGGGCCGCCTGCTCGATCTGAACCGCCAGAACGCCGTGCAGTTCGATCAGGTGCAAACGCTGGTGCTCGACGAAGCCGACCGCATGCTCGATCTGGGCTTCGCGCGCGAACTCAACGCCGTCTTCGCCGCCTTGCCCACGAAGCGCCAGACGCTGCTGTTCTCCGCCACCTTCAGCGACGAGATCCGCACGATGGCGGCGGGCATTCTGCGCAGCCCGGTCAATATCAGCGTCAGCCCGCCCAATGCCACGGCCAGCAAGATCAAGCAGTGGGTCGTGACGGTCGACAAGCGCAACAAGCCCGAACTCTTTCTGCACCTCGTGGCCGAGAACAAGTGGGACCACGCGCTGGTGTTCGTGAAGACGCGCAACGGCGTGGATTACCTGGCCGTCATGCTGGAGAAGGCGGGTTATGCGGTGGACACGATCCACGGCGACAAGCCGCAGCCCGCGCGTCTGCGCGCGCTGGAGCGCTTCAAGACCGGCGACGTGCAGATGCTGGTCGCCACCGACGTGGCCGCGCGCGGGCTCGATATCGACGATCTGCCGCTGGTGATCAACGTCGACCTGCCGATCGTGGCGCAAGACTATGTGCACCGTATCGGCCGCACCGGACGCGCGGGCGCGAGCGGCGTGGCGGTGTCCCTCGTCTGCGCCGACGAAGCGCCGCAACTGGCCGCGATCGAAGCGCTGATCCGGCAAACGCTGCGCCGTGAAGAGGAGCCCGGTTTCGAAGCCGAACACCGCGTGCCGGAAACCAGCGCGACGGGCGAGATCATCAAGAAGCCGAAAAAGCCCAAGAAGCCGAAGGCGCCGCAAGGCGCGGGTGCGGGCGTTGCGCAGACGCAGGGCAAGAAGCCGGCTCCGCAAGGCGGCGAAGGCAAGCGCAAGCCTGCGGCGGCGGGGAAGGGCGCGGGTCCGTCGAAAAGCAATCCGTTCAGCCTGGAAATGCCGCGCGCCAAGCCGGTCGGCAAACCCGCCAGCAAGCCCACGGGAAAATCCGCCAGACCTGCGGCGGGCGCGCACAAGCCCGCGGGCAAACCGGCCGGTGGCCGCGGCAAACGCTAACCCGCATTCGTGACGATGACGACGCCAGCCCCGCATCAGGCTGGCGTTTTGCTATCCGCCAGCGGCGCAGCATCGCAGCGCGATCCTCGCACGCGGAACGGTCTAAGCAATCCACAAATACTTGGTTGTCCGATGCAATCGGGCTGACTAGATTGGACGATACGCCATGCCACGGAGAGATCGTCATGTCGAATCCGATTGCCGTTCAGCTTTTCAGTCTGTTCCGCCGCGAGCACAAGTCGCCGAATAAAAACGCCGAAGCCGCCAACGCACGCGCGGAACCCGCCCAACGCGTCGAACGCGTCGAACGCGCCGCGCTCTACGCGCGGCACGGCTATTTCCACGCGAGCTTCACGCCGCTGCTCTATCCGTTCGTGCCGGAAATTCCGCCTGAATAAGCGTGTGATCCAGGCGCGCGCCCGTGCGCCCACTGACTCCAGTGGGCGCGCTTCGACACCTCAATCCCAGAACACCAGCGCACGCAATTCGATACTGCGTCGCGGCGCGGCATCTTCCGGCGTGTCGGGGTCGTCGAACGCCGTGTGCGCGGTGAGCCGCGCGGTCCCGTCGTCGCGCGAATCGTAGATCTTCAGCAGCAGCGCTTCATCGGGACGCAATCGCGGAAAATAAAACCAGCGATGACGCGGATTCGCCAGAAACGAATACGTCTCGCCGATTTTGTCGCGATAGACCAGATCGGTGGGCACGAGATCGTCGGGCGCGATCGAACGCGCGTCGCAGAGCGCGAGCGGCAATTGCTCGACCTCGCTCAACGGCCGCCACAGATTGACGATCGCGAAGCGGCGCTGAAGCCGTTGCGCGGCTTCGACGGCCTCCAGATGATCGCGCACGCGCCGCGGCCCGGAGACGAAGGTCTGATCGTTATGCACACGGCGGACCGGCTCGCGCAGCGCGGCGTTGGCGCGCGAACCCTGCGCACTGTCGCGCAGCGTGTGATCGAAGATCACCACTTTCGCGGCGCCCGTGAGCGTGCGCAGAAGCGCTGCGGATTCGGGCAGATAGACGTCGCGTATCCGCGCATCGTCGCTGAAATCGTGCAGGCGGCTCGCGTGCGCCACCCGCTGAAAACCTTGATGGTCGAGCGAAATGCCGCCGCTTTGCGCAAGCGGGCGCGCGTCGTGAATCGTCACGCGGCGCGGATCGAGCGTGCCCGAACTCCAGGGCGTGCCCTCGGGCGGTTCGAACGTGTAATTGACGGGCCGCGCCGTGCCCGGCGCGAGGTAGTTGAGTTCCGCCTCCACGGCGTGCGCGGGCGAGATTGTCGATAACGTTAAGGGTGAAACGGCGGGCGAAACGGCGGGCGATGCGGCGAGTACAGTGCTCATGAATGCTCCGGTCAGAACGGTTCGCGCCACGGACGCAGGCCCATCTGCAATGAAGCAATGGCTGCGCCGAGGATCATTCCAAACTAGCCGCCGCGCGCGCGTTTGGAAAAGAACGAAACTTCATATCGTTATCAGGCCGCCACGGCCATGCGTTGCGCCGATCGACCGACTACGCCACGCAGGCGCCCGAGCGCATCTCCTCTGCGAGAACTTTGAGCGCACGCCGCGTCGCCGCATCGGTGGCGCTCGCGTAGAGCACGACGTTACGCGTGGGAAGCGGCGGCAAACCCAAGCGCGCACCCACATCGACGGCCCCGGGCGGCGCCACGCGTTTGACGAGCGCCGCCACGGCCAGTCCCGCCGCCACGGCCGCGCCGATCGTCGCCACGCCGCCGCCGAGGAATAGCTCGGTCCACGCGATCCCGGCGCGATCGAGTGCATCGACGGCCATCGCGCGCACGCTGCATGGCGCGGGTTGCGTCGCGAGGCGCAGCGCGCTACCGCGTGGATACACGAAATCCTCGGCGGCCATCCAGCCGAATGCTTCTTCGACCACGATGTCGCCGTCGAGGCGGCGGCTGTCGTGCTGCAACACCAGGGCCGCGTCGAGTGCGCCGGCATCGAAGGCGGCGAGCAGATCGCGCGACGCCGCCACGCGCATCTCCAGCGACTGCGCGGGCTCGGCTTCGTTGAGCCGCTTGAGCAAGCGCGGCAATTGCGCGCCCGCGAGATGATGGCTGAGCCCGACGATCAAGCGGCGCGGCCGCGGCTCGAACGCGCCGATCGCCTGCTGGTGCGCCGAAACGAGCGCGCGCGCGGGCTCCAGAAACGCGCTGCCTTCCGACGAAAGGCGAACGTGACGCGGCGTGCGCTCCAGCAAGCGGCGGCCGAGTTCGCGTTCGAGCCGCTTCACCTTGAGGCTGACCGCCGCCTGCGTGGTGTCCAGCGCCTGCGCCGCGCGCGTGAAGCTTTTGTAGTCGGCGATGAGCAGGAATGCGCGGATAGCGTCGATATCGAGAGCTTTCAAGATTCACTCATGGCGAAATGAAATCACTGAAACAAGCCGCGCCATCTGTGCGCAGAGCCAGCCCAAGACTAAGGTCTACGCGCGTGTTGCGCAACCGGAGTTCTCATTCCGAATTCCCTTTATTTCTCGACGTTTTTCTATTTCGATGGAGCGATCATGCTAACTGCCTATTATGTCCACCGCCTGCCCGCCGATTATGAAACGACGCGCATTCATGCGCGAGCGCGCGAGCGCGGCGCACGCTGGGACGATGCGCAGGACCTGTATTTCAAGGCTTTTTTGTTGCGCGAAGCAGGGCAATACGGTGCGTCGGAGAACAGCTATGCGTCGTTTTATTTGTGGCGCGGCGACGCCGCATTGCGCAGCTTTCTGCTCGACGGCCACTATGAAAACGTCACCAAGATCTTTGGCCGCGCGCCGATCCAGACACAACTCGCAATCGACGCGCGGCGAGGCACGGCAACGACCGCGCGCTTCGCTCGCCTGGACGAAATCGACATTCCCGCAGACGCCAATCTGCACGCGACGCTATTGCAGGAAATCGAACAGAATCGCGTCGAGGCCGGGCAGCGCGATGTCGTGGCGCGCGCGATCAGTGTCGATACGCTGCGCTGGCGCATCACGCGTTTGACGCTGCTGGACTCCGTGCCGGAGACGAACGAGCCGAATGAGCCGAACCCACAGTCCGGCGCATCGACGCTCTTTCAGGTCGTGCATCTCGCGAAGCCGCTGCTGCATACGCTCTGAAATCTGCGGGATCGCCCGTCACGATCCCTTCATCGACGCCAGCAGCCAGTTCGCGAGCCGTTGTGCGCCGTCGGGCAATTCGGCGTCGGCGCGCCAGCAGAGATAGTAGTGGCGGCCGTCGTCGAGTTCCTGATCGAACAGCTTGCGCAGCGCGCCCGACGCCAGCTCGCGCGAGACGAGCGGCGCGCGCATCAAGGCCGCGCCGAGATCGGCGAGCGCGGCGCTCAGCGTCAACTGTCCGTCTTCGAACAGCGGCCCCTCGGCGCGCGTCATGTGGCGCGCGCCCACGCTGTGCAGCCAGTTGACCCAGGTGCTGCGGTCCTCGTCGTGCACGAGCGGCACGCCCGCGAGATCGGCAGGCTTGCGCAGCGGGCCGTAGCGCTGCAGGAAGCGCGGCGTGCAGACCGGCACCACCGCGCCCGAGAGCAGCGGCGTGCTCGTATAACCGACCCAGTCGCCCGTGCCGAAGCGAATCGAGAGATCGGCCGCGTCGCTGCGGTAATTGCGGTGATTCGCGTAAAGCACGGTCACGTCGACGTCTTCGTTCGCGGCCAGGAAATCGTGCAGGCGCGGAATGAACCAGCCCATGCCGAACAGCGGAATCAGACTGATCGTGATCTGCCGCCGCGACGAGCGCTCGCGCACGAAGCCCGTCGCGCTGCGCAACACCGAGAACGCCGCGCTGATCGATCGGTAATAATCGCGGCCCTCGTCGGTCAGCACGAGCGAGCGGCCGCTGCGCACGGTCAGCGGCGTCTGCACGAACGATTCGAGCAACTGAAGCTGATGGCTCACGGCCGAGGGCGTGATGTCGAGCTCGCGCGCGGCCGCGCTCACCGAGCCGTGACGCGCGAACGCCTCGAACGCGCGTACCGCGCGCAGCGGCGGATCGTCGGCGATTTCCTGAATTTTTTTCATGTGTCGAATTATATCGAAGGCATCATGCGGCGAGCATCATAGATTTTCTGCCACAAAATCAGCGATTTAATCGCAAACATGGCGCATGGACATAACGATAGAACGAAACGTCATTTAAGCGTGCGAGCGCCAAACCTTAATCTTTTTCAACTTTCGGAGGCAAGGTTTCCGCACCCGGCCACCCGACCCCACGCATCGACACGCACACACCCACATGAAAAAGAACGCTCTGTTGTTGCCGCTCGCAGCGCTCGCTGCCTCGGTTTTCGCCTCCGCCGCGCACGCCCAGGACGAACAGGTCGTGCTGATCGGCCTCGCCGCGCCGCTGACCGGCGCGTCGGCGCGTATCGGCAAGGATCTGGAGAACGGCGCGCAACTCGCCATCGACGACGCCAACGCGAAACACCCGACCCTCGGCGGCAAGCCCGTGCTCTACAAGCTCGTGAGCGCCGACGATCAGTCCGATCCGCGCACGGCCGTGACGGTCGCGCAGCAGCTCGTCGAGCGTCATGTGGTGGGCGTGGTCGGCCACTGGAACACCGGTTGCAGCGTGCCCGCCGCGCGCATCTATCACGACGCGGGCATCGCGCAGATCGCGCCCGCTTCGACGGGGCATCAGTACACGCTGCAAGGCTTCGACACCTCGTTCCGCATCATGGGCCACGACGACGACAGCGGCGCCTATACCGGCGCGTACGCCGTGAAGACGCTCAAGGCGCAGCGCATCGCCGTGATCGACGATCAGACGGCGTTCGGCGCGGGCCTCGCGAACCAGTTCATCAAGGGCGTGCAGGCCAACGGCGGCAACGTGATCGATCATCAGTACGTGACCGACAAGACCATCGACTTCAGCGGCGTGCTCACGGAAATCAAGGGCAGGCGCGCCGATCTGGTGTTCCTCGGCGGCATCGACGTGGAAGCCGCGCCGCTCGTGCGCCGCATGCGTCAGCTGCATATTCAGGCGCCGCTGCTCGGCGCGGGCGGCTTCGTCAGCCAGACCTTCCTGAAGCTCGCGGGTCCGGCGGGCGAGGGCGTCACGGCGCTGGAGCCGGGCCGTCCGCTCGACCGCATGCCGGGCGGCCCCGCCTTCGACGCGCAGTACCGCGCGCGCTGGCATGCGCCGATCGAACTGCACGCGCCGTTCGCCTATGACGCGGCCGCGACGCTGATCGCCGCCACGCAGCAGGTGAATTCGGCCGATCCGAAGCAGATCGTCGCCGCGCTGCACACGATCCGCCGCGATGGCGTGACGGGCACGATCGCCTTCGACGCGCAAGGCAATCTCAAGGATCCGGCGTACACGATCTATCAGGTGCGCGGCGGCAAGTGGGCCGTGGTCGACGTGCTGGGCGGCGGGACGCCCGCGCAGGCCGCCGCCAAACCCGCTGCAAAAGCGGCGGCGAAAACGGCTGCGAAAACCGCGGCGCGCTGAGCCGGGCGAGGAGAACACAGCATGACGCAACATCAACACGATCATCACGCGCAGGAAGTCAACGTCAACGGCGTAACGCTCGGCATTCTCGAACGCCGCCGGATCGAAGCGGAAATCATCAAGCCGATCTACGAGATCCTGAAGCGCGATTTCGGCGCTGAGCGCGCGCAAGCCGTGATCGGCGAAGCGGTGCGCGGCGCCGCGATCGGCGCGGGTCAGGAATTCGCGGCGCGCGAGCCGAACGGCACGAGCATCGCATCGTTCGTCGCCTTGCAGGTGCTCTGGGAAAAGGACGATGCGCTCGAAGTCGACACCTTGCGTGCCGACGACAAAGCCTACGACTACGACGTGAAGCGCTGCAGCTACGCGGAGATGTATCACGCGATGGGCCTCGGCGAGATCGGCCATCTGCTCAGCTGCGCGCGCGACAGCGAGTTCATCGCGGGCTACGATCCGCGCGTCGAACTCACGCGCACCAGCACCATCATGCAGGGCGGCAAGCGCTGCGATTTCCGCTACCGCGTGCGCGATGTGCAAAACGATGCGCCAGGCAGCGCCCAGCCGGAGCAACCCGCACATGGCTGACACGAACACGAACACCAACATCGATGCGCTGAACGAACGCGCCGCGCTGCGCGTGAATGGCGCGCGCCTGTGGGATTCGCTCGACCGCATGGCGCGCATTGGCGCGACGCCCAAGGGCGGCGTCTGCCGTCTCGCGCTGACCGAACTCGACCGTGAGAGCCGCGATCTGTTCGTGCAATGGGCGCGCGAAGCCGGCTGCGAGATTCGCATCGACCGCATCGGCAATATCTTCGCGCGCCGCGCGGGGCGCGACGCGCACGCCGCGCCGGTACTGACCGGCTCGCACGCCGATACACAGCCCACCGGCGGACGTTACGACGGCATCTACGGCGTGCTCGGCGGGCTCGAAGTGCTGCGCGCGCTCAACGACGCGAACGTGCAGACCGAACGGCCCGTCGAAGTGGTCGTGTGGACCAACGAGGAGGGCTCGCGCTTCGCGCCTGCGATGATCGCCTCGGGCGTCTACGCGGGCGTGTATCCGCTCGATTACGGCCTCTCGCGCACCGACACGTCGGGCACCACGATCGGCGAGGCGCTCGCGCAGATCGGCTATGCGGGCGACGCGCCCGTGGGCGGCACGCCGGTGCACGCCGCCTACGAATTGCACATCGAACAGGGCGCGATTCTCGAACGCAGCGGCAAGACCATCGGCGTCGTGACGGCCGGGCAAGGGCAGCGCTGGTACGAGATCGAACTCGAAGGCGTCGATGCGCATGCGGGCACCACGCCGATGGATCTGCGCCGCGACGCGCTCGTGGGCGCGGCGCGCGTGATCACCTTCGTCTCGGCACTCGGACGCAGCTACGCGCCGCACGGACGCGCGACGGTCGGCATGATCGAAGCGAAGCCGAACTCGCGCAACACGGTGCCGGGTCGCTGCTTTTTCACGGTGGAGTTTCGCCATCCCGAGTCGGCGACGCTCGTGGAAATGGACGCGAAGCTGCGCGAGGAACTCGCGCGCATTGCGCACGAGGAACAGCTCGGACATCGCATCGAGCAGATCTTCGATTACGCGCCCGTGCCGTTCGCGGCGGAGTGCGTCGAGATCGTGCGCGAGGCTGCGGTCGCGCTGGATCTGTCGCATGCCGATATCGTCTCCGGCGCGGGCCACGATGCGTGCTATCTCGCGCGCGTCGCGCCCACGGGCATGATTTTCGTGCCCTGCATCGACGGCCTGAGCCACAACGAAGCCGAAGCGATCACGCCCGAATGGGCGGAAGCGGGCGCGAACGTGCTGCTGCACGCGATCCTCGCGAGCGCGGGCTAACAGCGGTCGCGTGGGCGCGCGCATCGCGCCCGTTCAGAAGAACGCGCCCGTGGGCGGCAGTTGCCCGGTCAGCAGGTTCTGACCGAGCAGCCGCTCCTTGTAGAGCCGCGGATTGTGCGAGGCGATCACCTTGATGTTGCGCCAATGCCGGTCCAGCGCGGCCACGCTCGACACCGCCGAACCCGAGCCGAGATCGATGAGCCAGCTCGCCACTTGCGGCGCGAGATCGTCGATCACCACCTTCGCTTCCGAGGCGGCGAGCGTCGCGGCCAGCACGCTCGCGTAATCGTCGCGCGTGCCCCGGCTCGCGAGCGCGTGTTGCAGCGCCTGCACGGCGCGATCCGCGCTCGCTTCGATGCTCGCGGCGTAAGCGCGTATGCGGCCTAGCAGGGCTTGCAACGCGGGCTCGTCGGCGGGCTGCGCGGCTTCACCGTGGTAGAAGTTGCGCTGCCGCGCGCGCAGCACTTCGATGCCGTCCAGCACCACGCGCCGCGCGATGCCCGCGATGCAGTTCGTCAGGTACACCTGGTGGAACGTGAAGCCCCACGGCGCGGCGTCGGGCGATTTTGGCGGGTCGGGCGGATAGACATGGTCGGCCCGCACCGCGACCTCGCGAAACCGCGCCGTGCCCGAGCCCGTGAGGCGCTGGCCGAAGCCTTGCCAGTCGTCCTCGGTGGCGACGCCTTCGCCGCGTTCGAGCACGTATTGCACCGTTGCGTTCTCGCGGCTCTCGACCGCGACGCCGACGAAGGCATCGTTGTAGAGATTGCCGGTCGCGTAGACCTTGTCGCCCGAACCCACATAGACCTGCCTGCGCGCGTCCCATTCGAGACGGCTGATCACGCGGCTCGAACGCGCGCCCGCCGCCGTCGCATCGGTATCGGCGAAACTCAGCCCGACAGTCTTGCGCCGCCGCGCGAGATCGAGCACATGCGCGTGGAAAGGATGATCGCGATTTTGCAGCGCCGCCTCCACTTGCCAGAGGTGATTGCGAAACGCGTGGGCGATGTTCGAATCGGCGGCGGCGAGGTCGCGCGCGACCGTGAACAGGCCGATCAGCGACACGCCGTGACCGCCGTCGTCGACGGGCAGACGCAATGCGCCGAAGCCGAGCGATTTCAGCGCGGCGATCTCTTCGTGCGGCAGACGTTGCGCGCGTTCGCGCTGCGCCGCCGTCGCGGCGATCCCGGCAATCGCGGACGACAATCCGAGCGACGCGGACAACGGCGAAACCAGCGCGACAGCGCCGGGATTGGGTTGGGAAAGCTCAGCCATACGCGCTTCACACCTTCACGCTGTAATCGGCGACCTTGATCGGCGCGCTGATGATCTTGCGTTGCGCGAGCCAATCCGCGGCGCGCTGGAACTGCGCCATGAAGGCGGCGTCGTCGGGTTCGTGGAACTGGTTCACGCGCTTGAGGCTCGCCAGATAGTCGCGGACCTCGTTCGGATATTTCGCCTCTCTTTGCACGAGCAATTCCGATTCGGCCGAATGCTGCGACTGCCACGCGCCTTCGACGTAATACGCATCGAGCACCGCGCGCACGAGTTCGGAATTCTCCTCCGTGAATTTGCGGCGCGTGACCAGCGAGCTGTAGTCGATCAGAAAGTCGAGATCGCGGCCTTCATTGAAAATGTCTTTCGCGTCGTTCGCATGACGCGCGATATCGACGGCGGGCGACCACATCGACCACGCGTCGACGCGGCCTTGCGCGAATGCGGGCGCCGCATCGGGCGGATTCAGATAAACGAATTCGACCTTGCTGCGATCGACGTGGTATTTCTCCAGCGCTGCAATCAGCAGAAACTCGCCGAGCCCGGAGCGGTTCACGGCCACCTTGCGGCCGGCGAGATCGGCGACCGAATTGATGTTGCTGGACTTCTTCACGATGATGGCCGTGGAGCGCGGCGAATACACATCGAAGCCCGTGAAGACGATGGGCGAGCCGGCCAGCATGGCGGCGAGCGCGGGCGTCGTCGATCCCCAGAAACCGAAATCCGCGCTGCCGCCCACGACCGCCTGAATCGAGGGTGCATGGTTCGGGAACGGGCCGATCCATTCGACCTTGATGTTCTTCGCCGCCAGCGTTTTCTCGAACACGCCGCGCTGTTTGGCGATGTCGGGCAGGGCGCCGTAGCCCCAGCCGATGCGTACCGTGTCGGTGTTGCGCGTGAGCTTGGCCGGTTGTGAGGTTTGGGCCGCCTGGGCGACAGGCAGCAGCGGCGCGGCGACAGCGCCCGCCAGCAGTCCGCCCGCCGCGCGCAGGATACGGCGGCGAGTCAGTGAAGCGTCATTCATTCGTTATCCTTGATTTTTTGTTTGCGTGGTTTGCGTTATTCGCGAGCGCGGCTTCAGTGCGTTTGAACGCCGAGTTCCGCGAGTAGCGTGTGCCGCAAGTCCTGCGGCGTGTGATGGCGCGTGTCGAATGCAGCGGCGATACGTCCCGCACGCATGACGAGAATCCGGTCCGCGAGCACGAGCGCTTCGTCGACGTCGTGCGTCACGATCAGCACGCCCGGCGCGTGACGCGCGACCAGTTCCTTGACGAGCCCGTGCATCTTGATGCGCGTGAGCGCATCGAGCGCCGCGAACGGCTCGTCGAGCAGCAACAGCGCGGGTTCGCGCACGAGCGCGCGCGCCAGCGCCACGCGCTGCGCCTGGCCGCCGGACAGATTGCGCGGCCAGTCGAGTTCGCGGCCCGCGAGACCGACTTCGGCGAGCGCACGCGACGCGCCGCTGCGGCCGATGCTCGATTCATGGCCGAGCGCGACGTTCTCCCACAACGTGGCCCACGGCAGCAGACGATGCTCCTGAAACACCACGGAAGGGCGCTCGGGCGCACGAATCTGGCCGGCATCCGGCGTGTCGAGGCCCGCGAGCGCACGCAGCAGCGTGGTCTTGCCGCAACCGCTTTCGCCAAGCAGCGCGACGAATTCTCCGCGGCGGATATCGAGGTCGAGCGCATCGATCACGACGCGCGCGCCATACCGGCGCTGCAGACCGCGCACAGAAACGGCCAGCGGCGAAGCCGGGGAAGCGGCTTCATCGTCGCGTTGAGGCGCGGCGTTCGCGCGCGACGGCAAGGTGGCGATGAGACTCATGCTTGCGCTCCCTTCGTGTAATTCGCGTGCCACGACAGCAAGCGCGCTTCGAGCGCACGAACCAGCGCGTCGGCAACGACGCCGATGATCGCGTAAATAATCATGGTCAGCAAAATGACATTGGTTTGCAGGAATTCGCGCGCGTCCATCGCCAGAAAGCCGATGCCCCTGGTCGTCGCGAGCGTTTCAGCGATCACGAGCGCGAGCCACGCATGCGCGAGCGCATAACGCACGCCGGTGAGAATGGCGGGCATCGCGCCGGGCAGAATGATCCGGCGCACGACGGCGGGCCATTTCATGCCGATCACTTTCGCGAGTTCCATCAGCTTCGGATCGATCTGGCGAATGCCGAGCATCGTGTTGATATAGATGGGAAACAGCACCGCGAGCGCGACGAGAAAAATCTTCGCGCCTTCGCCCACGCCAAACCACACGATGACGAGCGGCAGCATCGCGAGAAAGGGCACCGCGCGCACCATCTGGATCGAGCGGTCGATGAGCGCCTGAGCGAGACGCGAAAAGCCGACGAGCACGCCCAACGCCAACCCGATCGCGCCGCCGATCAAAAAGCCGCAGATCGCACGCAGCAGCGAAACGCCGAGATGGACGAAGAGGTCGCCGGTGCGGGCCAGATTCCATGCGGTGACGGCCACGCTGCTCGGGGACGGCAGCACTTGCGGTTCGAGCCAGCCGGCGCGCGCGGCGATTTCCCAGATCACGACGATCAGGACCGGAATGGCCCAGGAAAGCCAGCTATAAAAAAGGTCTTTCGACAGCAGCGAACCGGCTCGCGAAGACGAGACGTAGCGGTTCGAAGAAGAGGTGACGTCAGCCATGTCAGTTCCGTGATGAGAATGAACGGATGCAACCGGTGGTAAAAAAGCCTTCCATGCGGTTGGCTGCGTGGTCTGGCTCGCGCGAGGCGGGTTCGTGAACGAGCGGCTGTCGCCGCGCTTCATTGAACGGATCCGCGTTTGCGCGGCATGAAGCTGGTTATTAAAAACGCATCGATGCGGCTGTGACAAACGCTTTTTTATGCTTTGCTTTTCGAAAATGCTGCGCTGGCGTTTGCACTTGCGTCATGCGCATGCCGCATGATCTAATGTAAATGATATGCGTATGTAGAATGTGCCAAACGCGGCTAGAACGAGCCCGATCCAATGCAGACACCCGAATAACAAAATTCAAATTCCGTGGTTAGCCGCGGATGGCGCGCTCCCTATACTTTTGCTCCTGGTGATATTCAGGAACCGGGGAGCACCGCGAAATGAGTCGAAATTCGGCGAGCGACATGCCGCGCCATCTGCATCTGAACGTCAATATCCTGCACTCGGGTTTCGTGCCATCCGCGTGGCGCCTGCCGAATGCCGATCCTCGCGCGTTCGTGGATGTCGCGCACTACGTGTGGGTCGCGCAACTCGCCGAGCGCGCGAAATTCGATGCAGTCTTTCTCGCCGACAATGCGGCCATCGTCGATCAGATCGACTTCCGTCCGATCACGGCGCTCGAACCCACGGTGCTGCTCGCCAGCATCGCGGCGGCGACCACGCATATCGGCGTGATCGGCACGGCTTCGACGAGCTATAACGAGCCGTACAACATCGCGCGGCGCTTCGCCACGCTCGATCACGTGAGCAGCGGGCGCGCCGGATGGAATATCGTGACGACGGCCGATCTGCCGTCGGCGCGCAATTTCGGCCACGACGCGGTGCCCGATCATGCCCAGCGCTACGCGCGCGCGGCGGAGTTTACGGAGCTGGTCAAGGCGCTCTGGGATAGCTGGGCCGACGACGCCTTCATCGGCAATAAAGAGAGCGGGCGTTTTGTCGACGCGACGAAGGTGCGGCCAGTCGCGCACGAGGGGCGCTTTTTTAAGGTGCAGGGGCCGCTGAATCTGCCGCGGCCGCCGCAGGGTCATCCTGTGCTCGTGCAGGCCGGCGCTTCCGGCGATGGGCGCGATCTCGCGGCGCGACACGCGGAGGCGGTGTTTTCTGCGTCGCAGTCGTTCGACGAATCGGTGGCATACCGGGCCGATCTGAATGCGCGAGCGGGCGCTTATGGGCGTCGCCGGGGCGTGCTGGTGCTTGCGGGGCTGACGACCATCATCGGCGCGACGGAGGCCGAAGCCATTCGGCGCCGCGACGAACTTGTCGAGCAGATTCCCTGGCGTTACAGTCTTGCGCGACTAGCCGGCATCCTCGGCGTTGCGCCCGAGCGGCTCGATCTCGATGGGCGCGTGCCGGATGATCTCGCGTTGCCGAATGGCGGCAATGGCAATCACACGTTTTTTCACGCGACGCTGGCCCAGGCACGGCGTGGCGGTTATACGGTGCGCGAGTTGATCCGCTCGCTCGCGGGTGGCGGCGGACATCGCGTGATCGTTGGTACACCTGATCAGATTGCGGATGATATCGAGCGCTGGTTCGCGGGCGGTGCCGTCGATGGATTTAATCTCATGCCCGATGCGCTGCCGGACGGTCTGCAATCGTTCGTCGATGGCGTGGTGCCGATCTTGCAGCGACGTGGAATTTTTCGAACGGATTATGAAGGTAGAACGTTACGCTCGCATTTTGGGCTTGAACGGCCGGGAGTTTGAGGATGTCGCGACAGAGGCAGAGGAGGCCGCCAGAAACGCAAAACCCGGCCAGCATGCCGGGTTTAGTGCGCGTGAAGGCCTGATCAGCACTCGCCTTTCTTCGCGTGCCCGGGCGGGCAATGTCCGCCCTTATCGTGATGATGATGCCGCTCCCAATCATCACGTTGCCAGTAGCGGTGGCCGTCCCAATAGCGGTCGCCATGCCAGCCCGGGGTAATGACGACGGCAGCAGGGGGCGGCGGTGCGACGACGACAGGCGTGCCGACGTTGATGCCGATGTTGACGTCCGATGCGTAAACCGCGCTCGACAGGCCAGCGCTGGTCAGGCCGATGGCGAGCGTGGCGAACGCGACCTGCGCGAATACCGGCTTTCTCATGGAGCCTCCCTCCAGTTATGTGTTCGAGTCGAGCCGGTTTTACCCGTTGTCGTTCTCCCTGGTGCGCGAAGCATGCGACCGACTCGCTGAACGTTATCTTACAATATTGAAACAGTTGGCCCGTGGCGTCACTCTGCCGGACGCCCACCGCCTTTCGCGCGTCGCGCCAGCATGTTCAAACCCTCGACCAATGCCGAGAACGCCATCGCGGCATAGATATACCCCTTCGGCACATGCGTGCCGAATCCCTCGGCGATCAGCGTCATGCCGATGACCAGCAGGAAGCTCAGCGCGAGCATCACAATGGTCGGATGCCGCTCGATAAAACTCGAGAGCGGTTGGGCGGCGAACATCATCGCGGCGACCGCCACGATCACGGCGACGATCATGATCGGCAAATGTTCCGTCATGCCGACCGCGGTGATGATGCTGTCGATGGAGAATACGATATCGAGCAGAATGATCTGTCCAATTGCCGAGCTGAACGAGATCGACTTTTGCGTGCGCGCCGGTGCATCGCCCGACCCGTCAGGATGATCGGCGGGCGAGACGTGATGGCGGATTTCCGTGGTGGCTTTCCAGACGAGGAACAAACCGCCCGTTGCCAGCACGATATCGCGCCAGGAAAAACCATGATCGAAAATGCTGAAAGCCGGCTCGGTCAGACGGGCGATCCAGGCGACGGCGCCGAGTAATGCGAGCCGCAGCACAAGCGCAAGAAGAATGCCGATGCGCTGCGTGCGCGCCCGCTGCTCGCGAGGCAGCTTGTTCGTGAGCACGGAAATGAAGATCAGGTTGTCGATGCCCAGCACGACTTCCATCACGATCAGCGTCACGAGCGCGGCCCAAACCGCAGGGTCTGCCGCGAGAATGAAAAGATGCTCCATCACACTCCCCATGTGAGCGATGCATAGCGTTGGACTACGTTACGAGAGCGATTTCACTCCGGGATTATCCGGTATTTATCGCGTGGGTTTATCGGGTTTGTCCGGTTTGTTTATCGTGGGCTGACCGTTTATTCCAGGGATCGACTTCTCCTCGGGGCATCGCGCCCCGGCTCTTGCAACCACGACGCCTGGATAACGGCGAAAAAAGCTGATACTGTCCGAAGCACATCATCGCTGCAATTTATTTCATCTGCATACGTGAGTCTCCGTCATGGACGAATTGCTTGAGCGCCTATCGCACAAGGTGGCCGCTACGCAGAGCCTGGAAGGGTTAGTGCGCCCGCTCCTTGAAATGTTGGGGATGATGACCGGACTCGAATCGACGTATCTGACGTCGATCGATTTCAGCCACGAAGTCCAGACCGTTCTTTATTCGCGCAACGAGGGGCGCACACAGGTGCTCGAAGGCTTGCAGGTTCAATGGTTCGACACATTGTGCAAACGCAGCCTGGAAAGCGGGCAGCGCGTCGTCAGCAACGTCAAGGAAATCTGGGGCGACTCGCGCGCCGCCGCCGATCTGGAAATCCAGACTTACGCGAGTGCGCCGGTCTGCGCCGAAAACGGAGCAGTGATCGGCACACTATGCGGCATTAGTCGAGAGCGTCTGGAGATCAATTCGCGAGCGCGCAGCGCGCTAAACGTTTTCGCGAAGCTGATTTCCGAACATATCGAGCGCGAGCGATTAATCGAACAATTGACGCTTGCAAACCAGCATCTCGCACAGCGTGCGCTTATCGACGATGTAACGGAGTTGCCGAATCGGCGCGCGCTGCAGGAGGAACTCGGTCGCTTGCTGGCGAATTCGTCGACGGACGGTTCGTATGTGGCGGTTTGCATCGTCGATCTTGAGGGCTTCAAGGAACTGAGCGATGAACAGGGATATTCAGTCGGTGAACAATTCCTGCGAATGTGCGCTGAGCGGATGCTGAGCGCGAGTTCAGGTCATGGTCAGCTTGCGCATTTTGGAGGCGGACGGTTCGCGTTTGCCGGCGCGCTGCCGGCGGGTTTTGCGCAGGCGTCGAGTCGAGCGGAAGACATTGCGGACAGGTTGGCTGCGGCGGCCGCCGGCGACTATGTTTTGGCGAGTGCGAGAATGAATTACGCGCGTGCGTTGGCGGGCGGCGTGGCTGTTCGCTTTGTGACCGTCGCGCAGGCGCTTGATCAGGCGGATCAGTTGATGGGGCGGATTAAGCGGGTTGGGCGGATTGGGCGCGGGGGGATGTAGTTTTTTGTGGTGGCGTTGGAGTGCTGGTGATGGAGTTCCGTGGGCGGTCAGTTTGTGGGCGGCTTGAAAGCGGATATTTCTGTGAAGCTACTACACAGAAAAATGCGATAACTTGGATTATGTTAAATCAAATCGCCGTAGCTACCTAATTCCCCATCTCACACGACACGCCGCGCGCATTTTCCACATTTCGGCAAGCGGCCAGCTCACACCCACGTGATTGCCAAGTGCCGTGTTTTGCGGCTCCTGGCAATCTTCGCTAGCTAGCGCGTCTCGTCTTATACCAGCAACGGGAAATGTCGCAACGCCATCGCGCCGTCCCAGATAGCCAACTCAGGCCGCCAGGCCAGCGCTTTCAACTCAGACAAGGCCGTCTTCCCGAATCCCACACTCAACCAGCTGGCGCTGCTGAACGCACCGGGACCATCTGCTGAACAGGTGTACCCATTTGCCCTGAGTCATTCTTGAGCAACGTACGCGGCAACGCGAAACCCGTGAAAATGCGTTGCGTGAATGGATTGTTGGCTTTCTCCGCCGTGATCCTGTAGCGCATCGCACCGCCGTCCTCGGCAGTGAAACTCAGGTCGACGCTATTAGCAGTCGCGCCATTCAGCCGGGCCCGACTAAGTAGCCTGAACACCGACCAGGCACCCTGATAGACAAGGCTGCTGCTGTTGCCACTGCTGTTCACAAGCGTGATCCGGCTTTCTGTGCTCGTCCCCAGGCTGTTCGGCCAGATCAGGCTGACACCCGTGCTCGGGCCATGGTCGTAGGGGATCAGTTGCCCTTCTACACCCAGCAGGCTGCTTCGTCGGTTCGGCGTGAGACCGAGCGGCTCGACGCTGAACTGAACGCCCAGCGCGCCGCGGTTGTTGAAGAAAGCGTCACGGATACGACCGGCAGACTCGAGCTGGGTCATGACGTCGGTACGCACGAGATACCCTCCGCGGCGTTCGGAGTACAGCGCATCAAGATTATCTTCAAGGAACGCCTTGAGATATTTGTCACGGAACTGCTGCAACCTGCCCTGCGGTCCAAAAAACGCTTCAAAATCCTCAAGCGAGGCGTCAGTACGGCTGGCCGGGTCGAAGGGATAACGCCCTGCGAGGTGCGTGCTGTAGAAACTGTAGACGTCGGTATCCCAGCGGCGCTCGAGTTCACGCAGCGCCTCCACCAGCAGAACCTGCGAGGACTGGTCGGCAATCGACTTGACCTGCTGATTGAGCGGTTCCGGCAGACCGGCCGCAATGCGTTGCAGGTTGGAGATCGGGTCCGGTCCCTTGAGGGCGAAGCGGTCTAGCACCACCGTCAGCGCAGCCTTGCCGCGGTCGGGACTGTCCTGAACGGACTTCACCACGTCGCGCACGCTGGCAATACCGGCCATCACTTCGTCGAGATACGCGGGCTTACTTCCGTTGGCCGAAAGCACGCCAGCGAGCGATGCAAATGGCCGGCCGAGGTCAGCGGCAAGGCTACGGTCGACGTCACTGGGCTCTGGCGCACCCTTGGTCTTCGGATCCGAATCCGGCGCATACAGAATCGTGTTGTCACGCGTTGTTTCCAACAAACGCCGAATGGGCGCGGCCGGACTGGTAAGGCTTTCCAGCACGCTGGCCGCCTGCCCGATGTCATTGAAATCGACGATATCGAGTTGCTTGAGCGCACGACGCCAGGTGCCGATATAGTCCGCGCTGTAGATAGCACGCACGCGCTCGCCCAGCGCTTGCTCGTCAGCAGACGAGTAGTCGATACGGCTACGCTCGCCTAACGTCCACTGGTCGATCATGGCGAGTTCCGTGAGATTGCGGCTGCGCGGTCCGAAATAATCGCGAAAACCCCGCGCTGTCAGCAGCGCGGGAATCACTGTGCTTTGCGTTGCGTCGCCATCGGCTGTCTGGCCCTGCTGCTGCGTCGACTGCGCAGCGGGCGCGATGGGCTTGTACACGATGTCAAAGGCCGGGCCGACCTCCTGCCGCAGATCTAGCGGCGTATGCAGCATCTCCTGCGCTTGCTGCTGCATCGTCAGGTAGACGCGCTGTGGCATCGGAAGCTGCCGCAACTGTTGCTGTATTTCGACGACGCGTGCCTTGTACTGCGGCAAACTCGTATCCGCGTATTTCATCGCGTATTCGAGATGGCGCATCAGCGCCTTCTGGGTCGCACCATCGTCGGGCATGGCGGTCTGCCAATAGCGGGACATCCAGTCCTCGACGATCGGTGCGCGCCGGTTGGCGCGGTCCTCGATCATGCGATAGACGCGTAACGCGTCCAGTTGCGTACTACTGTTGACGTCTGTGCCGTTGAGCGTATCCATGACCCCGCTGGCCAGTTCCGGCAGGAAGCGCCGTGACAGGAGTTGCAGATAAGCTTCGTCCACCTTCGGACCAATCCGGCGTCCCTGGTACAAGCCCATGTCGGCCAGCCCAGGCCATGCCGCACGATAATCGCCGTACACCGCAACCGCCTTGCGAATCTGGTCCAGCGGCTGCAGCAGATTGCGGCCGGTCGGGTCGATGTTGCCGTCGATATCGCGCGCACTGAATTCACGGCTTTTCGCCAGCACGTTCAGCGCCATGTCACGATTGACCGTGTAATAGTGCTGCCAGCCACCGATGATCACGAGGCTGCCGAGCGCGGCGACGCCACAGCCCACCAGCATGATGCGTCGCTTGTCGGCGAGCACCCTGAGGTTATCGCCAGCAAGCCCGGCTTCTGGGTAGATCACCCTCTGGAACAGTTGCTGGGCAAAATAGACCGATCCGCGCCCTGCGGGCTGGGCTCGCGAGAGCGGCGCTTCGAGACCATAGGACTGCGCCGCAGCGGAGACGAACGCATTGTCGAGCAGCCCCTGCTGGTAGACCGACGAGAAATAGACGCCGCGCGGCAGAGCGGAAGTGGCGTACCGATCGCTTCCGAGCACCTCCGCAAGAAACCCAAACAGAACCGGTCGCACGCCATCGAGTTCGCGCACGAGCGAGAATAGGCCTTCCCGTTGCTCCAGCGTTGCCATTTCACCCAGTGCGTCGAAGACCTGCTCGTTGAGCCGCGAAATAAACGCGTCGTAGTGATCGCTCAGCTCCTTCTGCCAGGCGTTGAAATGCTGCACAGAGTCGAGCGTGAAGGTAAATCCAAGGACATCCTCCCGCACGGCGCGCGGCAGCCGCGAGAAGAACACATCGAATCCCTCGAGCCGATCGATTTTGCTCAGCACAACATAGACCGGGGGCCGTGTCCCGAGGCGGCGGCTGAGTTCAGTCAGACGCGTGCGCAACAGGATAGCGAACGCCTTGCGGTCGCTCGGCTTCTGGTTGATCAACGTAACCAGATCGACAACCAGCACCACACCATTCAACGGCCTGCGGCTGCGGTTGCGATTGAGCCAGTCGATCATGTTCTCCCACAGGCGCGCCTTTGTGCCCGATGGCACATGCGGCGCATCGACGACCGTGGGCGAAGCGCTGCCGGACGCCCCGCCTTCCTCCTTGCGTTCCCCAACGTCCTGCGACGGCGCGGCACTGCGGTCCACCTCGTCGGCCTGGCTGATAATTTCGCCGGGCGGATCGATCAGGACGGCCTGATCCCCGATCCACCAGTCAATGGTCCAGATCAGATCGGGATCACGGGAGCCCTGCTGACCGGCTGCCTTCGCGACGCCTGTCACCAAAAACTGCTGGCCGGAACGATTGATGAAACTCGTCTTGCCAGCGTTCTCCTGTCCGAGCACGAGATACCAGGGAAGCTGGTAGAGCGCATTGCGACCTGGCAAATTGGCCTGCAGCATGGCGAGACTGCGGTCCAGCGAGCGCTCCTGTGCCTGCACATGACGCAAGCTTTCGTCTTGTTTCAGTTCGCTCTCGCGCGTGCGCTCCGCCTCCAGCTTCCGGTTACGGTTGCGCAATATCAGCGACCAGACGACGAGCGGTACGAGCAGGACAATGAGCGTCAGCAATACCCGAGCCGTCAGACTGGCCAGCGGATGATCGGCACGCCAGACCCACTTCGGCCCGAGCCACCAGATCGCCACGAGGACGAACACCAGCCCGAGCAGCAGGAGCACGGGCGTGGCACCTCGAAATTGCTTCTGCAGTGCGCCGCTATACCGCGTAAAGAGCGATTTTAACTTCGTCATCATGATGCTTCCTGCCCCTTTCTTCCCTGTTCAACGGCCACCGCTGGCGGTAACTGCTTTGCCAGGTGACCCAAAAGTTCTGGTTCCCACTGTGCTGCGAGCGTGCCCTGCATGGTTCGCACGACGCTCGCGTAGAGATCGGCATGTTGATTTGCAGTAGAAA